>NC_014537.1:0-1200000 GCF_000148385.1 Vulcanisaeta distributa DSM 14429 | reverse complement strand
ACTCATGGGAAGGCCCTGTCCTCACGGTTGGTTTTGGATTAAGCTTTTTGAATTCCGTGGACATAACAAACCTGGATAAGGCATTATCAACAATAATGAGTGGCAATTATGATATTGAGGAGATACTCAGGCTTTCCGTGAATGCGAAGGGAAAGAAATTGCCAAATGCTATAAATGAGGTTGCCATTTTCCCAGCCAGGAGTGCAATAACTCTTGAGTATAGTCTATATGTGAATAATGAGTATTTATGGCATGACGTTGCTGATGGCTTAATAATATCAACACCCACGGGCTCCACCGCATACGCAATGTCGGCGGGCGGCCCATTAATACACTCGAGGGCTCAGGTCTTTGAGATAGTGCCCGTTAATAGTACGAATTTAGCCCGCGTACCCGTCATAGTGCCCAGCGATTCCATAATCACTATAAGGGACTTAATTTCCAGGTCTAGGGTTGAGGTGATAATTGATGGTAGTATCAGGACTTACGTTGGTAATGAGGTCAAGATAACGTCTGGGAAGCCACTCAAGCTCATTAGGGTTGGTGAGGTCTCGAGCGCCATTGGACGTTATGAAAAGAAAATAAGCCTGTTGGCAAACATGGACCTGCCGCCTAGCGCTAAGTTCATACTTAAGATCCTTGAGTATGAGGGTCAATTAACACAGAAGGAGATCATTGAAAAGACCATGCTTCCAAGCAGGACTGTTAGGAATGCATTGAGTATTTTGATTAGGAAGGGTTTGATTCAGAGGCAGGTCATTATTAGGGGTAATAAGGAGGTTATTGTTTATTCCCTGAAGTCTACTGGGCAATAGGTCTATGCTTTATTAATTCAATCCTTGAACACCTAATGCTCCTAATCTCACCCTTATTTGATAGGTTCGTTACGAACATAATCTTCACATGATCCTTAATATTCACGATTAACCTAGGCCACATAATTAATTGCCCATACGTTATATACCTCCTTAATTCGTACTTCGCCATACAATTATTAAATTCATGGACCAATTAAAAAGTAGTTTGTAAGGTGCAAAATCTGCATATTTTCCATAGAACAATATTATCATTATGAACCATAAATTTAATAAATTCTAAAGGTGATAGAATATTGATGGCTATTAATGATGAATCTAAGAAGGTAGGTAATGAGGAACTCATTGAGGAAGGTCAGGATTTCATAAGGAGGTTAATAGAGCCATCACCGGCCATCGTGAGAATTCACTGTTATAATTGTAATTTCGATAGTGTGAAGATACCGAATGGTGTGGAGTTTAGGTTTAGGTTATTAATGCCGTTTATGGCCGCCGTGATTAGGTATAGGCAACCAATTAAGGACTTATTGATGCTTGATTCAAAGCCCGTGATAACGGCCATTTACCAGTCAAGGGTTAAGGATAAGAAGACCGAGAGGCCTGTCGTGGTCATTTACGGGGAGATAAACCCGACGAAGAGAATATGGAGGGTATTAAGCATTTATAACCTGGTTCTCGATGATTATAAGGACTCAATAGTTAAACAATTCAATATAATAACAAGGAAGGAGATTTGGCATTACCACCAGAGTGTCTCACTGAATGGTAAGACACAGCACATAGGCATAGTCCTAGCAAATAAGGTACTACTTAGGTACTTAACGAGGTTTGGCGAGGATGGAGCATCAGTAAAGATGGTGCTCCTAACACCTGATGGCATACAAACAAGGAGACTACACGTAGACTCAGAGGAAGAAGTAACTGCAGAGGAGAAATCAATGATCGGCGATTGAATTTAAATAGTAAAATTTAAAATAATACTAAATAATAACTTAATTTATGACAAAGGGTAACCGGAAAGCCATAAAAATAATGATAATAACAATGGCAGTAATACTCACGACCATATTAATGATATATGCCTACACGCCTCGTCATGAACAGGTGCGAGTGCACGAACCATTGCCGAGAATGGCACCCGCGGCATCGCTTACGGGCGCCTTTGCCTATGTGTCTAATTTTGAGTATGTCAACGAGCCCTTAAGCTATTATGGATGGATACCCATCAGCGGACAAACACCGGTAATAGTTACCCAACCCAATTATTGGGGCGAACCTGCGCTAGAGTCCACAGCCATGAATAATGAGCCCCAGGTTGACATTGTTAATCCATCATTAATAGTTAGGGGTGATCAATTCCTATCATTCCAGGTGGCAATTTATTATGGTAGTGGTGGCAGTGGGTTCTTTGGCCTTGTGAATAGTAATTACGAGCCCGTGGCAATCATAGGTGTGGCCGACGGCTATGTTTGGGCTGGTCCAAACTTAACGGATCTCAAACCCGTGATATCCCTATCAAGTCTTTCAGGTGCGCTTTATCCACCGGGTTGGGTCTTCATAATGGTTAATGTGTTTAATGCCAGTACGCCGTATAATAAAACCGCTGGTTGGGTGATGCAGGTATTCGTGGACCAGACCGATGAACCTCCCTTTGTGATTTCCGTACCCGAGGCAGGTAATTACTACACGGCAGCCATAATCACTACCAGCGGGACTGTTTATTACACAGACATAATAGTCACGAGCCTGGAAATACCGATTTACCTACAGAAGTATAATAATATGGAGGGTTATGGACAGGGATCAGGCCTTCTCACAACGTTATTACCGCCATTCTATAATCTAACGGCCCTCGTACTACTTAAGTACTGGAACACACCGCAGGTCGGCATATTGAGTTTCCAGATAAATGCCATGAATTACTACGGAGCCACTAGGTCATCATGTGTAGGATTCTTCCAGGTAGGTGTTGACCTAGACCCGAATGGTACCATCGCCCCCTGGTACGTACCTGGTAAGAACTGCATAGCCCATTACTACTTCAACGAGACTACGATGAACCCAGCGGTGCTACCCGGCATACCAACACCAAACAATACACTACTTAAATTGATGATCTATTATAACATTACGGCTAAGGAGATAGTCTTCGAGATTTATGACTATAACACGAGCCAGCTATGGATACATGCAATACCGTATAGTGGGACGCCATTCTTTGCAACGTATACACAGCTTGAATTCCAGTATGCATACACGAAGTACCCAATATATGACTATGTGTTTAATGGGACGATGTTCGACATGCAGGTGACATTCCTAAATGGAACCACCGCAACACTACCGGCTAGTTACATGATACCGTTCGAATTAAGTGCACCACCTACCTGGGACCTAACTTACTACAACGTTAACGCCTCCGGGTATAATCAATTTGCGAAGTGATTTCGCTAATTTAAAGGGCAAATATTAAAAATTAATGAGTTAGTTATATCATCGTGGCCAAGAACCTGCCTAATCTATGGAATACATTAAGCACGATGGATGTTGGCGGTATCAAAGTTCGTTATTACTCATTAAAGGCGCTTGAGAGGGAGGGCTTTGATATTGCCAGGTTCCCATACACGATTAAGGTCTTCATAGAAAACCTGCTTAGGAATTACGACGGGCAGGCAATCACTGAGGAGGATATTGAGAATCTACTCCATTGGAACCCGAAGAATCCAGGTACTAAGGAGGTTCCGATAAAGGTTGCGAGGGTCCTAATGCAGGATTACACGGGAGTACCTGCCCTAGTTGATCTGGCAGTGATGAGGGAGATTGTGGCTAAATACGGCATTGACCCAAAGGTCATTAATCCACAGGTGCCGACTGACTTGATAATAGACCACAGCGTGCAGGCTGATTACTGGGGTAGGCCTGACGCGGTTAAGTTGAATATTAAGCTCGAGGTTGAGAGGAATGCGGAGAGGTATGAGTTCCTTAAGTGGGCTCAGAATGCCTTCAGGAACTTCAGGGTATTCCCACCAGGCACCGGTATTATACACCAGGTACACCTTGAGCACATTGCCAGGGTCGTGATGACCGAGGACCTCGGACCCGGTGAGAGGCTTGCCTACTTCGACACTGTCGTTGGCATGGACTCCCACACAACAATGATCAATGGGCTTGGCGTCGTTGGTTGGGGTGTCGGTGGTGTTGAGGCCGAGGCCGCGCTCCTTGGTCAGCCAATAGCTGTATTGCCACCGCAGGTTGTTGGTGTTTATCTCTATGGTAAGCCGAGGCTTGGTGTCACGGCTACGGACATAGTCCTATACGTAACCGAGACCCTTAGGAAGTATAACGTGGTTGATAAGTTCGTCGAGTTCTTTGGTGAGGGCGTTAAGGAGTTGCCCATACCCGATAGAGCAACGATAGCCAATATGGCCCCTGAGTATGGGGCAACCACTGGCTTATTCCCAGTGGATGAACAGACGCTGGCTTACCTAAGGCTTACTGGTAGGGATGAATGGTTAATATCACTTGTTGAGAGGTACTTCATGGAACAGGGGGTCTTTGGTTCACCGAAGGAGGGTGATGTTGAGTATAGCCAGGTAATTAGTATTGACCTATCAGCCATAGAGCCGAGCCTCGCCGGCCCCTCACTCCCGTGGCAGAGGAGATCCTTGAGCGACGTGCCTAAGAGCATTGAACCAGTCATTGAGGATAGGAACAAGAAGAGGAACATAAGTGGCAGGAGGAAAGTTGTCATAGAGCTTGATGGTAAGAAGGTGGAGCTTGAGGACGGGTTTGTGGCCATTGCCGCAATAACAAGCTGCACAAACACAAGTAATCCATACCTATTAATGGCGTCTGGCTTGGTCGCTAAGAGGGCTGTTGAGCTTGGTGTCTCACCGCCTCCATACGTTAAGACTGTGCTGGCACCTGGTTCTAGGGTTGTTGAGGAGTACCTAAGGAGGTCGGGGCTACTTCAGTACCTTGAGAAGATAGGCTTTTACATAACGGGCTTTGGATGCATGGTTTGCATAGGCAATACAGGTCCACTCCCAGAGCCTGTGGTTAAGGCTATTAGGGAGAATGACCTAGTTGCGGCGGCAGTGCTCTCTGGCAATAGGAACTTTGAGGGCAGGATACACCCGGACGTCAGGGCTAATTACCTGGCCTCGCCGCCCATGGTTGTCATTTATGCATTGGCAGGTACCGTTAATAAGGACTTAACAAGGGAACCAGTGACATATACCAGTGACGGTAAGCCCGTTTACCTGAAAGACCTGTGGCCTAGTGATGATGAGGTTAGGAGCTATGTTGAGAGGTATGTAACGCCCGATGAATTCACCGAGAAGTATACCAAGATTGGCGACTTAGTACCTGATGAGTGGAACACGTTAAAGGCGCCAAGTGGCGACCTGTATCAGTGGAATCCAAAGAATACGTACATAAGGAGACCACCGTTCTTTGACGATTTTGACCCAGATAGGCTTGTAGAGGTTAAGGACATAGTTGGTGCTAGGGCGTTGTTGGTGCTTGGTGATAACGTAACCACGGACCACATATCACCGGCGGGCTCAATACCCGCGGACTCACCTGCGGGTAAGTACTTGATATCACTTGGCGTTAAGCCAAGCGATTTCAATACCTTCGGTACTAGGAGGGGTAATTGGGAGGTTATGGTCAGGGGTGCATTCTGGAGCAGGGGTGTTAAGAATAAGATGGGTGGTAAGGTCATTGAGGGTGGTTACACGATTCACTGGCCCGATGGGCAGTTAATGACTGTGTTTGATGCGGCCATGAAGTATAAGGAGGAGAATGTACCACTAATAATACTTGCTGGTCAGACTTATGGAGCCGGTAGCTCAAGGGACTGGGCTGCGAAGGGCCCGAAGCTCCTGGGCATAAAGGCTGTCATTGCGAAGAGCTTCGAGAGGATACACAGGAGTAACCTGGTTGAGATGGGCATATTACCGCTTCAGTTCATGGAGGGTGAGGACGTGGATAAACTCGGTATAACGGGTGACGAGACCTTCGACATAATAGGGCTGTCCCAGGGATTAAAGCCTAGGCAGACCGTGGACCTCGTTATTCATAAGCCCGACGGTAGGGTTGTTAGGACGAAGCTCCTAGTGAGGCTTGACACGCCGATGGAGGTTCAGTACTTCCTCAATGGAGGCATACTGCAGTATGTGCTTAGGCAAATAATTAAGAGGCACCGCCAGAGAGGGGCACAGCCATAACCTCTAGCCATCTCCTGATAATATAATTTAAAAGTTCAGTTTTTAAATTATGCTTAGGCTTGCCCTACATGAATTAGTCCAGACTTAACTTAATGATTCAACTCCCCAGTTCCGCACCGGAGAACTTAGTTCTACCCCGGAACTTAAATGCTAATCAGGAGACTCATAATACATTCAATTTTGGCATAATTATTTAGCTGGGTTTAAAAAGGGAATCCAATACGCATGGCTTACGTATGGGGAAGAAGGTGATTTATAAGGAGATTGAGATTACTAATGAGAGAATATCAAGGCTTAAATACGCATTGCTCTTGCTATTAATAGCCCTAATTGGCACTGGTGCCTATATACTCACTCAGTACTCCCTCCAACACGTCTTACATAATGCTGTCCTATCATCTTACCTAAGCATTCCGGTGGGTGCTGTCGTTGTTGGCGTTGGTCTTATTCTCCTAAACAGGTACTTAATTAACCATGGCGTTATGATACCAATATTAAAGAGGAGAGTTGAGCGGACGGTCTTTATATCACCCGGCAACGGTTGGTCCATTGATGAGGAATTGATTAGGAGACATGAGGATGCCCTGAGGTTTGCTGACAGGGATTCGGAGGGTTACGTGACTGGTTTGGCAATGCTTAGCTTTATGTATCTCCAAAATGCCATTGCTTATGATGATAGAAGCCTTTACTTAAAGGCTAGGGATTACCTGAACAGGGCTAAGGATGCCATGAGGACTGTTAATGTGAGTGATGAGGTTAAGATACTCGTTGAGAGATTGGAGAAGGAGGTAGAGGGTAGTAGGTCTAGGTTTGAGTAGGATTAATGGCCATGGGCTTAACCTGAGCAAGAATCCTTCCATCTAATATGCCAGGTCCCAGAACATGCACTACAATTTTCGTACCCACCCTTGGGCATACCTTTACTAAGCAGTGAGCCAGTGAAAGATGTGGCTATTACGTGCCTTGCTTAACAAGCTTATACGTGGATTCAATACTTTATATAGCAAATATAGTAACCTTATAAACTTAACCAAGACTGTATAGATAGATTAATGTAATGCTTTGGCTAACTCCATAATCTTCTGTCTCCAATCCCTCGCCTTAACAATGGCACTAGCTACCAGGACTCCCTGTGTCCCAAGTTCAACGGCCCTTTTAACATCCTCATAGCTCTCAATACCGGCCCCCGTGATGACCGGAATGCTCGGGTTAACTCTTTTAACGAGTTCCACGGTTTTCACAATGACGTCAGGCTTCTCCCTACTTACGGCCTTACCAGTGCCAATAAGCTCGGGTGGCTCAACTGCTACTGCCGTTGGCTCAAGGGCAGCGGCAGCCGCGCTCGTGTATGGGTCCGGCGCACACACGAGAGTCTCTAGGCCGAGGTTCTTCGCCCTGTTAACGAGCCAGCCAAGGTCATTTAGGAGGAGCCTATTCTCGCTGTGATTAAGTATTACTCCCGACGCCCCGGCCTCCTTAATGAACTCAGGCGGTACATGCCCTGTCCTAGCCCCAGGCTCAACTGGATCAGCACCCTGGGCATACACGGGTATTCCCACGTTCTCAGCCACAAGCCTAAGCTCAGTAATTGGTGGGGCAACGGCAATGGACACACCTAACTCCCTGGACACAGCTTCAGCGACCTTAGCAAGCTCAAGAGCCCTCTTACCGAGCACCTCAGGGTACACTTTCATGTTTATGATTAATATTGGTAACTTCATACATGCAATAAGCAGGATTAAGGCCTATTAAATTGTTAGGGTTTAATGGGAATAATAATTATACATTAGCTGGGTGGATATGGGATGGTGACTACCTCCACGTATACTTTAGATGGATTATCTGTATATGTTATGAAGGTTATCGGTGACGGCCATATTGCATCGCTGTAATTGCCATACCACTCACCGGCAATTCTCATGATTAGCGGATTACTTAGGTTAATATATACGGTGCCTAAGCCCTCGTAGTAACCAATCGTGTATATATGCCTCGGGGTAAAGGCGAATGGACCTTAATGGGCTGCCCATTCATGTACGCGTGAATTAATAACACAGGATGCCCAGTACCACTATCGCTGAAATATTCAATTAACGCTAATTTTGTAGTAATTACCTTAAATGGTGTTATGTAGCTTTGGCTGAGACCTATGTTAGCTGTTACCATTGCAACGAAGATCGCAGTAATGATGGCTATCATTAAGATTACCGTGATTGGGTACCTCAGCCTTAATTTCATAGACATCAAAATACTTATTTTCAAGGGACTTTTTTACTCCGGCTATTCTTAAATTGTAAATTGAAAGAATAAATTAGCTTAGTACTTAAGAAATACTGCTTTATCATCATCATCTCTTAATTTTATTAGGATGTCGTTTATTCAATTTCTTATAACCAACTAACGTCGTAACCACCCTCGCTAATCTCCTCCCTTATTCTAGCCAGTATGTCCATCGTGCCGAGGTACGTCATATCCGTCAGGTAAACCTCAATATTACTTAGTATTTCCCAGGTGCGTGCATAATGTAATATTGTCTCAACCTCAACAAGGTCCTTTGGGAATATCTCGAACACGTCCATGCCCACGGTCAGTGGGTTGAATGTTGGTAGTACTATTATATTCATGGTGCCCGTGGCGCCTACTTCGGTGTTATACATGTTTTTGCCGAACACGGACTTATCAACTCGTACCTTAACGATAACTGGTGCTCTCATTACGTAGCCAGTCACGTCCTGGATGAGTATGGCTGGGTGGGTATGCCCCATTATTATCACGTCCGCATTCATGAAATCCTCAACCCTAGGCTTTGAATTTCCATGAAGTAAGAGGAGGTTTTTGCCATCCCTACTCCTTATCATGAAGCCCCTGGAGTCTATGAGGTACACATTGGGCTTTGCGTTACTGCTGAGTATTAGGTCTAGGTTACCATCATGGTTACCCTTGACCAGAACCACCTTATTGAATTTACCACTAATCCTGTCAAGGAATTCCCTGACCTCCCTAGCGCTCTCGACTATACTCGCTATCTCATGCTTAACATCACCTAATATAGCCAATGAAGTTGCTCCTGCCCTCTCGGCAAAGTCAAGAACCAGTTGTGCGATCCTGGCTGATTGGCTGGGTATCCTAACACCCTTCTTACCAAGCTCAACCTCAAGGCCTACGTGAGTATCAGCAATAAGTAGCCATCTCTCGCCATCCTCAGAATCCACGGTAATGCCTCGAAACTCCTCAACGGACACCGCACTAATGATTAATAATTAATGCCTTAAAACCATTTTGCGTAATAACTACTAACTTAGAATTTCCTTGATTACGTATGTCAAGGCCTCCCTAACGCCAACCCCATACTGACCAACGCCATCATGAACCCACCTAATGACCCAGGGATCATAATGAACCACATCAGGTTCTAAACCGACCAGCTTACCAACAGCAGCAACCCACTGCTTACCCAGGGACTCCCTAAACATGTTAATCACAGGACGACCAACATTAATCGAGAGTCTCCTAACGAAATGCAGGAGATTCCTCAGTGCAATTACTGAGCCAAGGTCCTGAATGCCCACTGGATAAACAGTATCGCACATACTCAACGCCTCGGTAAATACATGGTCTAAGTTGGGCTCGAATGATGGAAAATCAATAACTACATTATCAACCTTAACCCTATCAATTAAGTATTTAATCAACGAGTCCAACTTATCCCTAAAATCACCATACTCGTTAACAAGCGCTAAATCACCATGCCCAGAAGGCACCAGGTAGACAGGTCCATGCTCCGTTGAAACAATATGAATTACCTCACTAACCTTAGATGCGTTAATCACGTAGGTAGCCAGTGTATGCCTTGGCACACCACTAAGTAGGTTAAGCGATGTGCTTGGATTACCCATGGCTAAGTCGATAACGGCTAACCTAATGCCAAGCGCTGGTGCAGCCATCGTGGTCAATATCGTCAGTGTGCTCTTACCAACACCACCCTTCTGACCAGAGACAATGCATTTAATGCTCACGTCAATATAGTAACACCTCAATTAATAAGGTACTAACGTTGCATGAACAAACATTTTTAACTTTGCATCACCAATGTAAATTGTGGAAATCCCAAAGCTGATACTCGATGAGGCGGAGAAAAGGGGCATTGACATAATTGACCTAATATCAAAGGCATTATCGCTTGACCCATTAACAACGAGTAAAGCGCATCTTGAACTCGCAGAAAAATTCCTAAATGAAGGTAGGAATTTAATCGAGAAGGATCCCGTGCAGGCCAGTGAGAAGCTCTACAAGGCGGCTGAGGAGGCCATCAAGGCGATCGCCATAATCCTAGGCCTAGACGAGGCGAGGAGAGCGTCTGAGATTGGTAGGTGGACAGCGCAATTACTATTTGATGCTGTGGATGACGCCGCAGATAGGCTTGGTAAGAGGGAGGTCAGGTGGTGGTGGGGACGGGCATGGTTTTTACACGTGGAGGGATTTCATGAGGCAAGGCTTAGACCTGACCAAGTTAGAAGAGATCTGCCCGATATCGAAGCCCTCGTGAATTTAGCAAGGAGCACTTTTGAGACTCAATCATGATTCATAATGGAAAGAAATTGATTTACTGGCTTCGTATTAATTTGATATATGAGCCGCCAGGAGTTTAATTGCCGTATTACCGTAATGAACTGAAGGCTCATGATTCTTTACCTGGCCATTGCCTTGATCTTTTTAATAACGTGGGTGATTAACACGTATAATTTTGCGGGATTAATAGCGTTTTTAACATTTCTAGTGCTTTTATTTGTCGCCATTAAGCTGCCTAGGATCCCAAGTAGTGAGGGACGTAGATGGAGTATGATTATTAGTATTCTTATGATTCTATTTCTCATAGTTTATTTACTACTATCTGTTTTATCTAGCCGTTAAGCAACCAGTCATTGGCTTGGTACTTATGCTCGCATTCCCATCAGCACTTTCAGTGTTACTTCTCGGCTTAATAGTCACTTCATACATAAGGTATGGCATGTGTCCCTGAGTTGCATGGTCATAAATTATTTTTAGCCCTTGATACGAGTATTTTTTCGTGGGTGGATATAATTATAGGGTTAGGATTAGGGGTAAGTATGCCACTGCCATTAGTAAGTTGGTGCTTGATCTTGGTTATACCATTGTTCAGGCCTCTGATGTGATAATCAATAGGTTTAATATTAATGTTGATAATTCCGCGCCTGACGTCACAATTAAGGACTCTGAGAGGGTCCCTGGGGCGTTGAGTGTAATGGGTAGGTGCGGTGCAGTTAATGATGTTGTTAATAACCTGCTTAGGGTTGTTGAGGAGGAGGCATTGATCTGGAGGTCCGTGGTTCCTCTTCATAGGGTCGTCATGGGTGTCGTAAACGTCATTAATGGTGATTACTTCGTTGATGTTGGTAATGGCGTTAAGGCTGTACTCAGGGCGCCGGGTGGCGTGTATAGTGATGGTGATGTGATCCCTGTCGTTATAAGTAGGACTAGGGTTTACCCAAGTGATGAGTTGGTGGCTATACCCGGCGTTAGGGTTGATACTGAGTACGTCTCTATAGTGCCGGGTAGTGGTACCGTATTATTCAGTAGGCACATTAGGGATTATGAGGTTAGGCAGACGCTGCTCAAGGTTGGTCTTAAGTACGTTGGTAGGTTGAGAGGCTATAGTATCAAGTGGAGGAGTAGTGCTCAGTTCCTAAGTGAGGATGAGGCTGTTAAGGAAATTGAGAAAGCGATAAGTACACTTAATGAGGCTGAGTCGACTAGTAAGTCGTCGGCTCCATACACGGTGCTCCAGGATGGTGAGTGCATTATTGAGGTTATGCTTAATGGTAGGGCTAAGATCTTGCTCGATAATGTTAGGAATAACGTTATGCCGACAATAATGGGTCATCACACGTATAAGACTTTAAAGCGGAACACCGCGTTGTTGGATCTCGTTGAGGCATTGCTTGGTCGCTGTAACGATAGGGCTGGGTTTAGTGTTGAGTTCATGAGGCAGTTAATGAGTAGGAGGTATAGGGTCGGTATTGTGCATATTAAGCCAAGTGGTGAGGTCATTAAGCTTGGTAATGCCGATGTACTTAAGCTTGAGCCTGACGATATTGTTTTATTGCGTAGGTTGAGAGGTGGTGGTTACCTTGATGGTCTCGGTATTCCAAAGGAGGAAGGCGATATGGCAATAACCTGCTCCGCAATTAATAATGAATACCTAACCCACGTCTATGTTGATCATGCATGGAGGCCCAAGGGCATTTACATAAATGTTAATACACCCATAGAATTCACTGGCAGTAATATCCTCTACATAGACCTTGCGGTTGATGTCGTTAAGAGGTGGGATTCCAGCGAGGCCAGGGTTATTGATTATGATGAGTATATGACGTATGTGAACATGGACGTAATACCAAGTAAGTTAAGGGCTAGGGTTGAGAAATTGATAAGTGATTTGCTGGTGAGTGCCCATAAGCTTGGTGAGGAGTGCCTTAGTAAGGCTAGGGAGCTGGCTGGGTGATCCTACACACCACCGAATACCTGCATTATCCTCACTATTTCGAAACCAGTGGTGTCACTACCCACTAAGCCACCATTATTATTAACCACAAGCCCACCCCTGAGGAAACTCCTACCTCTATTAACCGTGCCCACATTTACGGTTAACCCGAAGTAATCCTTTACCTTCCTCACATCCTCATCCTTAGCCTCAGGGCTTAGTAAGACGCCCTTATCATTAGCCACCGCAATTGAGCCCACCAGGTAAGTACCGCAAACCTCGTCTACGATTACCTCCGTGCCTAATGTATCCCTTATCAACCCTACGTACTCCTTCTCAATTATTGGTGATACTATGGTCTTCCTATTATTCGTCAGTATTAAGTTGGCAATGGCTGTGTATCTTGTGCGTATTATCGACACGTTAAGGCCATTCTTTTTCAATTCATTTACCTCATCCTCAGTAACTATGCTCGGCACCAACACCCCATTATCATTACCAACCATGAAAATGCCTATTAACGGCGACTTAGCAAGTGATGCCTTAAGAACACTCGTACCAAGTGTATCCCTTATTGAATTAACGACCTTATCGGGGACATCCATCGGCACTATTGTCAGGGTATTATTTGTAAATATATAAACACCTATTGTTGATGTCCCATAAATACTCAATGGCGCCACCTCAAATCTACGTCTACTCATTTCTCTCAACCCTCCAAACAACTTAACAACTATTTAAATAAATTAATAGGTTATACGGTACACCTAATCCAGGAAGCCCAGTACGTATATGTCTGATTCATAATTATTGTTAATTCTTCATCATTCAGCCTCCCTTAACAAAGTTGAAAATTCGTTAAGCACACATCAAGTTAAGGATACGAGTTTACTGAATATTAAAATTCTAAATCAGCATCATTGAGAAGTTCTCGTTAATGATTGGGTAGCGTAAGCATGTGGTCACTATACTACCTTAGGTATTAATGGTGATATGAAGAAATTAGAACAATAAATAATGTAACCATTAACGCTATAAATGAAATTAATGGCCTTGAGATTACTGAAGAACCTACCCTTTTGGTCTTAAAGCCCATTTGAATAGCGTGATATAGGGTAAGATCCGTATAGGTATGACATACAGGTATCATTTGAGGAAGATCAAAAGTGCAATAATTCTATGAATCCATAAGTTTAAGTAGGAAGATTAATGCCAACTTCGTTAACGTACTTAAATAATAATGATTTAAGATTTTCCTCCTCAGCACCTGGAATTTTTATGTGGCTCCAGGGTAATTCACCATTAAGTGGTTTCCATGAGTACACGTACTTATTAAGTAAGTTCTCGTACTTCCTAAGTAATCTTCTCCAGGAGCCCCTATCAAGGTTCGTTAATGATGCCTCAAATATTAAGTTGCCAACGTCCCTATCACCAAGCGCTAGCAATGCCTGAACCTTGGCGTCAAGCACATTGTATGTTGAAAACTCATCATATGTTCGTGCATCCCTTAGAGTTTTAATTCTATCGTTAATGACCTTATCATCAGCCATTGGTAACCATTGTAGTGGGGTATGTGGCTTTGGTATCCATGGATTAACTGAAAGTGAATGCTTAATGCCTAACCTCCTAAGTCTCGTTAAGAGATTAACTATTGATTTTATGTCCTCATCGCCTTCACCTGGTAATCCAACCATGAAGTAAAGCTTTAGATGATCAATACCCACACTTACTGCGTCCATAGCTATCTTAACAACGTCATCGTCCGAAAACCCCTTACCCAATGCCTTCCTCAACCTTTCACTCGATTCAGGGGCTATTGTGAGAACCCTTTGACCACCCTTCGCAATTAACCTAATAATGTCCCTGTCTAATGTGTCAACTCGTAGGGAAGGAACAGAAACGTTAAGCTTTAACTCATTTACTAGAAAGTTCATTAATTCCTTAAAACCTGGATGATCAGTCACGGAGAGACCTATTAAGGATACACCATTAATTATTCCGTTCCTACCCAAATCCCTAAGTATCAATCCCTTAATAGAAGTAATATCAGCAAACCTAACAGGCCTACTAACAAAGCCCTCCATACAGAACAAGCACCCTCTCGGACAGCCTCTCATAACCTCGAGAACCGCCGGATTACTAAATATTGACTTAACATTACCCAGGCCTAACTCGATTGCCGTATCATGAATTAACCTAATTGAGTATGAAAGATCCTTTACGAATGCCTTGGTTACGGTATGCCTGCCAATGCTTGGCACGTAAAAGCCCATTGGACCAATATAACTATCAATATTCTTACCATACTCCATATAATGACTAATAAGTTGAGGAATTAGCACCTCAGCATCGCCAATGAGCATTATGTCAGCAAACGGCGCCATTGGCTCAGGATTTGCCATTAATGTTGGTCCACCTAACACAATTAATGGATCATCAATACTCCTTTGGGAATTATATGGGTTTATACCGCTTAACTCCATCATCTTTAGTATACGTGGGTAATCAAGTTCATAATGCACTGAAAATATCACTATGTCGAAATCCCTAAGTGATTTAGTTAGGGATTTACCGTCATCGCCTATAAATACGAAGTCTGAATACACGTTTGAATGCTCATTTAATAGTTTCCTGATTATGTGTATTGATAGTGATTGAAGGGCTACTCTGGCATTTGATGGGTAAGCAATGGCTACCTTAATCATTCCTTTCCTGTAAGATTTTTGGTATGCGTTCATTGGTGTTACGAGATTCCTTGGTATGTCTGCGATGGGCTGATTCTAACCCTGAGAATCACGAGTGGCTGATTGGAATCTCTTATTTCCATTATTTTCTTTAGTAGCCTTAAGCGTATGCTCGTGATATTTGTCGATATTAATTTCAACGTGCCATCCTTACCATACTCATTAATCAACTCACTAAGTGTGGTCCTTAATATGAAGTCTGAAACCACATCAAGGCTACAAACCTCGTTCTGCCTTATTAATTCCACGATTATCTCTCTACGTAACTTATCAACTAGATTCTTAGGAATACTCTTAAGTAATTCGTCAGCATTAGACTGAGGATTAGCGTTATTATTGTTCTCATTATTCAACTGCTCATTCTCACTAAAGACAAGTTTAACCCTCTGTCTCCACTTAATAACCCACCAATTAAACCATTCATCAACTATTTTCGTCACCTGTTCCTCGTTCCTCAAAATCCTTTTACATAACTCATATGATGCATCATTATTACTCAAATTAAGCAATCCAAACTTATATAATAAGTAATATCTCAAATCCTGGTAGGCATAGCCCGTTAGAAAATCCTGCTCATTAAGATCTAAGTCCCAGGGCAGGGAGTTAATCCGTTGTTGAATCATTGAGACTAACTTACGTTCACCAAACCCTTCCCTGCAGGCTATGTCGATGTCGAAATATGCCACAAAACTCCCGTATGCATATTATTTTATTTATTATTTAAACATTTGGTCCATGTTATGTTTAAATACGACTAAATAATTTATTTATATCCATAAAATCATGAAGAATTTTTGAAATAATAAAGGAATTAGATAGTGAATTATACCACCTATTTACTAAGTAGTTAATTACGTAGGAAATATCATCAACACTTAATACCCAGTTTGGCTCCCTATCGCCGTAATTCACATTAAGCAGTAATAATCCGTAGGGTGGTGCAGGTGGTATTGGCTTTCTAATCCTCAACTCTATTAAGTCCCGTAACTCATCAATAGTCAATATTCCAGAACCAACCATCCTAAGTGCATTGACAATCTTCCTAATCATCTTATTCCTGAACCCGCGACCAATGACTATAAAGACCAGGTAATCGCCAAACCTTTCAATATTAACGTTATTTATCATCACCGTGGTCGGCACACCCTTCTCCTTAACCTGAAAATTCGATAGATCATGAACACCCACAAACAATTTCGCTGCACTCCTCATTAAATCAATATCCTCATAAAGCCAGGGCATTACATAAACATAGGTCCTAGACACCGCGGCCCTTGCACGAAAACCTTCGTCAACCTCAGCCCATGCCCATGCCCTAATTCCATTTGGTAACCTGGAATTCAACATGCCAGGTACTAATCTAATACTGTCAATGTAATTTATCGAGACTACATTACCAATAGCGCTAACCCCTGGGTCTGTCCTCGAGGCCTTGCTTAGCTTAAAGTCTTTAATGAAATACCTAATGGCCCTCCTCAGGTAATACTCAATGGAGTTAGTACTACCTGTAAATCCACTAAATAATGATCCATCATAAAACACCTTAAAGGCTACTGTCGGCATTGAATATACGTACTTATTACTGAGAGATTAAAAATAATGCCATTATAAGTTATTGAGTACCTTTAGGAGACTTAATGACGACTATTCTATAATTACCATCATCCAACTGCACAGCCTCCCTAATCTCCACATTGAGAATCTTCAATATCCTCTGTATCATCATGAAGCATATGAAGTCGTCCGTTATTACCGTAAGCGTCGACCCTGCCTCAGCCTTATCCACCGCATTAGCGACAATTGTAACTGGTGTTGGGCATTGAAGACCCCTAACATCAATGACATTACTCATATCAACCACACCTAATTAATATCATACATACATATTAAAATACTTATTACATGTACTGATTATTAACTGAGTCGATGGGTTTATAAGGTATGGATCATGCATATTAATCATCGAACTGATTACCTTATTTCGAAATCCTCAAACTCACCAAAGTATTGCTTAATGACGTAATTTATAGTCTCAACAGAACCAACGGGGCTTGACCTAATCCACTCAATGAGAGCCATTACATCCTCCTTACATCCCTCAGCGACCACCTCAACCGAACCATCTGGAAGGTTCCTCACATACCCAGTTAATCCAAGGGATAGGGCTTGCCTACGTAGTGTTGGTCTAAAACCAACACCCTGCACATTACCGAATACCCTCGCCTCAACCCTCACCTTTTCACACTTAACCTGCTGTCTCCTTAGGCTTCTTAATACATCAATGTTCATAGTGAGCTTCATCAATAATGATTTACTCGTTATGTACCTCGTTACGTAATCAGGCACGAATAACCTGCCAGACCCCTTACCCATTACCTCACCAATCACCATGGGCTGAACATCCTCAATACCCCTTAAATCCCTGACAATCGAGTCAATAACATCCTTACTAGCCACAATTGCTATAGCCCCATTAGTACCTGCTGTGGCATCTGTAATTATGTAGTGCTCAGCGGCGAATCTCGCAACCTCAGGCGATATCAATGGTATATTGTATAGTGCAACATCGACATTGGCCTGCTCGGCCAGCTCCTTGAATACAAATATGCCGGGTCCTGATACATCTATTGTGGCTGCTATATGCTCATCCTCCCTAAACGCCTCACCTATCTCAGGTAGGTACTTACTTATTACTCTGGCTATCTCGATGTTAGGTCTTGAGAGTATGTCCATTATTTTTATCTTCAATTTCTCAAGATCCTCAATACTCATCACGTTACGTTCAAGCTCATCCATTATTGACTCATCAACATGAGCCGTTAAATACGTAGATATTATGGAAAGCTCACCAAAGGGCCTAGTAATAAGTATCTTAAAGCCGGCCTTAATGTTGTCGTAGAACATTGGTGGTTCCCTATCTAATGTACCAACCACGGTGGCGCCCATCAATAGGTAATTAACCCTTGGCTGTTGCACATCAGTACTTAATTGAAGGTCCCACTTACTGCTAAATTCCCTAAAATTCTTCATTAATTTCTCCTTTAAATCCTCAATTGGCGCATCATAGACTGGGTATATCGTTATATCCCTATACACGCCCTTTATGAATAGGTCATTCAACGCATTACTTACTGCGGTAGCCACCTGCCTATAACTACCTGGGTCCTCCGTCGGGTCAATTATCTGTATCGTATCATTATTAGCCAATAAGTACCCATCACCACTCTTCGTACTTATGAAATCGATGAGGGCAAACTCAGCCTTCTCCTTAGTCGAGACTATAGAGTGACCCTTACCAATCCTAACCCTAACAGGCGAACTACCCAACCTCCTATATAGGCTTATTATTGAACTTGCAAATTCCCTCGGCGATGATGCACGTGACTGGTGAACCTGCAGTAACAGCAATGCCACTGATGGATTAATACTAACTAATTCATCCTTATTTACACCATTACCAGTTATATCATATATCCTCCTAACCAGTGAGTAATCACCGTTACTCCTTAACACGGCTACGTCCTCTCTAGGCTGTATCTCTATGTTTAACTTAGCTATTTCATTGTTAACGAGTGAGAGGGCTGGGTATAACGTATCGTATAGGTCAACCTTAACTGAACAGCCAATGGCAAGGGACAATAGGTTAATCCCAAGATCCAGGTACTTATCTAGTCTCTCCCTAAACACCCTTATCCTATCATCCCTCATCTCCATCACCGCTTCCTAATTATAATCCTCCAGTAATTACTCTCCTGCCTAACTTCAAGAACCTCATGACCAAGCTTCCTAACAGCCGCCGGTACATTGTCACAACTCGCTGGGTTATCAACGAGAACCTCCATTATCGAACCTTCCTTCAATTCCTTAATGGCCTTCAACGTAAAGACTTGAGGGTATGGACAGGCATAACCCCGGGCATCCAATAAATACCTATTGTTATTCACCTTTTCGAATTTCACGACATTATAACTAACGTAATGCTTTATATAGCCTTAAATCAGTGCTGTTTTTGCACAGTTCAGTATTCATTTAAATTTAAATAAATTTATTCAAATTCACAATGAGACCGACTTATCACACCACTCAAGCAGCTCAATGTATTTACCAATCATAACCAATTCATCAACTATATCAAGAAAATCACCCAAACTAACCTTAATACCTGCCAACTCAAAGGGCTGGGTACAAACGTAAACTCTCACATTACCAATCTCCTTGGCCTGCTTAATCATTTCATACCACTTGAAAAATTTACCATTAATTACGGCATTGTTATAGCCATTAACGACACCATTAACTAACACTTCTAATGAAGAATCACCGTTATAATTACCGATTTTATCTGCATAATTCCTAAGGAATGCAAAAGATGCAGACTGCGTGGCGTAAATGGCAACCTCATGACCCATACTAACTGCACCAAGAGTTATCGTGCCTAACGTTAATAATCGATCCAACGTTGAGTTGGTGATTAAAATAAGTAATTTCATCACGTAGACTTACATGGATTCCCTTTAAAAGCGGAGAGGCAATGCAGTCTCTGCACAGTAGGAGATATAGAGGTGAGTATTTTAAGTACGGTAATCACTTTTAGGTAGCACTTACTCCTTAACCTGCGTCTCCTGCTTGCTCCTATCCTCAGCCTTAACATTCTCCTTATCCTTCTTCTTAGTCATGTATGGACTTGGCATGCACATACCTGGTCAGCAAGATGAAGTGCGTATGTTTATAAATGTTTCTATTTAAATTTAAATGAATTCTTTTAAATAAAAATAAATATAAATATATTGATATGCATATAATTAAGTATTTAAACCAATTGATTACTGATAAGGTTTAATGATAGCCCTTGGTGAACTCATTAAAAGCTTAATAATGCCCTTCCTAGCATTACTAGTGGGCGAAATGAATGATGATGCATCAATAATGAACAACGATAGAGATCATGTAAGTAATGATGGGGTTACTGATAAGATGATACATACCTGTCCCATGTATGCTCGAATTAGGTGGTTGCTTGTTGAGTCGAGGGGCGGACCAATTAGGTCTAAGATATTGCTGTTGCTCAGGGAGAGGCCAACAAACATCAATAGAATTGCTAAGGAGTTGAATATGGATTATAAGACGGTTAAGCACCACCTGGAATTGCTTGAGAAGAATGGCTTGGTTAAGAGACTTGGTTTAAGGTATGGTGATGTTTATTTCATAGAGGATAATGCCTATAAGCATTGGGACGAACTATACGTATTAATTAAGGAGAGCTTAAAACTTAGTGATAACTCTAATCCTCAGTAATTACGTCGAATTGAAAACCACCAACGCTAAGCAAGCCATCATTAATCATCTTAAGCTTAACAAAATCCAATTCATCAGCCAATTCACCACTTACCTCATACTCAACGTCAAAGTTAATGCACTCGCCAGGACTTAGTTGAAATGCTTCGCTTTCAATAGACTTATTACTTACAATAATATCATTACTAACGAGTGCTACGTAGGTTACGTAATTCTCAAGCCCCGTCTTAGTGAATGGTCCGCCATACCTCAACCTAAGCCTTAATACCCTACCCTCATTATTACATAGTCTCACTGATCCCGGATACCTAACCCTCCTACCTACATCCTTGGTTACGTAAACTAGGTATCTATGAAATATCCGCATGGTCATTACCCATGGCCTGTGCCTTACTGGTGATGCTTAGGTATATCATTAGGTTGGTTATTGTTAGTACTGCAGCAAATATTACGATTATTGCATGCTCTATGAATGCGGTGGTCACGTAGATAAGTGAGGCAACGGCAATTAAGTAATGCATGGGCATCTTATTCATTATGCCGCTTATTACCAGGGCAATTATTGAATACGTGTAAATCCCAATAAATACCGCAATCAATGGCATTGAGGATGGAGGTGCGAGTATTCCTAAACCCATGGCAAATACCATGGACATTATGTGGGACATGAAGCTATTATAAATTGTCAATGAGTAAAGGGGATATGCCATCAATAGGCCTAGTACGGCCGCCGACACATAGCCCAAAATCAACTTTGTATTGATTCTATTAATAATTAATATGTATATACTATATATGAGAAGTACTACACCTCCAATACCTGCTAGATAGAGCATTGGGTAGACTAGGTATGGGCTTAATCCACCTAGGGAAAATGCGAAGTATTCCGTTAATACGTTAGCGATGTATAGTGCTAGAGATATTAATTGAAGAAGAATTAGTGGTGCTAATGGCAACGATTTAATTCTCAATTCATAGACTAGTGCTATTAGCGATAATACGGTCAACGCAGCATAGACGAGACTACCTATTACCCATGGAATAGTCATGTAATACATTGGATAAAGAATACTGAGTAATGTGCCTCCCCACAGCATTAACACGGTGACCAGGAAGTAAATCCTACTAAGTGGTATTCTAATGAAGTATAGCATGAATGGTATAACCACCTCAAGCCCAAACACAGAGAATGTACCAATGAGCTCTAGATCAGCCATATTAATACCAGTACTTGGCATGAATGGCGCAACGTAGAATAGGAACTCCCTAAATATGAAGTAGAGGATAAATAATACCGAGAATAACGCCACCAATACTGTTTGATCTCTATTGAGTACTCCGTGAACATAGTTATGATTTTTACCACTAATAATGTTAGCATCCATTTAGCTCAATCACCCTCTCCTCCTTATTGAGTAGTATACGAGGCCTATGGCCACCACCGCTATTACTATCCCTATCACAGCCACCGTTAAGACCGCCGCGGGTATTGCCGATACAGCGTGTGATGGTGGTGGCGATGTGGAGATAGTCAGTGGTATAAAGCTTGGCGATATTGACTTATCCCAGGAGGTCTCACCGGCCTTGCCAATCCAAACTGCGAAGGCAACATCGTATGTCTGACCCGGCACCAGGTTTATCGTATCGGGCATTGGCGCTGATAACGGCCTAACGAACTCCACTATCCAATAACCATTCTCATAAACAGCGCCAGTATACCCACTGAAGTAACCGGGCTCAGGGCCTGTGGCATTTGGGTACCAAATACCTCCATCGCCTACGTCATAAAGCCCCGTCTGATTAACGAATAAGTTTATGAAGAACCCATGCGGATTTGACGCAAATTGTTGCGCAGCTGCTGGGTCGATGCCGTTCTCCACGTCCCACGTTACATTAGTGAAGTAATTGAAGTTATCACCCTGCGGGTCAGTGGCTCCTGAGATCCATTCCCAAATATTGGCTGCACCAGAGCTCAGAGAGCCACCTGTGTATTCCTCCACGTTTGTCCCTAAATACGCCTGGGCAAGTTGACCAAGCTCACCAGGTATCTTATAACCTGGGTGCGGACCGCCTATGTTCATGCAATCGCTTGGACTTTGCTGCGAACCCATATACCACATTATGGCTACCCTATCAGGGTAATAATGACCGTCCGTTAAATTAACGTAATATCCATAGAAGTAAACACCATAATGAGGAGCTAAATAAGCAAGTACGTACTCCATCGGTCTTGGCGAACCCTTAATCACCGCATAACTTGCATTAATTACGAAGTACTTCTTATGGAACGTACCAGTTAGTAGCTTTAGGAATGTCATGTTAAGGGGCCCATTTGGATTATAAACAACGGGCCAGTGACCAGGGCCCGCTATTGCCGCAGGGCCTGCGTAGCTTGGCCCATACGGGTCTGGCCACTCCAATAGGATGATTATGTCCGTGCCATTCCATGCTGCCTTAACTAATACGTAGGGTACTAACCCTGATGTTGGTACGTTGTAGCTAATTGGTATCATCTGCGTCGATAAGTTCGGCACAAGGGATACGTTGTATGCGGGTATTTCCTTCCAGAAGCTTTCGGTACCTGGTGCTGCTAAGTTGGCGCTGCCAACAACCTTATAAGCCACGATACCCGATGGCGCCTGGGCCAATGGGACTGGGTATACCATGGCTAGCACACCCACTATTATGACCAGGGCTATCGCAAGTATTGTAGCCAGTCTTAGCCCGATCCTCATCATACGTTGGGATTAATCCTGGTATTTAAGTCTTATCATATGTTGATATAGGGATAAAAATAGGTGTTAATTAGGAATAAATTGGGATAAAATTGGGATAATAACATTTAAGTAAAATTTATAAGGTAAGTATTAAGTACCGTTAGTGATGAGTGAAAGGAGCAGCCGTAACAATGGTGGCCTATCAATGGGTAGAAGAGACTTCCTTAAGGCCATGTTATTCATCTCCGGTGCCGCTGTTGTTCTTGGGATGCTTAGGGGCCTTGAGTACCTTATGCCGCCATCAATAGGCATTAGCTCATTTCCAAGATTATTGCTTGTTGATGAGAATGGCAACCCAATAAAGGCAAGTAAGTTACCTGTCAATGCCCAACCAACAATAGCCCTATTCCCATACCCACTCAATAATGAGCCCAATTTCCTATTAAACCTTGGCAATGACAATAATCAACCAGTCGAGGTGCCACCAACCACGGTGGTTATTCCACAGAATGGTGTTAAGTATGAGTTTCCTGGTGGTGTCGGCCCAAGCAAGTCCATAGTAGCCTTCAGCGCAATCTGTCAACACCTAGGCTGTACATTCCCGGAACTCACATTTTACCCACCTGGGTATAAAACAATCACGGCATTAGGTCCTAAGGATAAGGTGCTTCACTGCTCATGCCATGGTTCTACTTATGATCCTTATTTGGGTGGTGCTGTGGTTACTGGTCCTACTGTTAGGCCGTTGCCGGCGGTGGTCCTCGAGTGGGACCCGAGCACCGACCAACTCTACGCAGTCAAGATGGTAGGACCAGTAATCTACGGACACCCAGGATACAACAACCCAACACAGGATGTTGTAAACAATCCATTAGGCGACTTACAGGGTGGATCACCAATTAGTGGGACATCAACCGCCGTAACAATGCACACAAACCCAGCAATAACGGGGTGATATCATGGGCGAGAGGAGGGACTTCACAGATTGGTTCGCCGAACTTCTGCACCTTAAGGATGTGCCCTTCATGGGCGTACCTAATTACATGTTTAGTATTGAGTATTGGCTTGGCGGGATCTCAGCCAGCGCACTTGCCTGGCAGGTACTAACTGGGTTGCTGCTTCTATTCTATTATGAACCAAGCAATGCGTACAACTCAACAATGTCGATAATACATAACGTACCCTTTGGCTCAATAATACTCTCATCACACCTATACGGCGCTTACATCATGATATTCGCCGTATACATGCATGGACTTTACGTAATGCTTAAGGGTGGTTATAAGAAACCAAGGGGATTCCAGTGGGTGCTTGGTGTATTAATGTTCGTATTAACCCTCGGCGTAGCATTTATTGGGTATTCACTGACTGGGGACGTATTGGCTACCGACGCTGTGGACGTAGGTAGAGGGTTATTAACGGCATTAGGCTTACAGTCATTAATACCTATCGTCTTCGGCAATGGCACAGAGCTCGATCTCTTCTCAAGGCTTCTAGCCTGGCACATAACCATAGCTGCGGCCATAATACTACTATTCCTACTCCACTTCTACCTGGCTGAGGAGAATGGATTAATGCCGAGGTTAAAAGATGCTGGGTATAAGGCTCCAGCTGTAATTAATAAGAATAATAACGATTTACCGCCTTGGTGGCCCAGGAACTTCATATACATGGTTGCATTAGTTTTTATGACCTGGGGAATAATAATACTCATACCATCAATACTGGCACTTCCCAGTGTTTATCCAAGCATACCAATACTCTTTTCGCCACATCCAGGGCCATCGCCGACTAGTCCCCAGGCCGCCGCAGTACCAGCCTATCCACCCTGGTTCTTCCTATTTATTTATAAGATGCTCGACATGCCCTTTGGGCTTAAGATTGATGAAGTACTGTCAATGATTGTTCCAGTAATAATACTACTGATAATACCCGCATTAGATAGGAACGATAAGCTACATCCACTTGATAGGCCAGGTATCCTCGCCCTAGCCCTAATCGGCTTAACCTGGCTCATCGAACTAAGCGTGTGGAGTGCAATACAGCCTGGAGTGCCTGTTAACCCGTCATGGGCTACCCTCGTGATGCTGCCGCCGTTAGTAATAATAATCGCCGGCATATACGTGGCCCATAGATCTTGGGTTAGTGTTAGGGATAAGGCTTTAAACGGAGGTAAGGCGGAAAGCGCCAAATCCACCTCATGGGTATTGAGTAAGCCGGCGGCATCAATTATTGGTTATGTAACGGCTATTTTGGCAATAATAATCATAGCATTATCGCTTGCCCTGAACCCAATAAGTGATGGACCATTCATAGGGGTTTCATGGGGTGCTGCGTTGTTATTGTTATCGGCATCAATATTTAGTTACTTCTATACAAACTATATTTAAATCAAAGTTGATCCAGACCCTTCACTTAAAAAATCACGTACCCTTATACTTAGAGACGCATTTTAACCTTGCATTTTTTACGGCCTTTAATAATTCATTACGCCTGCCCTGGTCCATTAATGTTGATACTACCGCATCTAGATATAACGAGTCTATGGCGTTAATGCCTGCCTTAACCCAATCAACCAGTTGATGCCTTATGGGTGGTTGTAACCTCAGACCTTTAATGATGTTCTTAGCATCTCCGAAAAGATTTTCTCTATTGATTATATGAACAATCCCATAATTAGCAGCCTCAGTAATCGCCAGGGGTGATCCAGTGAGCACGTCTATTGCTTTATACCTGGGCATCCTCTCAAGAATAACCTTAGCCCCAAGCGGCATTGGTATGCCAACAATACCCTCTGGATAGCACATATACACGTCAGGCGGAGCTATCACCAGGTCACTCACAAGGGCTAGTTCCATCCCTAAACCCATCGCTGACCCATTGAGTATTGTTATTACGGGTTTATCCATAACAGCTATGACAGAGACTAGGGCTTTAATGCCCCTCACTAACTCCTTAATTGAGGCATAGTCAGGCGTTATGGAATCCCAGGGGATACCAACGGTAAAGAATGAGCCGCCGGTCCCTGTAATGACCACCCAATTAATACCATTATCGTTATTAGCCACTGTTAATGCTGTTGTCAGCTGCATTATTACGTCAAGGCTAAGGGCATTTTCTGGACCATTATTAATGGCGATGACGCCAATTCCCTCCTCATTCCAAAGCATTATTTTATTAAATTGAATAGAGGACATACATTCTTCGTAATTACGAACGCACTTAAATTAATAACGCTCTATCCATAACTAGGAAAACTTAATGCTCTCAAGGTATTTGATTTCATCCTCAGTTAATCTCCAACCAGCAACGCCTAGATTCTCCCCAACATGGTCAGGATTCGAGGCTCTAGGTATTGGAAATACATGTTCCTGCTTACTAATTATCCAATTAAGCACTATTTGGGCTACGGTCTTTTGACCATGGTTCCTACTTATCATTTCCAGGGCATCCCTTGGAAACCTACTAATGAGTTTTCCATGACCAAGTGGGTAATACGCTATCACTGCCATGCCATTTTTCCTCGCATACGGTATTATGTCATTCTCAATTCTCCTATCCATTAGGCTATAGGGCATTTGGATGGAGACGATTTCGTACTTCTTCAGTGCATTCTGAGCTTCAATAATTTGATTAAGACTGAAGTTACTAAGTCCTATGAACCTTATTAAGCCACTATCGACTAAATACTCCATGGCTCTCATGGTCTCCGTGATTGGGACTCTCCTATTAGGGAAGTGTATTTGGTATAGGTCTATGTACTTAACACCGAGCCTTTCAAGGCTTCTTTTCGCAGCCTTAATGACGGCATCATACCTAAGATGTGTTGGCCAGACCTTAGTGGCTATGAACAATTCCTCCCTGTTAAAACCCTTAATAGCCTCGCCAACCAGCGGTTCCGACCCATATATCTCCGCCGTATCTATGAAGTTGATGCCTCCCTCTAGACCAACTCTTAAGGCCTTGAGCTTTCTCTCGTAACCAGGTCTTATACCGAGCCTTGATAATACTATCCAGCCCGGGTCGTAATACGTGCCCATGCCTATTATGGATACCTTAACACCGGTCTTGCCAAATACCCTATACTCCACGTATTGGCATTACCAACTCCCATTATTAACTTATCCCGGCTAATTTTAAGAGTCGTAAGGATCAATAATTTATGAATAGGGGCGGGTGCTTTATATCCCAACTACGCCCTAACGCAATGAGCTATGTCGTTTAATAAATTATTTGAACCAATCACCGTGGGTGACGTCGAATTAAGTAATAGGATCGTCATGTCACCAATGGCCACAAACTTAGCAACACCCGAGGGTTACCCAACAGAGGAGTTAGTAATGTATTACGTTAGGAGGGCCTCCGTTGGCTTAATAATAACTGAGTATACCTATGTAAATAGGGTTGATGCCAGGGGTACGCCGAACCAACTCGGTCTATATAGCGATGACCTAATACCCAAGTTCGCGAGGCTAACGGAGGCTATTCATAATGCTGGGACCAAAATATTCGTTCAATTGGTTCATGTTGGTAGGAAGACCAGGAGGGACTTAATATGGAATAATACACCGATAGCCCCATCTAACGTGCCATTGCTTGAACCGGTTAGGGAGATGAGTGAGGATGACATTAATAGGGTCATTAATGATTTCGTTAAGGCGGCCATTAGGGCTGAAAGGAGTGGTTTTGATGGTATTGAGCTTCATGGAGCGCACGGATATTTAATAGCTCAATTTCTATCGCCGGCCGTAAATAGGAGGAGTGATAGGTATAGGGATGGCGTTATATTCCTTGAGGAGCTTCTTAAAGAGGTTAGGAGTGTGGTGTCCATACCCATTGGCCTGAGGATTTCAGTTACCGAGTTCGACAACGAGGGCTTGACACCAGAGATGGTTGCCAAAATTATTAAGAGGGTTGAGGGATTACTTGATTACGTTCATCTATCGGCTGGTAGGGACGGACCATTGGGAAGCTCAATGCCCTTTTACTATAAAAGACCGAGCTTCATTGATGAGGCTAAGGTTGTTAGATCAACGACTAAATTACCACTATTCCTGGTAGGCTCTATCTCTACGCCAGAGGATGCCGTGAAGGTCCTTGAGGTCGCGGATGCCGTTGTCATTGGCAGGCAATTACTCGCTGACCCTGATTGGCCGATTAAGGTTAGGCTTAACATGCCGATTAGGCCGTGCATTAGGTGTAATCAATCATGTAGGTTACTAGCCACTAGGGAGGTTAGGTGTGATGTTAATCCAGAACTTGGTTGGGAACTGCTTCCTACACCGCCTAAGGGGTTCGGCGAAGTCGTTGTCGTTGGTGGTGGGTTAATGGGTATGGAGGCGGCACGTATATTGGCTTTACGGGGTTTTGATGTGAAACTTTATGAAAAGGGTGATAAGCTTGGTGGACAACTTAATGAGATCAGGGATCCGTATAAGAGGGCTGAATTCATGAGGCTTGTGGATTATTACGAGAGGGAGCTGAAGGGGTTAGGCGTTAAGGTTTATCTTAACACAGAGTTTAAGGATGATGGAGGTAATGTTATTTATGCCGTGCCTAAGGAACGCCAACCCGAGTTTAAGGATTACAGGGGTTTGAGGATACTCCTTGATTCCAACCTCTATGCATATCAAGATTACGTATTTGAGTGGGTTAGGCGTAATGAGGTTTATGTTACGGATAATGTGTTTAGGGGTCTCGATAGGGCTAGGGCATACCTATTGATGGAGAAGTATAGGGAGTTGGGTGTTGAGTTCGTAAAGTCGCCAGAGTCCGTAAAGGCCGATGTGGTGATTCACAGTGTTTACAGAGACCAACCATCAATAGGAAAAGCCATAGCAAGGGGATACTGGCTTGGGAGGACTTATGGTCAATTGAAATAATTGGCAATGGATCAGGTACCCCAGGATCGATCACCAGTCACATGGCATGTCACTCATCACTTAACGAAGAGTTTAATCAAGGCCTTAAAATACTTAACTTGGGCATTGCTTCGTTGGGTTTATAAGCAGGTTGCATTAGGTTTAGCAACGTGAGTGTCAGTAGTAGGGACTTGGTTGCCAAGAAAATGGCGCAATTAATTAGGGCCGGGGCAACACTGACCAGCTACACATGCCCAGTCTGCGGTACTCCGCTACTAAGGTTGAAAACCGGTGAGTACTACTGTGCGAATTGTGATAGGCCCGTGGTCATCGTTAGGTCCGATGCCGAGGAGAAGGAGGTCATGATTAGGTACGGCCTCATGGACATTAGAGACACGCTATATGAAAGACTTGTAATGATTAATAACGAGCTTAAAGAGACTAAGGACATTGATAGGATAAATGAACTCGTTAAGTCAATGGTACTTATCCTGGAGGCTTATGATAAGATAACGCAGATAATAAACCAGGGGTCGCCAAAGAGCGAGATAACTAAGGCTGAGAAGAAATAGGAAACCTTAGCAACGCGGCAACACCACCAATGCCCCTCAATTTCTCACCACCCTCGGTACTTGACGGTATTATCACAAGGTTAGCTCTCGTCCTCAACACCATACCAACTAATTCCCTCATTTCACCACCCCTCTCCTTATAGGTCTCGTCAAGCACTATCAACGTCTCTACCGCACCAAACTCAAGTGCTTTTTTAACCTCATCAATACCAATAGCCACTAATCCACTACCCGCACCCAACCTATTGAATACCTCATCGACATATTCCCGTCCAAGGCTTATATTCAACTTCCTAAGAACATCACCGCCAACCCTCTCAAACTCATAAACACCAGCTAAACCACCCTCGCCCTGCTCATGATAAATAATTGGTATACCCAACTTACCCAGTTCCTCATTAATCACGTCCCTAGCCATGGACAACGTCATGTGATTCCCAACAACAACCATATGCGTAGGCCTCCTAACCTGAACCCACTGCCTAACCTGAGTAAGCACATTCCTAAGGGACCTCCTAAACCTATCAAGTGAGTCCTCACTCTCCTTACCGCCGGCCTGTATCGGTATCGTCCCAAGCAACTCTCTACCAAACCTACGAATGTGGGCAACGGCGACCTCCTCCATTGAGACCGAAACCAATAACACACTTATTGATGCACCACTGAACATCTCCAAAACCTTACTAATGAACTCCCTATCAATACCGCCCGACTTAACCAACCTATACTCAAGCCCGTATGACAACTCCATCGTGTGGTGACTACCCTTGGCACCCTCAAACCACTCAGGAACCTCTATCAACACGCCCCTAACCCTAAGTGAACCCCTAAACGCATGATACTCAAGACCCTCAACCCTAAGGCCCACATAAATCTTAACCCTCTCACCCCTGGAACCCTCCCTACCCCTGAACTCCCTGACAGTCCAACCATAAATAACGTCGCCCGAATCAATTAGCAAATAAACGACATATAGGTCATCCTCACCCTCAACTACGAAATCGACCCAATCCTTACCAAAGTTAAGCTTCACGGGAGAACCAACGAACTTAGGTAATTAAATAACTATCCACTGGAACTCCCTCCTTGACCCTCCTTCGACCTCTTCTCCTCAAGCTTCCTAAGCGTTATACCATGCATTACGGACGCATACCACAGCATCTTCCAAACATCAGGCCCCCTATCACCGTACTCCATAACGAACTTTCTGGCCAATTGCAATAACTCATCAGCCTCCTCAAGCGTCAATTCATCCTTATCAATAAGCTCAAGCAACCTCCTTTTCTCAGCCTCCGTAAGCGGGTTAGTGGCTGCAGTGACCATGCTACGTAATGTAGCCTTAACGAAACTCACATCCTTACTATCAAGAACACCCCTAAAACCAAGGAACTCGGTAATGAACTCATTCTGACCAGTGATAATATTGACAAGCCTATTAAACCTCCCATCCACGTAACTCCTAAATTCATTAAATTTTAAATCGACATAGCTCCTCAATTCATTAATTCTCGAGTCAACATAACCCCTGAGTTCGCTAAATTTGGTGTCTACGTAGCTCTTTAAGTCCTTTTCTAGCTTGTCGAATCTCTCATCGATTTTTTCGAATCTCTCGTCAATTTCTTCAAATCTCTTGTCGATTTGTTTGAATCTCTCATCGATTTGCCCGAAACGCTCATTAATCTCCCTAAACCTCATGTCTATCTCCCTAAATCTCATTTCAATCTCCTTAAACTTACCACCAAGCCAATAAAGCGTCGTACCCAAAATCGTAACTATGGTAACAATAGGCCCAACAACACCCAAAATCAACGAAACATCCATTATTTATTAATGATTATGAACGAATTAATATTTCTTACGCAAATAATACCTTAATTCATCCATAAGTTCATTTAGGAATTATTTATAAATAGGATAATTATCCTATCATGATGGTTAGGTACGAAAAATGGAGCAGGATACATGCACTAATTTTCACGGTGTTTTCCATAAGTACCACGATTGAGGCCTACATATATTCCATAGCCTACATAGCCTCTGGCTGGGTCTCGGTACCAAGAGCCTTAATTGCCCTACTATCTATTTGGCCGCCTCTATGGCTACTAATCGGCGATGCCGTAATGGGGCCTATCTCAGATGCCATTGGTAGGAAGAGGAGCCTTTACTTATCGTTGATTATGTACGTAGTGGGTTCCGTGAGCCTAATACTTAGTATTAACTACGCATTATTGCTATTTTCCATAGCCATACTAATGCTCGCCGTTGGAGGTGAGTATAATACGGTTATGATCTCATCCCATGAATACTTCCCAAGTAGCATCAGGAGCCGTGCTGTTTACTTAATACTTAACTTTACGAATTTCGGCGGTGCCTTAGCAACGGCCCTAGCCCTGGCAAACATAACATCGGTAGTGCTTCAAAAACTCGCACTTGGGCTGACAATACTCATAATAATCCCAGTGCTTTACCTACTTAGGTCATTAATTCCTGAATCACCATACTGGCTCAGGGCTAGGAAGGTAATCCCCGAGGGTCAGTGGCCTGATTTAATTAAGGAGGAAGGTAATCGTACATCAGTAATGTTACCACCATTATCAGTTAGGATAGTGATTGGTGGCTTAATTGGCTGGTCATATACAGCGGGCTTCACATTAATGGTATTAACCTTCGGGCCCTACTACTTCCCTAACCTTACTAATTGGCTTATTTTCACCTTCTCGGTGGCGTCCTTCATCTCCGGAATACCAGTGAGCATGTTTGCCGATAAGGTTAGTAGAAAGTTACTGTTACTTACTTCATCGTTAGGATCCCTAATTACCTCATTACTCATACTATCACTAATTAGCAGTCTCGTGAACGATCAATACATCTTCTGGGCGCTCTTCATACTATTTTCAATACTCGTAAATACATACTTCCTAACCGAGGACACACTAAAATCTGAGTATTGGGTTACGAGGCGCAGGGGCTCCTACACCGCGGCTGTTAGGGTTATGTCATTGGGTGGTTCAATACCTGTGATATTCCTATCATCTTACCTGCCAGTGAGCTCATACTTAGTATTGGCGACCGCAATATTCAGTGTTGGTTTTGCGGCATCCCTTACCTGGTACTTAATTGGTGCTGAGACTGGTAAGGGAATTAGTATTAGTGCGTGGGAACATGAGTAATAATGAGGATAAATTTGACCTAATGATAATCTCTGACTGCGTCTTAGATATTTATTATAGGGTTAGGGAATTACCTATTAAGGCTGGTGACGTTGCCGTATCCGATATAATTGCCCTATCACCCGGCGGTGCATGCACAACAGCTATAGTAGCCCGTAAACTAGGCCTTAAGGTCGCAGTCATTGATAGGGTTGGTGGTGACCCATTCTCCGACATACTCATTAAGTACCTTAATGACGTCGGCGTGCACACGGGATTTATAAAAAGGGTGCGTGGTTTCGTAACAATATCCAATAATATAATTGGCGCTGATGACCACGCATTCATGGGTTACCTAGGCGTTGGTAAGGAACTAACGATAGATGATATTAATGAGAATATTATCAGGAATTCGAGGGCTGTATTTATCAATGGCTTCTATGCCTCATTTACGAGAGACATTATCAAAGTATTCGCAGAGGTAATTAGAATTGCCCGTAAGTACTCAGTCCCTATATTCCTCGATACGGGACCCTCCATTAATAACATAGACCTCATGATTAACCTCATTAAGTCAGTAAGTACTGTCTTTATGAATGAGAAGGAGATGAGGAGGTTATTTGGTGATATAAATGGTTTAGCCAACACCACACGTGGTACTGACGTTATTGCCGTAGTGAAGCTAGGCAGTAAGGGCGCCGCCCTGGTACATAATGGAGTAATTCATCAATGCCAACCTTATAACGTGAGTAATGCAGTGACAACAATAGGCGCTGGTGATACATTTGATGCTGCCTACATGGCTGGCATCATGCATGGTCTGAGTCCCATGAATTCCTGCGATTTAGGCAATAGGATTGCTGCATTAAGAATTCAATACCTAACGCCAATCGAGCTACACAACCTCGAGGGTCTCATTACGTGGTAATGCCGTTATTAAATGGTAAAGATTTGATATTAATTATGACGTTACATGAGTGCAATATTTCACGTGTTAATCAGGTCCAGTAATAACCCCTTAAAGACTCAATACCTGCATGAAATGCCATGAAGGTAATATTACGTTAGTACCTTATTAATTATTTTAAAATAACATTAGTGATGTGCATCGCTCAAAATAAACATACCACGACTATAGAAATAGAAAATAGAGTAAATGTAGAGCTAATTAAGAAAAATAAATTTTGTAAGGGTATGAAGGTTGGTCATCATTATCGATGTATTAATGAAATTAAAAACCAGAAGACAATTAATCATGCCGTTGATCTACTGATTGAAGCTCTCAATAGGATAACCTATTGGCATATAGATACATCTGAATGGCTGGAGAAATATAGAAGAGAGCTCCTGGAAATAAGAAGAAATGTTGAAGAATTGAGTGAGAAGTACAATGGTATTATTTACGAATTTGCGAAAACAATTAATTCTCTTATTAAGTATATTAAGAGGTTTGAAAAGAAATATGTTAATATTAGTAATGAAATTAGGGAACTAATAAGTAAGATAGAAAATGGCTGCATAAAAATTATTGTACGCGAATCCAGTAATGGTACCTTATATATTGTTGTAAAGAACAAACATATAACATTAAAAGTAAATGAACCTACATTAAGCAAGTCTAAGGATATAACAGTTGTTTTATATTTTGAGAACTTTAGAGGTATTAAGGTGATGGTACCAGATGTTATTGGTAAAATTCTGGAACAAAAGGATGAAAAGACTAAAGAACTATTAAAGGAAATAATAGAAGGATTGAAAATAGGGTTTGCATCATCAGATGAATTGATGTATAAATATCGTTATGCCGCCATGGAAACTACCAAAATACGTCAAATGATTCTTTGGCTTCTGTTATATCCTGGTAAGACATATGTACATATAAATGGAATTGATGTAAATAAGAAAAGTGTAGCAATAAGATGGTTTTTAGTATCATCTCATAACTCACTTAAGAATTCTATTGCTACGCTTCTTAGTAAAGCAGGTATAAATTTAGCTGTACCGGCTTTATATACCGCGATTGTTGGTGATGGTAATGTTGATATTAAAAAGTTAAGGATTCAACTTGCATCTAAGGATATAAGTATTTGGATTCCAATAATTGAAAAGCTTGGAATTAGATGGCGACCATCACACGGTAAAATAACACGAATATCATATTATAGTAGTCATGCGGTAGAATTAGCTAGGTTGATTGTCAATACGCTTCAAGAGTTACATGATTTATTAAATGCAGTAGGTGAGGAGAAGTGGGTAATAATTAATGAAATTGCCAAGAAAGAGCTAAGGAGAAGGGGTGAAGCGCAGGTTATTGTAGCTGGTGAAAGATTCACTGTTCATACTCCGAACTGGCGTACAGTCATATTAATGCGTAGAACTAAATCATCGGATATGATGAATACTATTACTCAAAAATTGAAAGAAAGATACAGCAATGATGCTCTTATTTATACCCATACATATCGCGACTTTATAGTTATTGAAATACCTATTAAAACGATAATAAATAACAATGATGGAGATGTTATGATACAAATAATAAAGGTACTTTGTAAAAAGATTATAAAGGCTAAGAATGAAAAAATTAGGAAAAGATTATCAAAGCTTTTAATGAAATACATAAATTTGTTCACAGAAGAGACAGTTAAGGAAATACGAAATTCATGCCAAGTATAGTATACGATATGCATAGGCTTGTGCGTGATGAGGAGGATAATAAAGTGTATACTTATGACCAGAACGGCAATAGGCTTGGTGTTATAAGCCTAGAGGGTGTTGAGAGGTTAAGGAAAGTTTGAGGAGGTCTTGGTATATTTTCAGTTCTCTTAAATTTAAAACACCAATACCTGATACCCATTATTTATGTAGTATGCAACCCTATCACCGGCAGGGTGTAGCTTAATACCTATCTTGGTCAACTGCTGGTCTATTCCCTTATTCCTTGCGTAATTAATGCATGCACTATCAATTGCTCCTGCCTTTAGCAGTTTCTCGAAATTATCCTTGGCAGGACCCTCAAGCCTCAATAGTCTTTCCTGGGCCGGTCCCCAGAAGATGACCTTAAAGTCCTCATACCTATTTGTACTGACAGTATTTGCGGCCATTGTTAACGCCAGATCCATCTTAACGTCATCGCTCATTATTAGGAAGACTACCTTCGCCATCGCGCATCAACGCTCTGCCTAATTTATGTGTATTTCGCGCCTGTCAATGGTTCATTAACCATTTCATGAATTCTTACTAAGCGCGATTGGTTTAAAAAGCATTAGGGTAGCCCTAACGGTGATGATACAGGGAGAAAAGGGCAAGGATAGGGTAACAATACTTGGATTAACATCAATTGGTCACTTCATTAATGATGGAAACATGTGGTTAATACCCGGTATAATACTACCAGTACTAAACCAATTGGGCGTTAACTACGCAATAATTGGATTACTATCTGCACTCTACGCCGCAATATCAGCAATAGCGAGCCCTTTAGTACCACTCAGTATTAAATGGCTTGGCGGTCACATGAGGGCTATGGCACTCGGCATGTTCCTATGGGCATTCGCCATCGGCCTCGCCTCAATAGGCTTCTTAACACATAACCTATACCTAGTATACGTAGGTGTTGTATTGGCAGGAGTAGGCGCCGCTTACTACCACCCAATAGGTAGTGCATTGCTGTCGGCCACATACGGCGGAACAGCCGGCTCAGCCCTTGGGATAAATGGCGCATTTGGAAGCTTGGGCAGAGCACTCTATCCACTTATTGCCTCAATCCTTGTATTTGCGGGTGCCATAAGCACAGTCTTTAATTTATGGATATTAGCCTTTGTGACATTCATCGTAGGCGTCGCCGTGTTATTATACGGTATTTATAAATTCGATGTTAAGGCGTATAGGAGAAATAAGGACGATCCAACGAACAGTTCAACGACACTTAGAGCATCTATAATGCTAATAATACTACTATTCGTAATAACATTATTGAGAAACACCGCAGGCCAGGGTATACAGACATTCCTCGGTATATACATAAATAAGGTACTTGGCATAAAGCTCAGTATAAGCTATGGGGAAATCCTATCAATACTACTTGCCTCAGCCATAATAGGTCAACCAATACTTGGCTGGTTAAGTGATAAGGTTGGTAGGAGGTTAATCGCCTCCATATCAACATTTGCCTTTGCAATACTATTCATAGCATTCATATACACTGGAAACCTCGTCTTTGCCTTCTTTGCAATACTCTTCGTGCTCAGCAACTTCCCACTAATTATGGCAGTACTTGGTGATTTATTCCCGAGGGAACAGGTTAGTTGGGCAACATCAATAGTTTGGAACGGTGCAGTTACAGGAGGTAATGTACTCGGCTCATTAATAACGGGGTTGCTCGCGCAATACTACGTACCAATCTATGGCGAGGTGGGTGCCCTGGAGCATGCACTGCTAATTGTGCTGATACTGGCATTCATATCGGGAGCCCTGTGGTTAGCTGTACCTAAGCCGCCAAGGCGCACTAAGGTGCCATTATTTGGATAATATAGCTAATACTTAGTATTTCGCTACCTTATTAGTTATCAGCAAGACTATGTCTAACCTATGTTCATATATTATCATTATACCAATCGTCGCCCCTACTATCATTGGTACTTACTAAACATGTTTCTTAATATATTACAAGGCAAGGTTAATTCTTAGTCTGAAGTATCAGAAGTTGAGTCAGTTATTAATGGACATGTTAAGTCGAATTATTCAAATTTGGTGAGTAAATTCTATAAATCTATAGTGTATTAAATATCAATACGTAAAGTCACGTGCTAATTGTACTTAAGCTTCAGGAACCATGCTATTTAAAATGCCCTGGCTATTAATGGGTCACTCGGTTTATACAGGTCATTTTCCTTAATCAAGAATGATGCATCCATTAGGTTCTGGAGTAGTTCCGTCACCTTCTTATCATCGACTTCGTAGCCCTCCTTAGCCATTAACATGCGCTTAACATCACTCCACCTACAGCCAAACCTACATAGGCTCATTATTGCATAGTAACGTTCCCTGGCCTCCTCCCTACCCCTCAGAAAATTCTCAAACTCCTGCCTAATAAGCTGCACGGCATATTCAAGCGTCCTCCTAATGGCCTCTCCATGATCATTAAGCTGCATGTAATTGAGCCCGTAGTAAGTAAGCCAACCAGGTACGCCACCTAACTCGTTATATGCGTCTTCAAGTATGCCCTCACTGACGGATAAACTAACCTCTCTAAAACCAGCCCTTAGGAATTCAACGGCTTGTTCCCTAGTGAATGGGTTAATACGAACCTCGAACATTGCCCTACCAAACAGTGGTGAGCCAGGGTCCCTAAGTCTCAGGAATCTATAAACCATGCCGATCTGTGAGCCGGTGAATACGAAGTTGAGCCTAAGGTTATCATAGGCATAAGCTAGTGGGTAAAGTATGTTAAATCCTTTAAGCTTTCTCAACTCCTGAGCCTCGTCAAACACGATGACCACTTTACGCCCCTCACGCTCACCAATATCAGACAATCTATCAAACAAATCACCCAACTCAACCTTAGACTTACCCCAACCAAGCCTAACCTCAAAGCCAGGCCCCGATATAGACACACCACGAATACCTTGCAGTAGCCTCCTTAGGCTTTCCTGCCAGCTATTCAAAGCCCTCTCAAACTCACCCAGTAGGTGCCTATATGTTAAGTATGCATGGCCCTCATACTTCCTCAGGTCAAGGTATACCCAAATCACGTCCTTCTCCTCATTCATAAGTACCTTAATTAATGACGACTTACCACTCCTCCTAATCCCAAGTAATAACGTGACTGGATAACTAAGACCAAGCCTTAACCTTCTCAACTCCTCATCCCTATCGAATAAATCCTCCCTCCTCTCCTTAGGCTTAGGGTCAAACAGCACTGGCTACCTACCCAGTTACTGGGTATCTACCTAGTTATTAAGCCTTTCATGGCATTGATAATAAACATTTTGAAAGAGGGGTGAGCAGGACCGAGATAATGATAATATTCATGCCTTCATACTGATTAAGTATTAAAGGGTTATTGATAATTCTAAGCTTATGCCGGGCTTTAAATTCCCTAATGGTGTCACTGTGGAACTTATTAAGGGTGATATAACCGAGGTTGAGGCTGACGCTATCGTTAATGCCGCTAATTCGTACCTAGAGCATGGTGGTGGAGTTGCCGGTGCCATTGTTAGGAAGGGTGGTTGGGTTATTCAGGAGGAATCCCGTGAGTGGGTTAGGAAGTATGGTCCTGTCCCTGTGGGTGGTGTTGCCGTGACCAGTGCGGGTAAGTTAAGGGCTAAGTACGTGATTCACGCCGTCGGACCTAGGTGCGGCATTGAACCTATTGAGAAGCTTGATGATGCAGTTACAAACTCTCTTAGGAAGGCTGAGGAGTTGGGACTAACTAGCATAGCCTTCCCGGCAATTAGTACTGGTATATTTGGGTGCCCGTATGAGGATGCGGCGAGGATAATGGCACGGGCAATCAGGAGGGAGGCGCCAGGCCTTAAGAGTGTGAGGAGGATAATCATTTGCTTGTATGGTGATGAAGCATTCAATGTATTTAATAGAGTGTTTAATGATGAATTAAGAGAGTACAAAACAGGTTGAGAATGCTTTGTCAGTAAGGGGTGATGTCATCAATCGTCAGGCCGGAAACCTTTACATCACTTAATTAATGCCTAGAGATTACTCTTTAAATACTTATGCTGCGCAACTTTTATTAATTAGCGATCAATTCCTCTTTTTAATATGAAGAGCTGGCTATTAATAGCGCTGGCTTTCCTAGCAGGTCTAAGTGGAATGGTTGTTGCGGCAAATATGAATGGCGTACTTGCATACCTAAGCTATCACTTAATCCTACCGCCGCCCCCAATGTATAGTACAGTTTCTGCGTACATAAACCTTGGCAATCTAACACCAGGAATGAGCGGCACGGCTAAGGCTACCGCGTACCTATACGTTAATTCCTCAGGATACTTCAAGGTTAAGCTTCATCATGAGGGCTTAGACGACGTATTTAGCAATTTCACCGTTGTTATAACTATTGGGAATCAGACAGTGACACTTAACCTACACAGGGATGAATACACCGTTTACCTAACACCTGGTAATTACACGGTATCAATAACTGTCTATTACACGGTTAAGCCCAACCCAGAGGGACCGCCTAATGTCGTTAATAAGCCATTAATAACGATAAAGCCCGTTGGTGAACACGAGGAGGAACATGAGGGTAATTACACGGCATCTAATAATCAGGGTAATGATGATAACCAGGGATCTGAGGACTAATTATTGATTATAAAGTCCTAAATTGAATTAAAAATTACCTAACGGGTTTCTGCTTCTTTCCCTGCAATATGGCCTTTAAGCTAACGCCATTAACCATTATGACCCTGAACCTAACGCCGGGTAGGTCTCCGTAAGCCCTACCCTCAGGACCGCCTATTCTCTCGATTATTACCTCATCATGCTCATTTATTATATTTAAGCCACCGTCCCACGGCACGAATGCTGTGACAACCTTACCATTCTTAGTTATTTGGACCCTGACGCACTTCCTCACGGCTGCGTTTGGTTTCCTTGCCTCGACACCGACCTTCTCAAGGACTATTCCTCTAGCCATTGGTGCTCCTTCAAGTGGGTCAAACTTCTTAGCTATGCCGAGCATCCTCCTCTTATAATACGTGTCACTCCACCTAAACTTCTTCCTCTTCTCCTTCAATCCCCTGGCGGCAAACATACCAAGCGGTGATTTTTTACCAGGCATCGCCTTCACCGTTAATTTAAGTACTTATTTACTTTTCCTCACGTCACTGGCTTTGTTCTGGCGATACTATTTTTATCCTGTCAATGTCGAAGTACCGCTTAGCCAGTAATTTGGCTCTGTTTATGTTCCTTCCCTGCTTACCAATGGCTATTGCCTTATCCTCGTTATGCACTGTGGCTATGGCTATACTACCATTGTTGGGTAACTTCGTTATTTTTACTGAAATTACCCTAGCTGGGTATAGGCTATTCTTAATCAACTCCTCGGGTGTCTCCCCATACTCAACAACCTCAACGTCCTTGCCCGTTAATTCCTTCAATTTCCTAATGTTGATACCATTCTTACCTACAGCAAGTGGTGCGAAGTTCTTATCAACAATGAATATTATTCTGTTATATTGCGGATCAATTACCGTATCCCTTGGGGTTATTCCAGTTATCTTTTCAAATAATGCCACGTATCTAATTTCCTCTTCTGTTAATCTAATGCTTGGCATTACGATCACCCAGTACGTTGTGATGCTAAAGCCAATATATTACTTTCTCCTGGGTCGATTATGACTATTGTTGAGATCTTGAAGGGCTTCCTGACGGCTGCGCCGAGGTCCCAGCTTGATCCCTGGAACACATATACCGGCACATTCGAAATCTTTGCATAGTACTGCACGGTATTCATGATCTCAGCCGGTGCATTAGATGCTAGTATTACAAGTTTTGCTGATCCATCAATTATTGCCTTAAGTGATTCCTTATAACCAAGCGCCACCTTACCTGTATTCAACGCGACCTGTAGTTCTCGTGAAATATCAATCATTCAAGACAGCCCTGAAAAAACCCTATTTAAACCTAATGCCAATGGTAGGCTCAAGTAATATTTTATTCAAATTCCATTAGTAACTGAACAATGCCAGTACCAATAGGTATGTACTTACCAGCAAGCACGCTCTCAACAACACCTCTAAAGTTCTCTAGCTCACCCTTAATTGAGGCCTCAACCAAGTTCTTAACCGTAACCTCAAAGGCAGCCCTGGCCAGTGGGCTTTCCTTCTCACCAACAACGCCATGCCTACCAACCTGCCTAACCCTTCCAGTCCAAGTCATTACGTCAGAGATAAGCATTAAGTGTCTGATGTCCGTGTCTAAACCTTGCTGGTCAAGGACCTTCTTCAACTCCCTCATTATGACGGTCCTGGCAGCTTCGATACCCAGTACCTCAGCAACCTCATGAATGTCGTTGGATATTGTCCTCCTATAATCAACACCATCTATCGTGAGGACAGCCTCCAGGTTTGTGCCCTCAGTCTCTATTATCCACTCACCATCCTTATACCTAACCAGGGTCTTCTTAACATTCTTAATACCGGCAAGCCTGGTCTGCATTACCTTATCCCTAATCCTCCTAAGCTTTATAATGTCAGCCTCCTCCAGCGTTATCCTAATGACATTACCCTCAATCTCAACTTGCGCACCCTTACCCTTAATCCTCTCAACAACCTTCCTAACATCCTCCATACTCAAACCCCTCTGCCTGAGTTCGTTCTCATCAATCTCAATGGTTATTTGTGAATTAATGTAATCAACCTCAACACTCTTAGCGACATTCTCTATCGTCGTTAACTGAATCTTGTAGGCAATTTCCTGGGCCTTATTTGGATCACTTCTATGCCCCTCGTCTAGGTATATCGTCATCATCGGTACTGAGGGTTTCCTCCTGGCATCAACAAGCTCTATCATCCTAGGTAGACCAAGGGCCATTGAGAATTCCCTGAGCCCTGCGAAGTGGAATGACCTGAGGATCATCTGAGTACTCGGCTCGCCAACGGACTGAGCAGTGACTATGCCTATTGCCTCCCCAGGGTCGATAAGCATTTTGTAGTACTCATTGACTAATATCTTAACTAGGCTTGCCAATTGCTCCCTCGTTATTTCCATGCTTGATAGCTTACTTTTCAATTCATCAATAATCCTCGGAGGTAGTATGTTGGCTAGTTGTGCCAACACATTATTCAATTCCTCTTGAGAAACCACATTCTTTGTCTCCGCCATGTCCATCACCTACCTATACCCGCCCTCCTAAATATTTCATCTAAATTGAGCCTGCCGTGATCGCTCTTACTAACGTCAATGCCATCCTCAGCATACTTAGTCTGTATTATGGAACCAGAGGCATTCCTGACAGTGCCGTCATAGGCAACGTAGATGTCCTGCAACGCATTAATGAGCCTCCTCTGCATATAACCACTCTGCGCCGTCCTAACCGCAGTATCGACTAGACCATCCCTACCGCCCGCTGCATGGAAGAAGAACTCGACTGGCGTTAAACCAACCTTAAAGTTATTTCTAACGAAACCCTTAGCCATAGGACCAAGGTCACCAGGTTCGAAGTGAGCCGTAGTTCTTCCAGTGAATCCCCTCTTGAAGCGTTCACCCCTTATTGTTTGCTGGCCTATCATCGCGACCATTTGCGTTATATTTACAATACTGCCCCTCGCGCCTGTTTTCGCCATTATGTAGGCCTCGCCATCCTTATTGATGTACTTCTCGGCAACGCGGGCGGCGGCTTCCCTAACGCGGCTGAGCTCTATCGTTATGTCGTTCTCTAACGTTTCCTCAACCGTTAAGCCAGGCTCAGCCTCAAGCTTACCCTCCCTAAACCTCTGTATATAATCGAAGACCTTCCTCTCACTCTCCTCATACAACTTCTCAAGCTCATTATAGCTCTCCCTCGGCATCTCCAATGAGTCAATACCCATTGTGAATCCTCTAAGGTCCAAGAACCTAAGTAACGCCCTTAATACGGAATCTACCCACTTCCTTGCATAGTCATTACCATACCTCTTAACTACCACGTGCCAAAGCGAGTCAACCTGCTCAGCGCCAATGGACTTCTTATCGAGGACTCCAGTGGCCATGTAGCCATTAACCACGACTATATACTCATCAGTATAGCAATTATATGGATCCTTACAGCTCTCCTTGATTGCCGTTGGTTGAACCCAGTTCAGGTCCTTGGGTAGTAGCATTGATACTACCTGCTTACCTGTCCAAAGCTCCTTCGGGTGCATTATAGCTGGTTCGTCTATTTCACCGTCATAATTAGCCGCGGCTAATAGGTACATGAGCAATTCCTTATTCACAAATGTATCCTTCCTAGTTAGTAGGTAGCCGCCGGTTATGTAATCCTGCCTAGCGCCTATTATTGGCCCGCCGTACCTAGGCGTTATTATGTGGTTCTGGACAAGCATTAACGTCTTAGCCTCAGCCCTGGCCTCCTCATTCTGCGGCACATGCAGGTTCATCTCATCCCCATCAAAGTCCGCGTTATATGGTGGACAAACCGCTAAGTGTAGCCTGAACGTCCTGCCAGGTAACACCCTAACTATGTGGCCCATCATCGACATCCTATGCAGGCTTGGCTGTCTATTGAATAGTACAATATCACCATTCATTAAATGCCTCTCAACTATGAAGCCAGGGGCTAACTTATTGGCTAGCTCACGCCTATCCCTGAAGTACCTGAGGTCAACCCTCCTACCGTCTGGATAAACCACATAATTAGCGCCCGGCCATACCTCAGGACCATTAAGCACCAACTGCCTAGCCATCTCAATATTCCACTCGGTGACGGTCATCGGCACCGTTAGGATCTTAGCCACGTCAATTGGCACGCCAACCTCGTTAATGCTTAGGTTGGGGTCGGGGCTAATTACAGTCCTTGATGAGAAATCAACCCTCTTACCTGATAGGCTTCCCCTGAACCTACCCTCCTTACCCTTAAGTCTCTGGGCAAGCGTCTTAAGTGGTCTACCACTTCTATGCTTAACTGGTGGTAGATTCGGTAATTCATTATTGAAGTACGTAGCCACATGATACTGCAGTAAGTCCCATAACTGATCAACCACACTACTTGGCGCTCCTGAGTCGATGGCCGTCCTAAGCTTTTCATTAACCCTAACAATATCAACGAGTTTATGCGTTAAGTCATCCTCACTCCTCTGCCCAGTCTCCAGCTGTATTGATGGCCTAACCTGCGGTGGCGGTACAGGTAATACTGTTAAGATTGCCCACTCAGGCCTTGCGAACTTCGGATCCCAACCCAGTAATTCTAGGTCACTATCTGGGATCTTCTCAAGCCTCTCCCTAATCTTCATTGGATCTAGCTTCTCCAGTACACCATTCTCCTTCTCCTCATAGAACGTGTACGGCCTCTCAAACCTAATCTTATACTGCTTAGCACCGCAGTGCGGGCATACGGTCCTCTCCATGGCCTTCTTCCTAATCCTCTCGATAAGCCTATCAGCAAGTAACTTCCACCTAACCCTTAACCTAGCCAACCTCTTACTATACTTCTCAATCTCCTCATCCGTTAATAATATCCTACCGCACTCCCTACACGTTGTTCTAAGCAAGTCATGAATATACTTGGCATACTCAACATGAATTACTGGTCTGGCGAGCTCTATCCTACCGAAGTGCCCAGGGCATTTATCGGGTGGGTTACCGCAGGTCTCACACCTAGCGCCAGGCTCAACGACGCCAAGCCTCCTATCCATTAATCCACCAACCATCGGCCTACCGGCCTCATCATAAGTCTCCGACGTAGTTATCTCCATGACGGACATCGACCTGATAACGTCCGGCGATAGTATAGAGAACTTAATGGCCTTTATAGTCTTAAGCGGGATTTCCTCCTCCCTAACGGAGGTCTTCTCGGCTTGCGTCGCCATTACTCATCACCCCCTTGGCAAGCCATTAAATAAACCTTATCAGGCCCTCCTCTCCTCAATTAAATCACCCGCCTCAATCCTTGGGTAGATACCTAGGCTCATTAACTCCTGAAGCAATAACTTAAATGCGTAGGGCACAACAACCCTCACAATCCTACCCTTATCACCATGTATTGGACAAACCGGCTTACCCTTATTGGAATCATACCAAGCAATCATGCCACAATCCTCACAGACATACATTACATACCTATCACTTGACTCAACAAGCCTCTCCCTAAGTAGGGCAGCTGCGCCATGGGCTATCAACACGTCCCTCTCCATCTCACCAAGCCTAAGACCACCCTCCCTAGACCTACCCTCCGTTGGCTGCCTGGTCAGTATCTGCACTGGGCCCCTCGCCCTAGCGTGTATCTTATCGGCAACCATATGATGAAGCTTCTGATAGTAAACAACGCCAATGAATATGTCGGCCTCGAGCTTCCTACCCGTCAACCCACTATACATTACCTCCTTACCATCCCACCTAAAGCCGGACCTAATGAGTAAGTCCCTAAGCTCCTCCTCAGTTACCCCCTCAAATGGCGTTGCATCGATCATAACACCCCTCAATGCCGCCACCTTACCTGCCATAGACTCAAGTAATTGGCCAACAGTCATTCTACTTGGTAATGCGTGTGGATTGACTATTATGTCCGGTGTTATTCCATCCTCCGTAAATGGCATGTCCTGCATTGGTATCATCATACCCATCACACCCTTCTGCCCATGCCTACTGGCGAACTTATCACCAAGCTCTGGAATCCTTAATTCCCTGACCTTAACCTTAACGAGCTTATAACCCTCATTTGTCTCCGTAACCACGACACTATCAACAATACCCTTCTCACCACGTCTAACCGTTATTGATGAATCCCTCCTGGCACTGGACACAACTGTTTCGGTGTATACTCCATAGAACCTTGGTGGTGACGTCTTGCCTATCAACACCTCACCACCAGATACGAATACCTCTGGCGATACAATACCATCCTCGTCTAAGTGCGCATAAGCCTCCGGTCCCTTGTAACCCCTAACCTCTGCGGATGGTATCTCTATCCTATCCTCCTCACCGCCTGGGTACCTCATTTGTTCCGTCTCGTATGTTCTAAAGAATACGCTCCTATACATGCCTCTCTCAATGGCTGACTTATTTAGTATTACGGCGTCTTCCATGTTGTAGCCCGTATATGTTAATAACGCGACTACAGCGTTTTGCCCTGCGGGTCTCTCTAAATAGCCATTAAGCTCTATACCCCTCGTTATTACCAATGGTCTCTCAGGGTAAATGAGTAAGTGACCCCTACTATCCATCCTAAACCTGTAATTGGCGGCTGGGAATCCGAGGCTTTGCTTTGCCATTGCGGCTTCATAGATGTTCCTAGGTGACTGGTTGTGTTCCGCGTACGGTATTATTGATGCCACTGCGCCGATCATGACCGATGGTATAACCTCCATGTGCGTGTACTTGCTCATGTCCTCCTCAGGGTTAATGGCAACCAATGCATTCTCTTCCTCATCACCGTCAAGGTACTCAATAATGCCATTACTAATCAAGTCGCTCCAAGTCCACTCACCCTTCCTTAACTTCTCAACGTGTTCAGGCCTTAGCTTTGGCTTTCCATTCTCAATAATAATTAACGGCCTCCTGAGCCTACCGCCATCACAATTAACCCTCACCTCATCAAGGTATTCATTCCTTATCCTGGCAACATTAATTTCATGATTAATCTGTCCCCTCCTCCTCATCTCCCGGATCGTACTCACCAACTTATCCGGCTCCGTATGAACGCCTATCAACCTGCCATTCAGGTAAACCTCAGTACCCTTAACACCCTCCTTCCTAGCCCTTAGTATTGGCACTACGCCGAGATCGTAAAGCAGCTTCTCGACCTCATTCTCATCAACGCCAACAGTTATTGTGGACAGTAATGCAAGGTTCTTCACTAAACCGCAGTTCTGACCCTCGGGGGTCTCAATGGCGCAGAGTCTACCCCATTGGGTTGGGTGTAGGTCCCTAGCCTCGAAATGAGGCTGTGTCCTGCTTAGGTTGGATACGACTCTCCTCAAATGGCTTAATGTCGACATGATATTAGTCCTATCAAGCATTTGTGATACGCCTGTCCTACCGCCTATCCAATTACCCGTAGCTATTGCGTGCCTAACCCTCTCAGTTATTATGTCTGCCCTTACAAGAGTGACTAGGCTCGGTATCTTACCCCTTGAATAATGCCTCTCTAACTGCTGCCTAATGTCCTGAAGTACCTGCCTAAAGACAGCCCTAAATAATTGAGCCATTAAATCGCCAACCAGTCTAACCCTCTTGTTGGCAATGTGGTCCTTATCATCAGGCTGCCTACGCCCAAGGTACATCTCAATAACGCCCTTAACCATTTGACCAACCATTAGAGCCTTCTTTATCCTAGCATCCTCAGTAGTGCCCAGGTGCGGCAGGAAGTACCTATCGAGCACCTGCTTAGCCCTCTCAATCCTAACCTCTCTCGGCTGGCCAATGGCCACCTTACTGCCTATGAAGTCTAGAGCATCATCAACGGTACTTGCTATTTGAACTGAGAATTGAAGTGATGGTAATAGCTCATTTTGGATGTCAGGGTCGTCACTGACGGCGAGTACGATGTCCTCGTCGGTCTCTAAGCCCAGCGCCCTCATTATTATTGGGAATGGTATCCTAGTGGCTATTGCTGGGAATGTTACGTATATAATGCCATCCCTATGTCTCTCGACCGTGACTGTGGTCTTGTACCCGGCGCCAATTGATATTACCTTGGCTACATGAGTTATGCTGGCCTTATCACCCTTGTCATAGAATGGCTTATTTGGTGCTAAATCCTCTTGGGAAACTATGACTCTCTCGCTACCATTAATGATGAAGTAACCACCTGGGTCATCCGGGTCCTCAAGCTTACTAATTAACTCCTGCCGTTTAAGCCCGTATAGGTTGCAGAACTTAGACCTGACCATTATCGGTAAATCACCGATATAGACCTTCTGCCTATCGACCTCCTCATCATTTACATAGAGCACCATTGTTAAGTAGAGTGGCGCTGCGTAGGTTAGGTTCCTGAGCCTGGCCTCCATTGGGTAGAGAATGTGCTCGCTGGCGTCAGCCTCCCTAACCCTTGGCTTCCCAACCTCTATCCTCTCAAGCTTTATGTAGAGACCCTTGACCTCAGTCTCGATTATGTTATTTTCATTAACTATCTCCTGCAGCTTCTTCTCCACGAAATCATTAAATGAATCGATTTGATGCCTAACGAGACCGCCCTCCCTAATAAATGCCCTTACTAACTCCCACCTATCGTCTGACGATGGAAACGCCGTGTAAGCCCTCTTAGACCTCAGTATTGGTATTGGTACTGAATCCAGCATCTTACCATGCTCAATGTTAGGATTATTTATCGGCATGATTAATCACCCCATGCAAAATCAATATTTAAACTCTTTTTTCCAGGATGTTTATCCATAGATTGAATAACCATGGTTCTTACCCTCTTATAAAGGGGCCTATTTAAATTGCTTTGTATATTAGCCTGGAACCACGAATCTGTACGTGACAAACTCGCCAGCCGTATCAGACTTCCTAATTATCCTAATTACGTTACCAGGTTTAGCACCTATGGCCCTCGCCAACGGATCACTTGCCCTAATCCATGGAAGCTGAAAAACCTTGGCATTTAACTGCCTTAGTATCTCCTTAACCTCCTCCTTGGGCACAATCTCAGCCTTAGGCATGTACTCATGCTCAAGAATCCTCCTAAAGCGCTCCTCAGTCTTCCTCCTCCTGCCTCCCGAACTCACGGCAGTAGGCTCATCATAAGGCTATATAAGCCTTACACCGAGATCTAAACAGCAGCATTAAAACATTTAATAATTAGGGGTTAGAGCAAATATTGAATGAGCAATCCGTATAATCAAGTGATTGAGGATGTCCAGAGGCTCCTAAAACTTTTAAGCACAGAGATTGGAACTGACGTGACCAAGTACGTTAATGAGGTGATAAGGGCACCGCCACAGTATGGCTATCTAGCAATCCCAATGCATAGTATTGTAAGGGAGCATGGGAATATTGATGAAATAATAAATCAAAAAATAATACCTCAATTAAAATTAATAAATAAGGTCGTATTAGTTAATGGGTATCTGAACATTGATATTAATATAAATGATTACGCAAACATAGTATTATTATCAATCAGTAATTTAGGCGATAAATATGGACTTAGCGATAAGTGCCCAACGGGTAGTTACATAATAGAGCATACGAGTGCAAATCCCGCAAAACCCATGCACATTGGTCATGGCAGGAATGCCGTACTTGGCGATTCATTGGCTAGGTTGCTCAGGTTTTGTGGCGCTTCTGTTAAGGTTCATTTTTACGTTAATGATTGTGGTGATCAAATGCCCTATGTTGGTATTGGCTATTATGTGGCTAAGGACTTAGTACTCAGTAGGATTAATGGTGGTTGGAAGCCTGACGAGGTAATGGGCATCATTTACTCAGTGACATATGCGGTAAGCGAGATTAAGAGATTGAGTAAACAGATTGAACAGCTTAAGAATGAGGGTAAGTATGATGATGCGAATAAGCTGATCGGTGAGAGGGATGAGTGGGTTTCTGTAATTAACAACTTCATAGAAAAGGATAAGGAACTTACTGAGGCTTTACTTAAGGGGTTGGGTAAGTTCGAGGATCTCCCATTAATGGTTAAGCAGTGGTCGAGGGCTTATGAGGAGGGTGATGAATTCGTTAGGAAGGTCATTAGGGAGGCTGTGGATGTAGTGCTTACTGGCTTTAGGATAACTCTGGATAGGCTTGGTGTTGTCTTTGATTCGTGGGATTTTGAGAGTGAGGTTGCCGTGGATAATGGCGGTGTATCCAGGGTGATTAATGAATTACTTAGGAGGGCTCCGCAATACATGGAGAGGGATAATGGGGCATTGGTATTTAGGGCCGATAAGTATGCCCAGGACCTTAATCTTTGGGATGAACTTAAACTACCTAGGTATATACCGAAGGCAACACTACTTAGGAGCGATGGAACAAGCCTATACTTAACGAGGGATATTGCCTACGCCTTATGGTTCTGGGATAACTTCAAGTTCGATAAGCTAATAAGGGTCATAGGCTCTGAGCAAGCCCATCCTCAGGCTCAACTTAGGTTAGCACTACATGCAATGGGGTATCACGAATTGGCCAGGAAATTGATTCATTATTCCTATGAGATGGTTAATCTAGCCGGAATGAAGATGAGTGGTAGGAAGGGAATTTACGTATCTCTTGATGAATTACTTAACGAGGCAAAGGATAGGGTTATGGAGATTGTGAAGGGTAGATTCCCACCTGACGAGGCCGATAAAGTCGCCGAGGCAGTTGCCGTTGGTGCAATTAGGTATTCATTCCTCTCTGTGAGCCCAAATAAACCATTGACGTTCTCATGGGATAAGGTGCTGAATTTAAGGCAGAATAGTGGGCCATTCGTTCAATACACATACGTAAGGACAAACGGAATTCTTGAGAAGGCCGGCGAAGTCCCTAAGCTTACACAAATACCCAATAATATCGCCAGCGAGGAAAAGGAATTAACATTATTACTTGGCGAATATCCTGAAGTGATTGCCAAGGCTGCTCAGGAGTTAAGACTTGAGAACATAATTGAGTATGTGAATAAGCTGTCCCTCGTATTTAATAGTTATTATGAAAAGTACCCTGTGCTAAATGCCGAGCCTGGTATTAGGGAGTTTAGGATAAACCTTGTGAATGCCGTGAGGACAGTGCTTGGTAATGCTATGGACATACTTGGAATACCCAGGTTAAGGAGAATGTAAAGGAACCGCATTACTTTGATACGTAAATTCTCACGACGGCCCTATGCCAAAGCTTCGAGTTAACACCAAGTCTCCTACCCGTAATCGCGTCAACACCCGTAACTGCCTTCTCAGCAATTTCGCTATGAATTGCCTTAGCTAGATCAAGGACGGTGGCGTCTCTGGGTAGTAATAATACGTCAGGTAATACGTTACCTTCAGTATCCGTAAACTTTTTCTCATCAGCCACTGGGTAGACTGCGATCATGCCGAGTACGTCAAACACGGCAGTATTTAACGCCTTGATAACGCCGGTACCACCCCACTTATGCATGAAGTCCCTAATCCTCTCCAGGGCATCCTTTTGAGGCTTAGTTAGATTGGTTGATATGATCTCGAAGTCATCATCACCAGGTATGTACTTAATTAGGTTAGCCTTGGCAGCCCTTCTCAATGCAAGTTCGTAATCCGCACTTACTGGGATAATCCTATACCTATTACCGACCTCCTTAACAACCCTTTTATAGTTGTCCTCGGCCTCGGGAATATCCATCTTATTAGCCGCGATTACCATTGGCTTACTTAACTCTCTAAGCATTGATACGAAGCCCTTAATATCATCATCACCCCACTTACTGGGTGGCTTCTTATCGAGACCTAACTTAGTTAGGGCATCGCTTATTTGCGCCTGGGTTATACCAAGCCCACTGAACCTATCATATAATACATCGAGTAGTGGCTTCTTCGCGTAATCCACAAGCCTGACAAGCTTATCCCAATCCTTACTGAGCATTTGGACCATCCACATGGTAACCTCATTACTAAGAAACTCAATATCAACCAATGGATCATGAGAGCCAGGCTTAACTAACCTACCCTCCTCATCCGTTGCGCCCGCCATGTCAACTACATGAATAAGCACAGGGGCTCTCCTTAAATGATCAAGAAACTGATTACCAAGTCCCCTGCCCTGCCAAGCCCCGGGGACTAGGCCGGCGACGTCTATTAATTCCACGGGTATGAACCTATTACCCTCGATGCATATGGAGTTCCTGGGGTTATCCTTAACGCCAAGGTCCCTGCACACGCAGGGTATCCTAACATACCCAATACCCACATTAGGCTCTATCGTTGTGAATGGGTACGGTGCAATCTTAACGTCGATCATCGTTGCCGCAGCAAAGAATGTGGACTTGCCAACGTTAGGCTTACCTACGATACCTATTTGAACATGGCTTTGTAAAGGCACGGGAAGTAAGGAAATGATACCAATTAATAAATTTAATATTGTATTTTTTAACCAAACGATTACTTCTGCTGTTGCTGCTGAGGCTGCTGCTTAGGCAGTAGGTATATCTTATTACCAATTATTGAATTATTAGGTATCAGGACTTTAGTACCATCACTCTTAATAACCTCAGTGAATAATATTGCGACGTCATTAACGATACCATCCTCACCAAGTAAATTAACGTGATCACTTATCTTAAATGGCCTAGCCAATAGCAGGAATAAGCCAGCCACTGCTTGCCCAAGGACCTGTTGGACTGCGAAACCAATTACAATGCCGAGAAAGCCGCCCACAGCCACGCCTGCAACTCCACCGCCAATAGCACCCGCAATGCCAGCAACCAATGCGCCAATACCTATTAGCAGAAATACATTCCTCATAGCCCTAGCAGTTGGGTGGTCATACCTAAACCTCATAGCCCAATAAATGACGTCAGCAAAGGCTGACACGATTAGGTAGCCAAAGGCAAGCGCAAGCAGTACATTTACGTAACCCTCATACGGCTTAACATTTATGCCAAACATCGGTAATAAGGACGTTATTATCCAGTGAACTATGGCGGCTACCACCACGTATACGATTATATATATCACAAGCTTAACTATGGCATTTACGTAGTGCCTGGCAACCTCCCCCTCCCCCCTGCTCATTTGAGGTGTAGTAGTTGCCACGTTTTATTTGCTAAATATCAATTATTAATAAGCATTATCCAATATATATCTCGGTGTAAACCATTATGTATTAAGTATAGAACTACCCCAATAGAAAGAACTACGCATTCTCCCAAGCCTCGACGAATGCCCTAGCCATCTTAACTGGGTCCTTGGCGGCAAGTATTCCCGAGATAACCGCGGCGCCCCAGGCACCCGTTGCCTTAATCGCTGGTATACTCTCAAGCGTTATACCGCCTATGGCGTAGACCGGTATATTGACCGACCTAACGATGCTCCTCAATCCATCCAGCCCAGTTATTCTGTAATCGGGCCTTGTCGGGCTCGGAAACACTGAGCCGGCGCCTATATAATTGGCGCCCGCCCTCTCACCCTGCAATGCCTCATCAACAGTACTGGCACTTGCACCAATTATTAAACCGCCGAATCTCCTCCTAATCTCATCCACAGGCGCATCATCAAGACCCACGTGGACTCCATCCGCATCGCTTAGTATTGCTATGTCAACCCTATCATCAACGATAAATACAGCTCCATACTCATTACAAAGCCTCCTAATGGCCCTAGCCTCCTCAAGCATGACCCTAATACTGCCCTCCTTACGCCTATACTGAACAATCCTAACCCCACCCTCGAGGAATGCCCTGGCTGCCTCAACGTGATTCTTTATAGTATAACTGGTATCCGTTATACCGTAAATTCCTTTGGGAAGCTTCATACAATGACTTACCAATTTTAAGTCCTAAATAAAACTAAATTCATTATTCACATAGATTTCAAGAATTACCAGGTGACATACGTTATAACTAAGGAATTACTTGCAGCCGTGAGCCTCCTAAAGTCATCCTCACTCAGTCTCCAACCAACCGCACCGGCGTTTTCCACGACTTGCGCGGCATTCTTAGCTCCAGGTATTGGCACCACGTTATCATGCATTACGAGCCAATTAAGCGCGATCTGAGCAGGGGTCTTACCGTATTTACTCGCCAACTCCTTAATCACGGGTATTAACTTCGTGGTTATTTCCCTAAGATTATCGGGATAGAAAACAGGCTCATTCTCCCTTAGATCGCCCTTAGGCCTATTCTCAGGGCTGTACTTACCAGTTACTGCACCCTTCGCCAATGGGCTCCAGGCAATAAGCGTAATTCCCTCACGTTGAAGGTAGGGTAGGAGTTCCTTCTCGATATCTCTTTCAATTAAGTTATACCTGTTCTGGGAACTCACTATTTCACTCCTCTTAAGACATGAACGCGCAGCCTCAAGGAGTTGTAATGGATAATTACTAACACCAATGAACCTAATCACGCCATCCTCAACCAGCTTCTCCATCGCCTTCATCGTCTCGCAAATTGGTACATTATGCCAACAGGCAGGCCAATGAAGCTGAAGGAGATCAATAACGTCCACACCAAGCCTCTCCCTACTCCGCCTCGCTGCCTTAAGGACATCATCATATCTATGCCAATCACCCGGTATTTTAGTGGCGATGACCACGTGCTCCCTAATACCCAACTCCCTAATTGCCCTGCCCACAAACTCCTCACTACGGCCACGCCCATAAACAGCCGCAGTATCTATGAAGTTTATACCAAGTTCCACAGCCTTACCAATAACTTCCTTGGCAATGCCATATTCATAGGGGCCCCAGGCATCACCACCGAATTGCCAGGCGCCAAGTCCAATCCTCGATATTTTCAAGCTAGTCTTACCAAGATTTATGTACTCCATCAGGGTGGCATTAGTTATTTCACATTTAAACATTATTATGATGTTCATTATCCATTTATCTCAGTCCATGAAAAGATAATGCTTTAGTATGTTGATTAATGTAGGTGGTGGGGAATTATGAGTGAGTATGAGTATGTAGTTGTCTTCGTCACAGTGCCTAATAGGGATGTGGGTGTTGAAATTGCTAAATCTCTCGTTAATAATAAATTAGCTGCGTGCGTTAACGTAATTGATGGGTTAAGGAGTATTTATTATTGGGAGGGAAGGGTCGAGGAAGACAATGAGGCATTGCTCATTATTAAGTCAAGGAAGGATAAGCTTAATGATTTAGTGATATTCATTAGGGAGAGACATCCGTATAAGGTCCCTGAGATTATTGCACTGCCGATAATTGGCGGTTTTGATGGATACTTAAGGTGGATTGATGAGGCATTAAGGCGAGAATAGGCTCATTTAAAGTAAATGCTTTTAATAAGCTTAGTGTGGTGTTACGTATGCCTAGGGCATTACTGGTGGTCCTAGACGGCTGTGCCGATAGACCGGTTAAGGAACTTGGTGGAAAGACCCCGTTAGAGTTTGCCGTTAAACCCACTATTGATAGGTTGGTTGCTGAGGGATCATGCGGTCTCATGGACGTCATATCACCAGGTATTAGACCAGGTAGTGACACGGCTCACCTTGCCATCTTTGGTTATGACCCATACAAGTACTACCCCGGTAGGGGGCCGTTTGAGGCATTGGGTGCGGGATTAACGCTTAACCCTGGAGATGTTGCATTTAGGACTAACGTGGCCACGGTTAATAGTGATTTAGTCGTTGTCGATAGAAGAGGTGGTAGGTACATAGACCCTGCTGAGGTTAAGGAAATAGAGAACATAATTAATAATGAGGTATTGCCAATACTGAGGAGTAAGTATGGCATTGATGCGGTTTATAAACAAACCGTAGAGCATAGGGGCGTCCTCGTCCTTAGAGGTAATGTATCACCACACATTACTGATACTGATCCTCACGTAACTGGTGTTAGGGTTTCAGAGGCTAAGGCCTTAAGTGATGATGCTAAGGTCACAGCTAATTACATTAATGAATTTACAAAGCTCGTCTATGAAAAGTTAAGCAAGGCGGAGTTTAATGAGAAGAGGAGGAGGGAGGGTAAGGGCCCAATAAACATGGTCCTCCTTAGGGGTGCAGGTTCTTTAAGGAACTTCGAACCACTGAGCCTAAGATATAGGATTAAGCCAGCGATAATAGCTGGCGTTGCATTGATTAGGGGTATTGGTAGGGCATTGGGTATGGATGCGATAAATGTTGATAATTACATTGGTTCTAAGGATGACGACTTCATAGCCGCGTTTCAGGCAGCTGCTAGGGCCTTGAATAATTACGATTTCGTATTTGTCCATGTAAAGCCCACAGACTCCATGTCTCATGATGGTGATGCCAGAGGTAAGGCAATGATTATTGAGAGAGTTGATGCAGGTATTAGGAGGTTCCTTGAGGAGGCACCCAGCGACACATATGTGTTCATAACCTGCGACCATGCAACGCCAATAACTGTTAGGGAACATACGGGTGATCCCGTGCCATTTATGGCGTGGGGACCTGATGTCATGAGAGATGACGTTACTCAGTTCAGTGAGAGAGCTTGTGCCAAGGGCTTTTGGAGTAGGATTAGGGGTATTGACGTTATGAACATAATAGCTAATTACCTAGGTACTCTCGAGAAGTTTGGTGAGTAATGGTACTACTCAAAATCCTCGAGTGACCTAGCCATTATGTATGCGTCCTCACCATCGTGGTAATAACCCTTTATTAAGTCGACTATTTTATAGTTCAATTTCTTGTAGAGATTAATGGCGGGCGTGTTAGAAACCCTAACCTCCAGGTAGACCTCCTCTGCACCGTAGAAGTGTTTCATAGCCCTCATACCCCTAATCATCATGTTATACGCAATGCCTAACCTCCTCGCTTCAGGTAGTACGCCAATGGATATCACATGACCCTTCCTGGTTGGTTTACCCCTCCAGATATAGCTCCAGCCAAACTCAACCCTATTCATCATATAACCAACCACATTACCGTTAAGCTCAGCCACTATGAAGGCCTTGGGAAAGCTTCTATAATGCTCCACGAAGAAGAACTCAGGGTAATTCTCGGGTAGCACCCTCCTGTTTATCATTACTACCGTATTCAAGTCCGTTATCTCAAACTCCCTAAGCACAAACACCCTACCGTCCTTACCCCTTATGTACTCACGACCACTCAACTTAGTCGTTATATCCCGAACCTCCTCTCCCATTAAAAGACCTGACTCGTGAGACTTAATACATTTTTCCTCATGGAAAGTAATTACTTATCAAGCAGGTATGCAGGAATAATTACCAGGATAATGAGACCTAGTATGTACAGTGCAGCCGTAAATGTCCTGTACGAAAGACTTAGGAGACCTAACTGTGGTATTACAAGGACAACAACACCGACAATATTACCGTAAGGTACTGAATATGGGTCAGGCACTGGGTTCGCATCACCCTTAAAGACGTATGTGCATTTCTGCGCGTTATTGATGGCAATTACCCTATGCACTATGTAATCATTAAATTCAGGTGAGTAGTAGATCGCCACATGACCTACTAACGAGCTACAGGGTTGACTTGGTGGTATCATTACGACTAAATCCCCAACCTCAAGCGTTGGTTCCATTGAATACGAACTAACGACTGCCCACGGTATTACAAATAGCGATGTTAATATGAGTATAGTTAATATATGCCCTATGTCCATTAAATCAGCGGAGTCACCGCAGCACTACTTATTTTTTACTCGCTTTATTTGAAGAAAGGTTTTTATAGAAGTGCTTTACGGAGTCGCCGATGAGCAGCGGTACACAGCAGAGGGGAGGAGTACCAGTGATGGTTCTTAAGGAGGGTTCACAAAGAACAACCGGCGCAGATGCAAGGAGAAGCAACATAATGGCTGCCAAGGTAATTGCCGAAATACTATCGACAAGCCTAGGCCCTAGGGGTATGGATAAGATGCTCATTGATGCCTTTGGTGACGTAACAATAACGGGCGATGGAGCCGCAATACTAAAGGAGATGGAGGTTCAACACCCAGCTGCTAAGCTACTAATTGAGGTTGCCAAGGCCCAGGACGCGGAGGTTGGTGATGGAACAACAACGGCGGTTGTGCTGGCAGGCAGGTTGCTGGAACTTGCGGAGGAGCTCCTTGACGAGGGTATTCACCCGACAATAATCATTGATGGTTATAAGAAGGCCATGGATTACGCAATACAAGTCGCCAATGAGATTGCACAGCCAATAAATGTTGAGGACAAGAACCAACTGGCCCTAGTCGCAATGAACTCATTAAGTAGTAAGATCGTTGCCGAGGCCAGGGACTACCTAGCGAAAATTGCCGTTGATGCATCCGCCATAGCCGTGGAGAAAATCGGCGATAAGTATAACCTCGACCTAGACTGGATTAAGATCGAGAAGAAGAAGGGCCAGTCACTCTTTGAGACCCAGCTAATACAGGGTATTGTGCTTGATAAGGAGGTTGTTCACCCAGGGATGCCCAAGAGGGTTGTTAACGCTAAGATCGCAGTCCTAGATGCGCCGCTTGAGATTGAGAAACCTGAGTGGACTACGAAGATATCAGTCTCATCGCCACAGCAGATAAAGGCATTCCTTGAGGAGGAGTCCAACATACTGAAGTCCTACGTTGATAAGCTCGCCGAGATCGGCGCTAATGTAGTTATAACGCAGAAGGGAATTGACGAGGTTGCCCAGCACTACCTGGCTAAGAAGGGTATTATGGCTGTTAGGAGGGTTAAGAGGAGCGACATTGAGAAGCTTGCTAAGGCCACTGGAGCTAAGATAGTTACCAGTATTAAGGATATAAGGCCCGAGGACCTTGGCACTGCTGGGCTTGTTGAGGAGAGGAAGGTTGGTGAGGAGAAGATGGTGTTTGTCGAGCAGTGTCCGAACCCGAGGGCAGTCACGATACTACTTAGGGGTGCAGCGGATAGGATCCTTGATGAGGCCGAGAGATCAATGCAGGATGCGCTTCATGTAATTAGGGACCTATACAGGGAGCCTAAGATCGTACCTGGTGGTGGAGCCTTTGAGATGGAGATTGCGAGAAGACTTAGGGAGTGGGGTAGGAAGTTACCTGGCAAGGAGCAGTTAGCCGTGCTTAAGTTTGCCGAGGCCCTTGAGCACATACCAACAATACTAGCCCTAACCGCCGGTTTAGACCCAGTGGATGCAATTGCTGAGTTAAGGAGGAGGCATGATGCTGGTGAGGTTGATGCTGGCGTTGATGTGTTAAGCGGTAAGGTCGCGAATATGGCTAAGATAAATGTCGTTGACCCACTCCTAGTTAAGACGCACGTAATTAGGAGTGCCGCTGAGGCAGCAATAATGATACTTAGGATTGACGATATTGTAGCCGCAGCCCAAACAAAGACAGGTGGTACCGGCAAGTCAAAGACCGAGAGCGGCGGAGAGGAAAGCGAGTCGAAATCGTCTGAATAATAAAATTTGGCATTCATAAAGTTAGATTTTTAAACGATTTTATTTCCGTATTCTCCAATGTCATCATCAAATCAAGCCTCGAACTCAATCCTTAAGGAGGATACATTAGCGAGCATTTTAAACACAATTAGTGACTTAATTAAGGGTAAGCTAACATATCCACCCAGGATAACTAAGTATGAACTTGCCAGGATAGTGGCGGCAAGGGCAAAGCAATTAGCCATGGGAGCTCAACCACTCATTAATCCACAGGAGCTGGGTACGTTCGATCCAATAGACATAGCGATGGAGGAGGTTCGTAGGGGATTACTTCCATTTATCATAGTTAGGACATTGCCGAATGGAAAGCATGTAAGGATTAAACTTAAGGACTTACTTAATTTAAGCAGGGAGTTTGATGTAAAGATATAATAAATTAAACCTTAACTAATTCCAACTTCCCGTTATCTATCCTAATCTCCACCGCATCACCCACATCCAACCTAGGGCCTAATGCCTCAGCCTCATCCTCATTAAGCCAAATTAGGAGCCTTGGTATTGGAACCTTACCGCTCATTAATGGACCAACCATAGGCATAGACCTAAGTAACTGCTGAACGAGGGGCATCACATCCCTCATCATTTGCGACGTCTCATCAGTACCAGTAATGACCGGGCCAGGCGTCTCCCTCTCCTCAACAATTTGTATTGCTATCATCTTGCCGCCTGTTGGGTCATTAACCAATGTCTTACTTACTACGTAACCCTTTATTGTTATCATCCGTATTAACCCGCACCATGCATTTAAAAAACTTATTATGCATATAGTGGGTGTTGCTAATGGAGTTGAAAATACGATTACCTTTGTCTGTAATAAGAAAAATCGAAAGATTTAAAAATTATAATAAATAGAAAGGATTGTGAATAGTGATATTCAAAGAATCATAAATGAGGTTAGGTCATCGGCTGAGGAGATTATTTCGGAAAGCCCTGATCAGATAAGGGCTGTTTATATAATGGATAGGGAGGGTACTGTAATAACCTATGTCACTAATACCATCCTAATTAACGCTGGTAATACATTCTTTGCAGCCCCAAGGTTTATATCATCATTAAAGGGATTAGTATCTGCGTTACCCATTGGTAATGTTAATTACGTATTGATGCAGGGCGTTGATGGTATTATTCAATTAATGAATATTAGAGATGCGGGTTACATCATGGTTATAATTAATTCTGAGGCGTCAATAGGCCTTATCAGGATAATACTCGAGAAATACACCGATAAGTTATACGACCTATTAAGGAAACTTCTCAGCGTTAGTGAGGAGGAGATAATAGAGGTAATCAATGTAGAAATTACGCCAAAGGATATTGAGGATGTGATCAATTTCATAAAGAGTAAAGCCGTTATATGAGGTGGGCATTATGCCAATAAAGACAATAAAGATCGTGATTGCTGGCCCGTATGGTGCTGGTAAAACCACATTCGTTAAAACACTAAGTGAGGTGTTGCCTATCGAGACTGATGTTCCAATAACGAAGAGTTCAAATGATGGTAAGAAAAGTACTACGGTAGCTTTTGATTATGGTCGAATGAAGGTTAGGGAGGACCTAGTCGTGCATCTATTTGGCGTACCTGGTCAGGAGAGGTTTAGCTTCATGTGGAAGATAATTGCCAGGGGTATGCATGGCTACCTATTCATCGTTGATAGTTCAAGCGAGGAGAAGGTTAAGGAGGCGTTGGGAATGTATAATTTCTTCAGGGAAAACTTTCCATCAACGCCTCATGTGATTGCTGCGAATAAGCAGGATGTACCCACTGCCGTGGACATACTTACCATTAAGAGTATATTGAAGGTTCCCTATGAGGTTAAGGTCATGCCATTAATAGCTACCAACAGGAGGAGTGCATTATTCGTTCTCGTTACATTACTTGAGGAGATTAGGAGTTATCTCCTTGAAATGACTAAAAATGACTAAGTAAGGTGAAAATGAAATAATTGAATTGATTGTGTAATTATTTTACTTGATTTTTGAAGCAGCTCATGGTACTTATTTCGCTTATACCCTCTCAAGCACTATTTCGATGGCTGCTACGGATCTCTCTTTGCCTCCCTGCCCAGTTACCTTGTCGGTTAGTAGCTTTATGTCGGCTATCCTTACCTGGTTTGGTAGGAACCTATCCCTTATCATTACCGCCGTTGATACTGCCCTGGCTATCGCACCGCCTCTAGCCTTCAGTATTACCTTCTTAGCCCCCGCATTGAAACTCATTACCGTAGCTATCACATAGCTTGTAGTTGGTTTTTTACCCACTAGTATTGTGGTTTCCTGCTGTGGTGTGCTCATACTTCTTTCGCCGTATTCGGTACTTCCCTAACCCTTTAAAAGCTTAATCCTAGTTACCTAATCGAGATCCTTATGGAATAACCACCATTCAATTTACCAAGAAGTTCGGCACCGTTAATTACGTAACCTAACACATTCACCTGCTCACCAAGATCAACATTACCTAGGGCGATTACTAGGCTTCTCTTCTTAACCCAGTAACCAACCTCATACGGCTTTAAACTAGTTCTTTTACCCTCACTCACTAGGCCTAAATCCAGGGGTATCAATATGACTTGGCTATATTTAATTGCATTCGCCCTGATTGGTAATGACTTACCTAATCTGGCGTAGGTCAGTGGTGACAGAGCTGGCTCCAACTTAATCACTATGTTTCCAAGATCCTTAACCTCAAGGATTAACTCACTCTCCATAATACTATGCACCTTATAATCTCGTCACAAGAGGCGCAATCTCCTTATAAACCTTATTGCTAATAAACTTACGTGAGTTGTCAGGAGTGTAAGGTTGGTGAGGTGAAGGATGAGGATGACGTTATTAAGGAGGGACGCAAATTCATATCATGCATACTAAGTAGCCTTAATCTTAAGTTCTTAGCCATAGATAATGGAGTTAAGTATCAAGCAATGTATTACGTAGAGACCACAAGCGAGCATTTAAAGGAGATCCTTGATCAAGTGCTTAATTGCATTAATGGGTCAATTAATTCATTACCAGATAAATTAAGGGATTATTTGAAGCCCAGGGTTAAGTCATTTGATGATACGTACGTAATAATGTTTAATAATGAGTTCATCGCAATAAAGGCGACCTGGTGATTCGGCATGATTGACGAGAGTAAGTACAAGCTTAACTACGTGTATGCGGAGGACTTCGGCACTGGGTACTTTAAGTACGGCCCAATAACCCTGAGGGATAAGCCATACATGATACAGAGCCGTGGGTTATTCCTAAGGGATTTACCCGAAAGCATTAAGTTGCTTGTCCCCAAGGAGGTCCTTGAGAGGGGTGTCGTTGTCGGTGATGACATACCCAAGTACTTAAGTTCGATTAGGGATGCCATTAGGAACCTGCGATATCCGCTTAAGGATGGTGTTATTAGGAAGGAGGATGAGGATTCCTGGAAGATAGTCAGGGAGCTCGCCAGGTATGGATTCTCGCAATTCTTCTCGGACTTCGCCAGGAGACCCGACTTCAAGGGGTTTTTCCTCGTTGTTGCCTTATCGGCTTTAGCGCCCGACTATATGAGGGATAGGATGATCGATGTTCATAAGGAGATTGATGAGGAGTTTGGTGGTAAGCTACTTCAAGCTGTTACCATAATAGACCAGCCCTTTGCGGTGGCTATTGCTGAGAAGGCAGTAACATGCACTGTGATTGAGGCTGGGCATGGTAATATACAACTCGTGCCAATCAGCTACGGACCCATTAGGGAGGGTATAGTGGCGCTTAATAGGGGTGGTGCCGAGGCCAATGCGGTTACTAGGGAGGTTCTTAAGGATTCGGGGTATGGTGACCTGGCTAAGGATGAGTACGTGGTTGAGGTTGTGAAGAGGGCCGTCGGTTTAGTACCGAGGAGTCTCGACGATGCCATCAAGAAGGCTAGGGAAGACCCAGATAGGTTTGCCATTAAGGTTAGGGTTAACCCACTGGTTGAGGTTGAGTTGAGGGATACGGCGTGGATGAGGTTCCTGATTGGCGAGGTCATCTTTAATCCGAGGCATGATATATTCACGAGTTATATGCAGCAGGGTAGGCTCGTGATTGAGGACGCCACGGTAGGCGATATGGTGTTTTACGGTGAGATGGACATTGCCGAGGCGTTAATAACGAGCATTAGAAAGGTCCCCGTGGAAATTCAGGATAAGATAATGAGCACGATAATACTCAGTGGTGGTGCATTTAATTGGTCTGTACCGCCTGGCCTTGAGGATGTTGCCGTTAATAGTGTGGATAAGGTTAGGTTGATGGTTTCCGAGAGATTACCCGACCTAGCCAGTAAGTTGAGTATTAGTATTGTTAAGGATCCGCAGTTTAGTGTCTGGAAGGGAGCCATAATATACGGCTATGCGCTACCCAGTAATGTGAAGTGGAATGAGAGGACTAAGGAGGGTTGGTATTACCTTCATCAATAGGTCCTTTCATTCTAGTCTTATGATTCAATTAGGTTAAAAAGCGAGTTGTTAGTTAGTAATGTGTAGGTGTAATGAGTATTGAAATTGCGAGGAAGCTTATTGAGGAGTGGTTGCTACAGAGGGGTTTTAGGATAGTGGATAAACTGAGCGAGAAGGAGATCGTGCTCATGGAGGGTAATAACACGGTTTACCTCAGGATATCCACAGAGGAGTTCCCAACGGAGTCCTACATAATTGATGAGCTTAGTAATGTCATGAGGAATAGATTTAACTACAATAAGGCGTACATAGCATTTCCACAGAGCGCCAGGGGTTTGATAAACGGTAAATTATTCAGAAGCAATAGGGTTGGTGTTTACATTTATGACTTGTCATCAACTGATCCCGAAAGGGCTGTGGAGGAGTTAATACCAAGCATACCAATACAGCTACAACAGGGTATTGATGATAGCATTAAGAAGAGGATTGATGACCTTGAGAAGGCAATTAATGATGTGAGGAATTCCCTATCGGGCATTAACATTCAACCACTAACCAAGGACATTAATGAGTTGAGGGATAGGGTGATGAGGATTGAGCAGATAATTAATGAGTTAATTGAGCGTGTTAATAAGCTCGAGAGAATTGGGTTACAAGCCACAGGGTTAACAAATACTACGGCGCAGGGGGGCTCGACAATTAACAATGAGTTACCTGACTTCCTTAGTAATAATCCGTGGATTGAGGTATTAAGAAGGAGGGGTGGTGGTAATGGGTGAGCTTGATGAATTAATAATTAAGTTCCTGAGGGATAGGCTTGGGCAGGACGCTGAATTAGCCATTAAGCTTTACATGGCTTATAAGGAGGGTGGTAGAAGGGGCATTATTAAGGCGATTAATGAGGAGTTGAGTAAGGTTGGCGTTGAGGTGGGTGAGGGTGAAGGTTAGGATTAGTGAATTAACCATTAGGGACTTCAGGGGGTTTAGGGGCGAGCATAGGGTTGTCTTTAATGACGGTATTAACATAATCCATGGACCCGTTGGCTCCGGCAAAACAAGTATTGTTCAGGCAATTGAGTATGCACTCTATGGAACTCAATTGGAGGTTAAGGAGAGGGTTTCAAAGCTGGCTGACTTAATAAATGAGGACTCGAATTCTTCACTCGTTAAGCTTGTACTTACGAATGGTGTTGAGATAGTTAGGGAGCTTAAGAGGTCTGGTGAAACGGCGAGGGAAAGCCCCATCGCCATGATTAACGGCACTAGGTATAAGGGTGATGATGTCAATCCCAAGATCATAGAGTTCCTGGGCGTTGATGATGATGACTTTGAGAGGTTCGTGCTAGTCACACATAGGACCCTTGAGGCGTTAGTCTATGGTAGTATCACGAAGAGGAGCATATTCATTGATAAGTTATTTGGGCTTGAGATTCTCGATAATTTAAATAAGTCATTACCCATGTCTCAGCTTGAGGAATTGATTAATAGACTTAGGCAGAGACTCGCCAGTGTTAAGGAGCTCCCTGAAATAATAGTTAAGTACGGCTCCATTGAGAAGGCGCGGGAAAAGGTTAGGGAGTTGAGGGAGGAAATTGATAAGTTGAGGAAGGAGGAGGAGGAACTCAGCAATACATACAATGACTTACTAAAAAGGAGGGAGGAAATACTGAAGAACTTTAAGGGTGTTGAGGAGGTATATAGTAATTATATCGCTATTAGGATTAGGAGGGAGAACCTTGAGCAGGAGCTTGAGAGGGTGGGCGTTAAGGAGGTTAATGAGACGAGCATTAGGCTTAGGCTTGAGAGACTTAGGGATTCGTTAATTGAGAAGCTTGAGGAGTACGCACTTGTTAAGGAGGCTGATGAGGTTAGTAAATTAGTGATAACTAACGATAACCTAGCCGAGGCCGCCGAGAATATATACAAGGCCTTTGAGGAGCTCGCCAAACTTAAGGATAAACTGGTTGAGGATAGGGAGTACCTTAGTAATGTTCGTAATGATCTCGAGATCCAGTCCGAGTCATTGAAGGCATCACTTAGGGAGCTTGAAGCGAGGCTTTCACAGGAGGAGTCCAGGGTTAGGGAGTATAGAGCATTGGTTAGTAAGTATGGCGAGCCGATTAAGGTTAGGAAGGACATTGAGGAGTTGAGGAGTAGGCTTGAGAAGCTTAGTTCCGAGGAGAGCTTTAGGATATCGTTACTAAATGTCTTACAGTACATACTGAGTAATCATGAGGAGAGGTGCCCTGTCTGCAATAGGCCGTTAAGTGAGGAGGATTATGAGAACATTAAGAGGAGGATTGAGGAGTTATCGAAAGGTCGTAACGACGAAATTGAGGAAATAAGGAATAAACTGAATGAGCTGGAGAAGGTATTGACAAACATGGAGACCCTGTTACCTATCGTTAATGATTATGAGGCCACCGTTGAACGTGCGCGGGATGTCAGGTCCAGGTTTGAGGCTGTGGTCTCAAAGCTTGAGACAATTGAGAGGTCCATTAGGGATATTGATAGGAGGATTCAGGCGCTTACGAGGTTTGTTGATGAGTTTAGGGCTGAAATTGACGATATTGATAGGGCAATTTCATACCTAAGAAAGTATAGGGAGCTTAATTCCCTGAAGCAGCAGGAGGAGGAGCTTAGGCAGCAACTCAGTAATCTCGGTATTGACACGAAGACCGTAACAAGCATTGAAGACCAGATTAGGTATCTCGATGAGAGGTTAACCCAGGTTAGGGCCAAATTAGGTGATGACTCAGCGGAGTTAAGTAGGCTTGAGCTTGCACTGTCGAGCCTTGGCTTCGATAAGGAGGACCCATCAGTACTCAGGAGGAGACTTGACTTCCTTGAGGACTTCTATAACAGGCTGGTTAGGATTAGGGCTGGTATTAGGGAGGTTCAGGCAAGGGTTAGGGATGAGATGATTAAGATTGTTAGGGATAACGTTGGCGCAATTTTCAAGCTGCTATACCCATACAATGACCTTGAGGGGGCGGGCATTGAGGTTACGGTTAGGGATAGGGGCGTTGTTGGGGTGGTCAGTGAATATACGCTCTACGCCATCAGACCTGGCGGTAGGAAGGTTACAATATCCAGGTTGAGTGATGGGCAGAGGCTGACAATAACCCTCTCATTCCTATTGAGTGTTTATAGGGCCACTAATCATAATGTCGACTTCCTGCTAATGGATGAACCAATACCTTACGTTGACGTGAACATTAGGAGGGCCTTTGCGGCATTATTAACCAGGTTCGTTAGCGAGGGCTTGGTTGGGCAGGTAATAATCACGACACAGTCGGAGGATTTGGTTAATGATATTGTGAAGGCGGCTGAGGAGACTAATGTTAAGTATAGTGTTATCAGGCTTATTAAGGAGGGTAATGAGAGGAGGATTATTCAGGGAACCGATTAATTATGATATGTAAGTAAATAGTTTTATTAAGGGCCTTGTGCCGAATACCTACGATGGAGGGCATATTCGTAGCACTGGCAATACCCTTTAAAAACGGTAAATTAGACGAGGAATCCCTCGCAAGGCACGTTGACTCATTAACGAAGGCAGGCGTTGACGGCTTCTACCCATTTGGCACAACCAGCCAGGGACCATACCTAACACTTGAGGAGAGGAGGGAAGCCCTGGAGGTCATTTCCAGGAATACGAATAGGCAGTTGATGGTCCACGTCTTCTCATTTAATTGGCAGGACGTGGTGGAGACCGTGAGGCTCGCCGAGAAGTATGGCGCTGTGGCCATCTCATCAATACCGCCAACCTACTATAGGCCGGATTATGAAACACTGAGGAGGTATTACGAGAAGCTGTCTCAATTAACGAAGTTACCAATATTTATTTACAACATACCGCAGAACACGGGCTTTAATGTAACGCCAGACCTAATAGCGAGGCTGCTCAGTGACGGCGTTAAAATAGCGGGTGTTAAAGATAGTACTGGCGACATAACGCAGATAATGGGCCACGTTAGGCTAGGTATAACGGTACTTAATGGTGCAGACTCCACAATACTGCCTGCGCTCATGGTTGGGGCAAAGGGCTGCATATCGGCGATGGCTAATGTACTTCCGGAGGTCATGAGGGAGATGTTCAATGACTTCAGGGCCGGTAGGTTGCAGTCCGCCATGGAGAAGCAGGACCTTATAGCCAAGGTTAGGGAGCTAATTAGGGATTACCCAGGCGTTGATGGTTACTACAGGCTAGTCCACTTACTCCGTTATGATTTTGGAACTGTTAAGGAGCCATACCTAAGGCCGTTAAGTGAGGCCGAGGTGCAGAAACTCAGGGATGGATTAATAAGGCTGGGTTTAAAGCCGAGGGTCTAACGTAGTTACTTAAATTCTATTTAATTTAATTCGACTCAAATTTTATGAATAACCGAAGTAAAGGTAAAAAAGTAAAGTAAAAGGCCCCTTATTAAGGAATTATATTGATGACCATAGGTATTCATAGACAGGGCATAGCTATGATCGCACTGGCTATTTCCATAATTACCGTGACCATGCTCATAGCAATCAATACATTTGCCCAATCAGTAAACCCCAAACCTATCATAATAATCAGTACTGATACATACCAGGTCAATTATTATAATGTAACAGGCATAAGGAAGCCAATACTCATTATTCACGGCTACCTAAATAATAACCCAGTCCCATTAACCATCAGCCTATTTGCACTTGGCGAAGGGCATATCTACACGGTTGGTTATTACTACGGATTCGGCTCGGTAAACGTAAGTTTAATTATAAAACCAATAATTAACATAGCTAAGGAGACGATAAGAATCATGACCTCCAATAGAAACCCGCCGGATGCTGTGTGGCCATCCATACTTGCATTTATCACGTACTTCGACAAATCCACGAACGAGACAAGGACCGTGGCGGTGGCGATCCCCTATAACCCAACCTGGATAATAAATAACGCATCAATAGTCATAAGCTTAACCGTAGACTTCTCTAGGGTAGCGCCGGTAAGAATAATTTATAATCATAATGCAATAAATGCCTCATCACTGATGGCGAGCCCCTCCGTGGATCCCTACGGCTTCGTAGGACCGTACAATTGCCTCGGAAGTAGTAATGTCCTGAATGCCGCTCCACCATCAATCTACGCCGGTACAGGGATTGTTTATTGGGAACCACGTGCCTGTGCTGGATTTAATGGTTCAATACCCATACTGTGGATTGCCTGGGGCAAGGATGCATGGAGCAACAATATTGGTGGCGGGATAGTGCTGAGTATAGGTGGTTATGCCCAAAAAGGCTCCGGTCTCTATGGGGCTGTCAATGTTCCAGGTTCTGGACTTGAGGTTGTTGGCCCAACGCTGCAATTCTCAAGTAACCTGCCTATTTATGGAGGCTATAGTGGCTATAACTATGTCGATAATGTCTATGTGTACTTCGCATTTTCGTCAAGCTCCTCGTTATCGTACTCATACCCGAACCTTTATTACTACGTCAATAGGGGACCGGGCTTCCTTTACTTAGGCATTAATGGTACCCTGGCCTTAATACAGTTCGAGGGCTATTACGTCGATCAGAACGGCTATACCTATCCACTTAATGAGTATGCCAACGCCACGGCTGTTATTAACCTACTACCAGGCGCCATACGTAATAATGTGCTGTGGGTATGGCCGGGCATTGACCTCGGTAATGGCATTATGAACTTCATGATGAGCCAGGTAGCGCCTAGATTCGGTTTAATTAGCCCAAACTATGTTTATGACTACGTCTTCATTTCAAGGGATAGTAACGGCAATTACCACTACAGTGGTTTATGTACATCAAGCCCCAGTATAACATGTACGTCATCAGGCTGCTACTTCTCACTGAGTGTGGCGGCATCAACATTCAATCCCAACCCATATGGAGTAGCCGCAGAGGCAGGTTTATTCATAGCCGGTTTAATCCTTGCCTATCCAAGTGTTGGTTCAAGCATAGCCACGATATTTGGCGGTAACCAATTCCTGGCTGGTCTGGCAACATCCGTGGCCCTTGGCATAGCTGGTCTCATGGTTCCGCCACCGGGCTCCTCGTCATTCTTCTACTTCAATACCGTAATTAACCTGGTCGCTAATTATGGCTCAGCATACTACGTGGCGTTTTACGGAACACCCATAAAGTATAGCTATGGCTCAGTGAGTAGTGAGACATTCCCCGTGGGCATAATCATAAATTCGACACAGCCCTATCTAGGAGGCATCTACTGCAATAAGTAGGGAAGACACGTATTCCTCGGCTTCGGCGATATGCATCAAATAAAATAATACATTAAATTAATATAAATTAATATATATTAGATAAAATAACTCAATAACAATGATCACGAGGCATAGGTTAGCATTCATAACAATGGCCATACTAATAATCACTACAGTCTCAATACTACTTTCTACACTGGATGTAGTAACGCTTCAGCCAAGCCCTGCGCAGGTGATTAGGGTTAGTACGGGCACGATAACGTATTACAGCTCACCACCAATAAGGGGCATGCTGCCCGGCGTGGTGATTAGGACGTACCTCATTAACGGATCCTCAATAACACCCGTAAATGCCTTCATCAGTGTTTACGTGAACCTACCAAACGGCATAATGCCGGTGATGTATGCCTACGGTAGTTCGGTCACCGTACCATTTAACAATACTGACTGGGCATATGCCGTGAATAAGTGGCTCGAGACTAAAATGCCGGTGAATGGTTATGACACTTCATTACTAGTGTTTGTGACGTACATCCACGATAATGAGTCCTGGATAATACCCATGGTAGTACCATACAATGTAGGCTGGGCCCTGGCAGCACAAAGGCCTAGCCTAGCGGCTGGCATTACGCCCATGTACATATTGGCCACGGTATACATAAACGTAAGCTCAATTAAGCCATTTAGGATCATAGCTATGAACCATATACCCAACATGACTGATCCTCAGGTCTTTGGATCGTATAGCGGTTACGTGCTTTATAATTGTTCCGTGAGTGGTCCTCAGCCGAGTATTTACATGCCGCTACCCTACGAATTTATACCGGAATCAACATGCCTGGGCATAAATGGCTCACTACCACTGGCTTGGATCACGTGGAGTAATGGCGTGTTAAGTTATGATAAGGGGCTCGGGATCACATTGGCTATTTACTTCTCGGGCACAATCAATTGGAATGCCATGGCCGTGGGCTACGGAGATATAGGTACATCCTATAGTACCCAGGAGAATTGGGTTGGTAATACCGCAGAGTACGTGCTTGGTTCACAGGTGAATGTGCCAGGCTCCATATATTACTACTATGAAGATGCCACTTGGGCCATTGTTCAGTATGATGCTTGGTACGTTGATCCAACGACTGGATACACACAGTACTTGGGCTCAACTACCGTTTCCGAAGTGCTCTACGTACCTGAATACGACGCTTATGGTTACGCTCTTGACTATGGTAACGGCACAATAAGTTTGCTGTATTACGGTGCCGTACCATTAGCCGAGAGGTACTTTGGTTACTCCGCCTTAAATGCGTCGTCCGTGATTGATTATGCCAGTTTTGAATACACGACCACAGGCTCTGAATATCTCTATGAATGTAATGGGCCCGTAAACATAGTCAGTGGGCAATACCAAATACAGCTCGGCGGTATTAACACTGCATACGGCTTAAGTGCGCCACAGCTCGGCACTGGGCTCACGGGCATAGCCCTTGGATTAGCCGCTTTAATACCTAATTCTGAGCCTCTCGAAATCTTATTAAGCATGGGTAGTGCCATATTTAGCATTGCGGGTATGCTGTTGCCTCCATCAACTTCATCAACAACACAGAGCACGTGGGTTGAGCTCTTCAATATTGGTGTTGGTACAAATCTATACGTCTCGGTAGTTGATGCGTCTCAGGTCTATGGTTTACCCACATTCGGCTTTATACTTAATGCAACCAATTACTATGGGAGCCCGCAGACATATGCATGTAAATACGGTAAAGTTATTCAAATTACTTAATGATTGAGGTCACCTATGAGAATCATTACTGTAAATTCCAGGGATCAATACCCGTAATGATTGACTGCGCATTTGCGTTAAGTATTATAACAGGCATAGAGTGCTACGTGATTGGGATAGTATGGGTATTGACGCGCTTGTTAGTAAGCCTGGCGTAAGGGCCCTTGGTATTGCCGAGAGCTTTAGGCTGGATCTTAGGTATTCAATACTGGTTGGTGTTGTCATGAGGAGTGATGGTGTTATTGATGGTGTGTCGTTGGGTAGAACTACCGTTGGTGGTTTAGATGCTACGGATGCTGTAATAAGTCTGTACAGGTCGTTTAGTAGGAATGACATTCAGTTGATAATGATTGATGGGTGTATAATATCCTGGTACAACATAATCGACCTGGAGAGGCTGTCGAATGAGCTGGGCTTGCCAATAATGTGCCTGACCTTCGAGGAGCCTGAGGGTGATGTCGTAAATGCGCTGAGGAAGTTGTTTCCAAGTGATTCGGACGTGAGGGTGAGGCTTTATGAGAAGTTGGGTAAGCCTAGGGAGATGTTGTTACCTGGTGGTTTGAGGATTTATGTGAGGTTTGCAGGAATTGATTATAGGACTGCTAGGACGATAATCAGGAAGTTTGTTAGGGAGGGTAAGAGGCCTGAGCCAATTAGGGTGGCAAGGTTAATAGCGAATGCGCTACTTAACTACGTTAGAGCACCTTAACCCTCTCACCACTCAGGTAAGACGCGGCAACCTCGATATACGCTATTAATACGAGGATTAAGGACGCAGCGATTAATTGGGGACCGACTAGGTAATAAACCGCCCTTAGTATGGCTGATATGAAGAGGAGCGTTGGTATTTCGAAGCCCACAATGCCATAGCGCCTCATTGAGAACCAGAGTATCCCTGGGTTGAGCATTGGTATGCAGAGTGAGGACATTATCACGGCTATGAAGCCTATGAAAAGCGCGTGAATGACGTCGCCCAGTGGAACCCCAATTAATGCCAGGATAGCGGTGATTATTAACATAGCCCTACCGAGTGATGAACCAATGGGGTACGTCCTCGAATATGTGGTCTTGAATGCAGGCCCAAACCTCCTGGGTACCCCAATGGCTATTAACGTGAATAATGAGAAAACCGCTAGGTCTATTGAGTTATTAAGGTAGTACGTCATTACTGGGAGTAGGACTGCGTATGGAATATCAATGGCGTAAATGGGCCTTTGCCTACTCTCAACACGCCTAATGAGACTAACAATGGATGCCACAGGGAATACCACTAGCCTAAAACCACCTAGGTATAAGGCGATCATGAGACTAATCAAGCCACTCAGGAAGAATGTGTTGGGCCAGTAAAGTGGTTTTCTGCCAAGACCACCCCTGATAATCAATAGCAATGCATAGTATAGTGCTAAGATAATACCCATAATCCAGCTAAACCACACACCTAATGTGTAGGTCACGAACCACGCAATGGTTAATAAGCCAATCAACACTGACGCGAATGGGCTTGGCATAACCCTCGTGAAGCCAGGGTGTTGGCTGAACATTATGCCGACGTAGAATAGTATTAAGCCACCGAGCATCAAATCCCCATGTAGTCGTCCATACCTCAGTGCCAAAACAGCCGAACCGATTATGAACGATGCCATGGAGAGAATTATTAACGCCTGGGAAACCCTCATTTGATAAACAAACCACCTCCTGTAAATGCCCTGCGGTAATTTATCGAAGACGCCTCCAAAGATCACCTGCCTAAGCATAAATCACTCACCGGTACACGCCACTTCAGAATTAATCTCCACGGCCTTATTAAGAATACTCCTCAAAGCATCCTTTACACCCTGCCTAATATTGAGTTTATCGAGACAATCAATAATGTACCTACTCACGGATTCTGAAGGCTCCATACTACACTGCGAACCAACACAGAACACACAATAAAGGAAGCTACTCTCAACCTGCGTGCATGACTTGGATGCCTCATTAAGGATCACATTAGCCTCATCATTACTGAGCCTAACCATCCAGGTACCATAGGTCCTATTGAGGTATGCCGAGCACTCAAACTCATCATAAAGGGCAAGGCACCTCCTAAGCTCGTTCATTGCACGCACAATGTATATCAGCATCCAACAAAACAAAGCCTTTAGCACTTTATTTGCTTAATGGTCATTATGGAAATAAAGAGTTAAATTACTGGGAAAACACATTACATTCGATGATTAGGTCGAGGACGCTGCTGAGCACTTGCTTTGATGAGATGAACCCGGGATGACCAATCCTCACCGTAACGCCTATTACCTCATCACTACTTACTTTTCACGTACTCATTAAGCCCTATCTTTAGGTACATACCCCTCAACTCACTTAAAACCTCGCCACCTAACTTCTCCATTATTAACCTGACCATCCCCTTAAAGTCCGCATTCACCTTGGCAATCCTATCGACGATGTATAATGGGGCTGGGTACCCGAGTCTCGGCATCGTGGATAATGGAGCTATACGTGATACTACCTGCCTAATCACGCCTGGATCACCAACGTACTCGGTATATATCGGCAAGGTCTCTGGTAGGTATTGAACGTAGAATCCATAAACCTCCTTATCACCAACCCTACCAACAACGTAGGGCTTAGTAACCAGGGCATTAATTGACCTATTCCTTGCTCTGTAGGTCTCCATAATCATATGCATCACTAATGGCTCCTCCATTATCTGCAACGCCCTATTGACGTAATTCCTAAACTCATCATCAGCTATCCCCTGCGAATACCTATCACCCTTGACATCCTTAACATGGGCAAGCAGTGGAGTGCTGAACCTATTCACGTAGTTCCTCCCCATCAATGCCCCATCAAGTAACACAATATCTACGGGGAAGGACCTTGAGTATTCCAGTGCGTATTGGGCCTCCATGTCCAGGGCTATTCTCTCTAATTCCTCACTGGAAATTCCAAGTAGCGCATCGAACCTATTTATTACGTGTCCTTTACCATCAACATTCATTAGTAAGGCTACGTTAATGACGGCTATTCTAAAGCCTAGATACGTTATCTCAGTGAACCCGGAGTCAACGGCTATGAACCTCGTGAACTCACGGCTAGGCGCAACCTCGATTACGTAGCTCATGAAATTACTGGCACTGTTAAGTAGTTCTAGGGCCCTATCTCTCATCTGGGCAATCCTGGTCTCGATGAGCTCAAGCATGTTTACTATTACGTCATTAAACATCCTAACTCCTCCTCGGGTATATCCTAGCCTTCACCTCATTAATTATTCTCTCAATCAATTCCCTATTAACCCTATCACCCTGCACAGCGCCAACACTGGTTAGTAAGTCGAGTATGTAGGGTGGTAACTTACTAACATCGTTATCCTGGAGAAACTCCTCCAGGTAGGCCAATGTACGTGAAACCTTCTTACTACGCCTCTCAGATATTATTAAGGACGTTAACTCCCTAACCACATCCTCAACGCTGATACCTGGTGGGGCATTACTAAGCAGGAGCTTCAACTCGTTGATGAGTGGTTCAGGGTCATGGACTAAGTAGATGAGCAACGGCCTTGCGAAGAGTATGACCTTACCACCCAGTGAAACACCAAATACCTCACCCCTAACACCCTTAATGACGGCATCACCCTCAAGCTCTCCAAGACCTATTAAAGTCCTTAATACGGAATTACCGATGGCGATCTCATCAACTACATACCTCTTAATAGTCACAAGGGACTCAGGGCTTGTTAACACTATTAACTGGGCTTTAACATCCAATGACTTAAGACTACCATTTAAGTCAATAATCACTGATGCATCACTGACATCACCGCAACTAAATACCTCATTATCCACGCAATTCCTCCCCAATCCAAGAACTGCCACCTTCATTATTATCACCTCATGTCACATACCTCCTATCAATCAAACCTGCCTTCCACATACTTTCCAGGTACTTATTTACCGTGGAAATATCCATATTGAGCTCCTTTGCCAGGGACCCCTCGTCAATACCCACATTGGGACCTAGCGATGCAATCTTGATGAGTAAGTCCCTGGGTATATTAAGTTCCCTACTTATCCCGTTAATGACCTCATCTACATTCCTAATGGCATCGCTTATGTACTTAGCATTATCAAACGTTGGTGATGGATTTGGAATCTCAGGGATGGCACCACTCAGCAACTTATTTACCAACTTATTATTAATCCTCTTCTTAAGCCATGCCGTTATCTTAACATACTTATCAATTAAAGCATTAACATTACCTAACACATCGCTAAGCTCTTTACGCCTTAACTCAATAACGTGCACCAACTCATTTAAGTAATTGCTTAGCACATTCGGTGAGCCATGCCTTATCAATGGTAATAAGTCGTCTACAAAGTCGTTAATACTCATTCCAGCGATGTCCTTACCGATTATGACTGAGGCGTTCTTTAAAATGCTCGTTAGTTCCACGTACTCCTTTACCCTATCCTCAATACCCTTTAGTGTATTCATTAATTCAATTGCTCCATTAACCTCAGAATTGATTGTCTCAAGTATTGTTGGAAGGCTTTCCTTAATATTCTCCAGCTCAAGCCCGTTAAGTCTCAGGATGTACGACTTAACCCTTTCAATTAGGCCATTAACTCTTGAATCAAGCTCGCTGGAAAGTCCTGGCAGGTACTCGTCAATACTTCTCCTGGCGCTACTCAACTTATTTAACAGGTCTTTAATTGTGTTGTTTAATGAAGATGATAGTGATGATAATTCGTTATTCAATTCCTCAAGCTTCTGATCAACCTCGTCCTCCAGCTTGTCGATGCATAACATGAATAATGAATACCTCCTTAGAAATTCGCTTGATGTTTCAGGTACTGCCTTTAATAGCGTGAACGCCTTCTCGCAATCATTACCCTGCACATTAATCCCAGGTTGAACCTCAATACTCACCTTCAACTCATCAATACTTATTGATAATGGCTTATGGAGGGTCTCATTAAGCCTATTCATGTACTCATTAAGTATTGTGAGTACCTTGGGCACGAGCTCCGGCGTGTATGGCGCGTACTCGGTTAGGTTATTATTAACGGGTAGGAGCAAACCCCTGAGACTAAGCAACTTTATCAAATCAACCTCCTTAAACTCTCTCCACAGGTGCGTTGGGTATAACCTCCTTATCAAGTACTCAAGCTCCTTCTCAGTGAAGCTCTGCTTACCCAATGACCTGAGGTAATCTATGAAACTCAACTCAACAGCACTAACCCTGGCCTTACCACTCTCATCCCTAAAGACCTCAGGTTGATCCTCAAGGCCTTCACCCTTAACCCAAGCCTCAACAATCCTCCTAATCACGGCATCCTTCGACTCCTTAGCACCACGCCTAATTGCCATCGTATACTGAAGAGCCCTCTGCCTAACCCTATCCCTGAACGCGAGTACCTCATCCCTATAGTCATTAAGCCTCTCGAGAAATACCGAGTACTCCCTCGGCACCCTATCCAACCTCTCAAGCCTAGAACCAATCACTATTGACCTAAGCTCATCGATCTTATCAGAACCAAATACTGAGAAGTACACGAAATCAGTCGCAGGGCCAAGTACCAGCTTCCAGGGTAATTTACTAATTGACTCTACAACACTCTTCATGATGTCGCTCGTAAGTAATGTCCTTGACATTATAATAACAAGTAGAGAGTCGATGAACCTCTCCTGGCCGTCTATGGTAATTGCACCCTCATTAATGACCTTACTCAATAACTTGGTGAGATGGTTGGGGTCGCCGTCAGTGCTCACTATGATTCCAATCCTAACATCAAGGGGATTCTCCACAATACCAACCCAGGCGCTTGATAATGGGTAAAGTGTTACTTGCGAACCAAGTGCAGCCCGAACAATTTCTGTCGCTAAATCCTCACGAAAGGCATTAACAATGCTAATTGCCTTGCTAACCTCCTCCTTAGCCCTAATGACCTCCTCAGGCTCCTTACCAAAAACCAATATCCTATGTAACCTAGGCGATACCTGATATGCCCTAGTTATACTCACTGAGGATGAAACCTTAGCAATGCCTGGGAGGATCACGTAAATCGTTGGCTCGCCCTCATAGGCGGTGTAATACGAACCATAACTAATCGAGACATCCCTCAGGTCACCCTCAATTGGCGCCAAGCCTAATCTAATCAACTCATTATTGACCCGGCTTAATCCATCCTTATCAAGCCTAAACCTGGCGACTTGAACCTCCTCAACAAGCCCCGCCTTAACCATTGCATTAACGTACGATGTCACGTCAAACCCAAGCTCGGAGCTTAGATCACTAATACCCCTGGGAATACCCGACAGGAGCAATGCCTTAAATACCCTGGACCCCTTTTCGTCACTTGGCCCCTCATTAATCACGTCCAGGTACGCCTTCAACTCACCACTGGCAACCTCGCCTCTCAGGAACTCCTCAAAGACCTCATAATTAAGCTCTTTACCCTTATCCACGACCATGTCCAGGAGCTTAGACGTGAACTTAACCAAGGCCCTTGGTGATGCCTTACCACCCTCGGTGTTAGCCACTAACTCATAAAGCGTGGCCAGGTACTCACGCCTAAGTGGGTGAAGGCTATTAACCAGGCCCTTCCTAACTAGGTCAAGCCTTTCATCCGTGGAGTAGGCATTGAAGCGCTGAACCAGCATTGCCTCATAGAGCCATAGGGGCATCCTCTCATCAAGCACTATCTCCATGTACACCCTACCCCTCGTTATGTCAAATACGTCAGGCACCATGTTCTTGAGTATGTTATAGTAAAGCTGTGGTGTGAAGGCTAAGACCATCATTACCCTACCAAGCCTCTTAGGATCAACACCAAGAACATCCCTATAATTTCTGGGCTCGATCAACGCCCTAATCAGTGAGCCAAGCCTAATGACTAAGTCCCTAACCTTGCCAGCGTCGCCCGGGCTAAGGGCATTACTAAGTTCAACAGCCCTACTAACCTCATCGGCCTCATCAATAAGCAGGAGCAGGGGCTCATTAGAGCTACCACGTGCCTTAAGCAGTGAGTTTATGATCACGTTAATGTCAAGACCAAAGGTAAGTGGAAGCCTTAGAACCCTAAGCCCAAGCCCATGGGCAACCGCCTCCACTGCATCGAGGAGTTCACTCTTACCCCAACCATACTGCCCGACAATGACAACGGCAATATTATCATTACCCCTAAGGAAGGCATTGATCGCGGCCTTAACCCTCTCAAGTTCACCCTCAAAGCCAACTGGCGAGTATCTACGCTCAATAGGTGGAACTCCGCTGGGATTCAACGGCCTATCAATAAACCCAAACTTACTATACATTATCAATGATTGAATTACTATGGGCCATTAATTAAGAAAACAAATAAAATAAGTAATCCCGCACTAACAACGCCTACCACCATAACCACCAAATTGGTTGGCATTGTGTTGCGTAATAAAAACCCTGAAGTCAAATGTATGGGCTTTGGCTTTCCTTCCAGTTCCTGTTTATACCTGGCGGCGGTATGTACATGCCATGACTTTGAATGCCCATTGAACCATTAAAGTTCACCCATATGTACCAATCAACGTCATAAACAATATGATCAACCAATACGCCAGGTATTGGTATGAAACCGAGTAGGTAATACGTACACCCAAACGGCTTATAAGCAACAACAGAAGCACCAACAGGAATCACGTACATCAATGATTGCGGATTATTGGCAGGACCCATATACGTATAACCCTCACTCTCAACACCATACATTACTTCCTGAGATGCCCAATACCTGCTCATAGGTTTAAAGACCCATGTCAAATTAAATGCTATGAACTTCAACGGCGTTATTGCACCGGGCACCCTTGATAATGATATTGTATATTGTGAACAATAATATGTAGAGGAGATTGAGGGTGCTTGGATTGTATAGCCTAGGGTTAAGGTGGTCTTATACTTCTCTACCGTCGTGCACTGCATTGGGTATGGCGTATAATAATAATTCGTCCAGTAACCTGGGCCATAATTACTACTACCATTCATTACCCATTTGACATCCCCAGGTAGTTGCGAGGCACTTATCTTATTCATCCCATACTCATAAGCCATGTATGAGGCATAGGCATCCTGGAATAACTCTAGGTACTTAATATACGCGCCAGGACCTGGCGAATATTCAATTACACTATAAAGCTGAGCATAACCCACCGAGAAACCATTCAAATCCCTATAGACTAATCCATTCCATACGAGGCAGAAATCAACCATAACATCACCAAGCGAGTCGCTGTAACCACGTGCACCATAATCAATTATATATGTACCATTAAAATTAATTGGTTGATTAGTAGGTCCTAAAAGGTAAGAGCATAGATCGCTTGAGTCCTTTGTTCCCTGCCCCTCAGTTAACGATGACGTGAGATTAAGGGCTTTGATAACTTCTATTGATGGCTCGTTAATTCCCTGAGTGTTGATTAATAACTTTGTACTTCCCGTATTATTAATTACATTTGCCGTTGAAGGTTTCGTATATAATCTCGGTAGGGCTATGATGATTAAAACGCTAATGATTATTGCGGTAATTGCTGAGGCGATTAATAACCACCGTAAACCATAACCCGTATTCATAAAAAGCCTCATTTCTTGTTAAGTTCTTACCACTAACTTTTAAAGATAGCATCATGCAGTACTAAACCAAGCCCTTATCCGAGATCACGGAAATACCTTTCATTAATAAGGATAGAGGTAGGTATTATGCGGGAGTGAGGTATTCACACCCTAATTAACTTACTGAACCTCTCATAATAAGCCAGCTTGTCATGCGTCCTCACGTGGATCTCGAAGGGAGGTCCAATACCTGCCTTCCACAGCCTCTCGAGAATAATCCCTGGATTAACATTTGTTACCACCAACACATCAATATCACTCGATAGTGCATATCTATTTTCAGCAACAGAACCGAATAAATAGACCTCGGCATTGGGATCTATGGACTTAACAACCTCCTTAATAATACGTAAGTACTTATCGAGATTCCTAAATACATCCTGCCTCCTCCTGGCATCCTCAATTAAGTAGTCATAATTCACTATTCATTATTTCACTAACAACCTTAATTAATCTTTCAGTCCTTCTCCCTTATATGGCTTGGAAATTAATAAAAACGATAAAGAGGTGCTCAAGACATTAGTGAATAACAGCGAATTAAACACAATTTTCTTTAATGAAGATTATGACTTTCCCCACCCACCACCTCCTGGTGTTTCGATTATTACTTCATCACTTGGCTCCAGGTCTATTGTTGCCTTGCTCGGTAGATTGATGACCTCGCCATTACTTCTCCTAATGGTGACCCTACCTGGTGCTCCGTCATTACCACCCCACAGGCCCCATGGCCTTGTCCTAAACCTCTCAGCCATTATTGATAGTCTCGCCTTAGTTAGTACCTTGAATGATCTGATTATGCCGTCACCGCCCCTATATGAACCATCACCACCACTTCCCTCCCTAATCCTATACCCAGTGAATAATAGTGGGTATTGTCTCTCGGCGATTTCGATGGGGGTGTTTAACGTATTAGTCATATTAACATGAACACCACTCACGCCTGGCTTGCCCGGCCTACCGCCAGTACCACCGCCAATCGTTTCGTAGTACGCCCAGTACCCTCCATTGGGTAGTGTCCCACCTATCATTACATTCATCATTGTGCCAGACCCAGCAGCCGGCACTCTATTGGGCAGTGCCTTAGCCAATGCCTTAAAGACTACGTCCGCAATCCTCTGTGTCGTCTCGACATTGCCACCACTCACTGGCGCAGGCTTCCTTGGGTTAACGAGCGTGCCCTCGGGCGCTATGACGTTTATAGTGCTGTAGAAGCCCTCATTAGTCGGTATATCACTTTGTATCAATGATCTTATTACAAATGATACTGCGGAGAATGTTACGCCGTAAACAGCGTTTATTGGCGCCTCAACCTGACCATGAGTACCACTGAAGTCAGCCTTAGCACCCTCCTCACTTACCTCCACGGATACCTTAATCGGCAGTAATTCATTATTAAGCTCCATGTAATCCACCGCATCATAAACACCCCTGGGCCACTTACCAATTTCCATCAGGGCTAACTTCCTGCCATACTCAATACCCTCCCTCCACGCATTAACCACATTATCAACACCGTACTTCTCCACCAACTCCCTAACCCTGGCAACCCCAACCCTATTCGCGGCTAATTGAGCCGTTATATCGCCAATAGCAGTCTCCGGAGTCTTGAAATTGCTAAGTATTACATTGAGTATGTCACGCTGCAGCTCGCCCTTAATCATAATCCTGACTGGCGGTATTACCAAGCCCTCCTCATAAATCGTCCTAGCGCTGGGATTAATACTACCAGGCACCGGCCCACCTACATCGACGTGGTGTGCCTTATTAACGACGTAACCAATGAGTTTATTGCCTACGTATATCGGCTCCATGATCATGACATCATTTAAGTGCGTACCTGATATGTACGGGTCGTTGAGTAGCACAGCATCACCAGGGCTAAGCTCAATACCCTCCCTACTAAGCCAATTAAGTAGGTTCTTAACACCAACCCTGAAGGAGCCTAGGTGCACCGGTATGTGCTCTGCCTGAGCCACGATATTGCCCTCTGAATCAGTTATCGCACAACTGTGGTCCATCCTCTCACGAATATTTGGTGAGAAGGCCGACCTACGCAATGCAACACCCATCTCCTCGGCAATGAATACCGAGGCCCTAAACACGAGTTCCCACGAAACCATCTTAAGAATATTCTTCAAATCCCTAATAAAGCATTGCCATGGGTAGGTTTAAATAATTAAGTTCGACTTCCATATCAGTGCATGAGCTCTGATTTAAGGAAGGAGCTTTTGAAGCTACTTAAGGAAGATGAGGAGTTTAGATATGCAGTAATGGGACTACTGGGCATTAGTGATCTTAAGTCCTCAGTGGACAACCTAGTTAAGGCCATAACTGACTTGAAGGATATTGTTGCTAAGCAGGGCGAGGAAATAAGCGAGCTAAGGAAAGCCGTGGAGGTGCTCGTTAAATCTCATGATGAGCTTAAGAAGGTCGTGGAGGCATTGAGTGAGGACGTTAGGAGGCATGGTGAAGTCATAATCGTTATGCAGACTAGTATTGAGAAGTTGACATCCTCAGTAACGGCATTGGGCTATAGATACGGGCTTTTCATAGAGGAGGCCTTTAGGGAGTCCATTAAATACCTAGTCAGTGACCTGCTTAAGGTTTACGAGGTTAGGCGTTGGACTTACTATGACAGTGATGGTTTCGTATTTGGTCACCCGTCTATTATTGATGTCGATGTTCTCACTAGGGATAATGAGCATATACTCGTTGTGTATAGGGTGAGTATTGACCGTGGTGACGTGGCTGAACTATTCAGGGAGGGAGTCCTCTATGAGAGGATTAATAAGGTGAAGCCGAGATTGCTCATCGTTGGTCCGGTAATTAGGAGGAGGGCTCTTGAATTGGCTAGGGAGTTGGGTGTTGAGGTTAGGGCTTCTGAGGTCGTTTAATCTATTCAATTACGGTTACCCCACCACGCGTTGGTTTTGGGTTGGGGAAGAACCTCCTGTAAAGGGCTATGTTTATGACATTCACGATGAAAGCTATGGTGAATGGTACAGGGATTGGTAAGTAGTCAAGCATTGGGCCTGCCACAGTCGTTGCCGTCGCCGACGGCAACAATCGCGCCGCCTGATTAACTCCAGAGACCGTTGACCTATTGCCCCTGCCCACAAGCTCCATCATTAAGGCTTGCTGCGGAGCTAGTGATGATACCCTAAACATTACGTAAACCACGTACGTTACTGTAGCCAGGTAAAGCGTTGTTGAGAATGGAATAAGCATTAATGCAATCGTCGATATTATCCTCGGAATAATTATGGCATCCCTAAGCCCAAAGATCCTCGAGAAGACCGGCGCCGTGAGTGATGTAAAGGCCGCAGCGAGACCACCGATGAAGAATATATCACCAACAACACCATTACTCACGTGGAGAACCATCTTAAATATTATCGGCAGAAATGGCGTTATTAATCCCTGGGCCGTACCATTCAACACACCAACTATTGCGAACCTCTTTATGTACGTTAAATCCCTCCTTAACTGTTGGGCTATGGTCTTGGAATTACCATTCGGATCATCATTAACGCGTTGTTTGGGTCTACGCTCCTCCTTAATTGGTAATACCACGAATAGGCTAACAGCTGATAGTGCAAGGGCCGCATAGAATGCGTCTCGATAGCTAAGGTTAGCCAGTAATGCTCCGATTGCCGATGCCGTTCCAGAGACTAGGTTGAATACTGCATATACCATGGACCTGTCCATGCCCTCCGTCTTATCGGCTAATATGGCCGTTTGGACTGGCGCAGCCACAGCACCAACACTACCGCTAGCCAACGCCCCAGCCGTACCAAAGCCTCCCAACGCAGCTGCGAGTAGGAGCAATGGGTAATACCTGGTGATTAGGAGTATTGCCGTGGCTATTGGCAAGAAGGCAAGCGTCAGTAATAAGATCACCTTCCTACTATATTTATCGCCTAACCTACCGAAGAGGAGTGAGAGAAGGGGTGCCGTGAATGCGCCAACACCGAAGAAAATACCAACCTCGGTTAATGACAGGTGCAGGTAGTAATACAGGTAAAGCCCCGTCACCACGCCAAGCGCACCACCAGCCACACTCCTCAAACCCCTTGACGCAAGGAGTAACCATACATCCCTATCCCAATTAGGCACAGTCGATATCAAAATCAAATCCCTTAAAAACCAAATTCCCCGCAAGCCAACCATTAAGGCGATCCTTGACTACCAATACCTAGCTCCCTCTCAATAGCCCTCTTAACATCGCCCAAGCCCATAAGCATAAGCATCACACCCACAATCCCTATTATAGCTGCTATAACATTCGGCAACATCAATATGAACACAGTCACAATGGTCATGACCACACCAACTTTTAATCTGTCGGCATCAAATTCCGAGCCAAGCCTATAAAGCGCAATCAGCACTAACACGTACAGCACCAATGCAATAATACTATTCACAACACGAAGTAAGAGGAATGTCACGGGTGACTGATTAACGAGGGCTAGATAAAGACCCTCAGCAAGAAGTAACGGACTAATTAAAAGCAGTACCTTAATGCCCAGCATACCGATACCATACCTCGCCCTATCAGCCCTTACCAACTCATTGAATCCCCTGTACATATAATAATAGAGTACTGGCACACCAATCGCCACCTCAGCTATCTGAAGTATTCCATAACCACGTATCATGAGACCAACCGATGTAAGGCCCAGGAAGTTTAATACCAGGGACGTAACGCCGTACATTAAGCCAAGCCCAATACCTATATACATACCCTCCTGAATCCTGGTGACTCCATTATAAATCAGCTCCAGCTTTTCCCTATCCATAGCTACATCACGCATTAGCCATTAATAACTGTCTCAAAGAATAATTACTTTAATAAATTTATTTCGTTATTCGTTAAATATTAGTAAAGCGGAGTTTATTATCATGCAGTTGGCATACTCTGCCCAGACCTTATTAGCTTTATGGCCTCGTCGGAACTCATGACCTCCGCCCCATAAACCCTCCTCAGGTAATCAAGACCCTCCACGTGCTCCTTCTCCGTAAACGCATCCACGGTATCGCTAGGCACGATTATCCTATAACCCCTGAAGAACGCGTCAGCCGCTGTGTGCCTAACGCATATATTGGTGTGAAGCCGGTGAGGATTACAGTGTCCACGCCCAGGGACCTCAGGAGCAAATCTAAGCCGGTCTCATAAAAATGCGCTATACGTCCTCTTCTCAAACACGTAATCACCCTCCCTCGGCCTCAATTCATCAACTACCTGAGCACCCTCCGTACCTTTCATTGAGTGTTCGCCCCAAATCCTCATCTCTGGATCAGTGGGTAGGTGGGCATCGCCAACGTAAATAATAGGCACCCCCTTCTCCCTGGCACTCTCTATTAGCTTCTTAAGCCTAGGTACTAGGTTCCTCGCCCTTTCATTACCCAACTTTCCATACACGAAGTCCTTATTCATATCTATCACAATTAAAGCCGGTTTCATAGGCCTAGTCACGTAGACATCACATGGTTAATATTTCTTATAGGGCAAAACCTGCAAAAATGCTAAGGACAAGATAGTTAAGGCGCGACTAATTCTGCATAATCAAGTACGTCAATTATTACCCTAAATAGCAAATTCCCTCTTAACCTCATTAATCAGTTCTTGAATAATTGGTATCCTAGCCCTAACCTCGTCAATTCCAATTCTTACCTCATGAAAGCCATTCACATGTAGGAAGTAGGCCTCAGCCCATGCTTGCCTAACACCGTCGCCCAACTTAATGGCTGCCCTATCCAATAGGCTCACGGTCCATCTGCCCTTCTCTAGGGCTTCCCTGGCCTCATCGAGGTTTTTGGCGATGGCTAATGCCTTGATAGCCTCCTCCACAGCCTTGTAAAGCTTCTCACTCGATTGAATAATATCACCCTTACTAATAAGATTGAGACCCTCACTAAACATGGCTATTGCCAACCCAGCATGCTCCCTTGCCCTGGTCTCATTAAATGCCGTATCCATATCAAACTTATCAATATGAACGTTTATAAATCTTTAAAACCTAGAGAGCCACATTACTAATAGCTTACCACCATAATACCATAATAATCAACGCTGAATATGCTTATCTAATCAATAACTCCTTCAGTGCGTAGAGAGTGCGTCCGTATAACTACCATTAATAGGAAGAGTCTTATTCTCATGGCTTGTATACAGAGTCGTTAATTCTCATGACTACATTACATAAACAACGCATATATTGGCCATTGATAAGTTCACGATAAGCCTATCCGTAGGCAATTATTATAACTAAGACATTATTTAAGTACGGAGTGACTTTAATCGCCGGAGAAGTGTAGTTGATAAATCAAATACGTGATATGCAATGATGAAAATTATTACTAAAACAATAATGATTCAGCGACAATAAGCATCATTAATGGAATTAACGTGGGCTGTGCCACCATTAATACTAATTAATCAACAAAACATTGAATTACCGAGATGGGGCCTAGACATGCCTCATGAATTCCATAAGAACTTACGCCGTAACAATATGCTATAAATTCCAAATGTACTCTTTACTTTCAATTATCCCATCATGGCTAAAATGAGCCGGCGAAGCCGATGGATAGTGGTGATAGGGAACCCTCACGTAGTTATACGTTGTTGTTCGTAGGGTGTTTACCATGAAATTACGGAATAATTATTTACGTAGATACTTCATTAATTCATTGATTACCTCCTCACCCGTGATACTTATCGACTACTTATTAACCATTGCCTTAAGGACCCAGTAATAGGCGGGCAGTTGATATGCGTGGTCATTACCCACCCACTCCTCACCTGGTAATTGTGATAGTGACCTACCAATGACGCATATTAACACGTTATCCTCAATGAGTGGTTCCCTACTTAATAAAGCGCCGTACATTAAATCGTCGGGTCTTGGCTCACCCATCCTAGGCCTAATCCGAGCCATCAGCGCGGATACGTCAGGTAAAATTGAGGATTACCACCTCCCTATACATTAAGTCCCTTATGTGATTTACGACATTCCTTAACCAAGTCCTTAGGTCCCACCCATAGTTCATCGCCAGGTCCATCAATGCCCTAACATTACCACCAAGTAGCTGGCAAAGCATATCAAACCCTACATCGGCACCACCCATTAACTGCCTCCTAACTTCATGAACGACGTCAAAGAAGGCATCACGTGGCAGATTCCAAAGAAGCATTGGCATTAAACCACCCTTGCCTCGGTATTTCCACGCCAACTCCATTGCTGATTAATCACTAATCGATATGAACACCTTAACGTACTTATCACCCCATGGAGCCTCACCCAAAGGCTTACTCTCAGACTCGCCAGCGTACATCGTGATTAATTCCTGAACCACACCACGCCCAATACCTCCAGACGCGAACCACCTATCCAAGTCATCATGCATTATTAAGACGTGATTAATCCCACGTAACTCCCTTGTAATTCCATAGGGTCTTAGCAAGCTCAATCACCTGACCAATGGTGGCTGTAATCCCCATTACAGTCACCGAGAGCCTATTGAGAATATCATTGACTAAACTACCAATACTTAACGTGCTTGGCACCAGGACATTAGTAACCTGCTCTGCAAGTATTTCATCAAATACCTTACTGAAGTTACTGACAGCGTCATCACACCTGCGCGGTAAGCCCATTGATGCCCTATATGCCTCAATGGTCATTAGGGCTGGCTCCACGTAGAGGGCCCAGGCAAGCATCGTCTTCCCAGAACCAGGCATCCCAAGTATGAAGTTCAAACCCGCTAGGCTCCCAGTATGGATCCCCATTAACCACCAAACTCTTAATTGGGCCATAGTTCTGAATCTCAAGCCTCACATCAACATTGTTCGAATCTCCCTTATTTAATCTTTAATGATACTAATTTAGCCTTAATGATGAGTTGAGATTAAGGTGTGCTAACTTAACTACGCCAGGTTAGTTAACGTGAAGGATTAGTAAGAACATGGGTTTACGTGGTTATTGACCTTAGCCGACATGGTAATAGATAAGATGCGCCATCACTTAACCGTGAGTATCGATCCATAACCGAACTCAGTGAATAGACCTACATGAGTCCTAGGCGCCCTTAGCCTAATCACCGTACCTAGCGGTATGGCTGGGTATATGGGCCTCCTGCACCTGGCTGCTTCGCTAAAGCCTAGGGATGCCGTAGACACCCTCTGCTTAACACCACCATTGGTTAGGAGTCCGTAGACCAGCTCAATATCGTTATCGATACTTTGGACGTTCACGAATGGCGCATCCCCCGTGAATATCACGGGGCTTAGGACAATGCCGTAGTCCCCTCCCTGATCCACGTCACCACCCGCGGTTACCTCGACAATTGCCTGCCTACCCTCACCGCCAAACCTCATAATGTATCTAGTGCCCTTAAGCACGTCCTCGTTCTTTACCTTGACAACGTATTCGTAGCCCCAACCCTCCACCGCATCTCTACGTTCACGCCTAGTCTCACGTTCATCCTTAGTGACGTGGATCCTATATAGCCAGGTGAACCTCTGCCTATACATGAAGCCCGGCTTAACGGTGCCCGTGAACCTCTCCCTATCAATAGCTATGCCAGCCTTCTCAATCACCCCAAATCTGAACTGCTCATTGCCTAGGAGTTCATCTAGGCAATCCTCCGCACAATCCATATTAACCACCCTGTCTGCGTAATCCTTAGTCTTATCAATGGGCACCAGCTTATCCTCGGCGATGAAGTAACGCTTATTATTGACAACCACTAAGGGTCCCCACAGCATGTCTAGCCCCATCTCCTCCCTAGCCTTCTTCAAAGAGTCAAGGCAATTAGTCAACCCCTGCAGATTGCAGATGGAGGTATTACCCGTTGCCTCGCAGTATACATTAGCCAATAGGCCGACCACCGTGCTCAGCAATGGCGCGTGAAGCGCGTAAGTGGTGCTAATCACGTCAATGCCACCAACCATGCCCCTGGTCAGGTGGGGCGCCTCTATTGGCTTTATCAATAGCCTAAGGGTCATGGCAATCGCCTCAGTATGTTAATCACGTTTATTAAATTACTTGCATAATCATACCCATACGTCCTTAAACCATCAACCATGCGCGACGTTAAGTCATCGATCACTAAGTCGAGCCTAGTGTTATTGCCGATAACGTGCCTAACGATATCCTCCGTTAAACCAGCCTTACCCTGCTCCTTAGCCTTATCGTAGGCGTCCTTAAACCTTTCAAAGTCATTGGGGGTTGTGGTGCTTAGTAGGCCTGAGTACAGGTAACTCATGACCCTCCTCAAGTCCTCAATACCCCTAATCGTACGTCCATCAATCGGCCTAATTGGCAGTACCGAGACCCCACTAGTCCTCGAACTACTTACAACCATGGAATCCTTATTGAAGGACGCCCACTTAGTCTCCTTAGCGTGTTTCTCAAGGACCTCGCCGGCCTCCACGTATTCCGTGGAGAATATATCGAGAATGTGCGTGAACCTGATCGAGTAACTCTGCCCGTAGGCCGCCAGGGCAGGTACCACGTATTGGCCGGCCCTATGGAAGAAGGCGACATCCCCATCCAAGCCCCAGTAAATCCTCCTGGCACTCCCAACGAGCTTAAGCGCCGCCTCGATGGGCGCTAACGCGGCCACGTCATCACCGCCCATGTAGATCGGCATGGCGTTCATGCTCATGGCTGCGTAGAGGGCTTTGAGTGAGGTCACGGTAAGTGACCTGGTTATCGCAAATTTATAGGCAGGTGATACTGGGATCCTCTGTAACTTCTTACCATTCTTAATAACGGTGAAGTATGGGGACTGCTCAATCTCCTTAAGTAAGTCGATTTGCTTATTAATATCATCGCTAAACTCTTTAACGTCACCATCAACGTTCCCTTTATCATTAAGCATGTTTGTATAGAGGTTCCTTAACTCATTGAAGTAGTTAGGGAGTATGCCATTATGTATGTCACCGATTGAGTCTCCATCACCCCTCACTATGGCGTACGTGAAGTGGAACATCAGGAACCTCCCAACAATATTAGTCATACACACCACCTTGGCTTCACCATCATTAATAGCGCCGCATACGTCGTCCACTATGGACTCATTAACAAGCTTACCGTAAACATCCCTAACTAGGTTAACGTTACTTAGAGCTTGATCAAGGCAGTCCTCGGTTAGTTTCCTAATGGCCTCGGGGTTTCCGCAGGTTTCGCCTACGCATACGTCTTCAATGTCCCTGGGCGGCTCCTTATTAATGTAATAGAGTACTTGCCCGCAATTGCCCGTATTGAAGACCCCACTGAGTAGGTCTCTTATGGAGTAGAGGTACCTGGCCGCGACGTCTTCCGTGCTTTCAAAACCAAGTTTAAACACGTTTCTTAACCCCATGTATATGACCCTCTTGGCCAGGTCTGTTGGACTTAGGGCTTCCCCTGGCTTGAAGGTACTTGCTAACGTGGCTATCTTCATGGCTAAGTCGCCCTGGCCTGGCCCGAGAATTTTCAACCACTGGTCAACACTCAATGCGCAGATTACGGGTTGGTTACTCACCTTAGGTAGTTGGTTCACTACGTTACTTAAGTTTAGGATTTGGATTAAGTCGCGGGAGGTGTCTGGATCGTAGCATAGGTTACCGTTTAGGTCTATGACCTTGCCGAACTTAACCACCGCTGGTGCGTCCGGGTTTAATGTGCTTGGTATCCAGCTACCACCCCTCGTATATTTGATTAGGTTAATTAGTGGCGAACCGTCCCTATCAAACCAGGAACCCGCCATGGGTAGCCTACGCCCCTCCTCATCACGTAACTTCCTCTTAACATCGTTACTCACCATTAGGTAGTCGAAGAGAAGCATCTCACGGCACTCACCATCATTAATACCTAGTTTCTTCAGGAGATCGTCGCTTAATGGGCATGGCACGTTATCAACCTTAACATCATCATTAGAGTTCGGCCCAACGCTCAATACACCAATCCTAAGGGGTAGCTGAAGCTTGATTAAGTTCTCATCCCTTAGTCTCTCAAGTAATTTAATTACAAATTCATAATTAGACTTAGACTGCCGTTCATTCACCTCCATAGACTCCTGCTTATCTGCCTTTAAGAACTCGAAGGACTCATTAACTACGCAATCCAACGCCTTAGTAAAGTTACTCCTCAACTCATTAATTATGTAGTCCTTAGTTAGTTCAACACCCTCCGGGGCGTGTCTTGGTAAGATTAATTGAAAGGATTCACCTATGAATGCGACCTGAAGTGCGTCACTAAGTAGTTCCAACCTATTAACTTCCTTAGACGTTCCAACGAGGAATGCGCTGATGGCGCCCATCAACCTATTGAGTATAGCCTCTAAACCCTCATCGAGCCTCTCACTCTTATTAAGTACATGGATTAATTTCTTAAACACCGCGCACGAGTCACACCTATCTGCATCACTGAGACTTAGGGCCGTCACTAGGAATGCGTAGTAGAGCGGATTCAACCTAGCCGTGGGCCTAATCAGTATGTCCGGACCAAAGCGCCAAATAAGTGGCCAGAGCGTTAACCAGACCGCCATCGACAACGCCCAACTACTCGCCCACAGGTCCCCAGACCTCCTGCTGGATGCTATGAAGTGTTGAACGCCGGGTATGTCACCGATTACGTAGTAGCCACCAACGAGCCTTCCATAATCATCGACCCAGTTGGATATCATTGCCGATGCGTAGACGTGGTCAAACACGTCGTGGGTTGGTGCCCTGGTGTCTGCGGGGCTCGGTGGTAAACCGCGCGCTGCCCAGTATGACTCGTAGGCTGCGTAGAAGAAGTTGTAGAGGGCCCTGGGGTCATTTCCATAATTCCTCACCAACCTTGAAATATCCTCCTTAAGGTCTTTCACATATTCATTAACCTCATTCTCAATGGCGTTATAGTCCGGGGTTATTCCCTCGTATTTATGCCTTGGGTTGAATATGTTTACGAGCATTAACCTCCTGTACACGTAGTTCGAAGTGGCGGGCTTGAGGAAGACCCACCTATCGAAGGATGAGGCAAGCCTATCGGACTTCACAACCTTACTATGGCTTAGGTCCGGCACGCCACCGCCGAAGACCGTGCCCCTAAATATTTCCTCATAGATTCTCTTAGCCTCATCAACGTGATTTAATTTATTAATGATTAGCCAGGCCTTGTTGGGTGGGTCGTGCATTAAGACCCAGAGCTTAATCCTGAAGTAATTCTCGGCAACGTTCTGCATCCCTAATAATCACCTAGCTAACCCGTATTACCGAGGGGTGAATTATTAAGTATTACCGGAGTCAGGTAAAGCTTTAAAGGTGATTATCGAGGAATAACTAATGAGCGCGACCCAGCCCACGCAGCAATCAACCAATAAGAGGGTTGCAGAGTTATTATTCATTTACTCATTAACGCCGACGCACCCAGGGACGGGTAGGGGTGGTGAGATAATTGATCTGCAAGTTCAGCGTGATGAATTCGACATACCAGTCATATGGGCCAGTGGGTTGAAGGGAGTCATTAGGAGTAATTATACGTTAGGATGCGGTGATACAACGTGTAAGGAGAGGGCTAAGGCTATTTTTGGCCCTGAGGCGGGGTCACAGGAGGTCTCGGACTATGCATCCTCGGTGGTCTTCCTAGACGCCAGGCTCCTCCTAATACCGGCTAGGTCGTTGAGGGGTGTTTGGACCTACGTAACATCACCACACCTACTCAATTACTACCTAACATACCTCGAGGTCCTGGCCGAATATAACGGCAACCTTAACCAACTGAGGGATTCATTAATGAAACTCATCGATAGAGTGAGGCCGAGTGCTGTGGGTAACACGGCCATTGTTGGTGATGGCCATGTATTAATGGGTGACAAAGTCGTACTTAATGAACTGGAGTTTAGGGCTAAGGTTGATCCTGAGGCCATGAAGCTCTTCCTAGATGCAATACCGAGTGATGACTTAAGGAGGAGGGTTTCCCAGGCAGGGCTTGCATTCATTAGTGATGATGTTATTAGGGAGGTCATTAGGAGAAGCCTAATAGTCCAGACGAGGATCAGGGTTAATTACGGTACAAAGACCGTCGTGAGTGGTGCATTGTGGGAGGAGGAGTACCTGCCCCAGTTCACGGTCATGGTATCGGGGTTAATATGTGGCGGTACCAGGATACCGGATAATAAGCTTAACGATGAACTAAAGGTGTTTAAGGATCCGAAAAACGTGTGTAATGAATTACGCAGTAAAGTTAAAGCGTTAATGCTTGGTGGTAAGGAGACGATAGGTAAGGGCTTGGTCAAGCTCTGGTGGTACCCATGAACACGGAGCGCGCTAAAGATGAGGCGTTGGATTTGGCGATTGAGTGCGTAGAGGCATTAAATGCCGTGTTTGGTAACAATGATAGGATTAGGCAAGGATTTAGGTCTAGGTGTAATGATGGACTCACTTACCTATATTATAATGGTATCAACTACACGTTAAGCTTCATACTTTCCAAGTCAAGTGATAAGAAGATGACGGGCTTTGATAAGTTAAGCTTTGCGTTGAGTAAAGAGGCTGTAAGTGATGCGTTTAAGGAGGTTCAGAGCGCTGGTATAAGTGATGAGGCGTATGAGTTGTATGGTATTTGTCTCATTAAGGCCTTGGTAAGGCTTGGTGTAATTACTAAGGCGGACTCCATGCCTGATATTCTAAAGCAGCTAAATGATATGAACACAGAGATACTTGCAGGTAATAAATTACTAATATTTGCTGAATGGCTGAAGAGACTTGCGGAGGCATCTATTAAGAAGCCTTGAGGTGATTGAATGGCCTATGTCGAGTTAGACGTGGAATTAGCCACACCATTACTGGCAGGGTCTGCCAACCCCAATGAGGTCGATAGGGATTACCCAATAAGGCCCAGTGAGGTTAAGGGTCTCTGGCGCTGGTGGGCGAGGGCCCTGGTGGCTGGTGCCTTATTCGAACAGGGACTACTTCACGGCGTCCCGGATAGGGATATTTTAAGGAGGCCAAGTGATCGTGAGGCTGAGCTTATTTCGAAAATAGTGGGGCTTGACCTGGGGCTTGGTTATGCGGGTGAGGAGGGCTCTAGGGCGTCATGCTTCCGAGTCAGCGTCGATATTACCGAGGCGGCGCAGCCCCGAGTAGCCAGTGGGGGCTTAATCGGTGGTATTAACCTACAGAGGGTTAGGTTACTGACACTTGGTAGGAGGCAGGTTGAGTATGTTGATAGGCTCAGGGCACACATAACAATTAATGAGCATATCCCATGCAACTTAGACGATAATGCTGTTAAGGCTGCCCTGGGCTCGTTAAGCCTTGCCTTAAGGCTGTCGTGCCTCGGTAAGGGCGGTAGAAGGGGCCTCGGTTGCTTGGACGTAAGGTCAGTCAACGGTAGGTACTCCTCATTGTTCGATTCGAGGAGGTCAATTAATGAGTTGATTAATGAGGTGGTTAAGTACGTTAAGAATACGATCAGCAAAAGTGAGTATTTACCGAGGCGTGCGCAGGCTATGGGGGGTAGGGACTGCGGGTTACCACCAATGCCCGTTATTTCCAAGGCCGAGTACACGAAATGCGTGAATAGAGATATTGGGTGTAAGTTGGGTAAGTTATATGCATTCCAGGTTCTGGAGTTGAGCGGTGGTAGTAGGGTTTTGGGGGCACTCCATAACTTCTTCCTTAGGCCCGAGAGGGCTAGGGTCTTGATGGGCAACCCGACCGTTAATGATAAATTAAGGAATAGGCTGGCTGCGTGGATACTCGGCTTACCGAGGGAGCAGAGAGGTACCGGCTATGAAATAACCAGTGACGTGAGTAGGAGGGCATCGCCAATGATCCTCGCCGTGCATAGTAATCAGAGTTACCTATCGGTCTTCCTATCCGCTGACTGGCCTAGAGAGCTTACGTGGAGGGACGCGGGTAGTCAGAGAATAACGATCAGTGAGTCCCTGGTAGTCGATGCAATATGTATTGCCTTGAATGAGTTCCTCGACTACGCGGGCAAACAGGGAATCAGGGTGAAACCTGCATGGCCGTGAGACCCAGTGAGACTAACGTCATCAGCCACATTAGGCGTGAATTCATTAAATGGATTCAGACGATTGGCGCCGGCGGTGCTCAGACGAGGGTTGGTACGGGACGGGGTCGCGGTGGCTCGAGTTCAACCACTAATGTTAGGGAATACATCAATGAAAGGGCTAGGGGGTTAATGGAGGACTTGGTCAAGGCTTACTCATGCAATAACCTGGGCGAGTTACTGAGGCGCGTTAATGATAATATTACCGAGGTTAAGGAGTCCCTTAAGTCCTTGGGTTATGAGGAATTGATAGACTCGACATACATCACGATTAGTAGGCTCGTGGTAGGCCTTAGGAACCCGTACATGGAGGTCCTTGAGACTGGGATCGCCTGGGACCCGTACTGGAACCTACCCTACATACCATCATCTTCACTTAAAGGCGCAATAAACTCCGCGGCCCAGGGAACACCATGCTCAAGGGCCCTAAGCCCAACAGATGAGGAGGGAAATCCAGCGGAGGTTTCGCCAATAGTGGTTCTGGACTCATACCCAGTCTACTGCCCAGCTAACGGCGGGCTACTAACCCTCGACATAATAAACCCACACTACAGGGAGGGCGAGGGAGCCATAAGCGAGCCCCAGGTCAACCCAACACCAATACCATTCCTAGCAATATCCAAGGGCGTTGGGTTTAGGGTCGTTGTAATGATAAATAGGTCCAGGCTAAGGTATAAGTGCGGTGGGAGGGATGTGGGTGAGTACGTGTACATGGACAGCAAGTGTCAGGGGGCATGCATGGTGAAGGAGATCAGCGACATAGTCATGAAGGCACTAAATAATGGGTTGGGCGCTAAGACAGCATTGGGCTACGGAAGAATGATACGACAAAAACCATAACCATCACAATACCCAACAGAACCAACAATCACAAAAACAAAATCAAACCAACCCCATAAGCTCAAAGCCCACTAAGGTTTACCTTCAATACTTTATTCTATTGAAACCCCAACTAATTTATGTGATGACTCGCACCGATGATTTAGATGAACATTATCGCTCCTTTCAATATTCTATTGAAATCTTCCTGCTATGGGTGGCTTCAGGGATGGTGACGTTGCGACATACGTGCTTTCAATATTCTATTGAAATCTTCCCTCATTCAACTCCCCATTCTCTCCTGAGCCCCCTCGAGAGGCATCGTCTTTCAATATTCTATTGAAATCTTCCTAGCTACTACTTATCAGATGCAGGCCCCACTGTTCTTAGATGAAATTCCTTTCAATATTCTATTGAAATCTTCTTACCAGCAAGGCATGGACAGCCACAATTTCCGCGCTATTATTCTTTCAATATTCTATTGAAATCTTCAGGTAAAAATGAAAATAGAGGCAGAGGGTGTAAATGGCTGGCAGGCTACTTTCAATATTCTATTGAAATCTTCCTCACTCGTGGTGTCGAACACGCCCTTATCCGTGTAGAAATCTACTTTCAATATTCTATTGAAATCTTCGGCATATGAATTACCATCAGCTACACAGGTATGGGAATTCACAATGACTTTCAATATTCTATTGAAATCTTCCGACATCACGGGATTGACAGGGAAAACCCACATGATCCTTTCCTTTCAATATTCTATTGAAATCTTCCGGTACGTTTGCTTATTTAGTCCTTTTTAAGCTTTTCCTACACTCCCTTCTCGGTTCTCGTTGGAACATTAATTCCTACGAATGTTCACGATCCGTCCCTGTTCTGATGATTTTAACGAGATAGGTATTGCTTGTTTTCACGATATTGTTCAATTACTCAATAACGTACTTGTTCTGATGGTTTGGTTTTTAATTACCTATATCATTATTGGTTGTGCCTGCTTTCCTTGGTGTTATTGTTGGTTTGTCCTTGCTTGAGAATGCGTTGGTGTCCAGCGTTGTTGGTGATGAGTTGGTTAGGAGGGTGTTGGGTGGTGATCGTGAGGCTGACTCGAGGCTCTCTAGGTACCTCTATAATGAGGGCTTTATCAATAGGTTGAGGGACTTCGCGTGTGGTGACTTGGTTAGGTGCTGTGCCGAGGGTTCCTCGGTTGTCCTGCTTAGGAGGTTGCTTGGTGGTGATGTTATTAGGGTTAAGTTCTACGCCACGGATACGGCGAGCTCGCAACTCTGTACTGTAGCCCTCGTTAGGTGCCTCACGTCTAAGTCCCGTGAGTTAGGCGTGGAGGTTGATGGTTACACGAGGGTTCAGTTTTTCGGGACTGAGAATTTCAGTGATGGTTTGGGGAACCTTGTTAGGGCACTTGGCTCGGACCTCATTGACTACATCTCCAGGGGCTTCGACGCCTATGTGAGTATTGCCGGCGGTACTAAGTTGGAGAGTGTCATGGCTTCCATGGTTGCCTGGCTCCTGGGTGCAAAGCCCATATACGTAACCGTGGATGGGAGGCTAATAGTGCTGCCTAGGATGCCCCTCAGGGTTGATGATGAGTTGGTGAGTAAGGTGTTGAGTGGGGCCCTGGGTGGGTTGCCGAGGGACCTACTGAGTGACCTCGTTAGGTCGGGCTTCCTGGTTAGGAGGGGCGACTCCGTGGAGTTGGCGCCCTGGTTTAGGGAGTTCCTAAACCTTACCCGACGTGGTACGCCTGGGGCTTGAAGGCTATGTATATTGGGTACCTATAGGCAAAGCCCTTGACGTACGCAAGCCCCGTTGGCGCTATGGATAGGAACCTCCTCTCCCTGGTTGGTACGCCAAGCCTCTCCAGTACTTTCTCATCACTCCTGAGGATAACCTTCGTGTTCGTTAACTGTATTATTGCGTCGTTTAGGTCGTCGGGCATGTGGGTTGCGAAGACAACGGCAATCCCCCTACTCCTACCCAGCCTCGTTATCCTCGTTATGTGCCTCTCCAGGAGCCTCCTCTCCTCATCAGCCCTAGTCTGCGGGAAGAACAGGTGAGCCTCATCAACAAGCACCACGGCCATCCTATCCCTATTACGTAGGTGCTCCCCACCCATGAACCTAAACAACCTGTCAAGGACCCTATAAACCATGATCCTCTGCCTGAGGGCTGAGGATGTCCTTAGGTCTAGGACCACGTAGCCGGGCTTGAATGCGCTCCCATAATCCGGCTCTTCATTAACCACGTAATCAACGCCGGCGCGGACCTCAATGTCGAAGAGCCTAGTCTCTATTATGGCCAGTAATGCCCTGACGATATTCTCCATAGTGCTCTCGTGAATCCCGAGGTTACCGGCAATCACCTCATAATTAAGCAACTGCCTGCCACCCAGCCTATTCTCACTGGGGCTTGTTAGGTATTCGTAAATCCTCTCGAAGGTCAACCCAGACCCCGAAATCCTCTTTCTAACCTCCCTAATCACCTTACCGTAGAACATCCTAGCCTGCTCCGTGAGTAATCCCGTCAACTCATTAATACTCATTAGTAGGTCCCTGGTCCTTAGGGACCAGGGTATCAACTCAACACCACCGCCAACGCCCAACACCACACTAACAAGCCTATACTTATTGCCCGACCTAGCCATCACCGCCTTAACCCTAACCCTCCCAACCTTAATACCCATTGACCTGAAGACCCCATTTATGTAGTCCCTCGCCAGGGCCTTAGCGAGTCCCTTAACTGCGTCGCGCCCATTCCCAGCCCTCTTAATGGCCCTCCTCACGTAATCGTGGGTCACGGGTATTAGGACCTTGGTCCTCACGTTGTTAAGGGCTAGGTGGTGGTAATGCCCAACCGCGTCCACGGCTATCACCGTGGTGCCCTTGTACTTGGTGATTAGTTCGAGGGCCAGGTTCTTCAGTAGTGTCGTCTTGCCGCTACCCGTGGTCCCGACAACGAGCATGTGGTGTTTGAGGGCATCCCTCGTTATTAGGACCTCATTACCGGGTATCACAACGCCGGATGGTAGTGCCAGTGACCCAAGCACGATGCCCTCAACCGGCAGTGACAACATCTTCGAGACCTCCTGGGGGTTTGGCTCCCTGACGACTGCGTGTATTGGTGGTGGCGTCACCGGTGCGCCGCAGGTTTCACCCCTGCACTCAGCCACGAGTTCGAGGGCTATTAGCCTGGGCACGTACCTAATGTCCATACTCAACTCCTGCTCCAGGGAGAGCACGGGGGTCTTGGCTACGGAGTAAATATCCTCAATCCTCGACTCGGATATCCTAGCCAGGTAATTAACACCATCACCCTCAATAACCAGGTACTTACCCACGGGGAACTCCACCTGGCATTCACTGATCATGTAGGTGACGGCGGACTCGGCCGTTACCGAGCTGGGCATCTGCCTCGTTATGTAGCCCAGGACACTCCTACAATCAATGGGTTTGGCACCCACCACATCAACCACCCAACTCACTCAGTGCCTCCCTAATCGTTTCAAGGCCCTCATACGTTATGCCCAGTGGGGATATGGATGATATTAGGTTCACCGCGCTGGCATTCAACCTCCTAGCCACCCTATCGGCTATGTGTATCGACATTGCAGTCCCACCCACGGTCATTGTTAGGGCAACGTAGTCCCTACCAACCTCAACAACATCCTCACTCAACCCCTCAACCCTAACAACGTCAATCCTACGACCAAGCCTCGAGGCGACGTACCAACAGTACTTACCGTAATCACCAGCCTCAATCCTCACAGGCCCAATGGCCGCGACTCCGCCATTGCCCAGCAATGGCGTTAGTTTGTTAACGGCCAGCGTGTAGTCATCGGCATAGACCTCCCCAAGGCACCTGGCCAGGTAGTGACTCTGGCCCAGCCTCTTAACGACACCCACGGCCCTCAAACCCCTCAGGGCCTCAACCCTATCCTTAACCAAGCCCCAGTAAAGGCTTGAGTACTCATTACCCTCCATACCCAGTATCCTTGGTGTTGGGAATACGGGCCCGTCAATCAGGATGAAGCCACTCAACTCCCTGGCAATGTTGATGAGTCTTAACTCAACGTGGAGTCTCACCTCATCCCTAATTGCCTCATCGTTGTAGGAGCCGTCGAAGTACCTACCCAGGTACCTGGACTTAACGTAGATGATCCCAGAGTACCTATCCAGCGCATCCGCATTATCAAGCCTAAACCTAAGCTTAAGCCCCAACCACCTAACGCCCTGAACCCCAGGCACTAGGTAGACGTCCCGACCCACAAGCGCGCCTGTGACTACATGCACGTCAAATGCCGCGAACCTAAGCACGGACGTGTGGGAATCAACACCAATCAACCTATCTCCAAGCTCAACACCGCCCTTATCAATGACCACAAAATCAACATTATCGCAGGAAACCCTAACAACGTCATAACCCTCACCAAGATCAACAACGTCAGGACTAACGTAATCACCAACCTTACCACCAACCTCCTCCATAAGCCTTACCAACTCAAAGACCTCCCTCATCAACTCAATTAGCAAACTAATTTCTCAGGTATTATTTATACCTAATCAAAGCAGGCCCTCGACCAACCACACCTCACCATTACCTATAGCAATAAAGCCAACACCCTAAACCATCAATAGGCCTACACCTGAAGAAATCATCACACACGAGCTCACCACCAACCTCTTTAGCGCTAACACCCTCACCACACCCCTTACTGCAACCAGCCCTAACGGTTAACACGCCAGCAATACCATGCCCAACACAGCACGTAAGATGATGAGACTCATGTTCATTCACAACAATGCAATTCATGATGCAGTTACCATCAGGATTACACTCAGGGCACGCCATTTTAACATAAAAGCCCTCCACAAACCACAAAACGTTATCCGATATTAAATACTTACCATATACTATTTTTCCATCCCTACACAATCCTTTTTCACATAGGACGCAGTATTCATTATCATAATACAATGAGTATATGTAATCCATCAACTTAGGTTCAAAGCAGTAATACAAGTCAACTATGTTTATCCCTATTAATCCTTTATTCATCCTTTACCACCAAACATAGTTAATAACCTTGACTCGGTAAAGCCAGGTATAACGGCGCCTCCTGACCAGGGCTTCACAGTTATCTTGCCCTCGGTAACATCCCTATCGAATACGTAAACCCCCACCGTATCCTCACCAGCCATTAGCGCTCCCCTTAGGAAGTCCATGCTATGCGTGGACACGACTACATGGAATACCCACGGCTTCTCACCACTCCTAAGCCTCTGCTCGCTATCTCGCACAAGCCTATTTAGGAAGTAGCCCAGGAATAACGCGAGGCTTGGGTGCGCATGCACCTCAGGCTCCTCAACGAGGAGCACGGAGTTTTGTGGTAGCGCATAAGTATGTAATGCGTAGAAGACCACGAGGGACGGCGCATAGACACTGGAAAGCTCCTCAACATTAAAGCTAGTGTTACCTAATTCGAAGTCATACCAACGCCATGCACTATTATTACCCATGAGATTAACATGCTCGATGAACAACGGCATGAAGTGACTGAGCGCCCTCCTGAAGTCCTCACCACGCTCACCGAAGGTCTTTGAGGCTTCCTCAATCATTAATTGAAAACCATTACGGGCCTTCTCAAAAACCTTCATAGCGTCGTTTAGAAGTATCATGCTTGTTTTAATCCGTAAATCCTTAGCCACCTCATCCTCTGAGAGCGATTTATTAAGAGTATCAACGTCAAGTAATATGGAACTTCTTATACCACGTAAGTTCTCATCGACCAATCCCTCAGTAACCCTCCTTATTTTATCTAACATAGGCCTTATTTTCATAAATGGTTGCAGCATTACTCTATACGCATCGACATATATTGCGTAGTCATAATTCAAACTATCACCCACGCACTCCAGCGATTGCGGCAGCTCCTCAATACGATCATGCACGTAACCTCTCGCTATGATCGTCCTTGCCAGCTTTGCTAAGCACATGAGCGTTAGAGACTTACCGCTTAGGTTTGGCCCAATTAATATGGTTAATGGTTTAAGCTCAATACCTATATCAACGTTGACCTCTCTTCCGCCATATGTTAAACTTCCCTTAATCGCTAAATTAGGCATAGCCATAGATCTGAGCAATATTTTTAAACCTCTCTCTACTAGTTTTTAGTAATGCCGTACGGGTCTTCTCGCTTCTACTCTAATGTGGTTCAGAGCTTTAGGAACGGTGACTATGATGCAGGGTTAAGGACCTTGGCTGGCTATAGGGTTTATAGGACTACGTCAGCCTCCTTTAGGAAGATCTACAACATGATTATACCGGTCCTGGATAAGATAATATCCTCAAGTGATGCCGATTTGAGGAATTACTCAAGGGCCTTATTTAGACTGAACGTGGTTATTGAGTATCAGAAGAACCGAAGCGTCATTGATGAAGACTTGGCTAATGGGATTAAGCAGGCGCTTGACGATATAAGGAATGCTAAGGATCCGCAGCAGGCCAGGAAGCTTGCCGAAACCCTCAGGGATTCGCTCGACGCATTCCTAGCGTACGTCATTTACGGTATCAAGAGGGGTGAGGAGGAGTGGCTGTGAGGCAGTACCTCTCACCGCAGTTGAGGCTGGTCGGCATCTTCGAGTTAAAGTTTAAACTGATTAACAAGACAGGCTTCCTGATTAGGAGCCTTAAGGCTAGGGAGGTGATGGGCGCGGCTGATGTTGAGCCAGTGTCAATATATAAACAGTATTATTATAAAGATTGCAAGAATTATAAAGATTGCCAGATCAAGGTCCCCTACATACCGGGCAGTTCCCTTAAGGGTAGGGCGAGGTCACTGCTTGAGCTTGCCCTGGGCCTTAGCTTAAGTACCACGGATGGTAAGATATATTACCACATGAGGGTTGGTGAGGGTAATAAGATAATTCACGATGACCCATACTGCCCCGTTGATAACGTGTTCGGTAGCATGTCCGTTCAACCGATGTATTACCAGCCCAGTGAGGAGGGTGAGAATCCATACACATGGCTTGTTGAGAAGTGCTGGGCACCGACCAGGGCTATATTCAGGGACATGTACCCATCGGAGGATTACATCAGTGACCTATGCAGGGAGAAGGGCGGCTGCGGGAATATAACCTTCGAGGACTTCCTCGAGGAGAAGAGCGAGAATAGGATCGATAGGGTTACCAGCGCCGCCGACCCGAGGACTATACTTAGGGTTAAGCCTGATGTTGAGTTTGAGGGGTCTATATCATTCCTGGTATTTGACCTCGACGTGTGTAGGCGTAGAGAGTGTGATGAGCATAGTAAGTTGAAAGACCTTATCAAGGATTACCCAGCCCGCTTCTACCTACAGTCACTGGTCGAGGCCCTGATGCTGGTTGAGGAGACTTACATAGGTGGGTCAGGCAGCAGGGGTTATGGAAGCATCAAGTTTAAGGATATTGAACTATATTTCCACAACCTGGCAATGAACGAGCCTGCACCGAGTAAAATAGACACGTTTGATGAATTGACTAAGCTCAGGGATTTCATAGGTAGGATAGAGGTGTTTGACGCCATTAAGAGGAGCATCTGCGGTGCGACGTGATGAGGATCAACTATGCGGTGGTTAGGTTTGAGGAGCCGTTCAGGGTTGGTAGGACTGGCCTGATGGACACCCTCGACTACGTCCCATCGGATACCGTATACTCGGCCCTGGAGAATCTAAGACACCTAGGCATTAGCCACGGCATCGATAGGGCATCGTCAATGTACCCAATGGCCTTTGAAGTGGATGGAGAGGCTGCGTTAACCGTGCCCATGCCCATGGATTTGAAGATTCAGCTACTCTCGTCAATAGCCAGTAAGTACGCGGACGACCCCGGTAGGGCCCACGCCGTCCTGAAGCGGGTTAAGAAGCTGAAGTATCTACCACTCGATTGCCTAAATGCACCCAGCGTGGAGCCCCTCCTTGATGACGACCTTAAGGTTAGGTGCGGGGGGCGTGAATTCACGTACAGGAGCAGCTATGGGAGTAGTGTAAGTATTCAGAGGAATGTTGTTGGTAGAGTGTTGAGCAATGCCGATACCTACAGGGTGGCCGCCTTCCAACCCCACGTCAATTACGTACTCTACTTCACGACTAGGGATGGGGCATCCCTGGATGAGGCCAGGCGGGCCCTTGAGCTACTGGGTAAGGTTGGTGTCGGTGGGGAGAGGAGTATTGGGCTTGGGCACTTCACCGTGGTTAAAGTCGATGCTATCGACAGTCTAAGGGACTCCGGCAGCCACGCGCTGCTGCTCGGCACTGCTCTACCGCGTAGCCGGGAGGTTTACGGCTGCGTGAACACTATGGTTAGGGGTTGGGTGTGCAGCAGCCCATTCTACGTCATGGGCCCAGTCTCCGTAATCACCGACGGTTCAGTGGTTGGTGCCGAGTATCTGGATTTTGAAACGTTGAATGGACCCAACTGCGTTAAGAGGCTTGACCCACTGTGGTTGTGGTATGAGGCTCGTTATCAATGTTAAGACGCCTACCTTCGTGCTGAGTGGAGGTAGGTTAAGCATAGGTTTAGACGCCGTGGCCAGCGGCGGTAGGCTTTACGTAATTGACTTAACTAAACTACCCATCGAGCAGCTGGTTAACGTTAAGTCGATGGACTATGGGCAGTTGTTAAACGCCCTAATGAACACCATGTCGAAGGCGCCTGAGAGGTACTCCGTGAGGAGCTACGCAATAGTAACCAACTGTGGGGGTGTTGAGGTTCTTGACCATAGCCCTGAGGGGATACCGCCAAGTGAGGTTAAGGGCCTGATCAGGACCGCCTACCTGTATTGGCTATTGGCTAGAGATGCCCAGCTTAGGGAAAGCTTCACCAGGGCCGTTTCAGAGAAGCTGGCTGAGAGGCCTAGGTTAAACATGGTCTCCCCTGAGGCTGAGGATGACGTATTGACGGTGGTTATGGAGAGGATTCACGGTGAGGAGAGGCTCAAGGCGCCATACCGCCTATTCAAGGACCTGGCGGTTAGGCAGTTAACTAAACCTAGGCCGGATGACTACGGAGTCTACTGCATCCATGATAGGGAGGATAAGTATAGGGTTATGGCGATTGGCCTAAGGCCCGGCGTTAGGCTTGAGTACGAGGTGGCTATAAGGCATCCCCCCGTTACCGAGGATGTTAAGGCTAGGTTACTGAACTACGACGATATAGTCAATGCTATTAAGGAGTTTAGCCGCGAGGTCTCATCCTTCGAGGGGAGGAGGGGCCTTAAGGTACCTGAATGTGGGGGTGGTGTACCAGTGAGGGTTGGGTTTGGCGCGAGCAGGAGGTGGAAGACCGTGATTAACCTACTTGAGAAGTATAGCCCAGACCTAGTCTCCAGAATCACGGACTATGTAAGTAGCAGGCTCAATAGGCCATGGGGAGACGCCACGGTTAGGCTGGCCGGTAATGAACCGATCGGGTGGGTTTGCATCGAGGTGAGGCAGGGTGAGTAGGGAGGCGGTAATAGCCACGGCCCTCTACGTAATGGGTAGAGTTAGGCGTAGGGTACATGGAGGCTCAGACGTCGATAACGCCATCCACTACCTTAACAAGCTTAAGGACCCGTTAACCGGCCTGGGCATTAATGTAGGTAACGTTGAGCGGCTCATCAGGGAAGGCTCCGTGATGCGCTACATCAGCTACGCCGTGGGTAAGAGTATAGAGCCGGGTCAGGAGTGTCAAGGCGATGCGGGGGTCGTGATAGACTTCATAGGGGGTGGCGCATTAACCATCGGGCCGGCCTCAATGCTGGACGTGGTTAAAGATGGTGTTAAGGCTAGGGGGAGTTACCGAGACGTCGTTAATGAACTGGACAGGGGTATTGATGCCCTAGCCGCCCTGCATGTGGACTACCAGCAGTTTATGGAAACCCTACTGGCTACGATGAAGCTGACCCTACTCTATGTCCCATACTCTAACTGTGAGGGTGGTAGCCGCTACTCAGCCTACTCAACCGCCCACGCGGCCATGGCCTACGCCTCCACTGAGGCTACTGGCGGCAACTATAAGCTCCTGGGTATCGATGTCGTGGGTATACAGGACGTGATTGGTAGGATTCAGAGGACTAAGCAGGCAATGAGGCAGTTAAAGGGTAGGTCCATCCTCATAAATCTTATTCAACAGGCCGCGGCCGTTAGGATAATTAACGACGTTAACAATGCCCTTAAGGCTGACGTACTCAGCCCAGTGAACATACTGGTGAACACGGGTGGCGAGGTCATAATGCTGATACCGGGTGTTGAGGATGGGGTCCTGAGTGAGGTTGTAAGTGGCGTGGAGTCTGATGTGGTTAACGAGTTTGAAGGTAGGCTAGGCTTAGCCATAGCCTACACGAGGGTGCATGGCGTTGATGAAGGGTTCCGCGGGGCTGTTGATGAATTGGAGAGGGAGCTCACCAGGCGGAGGTACGGTAGGTACAGGAGGGTTGTCATTAACGGGGTGGGGCTGTGCGACATGTGCGGCATGGCGTCTGAGAATTTAACCAGCGTGAAGATGCCCGACGGCACCACGTTAACAATGTGCCACCTCTGCTGCATGGCCCACAAGATAGGTACCGTGAGTAGGAGGCTTGGATTCATAGCGAGGTTGAGGACCAGTAGCTACAGTAGGGGCGGCTGCGTGGTCGCCAGGCTGCTTGGCGTGGACTACGCCATATGCCCCGATGGGGTTAACCCCGCCTTCAGTAGCGAGTACGTCCACTACCACCTTAATGAATTCGGGATTGAGCCTAAAAGCGACGTGGCGCACTCGGTCATTTTCCTAAACACGCTAATGCCCACCGAGCCTACGACAGGTGAGGTTATGGACCTTGAGGAGATTAAAATGGGTGGCATGGCCATAACTGTTAAGGCTGACGCAAACTCAATGGGTAGGATTAAGGCCAGCGCCTCGAGGGACGCGGCCACGTATATACTATTCACGAACCTGTTAATGACCATGTTCGACGCGTACGGTGCCTACCTACTCAACAGTAACCAGTCTAGGTACGGCGGCAGCGTATTCCTCATATACAGTGGGGGTGATGATGTGGTGGTGGTTGGCGACCACATGGCCCTGGACTACATGGCGCGGCTAATCATGAGGGCCAATGAATTCTCTATAAACGTCGCCGCCGGCGCGCTGATTCACGACGTCTATCAACCAATCTACCTCGTGTGGCTAGATACTGAGAATAGGCTAGAGGAGGCTAAGAGGAAGAATAGGAACGCGTCGCTAATGTATGTAATCAACATCGGCGGGGCCCCGGTAATGCTGGAACCGAGTGATGTATTAAACATCGTCGATTACGTATCGAGGAAGCATGACTATGCGGAGCTTGAGGAGACCCGCGAGAGGGGTGTATCCATGCTTTACAGATTAAATAGCCACCTCGTCAAAATCTACGACGCACTCTATAAAGTAGCGGTGCTGAAAGAGGAAAAGAAGAATTCAGGGACGGCACCCAGTAATGCTGATTGCCTAAGCGCTAAAAGGAGTCTTCTCCGAGCCTTAATCGAGTACACCTACTACTTTAATAGAAATAGGGACACAGTCTCGCAGGTAATCAATGAGCTGGGGCGTGAATTAACGCCGGAAAACCTGGCGAATATGCTGAAGAGCGTCGAGTGTGGCAATGAGGGCCGTGCAGGGCAGTACCTAAGGGTATTGGGGAGGGCGATAGCCAGCATAAACATATACGTGCTCAAGACTAGATCAGAGGGTGGGGCCGGTTGGTAACACCCTATACTCAATGGGTAACCTATGCCTAAACCTAGCCAGGTCGAGGAGAGTCAAGTCACCGTAGAAGTCGCAGACGCCTAAACTACACTTAATCCTCCTGGCGAGGGGAATTAGGTGGGTTAAAGTTGAGAGGTTAGGCAACTTAAACCTAGCATGCCCCTGCCCACCAAGCCAAACCAGTAGTCTAACACCCAGGTCCCTACTAATGATAAACCTACCGACACCGGCTATATGAAGCATAGGCAAGGTGCCGCACTCATTAAAGGCGCTAATGAATGCGTAGGCGAAATCCCCAAACTCCACGGGCCTAAAGGCAAAGTGCTCGGTGGCCAAGGAACCACCGCACCTACTTGGCAAGACGAGGTAATACACGTGGGAAGGACCGGAGGATAAACTTAACACTTACCTCAGACCCGACAATACCGATCCCGTCAAGATACACCATTGAAACCCTCATACCACGCCCTTCAACTGAATACACGCCGCCCTAATTAAGGTGTAAGGAGGGGCAATCATTGCTTTGCTCGTTGGAGGTAAAAATTAAGTATGGGTTTATGTGCCTATTGCTATGAGGTTAATTATTGGTGTGGGCGCGCCTTCGTACACCACCGAATCGGCCTTATCAGCCGTGTTTAGGGCGTATGAATTATTGGGGCCAGACGTTGAGGTCACCATCGTCCACTCAGGATTCAGAAGGGCAGAACGCACAGCCGAATTCATCGAAAAACTACTCAATGAGAGAGGCGTTAGGTCTGTTAGGCTGTTATTTAGGGGCTGTGAGGATCTCAATGGGGTGATTAACGGCGATGCGGTGGTTATACCATCTTCAGCGTCTGTTAGGATGGCAATATGCATGACAAGGCTCGCAACACAGAAGGGAGTCCCCATAATGCATATCATGTTCCCATTCGGCCCCTGGACAAACCTATTCTACCCATTAGTACCCAGGTGGCTACAGTGGGTTCAGTTGTTCGGTAATGTGAAGGTAAATAATAAGCCTCCTAATGAGGCGCTAAAAACGTTGATTGAGAATTGCGATAAATTCGTCGATACATTTAGAGGTGATGCCCTTAACATAAATATATTAAACTCGAACCTAAAGAGGGAGGTCGCCCGAATCTCCTGCCTAATAAATACCTTAGTTTCAACACCTCACGTATACGCGGACGGCAACGTGAAGCCCAATAGTTTAAGGCTGGAACTAAGTAAAGGTGAATTAAGGCTATTAATTGATGATACCCTCGTTGAAAGCATTAGGTTAAGGACTAACCCAACCTATAGTCGTGATGTGAGCAGCGACGAAACTGTGGACGTAGATAGGGTAAGGAAACTCATTGAGGCAATATTTAACTGCGCAAGTGATAGGGATTATGATGATGTAGATCAGTTAATTGACTTCTTTGGTTTTAGAGTTATGGATCTTGAGGATGGGGACTACGTAATCGATACAAACATGGTATACCATGGTATACATAACCTGCCGGTCAAGGTGGAGATACCGTACTGCGTCCAGGTGGAGGTACTCCACGCAGCGACCCAGAAGAAGCGTGACTGTGGACCCGTACTTGCAAAGGCCGTGGAGCTTGCCTTCGAGCAATTGAGGCTGAATGCCGCGTACGTGCCAACGGCACCTTACGAGTGCGATGTAGTATTACCAACCACGGATAGGGTAGCGTTAAGTGGTAAGAAGTTATTGACCATGGATAGGAGGGCGCATGAGCTATGGCAGAGGTATGGACTGAATTCCGAATTAATAACCAAGGACAGACTCAAAGTACCAGAGCCAAAGAGCCCAGAGCTGTATCACGCAATAATCCAGCTATACGCATTCACGAAAATACTGAACCAACAAATAAATCCGGCATAGCCTCCTCAAGGCTCGGCATCCCAAATACTTAAAACGAGAGAGCAGTGCATACTCATAGTATGCCCCTTAGAATCGCGGTATTATCCACCGTGGGCACAAGCCTCCTTGGAAACCTCGAGAGAAACATCGACAAACTAACCCTGAGGTCTAGGGAGGTCTTCGGAAATAGGGCTAAACCACCCAGTAGGTTACCCGTTGATGATGAGCTGCAGAGGTCGTTCGAGGAGTGGTCTGCCAAGGGTGGTGAGGTCCTCGAGGACGCGGTTAAGGCATTGAGCAAGGACCCGGCTGGCTTCAGTGCAGAGCTTAATTCCATAATTGCCTTTATCAAGTCGTTACCCGCAAGACACGTTATCAGCGAGTTGAGACTTCAGTTCTACCCAACGGACACGGGGACCTCCAGGTTCTGCGCAAGGGCCATAACGGAGTACTTAAGGAGGTTTCAGGAAGACTTCAGGGGCTTGATAGGCATACCTGCGTATTCCGCACTAATCATTGATGAGCCAATTGTCCTAAAGGGCTTCGGTAGGGGCGTTGAGTGGTTTAGGGAGGGGCTTACGGACTTGATGGATAGGTTCGTGAGCAACATAGTGAGGTTGAGGAGGGATGGTTATAAGGTCGTTGTGAACCCAACGGGTGGTTTCAAGCCCGAGTCAGCGTACCTAACGGTTGTTGCCATACTCGCTGGGGCTTGGAGGGTGGTCTATGCCCACGAGACGTTTAGGGAGGTCGTGGAACTACCAATACTACCAATAACCCTGGACAGCAAGTATGTAAAGGCATTGAGCGGGAGACCGACACTGGATGAGCTTAGGTCAGTCGGTCTAGACCCTGAGGACCTTAGGGAGAGTGGTGTGATAGACATTAGGAATGGTGAGGTAGAGGTTAGAGAGTGGTTCAGGAGGTTGGTTGGGCTTATCGGGTGACTTAGTGATGGGCGGCGTGAAGAGGGTTTACATAGCGACGTGGGGGAACCCGCTGGAGTGGAGAGCCGTTTCCTACAAATGCACTGATGAGGACTTATGTGGTTCAAGGGAGAGGGAGTGTAGGGATACGTATTCCTCAATCAAGTGCATGAGTAATGCTGATATTTACGTAATCTACGTGCTCGATAGCGTAATAACCGCATCGGCAGGACAGCAAAATCCAAAGGCTGTCGAGTGCGCCAGGAAATACTCACTATGCGCTAATAATGAATGCAGTAAGTTGGCTCCGCCAAGCAGGGTAGGCGATTTAAGTGGGTGGCGCGATTTAGTGAAGGGCTACATTGAGTGTATCGTCAGGGAATTACTGGGTGATACTCGTAATGTAAGGGTTGTGGTGACATCACTCAGGGGTCGATTAGGTGATTGGGAGTTCGCGGGTGGGAATAGCCCAGATTTAATAGCCAGTGAGTTGCTCGTTGGGCTTTGGAATAGTATTAAGGACTTAATTACGGATGATGAGCGTTTATACTTATTCCTAGACGTTACCCACGGCATAAACTTCATGCCAACGCTCACGTATCAAATGACCAGGTACATAGCCACACTAGCCCTGATAAAGGGCGCGGGTGAGGTTTTCATAAGGGTGTACAATGCGCTGCCAGGTAGTTTTGAGGTGATCAAGTTAATCTACGAAAATATGAGGCAACTGGTATTACCTCAGGAGGTAACTGATGAAGTCGTTAAGGCACTGTCCTACGGAGCATTGGCAGTAATACCAAAGGTACTAAGTAGGAACGGTGCATGCCGTGAGAATCACATTAATTTTCAGGTAGACGCCGAGATAAATCATGGGGAGAGGAAGGTCAAGTACGAACATAAAGGCGATATAAAGCCATACAACGTGTATTCAAAACTTATTGAGGAGGTGCTGTGTGGGGATAACGTGTTCAGACAGGCAGTGGGTAGAGGAGGTGTGATAAAACTCAGGGACTTAATGAATCATAGATTGATTGATAAACTTAGTGATGTTGCCAGGGTCGTAATTCAGGATGAATTGAACGACATGTACAATGCGATTTCTAAGGCTGTGAACCTGGGCTTGAGGGTTTATGACAATTATTACTCAGACATCATACTACCCATGTGTCATGAGGGCTTCCCCCGCCAATGTAAATGCGTGGGTAAGGAGGATATGAGGAACTTCATTGCCCATGCTGGGTTACTAAAGAACTGCACAAAGATTGTGAAATGCGATGATGACTACTGCATAGCAATAGATGATGAAGTACTAAAATGCCTAAAATAACGCAAAGAATCATCAGCTATCCCATCAATACTTATATCATAATGCAACATGACGGAACTCAACAACAAACAACTCCCTCTCCAATACTCCACTTAAACCTCAGAGAAGCCAACCATAGCATACAAATGTGAAATTAACCATTCAATTCCCATATTAAAGCCCTAAAAACACCCATGAGTACACCCAGGGAATGACACTCTCGAATTCTCCTTATTAATATTCAATGAAATCTTCATAGCGTGAGGTGATGGTAAAAGACTGACCTTCACTTCACGACAAAGACCTTTCAATACTCTATTGAAATCTTCACTTAGTGAGCCGTCTATCGTGGTGTCCCTACTACCGATCCTAATCTTTCAATATTCTATTGAAATCTTCCTCGGGCAGTTCCCTCGCGATGACCGACTCCATGCCCGGGAAGTCTTTCAATATTCTATTGAAATCTTCTCGAGGAGTACATTGCGTGCCCAAGCCCAATCGGGTCCCCCTTTCAATATCCTATTGAAATCTTCCCACGATGTCCATTAAAATCGAGATAAGGCGTTCAGCGCTGAACTCAACTTTCAATATTCTATTGAAATCTTAAAGACCATGGTGTGGAGTGGCTTAACGACCCCGCTCAGTGGCGTCACCTTTCAATATTCTATTGAAATCTTCGAGGAGGTGATAGCGCCAATGGTGCCTGGCGACTATGGCGAAATCCACTTTCAATATTCTATTGAAATCTTCCGTTGCTTAGGGTGATGTTCCCCAACGCCAGCGGTAAGGAGTTGAGGACTTTCAATATTCTATTGAAATCTTCCTCTGTACTCAGCAGGGTGGTGGCGTGCAGATAAACATACAGTCTTTCAATATTCTATTGAAATCTTCTCTCATACAGCTACTTGCCAACCGGCGTGGCACTGCTTCTTAGGAAGACTTTCAATATTCTATTGAAATCTTCTGGTACGTTACTTATTAGGTTTTTTATAAGTTTTACCCATACCCTCCTCCTGATTTTCTCTGGAATATTAATCCTCATGAACGTTTACGGCATACCTTTGTTCCCACGATGCTCACGAAATAGGTATTACCTGTTTCCACGGCATTATTCAATTACTCAACAACATGGTTGTTCCGGCGGCACTTTATATGTAGTTTATGTGGAGTTGCCTTTCCCGCACCCTCATGGGCCTTGTTATTGAGGTGGCCACACCTCTTACTGCTCCTCAACCGGTGGTTCCTGCGCCTCGTGTTGTTTTTGTGCTTGGTTTGTTGTTATTCTTATTACTCCGAATCCCATGCTCCTTCCCGTACCCACGTTAATCAACTCCGCATAATTCAGCAAGTGCCACAACTGCTGAATCCTTGACTGCCTCTTGCTCCTCACCTCGAACTCCACAGACCCGATGAAGCCCAGTTCAGGCCTACCCGCATGCCTCGTGGCGACAACCCTACCCCTCAAATCCCTCATGTACACGTAGTTATAAGCCCACCTGAGTAGGTATGGCCAGGACCTCAAGCCCTCACCAACCCCAACAACGCTTGAGTAGTGGTTCACCGTGGTGAACAGTATATTCACGATGCTCGGGCAGAAGTCAAACCTAACTTTACGCCTCCTACCCATGGTACTCCTCTTGGCAAACCTAACGGGGCTCAGGAACTCAATCCTAAACCTATCACCACCAACCCTCCAAAGATCATCAACCCTAAAAACCTCGACACCGAGGACCTCAAGCGACGCATCAACACTGCCAATCCTAACGCCCCTAACGCCCTCAAGCCCATTGAGGAGCTTAAGGCCCAGGGACTCCCCAACAACCGTAACCCTAAACCTCAACTCCTCACCAGGCGGCGCCACGTAAACACCCCTAAACAAAACCCTACCACCACGCATGAACGGCGTCACCGAGACAGGCTTAGGACCCCTCCTCGCATGAACCTCATCACCGAGGCCAGGCTCGATAGTGTTTAATACATTGAGGAGTATGGACATGGTCACCGAGCCAGTAAACCCACTGAGCACAATGGGTGATGAAGACCTAACACCAAAATTAAACACGAAGATCAGGGACACAAACCACCACAGCATCTAAGGATTTATACCCCTAACGCAACAAAACCCACACACCAAACCATAGAAGACCCACCACACCCAAACAACGCCCTAACCACCAAAACCCTCATCCCCAATATTCTATTAAAATCTTCAGTATTGCAACAAAATAGCTGAGCAGACATTAATCAATGGGTCCACACTTTTAATATTCTATTGAAATCTTCGCACGCACTAATACTCACGTCATTAAGCCCGCACGACCTATTCTTTCAATATTCTATTGAAATCTTCTGGTGTTTCGCGGTTCATAACACTGGAGGAAGGTTTTGCAACGGCTTTCAATATTCTATTGAAATCTTCAACTCCATCATTATCCCCCCAAACAGGTTCACGTCTCATTACTTTCAATATTCTATTGAAATCTTCTACGAAATCGAGAGCATCGAAAGAGACGGAAACCTAATATCAATGATAATCTTTCAATATTCTATTGAAATCTTCTCTCAAATAGCAGGATTCGGAAGATTATGGCATTTCGATAATGAACTTTCAATATTCTATTGAAATCTTCCAATACAAGCGAGGCGATTAAATTACTCAGGGAGTTAGGTGCACTCAACATCTTTCAATATTCTATTGAAATCTTCCGGTGCATTGGTTTGTTTTGGTCTTTTTTAAGTTTTTCTTCTTGGTGTTTTTGGTGCCGTTGGAACGTCTTTCTGCTCTTAATTGCTGTGGTTCGTGTTTGTTCTTGTGGTGTTTAAGTGGAATTGAATTGTTGTTCCCACGGAATTTCTACTCCTAAAAGCCGAGCCTGTTCTAATGGTGTTTTATGCATTGTAAAACGGTGAGTGTGCACGAAACCATACACACAGTGCAATTTTAAATCACGCACAACCCCATGAAGCATGCACCCCAAACCACGCATGTTACCGTGCATGCCATGTTTTTATTAATGCATTATGTGACTGTTTTTTACTCCCTAGCTCATTGTCTTTCTCGTGCTTGGTAGGTTGCTTGATAGGGTTAAGGTTTTTGGTGTTGGGGATTTGCCTGTGGAGCTTCGTGGTTGGTCTCAGGAGGTTAGGGAGGTTAGCCTTGAGTACCTGCCCACGGTGTCCGAGGCCTTCAGTCCCTGCCCAACCCATAGGGATGTGTATGTGAGAAGGGTGCTTAGGCTCCAGCCTAGGATTAATGATTCGCTGAGTATTGGTAGGGCGCTTCATGAGTTATTCCTGACACCCCTTAGGCTAGTCAATAGGGTTGGTGCCGGCGATGTTATTGAGGAATTGAGCAATTTAAAGGCACAGTTGCTGAGTGACTTAACGAAGGACCTTGTGGATTTCGGCAAGGTTGTCTTTGAGGCGTCCTCGAGGATACTAATGGACCTGGTCTACGACGGCTACCCAATCCCTATCGCCGTGGAGCCGAGTCTCGAGGGTACGGTGATCGGCTTCTCAGACGTAATAAAGCCCGACCTGGTCATTGGGTCCCTGCCTGTGGAGGTGGTTGTTTCGGAGAATCCCGATTACCTGGCTAGGAAGGAACTGGCGTTGGCGGATGTCGTGAAGGAGTTGAGGCTTATCATAACCAACGAAAGGATGCCCAAAGGGGTGGGTGATGCTCGTAAATGCGGTTACTGCGCCTTCCGACGGCTCTGCAAGCCAGCATAGAGCCTCGCCAATATCTTGCCGGGGCTTGTTTCAGATTCTCTTTAGAGATTTCACAGGCTGGGCACGTTAGAGAGAAGCACCTGCGCCTTAAACCATCTGAGCCGGTCACAAGCCCCTTATCCTCAAGCTCATATAATTGCCTCCTAACCGTCGATGAGTCCTTACCGAGCCTCTCAGCCACCTCATCAACCCTGACACATCCACCCGAGCCCTCAACCTCATGAAGCGCCCTAAGCACGTTGATCAAACCCTCACTCAATTCCACCACGTTAAAAACGCGTAGTGTTTCTGTCAGGTCTAGGTAATCGACCAGGTTCTCCGAAACCACGAATAACCTAACCTCCTTATTAATCGCCATCCTGAGCATGGCCGTTACCAAGGGAGAGACCGCGGAGAAAGCCCTAACACCGCCGGTAATCGCAATCACCACTGACTCGTAGTCATTGACGTACTTCATAATTGCATCGAACACACTAATCACTAAGTTAGTCGGGTCGCTGGTATTAATGTGCTCAGGTATCACTCTCAACTCCCCAATCCTCCTCAGAAAATCGCCCAGGTCCCTTAAGCCTTCTCAGACCTCGCCCTCTCATCCTCACCCGACTGCTCGGGTATCAACGCTAAAACAGCATCACCACCACCAATACCCACCCTAACCAGGAACCTCACCACATAATCCACCTGAAAACCCAGTGGAATCACGTAGAGTTTAGGCACGGTATAATGCGCATTAACAGTTAAAATGCATTGTATCATACACGCAACACGTGGGGTTACGGCTCACGAAGCACGAAACTCACTAGGCATTTTTCTTGCATGATCACGTGAACACAGCGCCGTGATTTTAAGGGATAGTACGTTTTGAGTAATACGGACCCTCTATTGGGTTGTTGCCCTTAATGAATTGATTAAGCACGGGCAATGCTTATTTTAATCTCTCCATATGCATGGGTATTAATGATGGATGTTAAGGACATTAAACAGGCGATTAGGGAGAGGATTTGGAAGCTGCTTGAGGAGAGAGACGTGGCGCTATTCCCAAGACCTGTCTATGGCAGGATACCCAACTTCGTAGGTGCGGATAGGGCCTGCGAGTTGGTTGTCACCCTTCCTGAGTTCATTAAGGCCCGTGTGGTGAAGATAAACCCGGACAGCCCTCAGCGTAGGTGTAGGGAATTAACGCTGATAAACGGAAAACTCCTAATAACGCCGACGCCAAGGATCAGGGAGGGCTTCCTAATGCTTGATCCACGTAAGATACCGAGGCAGTATTACGGTGAGGCATCTACAATAAGGGGAATGTTCAGGTGGGGCGTTCCGATCAAGCCCTGGGACATGCCCAGGATAGACCTCGTAATAATAGGCTCCGTAGCAGTTAACCCAAACAATGGACGTAGACTAGGTAAATCGCATGGCTACGCAGAGATTGAGTGGGGAATCGCGAGCACATTGGGTAAGGTTAGTGAGGATACGCCAGTAATAACCACGGTCCACGAATTACAGCTAGTAAGTGATGAAATACCCAGGGAGCCTTTCGACTTGCCCGTGGACGTGATAGTCACCCCAAGCAGGGTGATTAGGGTCAATAGGGTTGACCCAAAGCCACGCGGTATTTACTGGGAATTCGTCACAAACGAGATGCTCAGTGAAATACCACTACTCAATGAGTTAAAGGCTCGACTCAATAGTGCAGGACAGTGAGGAAATAAAGCCGGTACGTACCTCCCGAGTGAAATTGCGGTGCCCTCATGGGCCACTTACCTGCTTAATCAACGTCTCATACATCCCACCCAATAACTCGTAAAATTTATCGATCCTCTCAGCCAACCCATTTATACGACCATTTAACTCACCGTACATTGCATCTATCCTGGCGTTTATGGAATCAATCCTAGCACTTAATGAGTTACTACGTGACTCAGCCTTACCATCTACCTCATCGATCCTCCTCATCAACTCGTTAACCTTCTCATCAATTTTCCTATCTAGTATGGTGAATTTCTCATCTATTTTCTTGTCAAGCTCTGCAAACTTATCATCAATCTTCTTATCGAGCAGGGCTATCTTCTCATCATACGCATTAAACCTCCCATTAATCTCATTCTCAAGCGCATCAACCCCTTTTATTGAACGCTTCAAATAATGTATCAACCTTCCTATTCAAGTCATCAATCCTCCTGTTGGTCTCCCTAAACATGCCAAGCATTAATACGACTAAGTCCTCAGTAGTTAACTTCTTGCCACTCTCCACCTTCTTCATCACGGCATCCAATGCCTTGTCAATGACCGGGCCAACCACGGACTCCATTAATTAATCAATAAATTACCCCCACAGGTATAAAGGCGTTTATCTCGGCATTAGTTAATGTCGTATTATCGTGATAAGGTTAATCGATCAATTCCTAATAAAACATACCCAACAACGCACCTAACCTGGCGCATTGTGGTATTGCTTTAATACCTGCCAGTCAGGAATAACCTGTATGATATTGAATAACCTGGTAAGCCTGCCTGAACTCTACAGCTACGCCTTAATAACGTACATAGCCGTTGCAGGCGTGTTGTGGCTATTGCATAGGTTTGGTAGGGATGATCTATTGCTCCCTGTGGCTGCCATGAACTACATGCTCCTCCTCACGATTAGTCAATACACGGCATCGAAGATTGGCGCGTTCGTGGGTCCTATGGTAATACCCATGGGTGTATTCACGTATAGCGCCAGCGTTGCAATGCTCGACTTCCTAACGCTTAGGTATGGTAGGAGGGTTGGTTATTGGGTTGTTAGGATTGCCGCCTACTTACAGGCACTCGTGTTCATCATAAACTGGCTGGTCATTGCATACCCACCCGCACCCTTCTGGCAGGGGTTACAGGGCGCCTTCGCGAGTATCATGGGTACATCGGCGAGGATTGCCATTGCCTCAATAACGGCGTTCCTAATCTCCGAGACCTACGACGTATTCCTCGTGAGTAGGTTAAGGGGTGGCGTACTTAGGAGGGTTGGTTACTCAGACCCGGTGGCAATGACCATAGACACCCTGGTCTTCATACCAACCGCCTTCTACGGCATCGTACCAAACATCTGGCTACTGATGGCTTCACAATTAACGGTCAAACTAAGCCTAGTGCCAATGACCATGCTCGCCGTGTGGATAAACAGGAGAGCACTGCAGTACGGACTAGCCACACAGCCAACCCCAGCGGGCAGGTAAGTGACCAGTGCACGAATATCTTCTCTTTAATCTTTAATACGCACTACTTTCCAGGTATTTCGTGAAATTACGCAATAAGTAGCTAAGTAAAGCTATTAATCATCTTTGCGAGCCCTCATCACAAACTCAGCACTCGAGATCCAAATCACCACAATAAGTACGCCAGGGCAAGTATTTAAGGTTTGACCATGAAAACAACATGACTAACGACTAAGCCCGATAGACTCAATAAACTAAGGAAAGTGAAAGAGATAAAACGAGACTAAGCCCACCGAGAAATTCACCACGCTGGATCTCATAAGGGTCCAGCAAGTGATGCATTCTAAGTATGAAAGACCCAGGGCTTAAGCTTAGAAAACAATCAAAGAACAATACTCAAACAGGCACACCGCTAGCACCAGGGCCACACAGGCATCAACCAACAACAGACCAGAGAGTACATCGCCCATGCATAGGAATGATAAGGACACATTAATAGGCATGATGAAATCAATCAAAAACATAAGAGAGTAAGTATACTAACGGAAAAATAACCGAGACCATACCCAAATACCGGGTTAGGACAACATTACAAGGCAAAAAACTTAAATTTCCGACGAAGAACTAAAACCAGCCCCGGTAGCTCAGCCTGGGAGAGCGACCGGCTGAAGACCGGTAGGTCCCGGTCGTACGCTCACGTGAGTGAGCGTACGGGGAAAGTTCAAGTCCCGGCCGGGGCACCAATCAATGAAAATAAATTATTTAATTATCATTCTTGCTTGTCTGTCTCATTATTTTTCTTCATTATTAAGGAGTTCTAGGTGGTCCTATAATAATTACTTATTACTATGCTGTATATTAACTCGTTATCTAATTCTACGTCATTCTATTAGCTTGTTTAATCAAGTTATTCTTTAATTTTCTCTATTTTATTTCAATTGATTACTAATGCTTTTTCATCACTAAACTGAATGTAACTTATTAGTCAGGGTGAGAAATAGGCTTATGGATGTATTATGGCTCTTAAAGGTTTGAAGATCTGTTGGGTAAGAAAATGAAGGGCGTAAGAAAACTACAGTGCGGTGGGGAGATTAATGATCCTAAGATCATTAATGAAACTTTGAGGTTAATTAACGAACTCCTTATGAGGATCAAGAGACTAAAAACGCATTATTAAACAATTCAGTTACACCCTTTGATTATATCATTAACATCCTAAGTAATTGGCTATCAGTATACGAAGAAAGCTAATGGAGCTACAGGTAAGGGTGTTAAGGACTGTGGTTCTTTAGGGGGATAAAGCGGGCAAACTCAAAATAACCTAACCCTTTAAAGCTGATGGTATTGGGAATCTCCTGGTCCTTAGGGTTATCGTGAGCCACCTATCGTATGTGTTTTCGTGGAATGAATACTCACCGCCCTCCCTACCGAAGCCTGATGCCTTGATTCCACCAAAAGGTACATGGCTCTCCTCGAGGAAGGTCACATCATTTATGTGGAACATTCCGGACTCCACGTTTTCGGCAATGTACATGGCCCTGTTAATATCCCTAGTTATGACCGCACCGCTTAAGCCGTAGTCTGTACTATTAGCAATCTCAATTGCCTCCTCATCATTATCCACAACCACCACCGGCCTGATGGGGCCGAAAACCTCCTCCTTCATAACCCTCATGTTCAGGTCCACGTTTATTAATATCGTTGGTGTGAAGTAGTTTCCATTAACCTCACCACCAGTTAATACCTTAGCCCCCTTATCAAGTGCATCTTTTAGAAAGCCCCGCATTGTCTCAACCTGGTTTCTATTAATCAATGGGCCCTGGTCAACGTTCTTATCAACCCTCGGGTCACCTATCCTAAGCATCTTCGTATACTCAACAAACCTCTGTATGAACTTATCGGCTATCCCCCTATGCACGATTATCCTCTTAGCCGATGTACATATCTGACCCTGATGGAAGAACGCAGCAAATACAGCCAGCCTAGCAGCGTAGTCAGGATCGGCGTCGTCCAATATTATTAATGGGTCACTACCACCGAGTTCGAGGGTAACAGTCTTTAGAGCGCCACCTGCCTTTGACGCGATCTCCTTGCCAGTGGCCGACTCGCCTGTGAAGGTTATGTGCGTGGCCTTCTTATTTACGACAATCTCATCACCAACAACACCACCGGGCCCAAAGACCACGTTAAGAACACCCTTGGGTAAACCAGCCTTATGCGCAAGTTGAGCTATTAAGTAACCTGTTATGGGCGTGTCGCTGGCGGGTTTGTAGACAACCGTGTTCCCCGAGGCCAGGGCATGGGCAATCTTCTTCATGGATATGGATAGGGGGTAATTCCACGGGGTTATTACACCAACAACACCCTTTGGTTTCTTAAATACCATGGACACCGTGGCCTCGCTATCAGAGTTTAGGGTCTTACCCTCGATGTGCCTAGCCATTTCAGCGGCGTTTAAGATCAACCTTTCAGTAAATACAACCTCACCCCAAGCCTTCTTATAAATACCCCCACCCTCCTCAATCAACACCCTAATGAACTCGTCCTCCATTTTAACGAACTCCTCATGAATCCTGTAGAGGTATTCAGCCCTCTTAATTGCCGTTAACCTTGACCAGCTCCTCAAAGCATCATAGGCGGCGTCGATGGCTGCCTTAGCATCATCTCTACCGCTGACGGGAACCTCAGCCAGTGGTGAATCATCAATAGGGCTTCTCTTAACCCTAAACTCCCCAGCGGAAGGAGGCGTGAATTCACCATTTATGTAATTCAAAATCTTCTCAACCATAGACTTACCCCAAATAGAACTACTAATTAATACTATTAATAAAGTTTAAGCCTAAGAACATTATATATAAACATCATCAACACTAAAGGAAAAAGGAAACAACAAAATAAAAGTAAAACTATTATCAACCCGCTCGACTCATTTTTTCTGAACACTCGAAGTTAAGAAAGTCCTGTGAAATAGGAGATTTAATTGTTATGGGTTCAAGGATAAAATGGTTATTGGTGGTTTTGGTTGTTGCTGTCGTTGTTCTTTTCTTGGTCTTTGCTTTCCGCGTGGTTAGTAGGTTGGGGGTGAGGTCGTTGGTCAGGTGGGTCAGGCAAGCCTTAGTACCGTAAACGAGCTAGCACCAATGGGCATTAACGTGACTATCTACGTTGTTGGGCCGGCAACACTCATTCAGGGATTAATCAACGCAGGCATAAACCAATCACTAATCAAACCAACAACCACAAACCAAATAACAAACACACCAAACAACAGTATTGGGCGAACATAGATTGGGAGATAGGTGTCATGACGACGTCTTTAGGCGTGCTGGTGAGCCCGAATAATGTGGGTTTCTGGTTTTCGGGAACACGGATAAATGCGCCGAGTGGGTCGTGGGTTAATGGAGTAAACATTAATGCACCATTCTGCAGTTCAGTATCCTTAAGTGCGCCAGGTTGATCGGCAAGGGTGGTGACATTAAAGGCAATTAAATAAGTGGTAATAATTGAATATTGAATATTCATACCACGTTAATTTCATAGGGAGTTACTAAGTATGTTGCCTCGGCATTGTTCTTACCATTAATCGAAACCCATCATACGACACGGTTAACTACTTTTCTGGCTTTTCGCCATTGAGATTAATTCATTAAATGCGGTTGTGTTAAAGTAATTTAACGTATAATTCATTAATTGCCTATCCGCCACACTGATTACCTTGGCCATTTCATTTCCATTTATTAACGTTATTGACGTGTCATGGATTACCTGTGTCGTTGCTATGCCGTTTGGTAGTAGGCAAATTATTTCTGTGGTATTCTCAAGTGTCGTATAGTTTGCCTTGGGTAATAATTCATTTATCATTATTGTCTTAGTCATGGTAGTTACATTGTAGCAGTAAGTGGTCTCTCCATGCCAACTTGATTCATTTATATACTTAATATGAATAACTTCTGCGTAACTTTCATTGTATTGGTTTAGGTATCCTGACCCATAACTCATATTTAACGCATAATTTCCTAAAAACTCATTAAATGGTAAGTACGTGAGTAATAAGGCGCTTGCGTTTGGTTTTACCTGGGTTAAGCAGTCGATAATGGCGCCGTTTCGTCCACTATACATTACTATATAATTTGCCATACACAATTCCTCGGGCGCACTTATCCAATAGGCAAATCCCTGAACGATTGGGGTAGTGTATAGTGGGTTTGTGATATTTACCACATTAATTATGCGTACAAATGCCCTACTTCCATTTATGAAGCCTATACTCATATAGTCAATTAAATGCTCATTAGTCTCATAACGCATATTGCTCCCTATCGTGACGTAAGTGGCATTTTCATAGTACATCGCAGTGAATGAACCGTTGATTAGTAATTCCCTGAGGTCATTAATGTAATTCATGGACGATGAGGATTGACCTCCTAATCTTGATACAGCAATTATTATGGCAATTATAAGCACAATAATCGCTAATACGGTTACCACGAATACCCTTCTCATCGCCAAAACACCTCACGCCGTTTTTAAAGCCTTATTACACAACGTATCACCACATGAATGCTAGGGTAATCATAAGTGGATTGATCATGGGTTCACCGGCTCTAGCCTAAAGTAATTAATTACTTCATTAAATCACGCATCACGTTAGATACGCATTAGAATTTAAGATCACCACATAACTAAGCCGTTAGTAATGGCTTAATAAGCGTGACTTCATACGGATATGAAGATGTAATACCCTAAATAAGTATCGTAGTAGCTTACGCACAACGATAATCAGTAATACATTACTAATACCCAGTCCACGGTTGATGTTTACATACCTACCAATATAATTGTTAATGGATCAGAACCTTACCTACATTATATTTTATCAAGCAATTAATAATGATAATACTATTCGCAAATTATCTCCTTACCTAACCTTTGTTATCGGTAGTTTCCCGTTTCTTAAGTCATTTATTAATTGAACGACCTCATTTACCGCGGCCTCCAGTATTGCCTTGCCCTTCTCCTGGCTTGCCCTCGATGGGTATCCCTGCACGGCCTTCGTATACTCCATCGCGTAGACCTCCTTCCCATACACCCTAAACCTCGCCTCAACCCACTCATCGGCCGAGCCATCCCTTGGAACCCACTTAACCAGGTCTGGGTATGCTGCCCAGACCTCGCTTGTCTCGTCCTCAGCCGCATGGCCCTCCGGCGTTTCTAGAACCTTCTTCCTGGCTTCCTTTGCTAGGTCTATCCACCAGTTTATGATTATTATGACTAGGTTAGTCTCCTTTGCCACGTCCTTTGCCGCCATGTTTAGGGCGTCCGCGTTGCCTCCATGCCCGTTAATGACGATTAGGTACCTAATGCCGTTCCTAGCCACTTCCCTGAATATGTCCCTGTAGAGCATGTATAGTGTCTCATTGCTTATGGATATGGTGCCGGGGAACTTGTCGAGCACGTACGTATTCCCATACCAAACAGTGGGCAGTAGGAGTACGTTGGTCCTCTTTGCGGCCTCCTCGGCTATGTAGGTGGCCATTAACGCATCCGTACCCAGTGGTAGGTGTGGTCCGTGGGCCTCGACAATCCCCGTCGGTAGTAGGGCCACTGTCTTATCGACCTTTTCAAACTCAGGCCAGGTAAGCTCCCACCAACGCATTAACCATTGAATTGATAACGCCCTTAAATGCAATACCACCCAGGGTTAAGGATCCCAGTACTGCCTAGCCCTATCCCTAAGCGCCAGGGCTAGTTCGAGGACCCTCCTATAACTCCTCGACCTAGGTATTTCATTAACCACGTTAAGGTCTAGGCTGGCGTAGCCGTGAACCACCACGTTCTTGAAACCCACTAACGACTTGACTAGGGCCTCCTCCTCACTCGTCACCAAACCCATATCTCTTAACCTCCTGGCAATTCCTGAGTAGCCCTCGGCAGTAACGCCCATATTAGATAATAACCGTTGGCATAAGTCGATGAAGGCTTGCGCCTGAACCTGCAGTACGTGTATTGACGCCAGTTGATCTCGCCAATTACTTAGATCATAACCACGGTCAATAAATTCATCGAGTCTCCTAGTCATATCCTCGATAATACTTAGCAATTTATTTAGGATCGCCATCTCATCACCAGGGCCTTACCCGCATTAGCCACCAGGTCCAACTTCCTGGCGTCAATAAGGAAGTCCTCACAAATCGAAGCCCTCCTATGCATCCTCAGCCATGCATCATCACTGGCCATGTATAGTATTACACCATCACTAAAAACCTCATGAACCAGGTAACAATCAGCACTGTCGCTAATGGGCACTAGATCCACCTTGTCCGTACCCAGGTAATCAAACAGGTCAAAGAGTAGCCGTGAGTGCCTACCCAAGTCAAGGCCTCCCACGAACTCCACCGCGATATCAACATCCTCACCAAAACCCCTCCTAACTATGGAACCAAAGAGAACCGCGTAGTAAATGCTGTAGTTACTCCATGGAAACATCCTCAACCTATCAATCACTGATTTATCAAGCATTAAGCCCAATCTAAGGATTACATACTTACTTAAAGTATTTACACTTACCCCATGTCCCAAGTGTTTGCAAAAACTTATTTCTTAGTGCATAATTACTCATTAATCTATGAAAGGCTATGTGGTGATCACAGCCATACGCATGGTTAAACGTTCAATTCCACTATTAATTGTGGCGCTGGCATTAATGGTAGTCCCCAAGGCAGTATTCGCGCTCGGTGGTTGCTATATATTCGCTTACATTAATTTAACCTCAACGGGCTTCCCATACAGTGTCGTATTTTACGTGAAGGTGAGCCCAAGCTATCTCGTGCATTGGCCCCCAGTTACTGCTGGCTTATTTAATAAAACCGTACCTATTACACTCAGCGAGGGGGCGCCCCAGGTCAGTATATTATTCCTTAATAAAACCATTAACTACGTATCACCAAAACCACCCTTCTTCTACACAGCCGAATTAACAGTTACCTGGAGCTACGCAGTATATCCAACAAACATCACTAATTACGTCGCGTATGCCCAGTTAGGTCCCTGGCTAAACATGACAATGATTAGTAATAGCTGCAGGTATTTAAGCACATACGTGGTTCTACGTCCAGTACCTACCATAATTAATGCAAGACCTAACTGGGCGTATTTCGGCACATTCATTGTAATGCTAGCATTACTAGTTGGGGCCCTATTAATTATTACTTACTTGCTCCTCATCAAGCCCATAAGAAAACCTGCCAGCAATTCATTAGTTTCGTTTGGTATTTATCGCTTTGGTCGTGGCATGCTAATATTCCTGGTTACGAGTATCATTAATATAATCATGACAATCGCATTTCTAATGTCATCAATATCCATGGGAAGCCCGCCGCCGGCCCTTGCATTGTCAAGTGGACTCACAGTGCTTAACCACGTAACGACAAACCTACTATACGTCACGCCCCAAGGCCGATTAACAATGGGGAATTTAGCGGGTATTGCTACTTACATGACCATCACTTCGGCGATAATTGACGTGGTGGATGCATTACTCATAATTGCCATGGTCTTCCTCAAGGATGGATTTTCCAAGTTAGGGCTCATTAATGATAATGTCCGTATTGGATATTATGGCTCATTAATAAGTATATTTGGTATAGTATTCCTAATGGCTGCCTACCCAATGATAATCATTACGGCCGAACCACTTGCCATATATGCCATTGAACACGTAACTCCACCAATAACGCAAAGTACTATCTCGATTATCGAAGGTATAATAACAGCAGCAATTCTGGGTTTAATTGGCGCCATAATATCACTTTCCGGATTCATAATGACGCTAGCGGCAACTTATAGGTTACTATCTACGTATAGCCCAACCATTAAGTATATCGGCTTGGCAATAATCATGTTAATAATAGGTTTCGTCCTAAATTTCGTGAGTATAATGGGCATAAGCCTAGGCCTGATCATATACGCACCAACCATTGCCTACCTATATTACTTAACAACACTTGTGCTGGGCAGGGTAGCTAACCTAAATGATGTAGGTGCGCTAATACTTAGTGCAGAGCATGAATTAGACATGGCAAGAACCAGCACATATCCAATTGATAATTTAAGGAGGGCATTCAATTACGTAGTTAAGGCATTGGCGATTAGGGAGGGATTACCTGAGGTTCAGGATGTTGTGAGGACCGGTCATTGGACCAATCAGCTGATTACGAGCGCCGTAATGCGGCTATTAAATAAACTACCGACAGTGAAGGAGTTATGGCTAAGCCTAAACCAGGAATCACTAACTAACATTGATGAGACGATAGGTAAGGTTAGGGAATTACTCAGGGCGTTTTAATTAAATAATGAGCTCACTCAGTAAGGCTCAGCCCTGGCACACAGTAGAGCCAGGCCATGGGTATAGATAGGGCAGGTAATTCAGGTAGTAACCGCTACCATTAATTATAATGCCTGCAGGCCAGTAATACTCATTACCACTGGATGCGGTGATGGCTGGCGAACCCACAAAAGTAGTATAGAACTGCCACGATGTATTGGGATTGGTATATATGTTTACGATGTAATTCTGGTATATGGTGACTGTAGATGATATTAAGTAATTAAGTATGTACGATACGGCAAAGCCAATGAGCGGCCCAATAATAGGTGGTACTTTATCTAGAACCGTCTCAGCAATAACGCCACCAACATCAGCACCCCAGGCGGGAATGCCCGGGTTGTACGTCATTAACACCTTCTGTAAACCATATTCTACGACATTGCTTGATAAATTACTAGGGCTGGGTGCATTACTACAGGCTTGGACATACGTTGGCGAGGATTCAGTAGATGGATTATACGAAATATATTGGCCGTCAAGCACCGAGAATGCTTCACCGGCTAATCCCTGGCTTATTAATACGGCTAAGGTGTTCGTTACCGAACCATTACCGATATCAAGATATGGATAGATTATAAGGACGCCAGAATTATATGATAGGCTACTTAAGCTTAGCACCATCGTGCCATTAGCGATGTAAGTAGGTGTACAGGAACCACCTTGAAATAAACAGTAGTAATACGTAACCGTGGCAACATACCCAATAGGCCCAATAGACACGGTGCCAGAGCCTGGCACGTAATAAACCTGCTGTCCATACACGCATGCAGAATTAAGGGAATTCCCATGCGTAATAGCTAATTGTTGCTCATAAGCTTGGCACATTGGTTCATATAGATACATACTTACGGATTGTGAAAAGGTAATTGTTGGTTCGTTAGATGTGGTTGACATAATGTAGTAACCTGAGGTGTTGTATATGGCGTATGAGGCATGGAATCCACTACCTGCTTGTGCTTCTCCGTTATGTAATGCAACATTTATATTTATAACACCGTTACTCCATACACCCATGCCCCAACTCACGAAGAATAGCGGTATTGGTCCCTCAAACTCATAGCAACTCTCTAATTGCCAGCCAGTTGAGCCAAGGCCAGGTACGTATGGTAGGCTTGAAGGTGATTGTGGAACGCTATTCCCATGCATGAACCCACGTAGGTATACCCATATGGGTCTGTTGTATTTATCTTGGTATTGGTTGTTTGCATGGTTATAGACTTCGTTAGATTTCTCGGTATTGGTAGTGGCTTTACCGTGGTTAAGTTTACTGATGCGGTTATGGCTATGTGTTCCTTGCTTATTATCCAACCTGGGTCGTAAGGTATGGTCAGGATCATGAACCTCACGGTATGTGTCTCATTGGATGTGTACATGATGAATGCGAGTAGTGATGGCCATAGCCCAGCCACATTCCATGCACTGGCTACCTCCATCATTAGTGGGTTCGCTAGGTTTATGGTCACTGCGCCCACACCGTAGTAGTAGCCTATGGTGTAGATCTTCGTTGGCGTGAATGCGAATAGACTCACGGTGATTGGCGCTGGCGTGTTATTTAGGTATGCGCGTATTACCAGCATTAGCGCCGTGATGCCGCTCACGTTGTAGTAATCTATGAGTGATGCCTCGCCCTTGAGCGTCATGAAGGGCCTTGGTTGGGCTTGTGATTGGGCGAGGGTTATCAGGGTTATTGACAGTGCGGCAGCCAGAAGTATTGCCAGGGTTATTATGCGTAGGTGCCTTTGCCTAGGCATAGTGGTCATCCCAATCACGAGCTTTTTTGCACCGGCTATTCATAACCAGTGCGCCCTGCCTCATCCGAGCAAACCTCCATTGGTATTATTAAATTGTTAATCTTCTCCTCACCGATCGTGGTTGATGGCCCATGGCCTGGGTAAACAATGAAGTTGTCGGGTAGCTCCCTGTACAACCTGCACACGGACCTCCTGAGTTTATCCATATCGCCCCCAGGTAGGTCCGTCCTACCGACACTACCTGCGAAGAGTGTGTCGCCCGTAATTACGAAGTCATCCCCAACTATCGAGATTGAACCTGGCGTGTGCCCTGGCGTGTGGATTACCCTTAGGTTAAGCGGCAGTTCTAAACCCTCACTGATAAACACGGGCTCCGGCAGTTCGGGTTTTGTGAATCCCCACACTGCGGCTAATTCGTTGAATACTTCTTTCAATTCCCAATCCAGACTATGCACCATGAATGGAATGCCCAGGTGCTCGGTCAATTCCTTAACTGCACCCACATGATCAAAGTGTAGGTGTGTCGCGATCACGGCTAGGGCCCTCCTATTACCTAAGGCATTTAGTATGCTCTCGGCCTCATCTCCAGGATCAATGATTACACAGGAATTACCATCACATACCAGGTAACAATTGGTTTCGAGAGGCCCAACAACCACTACCTCAACGTTGAGCATTTAGGTCACTACACTTTGGCTTTGCCTGCCCATTATTAACCATACCTCAATCGCACAGGCGAGTATTGATAGTGATTGTATCGTAGCCACTACGTAATTCACGACAGACCTACTTATTAAAGCCAGTATCACGGTGACTATGATGAGTAGGGTACTTACTAGCCACATATACCTCGATGCCCTATGCGTTGCAATACTCGTTAGTACCGCATAGACACCAACCATAAGCGCCAGGGCAATTATTAAGGAGATTAATGAGGCTATGAACTGCCTAATAAATAATAGGACTATGCCTATAACCATCGCTGCTGCGAAGGCCGTTGGCACGTAACCCCTCTCAAGACCGCCACGTATGAGAACAACGCCCAAATATACATATAGGCCTAGGATTAGGGCTAGGGTTATTAGGGCTAGTACGGCAATGTTACTGGGTATGTATAGCATGAAGTATGGCAGTGGTATATCCGTGTATATGGTTAGGTAGCTGGTTATGAATAGCCATAGTAAGGATGCAAAGTTAACAATCACGAAACCAGTATAGAACCAAGCAAGCCTACTAAGGACCTTCGTGTTTAAGCCCATATCAATAGGCATATTCTTATGTATCCCTTAAATGCTTTGTGGAGTTAAACGGTATGTAGTAATCTTTATAACAGTCCATGTAAACCATGCAGCCAGGTTATGAATAATAAATTACGTGGTTACCTGGCAATGATTGGTGTCCTAGCTGCCTGGGGTTCGTCATACTCCATATCTAAGGTGGCCATGTATTACATGTCGCCCTTTGTACTCACGATGTATAGATTCGGCGTTGGTGGATTAGTTCTACTCCTAATTGGTAGGGGATTAACGATAAATCGTAAGTATGTAATCAACGCATTACTAAATGGAGCCCTATTCGTGGTTTTCCTGAACATCGCCATTAAGTACAGCTCAAACCCAGCATTAATCTCGGTGCTAGTCTACACACAGCCAATATTCGTACTCATACTCTCAATTGTATTGTATGGCGAGAGACCAACGGCTCTACAGGTCATCGGCATTATACTGGCGTTTAGTGGCTTATTGATAGCCGTTGGTGTTTATAGTTTCGACATCGGCGATGCCATTGCAATACTTGGTGGCTTTGTATGGGCATTGGGCACTCATTATTACAGGAGAAACCTAGTTAATGAGGACCTCATTAGATTAAATGCCTCAATGGCGGTCATATCAGCATTAATAGCGGCACCAACACTCATTATCAGCCCACACATGGAATTAACACTAAATGCCGTTGCGTGGGGCATAATTGTTGCGTTGGTGGCTCAGGTAATGGGCTTTCTACTTTGGTTCCTTGGTGTTAAGGACCTTGGCCCCGTGACGGCAAGTTCGATGTCGATACTCGTACCTGCATCCGCATACTTATTTGCCCTATTAATACTTGATAAGGTACCCACGGAAATGGAGATAATAGGCTCGGCAATAACACTCGCTGGCGTTCTAATATCGCAGTTAAGGGCCTAACAAGTCTCATTGGCTTTGTAGGTTCAGCGTTTCGTAAAGAACTTGCTGGCCGTTGGTAAATACCGCCTCTGCCGTGTTTATGCCGTAAATCCTGGAATCGCCATTGTAATTCACGGTGCAATTCCCAACCCTCAGTACTACATCCACGTAGTGCGTTCCATTACTAATTATAGTCAACAATGCGGAGCCCCCAGGTGGTATGACGCACCTATTACTTGATATGAATTCGGCATTGTTGATAACAATATATGCCAATTCTACGTACTCCGTGCCTGAATTAATGATTATGAATGTTGCGTTGTTCTGCGACATGCTGGGACCCTCAATATTTACCCTAACGCCAAATGACTTCGACGCATTACCGGCTATCCCAAATACCCAAACTACTATTGCTATAGTTAATGCTATAGCTACTGCCACGAGTATTATTGTCGTTATTGTATCGCTCAACCCCTCACTCATTGTGATTATTAAGTTTCAATTCCCCTTAATAAACATTATTCTTAATTTAAGGTTTTAAGTAATCGTTTACGAGAAACCAAAAAGGGGATATGTAATACCAGGTAAACAAAATAACTTAAAATTATTTAGGATGAAATTGGCGTTAAGGCCTTAACTGTGGCGTTCATTGACATTAGTATTAACACTACCATTGGCATTAATTATAATTTCATATATAAAGTACGTCAAAGCTATGTAGACCAACGCCCACGCTTAAGGGTATAAACAGTCTCCTAAATATGACTGGTTCTACTGCAAATAACTGCTATAAAGGTTAATGCCTTTAAATGTATCATGTACGTGTTGGTGCGATACTACTTTCCATTAACCTGGTCATTGCCTTCGACGTTAATTCGTAGGTCGCGGCTATGTTTGAGTTCAGAACCCTCAATTGATTGCTTATGAAGTCAAGCCTATCAACCATTTCCTTATGCATGCTATCTATTTCTCTACGTAAATCATCAATCTTTCTACCCAACTCATCAAACCTGGCATCAATTTTCTTACCTAACTCATCCATCTTATTGCCTAGTCCATCTATTTTCTTGCCTAAATCATCGAGCTTACTCATCATTGCATACGTGAGTATTAACTCCGCGTCCTCCCTGGAGACCTCCTTCCTACTAATCCAACCAGGTAGTTGGGCAATAACGTAATTCACACCTTTACTGAGTAGTAGACTCATTAGCTTGCTTAAGTCCATACACATCAATATGACCCTTTGGCATTATTTAAGCCTTCCTTTAATGAGTAAGTGCTATGCGATAAATGAATCATAAATCAAGGATTTACGCCTAAAGTATAATTAATTATCACGGTATTTCGCAATTGCTTCAGTAAAGTACTGTTGGGTCCCTTCTAAGCGATGCTTCCCAAAACATTATCTCGAAATTAACACTATCCCTAAACGCCCTCTCCATGTCCGGCGTTACCTCATACTTATCCAGCGCCCTTAATATGGCCTCAACCCTAGACCAGTATTCATTTGACGCGTAGAATCCAGCCCACACATTAAATAATTCATTCCTCGTACCAACTACGTACCTACCAATCTCGTGGTAACCCCACATGCATGGTGCCCAGGCGGCAAGGAACTGAGGCCAACCCAACGATGCATAGTAATACAGGTGCCTGGTGTATGCGTAGTTGACTAGGTTAAACCCCGTATTATTAACCTCATCCTCCGTTATCGATAAATCACGAAATAACCTCTCATGAACCTCCGCACCCCTCTCGACATTGCTGAACACGGCCGTTAATACGTCAATGGCCTCATTAAGTGGTGCCTTACTCGCCGCCTTAATCACGGCCTTCTGCATCTCCTTCACGTACTTCGTGTCCTGGATTAAGTAATACCTGAATACGTCCATCGGTAATGAGCCATCCCTGAGCCTCTCAACGAACTCATGCCTAGTGTACTTATTCCATAGATCGCTCACTAAGTTCCTGAGTATCTCATGAGTACTAACCATACGTTTAATCCCATAATCACCTAGTTATTAAATATCATTAACAAACTTATTGAACATTAGAACCGCACCTATTAAGTTCGTTAATTACATCTATTGGATTCCTCTCAATGATCCTCCTCCTAACATACCTAACCCTTTCACCACTCCTCTTATCAACGCCCTCAAGCTCAACCCTTGCCCTGACTAGGCATGTGCCCAGGGACTCCCAGGTGAGCCTTGGACCGCCCAGAGCCTTAATTACATCAACTATGTGCGGAGTACTCTCCGGTGGGACCGCCCTACTTCTTTGGGCTATTTCCACGTGGTAATTATTGAAGCCAACCCTAACCCTATAAAGCATGTACCTGGCAACGTCATGGCAGGAATCATTAAGCGGAATAACCCTAGCGTCGAAGTAAAGGACCCTATTAAGGGCATTACTCACGATAGCTGACGCCAACCCAGCCATTGAGCTTACCAACTTGTACTCACGGCCATTAAATGGCATGTAACTAAGGAGGAATACGTTAATCTCATCACTAATCACAAGCGCGTACTCACCCGAGAAGGTCCTCATCAACTCCATAGCTGCCCTGAGCAACGCCCTATGAACCCTCTCATCCCTAGGCCAGGTGAAGTCCCTAAGGGCCTTACCAAAGCCAGCCCCATCAAGCCTAACAACTATCGGCGGCTTAACGATGCTGGTGATTACCCTGGAATCAAAATCCCTCTCCAACTCCACGGGATTAGCACTAACTAGCAGACTAAGCACGTCAACACTACCCATTAAACTCACGAACTAGTCAGGAAGAAGCCATTTAAAAATAAGCCCATGAACAATCAACGTAAAGCAATTGATATAACTAACGAAGCATTTTAAGTGAGCACCCGAGTTAAAAAAGTCCAGTCACGCGCCATACTTAGTATGGCGGACATAGACTGGCCCAGGATAAACCCGGCCCAGTTAAAGGATAGGCTCTACACCTATGGCGCAATCGTCTTACTAATAATCACGGCATGGTTCATGGGCATGCACATATATCAATTAATAAACCCACCAACAATAACAATGGTACTCGCAATGCAACCAGGAGGAAACAAACCGCAGGTAACGATTTATTATAGCTGCGGTTGGAAGTGGTCCTCATCAACGGCTCCGGCAGGTAGCACCGTAGCCTTTGATGGATGGTGCGGCTATACTATGGCGTCATGGTCAAGCATATCTCCGTCTAACTACTACTTTAAAGTTTACATATATGATCCATTTGGGCCTCCAGCTAACCCAGCGCCGTACGGCACGGTTAATTATCCTGAAGGGAGTGGTTACGAAACTTATTCTGTGACCCTAAATTACATAGTGTATAATGGCGCTTACGCATGGTATTGGGGTGTTGGTCCAGTAAGCTACGCACCTAATGGACCTACACTTGGCTATTTTACCGCGTCAATTAATGGATACTGGACGCCAAACATGCCATATACATATGAAGGCTGTGCCTATGCTTATGCTACTATGGGTATAAACGGCGGATCTCCAGGTTGTTCATCAATAACAATAACAGGTTGATCTCCATGTTAGTCTCATTATCAAACTTTAAAAATAGTCCATTGCTTGATAATTCTATAGGTGCTGCCCTATGGATGTGAAGAGGAAAAGGTTGATCCTTAAGTATATCTATGCCTCAGTTATAATCTTATTTTTCAGTATACCAAGTGCCATGTATGGAGTATTTTCATCAATGTTTCCAGAGCCTAAGTCCTTACTTGATGCGTTTAAAGAAACAGTTATACCTCCTCCTACGTGGGAAGTTGTATCATTTATCCTGTATGTCATCGCATCCTTCGCGCTGGATTTAGTGTTAATACCGTACCTGTTCCGTGACGTGGGTATTAATAACTACATAAGTGCGGTGGTCTATATGTTACCCATGTTTCTAATAATGCTCGTAGCCACTCTACAATCTATTTACGTTAATATATGGGCAGCCTATACTAACCTATACGCCGCAGCCACTGGTCATGAACCTGGCGGGGTGATTGTGCCACCCGCATCTCCACAGAATGAGTTAGCTTGGCAATGGTTTGGGACCGGCGTGTCTGAGGTTTATTACGCGTTACTAACCTTCTACACTATACCCGTGGCCTTCGCCGTTTGGTTTGCCCTGGCCTACGTAACCCTCCTTTGGTCGAGAAGATACATGGCTAAGAAGGCCGTTAAGGCGTTGACACCCTAAAAAGAGTTATTAATGGGCATAGCCTTATCAAATGGGTGATGTGAAGCGGGGACGGATCTGATGGGTGAGGAACCCAAGACCTGCGCGCTGATGGATCCTCATTAAGTTCTTGCAGTTGAGATGTGCAAGGTTTTTTAGATTGGGTAAGGATGTATGATTTGGCGTGGTAGTGTGATAATTAATGATAGATTAGCAATGGCTAGGAGTTATGTGAATATTCTGAGGTCGATCAGGGACAGAGTGAGAGCTGTCAATGATTTAAGAGGGGATTTAATGCTTAAGGGCGCTGTTGAGCGTTACCTGCACCTGGCCGTTGAGTCCCTCATTAATGCTGGTATGAGGCTGTGCTCAATTCTTAATCTTAATAAACCCGAGAGATATAGGGATATTGCAAGAATATTGATGAACGCTAACATCCTTAGTGATGAAACTGGTAGGCTGTTTGAATTGTGGATTGGCTTTAGGAATGTGCTTGTCCATGGTTATGCTGTGATAGATCCCGAGAGACTGATTGAGGCTTTAAATGAGGTTGATGAATTAGATAGGGTAATTAACGAGATTAGTAATTTTATTAGGGATAAGTCGATAGATCCTGCAGATAGTCAGTCCATTAATAGTAGTGGGGAATTGACGAATTTAATTAATAAGGCAAGGCAGGTATTGGAGAGGTTGGACTTCGTGGTATTCGCATATGTATTTGGATCAAGAGCAATTGGTAGGGCACACCCAGGAAGTGATATCGATATTGCCATATTCACGAATAGGGAGTTGAGCTGGAAGGAGTTCGTGAGCGTTATGATTACCTTAGAGGATGTGCTTGGGCTTAAGGTCGACCTCGTTCACCTTAATAAGGCACCGTTATTACTGACATACGAGGCTGTGAGCAGGGGTGTCCTAATCCTAGATAGGGACCCTGAAAGGAGGATTAACTTTGAGGTTAAGATGATTAAGGAGTTCCTGGACCTTAAGCCGAGGCTCGCCCGGTACTATAGCACATTACTTACTCGTGGTTAACAATAGTAGTGCATTATTAATTGCAGGGAGAATTTTAAGTGAACAGTTAAGTAAAAAATGCCAAAGGTATTAAGAGTGGTGGTGATTATGCATAGCTCGTTCAAGGTGTGGGTTTCAATATCACTTTTAATAATAGTGGTGGCTCTGGCGATAACTGCCTATTCCCTAGGTTACTTAACTCCAAGTATTGTAGTTAATGTTGTTGGTAAAAAGCCCGTGAATGCCTACGTCCAGGTCTTCGCCGTATTACCGCCAGGCCATAATGAATCGCTGATCGAGGTGTGGAGCGGCACGGCATCCAATGGGGTGGTTAGAGTGCCCATAACCGTACTTAGTAAAATAGCGAGTGAGTGGGTTGCCAAGGGTTACGGCAGTGAAGGGGTTGGTATTGAGGTCGTGGCTACCTACGTGAGTGGTTCAACGGTTTACTACGACATGATGTTCACAGCGTATGAACCAGGTACGTTATTAAGCACGATAAATAACCCAATGCTTAGCATGGCTAGGCTAAACTACATGACAGTAAGCCTGAACCTCACCAATACCTATCAATTAGCAAAGGCATTAACTAAACCGCAGGTACCAACACCACCAGCGCCACCCGGGTGCTGGTGGGTCAATATAACATCTAAATCCTGGCAAACACCCATCATAAAGATACCAATAGCCTGGGTCTACGACAATGTACCAAACTACCTAGGAGGCGCACTTGGCGCGTATTCTACACAGACAACAACCGCAACCGTGTACTTCTACGCATCTATGGGATTAGCCCAGGGAGGCTCGACATCGGTTACCTACAAGTTCATTGGATATTCAACGTACACAAGTTCCTCAAATTGGAATGCACTAGGTTTTGGATTAAGCCAGCCCAGCGCTGGTTTTCTGTATCAAAACGGTACAATAGGGGTCGCCACACTGCAATTATACTGTATAACGGGTCCAACTAATCAATACGCATATGAAGCCTTCGTAGCCTCAATATTGAGTGGTATAGGTACGTCCTCTGATATTACCTACTTAAACGGATTCTTGAATCTGTATAAGGCGTATACTGGCTACAGTCCTCAGTATGTGCCGTTTGATGAAATATACGTAGGCGGTGGTAAGACATATAATTATTGGTTTAGCAATGTCCAGGCATATAGCCCACCCTTCGGCTTCAGCGGTACAATACCAGTGGGTTTAATAATAGCATACATAGCACAGACACTGGGTAAATCCCTCAGCATCCCTGGCTTCATATTGGCTAATCTTGCAGCTGGTGTACAAGTAACTACAATAAAGGTTAGTATAGTAGAAATACTCATTAATCAATTCAATAACTTATTATCTAGCTATGGTAGTGGTGACTTATTTGTTGCTGCTCTCCCAGTTAAGTATAGTAGTTCTTCGGGAAATTATTTCTATTATCCGTTCATTCTCGGCTTTAACGTTACTGGGCTGGGTAGTTACTCAAGTGGTACGTCCATTTATGTTGATGGTCCTGGCGTCATTTTTAATCCATGCATACCAATTAATTCCTATAACTGGACGGTCTATGTTTCGATAGGCAATTCACCATTGTTAGTGCCCGGCGGCACGGTGACCGCCACGGTCTATAACTCCCAGGGTTCAGTTGTTTGGAGTGGCACATTTACAATACCGACAAGCATTGATGGCTCACCACCTCACCAACCTGCTGTCGTTAGTATACCCTGGACCATATTCAACTACGGTGTACCCTACAATACGTATTACATTAAGTTTAGTTATAATGGCTATACCACACCACAAGGCTCGATAGGGTATGGCTCATCAACTACGACAATAACGATATATGCCGAACTCCAAAGCTGTGGACCATGATTATGGTTTAAAGAAGGTATTTAATAATAAAATATTTCAGGATAATTGCGTATCCCTTCACTTACCCACCAATGCCAGGGCATTTAATACAGCCTTACCAACCTTCAACACAACATCCCTCAACTCACTGGCTGTTAAGAACCTTCCAGCCCTGCCCTCGGTCAGGTTATTACTAACTATAAGCACGGCCGCCGCCTTCACGTTCCTTATAAGGCCCAGTAGGAATAGTATTGCGGTCTCCATTTCAACGCCCAGGAAGCCCCTCGAACCAAGTACATTGACTAGGTCCTCCTCCGCGTAAAAAGCGTCACTGCTATAAACCGGGCCAACCCAGGGCTTCAACCCAGCGGTTTCGAGGCTTCTTATTAACTCGCTCATTAAGTGGTAATCCGGCACTGCTGGGTAAACCACGAAGCCACCTAGGTACTGCGTGTATATGCCCCCGTAGTTATATGCGGATCCCGTGGGCACAATCACATCGCCAAGCCCTATCTCCCTCCTCAGGGCTCCCGTGGTCCCAAGCCTAATTATGAACCTGGCGCCCATGCTTATCAACTCCTCAATTACGATGGCGGCTGAGGGTGCCCCAATCCCGTGGGTTGCCACGGTAATGTCAACGTTATTGTACTTACCTGTGTACGTTATTAAACCCCTATTATCATTAACGAGCCTCGCATCAACGAGCAACTCACTTAATTGCTTAGCCCTCTCAGGATCGCCGACTATTATGACCCTCTTCGCTATGTCCCCAGGGTTAACCCTTAGGTGTATTGGCATTGGGTCACCTCACCATGTCCAGCACCGGTGTCTTGCCGAAGTCCCCAAGATCAACCTCAGCCTCACTGCCTGGGTATGGAATTAACCTAAGCCCGATTGATCTACGCTTAATGCTGACTATTGTATGTAGGTCATTGATTAATTCCTTGATTAGCGGTATTTGATTGCTTGGTATTGGCACCATATCCACACCCGCGACACACGCCATCACGTATTTAACGAGCTTAGAGAATGTGATTAAGCCCTCCCTAACCCTAACCTTCAACCTCTCATCCTCAGCCAGCGGTAGCATCACCTCGTTAAACCCCGTCACCCTAAATTGCCCGGATACCTCCCAAATGGCCTTATTCAATTTATAAATGGCACCCAGCGTACCGGGTTCGCCGAACCTAACTCCGTAAATCCTCTCAATCGCGTCAACAACGGACTCCTCACCCCAGGGTGATAGTGATGAATCAATGCCCAGGTAATCAACACCTAATTCATTGGCTATCTCCTTACCAACATCCTCAGCGATCCTGAACACCCTGGTCAAGTCATTACGTAGATCACGCTCATTACCTAACTCACTTGGGTAGAGTATCGATAGGGCCACTCCATGGTAGTTGTTAAGGTTTATTGAGTCAGGGTAGTAGGGCGTGAGTATTGCATCACCAATCAATGCTGCGATCCTTCTTGATAATACCCATTGATTAAGTTCCGTGAGTCTCTTAAGCACGTTCGTGAATAACTCAGTATTATATTCATCTAGCTCCTTAAAATTACCAACCCAAATGCTCAGGTAGCTCCCGGACCTAATGAAGGCATTAACTAACCTATCCAACTCAAACCTTGACCCCATGGCTATGTTAAGTGATGCATGTATGTACCCAAGTTCAGCACCGACCTTATTTATCATTGTTGATAATTCCTCAAAGTCCCAGGACGGGTCTGTGAAGGGTAGTGTGACCCTCCAGGTCCTTATTTCAATTCCCCTTCTCTTACCAACACCATCTATAACATTACGCAATTTCACCAATTCCTGCCTGAGTTCATCAGCATTTACCCTGCCATTCTCCACCGGGTAAAATAGAGTCACCGCGCGGATAATCATTAGTTATGTGGTGACTTATCCTCATTTAAATATTGTCATTAATTAGTAATAATACGTTAGGTAGTGATTATGCTCGTTAATAAACGAACCCCTTGCATAGGCACTGCAAACACCCTTCAATGGGCATTTATCACACTGCGGCTTGTCCCTAACGCATATGGTCCTTCCGAACCTCCATAGGAAGTCATCCAATGCTATTGGGTCTAACTTACCAATCCTAATCACCGCATCCCAGGCATCACGGACTGCCAACCTAAGCTCGACGTCAAGCTCCCTACTAAAGTGAACATCACGCCTCATCAACTCGAGAACCCAGTCCTCAAGCTTAACAATACCAAGCCTATAGGCGATCCTCGTGAGGTGATTATCAATTGGCAGCTTAATTTCCTGCTGCTTAACCTTCAGTAACCCACGTAGCACCAAGAACTTAATCAATAGGTATGCCTTCTTCCTTACGGGATCCTCATAAGCCGCCATGCCGGATAGCCTATCAATTAGTTCCTCAACACCCGAAACATGAAAGAACCTAATCGTTGTCCCATAATTCCTAAACACATACGAACCCACATCCCTGAGCAGGTAAGCCCTGACCCCATAATCCCAGACAGGTCCGTAATCACCAACAAGCCAATCCCTAACCACCGCAGGATCAAGCCTCCTTAAATTAGCTGGGCTGAAGAAGGAACTATCCTTATTAAACATCTCCATGCCCAACCTCCAAAGTAGGTCAGAGCCCGTGAAAATCTCATCACCAACACGCCTGGTGAATTGTCGATCCCCAATATTCGTCCTATGATCAATCGCCACCATGGCCAGGAAGTAATTGTACGTGGCCTCGATATCCGCATCCCTTGGTGGGTAGAACCTTGAATCAAAGGCATCGGACCTACGTAAGTCAAGTGATGCCAGTGCCTTGGCTACTTCGATAATCCTATCCAAATTCAGTGTTGCGGGTATCCTAGCCATAATTAACTAGGCGCATTTGTGCTTATAATCCCTAGGTATTGTGATGGAGAATGAATACCTAGTAGTACTTCCTAAACCCCAGTTGCGGTGCTACCTCCCTGAAGCACCTCCTGCATAGGTAAAGCCCGTACTTCCTAATGACTGCCTCATGAGTACCACATCTTTGACACCTAATGACTGCTCTCCCATACTTACGCTCCTTCGGTGGCTTTATCTTCGCCATTCACGCACTCGGAAGAAAGCCCAGTTAAAAGTATTTTTGCCCGTGAAAGATTAAATAAGTCAGCAATTGCCCCAATTTAGATGGCAACAACCATAGTCAGTACGGTAGAATTACCTGAAAAGGCTAGGGAAATGCTAAGGAGTTATAATGCAGACCTCTACGAACTACCGAAATTGGGTAAGGATGAGCAATTGAACGCATTATCCAAGGCCGAGATACTAATGTGCTGGTGCGGTAGGGAGTTTGACTTGACTAGTAACATTAAATACATGCCCCAATTGAAAATGATACAGACATTCTCGGCAGGTGTTGACCACCTACCATTCGCCGCAATACCAAACAACATAGAGATCTACAGTAATGCAGGGGCTTACTCAGTGCCAGTGGCTGAGCATGCATGGGCGATGATACTAACGCTCGCCAAGGGACTGCACAAGCCCACGCTTAATGCCAGGGAATACCTAAACAGTGAGTTAACGAGCCCCCATAAAATCACCGAGTCAACACTACTCGTCCTTGGCACCGGCGGTATTGGAAGGGAAATAGCAAGGATTGGTAAGGAGGGATTCAGGACCTACAACATAGGCATTAACAGGAGCGGTAAACCTGCTGAGTACTTCGATGAAGTTTACCCAACAGATAAGTTGCTCGATGTATTACCGAGGGCTGACATAGTGGCGATAGCACTACCACTTAATAAGTATACGAGGGGCTTGATTGGTGAGAGGGAGCTTAGGGCATTAAAGCGTGGCGCCATTGTGGTGAACGTTGGGCGTGGTGACGTGGTTAAGGAGGAGGAGCTGTACAGGGTTCTTAAGGAGAGGCAGGACATTAGGTTTGGCACCGACGTTTGGTGGGTACACGATGGGCGTGAGGAGATACCACCGAGGACGCCATTAACGGCGTTACCCAACTTCCTGGGCACGCCGCACATAGCCGGTGGGGCCCAGAGGGAGATAGCCGAGTATGCAATAATTAGGGCTGTGGAGAACGTAATTAGGTACCTTAGGAGAGAGGTGCCCATGAATAGGGTCAATAGGGATGATTACGTGTAGGGCATGCCCACGAGTTAATGGTTGCTTTGGTCTTCGTTTAGAAATTTCTAAACGTATAACCATGATCAATGTATCCTCATTGTAATGCCTACTCCTCCCAATATTCACCATAACCGTAGCCAATTACCACACCTAAGTAATCATAGATCAGGCCCCTTTTGACGGCCTCCTCATAAATCCTCCAGATGCGTTTTGTGGAGACAAGGCCTACGTAGAAGCCCTCCTTCTCGAGTTCATCACGGACCTTGTCCGGGAAGTCTATTGGCTTTATGAAGGGTTCCCTGGAGAATACCCTAAGCATTGCGTTTAGTATGTCGTTGTTATGTGGGTACGGCTTCTTCCTAACCATGAATAACCAGTGCTTAAGGCCCTTCGCCCCCAATAAATAATTTTCTATAGAAATCACGGTCATAAACAAGGTAGTAAATAAATAACGGTAAATAGATTATCGGTACTACGTTTACGTAATTGACGGATGACTCTATAAACGTGCCATTACTTTCGTTAACTAACCTTATTGTTGTTCTGTTAATTATGAACAAAGTCTTCACATAACTCATCCTATAATTAGTCATGAAGTAATTACTACTGACATTGGTTATTGCGATTATTGTTATGTTTATTGGAAACACATAGTTATAGTTGTTGACCATGCAGTTGAGTAGGAAGCCGTTCGGTACTGGTACGTGATTACCCATGGATAATGCGGGTACGTAGATCCACGAGACTTCATTTGATTTAATAATCGTTCTAACGGCAGTACCTTCGTAAATCACCTGTGGCTCGGGACTAAATGTGGGTGGTGTTGGCGGTATTTCGATTGGTATAGTGTAATTTGTCTTATACGTACTCGTGGGCGCCGCGATCATTATGTTTGAACAGGAATTCGTGCCTATACCCACCCTGATGGAGTAGGGTTGGAGGGCTACCCCGACATAACCTAATATGGATATTGAATTAGGCACATGTGTTTGGTTGGTAATGCCTATCTCTATTATTGAGTAGTTAGTCAATGCTGTATAGGCCGTGAAGTGCTTAACGGTGAATATGAGAATGTTTATTGGGTCTAATCCGTAGTACTGCGGATTTAGTGATGTGAATAATAATGACGATGATACTACTAGAGCCATTAATGAGAGCGCCATTGACCAAGCAACTATCCTTATGGCGTGCCTCCTCGTAAAGTTGATGGGTTCATTATCTTTTAACCCGTTAATAGGCATTAACCAGGCAATGAGGAGCAGTGCATATGCTATGAGCATTATGAAGGCGCCGATTAAGGCTATATAGAGCGCCGCGCCAATCATAAGCAGAACACCCGCATATTTATGTATCCTACTCAACCCATCAATTGAGCGATAGAGAAAGTATGAGTAAGCAATTATTAAGGGCCATGCCGCAGCCATCAATGAATAAACAAGTGCCACTTGATTTGATGGATACCTCAGCCACATAGGCATGTTAGGTGATAGGTTCATGATTGCGTGTGATTGAATAATCGTAACTTTAATAGGTCCGTAGAACCCAGTTATAACTGCGGCTGCCGTATATGTAAGTAATATGTTCGTGATCATCATCATCAATGCAAGCTTGGCATTATGGAATCGACCTGTTAGGCCGTATGTCCTGAATACGTATAATAATGTCAATAAGCCGAGGATTGCGGGAACCTCGTGGGCCGTGAATTTTATTGAACCTATTATTAATAGGATTGACGACAATGCACCAAGGAATTTCAAGTCTTTAATCATTTGGCTATTCGCTTTAATCATATACCTCATTCATGGGTTGGGTCCCTTTATCCCTTACTTCACGTAAATCATAGTTTGTCCTGCTCATAATCCCTGAGTAGGAATGCCCTTGCCAACTCCTTACCAAGGTACATGGCGTGTGAGTAATTGGTGAAGTGATTGCTATTCTTAAGTACGTTATATGCCTCCTCAAGGGAGTTAAACGAGAACCTCCTGTGCAGGGAATTCGTGATTGGTAACCTATGCTCAACAACCACTGACTCACCCTCCCTCATCACCAGGAAGTTACCCCTTGGGTCCTCAACGAACTCGCTGAACACGTTGGCGTTCCTCCTCACGAACTCCTCAGCCCTACCCAGGTCCTTAACGTATATTCTGGCAGAGAACGGTATTACGGCTATGGAGCCCACGCTGTACCAGGCATTGAATTCCCCATTCAGGGTCTCAACAATTCTCTTTGCAAGGGACCACCACCTATATAACTGCCTGCACCAGTCATTGAGCACATCAACGCTCTTTAAATAAACCACTTGGTTGTAGTAATCACCGCTTATAACGCCCTGAACCAAGTAATCACCCCCGTAATAAGTAGCATTCATTGAGTATGGATTGACCCTCAATTCCCTGATCATGGCATCAACCACCTCAACAGGTGGCTCAAAACCCTTAAGCCCAGCCTCACTGAGTCTCCTGAATGGGTGCGGTTTGCCCACGGAGTCTATTACCACCAACGGCGTTATTAACTCCCTATAATCACCCTTATCAAAGCCGTAATTCAACACTAAATCCACAAGCTTAACCCAGGACCTGTAGGTATCCCTCTCATAAATGAAGCCACCAACCAACGGCAACACCCAACCACCACCACGCTCATTCTCACGAACCTCCACATTCATTGAAGGCCTAACAGGCCTACGCCCAGGCCTGTAGTTCTCATGGACAGCCTTTATCAATAAGTCGGCATTGCGCGCCTTAAATGCTTCCCTGAGATCTAACACCCTCACCGTAGACCTAACATTATCCGCAACATCCTTATCCACTAATAATACGTCTAATACCCCATCCTTAAAGAAACGAATTAATAATTCACCAACACCATTGTAATCAAGGCCGTAGACTATCAACGTATCAACCCAATTCATCCTGGCTAGGGTGGCTATCATATAATTAATACCGACTGGTGTGTATAGATTGCCTATAACGCCAACGAGGCCTATTGAATTGCCAAGGAGCCCCTTAACCTGGTTTATACTGCTCCAGAGGGTTACGACGGCTATGTTGGAGTCCTCATTAATTATTTCATAATTAAATTTCACAGTTATTGCAACAATGGGCTAGTTATAATCCTTGCCATGGTACTACAGGATAAAGCTGGGTATCAACAATACAACAGATATTACAAAGGTTATGACCCAAACTCTAACGTCTCTCCTAAATACCCTAAACCCATCGAGCATTATGCCCGGCAACGCAAGTGGTAACATGTTAAAGAAGCCAAGCCATGCGTTGGTTGCGTATATGATATTGGCATAGAAGGAGAAGGGACTGGGCAGTAATAACCAAAGCGGCAGGAACACTACCGCGAAGACTATGTTTGTGGCTGGGCCGGCAAGGGCTATCTTCAACTCATCACTTCTTGATGGATAGCCCCAAACCTTTGGACCTATCACCGTGGCGCCTGGCGTGGCTATTATGAAGAACCTTGTCAATGCCGTGACGAGGGCCAGCAATAGGCCAATCCACCAAGCCCTGAAATAGGCTATGTAACCCAATCTCCTCGCCACCTCCCTATGCATTAACTCATGACCGAGGAAGCCCGTTAATACGGCAATGAATGTTGCCACTAGGCCACCAATGCTAAGTAACGTATTGAAGAGTAGGGCGAAGGCTATTGTCATGGCGACCAAGGCGATCAGGATATCCCTGACCTCATGCCTATACGGCCTAAACGGTACTCCGTAACCACCGCCCCAATAATTAATGTTCATCAAGACACGGTGATTGAATAATTATTAAAGCCTTTCACTCAGACCCATTAACACCTCTTTAAACAATCTATTAAACACGAAGGGACCCTCGTATGCGAATGCCGTAACCACACCAACCATGTCGGCGCCATTCCTTAATAAATCGACTACCTGCCGCCCGTGAAAGACACCGCCAAGACCAATGATTGGGTTCCTAAAGCCCCACCTCCTAACCTTAACAATTAATGACTTAACAATTGGGTATATTGGATAGCCACTTAACCCGCCATAACCAACGGAAATACCAGGCTCCTTAATTGGCAGGGTATTGGCTATTGTTAGCCCAAACCCACGCTTTTCAGCTACGTTCACCACCCACCTGTAAAACTCAATATCAACTCCAAGAGGTAGTTTTACGAATAATACGCCTGGAAACGCCTCAACACTCCTGAGTAATTCGCCCAGGTACTCCCTATCCGTTACCCATGAACCACGGTAAGTAGGGCTACTAATATTTAATTCCACGGCATCCACGTCATAACCCCTCAATCCATTAAGCATGTACATAAACTCACCAATTGAAAATCCCGCCAAGCTAATAATTACGTAAGCACCAAGTCTACGCAGCTTACTAAGAATGCCCGGTAATCGACTTACGAAGTCTGTAAAGCCCCTCGATGGTAGACCCATGGCGTTAACCATGGCCTTTAAACCTGGGTACTTAACAATACGCGGCTTGGGATTGCCAGGGCGTGGCTTAAGTGTGATTGAGCCAATGGTTATGAAGCCAATACCCGCCCGCGCAATCCATGGGGCTAAAAACCCATCCTTATCAATACCCGCACCAAGTCCTATTGGATTTTTAATGGACTTACCATTAACCTCAACGGGCATTTCAAATTCATAACCGCGGTAATTAACAATACCACTCCTAATGAGCGCATGTGAGGTCTCGTAGGTGAATTCAGGGGGCAGGTAATTAATTAGTTTAATTACCTGTGTTAACACGCGTGCTCACCAAATAATTAATTATTGAATTACGTAACTCATCACTGATTAATCCATTCTTAGCGAGGACGTTGATCACCTCCGTAATCCGAAGCAGGGCAACGGCATTAACGCCCTCCCTCCTGATGGCATCGAGCCCACCCTGCTCCCTATCAATAAAGGCTGCCGCCACAACTACATTACCACCATAATCTCTAATGGCTCTAACGGCTCTAATTATTGAGCCTCCCGTAGTCACCACATCATCGATCACCGCAACCCTCATGCCACGTCTTAAATCACCCTCGATAAGCCTGGTCGTACCATGTTCCTTAGCCTCCTTCCTAACGTATATAATGCCCTTGCCAAGCTCGTAAGCCAACATTGAAGCCCATGGGATGCCGGCCGTCTCTATGCCGGCTATAACATCGATATTGAAACTCGATAATAGGTTTGCCATTGACTTAATCAACCGTTTATAAATGTCTGGATACGTTATTGCAAGCCTTAAGTCCACGTAAAACGGACTCTCAATACCACTAGTTAATTTAAAACGCCCAAACTTAATAGCCCCAATCCTATAGAGATCGATTATCAATTCGTCATTCATCATTACCATCACGCCAATCCAAAGTACTTCTCAATATCACTTAGTTCATGCATCGTACCGCAGTACTCACACACTAGCTTGAGTGGTTCCCTGGACACCACGTGAAACCTACTCCTCACAGGTTCCCTCTGCTGGTTCGTTATGCATCTTGGATTCTTACACTTAAGCAATCCCTCTATCACGTCTGGTATCGCCACCTTAAACTTGCTGACGACCTCATAATCCCTAATTATATTCACAGTGGCTGTCGGCGCAACGAGAGCCACTAGGTTAAGTTCATCCTTAGTTAATTCCCTACCCTCGATCTTAACGATGTCCTTAGTGCCCAGCTTCCTACTCTCCACATTCATAACCAACGCAACCCTAAACCCCTCACGACCAGATATACCCAATAACCGAAGCACTAGAAGTGCCCTACCAGCGGGTATGTGGTCGATCACCACGCCATCCCTGATCTTACTAATTATCAACTCCCTCTTACTGCTCATGATTTATCACCAGCAAGCACGAGTTTTAACAAGGCCATGCGCAGGGGAACCCCTAGGCTGGCTTGTTTGAAGTATTTAGCCTGCGGCATATTATCAACCGCAAAGTCAACCTCATCAACCCTGGGCAATGGGTGAAGAATTATTAGGTTTGGCTTGCCCTTCTCGATTAACTTGGGCGTTACCTTGTAGGCGCCTTTAACCTTCTCGTACTCCATCGGGTCAGGGAACCTCTCCCTCTGAATCCTGACGACATACAGCACGTCTAAATCATTAATCACGTTATACGGATCATCAGTCCAGTCATATTTCATGCCCCTTGAATTCATGAACTCAATAAGCTCCTGCCTAGGCCTTAGCAGTTCAGGCGATATTAGGTGAAGCCTAACCCTGTAATAGGACAGGGCCTGAACCAGTGAGTTAACGACCCTGGCATACCTAAGGTCGCCGAGTATCCCGATGGATAGGCCATCAATCACCTTAAACTCCCGCCAAATCGTGTATAGGTCAAGCATTGCCTGGGTCGGGTGGTTCTGAGAGCCATCACCTGCATTAATCACTGGCGACTCCGCAATCTCAGCCGCGAATTTTGCCGCGCCCTCAAGGCTGTGCCTAATCACTATGGCGTTTGCATAAGCATCAAGCATCCTAATTGTGTCGGCGAGATTCTCGCCCTTAGCCATCGACGTAGCCTCAACACCGCTAAAGCCTATTACCCTGCCACCAAGCCTAAGCATGGCAGTCTCAAAGCTAAGCCTAGTCCTAGTGCTCGGCTCGAAGAATGCCAGGGCAAGGACCTTATCACTGAGGATATCGAGTCTAGACTTAGCATACTTTTCCATATTAAGGGCCTCAGAAAACAAAACCTCAAAGTCCTCCCTATTGAAATCCAGCACGCTTATGACATCCCGATTAAACCAGGTCAAGGAACCCACCAAGACGTCAACAGCTAATTTAATAAAGGTTTCTTCGAAAAAGTGGGTGGAATACACTCTACGAACCTAACACCTTAATAGTGAACTTGCCACTATGTATAACCTTAACAGTATTGCTCAATATCATTTCATACCTACAACCACTGCATTGAATCTCCCTAGGAGTAATTGGCGAATCAATTAATAATTCGTATTGTCCATCCCCAATGGATCTACCGGGGCCTTCGTAATTAATTACGAGCTCCTTATCCCTCATTGATGCACTAATGTTCTTAACAAGCCCATGCATTGTTAATACATTGCTAGCCGTAACTCCACGCCTCAGTATGTCCACAGGCATGCCCCTGAGCAGTGTTGGTACTTCAAACAGGTCATTTATTATTAAATCCCTAATGAGCATTATGAAGTCCGCCGCAGCCCAGCCATGCGGTGCATCGCCCTGTCCGCCCCTCTCGGTTATTATTGATATTCCCTCGGCCCAGCCGTAGGTCGATGACGTGTGATTGATGACCCATGTTAAGTACCTACCCACCCGCTCTCTATCGCCGAGTATGGCCCAGGAGTGTGCCAGGTTCATCGTTAAGTAACTACCATAGGTACCCCACTGGTGGGTATTCACTACACCGCCATTTAGCCCATATAACTCCTCGGTGACCTCAAGCGTTCTTCTAACTAATGGGTTATCCAACGGTAATGCCATTGTCGGCCATACAACCGCTATAACCCTAGTCATTGCCGAATCAGCCACCCTCTCCGGTGCAGGCACTATGTAGTCAACGCCAAGTCTCGATCTTACAACATTTATTGAATTAATAAGGGCGTCCACAAACTCCCCACGCAACTTCTCAACCCATTCATGATCCTCATGACCAACATCCCTAAGCACCCTGCCCAACTCCCTTAACCCGGCTATGGCCCACATATCATCCCAGTAATGGTGATCCATGGGTCCCGTATCCTCGGCAGACCAGGACGGTGGTAATAAACCCCTTACTGACTCATCGCCCGTCACCTCCCTATTCGTCTCTAACCACTCAACCCCACGCCTAATCACTGGATACCACCTTCTCAATGTGTCATAGTCCCTCGTTAACTGCACATACTTACTCACGGCCCATAAGACTTGCCCATTGGCGTCATACTCCTTCACCTCGAAATCCACTGCCCTAAAGTACCCACTATCGTCAATCCTCCTCAATAGTTCCTCAATGACAGCCTTACCCATGTCGGCTAGGTTGAGCATTGTAAGGGCAGTTGCCATGTATGATCCATCCCTTATCCAAAAGAGGTGGTAAATCAATGGACCTGGCGTTATTTTACCACCATCCCACAGCATAACTAAGTTCGCCATTGATTGACGAAGGACATCACCAATGACACTATCACCAACTGATACTGAAAATGACCTTTCATTTATTGAGCCCCAATTACGCAATTCGTTGGCGATGTCATTATCGTCAACAGATCTAATCAATGCCCTATTATGCCGTGTATTCCTAAGGGGGTCGATCGGCGCCCTCGCCCTTAGTCTCCATTCATTACTGCCATTAATGACAGCATCAAAACCAAGTGCTGCGTGCGCCCAACCCAACTCGTCATTAACGTAAAGCTCACTATTAAGTCTACCAAAGGATGCATCCTCACTCGCATCCCTACTTACATTGTATGAACCGAATTGTGACGGTTCCCTATCCGTAGTTAATGCTAGCTCGTCATTCACGGTTATGAACCACCCATCACTCTCCACGCCTGCGCTCTTCACTTCAATAATGTGGTCAACGTTATAGGGCCTAGTCACTAGGTAGACAATGTAATTACCAGGTAAACCCATCAATTTAAGGTCTATAATCAACACATCAACTCCTGACCTATTAGCAACGGTCGACCTAGCAACAACCCTCACCGCGCCTAAATCCCACTCATTAACTATTACTGGGTAACCAGGCCTCTCAAGATATTGCCTAAACGAACCGTTAAGGCCTGGCGTGTATAGCCTTGAACCATCATAAACCCAAACCTCAAACGCAACATTTTTCCGCGTAACAAATAACATGGCTGGGTCTATAACGGCCTCATTAACGCCCTGCACAGTACCAACCATGCCCCAATCCTTAAAGTGAATGTTCCTAAATGGCATTAACTGAGCTGGCTCAAAACCCCTACCGCTAGGGTCTAATTGCTGCCTCAACCACCTGGGCCAAGCCCAATTGGGCCTTCTGTAGTACAGACCCATTATAAACATTGAACTGCCAAAACCATTAATGGCGGCCTCGACGAACTTATCCACATCCCTACCCCACATCCTCGCCGCATTTTCAAATCGCCTACTAACATGACTCATATAAAGCCAGCACGTACTCATTTTAGGACATTTTAATAGATTCCCCATACGCAGTGGCTGGTTAAATCATAATTACAAATAATACTTGTTATACCCAGTCTTATTGGAAAAATTTATTTTTGGTTAGATAGTCAGTAATATTGCGGGCATGGTGAGGGTTTACCTTCATGAGGTTACGAAGATATTTGGAAAGAACGTAGTGGCTTTAGACAAGGTTGAGCTTGAGGTGAGGTCTGGCGAGTTCATGGTTGTAATGGGGCCATCAGGTCACGGAAAAACAACACTCCTCAGAGTTGTGGCGGGTCTTGAGGAGCCAACTGACGGTGAGGTCTGGATTGGCGATACCCTAGTTGCATCGCCGAGGAAGGGCATCTTCATACCTCCAAAGGATAGAAACGTGGGCATGGTATTTCAAAACTGGGCCTTATACCCACATATGAAGGTCTTCGATAACATAGCCTTCCCACTCAGGATTAAGAAGCTGCCGAAGAGTGAGATTGAGAAGAAGGTTAGGGAAATTGCTGAGGTCCTGGGTATTGCCGAAACGCTGGATAGGTACCCAAGGCAGTTATCAGGTGGTCAGCAGCAGAGGGTGGCTATCGCCAGAGCCCTGGTTAAGGAGCCGCAAGTGCTCCTCATGGACGAGCCATTTAGCAACCTTGACGCTAGGATTAGGGTTACGGCTAGGGCATTTGTTAAGGATATCCAGAAGAAGCTCGGGATAACCACAATACTTGTGACGCACGATCCAGCCGACGCGTTGACACTAGCCGATAGAATAGCTGTGCTTAGAAGAGGCGTTATTCAACAGATAGGGTTGCCCAGCGAGATTTATGATAAACCTGTCAATGTATTTGTGGCGAATTTCATAGGCGATATAAACCTATTCGATGGCTCAATTGTTGGTAAGGGCAATGAGGTATACTTCGATGGTGGTGATGTGAAGGTTCAGCTACCACAAAATATAAATGTGCAGGGCAATGGGAGCGTAATCCTCGGTATAAGGCCTGAGGACGTGGTATTGTCCAAGGAGGTCATTAGCAATAATAATGACCTTATTTATGTCGGTAAGGGTACCGTGGAGATCTCGGAATTCGCCGGAGGTAAGTTTAACGTAATGGTTAAACTACAAAGCACTGAGGTGAAAGTCGTCTCATCAACAAGCTTTGGACTCGGCGAACCAGTGCATGTATACTTCAATTCACGTAAGATCAAGATATTCGATAAACAAACGGAGAAGTTACTATATGGATAATTGCCCTTGTTAAAATTTTAATACTTCAGTGAGTCAACGTATTGACCTGAATGACATATAAGGTTAAGGACATATCGCTCGCTGAGAAGGGACGCTTACTCATTGAGTGGGCTGAGAGACACATGCCAGTTCTAATGAAGATTAGGGAGAGGTTCACCAGGGAGAAGCCACTCGATGGTATTAGGATATCGGCCAGCTTACACGTGACCAAGGAAACTGCCGTTTTAGTCAGGACATTAGTTGCTGGCGGAGCTACGGTAACCCTAGTACCCTCGAATCCACTCTCCACGCAGGACGAGGTAGCCGCCGCATTGGCTGAGGATGGTATTTACGTGTATGCATGGAAGGGGATGAATGAGAGGGAGTACTATAATGCAATTGGTTTTGCAATATCCCAGGAACCTGTCGTTACTATGGATGATGGTGCAGACCTAACGGTGACACTGCATAAGTTGGCCCTTGGTGTTAAGAGTAATGAGGTAAATTATGCATTGGAAACCGCTGGTGATAGGGACTTCGCTAAATTAATAAGTAGTGTTTACGGCGGTACTGAGGAGACAACAACGGGTGTCATCAGGCTAAGAGCAATGGCGAGGGAGGGTACGCTTAGGTACCCAATAATTGCCGTTAACGACTCATACACCAAGTACCTATTCGATAATAGGTACGGAACAGGACAATCAACTTGGGATGGGATACTCAGGGCCACGAACATACTGGTTGCGGGTAAGGTCGTTGTTGTTGCAGGTTATGGCTGGGTTGGACGTGGAATAGCCATGAGGGCTAAGGGGCTTGGTGCACGTAGGGTCATAGTCACCGAGGTAAACCCTGTTAGGGCACTTGAGGCTGTCTTCGATGGGTTTGAGGTCATGCCCATGAGCGAGGCTGCAGAGATCGGCGACATATTCATAACGGCTACCGGCGACATAAATGCAATAACCCTGGACCACATACTTAAGATGAAGGATGGGGCTGTCCTGGCCAATGCTGGCCACTTCAACGTGGAAATTGACGTAGCAGGTCTCGAGAGAGTCGCAGCCGAGAAAAGGAAGATTAGGGATTACGTAGTTGAGTATAGACTGCCGAACGGTAAGCGCGTCTACTTACTTGCCGAGGGTAGGCTCGTTAATTTGGTTGCGGCGGAGGGGCACCCGAGCGAGGTCATGGACATGTCCTTCAGCAACCAGGCACTCGCCGTTGAGTATATAGTTAAGAATAGGGGTAAGCTACAGCTCGGTGTTCATAAGTTACCTGACGAACTCGACATGGAAGTTGCAAGACTCAAGCTTGAGACCATGGGCATAAGGATTGATCAATTAACTGAGGAACAGAGACGTTACATAAGTAGTTGGGGTCTCGGTACATAGGCTAATAAGGAAACCTTTATAGGATATTAATTAATTCAAAAACCGTTAATTAAAATGGTAATAACACCATTAATGCTAATCTGGATAATAACACTGTACAGCAATGGTACGTCAACCGTTAGCTTAAATACCACGTTAACTGGCGAATTCGTAACATTACAATTACCTGTGCAGCCTCAATCATACATAGAGGTGCTCGTTAATGGTTCCGTAACTGCATACGTGATTAATGGTACATCAATAATAATACCAGTTCTAGGCACTGCTAATGTGTCCATAGTGTATGTACCCAGGGTATTCGTGGAAAACAACTTTGTCGGAATAAACGTGGGTAACTCCACGGTTGAGATAGTCATACCTAGTAACATACTCATAGCCAACATAACATTGTCATTAATTAACATGAGTATGGTGAATAATGAATTACTAATAACGGCGAGGGGGCCTGGCGAATTCCTATATACGATAATGCCAATGACCAAGACAACGCGTGTGATGACTGTGACAAATCACCTGATTAATTTCGAAGTCCTTATGGTGATTATTATTGCTATCATTATAATTGCGTCTACGTCATACGTATTAGTGATAGGACGAAGAAAAACTACGAAGGGAGAAACTACACACCAAGCGGCGCTAAATCTCAATGATTACGAACTATCAATACTTAAGTACCTAAAGTCCAGGGGTGGCTCCGCATTTGAGGTTGATATTTCCAGGGACTTGGGCATACCAAGGACCACCGTGTGGAGGAGTGTAAGGAGACTTGAGGGTCTAGGCTTTGTTAGGATTACTAAGGTTGAGGGTAAGAACATGGTAATACTGATCAGGGATTTACAGTCTTAACGACCCTAATTACCTCGAGGAATGATGAGAGGATTCTCCTGAATAATTCGTTATTAACTACCTGAATCAACTCATTGAAGTCCTTAATCCATGACTCATCACCCTTAATGAGCAGTGCCGACGCTGTGATTAATGACTGCGTTAGACCTGATAAATCCCCATTATCCACGGACGTTCTTAATAACTCGATTGGGTTTATGGTTAAGTCTTCGTTATTCATTAACCTGAGAATACCAAGACTTAGACAATACAGTGCGTAGAGGATGGATGCGCGCTTAAGGGTGTCACCAGTTAATTCTATTGACTCAGAGACTGTGTATGTGAACTCCTCGTGCAGTAGTTCAGTAGCTGATGATACGTAGTCTCTATTACCTGCCTTGAATGCCGTTATTAATGCATTAATTACCTCATTAATTCTCAACTCCTTTATTAGCTCATTCATTGAGCTCATTAAGTCAGTATCATCCTGGAGTAAAATAAAAATTAAGTTATGTGATGACCAGTGCATAGCCATGGATAGACTTGAGGATAGGGTTAAGGAGTACGTCATTAGGTATATGGATCCCGATAAATTTGGCGGTAAGATATTCGTAATTCATGATAAGGACATCATGGAATTCACAGATTTGAGTAAGGCAAGAAGCGCCGCCTTCTCGATGCCTGGCATTTCTATAGTAATTGCCGTACCGAAGAAGGATGAAGTTGATGAAGCATTCATGAAGTTCATGAAGTTAATTAAGGGGTCTTGATTACTGATTACTTTATAAATAATGTAAATGCTTAAATTAAGGCTATTTTGCATAGTTTAACGTGAGGCTCCTCGAGTATAAGGGTAAGGAGTTGCTGAATAAGTATGGCGTTAAGATACCCAGGGGCGCCATAGTCAAGAGCCTTAATGACATAGACATACTCAACACACTCAAATTCCCGCTGTTCGCCAAGGCCCAGGTACCCTTCGCAGGCAGGGCTAAGATGGGGCTCGTCAGGAGGGTTAACACCATTAAGGATGCTGAGAACGCCGCGAGGGATTACCTGGGTAAGGTGATTCAGGATTACCCAATTAGGAAGGTGCTATTTGAGGAGGGCGTTAATGTGGCTAAGGAGCTTTACATATCCATAACCCTGGACAGGGAGAACAGGGGCTACCTAATGCTTGCATCCACGGAGGGCGGTATCGACATTGAGGAGGTGGCCAGGAGAAGCCCTGAGAAGATAATTAGGCTTTACATAGATGATTATGAGGGACTTAGGGACTACATGATTAGGGGAGTTGCTCAGAAGCTTGGTTTGGAGGGTTCTGCAGCCCAGGACTTCGTAACCGTGGCTAAGGCCATGTACAGGGTATTTACTGAGTATGATGCCGAGCTTGTGGAAATAAATCCACTTGCACTAACAACTGATGGGCAGTTGGTGGCTCTGGACGTTAAGGTCATGATTGATGATAACTCACTTTATAGGCACCCAGACATTAGTATTGAGGATAGTGATTACACGACCGAGGAGCTTGAGGCTAGGAAGTACGGGCTACATTACGTGGAGTTGACGGGCTACGTGGGGATCATGGCCAACGGCGCTGGCTTAACAATGGCAACCATGGACTTGGTTAAGGAGTTCGGTCATGAACCTGCCGACTTCCTTGACGTTGGTGGTGGAGCTAGTAAGGATGCTGTGAGGGAGGGATTGAAAATGCTGTTAACAGACGACAGGATAAAGGCTGTTTTGATAAACATATTTGGCGGTATAACGAGGTGTGACGAGGTTGCCAAGGGCGTTGTTGAGGCGTTGAATGAGGTTAAGACCAACAAGCCAATCTTCATTAGGTTGAAGGGTACTAACGAGGAGGAGGGTAGGAGAATACTGGCTGAGATAGGGCTTAAAACCTATGAAACTGCTGAGGAGGCAATGGGAGCTTTGTCAAAGGCAATTGCGAGGTGATGGGCATGGCCATACTCGTTAATGAGAATACGAAGGTCCTGGTCCAGGGAATAACGGGTAGGGAAGGATCAAGACACACACAGTACATGCTTCAGTACGGCACTAAGGTTGTGGCTGGTGTCACGCCAGGTAAGGGTGGACAGACGGTCCACGGCGTACCTGTTTTTGACACTGTGGAGGAGGCGTTAAGGAAGTTCCCTGACATAAATACATCAATAATCTTCGTACCAGCCCAATTCGCCGCTGACTCAGTCTATGAAGCCATTGACGCTGGTATTAAGTTGATTGTGATAATTACGGAGCACATACCAATACATGATGCATTAAGGTTCGTGAATTACGCAAAGAGGAAGGGAGTCACGATAATAGGACCCAACTGCCCAGGAGTCGTAAGCCCACTAAGGTCTAAGGTCGGGATACTGCCTAACCATATTTACACGAAGTCGGGCCCTGTTGGTATCGTGTCTAGGAGTGGAACACTGACTTATGAAATATCATACCACCTAACCCAGGCTGGGATTGGGCAATCAACAGTCGTCGGCATTGGCGGAGACCCAATAATTGGTACTGACATGCTCGAGGTAGTGAAGATGTTCGAGGAGGACCCGGAGACGAAGTACATAGTAGTTATTGGCGAGATAGGCGGCACAATGGAGGAGAGACTCGCCCAGTACATAGGGTCTGGGAAGGTTACGAAGCCCGTGGTAGCCTACATATCGGGCAGAACGGCACCACCCGGCAAGAGGATGGGGCATGCGGGGGCTATCGTCAGTATGGGCATGGGCTCCTACGAAAGCAAGGTTAAGGCATTCCAGGAGGTCAACGTACCAGTTGCCAAGACACCTACCGAGGTCGTTAAGCTAATCAAGCAATACATACGTTAAACATAGGTCATTAATATGTAATTAAAATTTAGTAGATTTATATTGATCCACTATTATTAACGTGAAGATCAATATAGTCATTAAGGAGTATCTTAACGAGGCCCTCATTAATTATCGTACTAATCAACTCAAGATATGCATCCGCGGGTGTCACGGACTTTATCGTGATACCCAGCGACTTACTAATGCTCCTAATATTGTTTGTACACTCCTGAAGTAGTGGACATCTTGGGCAGGCCCTTGGTGATTCCTTACCATTAATAATCACGAGACCGGCCTTTTGGTCAACAATCGCACCCTTATCATTGAGAACCTCGAGGACCGCGTAGTCTCCAAATTCCCTAACCCTGTAGACTAGGAATATGGTGGCGGCTAGGTAATAACCACCATCCTTCCTAACCAACCAACCATGCTTAATGAGGGCATTTAAGTATCTGAAGACCTTGGCCTTGGGCATGTTCAACCTCCTAATAAGTTCCGTGGGGCTAACCACGCCAAAGGCAATGAGCTTAAGGAGCTTAGCCCTATCAAGCTGAACGCCAAAGTCAAAGTTATACTCACTGAGTATGCGGATACCGCCACTAATAACGCTGGGGAACTTGGGAACCTTAATACCAACCCTAACCTTAATACTCATCAATATTAAGGAAAGAACCTAGTATTAAACTAGTACTCCAAGACTAATTAGGAAGGCATGGACTATGCCGATGAAGATTCAGCTGCCGCAGGGGCGCCTCCGGACTGCTCAATGACCTTATCAAGCTCCTCAATCCTCTTCTTAATCTCATCCTTAGGCAGGGCAATCTTCAACAACCTACCATCCTTAATCTCATACTTAATAACCCTCTCGGACTCATCAAAGACATACTCAGGAGGCCTGGACATGTCCTCAGGCTTAAACTTAACCTCGTCAAAATCAACATAGGCAATATCATGAATGGGCGTGGGAATTAAAGCACCCACTGGGCATGCATCAACGCAAAAGTGACACAGAATGCATTCCGTGTACCTAATACCTGGGTAAAACTTACCATTAGGAGCCCTATACATCTGAATCGCATTCACGGGGCAAGCCCAGGCACACTGGAAGCAGCTTATACACTTCTTAATGTCCAGCATTATCCAACCCCTAAACCTCTCAGGGATCCACCTGACCTCGCGTGGGTATTGTATCGTGAGCCTATTCGGTTCCACAGCCTCCTTAAAGCCCGTGATTAGTGCCTTCGCGTGGTAAATAATGTCTTCGGCAAGGGTCCCCTTCGGTGGCTTAATCTTTATGACCACGTCGTCTATTATGCCCTTGGAGTATTTTAAGCTTTGTGGTGTATTCTCACCACACTGCGGGTACTTATCGTCTCAGGGGAACTAGTAATGAAACAACACCAACCTCAATATTCCTCATTAAAAGGATATTATTAAAACATGCAATGCCCAATTTTAAACGTGAAACAACTGACTTATTACGCTCTACCCAAGCGATATGTTGCTCACTATCTGCGTGGAGTTAATGACACAGGTGTATGGCGTTACCTGGACTATGTCGATCGGCTTACCCTCGAGTAATAAATCTACCCACTCATATACAGGCAATCCACAGATACTGAAGGTGTAGAAGGCATTGGGTGGAAGTAGGACTGGGTATACCAGGATCATGTGCGCGTAGCCAATGGGTAGGTACCTAAAGAAGTTGTTTGGTGCAAACTGCCTAAGCTTCCCAGTGTAGTAAAGTAGGACCTGTTGATACTCACTGGGTGTGTAACCTAGGAATAACGTGCCCATGACAAGGTCCTCCTGCATCTCATAAAGCGCAAATGTGACGTTCTTGCCAATTGTTTGGAATTCATACTCAAGGCCGAGCAGCGGCTCGCCTGTCTCCTCAACAATCTCACGTGCCTCCGGAGTCATTAATTCAAGATAGCCCCAACTCTGTTCCGTGGTTTCAAAGGTGAAGTGTGGATTGACGGTTGACGTGAGACCAGGCCCTGAGTCGTCAATTACAATTAGGTGCGAATCATTAAATATCTGTACTGCGTAGTATGATAGTAATATCGTACCCACGCCACCGGCGCTTGATCCAGCGAGGACCACCTGCTTCCAGGGTCCCTGGGCTGCTGCCCACCTCATTGCCATTATCGCATCGACAAAACCAACGTGATATGTCGTCACGCAGTCCATCATGCCGTTAATGCCAATCCCGCAGTACTCCATGACCCTATCCCCAGAGAATACATCACCTGTATCGTATGGTATGAATACGTACGTCCAGTTCCTGAAGGGATTTAATGGGTTGCTTCTATTGAGAATTCCCGTGTACGCGAATAGGTCGATCCAGATGTTTGGGTATGTAGCGTTCATGGTCAATACGGTACTGACGCCAGGCACTGGGTACCAACAGGTGTAGTAGTCTGTGCATGCACCACCGGGTTCCAGGAATATCAGTAGTTTGTCCTCCGTACCCCTACTCACGAGTATGTACGTCCTACTACCATTACCGGCCCTGGCTGGGTATGGGAGCCAAATCAACGTCCACTGAGTCCCCTGACTTGGGTAATTAATGGGTAAACTACTCAGGCTTGGCATGCCGGCCAAGGATGCATTGAATGGATTTGCGTAGTATGGTATTAGGATTATCCTAAGGTCTGTGGTGCAGTTAAGAGGCATGGAATTGCATTCGTAGGGGGCTAGCGTGAAGGATTGAAGCGTGTAAATCGACTGTACTGCATGGGCGCCGTGGGCTTGAGCGATTATTATCATTATTGCCAGTATTAATAACGCGGGAAGAGCCCTATAGATTCTGTAGTACATCATGGTCATTAATTCACGTCTTATCTTTTAAACTTTATCTATATTTACCCTAAATAGCGGGTAATTAATAAAAGATCTATTCCTAATAGGCAAATATTATTACTTAATAATCCGTGACAGGGTCATTAGAACATGTATCTAAGGTGGTTATCGAAGTAACTACATAAATTATGTATGTAAGCTAGGCGATGGGTGCGCCGTGGATGTTGATTATATGGGCTCTATGCTCTCAATATATCTTGCCACGGCCCTATATATATTATTGATCTTCTCAATATTAATGTAATGTAGCCTCGATAGTGCCGTGTTTATTAATCCGTGTATGTAGCCCTGCGTTAGTGCTGTGTCTAGTTCCTCGTCGAATGGCTCCTCAAACTCGACCCTAACCTCGTTATTCCTAATCACGAGGCCCTTGAAGGCGAGCCTGTTATAAGCTGTGGCCGTGTATAGGTACGTGCTTATAGTACTCACGGGATCACCCATCGACATCTCCGTGGCCACCGCCCTCGCGTACTCATAACCAATCCTGTAGAGGAGCCTACCCACATACTCAGTGCCCATTTGCGCTAGGACCGTCTTAATGGCAGTCATGAAGTGTCTTTGAGAGAAGGACAGCGGTATAATTGGCCCGCTTATTGCATTCACGAACTCAATATCTCTAATGGAGTCCATGCCGGTTAATAGGGAGCTCACGTTATCCTCAACGTCAATCATTAAAGCCCTGGAGTTACCAATGATATTCCTGATGTTAATCCCATAATTGAGCATCACAGATGACAACTCATTAATAATACCAGGCCTATCCCTAACAACCCTAAACAACAACCAAGTCATTACAAGGAGCAATTGAAACAAGGGTATTTAAACCCTAGCACAAAATTATTAAAAAATATGATCATTAATAAAAATTCTGAGCTCAACCCCTTCAATGCCATATTTAACATAGGTATTATTGAGAAACAATAGGTATTGAGTTCCCCATTTCCTAACCAATGCATATGTAGTCCCAGTATGACTGCCCCTGGGACTGGGACGTGTTTGGTAAGTATATTCCGAAGCCCACGTATTGGTAATCCACATTACTACCAACGTAGTTGGTTACATCGAGTGTATAGCCGGTCCAGGCGTTAATGGGTATTGTACCTCCATTTACATTGAAGAACTTCTTTATATTGCCGCCGTTTGGTACCGTTAAGCTCCCTATCCCAGCATCTATATTACTTATTGCCAAGGAGCTCGGGCTCGATGTGCCCACCTGCCAATAGATAACTATTGCGTAGTGATTATTCGTCACTATGAAGAAGAAGGGTATGGCGTCCGTTGTGAAGTCCACGGGATATACGTAGGCAGTTACGTTTGGGTAATTACCAACCTTAATGCTTAGGGGAAATACGTTGTAATAGTACATGATTGTGTACCCACTTGGCGGTGGTGGGCCTGTCTCTATGGCGTAAGTGTATATTGGGTTGGGGAAGCCATCTATTACGCTGTTTTGTAGTGCTTCATCGCCGTAACTAAGCCCTGGACCAACTCCAGGGTAGACATAGCTCTGTAGTCCATTTGTTGTTGCGTTCCCTATGTACCCAAATGCCATGCTTTGGCATGTGGCTGGTAATGATGATGTGGTTGTGGATGTTGGTGATTGCTGCACAATTAATTGTACTGCGGGTACGGTCTCTGTGTAATTATTAATAAGCACCGTTATTGGTATTGATGTGGTTCCGGCGCTCGTTATGCCAACCGGTATTGATGTCGCCGCTGCACCGCTTGGTGGCATTATTGTACTATTAGCTATGGTATTTCCATTCACGTTGGCTATTACCGTGGCATTAACCCAACCGGTGGAATTATTAATCAGCAGAACGGTGATGTCCACAGTGCTCGCTGATCCCTGGTAAACAACGGGCGGTGCTATTACACTAACCTCTATTGGCCCTCGATAGAGGCTTATGCCTGGCGTTAAGCCGGATGCTGTTGGTACCAGTACCACCAGGTTACCCACCCCCTTATTCACTAACGTGCCTGGTACCGTTACGTATACCACATCGCCATTAATTACGTAGCTACAATACTGCATATACTGCGCATTACCCACGCTATACCTGCATATGGCTTCAGCATTACTAAGGGGCATGGCATTGCTTAACTTCATGGTAATTACGTAATTACTACCCACAGTATTAAACCCACTTAATGAAACGCTCACCTCTGTACCTCTAATGGATTGCAGTGATTGTTTCTCCTCAGCCACGTACTTACTGAAGCCGTTGAGTACGGAGTAGATTACAGCGAGCGATACAATGACTATCATGATTATTATAGCCATTATGTAAAGCTCCCCCAATCCCCTACTGTCCAAGCCCCTCCTCGGCCGTGAACCCATCACAGGAAACCACCTTAACTAAGTAATTTGTGTTATATGGGATATTTAAGTTTGAGTAATTGAGCATAAGCACCTGACCAGGGCCCAACCTAGCCAGCGGGTTCGTTATGCAGTTATTTGCCACGGCTATCTGGTACACTGTTGATTCATTAAGCACATATACGCCGGATATATCGCACGGCTTATTACCGTAGTTGTACAGGGCTATGCTTATTGATGTTATTGAGGAGCCCGTGGTGTTAAATGCCGTGCTCATTATCGAGAACTCGCAAGAACCCGACAGTGCATTAGCGAGTGAGTAACCAAGCGACTCTAAGTACCCGTAGAAGTATCCGAAGATTAACAAGCTAAGGGCCACGGCTATGACGAGCAGTATTGTCGCACCCACAACCTCACTAATGCCAATGGAAATCATGGGAAAATCACCTGCGGCGTGATTTTGACTTAACATGACTTATGTATTTTATTATTTACGATGATGCCACAACAGACGTTGCGTACTTGGTGCCGCTTGAGGTCACGAATAGCAGCTCATACGATGTGCCTGGTGTTACGCCGCATGATGATGCAAAGCTTGTGCTATTTGTGATTGCTACCGTTGAGCCTGGCGTTATTGAGGTTGCCGTTATTGGTACTTGGCATATTAGGTTTCCATTCGTTGCGTTTAGTAGGTAGACGCCCGTTATGGTTACTGTCACTGAGCCCGTGTTCTGTACGTAGGCGGTCAATCCCTTACTTACTGATAGGCTTGCCGCGACTACTTGGAACTGCTCTGGCGTTGCCATTGAGCTAACCTTACTTGTTGTTGCGGATAAGTATCCGCTGAACCACATGTAGAGTAGTACTGCGGCTACCACGGTTATGACTATCAGTAGTATGGCTGCAACGATTGGCTCTATACCAAGGCTTTTTCTGTTGTTTCTATTTCTGGTCATCGATTCCTAATTTATTTTCAATCTTTTATAAACCTTTCTTTCAATTACGATTTGAATTTACTTAAGTTTCATATTACGCCTAAGTACATTGTTAAGTACATTACGTAATTAATTAGTGTGAGTACCATTATTAATATGGATGCGTGTAGTAATCCAACGATTGACCTGCCATAGACAATCCTCCCAATTATCACGCCTGCGATTATTGATTGGATTACACTGCTCATTACTATGATTGATGAGAATAGCTGGGTGTCTATTACGGATATTGTCGGCGCCGTGATTGCCCCTGCTGATGTTGATATCGCTATTTTACCTATGCTTGGCATCATTAGGTAGATAATTATTCCAGCGAGTACTACGTATATTGCCATGACCACGTATATCAAGGCTAGGTAAGGCTTAACCTGGTTGGCCTTCTCCAGTTGGTAGCTTACCATGTCCTCGAGGGATTTGTAAGCCATGTCGAGGGTTTCCTGGAGCCGAGCCCCAGACCTAATCGCCGTATCAAGTATCACCGCGAGTACCGCCAGGTAATTGTTGCCAAGCTCCCTCGAAACCTCGGCGAGGCCCTCCTTCATTGTCGTTATGCCCATGCTCTCCTTAGTAATGGCCTCGGCAATTATCCTGCCAAGTCTACCCTTACCAACCCTAGTGAGCATCTCCGCAACACCAACGAGGGGTTGACCCGAACCTAAGCCATCCCTTATCACCCTAACTACCGCGGGCATGTCCACGAGTATTTCGTTATTCACCCTCCATAACCTATACTCAGTGATTGATAGTGGCAATAGCTCGGCTGCGATGGCTATGGCCGTCAACGTGGTCCCCAGTATGCCGTAGGGTATTGGAACACTTAGTGTTAATTTACCAATGCTGACTTGGACATAAGTCTTTGGTAATATTATGTAGAATGTAATAATGGTGATTACCACAATCACCGTAGTCACCAACCGTAGCGTAAACCCCCTATACATATTAATACCTTATTGCTACCCATTCTTTAAAAATTATAAATCTAAGGTTTTAAAATTTAAAAATTTATAACCCAAGATAGAAATTATACACCGTGGATATTAAGGGTGTGGAGTTGATCGATGAGTACGAAATAGTTAAGGGATTGATTGGCGTACTCATTATTAGGGATAAGAACACAGGCCTCTACCTATACAACATCGTTGAGCCTGTACTCAGCAATAACGCTGCCAAGGTGCTCGCGAGGGCCAGGGAATTACTTAGGGTGGGTAGTGCGTTGCCTAATAATGATGATCTTGATCATTACTTTAAATCGCTCGTTAATGAGGTAATGGGTAGGTTGAGGATTAAGTTGAATGATGATGAGTTGAGGAGTGTCATGTATTACCTGATGCGGGATACCGTAGGTTATGGCAAGGTTGACCCACTGATTAAGGATGATTACATCGAGGATATAAACATTAATGGGCCCAACAAGCCTGTCTATGTGTGGCATAGTAGGTATGAGCACTTGAGGACTAATATCACCCTGAGTAGTGATGAGTTGAGTAGTCTCGTTGTGAAGATTAGTCAGAGGGTTGGTAAGAACGTTAGTTCTGCATACCCAATACTTGAGGGCTTACTGCCTGAGGGTCTTAGGGTTGAGCTTGGGCTTAGGGATGTCTCGCCCCATGGCCCCGTAATAACCATTAGGAAGTTTAAGGCTAATCCCATAACCATCATTGACTTAATAACCGACGGTGTTATTAAGGCTGAGGCATTAGCGACCTTATGGTTTATGCTCGAGAATGGCATTAGCATGATAATCATTGGGCCAACCGGCGCGGGGAAAACCACATTACTAAACGCACTGCTATTTTTAATCAGGCCTGAAGCTAGAATCGTGACTATTGAGGATACCAGGGAGATAAACATACCCCATGAGCAGTGGATTCCATTGGTTGTTAGGGAGGCCGAAACACCCAATGTGCAGAATATTACGGCTTATGATTTAGTTAAGGTATCCATGAGGATTAGGCCTGATTACTTGGTTGTTGGTGAGTTAAGGGGTGAGGAGGCTTATGTCTTCTTTCAGGGGTTGGCCAGTGGGCACACAGGCCTTGCCACGATACATGCCAGCTCACTAAACGCGGCCGTGAGGAGGCTGTTGTCCAAGCCCATGAGTGTTCCTCCAGCCTTAATACCCCTGGCTAACGTGTTCATACTAATTAATAGGGTGAGGATTGGTGGTAGGATTGCTAGGCGTGTCACGGACATTAGCGAGTTATTGGATGTGACGAGGAGTGGCTTAAGGGTTAATAACCTGTTTAGGTGGAGTAAGGATAGGGATGAGCTTGTCAGGTTGAGCGATAGCGCCTTAATTGCAGATCTCGTAAGGATGGGCAGGGTGTCTCAGGAGGAGGTTGATAGGGAGCTTAGGAGGAGGGCTGAGATCATGACCGCCATGGCCAAGTACGGGTTTAGGTCGCCCGATGCCGTGTTTAGGGTCACTAGGAATTACTACGTTGATCCAGAGAGGACCTATAGGGCCGTGATAGGTGGTGAATTGCCTTGATAAACCCATTGACGGCCTATAGGCGTTGGGTGAATAATTACGTAAATAGACTTTACTCACTCAGCGGTTACGACTTCGATAGGGACTTCGCGGCCGCGGTGATCATGTACACACCAATAATCGCTGCTGCATTGGTGGTGGCTTACGCACTCACGCCAATGAGTGCAGTAAGGAGTGTGATGCTCCTTATGGTTATTGTGCTACTCATTGATTACTTATCGGTGCTAGTTTACATTAATGCTAAGGTCTATATAAGGTCAAGCCACTTCGAGAGGTACTTAATAAATACGCTCATGATCATGATACCACTGATAGCCAGTGGGGTTACCCTTGAGGAGTTGATTAGTACCCTAGCCACCATCGAGAGGGACCCATACATAGCCAGGGAGTTTAGGCTAATACTTAGGGATGCCAGGGAAGGCGGTATGGACATACTGACGGCGCTAAGGGCTAGCATCAGCAGGGTCCCGTCAAGGACCTATGGCGAAATCTTCGGCCTTATAGCCGAGACATACCTAATCAGTGCAAACCTGGCCGACGTACTAATGCTCAAGCTTGAGTACCTAGTTAGGAACAAGTACAATAGACTGAGGAGTGCGACCCAAGTACTTGGTCTGTTCATGGAAATCTACTTAGTCGTTGCATTACTCCTACCGATACTCCTCGTGCTCATTGTGATCACCCTATCACCACTAGGACCCATATACCTAGGGCCAATAGTCCTGAGCCCAACACTGGCCTTAATAATAACCACACTCATATATTCACCGGTTATGGGCTACGTCATGTACATACTCATTGACTCCACAATATCCTCAATAGAATAGGCAGGCACACCATTCATTACCTAAATTATACTGATTACCGTGGTTTTCACGAGATCTTATATAAATCATGGATATAGGGTAAATCTATATAATCATATTACCAAAGAAAGATCTAGATAAAACAATTAATTTCATGCCTACGCATGGAGAAAGTATATGCGTGTAAGAATAAAACAGTATTTAAAGATTTTATTTTCAATTTACCTTCATACGTCACGTGAATCTATACCGGCCTAGTAAGTTCAGTCTCAAATTCCTTTACATACCTCGGCCTTATTTGGATTACCTCGATTTGATCCATGGGTCTAATCCCGTATAGCTCCCTGATCTCCCTAGGAATCGTGAACTGCCTACTGGACGTATGCTTAGTCCTAAGCAACAATACATTCCTCAACTCAATAACTAATCCATTGAATGAAATCACTATGTCAGCATACCTGGCCCTCTCAATGCCAAGGGCCCTAACTAAGTTAGCTGGGATGAGGACTTGGTTATTAATGTAAGCCCTGGTCCTGTAAGGAAGATTATTAATGGGTAGCCCTTTACTCATTAGCAATTAAATTCGTTTTTTAATAAAAGAATTACGTCAAAAATATTATAAAGAGGAAGGTATCCTAGATGACTAATTGAAAATATAAAATACGTAGTTTAACATCTTAAATATAAAAAGTTAAATTTAACCTAGACTAAAAATATATAATAAATAGCCACTAGAAGCCCTCTTTCTTTTTACATAATTCAATTAAATTACATCAATATCAATCTGAAAATGAAAGAAAGACTTTTAAGCCGACACTAAAGCACGGTGGTGGTATGAACAACACGGCTGCGAGAAGGAGCGAGAAAAGGAGGATGTTAATGCTGGCTGCGATAGCGCTCGTTGCGATCGCCACCATAGCGCTGGTTGATGTGATATTTGTTTATCAAGGCCAAATAAGTGTTTCACAGACTGCACCGCTGAAATTCCTGACAGGCCCAAATGGCAATAACCCCGTACGTAACATTCACAGGAAATGACCTACCACTGACGTCGAATGGTAACCCATACTATGCGGGTTTTCAGGTTAACATAGAGCTCACAAACTCAAGTGGCGCGTATTTCGTGAATATTGGCGTGTTACAGGCGCTTGTAAGCGGATACTTATACGTGCCCTCAATGCTTAGTGGTAATGCGGTATCAAGTACAGGCTCTTCAGCAATAAGTTCGCTATACATATATCTGAACAATACTGACATAACAAGCACAAGCGCCATAGTCTGTACTATAGTACTTACGTACTCAACAAGTACTGGCACCTGGACTGCGTACTACTACAATGGTTATGTGGCACCAGGCAGTACTCCAAGTAGTAATGCTCCATGCTCATTAAGTGCCAATACTAACTATGGCATTAGTATGTACGTAATACCCAACACCCCAATAACGAGCTCGACAAGCGAGACCGTGAGTGTACTACTTGGTTACAACGTAGTATCTAACGCCACCGTACCGGTTCCGAGGTGATCATGTTGTGGCTTTTAAATCACCTTTCAAAATATTTCTTCTCCTTTCCATATTTTCCATCCTGGTTGCCTTAATTCTTATTTGGGACACGTCTCAAGTTGCCCCAACCCTGGTGAGTTACATGACGTTGGAGAACGTCCCATATGCGAAGGTTGAGTCGATAAATGTGCAGGCAAGTGGTGTAACGGTGATTATTAGAATTATTAATCCTGGTAATTGGGATTTCACACCAATTAGTGGTTGGGTGGAACTGCTCGGTACTGGACAGGTGGGTAATTTAACGATAGCCAATAATGAAACAATGATTATTCAATTTCCATTAACCCCACAGTACCTATCCTTATCAAATACGGGTGTTAGGGGTTTGATCAGGGGATACCTCAATGGTGATCCTGCCTACATTGCGTTCTTTGACGTTGTGCCAATTCGCGTTATTAATAATATAACTATTACCTATGCCTATTATGAGAATTGTAACTTAACAATAGGTATTAATTATTCAACATTGACCCCAGGCATGATTAGGCCTCAGGCAATTTCCATGTTTACGAAAAATACCATACCTGGCTACCTAGTATTTGACGCCGTAAACCCAAACATTACTATTTACATACCTCAGGGTATCGGCACCATCAACATTACGATACCGATTAGGAAGTACGCAAACCAGGTATATTTCTGTAACCTTAAGCAGGGATTTATCTACGTGCTTTACATGCCCGTTACCGTAACTTACGTATTCTCGAACGGGAATGTTACACAATATATGCAATTGGGTAGTGTAATTGCGTTAGGTGGTGGGTCATGAGACTCGAGGTCCTGGTACTTCTTAGCTTGATCATTGCCTTCGTGGTCTCCTGGCTATTCATACCCGCCTGGGGCGTCTCAGGCCGTAATTACTATCTGAGGTTGATGCCCTGGGGTTTTGTAGTTACGTTCTTTGGCGTGACCTACGTGGTACCGCCACCCACGGTTTACCTAGTGTCCTTCTTCGCGCTGGACTCGGCCCTAATACTCATTATCTGGAGGAGGAGCGCCTACGCGCTTTACCTGTCAGCCTTATTGGCCGTGCTCTCACTGGTGATGCTCATAGACACCATACTCTTCCAGCAGAGGTACCTACAGGTGAGGGGCTTTATCATAGTGCCCACACCGAGTGGTTACGTATACATTGAATTACCGCATAACTCATTCATTGGCTTACCGACTTACGTATTAATCGTAGCCACAGCGATAGCCATACTCAACATGCTAACCAGGGCAAGGTGGTTGGGACTTAGGAGGTGGTCGCTTGCCGAGGCCGTTAAGGAACACGGCGCACCAACAGCAATAGAACAAGCCCTTGACAGGCTCGGTATACCATACACGAAGACCCCAGATGGCATTGCTGTCGGCAACCTGCTCATTAAGACCGAGGGCAATAAAATCCTGTTATCACGGAGGACTGAGGGCGATGTCATAGCCGGTGGGAGTCCTGGATCCAACGTTGAGGATACCGTGGCCTATGCAATTTATGAGTCTATTAGGGAGGCATTGAAGGGTGGTACTGAGGTTGTTGAGTATGCCGAAGAATAACCTATTACTCATTATTGCATTATCGCTGGCATTGGTTACTTCGGCAATTGCACTTGCCGATGTCATTATAGTTTATTACGCAAATGCTAATTCGATTGCTAAAAGTGTGGTGTCGGTAATGACTGGTTCATACTCATGCCCATGCTGCGGTGTCTTAAGCTCGTGGCAATACACAAACACTGGCTTCTCGGCTACGGTAACCGCGATAACCCTCAGCACGTCAAGCGGTTATGTGATTCATGTGCCAACACCACTGGTTGGTTTAAGGGCATACGCGGCTGGTGTTTTAACGGTAGCCATAAGACACAACAATTACGTAAGTAGTGTGAGTATTAATGGGACACCCATATACCCAAGCCCTGGCTCGATAAGTCTCAGCACGGGCACCTACACACTCTATGAAAACCTGACAATAAGCACCCCATTAACAAGCCCAATAACGCTGAGCGGCATTTATAACTACACGCCAACGCAGGGTGTGGTATATATATATACTCATTTACTGAGACGATACAAGCACCTAGCGCTGACGTAATGAACCTACTCGACGGCTACCAGACTTGGTACGTGCCCCATGTATACCAGGGCGACTATGGCAACCCATTCACGGGGTATTACCCCACCAATTCCTGGCCCGTCTACTACGACTCCTCAAACTCACCCAGCAACTACTGGTACTACATATCGACAGGCATTAACCAGCCTATCCTTAAGATGGTTAGCTCGAACTACGGGTGGTCTTCAGGCGCCATATTCTGGCAGGAAAGTTATGGCGGCGGTACCATCACCATAACCGTGATTGGGGTATACTCCAATAACGGGACGCCCATGGCATCGCAGGCATATCCTTACGTTGGTGATGGCTACATAGTCTACCTATTCCTAAGACCCACTAGATGGGGCATTGGCAGTGGTTATAATTACTCAATAACCTACGTCTCATCTAATGTCTATACATTCACGATATCACCCGTGCAGGGTGATGTAATGTTCCCGCAAAGCTCATCACCCTACCTCGTCATTGAATGGAACCCGCTCTGGCAATATGCATACACAACCAGCGGCGCCAGTGGGCAGTGGAATGTCTGGATCGCCTTAAATAGTAGAGGAACTCGTGTAACTATCAGCCCAAGTCCGTCACCGAATCTAGGTAACCCCTACTCTGGTTGGGATGGTATTGGTACCGGCTATTTCCAGCCTGGACCTGGCGACTACATATGTATTACGGTAAGCTACAACCCCAGTACGAACACGTTAATGGGCACTGCATACGACTTAAACACGGGGCAGTCAGCAAGCTTCACACTTAGTCTAAATGGCTACTTCACACCACCGGGTAGCGGCAACTACGTATTTGGCGTGGCTGGTACTAATGATGCTGGGCAGGCTAATTGGGGCATTGTTTATATTAATTATCAAGGCTAGTTTAGAACCATCATTACTTAATAGCACTTAGATTATTGCTTTAATGTTTCTCTATAGGCTTAAAGTTTGATAGTTTTGAAATAATGATGATATTGCCTATAGGCCCATAATTGTCATAAAGTATTTATTATCGGCAATGTTTTAGCCATTGAATGGAGGTTAGGGCGCTGATTTCCAGAGTTTATGAGGAGTTAAGCGACTTGAGTAGATTAGTGGAGATTAATGATGCGTTTCGGGAGTATGCCCTTAGGTGGTTGCTCTATGCCGTACACCAGGATCTACTTGATGCGATTGCTATGATTGTTGCTGAGCTCGGTCTTAGGAAACCTCCCAGTTATGCTGGGTTGGCCGACGTGCTTCATGAGCGTGGATTAATAGGTGATGATGTAAAGGAGTTGATTAGACAAGTGGCAATTAATAGGAATATGCTTGCCCATGCCTATAGGTCCTTCAGTAGGAATGAACTGTTGGAGTTGAGGTCCTGGGTCCTTAAGAACGTGCCCAGCATAGCTAACCAGTTGTTAAGGTTGGTAGAAGAGAATAACGTGGATCCAGAGACACCCAGCGAGGCGCTTGTCAGGGTTTTCACGAAGTATGGCGTATTGTTGGCGTTCCTCTTCGGTAGTCGCGCCAGGGGTGATGCTAGGGAGGATAGTGATTATGATATTGCCGTACTCATGAGGGATCAATCCAATTATGAGAAAATGGTTAGTTTAATTAGAGATTTGGCGAAGGCACTCGGTGTGCCAGTGGATAAGGTTGACTTGGTTGACTTGAGTAAGGCGCCCAATGAGTTGATATACGTGGTACTGAGGGATGGCGTGCTCATTTATTCAGCTGACCCAGTACTTGCGCGGAGGTTGATTGCTCACATGTACGTTAGGGTACTCGGTGAGTCTGACCTGGATCACGTGTATTACAGCGTGTTTAGGGATAGAATTTCTAAAAAGCATTATTAAGCGACCTATGATGTTCCCAATGTGGAGGTTGGTTACTTAGATTATAAGAGGGATCCCGTGGCGTATGTGTACGCCAAGGTCCTTGATGGCTTGGTTGAGGCTGGGTTGGCATTGGAGATGCTGGGCAGGGACCTTATCCAAAACGCCTCGGCTAAGGCATTCATGAGTGCTAAGTCCATAGTCAGCGCGTTGGTTGTTAAGAATTTTGCCAAAATCATTGAAGGGGTGGATGAGAGGAGGAGGGCTTGGTATGAGAACGTGGGTTACTCAGCACCAGCCACTGGGTTAATAGGTATTTCTAAGGACTTAAAGAAACTGGGTATAGACGTGGAGGCCGTAGTAAAGACGGCGCTGTTACTTCATAGGTTCTCCTATAATGGCTTCGACCCAAACCTAGTCGATTATAGGGACACTGACGAGGTTAAGGACGACATTATTGAGGTTGTTAGTTGGGCCTTAACAATTAAGGAGTTATTCAGGGACATTTGGGATGAGAGGTTGGAGCAGGAGGAACGTGAGTTGATGAAGTTGCTTGAAAGATTCAGAGCTTAATGGATTTTGAGATTTAATTGTTTCTCAGAAATGTTTATAAGCTCAGATTATTAATGATTAAGGTATGTTGGAGGTTAGGGTCAGGGTTTCTAAAAAGAATACTATTTACATACCTAAGGCGATTTCTGAGGCTGTGGGCATTTCTGAGGGTGATTATGTTGTTTTGAGGGTTGATGGTAATAAGATAATTATCGAGCGTGTTGAGGACCCGTTTGAATATGCTTTGAAAGTTAAAAAGTTCGCTGAGGTAACCTTTGAGGAGTTTGAGAGGGAATCTGAGGAGATGCAGAATGAGTATTGGAGTGAGGCCTCGGATACTTCTTGATACAACTTATCTCCTACCCATCGTGGGTATTAACGTTAAGGGTATAGATGAGGTACTAATCGTACTATCAAGGATGAGAAGGAGGTTTAAGGCTGAGTTCTATTACACACAATACAATATTATTGAAATCCTGGGCAAGCTTTCTAGGCTTAATTATGATGAGGATACCGTAATGAGGGGGTTAAAAGTCATAAATGATGAGTTCATACTTACCGAACCAACAATTGATGGGTACGTTAAAGCCCTTAGACTTAAACGTAAGGGCTTTAATGACCTAATAGACCTACTTCTATACGCAACAGCCGTTACTAGAAACCTAAAGTTATTAACTAGGGATAAAAACCTCATACAATTCCTAACACATGAGGGTGAGCCAGTAAATAACATACTTCCTGAGGAGGACCTCTTAGGTAATGCCTAGATCATTCGTGGGAATTCCCGCGTTTATGACAATGATTGCGCGGTGGCTGTTACGAATAGCATGTAATACTCGGTCTTCTCAATCCTACCAGTCACCGGGTCAACCCTAAGCCCTAGGGTCTCCAGCGTATCAACACCAATCACCGGCATTGCACCACTAAACGCTAATATCCTGATTGGGCCCCTCCTACCCTCAATCTCGGCCTCGGCAATGAATACCTTAGCCCTCACCGTCCTGCCATCACCCAGCCTAACCTCAACCTCAAATGGAGTCTCTATGAAGTGCTCCTTGGCCAATTCCAGGGGCATTACGGTGAAGGAGGCGCCGGTATCCACGAGTACCCTCTCCATGACGAACTCATCCCTCCCCCTAAAGCGAATACTAACAAAGACGTGACCCATATACCACCCTAATTCATACCATGGCAGACCTAAAAATAAAGCTTCAGTAATTGGGAATGCCCAGTCTCATGGCCGCCTCCCTATACATTGGGTCTAGAAATTCGTAATTCTCAATGATACTCAGCCTCTCCAGGGTCTTTATCACATTATTCAACGATGTCGGTGATACTGTCTTACCCTCTGAATCCTCCACGCATTTGACCACCTTGGACCACGTATTACCACCACTGGCGATGCACCTAAGCACCAGCGCCGTCCTCCTGGCATTAACGGTTGAGTAACTAGCCTTAGCCCTTATGAGCCTCTCAAGCTCATTCAGCACCTCCCTAATTGTGGCCTCCCTAATCATCGATAAATCCCTAACACCTCTAATGTAGGCATTGGCAGCATAAACAAGCCAACCAGGTATGCCGTCAAACACATCCGCGATGGTCTCAATAACGTCTGTGGAAACCTCGACACCCAACTCCTTAAATCCCCTCCTCAGGAAGTCGACGGACTCATCACGAGTGAACCTACCAATCCTCACCTCATGGAAGTACCTGCCGAACAATGGTGAATTTGGATCTTCAACGCCCATGAATTCATAGAGCAACCCAACCTCAGAGCCGCTGAGTATGAATGTTACATTCCTATCGAAGTCATACGCATGAGCTAGGGCGTTAAGAACCTCGCTTGACAACGGACCCCTCAGCCTCTGCGCCTCATCAAACACCACCACAACCCTCCTCTCATTAAGCCTATCAAAAAGCTCCGCCAGACTAACCTGCTCCCTACCCCTCCACCTAATCTCGACTGCGTTGCCCATGATCGAGATGCCCCTGATCCTCCTTAAAACATCGATTAGCTTGTCAAGGCTTGATGATAGGGCATTGGATATTAATCGATATAGGTCAGACCTACCATAATTATCCCTCAACGACCTACAATCAATTAATACATAGGGTATGTCGGCCTCATTCAACGTCACGTTAATTACGGAAGTCTTACCAATACGCCTAATGCCGGTAACCACAACCATAGGTCCATTAATGTTTTTCAGTATATCATTCAGCTCCTCATCCCTATCATACAAGTCACCCCTACTCACCTTTGGTCTCTCATCAAATAGCATGGCTACAACCCCTCCAGTCCTAAAAACCCTTCTCAACCAATGCCAGCCTCTACGACGGCCTTGGCAACGACTGGGTCGGGTATGACGTAATTATCGCCTACCCTGCTTAAATAACCATACTTAACGAGATTCCTCATAAGCCTATTGAACACCGTGTCGGAGATCTCGCCGGTTTTAACCTCAACGTACCTCCTAATCTCACTCCACGTATTTAACCCATGAGCCACCGCATTAAGTATGGCTAAGTACCTGGCCCTCGAAGGCCTAATAACCTCATCAAGTTCACTAAGCACAAGCTTAACGCCATCACTGAATACCCTATCCAAAGCCTCTCTATGGCTCAACCCCTCAACGCCCCTTAAGTAACCATACAGCGTTAACCAACCGACAATACCATCCAACCGCTCATAAACCTCCTCCAACTCACCCTCACTAACCTCAATACCTAATTCAGCGAAGCCCCTTCTAAGGAAATCGAGACCGGCATCCTTACTAAACCTATCAACGTATATCTCCTTGATATACCTACCATAGAGGGGCGCCTGTGGATCGTCAATCCTCAGGAAATCCCTCAAAACACCAACTTCACTCCCAGTCACTATGAATGTGATGTTGCCCAGGTTATCATAAGCCCATGCCAATACGCCATCATATTTAACGTTCGAAAACCTCATGTATTGAGCCTCATCAAACACTAGTATGAACCTCGTGGAATTACGCTCACACCACCCATCAATTACATTAAGTAATTCAATTAAGTTTACCCTTGACTTCCTGGATAACTTAACCTCAACACCACCTGCGCCAACCCTAACCCAGCCTATACCCCTCAACGCATCCCTAAAGCTCTCCCAAAGTCTCTCACCCATTCCCATGAACCCCTTAAAACCATTGATGATGTACTTAACCAGATTGCTAGCGTTGACATTGCCCTCAATGAAGTATACTTGCCTCACATCAACAAGTACGTATGGATAGGAGAGATCGCTCAGGAAGGCCTTGACCAAGCTAGTCTTACCAATCCTCCTAATACCATAAATCGCAATGAGCTTATTACCCCTGTGCACACCCTCCCTTAATTCATTGAGTTCTCTATCCCTATCATAAAGGTCCTTTCTATTTACCTTAGGCTCAAGGCTAAATAGCATGACTAACTCCCCCCGTTAGTTACTAACCCCCCGGGTTAGTTATTAAGCTTTAAGGATTACATTGGACTACTCCTGACCCTGACCAAGCACCTCACTGACTATCCTCTCTATCGACCTAATCAACCTCCTATCCGCACCGCCACCGCCCAGGGAGTTTATGAAGGAGTTCAGAACCTCAAGGTCCACACCATACCTACCATAGTAACTCGGTAGGTAATGGAGGACTATGTTCTCATCATACCTAAGCACCTGCAGAACCTTTAAAAGCTTCAGGAAATCTATTGAGCCCTCGAATATGGGCAATCCAAAGGAACCACCCCTCTTATTGCTAAAGTAAATCGCCTTAACATAACCACTCAACTCAACAAACCTCCTAACGAATTCCCTCAAGCCCCTTTCCCTCGCCACATGAAGCGCTAGGCTTAGCCTATGCGGTGAAACCTCACTGGCAAGCTCGGTAACCTCACCAGGGCTCCTCAGGAAGTCCCCAACACCGAACTCCCAAATCACCCTAACACCATACATCGAAGCCTCATCAAGCAATTCCGCCAGTGTATTAACATCATTAATACCGGGCCTAGCCACCATAGAATCCACATTAAGGTAGTCGAGCAAAGCCATGAACCTCTCAGCATCACCCCTCCTCCTTAAGTAACCAACCCTGACCTGCCCAATCCTAAGCCCGAGATCCTCAAGCTCCACTGCGAGGGCTGGCAGGAACTTATTAATGTCTGAGTAGCCCCTAATATCGAGCTCCGCCTGCGTATTCAATTTGGGTAGGTCCCTAATGGGCTTAACACTAATGAGTAACTCCACAACATCGATAATGCTGGGTTAATTAATAAAACTATCGATAATGAGCAAGGAACCAAGCTTTTTAAGCCCGATAAGTAAACTATAAATCCGCCATGAGCGAGAACATCGATGAGATCGAGAGAAGGAGGATAATGATGAAGATGATGATGGAAATAATTAACAAGACCCAGCAGAAAACCAGCACCAAGCGTGAATTAACCCGTGAGGAGGTCATTCAATTAATTAGACAGATAACGAAGGGGGAGAGGGCTGGCGAGATAATAGACAATGCATTGCAGTTATATGGAGACACCGCTGTTCAGGTATTTAGGCAATTAGCCGAACTCTACCTAAGCGGTAGGCTGGGTGAGCTTCAGGATTACGAACTCTATCAAATACTCGAGAGGGTGGGGCTACATGTACCGTTAAGGACCAGGATAAGGATTGTAAGGCACGGTAGGGAGGAGAGTATTGGATCGTCAAGTGAATAGCGGTCACGGTGATCAGCCACATCTCAGGAATTACCATGCTTAGGCTCCATACGAAGTCTTAGTATTATATACGCTACTATCACGATTACCGCCACAACAGCAACAACGTATAAGTACTTATCAATTAATCCTATAATTAACGACCATTGAGTCGCAAATGCATAACCAATATACACGAGGATTGTGTCCCAGATTAAATGCCCGAGGAATGTAACGATGATGAAGCCCATTATTCTCATACCAGCCAGGCCCGCTGGGAATGATATGAGCGCCCTAAAGCCAGGCAGAAACCTGAAGCCAAATACAGCCGCCATACCATACTTATTAAACCACCTACTCAATGAGTCAAGCCTCCTCCTGTTGAGACCAAATAACCTACCATACCTGAGGAGGAATGGTAAGCCCAGGTAATAGGCTATGTAATAATCAATTAATGAACCAACCAGGCTACCAAGCGTGCCAACCAACGCGCCAAGCACAGGGTTTATGAGACCCAGCGATGCGTAGTAACCAACCAGGGGCATAACAACCTCACTGGGTATGGGCAGCGACATACCCTCAAGAACCATTAATACAAATACTGAAGCGTAACCATATAATCCCTTAAACACGTACTCAAGCATCGTCAGTAGGACCTAGCGCGTCTTAAAAGGATTAATATGAAGAAATACCTAAGGAGAGGGTACAGTGAGATTAATAACCTTACTTTACTTACCACAACATGACTAAATCATGAGAATAGGTGCAGTAGTACTGGCTGCAGGTGAGGGTAGGAGGTTTGGCGGTAATAAGTTGCTGGTTAGGGTTGGTGGTGAACCGGTTATAGTGAGGGTTTTAAGGGCACTGAGTGGGCTTGATAGGGTGGTCGTTGTTGGGGCCTACGCCAGCGAGCTAATGCCCTACCTGACTAATGAGGTCGTTATTTACAACCCGTACTATAGGGATGGAATGAGCACATCTATAAGGCTTGGGCTTCGATTCTTTCAAGACTACGATGCAGCGCTCATAGTACTGGCCGACATGCCACTCATAACCAATGAAACAGTGTCGAGAATAATAAATGCCTACCGCAATGGCTGCAGCGCCGTTGTGCCGGTGCATAACGGCGTGAGGGGAAATCCCGTGTTAATTCATAGGACATTATTCCCAGAGTTAATGAGGTTGAGTGGGGACGTCGGCGCAAGGGAGATATTAAGGAATAGGAGTGACGTATGTACCGTGGAGTGCGGTCCCGAGGTCCTAATCGATATAGACACGGTGAACGACTTAGCCAAGGTCCTTAACATCGCTAATACCAATCGCCAACAATAGACTCCCAATGAACGTGATAATGGGCACCGCGTTAAGCACGGCACCAACCCTAATTAACAGATTCCGTTGCATGGTTCTCCAGAAGAATATTGAGATTGAAACATCGCCTAGGAAGGCAATTCCCATGCTAACCACAGCGATTAGGTAGGACCGCGGTATGAGACGAGTCATTAATAGTAATGACGAACCAAGCATCAACAGCAACGCACCAACAGACCCAACACTCAATGACCCGGAATATCCATTGAAGCCCAGGTACATGGTCACTGACGATACCGTGTACGTCAACATGATTAGCAAAACAAGAATAGAGCTGAAGTACCTTGGGTATAGGATAATCATGAAGTACAGAAACTCAGCTATGAACTCCAGGACAAGCCCAAACCTGACAAGCCCACGGTTAAGCATAACAATAATTACCTGCGCTGGGTTAAAAAGCATTGGGAATAGAAAAAGCCAAAGAGAAACAATGACACGAGGGCTTATATCTTCATACTTGAGTACTAACCAGGCACATCCTGGACCGTTAAGCAACTATCAATTAACTACCCATCAGGCGGTACGTATAACGTAATATACGGCACCAATGCATGCCCATAAAACCGCATCACCACGTCCTTACCTAAAAACACCTCTAAACTCAAACTCAACACCCCTCCTCTCCCTGACGGCTCTATCATAAATCAACTTAGCGAGCACGAGGTCCTCCACGGCAATTCCCAGGGACTTGAAGATGGTTACCGAGTCATCACCCTGCCTACCCCTAACCCTACCAACAACAATATCGGCCAGGGGAACTACCCGGGACCAGGCGGCATCGCCAGCCATTATTAAGTCCCCAGCCTCCTCCCTGGCCTGGCTCACGTCATCAACGGCTATAACGTCCGCCTTAAGTACCACGTCCGGCGCCAACTCAGCCCTATTAGCCCAATTACTACCAATGGCATTAATGTGCATCCCAGGCACCACGTAGGAACCGCGTATAAAGGGGTCCCTGGAGTTGGTAGCCGTGACCAAGACATCGACACCCCTGCAGACATCCTCATAATCACCAGCAACCACAGCATCAAAACCCCTAGACCTAATAAACCTGGCAAACTCCTCAGCATGCTCACGCGTCCTACTGAAGACCTTAACCAGCTTAAGGTTCAAAACCCTACTCAACGCCTCGAACTGAGCCCTGGCCTGCGTACCCGCACCAACTATGCCGAGCACTGACGAGTCCTTCCTGGCCATGTACCTAGTGGCCACAGCACTGGCAGCCCCAGTCCTGAGCTGCCCAAGCCTATCAGCCTCGATAATAGCCAGCAACTCACCGCTGTCTAGACTGAATAGGACGACCACGAACCTGGTGCCATGCCTCGTACTCAGGTACGTCTTAAGCCCAGCAACCCTGTAATCACCGAGTACGACGCCCTGAAGCACATGAAGCACGGCACCACTAACGATCGCCCTACGCCTAGGCAGGTTGACGGCATTACCACTACCCAGTAGCTTAAACCCATCCTCAACGGCCTTAATGGCATCATCAAACGAAACTAACTCATTAACCTCAAACTCCCTAATCAACAACACAAGGCATCAACTGCAAAACCCCTTTAAAGAAGTGCCCCGGAAACAAGCTAGGTGAAGAAGTCAGAGTTAGCTGAGGAAGTGATGACCCATTCATGAACAGATCACCCCAGGAAGACTAGGTTACCATAGTAAATAAGCAAGACACTTAAACCAACGCACAGGCACAACCTTAATTTACCAAACCCACACCCCAAAATAACGTGATTAACAACGTGAAATACGTAGGTGGAAACATAGTGATCACGCTAAGCCAGGAAGCAATAGCCTTAGCAAGCACCGTAGACGGAGGGCTAAGGAACGGCATTAAATACATAGTACATCACCAAGTCCCCAGGGACTTCAATAACGACCCAATCAAGGAGGTAATGAGGGTACACAGGGAATTATCAATAAGAAGTGACGAAGCAATAACCTTCCTAACAGCCACAGAACTACCAAGAAACCACATAACACATAGGGAGGTAATCAATGACGTGGAGATTGCGGTGTCAATAACTACGGGACTGACAAATCCATATAGGATAGAAGGGGGCAACATAGAGGCGTGGGGGCTCCATGAATCAACAATAAACATGGCGATAATCATAAGTAAGCCATTGACAGTACAGGCAATGATAGACGCCATAATGCTGAGTGCGCAGGTGAAGGCGTTAACACTCGCCGAACTAACCAATGGCGAGATACACGGAACAACCTCAGACGCGGTGGCGATAATAACGCCGATTAACGGCAATAAAGAACCATATGCAGGACCAGCAACGAGCATAGGCAAGGCCGTAGTCCACGCCGTGCACGAGGCATTAATAAGGGCATACAAAACCTACACAGCACATGAAAATCAGTAAGGGAATAGACGAATAAAAAGGCGATGAGCCAACCCCTGGAGTTCTCGGGCCACCCCAATTACGCCCTCCCTAACGCACTTCATGAGTATTAAAAAGCCCCTTAGAGCTACATTTATAGCGCCGATGACATCCCTATCACCCTCAAAGCCGCAGTAACCACACGTCACCCTACCCCTAACCCTACCTAGGTAGGTGCCGCATCGCGGACACGTACTACTCGTGTACTCAGGCTCAACAAGCACTATGGGTATTGAATCCCTAATTGGCATTATCACCTCACCCCTATAGCTTATCCAGAACCATGAGGTTTTAACGGAAGGACACCTACTCATAACCTTGCCAAACCTATTAACAATCAACTCCCAAACCACCTTAGCCCTAGCCAGGTCACGCTTATGCTCATTAAACAACCTAAGATCCTCAAATGCCAAACCAACCAGCGCATTATGAATTCTCTGAACACTGTGGATTGCCCTAACTACGGCACCCAACGCCTTATTAACAATGTTACTTGTCAACTCACCACCACGGTACTTATCAACCCCTGGATAACTAATCTCAGCCACGTACGCCCTAGTCATGGCATCATACACGCCCAACGGTATTAACGAAACACCATTCTGCCTAGCATATATCACAGCCAAATCACTGAGCAACTTAGCCCATGTACCAACAAAAGTCACAACAGAACGCCTAACACCAACATCGACACCCACAACCGTCACATCCACGACAGGCACACGCCCGTCCCTGCCTTCCCCATCCCTACCCATACCCATCACCTGGATACCCACAGGGCGGGACTGTGGTATTCCCACAGTCACCGCCCCTCGTTGATAAGTTCAATGGCGGGGCGGCCCGCCCCGCGGGTACCCAGGTGATGGGCTTGATCAGTCTTTCTCATTTAATCATTGATCATTTTTATGGGGACTCATCATTATGAGACTCAGGGACGTCCGAGGACCGAGCCATCGGCTCGGTCTCTCGCGCCCATCATACTCCCCTTCCTCCTCCCCCCTGCGTAGGGGGATTGAAAAAGGAAGGGGATTTTTAACGGGTTCGCCTGCCGTGGATGTGACGGTTACGGGTTACTATTACTTTCGTTGAGTAGTTTGTTACGTAGTTCTCTTACCTCGTTTATTTCTATTTTCAATTCTTCGTTAAAGCCCATGTAAAGCGCCTCGCCTGGTTTTATTCGACTTAGTATGTCCTTTAATCTCGATAATGATTTAGCAGGGCCACTATGGCTTGTTATTATCGTTGGTGTGTTTAGGTCTTCGAGGTTTAACCTACCTATACTATGCATTGCCATCCATATGTTCGTAAAGCCCCTTGCCATCCTAATGATCCTTAGTAATGCTTCCTCCCTTATGGGTAGTATTGTTATATCGTCTAGTATCAATAGGTTGTTGGTTCTTTGTTGGCACATGCTGTTGATTATTAGGGCTGTTGCTAAGTATGCTCCCTTAATGTCCCTACTATTCAATATTGTGGCTATCTTAATAGCTTCATTGTCAATGACTTGGTCGGTCACAATATCATGTAGTAGCATTATTCGCCCTAGAAGCCATAGTGCGTGAACATTACGTGGACTCCTAGCGAGGTATCTTAGGTATCTAACATAGTTACCATAGGTCTTATACCTATATGCTGAGGATACCAGCAGTGATATTCCAGGTCTTGCGCTCAGCTCCTCATAGGAATCAAGTATTAGGAATAGGTTATCGCGTATGCATCTCCAGGGTATTAATGGTTTCATTACAGCCCCAATAACGTCAGATGACTTATGCGTCATGTAGGTTATGAATGAGCCCATGAGTTTATGCCTCATTAAACCCAACGTAGTGATTATTGTGGTTTTCCCTGAACTCGGTGGACCAATCACTATTAACGGCTTATCTCCTAAATCGAGTAGCACCCTCATTAGTTTCTTATCGATCTTCAACTCCCGACTCCAGGGGTTGGCCCACCGCTTAAATCGCCTACGAGGGTTTCCCCAGGGCCTAACCCTGGGGATTTCCCTCGCGGTTCATGCGTTGGTTAAGTCATGGTTAGGGTTACATGCTTAATCACCGTGTTATTAACATCTCAATCTCTCTTTAAATGGTGATTCTCGTTAATTCTTCGATGCACCGTGTCTGGTGTTTTACCGTAATGTTTTTCTCACGGATTGTTATTGCACCTTTTTCAGTGCATTCTTTGCGCACGGTTTGTTAAGTTTAAATTGTTCCTTTATCCTGTATTTACTATGGAGTTGGGGCTCGTTGATTCGGGGAGTGGTCAGTACGTAGAGTTTGCCCTGCCCTATCTTAGTTCGTATAAGCCGTTTATTGCGGTTTATGATGCTAGGGGTGCCAGGGTTGTTGAGGGTGGTAATGTTGTTAGGGCTCAGGTGGTGGGTGGTGACTATGCCATTGTTAAGGGTTATTTCGTTAATTCTAAGCCGTATGTGGTTGATGTAAGCGTTGGTGGTGACGGTGTCAGATTCTTGCCCGCATTATTTAATCAATTAATTACTAGGGTATCCCCTGGCAATGGTGGTAATGTCGTGTTGTATATCCTTGAGTTTAGGGTTCCTAATGACGTGAGCATCTCCGTAAGGTTCCATAGGGAGATTAGGAGGTGCTTTTCGAAGTATGGCCATGCGTGGATTGGTCGTGAAGTGTGCTTCGACATTAATAAGTGGAGGGAGGTCTTTTCTAAGTATGGTAATGCCTTCATCCGTGTTTACCCAATACACGTGAGTGTTAATGATGCACTGCGCATTGTGGACTCCATAATAAACTCGATTAAGAGTAAGATTAACTATCTAAGTGAGGATTTGAAGTATGAGTTGAGGGCTTACCGAAGGGCTAGGCTTAGGAAGTTGATTGAGGAATTCAATGAGTTGTTGAGGGGTTGGGAATCGTTTAGGGCGTCGCTGGTGGGTGGTCATGCAGTTAGCCAGTAATTGTGGTCTCGTGATTAAGGAGCACCGCGCAGATGAGGTGAAGGGTGGGAGTACTTCGTTGTTTGTTGATTTGTCCATGGCCGACTACGTGGAGTTAGTGATTAGGGATCCAATGAGGGGCATTTATATCCACTACCCATACAGGGTTATTTACACGCGTGATGGTGACCTACTACTCATTAGGGCTGAGAGCTATGGTGATAATAGGTTGAGGAGGCATAAGTCCAGTGTTTGCCCGTTTCGTGATTGCCGATACTTACTGGGTCCATTGGCTAATACGCGCTTTGTGGTTAGGATAGTGGGGATACGCAATGCTGACCCCGTGATTAGGTTTACGTGATCCCGCTTAAAATCGGCATTGCAATTCATGCCTTGTTAACTCCCTGTAGTTATCCTCCTTCGCCAGTATTAAGGAGACACTGTTAATTAGTAGTGATTTGTCCCGTAGCTCCTCCTCGACACCCATCTCACGGGCTGTCTCGAGTATGTCCTCTGGGTTTAGCTTCTTTGATTTTATGTAGGCTATTGATATGTGAGGCTTGAACTCGCCTGAGTGCTTGTCGTTAATCGAGATGCTTGAATCCCTTAGTATGTTCATTATCGTATTCCTCAACCTACTCAACCTCTCATTGCCGATGACCTCAACTGCCAACACCCTGGGCTTCAGGGCATTTGGCAGTAGGATTAATTGTCCGAGCTTGACGTTGAAGCAGGGTATTGAGCCTACGCTTATTCCGATTTTATCGTCTATTTCCTGGCTCGGCCTTTGGTCACCGATGTATACAATGGTCATGTGTAGGTTCTCCCTCTCCACGGGTATTACAGGTAATGTCTTAATCAACGATGTTATGTCCAATTCCCTGATTAGGATGCCGTAGAAGTAGCCCACGGGTTCCCTAGGCTTAGCCTAGTAAAATGCTTTCGCAGTAATAAGCGGGATAGCTTTATAAAGTGATTCATTTGACATTTGTATCGTGTCTAACACCGTCAAGATCACCGTAAAGAGGACGCCGATGGATTACGTAGAAAAGAGACGTCGACCAGATTGGTGCCCTGGCTGTGGAGATTATGGTATTTTACAGGCCCTTTATCAGGCTTTGGCTGATTTGAATCTTGATCCTCACAGTGTGTTCCTCGTTTCCGGCATTGGCTGTTCTGCCAAGACTATTCATTACGTTAATGCTAATGGTGCCCATACACTTCATGGTAGGCCCATACCGTATGCAACCGGCATTAAATTGGCCAATCCGAATCTCGAGGTTATCGTGATTGGCGGTGACGGTGACCTAATGGGTATTGGCGCTGAGCACCTTGTGCATGCTGGTAGGCGTAATGTGGACTTGACGGTGCTTATGTTCGATAATGGCGTCTACGGCCTGACCAAGGGCCAGGCGAGCCCAACGCTTAGGAGGGGTGTTAAGACCAAGGCCCTTGCCAGGCCGAATATTTATGATGCGATTAACCCAGTGGTTTTGGCCTTGTCCGTTGGCTTCACGTTCGTGGCCAGGGGCTACGCCTATGACGTTAAGCACCTGGCGTACCTCATTAAGGAAGCCATTAGGCATAAGGGCTCCGCCTTCATTGACATTCTTCAGCCGTGCCCAACGTATAATGACGTGAATACCAAGGAGTGGTATGAGGCTAGGATTTACAAGCTTGAGAATGAGCCTGGTTGGGACCCCGTGGTTAGGAGCCCGAGTGAGGAGGAGGTTACGAAGAAGCTCACGCAGGCCTTCCTGAGGGGTATGGAGTGGGGCGACAAGATACCCATCGGCATCTTCTACCAGAATGAGTACGTGCCAACATACGAGGAGAGGATTATGGAGCAAATGCCCAACTACCTAAAGGCGCCGCCAGCCTTAAGCCCACTCTATGGCCCCGACGGCTCGACAATCGTAAACATAGAGGACATACTCAGGGAGAAGGAGGTTTGGTGACTCAATACCTCCTCATTAAATCACTTATTAATTTAAGAACGGCTTCCACATCATTATTACCCCTGATGTTGGTTAGTGCCGTCATTACAATAACAACTCTGGCCAGGTGCTTTAGATCCTTAAAACCACCCCTATAAACCACCTTAACACCCTCCATTCCCAACTCACTCGTAAACCAAACCTCGAGGTTAACGCCGTACTTCCTACCAACATCCTTAACAACCCTGAATATGGGGTCCTGGCACTTGGTCATGTTAATGGCCGTCAGGGTGCTCGGTGGTTTATAGAGGTCGTTAGTGACCTCAACCCTCTCACCACTGCAATCCCTTAGGTTAGCCACGTCTATGGGTAGGTCCGCAAGGGCTATTACTGAGCCGTTGCTCAGTAGGTACATTGATATTGTCCTTGGGGTCTTGCTGAGGAGCATTGGTGAGTTTGGGGATATTATTACCGTGCCTACCGCCTTGATGACCCTGCCCAGGGCGCTGTAGGCATATACGTCACTAATACCTAATGCGCTGCCGTACTTATTGTGTAGATCCAGCACAAGCTCTATGAACCTTGAGGAATCCATTAACCGAGTAATGTTCAACGCACCGTTATTTTTAACTTAACTCTGCCGTTGGAGCTGACCTCCTCCCCGCCCTGAAGGGCGAGGGTTCTTGGTGTTGCTAAGGCGGGGAGGTTTGGGGCTACATTCCCGTTTGGGTTCAGCCCCAGGCCTGGTCTTCGGCCCGTTACCCCTATCCCCGCGTGGGGACTCGGGGTTATGGCTTTAGTTAGAATATTGTATGCACCTACGATGTAATGAATGATGAATTTAGGGTGTACTATGGTGTGGAGGTTTAGTCCTGGTTTATTATAATCTTTGTAACCATTGCTTAGTAATATCAACATCATGCTGCCCTACTTGGTGAGGAACGCATTGGTTGAGCTGAATTCTGAGTGAGTTTTTTATTTGCCTAGGGGAGCTTAGCCTGTGGAGGATTCGATTGAGGATTTACTGGTTGGTGTTGAGGATGGTGATGTGGAGTCTTTCATGAAGTTGATTAGGTTTGTTGAGGATAATTATAGGAAGGTGCTCTACACAATGGGTTATGTTGAGCTTGGTGATTACATACTCATTAAGTCCTGCACATACATACTGCTGGGCAGTGATGGTATGGCCTACGCACTGCTTGGCGGTGACAGGCCTGAGGTTGTTAATCTTGAGACCAATGGCGATATTAATGAGGTGATTGATGAGGTCTGTGGTTCCGGCGAGGAGGAGTGATTGCATTACGTTTTCACGTTACGGATTTTAACACGAAGAATTTATTACCTGATAGTATCAGTATCAATATGAGGGAATTCACCGTGACACGCATTAATAGGGATGAGGAGTTGCGGGAGAGGCTGAGAAGATAAAACGAGCTTAGGGAGTTACTTAATGATGTTAGTGTTGAGGAGGTTGCTAGGTTGATTAAGGAGGATAGGGATTCCAGGCGGGGCCTGATTACGATGTCGTGGTCATGGAGCGTTAAGGGGTAGATTATTTATGGTGAGGGGCTGGTGAAAGAAGGGTGTTGGTTTTAAGGGCTTTGATTTTGGGTTTGGTTATCCTAACCAGCAGCTTGTTGTGTAGTAGAAGCCGTTGCTTGAGCTCCAGCCCGAGGCGGCTGGCGGGACTATGGCTAAGCCGGAGCTGTAGGGGTTCATTGCACCGTTCGAGTTAACCCAAACGTCCCAGTTTATGTCGTAGACTATGTGCTCAACCAATGTACCACTCTCGGGTATGAAGCCAAATAGGTAATACGTGCATCCATTCGTCTCATTAACAACGACCGAGGAGCCAGCGGGTATTGTGTAAGCCGAAGATTGCGGATTATAGGCAGGGCCCATGTATGTGTCTCCGTCGCTCTCAACCCCATATATCTGCTCCTGCTCCGCATATTGCGTACTCTGCGGTGTAAAGACCCAGGTCTGATTAGATGCGGATAGTCTCAATGACGTAACCGCAGCTGGTTGACCATACAATGATATTGTATATTCTGGGCAGGAATAAGTCGTGCTAACGGAATTAGAAACCGTAATGCCCGTACCCGAGGTTGAGAAACCGATAGCTAGGCTGATGCCGTACGACGTTGATGACGTACATGTCTGTGCATGTGGGTCAGCACCGGCTGTGTTTGTCCAGTAGCCTGGTTCGTAGCCTCCACCACTTCCTGCTATAAACTCAACGTCCCCAGGTAATTGTGATGCGCTTATGTAGCCCATCTCATACTCATAGACCATGTATGATGCGTATGCATCCTGGAAGGACTTAATGTACTCAATCTCTGTACCAGAGTTCGGTATGTACTCAATGTAGTTGTAGAGCTCGGCATAGCCAGCCGAGTATCCATTATAATCATTATAGACAAGTACCGACCACGATAGGCAAAAGTCAACTACGAAGTCGCCAGGTGAATCCTCGTAGGATTGCTGACCATAGACAATTGCATACGCGGTACTACTGATTTGGGATGGCTGGTTAGTAGCCGATACGGACAGATCCATGCATAAATCGTCTGATGGGTCTGGTGTTGGTGTTTTTGTTATTATTGGTGTCCAGAACTTGCTTGCTATGTTTAGTGCCGCACTTAATGAGTGTGGTCCTATTATTAGTACATGGTTGTTTCCGTAGGCAATCACATAGTCTAGGCCGTTTAGGTACTTGGGCACTGGTATTGCGATTATGCTCGTGTTGTAAGCCCTCGACCACGCAACAGCCAAAACCAACTCAATAACCGACACCTCACTCGCATTACCGTGGATGACCACGAAGTCACCACGCTTAATTAACTCCCTGATTAGTTTGAAGTTTGTTGAGTTCACGTTCACGTGGACCAAGCCACTCACATTCGTGATCAAGCCAGGCCCAATTACAGACCAATCAATGACAACTAAGCTATTACCGGGCAAACTAGGCAACTCATTAACCGTCACAGGCTTGATCAGTGATTGATTAATGCCAGCACTAACCAGTCTCTGAACAAGCGTTGATGGACCGACTACGTAGATTGGAATGTTCAGGCTAATTGGCAAACCAACAATGCCCTGGTTTGCCGTGGAGAATCCACTGGTTTTTGTATTACCAACCTTCACACCATGACTAACGAAGATCCTCGGCGGGGCAAGGAGTACTGAGGCAACAACCACCACAATAACCACGGCAGTTATTAACAAGAGCCTCGATCTAGAACCCATACCCATCAAGAGTAACAAAACCCACGGACTTTTTATAACTTGGGTGTTCAGAGAAAATTAAACGAGCAAAATAGAAAGCAACCTCACACTTTACCATGACGTGATGCATGGCCCTTGACTCTGTGCATTGCGTGGCTTGAATTGGTACGTGTTACCTGCTCTCATTGATTATTGCCTATGGTCGCTGGATAATGGCTGTAGTTTGTTTTAAGGGTAATAGGCCCTGACTCAGCATATGTGTTGGTCAGCATGCGTGATGCTTATTGGCTTTGTGGGTTCATTTACTAGTATTGCGTGGTTCTCAGTTGGAAATGGATATAAATACTGCGGTGGTTTATATCCTGTGTGAAGATGACCGCCATGACTGATAATGAGTGATGAGGAACTTGGGTTCTCGATGGATAGTGCCCTAACCTAATCATTGTTTATTGATTTTGTGAATTCCTCATATAGGCTCTCCAGGGCCTTTACCGTATTATTACTTAGGTAGTTGCCGTCGGCGGCGTTGGCATACTTCGTTAGTTCCTCAATGCTTATTGCCGTGACCATCACAGTACTTACCGGGTATGAGAGAACGTACTTAATGGCTAGGGTCTCCAGGTCCATGCCCAGGGACTGGGCTATGGGCTTAATCCTCGTGTCCGTGAACTCCAGGGCCTTGATTAACCAGTCCCTGTTCCTTAAGTTCCTGTGGTCGTTTGGTTTGAAGTTTATGTCCTGCCCACTCGTTAATACATTTGAGGCATGCGGTACCCTGGTTATTAGGCCCATCGAGCTTTCAACGCCACGCCTAATTAGTGTCCTTCCTGGCTCCTGCTCTAGAATATTGAATACAAACATTATTGATTCATAACCCTCATCAATAGCCGCCAAGCCCTCATTTAGGACGTTGGTTTCGGGGCCCAGGGCCACGCCGATGTGCTCCACGTAACCCTCCTCCACGAGCTTAAGCAAGGCCCTGCGTAATTCCCTATCCCTAATCACGCTGGTTGATGGGTTGTGGAGTTGGAGTAACGTTATTCTTCTGCCGAGTCTCCTGTAGGACTCCTTAACGGCATTGACTATGTAGTTAACGCTGAAGTTCTGCACGTGACGACCATTAACCACCCTACCGACCTCATAACCAACCTTCGTGAATACATTAACGTCATAACCCCTAAGGACCTTACCCAGTATCTTCTCGCTCAATCCCTCGCCATACATGTCCGCTGTGTCGAAGGTGTTTATTCCTAGGTCAAGGGCAGTCCTTATTAGGGCAATGTCTCGCTCCCTGTCATGGGCCCCGTACATGTCCGTACCAATGGCCCAAGCCCCAAAACCAATCTCCGAAACCCTAATACCCGTCCTTCCAAGTACCCTGTAATGCATCACCAAGCCACTAGCTAAATCGACATTTAAGCGCTGACTTAATGACTAAGCACTTTAACTAGTGCTAGCCACACACTGCGTTATGCAAGGTTTATAATGCCGTTAATCGCCATTAACTCAGCCCATGGAATTGGGTAAGCCCTGGATTAATTTAGGTGAGTACAGGAGAACGCGACTAATGGAGGCGCGTTACGAGGCTGAGATAGCAATTAGAATGCTCGGTGAGGGCTTGACTAGGAACGCGGCCGGTAAGGCATTCCAGGCATGGAAGTCCTTCCTCGCGGCGATATCCACCGATATGATTAACGAGCTAGGCAAGGTATATAGGCGTAAGGTAAGGGTTAGGGGATTGAAGGAGAGGATTGATGAGGCATTGTACGTGGTGGCCTTCATGCCCACGACACGCATGTTCGAGGTATCCAAGGTACTTGCTACACTAAACCCAATGATACCGTACCTAACCCTGGCATCCCTCGAACTACATAGGTACCAATACAATGGGCCGGATAGGGAGGGGGTATTCAGCGTGTTTAGGAGTGATGATGACGCCAGGGAATTCATATGCAAGTTCCTAACCGACATGGCAGTTATATACCGGGAACTAACCAAGGAGGAATTCATAGACCTAACAAAGTGCAAGCCAAGCACTTAAGCCTGGTACTCCTTGATGATGGGCCCTCAACCATTACCTACCCTGACCACCGCCCCCGGCACTTCTTTCCTTCTCAAGCCTTGCCGCCCAGCCGATCCAAGCCACCGCGTACCAATAAATCTTCCACACGTCAGGAAACCTATACCTATACTCCCTAACCAACTTCCAGGCAAGCTCCTTAAACCTATACGCCTCTTCAAGCGTCAACTCATCCTTCTGAATATACCTCCTAATCTCCTCAAACTCCTCCTTCGTCAAAGGATTACCGCTGACCCCGCCAACCAAGGACTCAAGGAGCCTATTCAACTCGCCCCTAATGACGGAGGCTGCCTCAGGCCTTGACACGCCCTCGTAACTCAGCATCTCAATCATAAACTCCTGGGAGTCGCGTATGGTTGTCGTAAAATCAAGGAGAGACCTCCTAAGCCGTGAAATCCTATCCTCAACCCTCTCCAACCTAGCCTTGACATTACCTAATTCAACCTTTATGCCACCTAACTCAGACTCAACGCCACTTAACCCTTTCCTTAACTCATTAAGCCTATCCTCAATACCCCTAAATTTACTGCCCAACCAATATGCCGTAGACACTGCCGACACCACTACCGTGATCACCACGCCAATAAATCCAATAAGCACCTCATCCATACCCAAGCACTCTAAATTAACAAAATAGCCTAAAAGGCCAAGGGACATAGGCCTAGTGCACATACTATATAGCCCGTGTAAACCATGGTTCAGGCCACTAAGCATTTAATCAATAAATAAACTATTTATTTAATCAATTATTATACATATAGTATTTATACCATAGCCCGGTGCGCGCACCCGCACCACCTCACTCAAGGCTTTATTTCAATTACGCATAGAAGCTCATACCGTATTACATAACTAATGATCAAATGCCTTTATTAAACCTGGGTTACATTACACCTTGAATTAATTAATTGTACTACATGTATTGCCTCGAATCATCACGCACTTAAGGATTAAATAGTGACGCCCTACACTCATTATTTAATATGGACTTAAACAATGCTAAGGTTGTGGCGGGCATTGGCGCCGTACTCGCTGGTGTAGGCTTTCTTGGTTATGGTGCGCTTGGCATTGCTGGTATTGTCATGTTCCTCGTGGGGATTATCGAGATCGCGGGTAATCTTCGTGATAATGCATTGAGGAGCGATGCGATTGCCTGGTTTATCCTGACCATAGTGGCGTTTGCCGTGTTTATCGTGGGCTTATTCCTGCTTTTCTTCATTCACAACCCTGCCTTCTCCATGGTGGTCATGATGATTGCCCACGCCATCGGCATACCTGGTGTTCATTATGGACCTAGTGGCATTGTTGGTTATACGTATACGCAATTCACGGAGCTTTTACAATTGATGGAGTTAGTGATGATTGTTGGGGCCTTTGCATCCATACCATTGATTATCTCTGCGGCTTTCATGTACCGCATTGCCAGGAGGACCTATGCATACACTGGAAGTGATTACGTTAGGATTGGTGGGCTACTCTACATAGTGGGTGCGGTATTGATGCCGGTGTTCATTGGTCTAATTCTATTACTAATTGCCTGGTTAATGATTGGTATAGCCCTACTGACCACCGAGATTAAACGCCCATGATTACTGCCCTTGCCCCACCATGCCCTCCGGCGTTATTACCTTGATCCCCATTCTCTCGGCCATAACCCTTACGTAATCTGGGTTTCTATCGCTTATGTACGGCGTCACCACCAATACCCTATCAACTGCCTTGCCCGTGACCCTCATGTATAACTCGGCCTTACGCCTAATGATGATTAAGTCACTCCTCCTTATTGCTGATGATATTTCCACAACCATAATAATCTTGTCCTTAACGATCACATCAAGCTCTATTTCGCTTGGGTACCCATAGACATAACCGTCTGCGTCGTAATACAGCCACTTCTCAACTGTGTAACCTGCATCCTTAAGGATCTCCCTCACACCATCTCTAAAGGCATCCTCATTAACCACGCCCCATCGAGCGCCAAGGGCATCTAATTTAACGGATATGAACTTAATCTGAGTATCAACATGCTTCCTCAGTTCCTCGGCATCGTTTTTCGTAGCCATTGTGTCCTTAATCATCTGTATTTCCTTCCTTAGTTCCTGAGTCTCCTCCTTAGTTGCCATTCTATTCCTTACATCCTCAACCTCATGCCTCAATTCCCTGACTTCCTCCTTTGTTGACATCGTGTTCTTCATTTCCTGCATCTCCTTCCTTAATTCTTCAAATTTATCATCTACGTACTTCCTCAATTCCTCAATATCTTGCTTTGTGGCTAGGTTTTGCCATGGCATTAATTTGGCCAGGGCTTGGTAGATAATCTCAGGTTTGGAAACGAGAACCTCAACTAGAATACCGGGGTTCTCCATTAATACCTTCTTTATCTCCTCAGCCAGTGACACTACAGGTTATGCACTGGAACTCTTAATTTAAATCTATGGTTTCACCTAAACCATAGAGCACGGTCAAGAACTACACTTAATATTGATTAACTTCACATTGCCTGACCCATCAATAACTATTGCGGTGTCTGTGGCACTTATGAACCTATTTATCCACGAACCAGTGTTGGCCACGCGTAACTCAGTGTTTATGCCGGGTACGTGTGTATGCCCAATCACGACCCAATCACCTTCCCCAGCCCTCACGGCAAACCTAACTAACTTATCGTATGAACCACTAAATAATTTATTTATCAGTGATGCAATTAGCCCATTCTTAACGACGTAATCACCATGCAGAAACCAAAAGGTTCTACCACCTATGACAAGCTTCACCACCCCACGAACTACCCTAACATTAACACCATCTATGAAGTACTTAACCTCACCATAGCCTATCCTCGGGTCATGGTCGTACATAGCCATCACATAGACAACCCCCCTCAGCTCGCTAATGCCCGCCAGGCCCAGGCGACGTATTAACTCAGTAATGTGGGATTGACCTAGTACCTGCCCATGCGCCTTGTCAAATAGGTCCCCATTGATGATTAGGTAAATGCCATCCTCACCTAAGCCCCTCAGGTAATTGCCAATACAGCCCAGGTCCCTCTCATTCGATTCCAGGTGTAGGTCTGATATGGCAATTATTAATGAGTCGTTACCTAACTCCATCGGCGCGGTGTACGCACTGCCGTATATGAATGGCATTTCATAAATCAGCACCGCAATTATTAACCCCAGTATTAACAATGCCGTAATTACTAACTGGTTCATGATACACAGCCCCAACATGAATTATTAAATATTTAATGGTCAGCACTCCGCCATTGACTTCATCGTTCACGGCCCTTGAACCTCATCACCAATAACTGTTTAAAGAGAGACCCTGGTTTTAAGGTTTTGGTGATGAGATCCTAGCCGTTGGACCTGTGACGTTGATCACCGGGCTGACTAATCTATATTATCTATAACCCACGCAATGCTTATAAATAGGTAGTTCATTGCACTGCATTGGGTGGTTTTATTGCCAGGTATGCAATAATCGGGCTTGGTAAAATAGGCACTGCCATAGCCAAGTCCCTAATAAAGTCCGGCGTTGATCCTTCGAATATAAGTGGTAGTGTTAGGAGAGTCGAGAGCATCAATAGGGTTAGGCATGAATTACCTGGTGTGTTCGTGACTACGAATAATGCGGAGGTCGTTAAAGATGCGGACATAGTAATACTAGCCGTTAAGCCCTACCAAGTCCTTGATGCCCTAATGCCAATACGCAACGTCCTTAATAGCGATCAGCTACTTATCTCCGTGGTTGCGGGGGTTACTACCAGTATTATTGAGGGTGTCGTGCCCTCTAAGGTGATTAGGGCAATGCCGAACATAGGCATTGTGATAGAGAGGGGAGTGACCGCCATTGCGCCAGGCTCGAGAACCTCTGATGACGATATTAAGAGGGCGTGCGGTATATTCGGCTCCATGGGTAGGTGTATTGTCGTTAATGAGCGCTATATGGACGCGATAACCGCCATTAGCGGTTCAGGGCCTGCCTTCATGGCGCTGATACTCGAGGCCCTCTGGGAAGCCGGATTACTGCTTGGCATACCGACTGACATTTCCTGGGAGTTGGCTATTGGCACGTTGGAAACAAGCACCGAGTTGCTGAAATTCAGAAGGCCGTGGGAGGTGATTGAGGAGGTTACGACACCTGGCGGTGTCACCATTAGGGGTATTAAGGTCGCTGAGGAGGGTGGTCTTAGGGGCTTGATTATGAGGATGATTGAGGAGACTGCGAGGAGGGGGCGTGAGATTAGTCAGGAGATTGAAATGAATATTAGGTCAAAAATCAGTGATTAGGTACGCAATACTTAATACCTCTGTCAAAATCGTGAGCTTCGTGGGTAAGGGCACAAAGAGTGTGCGTGGAGGTGTGAGGCATGTTGATGACAACATGGGCTCCATCATTGAACCCATTTACCAAACCTCACTCTTCGATTATAGGGAGCCCGAGCGAAGGCCGTCATTGCATGGCGTAGTACCGCTTAAGTATAGTAGGGAGGATAACCCAACGGTTCATGCCGTGGAGAGTAAAGTGGCTGAGCTTGAGCATGGGGTTGATGCCCTCGGGACATCCAGTGGTATGGCTGCAATAACCACGTTAATGATGGCCCTCCTCTCCAGGGACTCCACCGTGCTCATGCCCCTCGACGTCTACGGCTCAACACTAGTCCTCATGGAGAGACTGAGCAAGTTCGGCATTAAGACGGTAATTACAGACCCGGGCACCAATAACGTCATTAATTCCCTAAAGAGCGGCATTAATGTCGTGTTCATCGAGTCCGTTTCAAACCCACTCCTTAGGGTTTACGATATTCCCAAGATAGTTAAGGCAGCCCATGAGGTTAATGCCGTGGTCGTTGTTGATAATACCCTAGCCACCCCAATGGGCATTACACCGATTAGTCATGGCGCAGACTTCGTGATTCACAGCGCCACCAAGTACCTTAGTGGGCATAATGATGTTGTGGCGGGCTTCATAGTTGGAAGTGACGATAGGATTAAAGGTGTTTGGGAGTGGAGGAGGTTCCTTGGTACGATTATGGAGCCCTTCACGGCATTCCTAGTTGATAGGGGATTGAAGACACTCCACATTAGGATGAGGACCCACGAGGAAAACGCTAAGGCCGTAGCTGAATTCTTAATGGACCATCCAAAGGTCGAGAGGGTTTATTACCCATGCCTCGATAATCACGAGACCTACGAAGTCGCGAAGAAACTACTCAGTAACTGCGGTGGCATGGTTAGTTTTGAGGTCAAGGGTGGCTTGAAGGAAGCCATGGCCGTCTATAAACACGTTAAGATGATAATACCAAGCGTTAGCTTTGGAGGTGCCGAGAGCATAATAACACACCCAGCAAGCACAACACACGTACACTGGAGCCCTGAGGATAGGGCCAGGGCGGGCATTAAGGACAACCTACTTAGACTGAGCGTGGGTCTTGAGGACCCTGAGGACATAATCAACGACCTCAACCAAGCACTTAATTACGCTTAGGTTCATATCGAGAAACATAAATATTTTATGTTATGTTATAACTTAAATTTAAAAATAAGAGTGAAGAAAATTTTTAGCGCAAGGAGTTTCTCTTCTATTATTGTAAATTTTATGATTAAAGCAGTAAGTGAAAAGTACAACATAATTATGATGACTATTATTTACTCGCTATCATTATTGAGTAGGTTTCTGTTTACGTATGTGTTTTTATGGGCTTTATTTACTGCGGGTTCTAATGGATTTAAGTTATTTCTATTGACTATTGCCTACTCATTATCAAGCCTCGCCACTTTCGCGCTGGTTAGGGTTAGGACCGCCAGGGCTCTTTATCCCTTTACGTCCCTCCTCCTTCTCATTAACCTTCCTTACCTACGCTTATTCACCACCGCGCTGCTTATGGGTATGTTAAGTGTCCATACATCCTCAGTAATCCCAGGCCTAGTCAGTAAGGAGAGGCTTGGTCGTGTAAACTCAGAGAGAGTCATCATGGGCTCACTGGGCGACTTAATGGGCATTGTGATGGCTTTATTCATTAAGCCCACCTGGCTTTACATAGCAATACCCCTTTACCTACTAGCGTTGTTGCTTCCACGGTTTGAGTATAGGAGGAGCGAGAGGCTCATCTTTTCCGAGGCTAGGTTAATTTACCTTAACTCGTTCCTACTGGGTATAGCCTATAGCCTAACCCCAGCACTGATGGTCATGTGGTCCAGGGGTAATACCTACGAATTAGCCCTAATATATTCAGCACCACCAATAAGTAGCATAATAAGTGGTTTCCTTGGCCGTAGACTATTGAAACTGGGGCGTGAATTAATCATTGCTATAGCCTCCACAGTTGTTATGGCTGCGACCACCGGCCTAATGGGCGTCGTGGGCAATCCCGTAATTGCCTGGACCCTCGCCTTAACTCGCTGGTTCTTCATGGCTATGTTTGGAATAGCCATAACAACATTCATACAACTCAGGTGGAGGAGTGATGTACTACCCGGGGTGTTCTCCACAAGCACCGTTGTGGGTGAGGCCGGGAGATTTACTGGGGCATTCCTGGTGCTACCCTTAACATCGATGATTGTACAGTGGGCCTTCACAACTGCAGCCCTGATAACCCTAACGGCAGCACTCGTATTGCTGCCATATAAACTTAATACTAAATGAGTCCCATTAAAAATCAATTATTCTGTATTCTAGATGTTGCACATTACATTAATGATTATTGTTCTTCTACCTGAGCGAAACCTGGAATCAACGTTGAGTTATTGAGCAAAAATGCTGAAACCAATTTACGTCCATAGGTATGCTGAATTACTTAAAAACTATATAAACTACTTAATGTGTTATCAGTAATGCAAACGCAGAGGCTACAGAGACTTTCGGATAATGTTTACGTTGTGATTGGTAGAACGAATGCCGGCGTGTTAGTTATAGATAATAATGAGTGCGTGATAATTGATACGGGGATTGACGAGGACTCAGGACGTAGAATACTCAACGCCATTAAACCCCTAAACCTAAGGGTTCGCGCCATAATAAATACTCACCATCACGCGGACCACATCGGCGGTAACGCGTTAATTGTTAAGAGGAGCGGTGCCACCGTCTACGCGACACCGGAGGATAAACCCTTCATAGAGAGGCCCGTGCTCGAACCGCTTTATCTCTTTGGCTCCTTCCCACCTAAGTTACTTAGGACGAAACTCCTTGAGGCTGAGGGCGTAATGGTTAAGGAACTGGACGATCTATATAGGGAGGTGAGTCTTGAGGTAATGCCACTACCAGGGCATACGATGGGTATGGTCGGGATAGCCTACGGAAATACGCTGTTCACGGCTGACGCGTTCTTCCCGGTTGATGTCATACGAAAGTACGGAGCGCCATACCACTTAAATGCCGGTCTCGCGCTTGAAAGCCTTAGGAAGCTCTCCGAGGGTGTGACTAGGTATGAGTATGTCGTGCCTGCCCACGGCGATGTAATGAAGCCTCAAGATGCTATTAACGTAATTAATGAGAATATTAATGCAATAAATAGGTTGAGGGAGCTCGTCCTTAGTAATGTCGGTGATCAAGTAGTACTTGAGGACTTAATTGTAAAGCTACTCTCATCGTTGGGTATAACCATTGATTCACCACACAATTACCTGCTGAACCGCTCCGCACTCCTCTCATACATTGCCTGGCTGGCTGATGATGGATTACTAACAATCAACGCCGTGGGTAATAGGCTGATCGTCTCTAGGGTGAAGAGGTGATAATTTAACTGAACTGGCGATACCCTTCTCAATATCATTAACTTAAGATCCCACTTTATATTTACGTAGCCTAACCAAGCCATGATGGGCATGCCCCGCAAAAGAGTTGTCATTGTCGGCGGTGGGATCGCAGGATTAACAATTGCAAATACACTAATTGAAAAGGCTAAGGGCTCCGTTGAAGTCACCGTGATAACCAGGGATAGGCACTACATCGGTGGACCAACGAGACCATTACTACTAACTAATGAGGAGGAGTACGGCAGGATCATCAGGGGTTATGAAGAGATTGGGTTAAGGGGTGTCAATGTTGTTACGGGTGACGTAATTAGCATCGACCCCAACAATAGGGTTGTTAACTACACCGAGACACTACTTGGCAACCGCATAAAGAGCTTAAGCTATGACTACCTCGTGCTGGCACCCGGCGTGGTCTTTGACGGCTCATCAATAAACGGCTATGATAAGTACTGGTACATGAACGCCAACGTTTATGACCCAGGTAGGGTCCACGTTCTCAAGAATAGGGTGTGGAATATTAATGGGGGTACGGTAGTAGTATACGCACCAAAGGCACCTTATAGATGTGCCCCCGCACCGACGGAAACCGCGCTTCTCATCCATACAATACTTAAGTATAGGGGTGTTAGGGATAAGGTTAGGATAATACATATTGATGCAAATGATAAGACGCAACCACCCGTGATAGCTGATGTTGTTAAGTCAATCTACGATAAGGCGGGCATTGAATTGATCACGAACCAGGAAATAGTCGAGATGAGTGATGGGGAGGTAGTTACGAAAAGCGGTGAGAGGTATAGGTACGACCTGCTGGCGATGCTTGAGCCCAACAGGGCTCCGTCATTCATAAGGGACGCTGGATTAGGTGCTGATTGGGTTGAGGTTAGGTCACCAACAGACCTGAGAACCCCTAAGTTTGACGATGTACTTGCCGCTGGTGATGCTGCAAAATTGCCATATCCAAAGAATCAGGAAATTGCGTTCGAGAGCGCGCTGTTTGCCACTAACAAGATCCTAGAGGACCTGGGCAGTAATGAGAGGGTGTCCGTGCAGTACGCATTTGTTGGTTGGGCTTACGTCGGTAATATTGAGGGTAAGTTGGAGACTGTAAGTGTTCAATTTGGCTTTGATTACACGCAACAACCACCAAAGCCGAGTAAGGATCCTGAGCCGAAGAGGGATTACACGGTGCAGAAGGATAGGTGGATGCAGACGTATCTAAGGAGGTTGTTTGGTTACTGAGCAGCATTTACGTATTAACGCCTCAAACTTATCATTCCCAAGTATCATTAGGTATGCGTCCTCACCATCGTTATAGTAGCTCCTTAATACGCCATGCACGTCAAAGCCAAGCTTCCTATAGAGCGTTATTGCCGGCGTGTTTGATACCCTGACCTCAAGTATCACGTGGTCAATACCCCTCTCGGCCATTGAGCATATTGACCTACACATTAACGCGTTACCAATGCCCATCCTCCTATAGTCACTGAGAACGCCGACGGATATCACGTGACCCCTACTGAGGCCCTCTATGCACGATATTATGTAGCCCACGGGCTTCCCATCCATGAATGCTATGTAGGAGTAATTAGTGCAATTCCTGCATAACCAATTAATGAAACCAAGGGTGTACTGCTCGCTTGGCCTGAAGATCTCCCTCTCGAGACTCACTATTATGTCTAGGTCATTGCCAGGATCGCACTTCCGTAATTCTAGGCTGCCCTTCATTTAACCATAAACCTGGAAAAGTAATTTAATAATATGTTTTACCACCTATTAAATGGTTGCTAGGATACTCACCACAGCAGACATTCACTCGCCGAAGTACTTCCCAAGGTTCAGGGAAGCCGTTAAAAACCTCGGCAAGTTCGACGCCGTACTCATAGCAGGCGATTTAATGGAGGATGGAAAGATTGAGGGATTAAAGATATTAATCAACGAATTAAGGAGGCTTAGTGACACGATAATTGCAGTGCCGGGTAATGAGGATTATGATGAGGTCATGCCGAGGGCTAGGGAGCTAGGTGTCATTAGGTGGCTTGATGATGAGGTCGTTAAATTAACAATAAATGATGTAACACTTAGGATAATTGGTTCGAAGGGATCCCTGGAGAGGCCAACGACGTGGCAGTTGAGGCACATACCCAATATAGCGGACACGTATAGGCGCAGGGTTGAGTGGCTTAGGAAAACCATCAACTCATCGAGGGAGTTAACAATCCTCTTAATACATTACGCACCAACATTTAAGACACTTCAGGGTGAGGATCCAAGGATTTGGCCTAGCCTTGGGGTTAGGGATTTGGAGGGTGTGATTTTTAGTAATAATGTCATTGCTATACATGGCCACGCCCACAACTCGACAGTTAGGTGCGTTAAGTCCGGTAGCTCCTACATAGTTAACGCTGCCTTCACAAATATTTGGAAGCCAATAATACTTGAGGTTGGTAATGATGGAATGAAGTCAATAAGCGTTAGTTGCCAGGAGGTTAAGCATGAGAGGGGTGGTGGGCCGTCAATACTTGATTTCATGAAGTAATTACTTAATAAGTCCTTAACCATGAATTTCTGGAATGAGAAGGTCAATCAGTGGCTTGGTGGTTTACCTTGGTATTGCGGCGTATATCGTAGTGATGTCGTATTATACATTGCTGAAGTACCTAACATTTCACACCCACGCTGCGGACCTCGGGATATTCGCCCAGGCACTGGCATCAACACTGTATTACCACAGGCTGTTTTATGAGAGTGTTGATGTGGCGATAATACCCAAGCCTGGGCCCATAGGCTATAGTTTCCTAGACGTCCACTTCTCACCAACGTTATTCCTATTCCTACCCGTGTACGCCGTATACCCGAGCCCAATCACCCTGCTTGTGGCTCAGACAATACTCGTGGCCCTAGGGGCACTACCCATTTACTGGTTAGGTAAGTACCTAGGCAGGGATTGGTTAGGGGCCTTCTTCGCAATTATCTACCTCATGGACCCACTGGTCCAGGGCGCAAACTCCTTTGATTTTCACATGGAGACTATATTCATGCCCCTCGCCCTATACTCAACTTACCTGCTAATCACGAGGAAGTGGAGGATTTATTACCCAATGCTATTGCTCACGCTCGGCACCATAGAGTTTGCGCCAATACCCATGGCATTACTCGGGCTGTACTACGTGATTATAAACATTAGGAGGAGGCGTGAGTTAATGCATGGTGTATTAACCATCGCAGTATCAATAGTAGTCCTCCTAATCGCCCTATGGACGAAGTCTTTACTTAACCCGCTGGGCCCAACAACCACATCGCCACTATCGGGCTTACCCGAGCAGTACGCATCATCATTTAGCTTCGGCATATTAATCTCAGTCATTAAGGACCCATTACTAATACCGAAGTTATACTCGGTGTATGGTACGGAGAAATTCCTATACTTCCTCGAGCTTTATGCACCGACTGCATTCACGGCCTTCCTAGACCCACTGGCCCTCCCATCACTCGCATGGCCCCTCGCATCCTTCCTAACCAGCGACGTCATATACTATAGCCCATTTTTCCAGTATAGTTCCTTCTCGGTGCCGTTCATAATAATGGCGTCGTTAATGGCCGTGTCGAAAATACCGATTGAGCAGCAAAGGAGGTTAATGGCCCTAATACTGATCTCAACGTTGGTGGTGTTCCTCGGCGTCAGCCCAATCATCCACTTCCAATACCAATTCACTAAGGCTGACTATGATGTTTGGAGTGCGCTTAGGTTAATACCGAGTAACGCCACGGTACTTGCTCAGAATAACCTATACCCACCATTCTCAAATAACATAAATGCATACACGCAGTGGTACCCATGGGTTAAGCCGGATTACATAGTGGCCCAGCCAGACAGTCCCTGGTTCACTTGGTGGGGCACGCCGTACAATGAGTATGTGAATACCGCATTAATGGAGGGTTACGGAGTCTACATGGTGATTGGGAATGACCTGCTAGTTCTAAGGGCGAATTACACGGGTGAACCTGTGATATGTGCACCCATTACCATTAATACCATGCCAAATATGGTCTCCCTAATCAATGGGCAGGTAATAAATGGGGAAATAGCCCACACACCAAGTGAACCTCCTGGGGCTTGGTTCACGATGAATGCCACACTACCGCCAGGTCAATACGAAATTTTAATAAAGTATTCATGGGTTGGCCCCGGGTACTTAAGGCAATTAAATGTGACGATGGCATACCTACAAATCAATGGGCACGTGATAGACCTAACAACGGGTAGTAACGAGTCATCAATCACGATTTACAACGAGTATTATGGGGATATCGTAATAACTGCCTATGCTAATTACGTGGTTAACACGACTATATACATAAGGCAGTTGTTGATTAACGGGCCGATCTGCGGTTAAGACAACCTGAGGGGCTTTATGTCTATTATCTCAACCTCATCACCAGGCCTAATCCCATAGGCCTCCCTAACATCCCTTGGAATCGTGAACTGCCTTGAATCCGTGCGCTTAGTCCTCAGCAACTTAACGCCCTTAATCGTGATTGGAATACCATTGTAGGAAATGGTTATGACCGCGTACTTAAGCCCAGAAATGCCCAATACCCTCACGAGACTCGCCGGTATAAGGACCTGGTTATTCAGGTAAACCCTAACCTTATACGGTAACTTAGTAACCCTATAACCCGGCGCACCACGCCTCTGCCTTAACTCCTGCCCATCCATTACAAAACAAAGTCCCAGGGAAGTATAAAAAATTAATGTTTAATAGAAAGAGAAAACTAAACGAGTGAAAACCATGGCCGTAATTATTACTAGTTAACCTTATCCAAAACCAGTCATTATGTAAGGACTGTAGGGAATGGTATCATCTTAAAATAATTAAAATTAATACGGAAAAGAGATAATTTTGATGCATTATATTATATATTAAATTGACAGTGCAAAATCACGAGTTACATTGGGTTCCCGTGAGCCATGACGGATAATAACCACTTGCATTTATAACCATGCCCATGGGATAGAGGGATTGCGAGCCAGTGATGCTCGTGACCTGCGGGCTCCCTATAAGCGTCACGTAGAAGGTAGAGGATGGGTAATAGTTTATGTACACGCTAGCGCTCAGCCCAAAGGTATTTTGGTTAAAGAGCGCCGAGTTTACGAAGGCACTGGCGATTGTTAAGGCATCGCCAACAGCCATGAGCACGTAATCGACGATGTCAAGTAAGTCACCAAAGTAGCCGCCGACCAATAGTGAACCGAACATGAATGCCCAACCAATTGGGTTGGGGCTGTACGTGTTCGTTATGCTCGACAGCGTGAACTCAACGTAGTCGATCCCATTCGATGTCGTGCCAAAGGCAGGCTGTGGGGCATTTGAACATGGCGACCAACCAAGGCCCTGATTATACATGTAAGTATCAAGTAGGTTTATTAGCAATTGACCGTAATTCTGGTACATATAAACCACGCCATTAAATACGCCGGTCATTGAGCCATTACCAACGTCTAGGTATGGATAAACATAGAGGTACTGCCCATTAAAGTCAGACTCAAGAGGCGCCAGGGACTCAGTACCGTTGGCCCAAACGCCTGTTGCCAAAGTCATGAAGGGGGCTACTTCGTATTCCTGAAACGCGACATAAGCAACGTAAGAGGGCAACCCCACGTAGAAGAAACCATTGCTCGGGACACTATAGTATACGTTACCTGTTGTTATTTCTTCATTTAAAGGACCATACTCAATAAATACATTCCCGATTGCGTTCGGAAGCTCTATTATATATGTATTGCTGAAGGTGTATGTTGGCCCCACAAGCACTAAAGTCCCACCACTCCCACCGGTTTCATTGAGTACGCCAAAAAGCCCTGAACCACTCTGTGCCGTACCCTCAATATTATTGATGAGTATAGAATTTATGTTCTGAAGCGCATTGGTGCTCCACCCAATGAAGACAAGTGGTACTCCACCTTCGAACTCGTTGCATTGCTCGAGAACCCACACGTAGGAGACACCCTCGGTGCTTGATGGTGTTGGTGGGTACGCGACATTGCTACTTGACGAGCAACTACCTATGTACGTGAACCCAAATGGGTCGCTACTCCCGTTGACCTTGCCTGGCTCGATCACTTGGGTACTCGCTGCTGCATCAACGTTGCTTAGCGGCGTTACGTGAACGGGTTTCACCTCGTTGAATTTGGCGTTAACGAAGATCTCAACCGGCCTCTTCTCCATTACCCAGGTTGGGTTGTAGGGTATTGCCGCTATCACGGTCCAGGTCTCGTTATTGGCTCCGTAGGTTATGAATGCCATTAATGATGGCCAGATGGCACTGCCGTAATCGCTAATCCAGGTATTGGCGACGCCCATCATTAATGAGCCCGTTAGGTTTATGCTCACTGTGCCAACGCCGTAGTAGTAACCCACGGTGTATATCCTGGTCGGCGTAATTGCGAAGATGCTCACGGAGAGCGGCACTGGCGTACCATTCATGGTCCCGCGAATAACTAACGTAGGTGCCGGAAGACCGCTCGTATTGTAATAATCGATCTCATAAGCCTTACCGCTGAATGCCATGAAGGGCCTGATTGGACCGATGTTTGGGCGAGCACGGCAAGCGTTGCCGAGACTATGCCGATGATGAGCATGACCAACGCGATTAGGCGCGTCCTGTTAATAGGCAATCCTAACCCGGCACTCATAATTATCAAGCCCTCAGTTCGCTGGGCTTTTTTAACTCCGGGTATTCTTAAAAGTGACACAAGCAATATTAAGATAATTTCCACAATAACGAAAGCTAAACACGATTTCAACAACCTCACATAAGCCAATATCAAAACCCACAAAACCACGAAGGAATAACCCTGTTGGAGCCCCGGCCGGGATTCGAACCCGGGACCTCCTCATTACCAGTGAGGCGCTCTACCAGGCTGAGCTACCGGGGCGGGATTGAATCCCAATCTAGGGTTTTAAGCATTTCTCATGGGAAATCGCTTAACCACATTGACGTAACGCCTTACTAACGAGCCACCCAACCTCATTCCACCAATGCCTTTGTAACCTATCCGCACCGGACAGAGATTGGGGAAGGCATTACTCAAAAAGGTACCCGCAGAGTACGGTCGTGATATATTACAGAACCAAGGGGCTCGCCAGGTCGACCCAGGTGATGCGCCGTGGGCTCATTACATGTAGTTAACCATAGTTTATGGGCATACCGTTGTTACAGCAGCACTACAATCCCATGCAAGGACCCGTAACCCGGTGAGTATTCGTTACGAGTGCGTAGCTTAGGGCCGGTATCGGCTCATTCACGTACCCGCAGTTCAACGACCATGAACTTAATGCACATTCAACCCCACTCGAGCTACTTTCTCTGAACACCCGAAGTAAAAAGATCCATAAATTTTATCACCCTTGATGGGTATGGGTTCTGGGTCTAGGCTTTTGTTCATAGCCGCCGTGATCATCGCCGCTGTAATTGCTACCTCAGTACTCGTTGCTTTACCGACGCCTTTAACTGACCATGGCGCCGTGGTTAGACCTAACGATGCCGTGAACAATAAATTTGCAGACACTAACCAAGGCATTGTTAGTTTTCCAACGAGTCTTAACACGCCAATCTACGTTGTTGGCCCGCAAACACTAGCCCAAAAATTGATTAATATCGGCATTAATCAATCGCTGATTAAGCCCGTGGGCCTTGATCAATTAGTGAGTCTACCAAACAACAGTGTTGTCGTCATTGATTGGTCCCTAATTAAGCCTAGCATTATTTCCAGTGGCCCATTGGGCAGGATAACCGTTAACCTAACGAGTCCGGTGATTCATGATTTAGCCATCGCCATTGCTAGGAACGACATAATCGGCATTTATGCGAACGGTAGTGATGAGGGTATCATCGAGTTCGTGCTAGCCTATTCATGGGCGGTGGCCACGAATCACAGGTTAATATTCATTAATGGGGAGCCAAGTAATGACTACCTACTAGCCTACCCAATAATACCGGTGAATAGGCATGAGCCTGTGGTAATCGTGGTGAGGTGGGTTAAGCCATGGGGACTAATAATAGGGCCAGTGTACTTAAGTCAATTAACAACGGTTATGGTAAACATGATGAGACCGACTACAACAGCGACAACAGTAAGTAGCAACGTAGACCCGGTGCAAGGCGAGGATCCATGCTACGAGGGATACTCCGTCGAATTTAGCAGTGCCTCAAGTCCATCATCCGGTGTGTATGTGACGGATACCACCACGTTTATATGGGCGGCACCAATGCTTTATTCAGGTTGGTACCAGTACGGCATACCGGGTTACTCTGACGGAAACGGCACGTATTACTGGGATACATGCTTATTGGCATCTAACGAAATCTTTGGTGGTGCACCATCATCAGTCCCCATAAACGTTATCGGTTATGAAGCATATTTAGAGAGTCCTACGATGTATAATAACGGTGGTCTTGAGGGTTACCAGGTGGGCGCCATTGATTACTACACCGGCTATCAGATGTATAAGGAAGGCGAGGTCAGCACATTTGTCGGTGATGGAGGTCCTACTCAATGGATTCCACAATCAATAGGTAGCACGTCAATTCCGTTTATCGGGATTGGTATATCGTTACCTGCTGGTACTAGCGAGATGATTTCCCTCTCTCAAAATCCAGGATATAGCACAAGCCTACCCAACGTACCCACTATAATACTGTCCAACATCACGTGGACATTCAGTATAGGCGCCAGCGGCAGCTATGCGACATTCCCAAATGCCTTTGAGGACATATCACCAGCCAGCATATACTTACCGAGTTTATCTACGGAAAGCTATGCGGCATTTCCGGTAGACTTTGAGAATAATGCAGTAACCTCCTGGGTATACTGTGCCTACTATACCTACCAGACCATTTGGGTCAATGCCTGGTGGGTTATTGATGTTGTACCTTCATCAAGCAGTACTGTGGATCTTTCAATCACAGCCGCATACTGGAATCTTGCAAATGCACCACCTGGCTCTTACGTAAGTGGAGTATCGTCAGGCATAGTTTATACACCATGCACATATTCATAGTATGTCCCAAGTGAACCAACCCGTTAAATACATGAGCGATAATTAGGCCCCGTGATTATTACTAATCATACCCCGGAGGCATCCTTATAATTCATTAATTCCGCGGAGAAGGCCAGGGCCCAGGTTAGGTTTGGGTATACTATCATCCTCTCCATCCCGCCTGGGCCTAGGCCTAGGTACATGTGCATTATGTATAGTATTAGGGCTATGAGGCCAATTGTGCCTAGTATCGGCCATAGTGCTCTCCCTGGGCTCCTTGATATCTTTATCGTTGGGTATGACGATATTGATGCGAATAGGAAGGCTATTAATGCAAAGATTAGGTGGAGTGGATGAACGGTCTCTGGGAATACGCCAACGCCCATTGCGCCAATGCCCGTTAGGGCTATTGTTACCGCAAAGACCTTACTAAGTCCCCATACGAGTATTGCCGCAATTACTAGTAGGAGGCCCATGATTATTATTGAGGAGTTGAATAAGATCGCCGTAGGCCCAACGCCCAAATCACTGATGTAATTTCTGGAGACCGAATACCCCGGGTAAAGCGTCTCGGCGATCAACATTAACAGTAGGAATTCAGCCACGCCAATGAATACTAGAAGCCCCGCCACACTTAGCCTGTTAATGCTCATCCCATTAATTGTTGATTATTGCCTATTAATTACTGCGATTATTTAGGTTATGTATATTATTGATTAAACGTTTATTAAGGGGGTTGTAGACATTGGCGTGGTCATTAACGTGATTAGAGCACCACATGTACCGACCAGTGAGGAGTTGTGGGATGCCGTGGTTGGTGTTTACTTTAGTCTTCAGGCTAGGAACCCAAGTATTGAACCTGGCATTGATAGGTTGAGGAGACTTGAGTTGAGGAGGGTTAGGGAGGTTAGGAAGTACTTGAGTGATGCCTTTCGTGATGTGGCCCTCGGGATGCCGTTCTTAGATTCCCTGCACCCATTCTATAGGGAATTGATTGAGTTAATGATTGATAGGACCATGTACAAGCACTCCCTGGCTAAGGTTGGTCATGCCACGAAGGCCCTCTCATCAATATATAAGGATGCCGTGATGGCCATTAGGTCCGCCACGACAGGTAATGACATAGTTAGGGCTAGGAGGAACTTCCTAGCCAGGGTTAAGGACTTGATCATGGACTTAAAGCCGGAGCTTGACTTCCTGAAGAGTGCGGCGACTAAGCTCGACAAGTTACCAAGCATAGATCCAGGCCTATTCACGATTGTGGTCTCTGGAATGCCCAATGTTGGGAAGAGTAGCTTCGTTAGGTGTGTGAGTAGTGGTAAACCTAAAGTTGCAGAATACCCATTCACCACAAAGGAGTTACATGTTGGTCATTTCACGGTTCTCAACGACGTGAAGGTCCAGGTAATAGACACCCCTGGCCTCCTTGATAGGCCATTGAGCGAACGTAATAAGATCGAACTCCAGGCAATACTGGCGCTGAAGTATTTGGCGAGGGTCATAGTCTTTATCCTGGACCCAACAAACCACAGCGGTTACTCATTAATGGAACAATTAAACCTGTTGAGGGAGATCCGAAGCAGCTTTAGTGGTACGCCATTATTACTACTCGTGAATAAGATCGACATTGCCACAGAGAATGAGGTAAATACTGCATTAAATAGTGTGGCGGTTATTGATGGGTCAATACCTACGTTCAGGGTATCAACCATTAATTGTAATGGTTGTAGGGAGGTCATTAACTACATAATTGATAACCACATAATACCGATGCTTAGAGAATCAATGAATATTCAATGAGGATTAAGCATTATTAAGCGCCTAACTCAGCGTAGTAGCGATGCAGATTGCCATAGCGGCTCATTCAAGCCCTGTGGACCCTAAGACCGAGGCCATGGCCAGGGAATTTCTCAAGGAGCTTCACTTGCAGTGCCCAACGGCCACACTATTGCTTGGTGGTTATTGGGGGTTCATGAAGACGATAATTGATGAGGCGTTGAAACTAGGCTTTAGGATAGCCGTCATACTCCCCCTGGAGAGACATGATGTCGAATTACCAAGCGGTGTTATTAGGATTGACAGTGGGTGTGAATTTAGGTGTAGGTCTGTAATAATGGTTAGGTCCAGTGACGTACTGGTGGCGTTAGGCGGTGGTGCTGGGACGATAATCGAGGTGCTCCTAGCCTATGCAATGGGTAAGCCCGCATACGTGCTGGTCGGGACTAACCTGAGTAGTGATGCCTTGCCCAAGGCATTCCCTGAGTATGTCGATGATAGGAGGGTCATTAGGATTAAGTACTTTGATGACCCAGTTAAATTGGCCAGGGAGGTCTGTCGCGAAAAGATTACACCTGTGAAGACAGTGTTTGGCTAGTCACAAGTAAGGATTTAAAAACCCATTAATTAATCATGAACCGATGTCGTCATTACTGGACAAGATTAAGCCAATGAGCATTGGACAGGAGAGATTCCTAAATGCGCTTAAGGACTCGAGGAACGAGATAGTGGGTGTCTTCGGACCAACGGGTACTGGCAAGAGCCTAATATCATGCGTTTACGGCATATCCTCAGTACTTGCAGGGACCTATAAGCGATTCATAATCGCCAGGCCCGTGGTTGACGTTAGCACGGGTAGGTCATTAACGCCTGAGGAACTTGGTGACCTGTACTATAAGGTTGCTTCCGCATACCTTGAGGACATCCTTGAGGGATTGATGGATAGGGAGGAAATAACGAAGCTTCTTCAGGAGGGTAAGGTAATGGTTACCGACGTATCCTACCTAAGGGGTAGGACGTTTGATGACTCATTAATATTCCTTGACGATGCCCAGAGCACTCAGCCTGAAAATGCCGCTGAGATACTCATGAGGATTGGCAGGAATTCACGATTAATAATCGCGGGCGACCCAGTGCTCCAGAGACCACTTGGTGTTGAGAAGGATGGTGCAACATTGCTCAGGGAGGTTCTACTTAATGAGGAGAATGCGGTGGTTGTGGACCTAGGCCTTAAGGATATCGTCAGACCAGGTGCCAAGAGGGGTGTTAAGGTATCCTTTGAGTTGAGGATGAGGAAGAGGGAATTGAGTAATACGGAGAAGCAGATACTCGACTTAATAAGGGTTCACGCGCCGGACGCCGATGTAGTTACGGTGATTGAGTTTAAGCAGGAGAAGGAGAATCTGGGCATTAAGAGTGAGAATGTGCCTGACGCATTAATAATAGCTAAGGAGGGTCACCTGGGTAGGGTGGTTGGTAAGGGTGGTGAGAGGATTAAGGCAATTGAGGGTGAGAGTAACCTGAGGGTTAGGACCGTGGAGATGAACCTTAACTTCAAGGAGTGGATTAGGGCGCTTCACCCGGTTGGTTGGATTGGTAAGCACATAGTTGACGTGGACTTCGCGGGGCCTGAGCTAATGGTAACCGTGAAAAAGAACGCCTTTGGTGCGTTCGTGGGTCAAAAGGGCATTTACGTGAGGTTAATTGATAGGGTGTTTAAACGTCTCATAAACGTTGGTATTAGGGCAATGGAGAGCGAGGAATAGGGGAACTAGTTCAGGGAACCTCAATATTGGCATGCCTACTCCTTATCTCATCCTCCGTCTTCCTAAGCCTATGCATTAACTCCGCAATTACTGCGTCAAGCAGAACCATCGTTGTGTCCTCGAATAATGTCCCCAATGGCGCCAGAGGCTCGTGAAGACCGAGTATCTGCCTGGCGAAGTAATCATCCATTTTAGCCACCTTAGTCCTACCAGGCACTTGGACCACCAAATCGGCGTAATTAGCCAGCGGTGAGTCTCTATAACTCGTTATTGCGACGACCCTAGCCCTCATCTTCTTAGCCGCCTCAGCCGCAGCCACGACCATGGTCGTCGTACCACTACCGGAAATCGCAACCACAAGGTCACCATCACCAACACTGGGCGTTATTGTCTCACCAAGCACATAGGACCTAAAACCAAGGTGCATTAACCTCATCGCGAATGCCCTGCCCACCAGCCCTGACCTACCTGCGCCAACGACGAGGACCTTCTTATCACTCTTATAGACATTTATCAAGGCATCCACGAACAACTCGATCTCCTTCATATTAATTATGTTGAGGGCATTTAAAATAAAATTTCCAATCTCTACATACGCACTCTTAAAATAATCCAGTCCTTCCATCTAACAGAGAAATTACACTTGAAGTATTTAATACTTATCCCCTAATGAACCCAAGCCGTGAACTTCACCGTTTAAGGTAATACCGCTGTTTTTAGGGGGATATGTTTATATAGGGGTTGGGTACGCATTACTCAAAAAACGTTCAATATTGGGGAAGATGACGACCCAAACCCTAATAGAACTGGGGGGCAGGGAGAGGAATGCACTAGTGTATGGGGTACACGTGTATGGAAATCTATATGGTTGCAATAGGGAATTGCTTAAGGATGAGGTGTATCTACTAAAAACAGTTAAGGAGGCAGCGGATATCGCCGGTGCGTTAGTCGTATCAACCTTCTACTACAAGTTTGGAGTCAATGGCGGAATATCCGTAGTGGCTATAGTCGCTGAAAGCCACATATCAATCCATACCTGGCCCGAGCACGGGTATGCCACCGTCGATGTATACACCTGCGGTAGCCACACAAATCCAATGGCTGCCTTTGAATATATAGCTAAGAGCTTAAATGCCAAGAAGGTTGAGGTTTTCGTGTCGGATCGGTCATATTACGCCGATAATAATGTTAATAACAATAATGAGAATAGTGGTGAGAACGTGAGTTGAATACTACTCATTACATTTTCCCTTCAAAATCATCCAATTGCTTTCTCCATTATCAACTCCTTAGGGACGTGAAGTCGAGATAGCTTAATAGGCTTAGGCTCACCCTGACGCAACACCAATGCTCTGAACCGCCCACTCAATAACCATGTAGCATCATCACCATCAATACCGCTTATGTTTGATACTACGTGAGAGACGTATTGTGAGTTCCCCGATAGAATAATGGCAGTACCAATATTTCCCAGAATACCCTCATTAAGGGCATCAAGTGGTGGTTGTACCAAAATAAATAGTGCAACGCCGAACTTCCTCAACTCCCTAAACATCCTCTCCACTGGGTCATCAACACCAAGCACTCTGTATTCATTCGGTAGTTTAAGTACGTTATGGGCCTCATCAATGATGATGAGGTACCTTAATGGACACGGTGGATTAGGGCACTCGGAAATCGCCTTCTTACTAATGGAGAGTATTATGAGCAGTGTTAAGTACCTAAGTAATTCATTGCTTAGTATTGACCTCATTGTGAAGATTGCGTCACCATTAAGTAGATCATAAACATTAAGCAGTGCGTCATTATTTACGCCGTTGTAGTAATTAATTATTGGTGCAAGTGCATTGTATAGGTTATAATACGCCTCCTTCAGTATTAAATCGCTTGATAATTCCTTAAGTCTTCTCATTAATTCATCAATGCTCGAAATTTCATCACCAATACCCGCCATACGTAGCAATGCGCCCTCGGTACCGATTGCGAAAAGCGGGTTTGATAGTCGTACTGACTCAATTAGTATTGATGGCTCGTTCACTGTAATTCTATTTCTACTTAAGTCTATGGTCCTAACATTAATCAACCTGCTAAGGACCTCGGTATGTCCATGGGGATCAATTATTATTAACTTAATCCTATTCCCTAACCTACGCTTAACCTGGTAGGCAATACTCATGGCCAGTGTTGTCTTGCCTGCACCTGTTGGCCCTATAATTAATACATGGGGGCTTGAACCGCTAAATGACCAGTGAATCTCCCTATTATTAATGTCCCTACCTATTACTGCTAAGCCGTGGCCTTCATTAATTAATTGAAATGAGAACGGCATTAATACTGCTAGGTTTAGTTCCATGGTCCATGCACGGCCGTGATTAATACCTAAAATCTTTGATATTGGTACTGATGGTGTCCATCCCCACTTAAACGATGATTCGAACCTCGCTGTGCTTGCCAGGTAAAGTGAGTAAACATCCTCACCCTGTTGGATCCTCCTTAATACAATCTCAAAGTCCTTATAACTGAGGAAGTACCTAATATGCCTAAGCATTAGGAACTTACCATAAGCCCTACTGGCGGTGTTCTTAATCCAGTCCCTAAGCTCATCATTGCTCGAGATAATTAATAAAATGCTTGCACGGGCACGGGAAACCCTACCCATAAGGCTCAGCGCCTCAGTCCTTATCATCGTACTATCCATGGCCATCATAGCCCTCAGGTCGTGAATAACCTCATTATTAAACCCAACATTAACCACGAACCTCCTCCTTGAGAGGTCATTAATGGAATAAATGATGTATAGTAATGAGATCGCAAGGAATACGTAGGCCGACGACATAATGAGGAGTGGGATAGGCAGTATAAGGAGTGGAAGCCTAGCTAATGACCTGCGCCTAATACTCATTCTAAGGGCATTAGCCAACTCAAAACCGCTGATCCTGGTAACCTTAACATTGAGTCGTTCAAGTTCCGCAACCAATTCATGATAATAACCCTTATCAACGCCAATAATGTAGCCTCCACTCGAGGATATTAAAATAACAGCCCTATACTTAGAGAATAGGTGAACCATAGCACGAGCCCTAGCCAAAGCCTCCTCAAACGCGGAATCAAACGTATAAGCCACACCCAAAATCCTAAGACCCACTAACTCCCTATCATTCACCATGACACTCCCTAAACCAATCCTCGCGGATTCTACGGGATCACCACCATTAATAAATAGCCTAACCTGTTCCCTAAGCCCAATTAAGTCCTTAATTAGTACGATTGGTATTAACGTGTTAATAATGATTAGGTAAATCCTATGGTCAATGAGGTAGGTAATTAATGAGACGAGAATGGCAATTACTAATTTATTCCTCACCAATAATCACCCTGGAAAGCAGCTTATAGTACTCAGGGTCCTTCCTAGCCGCCAGTTGGATTATGGTCCTAACGTCATAACCCAACCTCTCACCTAACTCAACCACCTGAGGAACCAACACAGGGTTTAATGAACGCCCAAACCTCTTAATCATGGCATTAACGTAGTCCTCATCATTAACCCTCTCGAGTAACCTCTTGTAAATAACGTCTGAGGCCATTAGGTAATTAATCCCTGGATTACCCATTATCTGCGCCTTAACGGTAATGTCATTACTGTGGTAATAAAACTCGAGGGGTTTCAATTTAATGACCATGTCTTTACCAATACCCAATAGGTCCGCTGCCTCAACCGCAGACTTACCATTCAGCTTAAAGACTGCGTAATGACCAACAATGTCGAGTACGTTCCTCTTAATGTCAAGGGGATCCTGTGTCACAAGTATAAGCGTAACACCATCATGCCTACCCTCCCTAATCAACCTCTCAATGATTGACTCACCAACCATATACCTATTGAGGATTCTATGGGCTTCATCAATGACGACAAGGGATTCCCTAAGAATGCCACTGAGCACTTCAAGAAATGTTAGTGTAAATATGATTGCGGCGACCTGAGACACGAAGTAAAGGGGCGCCATGTTTATGACCAATAACCTGGACTGAGCAGCACTAGCACTTAGCGCATTCCTCATTAACGCGGCTATCATAACCTTCCTCAACCTACGCCTCACTGCGGAAATGGCATTTAGGTAATCATTCCTCCTCAACTCCTGCTCAAGATCATTCAACACTACGTATAGGTCCTTCAGGTTATTCCTATCACCAAGTCTTTCAAGGGCTTTATCAAGGACCTCAAGTTGGATGAATGAGAAACCGCCATTATCATTCTCACCGTATATGAGAGCAGCTGCTTGAATAGCCATTGAGAGCAACTCACTAGCCCTATGCCTTGGTAATGCCAATGGATTAACGGCAATGTCTATGCCGGGTACGGCCACGTAACCACGCCCCACCAGGTCTAGTGAGTACTCACCTGTTGGATCGAAGATCACGATCTTATTAAACACGTTCTTCTGAAGGGCACTATTTATTAGTGATTTCACGAGTGTAGTCTTTCCTGAGCCGGTGGCGCCTAAAACCATTAGGTGTCTCGTTAAGTCAACGTCTATTGGGTAGTACCTTGTCATGAACATACTTCCAGGCCTTGGTGATGGCTTGAGTGTCAGATCTACGTTATCCTGAAGCTGCGGTAAGGATGCCTTATCGTCACATGATAATACGTCGGTTTTTCCGCGGGTTGTTCCTCTTAGGAATAATGTATACCTTACCTGGTCATCACCTGACTTGCATATTGTCATTATGATTGGTGTTGAGTCCTGGACTGGAGTTACTCTACCCTTAACCCCTGAAAACATTATCGATGCATTATCGATTATACTCAGCGTTATTCCTGATGGCAATGGCTCAACATAATCAACCCACCTATTGAGCAGCTGCATCACTCTATTCCTATGTATACCCGTGAATAATGGAACGTGAGCTGGCGTGTGAAGTATTAAGAACCCTACCTCATCCTTTATCACGGTAATTCTCAAACCATCGAGTATCTTTATCATGTCCCATGCGTTGAACTCCTTCTTTACGCGAAGCCCAATGATTAGTTTATTATTTACCTTCAGTAAGCTCGAGTTCAAGCTCGACATTAATAATCACCTCCTCCGTGTTCTGTTTCAATGATCTCATGTTAGTTATTGTTGCATTACTTCTTCCGTTCCTACTAATACTTAGTAGTAATAACCGGCTTAGAGTCCTAATGCCCATGAGTATTCTTTCCTTTCACAGTTATTTTTGCTAAATTCCCCGTGTAGTGATGATGCACTTAATCTAGTGTAATTATGGTCTTTCTTTACTTAATGTTAATCATTATCCGCATTATGGGATTACCACTGATTATAATGTAATATAGTGAGTAAGGATACCCTTATTATTCGTGGAAGTTATAAAGCTCGGACTTAGAAAGATTAGGGAATTGGGTGAGAGGACCTAATGTACTTAGTCGATGAGCAGTACGAGATTCAGAGGACCGTGGATAGGAGGGGTACCTCATCGTACTACACTAGCCGTGATGGATTGACCGTGATTAGAAGTTTCCTTCAGGAGTTAGGTGAGGAGTATAGGAGTGATGTGGTGGTTATGGATCCATTCGCTGGTTCGGGGGTCACGCTTTCGGCGGTGAATGACCTTATTAAGCCTAGGAAGGTTATTGCCATAGAGATTAACGAGGGACCGTGTGAATTGGCCCGTAGGGTTTTGTCTTCGTTATATAATGATGTTGAGGTTGTTTGTGGTGATGCCTTTAAGGTTGCGTGGGGGTATAGGGCTGATATAATTATTTCTAACCCACCCTTCGTTAGGTGGCAATTGGTTCGAAATAGGTATGAACTATTGAAGTTGATGGAATCAATGGGTTATGGGAGACTCATTATGAGGGGGGATCCTGGTCTCCATGTTCTATCCTTCTTCCTGATAGACCACATTCTTAGGGATGGTGGTTATGCAATCCTCGTGATGCCGGCGTCCACGTTCTACACGGAGCAGGGTGAGGGTGTGAAGAGACTGTTGAGGTTGAGGTATGATGTGATTGGTCTTGTGGAGAATAAGGTGGCTCCGTCATTCAGCGATGGTAGTGGGTTTAAGGAGTTGATAATCTTCATTAGGAAGAGGGGCGGGTTGTTGGGTGTTATTAATAATTCAAGCACTAAGACCGGTATTTACTACTACGATGGGGGCTTGAGGAGGGTGGGGTTTGTGGATTTAAGGAGGTTGCCCACCTTCGCTGATAGGAATTGGTTGTCGTTGTTTAATTACGATAGGGCAATGAGGCTTATCTCCATTATGGAGGATGCCCTGGACAGAGGATTAATGCGTTATTTAGGGAGGCATGAAGTGGTTAGGGGTATTGAGATGTATGGTCCAGACTTCTTCTTCATACCAAATAAGTACTGGAGGATTGTTGAGGAGACCCGTGATTACGTGGTTATTTCCAATAACGGCGAGCAATTGGAACTGCCAAGGAAGTACTTAACCCCATGCCTTAGGAGACCTGAGTATTACGAGGATGAGGTCTTAATTCGGGATCCTGGGTTTTACGTGCTCACCATAGGTGATGAGCCAGAGGGCGATGTATTGAGGTACATTAGGTGGGGTGAGGGGTTGGGGGTACCAGCCCTAAAATTTGGCGATAAGTGGTATCGACATGTATGGATGCAGTTAAAGTCTAAGATGCCCTTTGGTCATGTGTTCATCCATGATAAGGTGGACCTTACTAGGCATAAGGTTATTGCTAATTACAGCAATAAGCCGTTGTGTGCCTCAAAGAACTTCTACGTAATAAGGACCAACAACCCAATGATTGCCGCTTGGTATAACTCAGCAATATTCAGGGAGGTATTGATGGTATTCGGTAGGAAAATATCGGAGAGTTGGACCAGGTTTCTTGAGGATGATTACTTAGCCATCCCCATTCCATCGAAAATTATGAACGTAAACTTACGGAGTATGGATGACGTTAACCACGCAATAAACGAGTACTTGGGGTTGCCTAATCCTGAGAATTGAGATGGTTAATTCCCCAGGATATAACCGTCATTGAATTAACGAAGTAATGAGCGTAATTTAGCCATGCATCTTTGGCAGTACCCTGGACCCTTCCTATCCGTATCCTCTATCGTGTTGCTGAAGTACATGACGCACCTGGGGTCTGTGCAGTGGTCTAGCCCGAAGGAGTGACCCAATTCGTGGAGCACCTCCTTAAGTATCCTCAGTTGGTAGAGTGATTGCTCCCCACGTAGTCTCTTTGTGAATACTAGGGCTAATGATCCGCTCATCTTCGCAACCCCAAATACGAAGTTTAGCCCCTCCACATAGCCGTCATCGTTAATCACAAGAACTACCTTATCAAAACCCTCATAACCCCTGACCCTGGGCTCCAGGTAATCAAGGAGTACATCAGCCCTTATCTGGCCCCTCCTGACATCCCTGAACTGTGACTTTAACCCCTCAAAGTCCGTCCTCCTCATCTCAACCTGAACTAAATTACCCAGATAATGCTCAACCTGCCTAGGGAAGTCACTTGGGAGCTCTACCTCCGTCAACACGAGGATCTTCTTCATGACACAATCAACAGTCCTATCAATGCTTTAATGCATTAACCTCAGGATCAGCATGGGCGCAAGCTCGTCACGTTATCCGCCACGCTCGTGCCTCATCACAGTGACTTATTCGCAACACTTTTTATTAAACATTCATTTCGAAGCTTATTCCCGCAATCCTCATCGCCTTCAATCCTTCACGTACGACATCTCCAACCACGATGACCGAGGGATTCTCCACACCTACCTCCCCAGAGGATAACTTATCCACCGTGGTTATCACGACCTTACTATTCTCCATATACGCCCTCGTTATTACAGCAACATAAGTACCTGGGTCAAGACCGCCCTCAATTAATTCCCTGGCTATCTCGCCTATCCTCGACGCGCCCATCAGTATTATGATCGTGTTGACGGCCTTAGCCAATTCTCTGAAGTTCACGAATGACCTACCCTTCCTCGGGTCCTCTGTGCCGGTCACTATAGCCACCGAGCTAGAGACACCACGTAGTACCGGCGGTATTAGGTAAGCCTCTGGCGCAGCTATAGCCGAGGTTACGCCTGGAATGACCTCACAGGGTATGCCGGCACTAAGCACAGCCACGCACTCCTCAAAACCCCTGCCAAACAGGAATGCGTCACCACCATGGAGCCTAACCACGGTCTTGCCATTACCTGCCTCGCTTATCATAATCCTTATTATCTCGTCCTCCTCCATCGTGTGCCTACCCGGCTCCTTACCGGCATAGATTAGCTGGGCTCCCTGACGCACGTAGTTCAGGGCCGACCTAGGTATTAACCTATCATAAATCACCACATCGGCGCTCCTCAAAGCCTCGATGCACCTAAGCGTTAGTAATCCCTCATCACCAGGTCCTCCCCCTGCGATGATGACCTTACCAACCATCCCCACTAATCCATGGGAAATGCATTTTTATGCGTATTATTACGAATATCCGTGGTTGAGACTACCTGCTTATCCATGAAGTTCATGTTCTCCGGAGCCCATAGGGTCAGGTTTAGTGATATTTATGGTAATGTTCACGGCCATAACTACGACGTGACAATAAGGCTCTGTGTTAGGGGTAGGAGGATGCTCGTGACTGATATTGATAAAATTAGGCGTGAGGTCCAGGGTATCGTTAATACCTTCGATGGCAAGTACATAAAGTCGAGCATGGAGAGTGCCCAGGGATTAATGCCAGGCGAGCTTGTTGAGATACCCTGTATACCGGAGGGGGCCACTGGTGAGTGTGTTGCTTGGTACTTCATTGACAGTGTGATGGGCATACTGAGTAGGTTAGGAATTAATGATGTTGTTGAGGTTCAGGTGATTGTCTGCGACTCACCAATGAATTGCTTTGAAGCTAGATCTTCTTAATTGTGTGGGATAGGCTCTCGCTTGTTAATTCCTGGATCTTTATCGTTTCCGCATTCTCCTCGATAACACTATTCTCACCACCAATTAGTAATACCTTGACTGACCTGAATATGGACTTCGCCTTATTAAATACCGTCGGGTCAACATTATCGTCCTCACCGTCGGTTATAACGACTAATTTGTAATCCCTCAATGATGGTTTATCCACGGCATCCTGTACTGCAGCCCTAACGGCATTCGTTATGTCCGTGCCACCCAGCGGTATTAAGGAGAGCAACATCTTTATGATATCATTCTTATTAGTCAGCATTGGGTATACCTGCTGGTCGAAGAATCTCACGGCTAGGTTACCACCCTTCATAGCCAGTATCACGGCTAGGGCCGTGGCCCAGGTAATCTTACTAATGGCGCCCACCTCAAATATGTTTATGTTTACTGTGTAAAACATCGAACCACTTTTATCAATTAGCATGTATATCTTAGGCTTCTTAATGGCCCTCCTCTCCCTAACCAGTACATTACCCATGGCCAGTTTATACGCGAATACTGGCTTGGCGAATTTCATGAGCATCCTCTCACTCGGTATCATATCCCTAAGCTCCGAGGCCCTCGTCATACGCTTAACCCCACCCACGGTGCCAACCCGCTCAGCATCTACGTCCTCAACAACGTCTACAGTGTACCTGGTATCCACAATCAACTTAATCAGTGAGTTGAGCATTGAGATTAACCTGAGCCTGTATGGGTCGATGTCCGTGCTCAGTAGTATATCCGCTATTTCATGGCCCACGGAATCCCCAAAGAGCATCTTAACCTTGTTAACGGTCTCGCTGACCTTCTTCATGCTTCCGACGTAGAAATTAATCAATGAGCGAACCTCCCGTTCTAGGTTCATCCTACTCTCCCTTGAGGATGCACTCTTCTGATCCATTGCCGACTCAACCATTTGCCTAAAGGCTTCGTTCCTATCCATCTTACTCAGGATGCTATTATACACCTTGAGTAACTTAATCGCCATTACCCTGGACAACCTACCATTTAACCTAGTTATCCTGGACACGTCATTATAGGCCTCACTCCTTATGTATGTGGAGACCACAAATCTCCATAGTGAGGTTTCCATGTCCTCGTTCTCCGTGGGCATCTTGAGTATTGGTTGCCTATAGTGTACGTAGAATGAGTCCGCAAGAACCTCCTGCTTCATCTTATCTATATAACTTATTGACCGCCTACGAGCCTCAATGAGCACCTCCCTTATTCTATACCTAGTGAGTGGTTCCTCATAATCGACGTTAGCCAGGATTCCAGGCACTGACTATTACTCGGTTGGGTCATTAATAAAGCTTATTTACTAACTTATTAGCCATAACAACCTATATATTGTATAAGTTTAGCATTAATTGTTCGAGTAATCCACGAACAGTATTAAACACGGCTTCATAACCCATATCAAGTAATAGGTAAGCCGTATTGTTAAGCATGATTAGGGAATAAATCGAGGAGAACCAATTGAACAACTTAATGCCCCTAGCCAACACCTGAAGACTCAATAACTTATTACCCCTATGAATAACCTTAGCCACTATGTCAACCCCATCCGAGTGATAAGCCACTCTAGACGATGATAAATCCCTGAAAACGGTACCTAACTCATTCCGTGTAAGCCCCACGGATAGAAACGACCAGTTACGGGAAAGACCAACCTCTAGGCGCGGCATCAATGGCAATGAATCAATGATCCCCAAATCCCTCATTGCCAGTAACTTCCCCATCATGATTAATTGATAATCCCTATTAACCACATACTCAATACCACTCAATGAGTCCCTAAATGTAAATCCCCTACCGATAAACCAATCACCCCCACTAACCATGCCTATTGATGGCTTAACCACGTCATAATCAGTGGATACGCATTCCCCAGCCCCTACATTCTTATTGATTGGTAGTGACTTGAGAATATCATCGTCAAGAGCCGTCGATGAATTCGTAATGGCGCGACCACCGAGATCCGTCACGAGCATTAATGACTCGGTGTTCTTACCTGCATCATTACCATTAATTATGTAGTTACTCGGTGATAAAGCAGCCCTATAAATACTCACGCAATCACCTGACTCCCTCGGTAACGCCTCAGAACCAATTATAACCCTGTCGTATTTACCCTCAACTCCCCGTCCATAATTTTCATTCATAATCAATACCCTATTCCCATTGATGATTATCGAACTTAACCTCACATTTATTACATTAATCCCAAGTACGTCCTCTAAATACTTCCTAGTGAATAACTTAATTGATTCTTTATTCACAATGTTTAGGAGGGAATGCGGTAGTAAATCCATGATTATTACGTCACCCTGGCTTTCTGTGAATATAGTGATGTCATGCCCGTCCTTAGCCATGTATTGTGCATAAATCGCAGTGCCTGGATTCAAGCCTATAATCGCTATCTTCATCAAACAAAGCATTAATTTAACTACTTAAACTCATCCCTCGAATGCGTAGATTGAGCATTAAGTCCTCAATGGCGCTGGTGGGTGAGGAGTTACAGCCGATTAAGGATGCTGTTATTGATGTATCTGATGGTGAGGTGACCGGTATTGGACGGGTACCAGGTAGTAATAATGTTGTTGATTTAGGAAACACGTTACTAATGCCCCAATTAACCAATGCCCATATTCACGTGCTTGATTACTTCCTAATGGGCTTATTCAATAAGTATTATATCGATGATGTGGTTGGCGCGCCATACGGCCTTAAGTATTATTACCTGCGCAGAGCAAAGCCTGAGTCATTAAGGGGCGGGTTGGCTACCGTGTTTCGTAGGATTAGGAATTACGGTGTTGGTTGTTTACTAACGATTATTGAGTACGGTAGGGTATTCGCGGACGTGGTCATTGAGGAAGCTGGGAGGGCAGGTCTATGTATCGTGCCACTCACTGAGCCGAGTACGTTTAGGATCTACGTTAAGCCTGATGATGAGGAGGATGTTGATGAGGTATTTGAGGATGAGGTAAAGTACTTCGTTGATAGGGGATTCGGCATATCACTAATATCACCACTCAACTACACAATGGCTGAATTAAGGCTTGCCTCTAGGTTAGGTGGCTCACGTGGGTTGCCCATTAGTACGCACGTGTCCGAAACTGAGGATACTTACCTCGATAATGACCTAGACAGAGCATTAAATACTCTTGTGACTGGCAATACTGTGTTTGTGCACTTAACGCAGTTGAGTGATGAGGATTTTTCGAGAATACCCACATTACCTGTGGTCACTTGTCCGAGGTCAAATATTGAATTTGTTGGTAAGTTGGCGAGAGTGGGCGCCATGGTGAGGAGGGGATTGAGACCACTAGTTGGTACTGATAATGTTGCATTGATAGAGCCTAATCCCTGGGATGAGATTAAGGTTATGAGACTATTGATGGGTAGTGAATTAAGTTCACAGACGATACTTAAGATGGTCACCTCCTGGGCTTGGTCATGGGGCTTTGGCTACGTAATAAGGGAGGGAGAGCCCATGAGGGGGATTGCCCTACGTATTGATTATGAGGGATTAAGTATGGACTACGTTTATGACTATATAACGATGCGCATATCCAACAGGGACGTCACGTACATAATTAATGGATCAAGCATCATTAGTGTTTCGTAACCTCACGCACTATTTTAATGGGCTTCCTAATCTGCGTCCTCGTTTTTGGTGATAGTAATGATATTACTACGTTATTGAAACCATTAATTCTTATGGGCTCTGACGAACCTGATTGAACCTTGATACTATACTCAAGATATGTTTCTGGGGTTTCAATACCAAGCACTAGGTTTGCATCCTTAACCCAGTTATTACTGACGGTAATTTCCAGGTGATCATTCTCTAGGCTAAACCTAATCCCCAATGAGTTGAGCGCATCCTCAGCCCTACTTATTACGGAGTGCGCCCATTCACCCACGTGGTTTACGTTTACGAATTCAGCCCAATAATAATCACTATCCAACGTCATTGCAAGGGACATCCTTAATTCCTCATCCTCTCCAAAAACCTCCTCATACAACCTCCACTTACTAATTGCGGCTTGAGCCATGGACCAAAGCCTCGACTGTATATCTGCCCTCTCACTAATCCACTTAGCCGGTGAGCCCAGCCATGAGGTTGTTGGTATTTCCTTAATTTCATCGTGAAACTCCTTAATTATTGACGGCCTAATGGGCATTACATAACCATCAGACTTAGCCTGCGATAAGTACATCATTATTTTCTCAAGGAGTAGGGCAGCGTATGGGTTTGGTGTTGGTAATATCATCCAATTCTCCCCGTCTAAGGCCATTGTAACCACGCCATCCCTGGCGTAGTTAATCCTCATCATTAACTCTATAATTAATCTCCTGGCATTGGCATCAGCCTCCTGGGCATTACTGGCCTTGTTAAGTTGAAAGCTCAGTAAGTCACTAAGTGCTGTATCCCTAAATAGTATTGTTAAGCAGTCGTGCCTATAAACCCTGTAGATGGAACTCCTATCCTTAATGGCCTCACCGAGGTGATAAACACCATCAAGGACTATGAACCTAATACCCTCATCACAGAGAATATTCCTCAACTTCTCGGAAAAGTACAACTCAGGAAGCCACATACCAACGGCGTTCACACCCAAAACCCTCCTAGTAACCTCCTTCCCCCTACTCAACTCCCACCGTAATAGGTCATAAACCTCAAACTTCTCAATTAAATAACCGGCTATTGGATGAGCTAGGAAACTCGTTAGCACCTCTATAACACCCTCATTAGCTAATCTTGAATACGTATTAATCGCCTCCTTAATTAATCCCACCCGCGAATCCCAGGGACCTATGTACTCAACGTGATCCGCGCCCTCAATGAACACGCCATTACGTAGTAGGTCATCCCATTGCCACAGCAGGCTTGGACTTAGGTTATACGTTACGGAAACCCTATACTTATTCACCAGTCTGGCATGTAGTAAGTAGGGGCCTACGTCATATATTGGGTAGAATTCAGGGGACCAGGTGTGTTGGAATGCCCAGGGTCCGTGATAAATACCGCTTGGGTACTTATGGATTGGCTGGTGATTGTGAAAAACCAGTACGAACCTTAATGGTGTCTCTGGCCTATTAATGATCATTACTGGGGTCCTAACCTCTGAACCACAGCACCTGGCGCTTATTTCGTAGGTACCCACGTCATTTATCCTAACGTAATCCATAATCTCTGATTCCGGAGGTATCGCTTGCAGGACTCGCTTAGTTATTTCCTGGGAATCCTTAATCACCGTTAATTCAATATCCTCCCTACTCATTAATCCCCTAACCATTACATTGACTGTTATGTCCTCGCCTGGTTCGTAAAGCACTTTATTCGTTGTTAACTCTATAGACACTGCCTTCATTACGGATAATAATTATATAAGTGCTTTTTGTTATTTCAATTACCAATTTACGATTAATGATAGAGAAATTTATTAAGAAGAAAATTGATTCACAATACTTTGTGGAGGTGAGTTACGAGTCGAAGATAAGGACCGTAATGCAGGCCCTGCATTCATTGGCTGCGATTGATAAGGAGCGGGCCGTTAAGCTCGAGGATTTGGCGAGGATTGTTGGTTTGAGGGTTGAGGAGGTTAGGAGCATTGTTGATAAGCTTAAGGTGCTTGGTTACGTTAACACGATCAATGACTCCGTACACCTAACATCCACTGCAATAATTAAATTAAGCAGTATCTACTGTTAAATTCTGTGGTTAAGGTTCTGCACATATCGACAGAGTACCCACCGCATAGGGTGGTTGGGTCACTGGCATTCCAGGTTAGGGACTTAGTTACCCGATTATCCAGTAAGTACGAGGTATACCTGGTACACCCAGCTAATTTTAATGGTAGTTACATGGATGGCAATGTGCGCATATTCACCGTGAGCGATAGGTGGTTCAGCGACGTCGTCGCGTACATGCACTTCCTACTTGTGGAGATCCTCTCCAGGGTACCCTATGTAATACCCAGGGACATAGACTTTGTGCATGCGCATGATTGGATTGCGGCGGTTATTGCCAAGGTGATTTCACAAAGGCTTAAGGTGCCATACATAGTCAGTGCTTATTCCACGGAGCCCATTAGGTCAGGTAATGGTGTAAGCCTACTAAGCTTAACAATAAGGGATTGGGAGAAATACGCCTTCTCCTCGGCATTATACGTTATTGCGCATAATAAGCCTACGTATGAATCCCTCAGGAATCACTACGGGATCAATGCCGTGGAGGTGAGGTCTATTGACGATATTGAGGCAATATATGATGAGGTCAGCCACCAACGCGCTCATCAGTGAGTTCAGTCCGTCGTCAGCTCATCATAACAATATAAAGTCTATGCACAATAATTTTAAATTCTCCGTCACTAACAGGATTAATACTTATAACGCTGGTAATTACTCAATATAATTAACTATGAGTGAAAAACAGTGCAACACGGAGGATATTAAGAGGGCTGCCGACATACTGATCAATGCTAAGCACGCAATAGCCTTCACGGGCGCCGGCATATCCACGGAGTCAGGAATCCCCGACTTTAGAGGTCCCCAAGGATTATGGAGGCAGTATAGCCCTGAAATAGCGACAATAGATTACTTCCTGCAGCATCCAAAGGATTTCTGGCTGTTTTATAGGATGAGGATGAGCACGCTATTCGTGGCTAAGCCCAACAGGGCGCACTACGCCGTGGCCGAGCTCGAAAAGTTGGGCATCATAAAGGCGGTAATTACCCAAAACGTTGATGGACTCCATCAAGCCGCTGGCTCTAGAAGCGTGATTGAGCTTCATGGTACAATGAAGAGGGCTGTATGCATTGCATGCGGCCGTGTATATCCAATGGAAGTCGTTATTAAGAAGATTGATGGTGGTCAAGTACCGCCACTCTGCGATGAATGCGGTGGCATTCTTAAGCCTGATACCGTATTATTTGGAGAGCCAGTTAAGGATTTCGATAAGGCTAGGAAATTAGCGCTAATGAGTGATGCGGTCTTAGTCATCGGTTCCTCACTCTCTGTTTATCCCGCGGCTTACATACCAATGTTTGTTAAGGAGATGGGTGGTAAGGTCATTATCATAAATATGGAGCCCACGGAGCTTGATTACATCGCCGATGTATTCATACAATGTAAGGCTGGTGATGCAATGACATTATTACTTAAGGAGGTTAAGGAGCGGTTGGGAGTACAACAATAATACGCTAGTAATGCTTTATTTATTGATGCGCATACGTAATGTTTACGTATACGTAATACACTAATATTGCGATGGAATTATCGCGGACCATACACCATTAGTTATTAAGTTGCTCGGGGAATCCCTAAAATGCTCCTCAAGTCCCCTATTGAATCCCTCAACGTCATGATTACCGAGCTTCAGCTCCATATAACTCATGGACTCGGCTATCTGTAGTGGTCTACGTAGATAATCACTTATTAGGTATTTAAGGTAATTTAATCGCTTACTTAAATAGTACTCATCCTTAAATAAATCATTAATACTTAGTAATGCATTAATTAATTCCTCCTTCACAGTATCAATACTCTCCTCATTAATGGCAGATATCACCAGCTGATAATAATAAGTACCTGGTAGGTAATCCCTATCCATATCAATTGTGTATGTCAAGCCCTTATTCCTGAACCTAGACATTAAGTATGAACTAAGGCCATTCACCAGGTGGAATTCCAGTAGTGATGATTTGATTGATAGCAGGAATGGATCCTCATTGGTTACGTTGTATTGCCAGGAATACGATAGATAAGCCGATTCAATAGGCTTTCTAATGGTTATGGGTCCTCCCTTACCCATTGTTGGATTCTTTTTACTGCTTGACTTACCATCCCACTTACTGAATAGTTCGATTATTTCATTTATTGACATGCTTAAAGGACCAACGATGCTTATCACCATATTATCCGGTGTATAGTAGGATTCCAGGAAGTTCTCGAGATCCTTTATCGTCATTGAGGAAATGCTCTCTTCATAACCAATGATCGGCGCGCCATAGTCACTATCCCCAAATAATGCCCTGGGCCCTAAGTCATATATCAGTGTGCCTGGGTCATCATTCCTCATCTTTATCTCAGAAAGTATGACCCTCCTCTCCCTCTCGAAATCCTCACTATCCACCCTCCTATTACTAAACATTTTATGAATGAGCCTCAGTAAGTTCCTGAGCTCACTTGGTATTACCTCGAATAGGTACATCGTGAGTGTTCTCTCGGTGTACGCATCCGAAACACCGCCCAACCCCTCTATTTCAAGGTCAATGTTTGGGTATGCCCTGTAGATTAAGTGCTCGGCAAAGTGGCTTATACCTCGTAAATCCTCCCTCTCATATATGGAACCTATGCCGATGCCTATTGCCACACCGACCGTTGGCGACTCAATCCTATTTACCAATAGCCTAAGTCCGTTATCTAATACGTAATACTCTATGTTCACCGTTATCGGTTTTAAAACAGGAAATTTAAAGCAATACACCTTTAGCAAACTCTCTTACCTATCTGCTCATCCTGTGGTTTATCAATCGTTATTATTGTCGGGTTCTTCTCATCGCACGATGCCAGTATCATTCCCTGACTCTCATAACCAAAGATCTTCCTACTCTCTAAATTCGCGACAACGACCACGTACTTATTAATTAAGTCCTCGGGCTTATAAAACTCGGCGAGTCCCGTGATTATTTGTCTCCTCTCGTCACCAATATCAACAATAAGCCTTAACAACTTCCTCGAACCCTGAACCCTCTCCGCATGTATTACCTTACCAACCTTAAGCACCACTTTTTCAAACTCAGCCCTTGTTATTGTCTCGGTGGACACAATAATAAGTGCTAAATACCTGCCTATTAAATATTGAGTTACGTACTAAATACTTATTAATGAGCCCTGCAAATAATTACTGTGGTTAAGAGATACTTCCTTAGCAATAAGGACATTAAGGAATTAAGCAATGCAGTTGGCGAATTGGGACCAGTATTCAGGAGTGCCAAGAAGGTTGAGGTTTATGAGCTTAATGAAATAACGACAGTGTACTTGGTTGATGATAAGCCATTGGTAGCGAAGCTAACGGTAAAGGTTGACTCAGGACAAAGGGAGTACATAATACCATTATTAACGTACTTCTACCTCAATCCACCATACATACCGAGTTACCCAACCGTGACTGTTGATGACGGTGCAGTACCGCACATAGTCAATGGAGCCGATGTGATGAGACCAGGCATTAAGGAAATAAGCGGTAACTTTGGCGTGGGTGATGTATTGCTAATTAAGGATCTTAAGGGTAGGTACATAGCCATTGGGGTATCCCTCATGACCGCCGATGAGATGAGGAGTACGAGTAAGGGTAAGGTCATAAAGGTTATTCATCACCTTGGAGATAAAATATGGAACCTAGCCCAGGAATTACTCAAGGCCAAGTAACCTTAGTATTTGTGTAAAGTCCTCATCACTCCTCGTAACCTTATACCTCTTAATGACGCTACGTAAATAATTTAGGTCAATACTCATACCCATAATCGCCCTAACACGATCCTGAATAAAACCCCTACCCATTATCAACGCATTCAGCACCTGGGCAACATTACTAATCCTGCTATTTAAGCTGGCGCTTTCGAAATCTATTATGAACGCCCTACCATTGCTAATGATTACGTGATCCTCAGGCCTACTCAACTCATTATGGGCAAGGCCTATGGAGTCTAACCTACGGCATTGCCAAAGTAAGTCCTTAAGAACCATCCTTAATTCCATCGGGCCTGCCGTAATTACGTACCTCTGTATAGGTACACCACTTATTAATTCCATAATCAATACGTCGTTTGCATACTTAATAAGCCTCGGCCCCACACCCACGGAATTCGCAAGCCTCAGGTAATTACCCTCATTCACTAAGTTCGGTCTTGATGAGTCAAAACGCCTAATCTTGCAGGCGTAATACTCATTACCGACACGACACTTAAATACAAAACTATTTTGACCCTTACCCAACAACCTAAATCCCATAAACTCAACAGCGCCATCGCTGAGAATCTCGGTAACGCCTAAGTCCGATAATTCACCTAGTATTAAGCCCACATAGCTTCTCGGGCAATTAATGCGTTCACAAATCCCGGTGAAGACTTCGTAATTACTCATCGAGAAATTAACTTAATTAATGCATTAATATTAAACAAACCCAATTGATGAGGAAACAGGCCTCTGAGAACCTAATGATGAGGAACTCGGGTTTACCTGACGAACCCTCTTTAATAGGCAGGTAAAGCATTACTAGTTGCATATGAACCTGCTAATTTACTCACCAAGGATCGAGGCCTCAATGCCCATATTAAGGAATATTCTCACGGTTATTATTAAGCGTTATAAATCACTATCATTGCCATTACCGCAGGAGTTCTGTAGGTTAGCTGTGCTGAACCCCAGGGATGCCGTGGAGTTGCTCATGGGGTTTGGGAGTTCATTTGTTAGGCTTTGGGGTTGGGTGCCGGAGTTTTTAAGAGGTATTATGGTTATGGAACCTTCAGCAACGATTGATTGCTATGATAGTATTGAGAGGCTTAGGAGATCAGTGGATTTAGGCGTCGATATTGCCAGGCTGGTAATTAGGTATAGGCTTAGTGGTAAGGTTGATTATGATACTTGGTTAGGGCTTTTTAGGAGGGAGGTGGGAGTTATTTCCTTAACCCTACCTGATCAGTCTGCCGTTGTAGTTGATGATTACGTTCAATTCATAAAGAACGCCGCCAGATATGATAACCTCATTTTATTAGGCCCATTAATGCCGACACCCCTTGACTTAATGGTACTTATTTCGATTGGTGAATTAAGCACTGATTACCTAATTGGAGCTGTTAATTATGTAATTACCTACATAGGGGATTACGTGGTCATGAGTAGGGACTTAACGGAGGCATTTATACGACTTATTAACGACCGTGGGTATGTAAATTTCATTAGATCAACGGGACTCCCACTAATTACTTAGTACTGAATTGGTGTTACCCTGATTGCTGAGTATGGGCAGTTGTTCTGGCAGGAGAAGCACCCTGAGCATAATGACTCATTCAGCACATAGGCCTTACTCCTCAACCTACCTGCCAATACGCCCTTTGGGCACACAGTCCAGCATATCCCACAACCAACACAGTTACTTAATACCTCAACCCTTAATCTGAAATTCATTGATCTTTGCAGCACCCAATCTGCTTAAATATTTACTGCCTGATTGCGGGCACAATGCTTTTAAGGCCTTACTTAAGCGCATTCGAGGGACCTTTATTGCCAAGCTACAACTCATCAAGCCTAGGGAGAAGAGACCTAGGGAGAAATGGAGGAACTTCACTGACTGGTTTAACTGGATTATAATGGAGACTGAGGTTTATGACTTTAGGTACCCAGTGAAGGGCGCATATGTCTGGAGGCCGTATGGCATGAGGATTAGAAGGCTTGTTGAGTCCTACGTCAGGCTTGTTCATGACGAGACAGGGCATCAGGAAGTACTATTTCCAGTATTCATACCCTACGAATTCTTCTCAAAGGAGAGTGAGCACATTAGGGGGTTTGAGAATGAGGTCTTCTGGGTAAGTAAGGGCGGTACTGGCGAGGAGAGGCTCGTGTTAAGGCCGACTAGTGAGACGGCGATGATGCCCATGTTCAAGCTATGGATTAAGGACCACACGGACCTACCCTTCAAGGTTTACCAAATAGTGAGTGTGTTTAGGGCTGAGACTAAGGCCACGAGGCCCATGATTAGGCTTAGGGAGATATCGATGTTTAAGGAGGCCCACACAGCACATGCAAATAGGGAGGATGCTGAGAGGCAGATTAAGGAGGCCATGGAGATTTACAAGAAAATATTTGATTATCTTAGCATACCATATCTAATAAGTCAAAGACCTGAGTGGGATAAGTTTGCAGGCGCTGTCTATACAATAGCCTTCGACACGGTGATGCCCGATGGGAAAACAATGCAGATTGGCACCGTTCATTACCTGGGCACGAACTTCTCAAGGGTCTTTGATGTCAGGTACCTAACGCCAAGTGGTGATTGGGAGTACGTGCATACCACGAGTTATGGGATCTCGGAAAGGGTTATTGCGGCGATGATCGCTGTGCATGGGGATGATAAGGGCCTTGCGCTACCGCCCAACGTGGCACCCATACAAGTGGTGATAGTACCAATAATGTATAAGGGCACGGAGGAGGCAATAATGAGGGAGGTTAAGTCAATAACGGAGGAGCTAACCAATGCTGGTATTAGGGTTAAGGTTGATGACCGAACCGATAAGACGCCTGGTTGGAAGTATAATTACTGGGAGATGATGGGTGTGCCGCTTAGGATAGAGATTGGTCCTAAGGACGTTGAGAATAGGCAAGTTGTCCTGGCCAGGAGGGATACCATGGAGAAGTTCGTTGCGCCACGTGAAGGTATTGTGGACACTGTGAAGGAGTTATTAAATGTGATAAATGATAACATGAGGAGCATGGCATGGGAGTTCCTCAGATCAATGACTACTAAAGCTACCACGGTGGACGAGGCCAGGAAACGCCTTGATAGTGGCGGCGTTGTTGAGGTTCCCTGGAGTGGCGATAATGATTGTGGAATGGCAATACAGCAATTACTCGATGCCGATGCACTAGGCGTGCCTATGGATGAGGATGCAAGTAAGGATATTAGTGGTTTAAGGGACTTGGCATGCAGTGATAAGCAGGCAAATTACTGGTTGAGGATTGCGAGGAGGTATTAAGTCGAAACCTTTTAATAATTCACAGGTTTAAATAGAATTGATGAAAACCCCGTTATTAATTACAGCCATACTCGTAATTATTATAATAGCTGGTGCAGTTACTTACTTAGCGGTTTCAGTAAATGGAGGCCCTGAATCAGCCCTCATGAATGCCAGGGAGTTGTTTATGAGGAATGTTACGGTGACTTACAAGTTCGTGATTAGTTCCACACTTGTAATAAATAATAACGAGTTTCCAGGAATACCTGGTGTACCATTTCAAACGGGCCCGTTGATGGGCATTGTTACTATATCCAGGACGCCAATAAATGATGCAACTGTGATAAATGGCACATTCTCATTTAGGCATTTCATGGGGTCTGGCATTAACTTTAATGTGGCGCTTTGGAGGTATGATAATGAACTTTGTTATGCCATGGAACTTAACTTCATGGGTCCACAAACCACGACCCACTGCATACCCTATGTAAACCTTACCAAGTATGTAATACTTGCATTAAACGAGAGTAAGTACGTAGGGAAGGGTACCTGGAATGGAAAAACAACCTACTGCTTCACCGCAACGTTAACATTGACACCAACCCAGGGTGGGCTGCAGGGATTTCCGATGATTATGAATATAACGGAATTATGCATATTAAGTAATGGTGTACCAACGAACATGACGATATACCTATATCCTGCATATCAGAGTGAATTTGGTGGCATGTTCATGAACATAAACATGACACTCATAAGTTATTCATTCACATTCAATCAACGCGAATTCATGAAAATAACGAGAGGGCTCATCCCATGAATCTCCACATTTTACGCCGCGGCTTCAGGTAGTCGCTGCACCAGTCCAGGGACTTTTTAATTTTCACCATGGCATCCTTCAGCTCGGGGTATTGATACGTCATTATAAATAGGAAGTATTCCTCAGCGTCATGGCTGATCCTGATTATAAATGCACCAGGCCCATAGGTGTATGGAACTAGGGTTGGAGGCGGCATTGGAGGAGGTGGTGGAGGTGAGGCTTGTGCTGGAGGTATGTACTCAATGATACATGGATTAAAGTCCTCAATACTCATTCTATATTCATTGTTATTACGTGTTAGAAAAACCACGTGATCATTATATATCGTGAGTTCTGTAATCAAGTATCTACTCCATTTAATCATTCTCATGGCCTTACGTATACTACCTACAAGGATTGTTAGGAAGAGCAATTGAAAGATTAGGATGATCATAAACCAACCAACCTGGCTTAGTAACATGCTTAATAGGGTTCTTGGTACTAGTATAAACATTATTATGTCGAGTAAAACCCAGGCTAGGGCTATAATGAGTGGGTTCATCACGTAACTGGTGAGGTTGATGGGTGCAGATCTTACCCTAAGTATTGGTTCACCCACGTAACACCATTAGATTAAGTCCTATATAAAGAATAAAAGTGTCCCCGTACTCATGGCAATTGATTATTCTGATTAAACCTACTACTTATTGCCTTGAGTATTTTTGTTGTGCTACAGAGTGGGCAGTCCACGTAATCGTTGAATCTAATTACCTCAATGTTGCCCAACCCCCTCTTCCTTAACTCCTCCCTTAATGAATCCTCATTAAATGGTTGGTTAGGCCCAAGCAATATTATGTTAGGTCTCTCCTCCTCAACAACCCTAAACATATCACCCTCATAGCCAAGCCTAGCCTTATGAACATAAACAATATTACTAACAACCTCCAACCTCTGGTTCTCGGGTATTATTACATCCCTACCCTTGATCTTCTTAACCGTTGAGTCACGGGCGATCACCGCAACCACGCGTCCGAGGGTCCAGGCATGCCTTAGGTAGGCTATGTGCCCAGGGTGAATTATTTCAAACGTTCCCGCAACAAAAACCTTATTCTGGGCTCTCCTGATTAGGTCATCGGTCCTACTCCAATTAAAATGGGCTATTCCAAGGAATCTCAATGCGTCGAGCAAACCCTCGGCATAGGCTATTGTTGCCAATGCATTAAATTGATCACCCCTTGATAAGTAGTAAATCGAATCTTTTAAATACGCCCTTGCTATCTCGATCACCTCATTTTTAACGCCCTCCCTTTCCACCTGTTCAAGCGCGTTTGCGACATTCCTTATGTATGTGTCAATCCTTACCTCAGGATTTACGGTCTCCATGATACTACGTGAATGCATAATCCCTATATGGTTAATAAACCTTCCAGCGCGGTAATAATGAGATTAATACCGTAATATTTAACCAATGCCTTTTTCCACTATGTGCTCACTCCCTGAGTGTTTCTAAGGATATGAAGGTCTTAGTATCCTCAACACCCTCCATCATGCTGAGTACGCGTAGTATGTCATTAACGTTGACCTCCCTTGTTATTAGTATTAAGTCGTAATCACCGGATACCCTGTAAGCCTTCTCAATGGGTAACTCCTTAACCTTCTCGTAAATTATTGTCCTATACCTAGGTTGAACCTTAACGAGGATTATCGCCTCATTCGAACTCATCCTTAATACCTTGAGAGCCTTATCAGTGACATCAACAAACTCACGACCCGTCCTTATTAACCCAAAGTCCTTAAGCTTCTTAAGATGCACACTAAGTGCCTGCCTAGTCATACCAAGTTCTCTAGCGAGTTCATCTTGGTCAGCATATACCGTGTATACCTTAAGTGGGACAGCCTTTTTAAGCAGGTATTGAAGAACCTGGAGTTGTCTCTCCGTTAACTGTCTCTCAATTTCAGCCGGTGTTGACTCTCCACTTGATGTGGTTATGGAAGACATAGTAATCTACTAAAATACACCTGATAGCACTAGTATAAAAAGGTTATTCCTAAATATTATATATGACCCGTCATATAATCCACCGTAAAAAATAAAGATTATTGATTACATATGGGTAATAATTTAATTATTCCATTCTATTGATAATCTTCCTAAATAAATAATGGTATAAAAAATACTCTAAAGATTAAGAGAACTAAGGTAATTACTAATGCAATGATAACCGAAACATCGAATAACCTAAGTGCTAATCTTAACCTGGTTATGTCGGGACCGGGCATGCCATCGTTTATCCTATAGGCACCAACCTTCTCAAGCATAACACCCAATGCGCCTGCAAAGGATGCCATAGGCCAACCGGAATTAACACTCCTCACACTACGATGATAATGAAAAGCTGCCGTAATACTTCCCCTCCAGTTTAATCCTACTAATCCAGACGCTATTAAGATAATTATTGAGGATAACCTTGCAGGCATATAGTTCAGTGCTGTATCGACCTTAGCCGAAAACCAGCCAACATCCTCATATGGCCACCCCCTATAGCCAACCATTGAGTCCATGGTGTTAGAAAGCCTCTGAAGAAGGGCTCCAGGTAATCCGAGTAATGCGAAGTAAAACAATGGTGACAAAAGACCATCAACAAAGGACTCGGCGAGACTCTCTATAACTGCAGATATTAAGTGAGTCGTGTCTAACTCCCACACATTCCTTCTAACGATCTGCTGAGTCAGCATACGGGCATTGTCTAAATCCCCAACCTCAATACTTCTCATTATTCTCCTGGTGTAATCCCTCATTAGCTTTATTGAAAACGTTAATTTTAGGAAATAGGCATAAACAATGATCCCAATTATAGTATTAATGACCATTAGAACACGTGGTACAAAGTAATAAATAATTGTTATTGGGATCACGGAAATAAACCATAGAAATATTCCAAAAAGTTTATTGCTTGGTCTAAATAATTTAAACGCAATATTGCCGGTAACAACCACGGGATGCATTTTTACAAATACACCCTTAGGCTCACCAAGTACTAAGTCAAGTATTACTGAGGTCATTAAAATCGTGATGTAATATAGCATTACCGTCTCAAAAATAGCCTTCATATTATCTAACCCGCCTGGTATTTTGTAATAGCCATGGTAGTAAATTCCTAAAGTATGTTATGAACTCCTGAAGCTCAAAGAGGGGTTTTAGAACTTCGGTGTTAGAGCATGATTTCCTAACCACTGTTGAAATCTCCTTATAGATCACGCCTTGGGTAAAGACCACAGGAATCACCTTACCTGGGCAATGATTAATTAAATAATCCTCTAGCATAGGTTCAATTTTGAGAAAGACAATGTCCTGGATACTCAATTTACTTACACTATCAATGAACCTCGGATCATTCTCTCCATGAAATACGTATAGGCCAGGACCGAGGCTTAGGAGGAAGTCCCTCACATACGGCCACTCAAGCATTGGTGGTGTCTCAAAGCCCGTTATAGCTACTGCCCTCTCATAGTCCTTACCATACCCAATGAATAACGGTATGTATATGTCGCCAATAACATTATTTATTGATGGTTCAGAGTATGAAGTAAATGCATAACTAACACCAACATTTTTTGCGAAGCTCTCCACACTACTTAGATAATCGGGATCCCTCGATCCGTGAAGTACGATAACGATCCTCACAAGGTATCGTTGATCACATAATGTAATGCATATTAAAAACCTAATACTATGGGTCAGGAATAGCCATGAGGATTAAGGCATCAGCCCTTGTGCTTTATTACCCAGCTGTATTAATAATCGCGGCAATAAGTACGTTAGTCGCAGTACTAATACCGAGTTACTACGCGTTGCTTCCTGAGTTCATACTGTTCATACTGTTTATTTACATATTGAGTAGGTTACGTAAGGGCTTAGGTATTGGTTATTCCTATATAACTGTGATAACGCTAATAGTGTTGATTAGTTACGCGTCAATTTTTCTAATAAAACCAGAATTAATTTTGAATGAGGCGCTTACTGAGATGAGACAGAGTATAATTAGGGGCTTCCTCTACGTTATCATTTACCTATTCATATCATTATTACCGGACAGTGTCACTGACCTAGTTGGTACATTGCCCATCTTCATGTTCGTGACGGCTATCGCCGTGCTAGAGCTTAGACTAAGGTATTACTTACTGGCAGGTGTTCTAACGGGTATAATTGGTATTGGAGTTTCTACCGTAATTCTATCCCTAATGTATAACAGGATTATCGCAACTTACGGTTTATCAGCAATGACCATGGGATTAATGGGGGCGGTCCTAGCGGCCTCGTTGATAAATACTGTGAAGGGGCCTGTTAGACCTATGCATTTGCTCAACTTCCTAATAATACTGTACACGGTTTATGAATCATTGTGGCTATTAATACCAATACCACCGGTTCTCGTGATAGACGGCATCGGCATTAATAGGCTTGGTCACTTCATAAGCATGCTTGCTGGGGTCATTATTGCAATATTTATAACCTAAGGGTAGTGGCTTTACCCAATGAGTAAGGCGCAGGGGATTAGGGCATGGCATATACTCTATGGGATAAGCATACTATTGTACTTAATTAATGCTGGAATACTCATTTACCTTCAATTTGAGTATTATACAGACTCAAGCTTTGTAGAGTCTATTATGTCGGCATTCCCATCAATATACACATCGCAGATAAATAATGTCCTACAGATGGGTTATATCGGAATAATTGGTACCATATCTATAATACTAATATTAATAATGACATACCTAATAACCAATGCATTATATAGTCAAGCCCGTGGGATAAGTAGGTTAATGAAAATAGTATTGCTGGTCCTGCTCTTAATACAGATAGCCCTGGGAAATACGGGTCTCCTCCTCGGGTTAATAATTGGCTTAGTCAGTATAGCGTTGATGAGGTGATTAATGATGAGAGTATTGATAACTGGCGGTGCTGGCTTCATAGGCTCATTCCTAACGGAGAAGCTTGTGGAGAGAGGTTTTGACGTAATCGTCATTGATAATCTAAGCTCAGGGGATTTAAATAGACTTAAGGAGGTAATTGATAGGGTTAAGTTCGTTAGAGATGACCTAAAGAGCTTAGGTAATCCCGGCGTGTTTCAGGGCGTTGATACCGTGTTTCACCTGGCGGCGAATCCCGAGGTCAGGATATCAGTGACCGAACCTAAGATTCACTTTGACGAGAATGTACTGGCCACATTTAATGTGCTTGAGTTATCCCGTAAATATGGTGTTAAAACCGTGGTATACGCATCGTCGAGCACCGTGTACGGTGATGCTAAGACCATACCAACACCTGAGGATCACCCAATACAGCCAATAAGTGTCTATGGCGCTGCTAAGGCGGCTGGTGAGATTATGTGTGGAACCTACGCGAGACTTTATGGAATTAACTGCGTAACTCTTAGGTACGCTAACATTGTTGGGCCTAGGCTTAGGCATGGCGTGATCTACGACTTACTAATGAAGCTAAAGAGGAATCCAAGTGAGCTTGAGGTCCTCGGTGATGGTACACAGGAAAAATCATACCTATACATAACCGATACTATAGATGCCACATTAAAGGCTTGGGAATACGCCATGAAGAACGGTGGTACTTACACGTACAACGTTGGGAACTGGGATTCAATAAGTGTTGGGGACATAGTGAATATAGTGATTAAGGTATCCGGCATGAACCCAAGGGTAACCTATAAACCAGCAACACCAGATGGTAGGGGCTGGCCTGGTGATGTAAAGAGGATGTTATTATCGATTGAGAGGATTGTTAAGGAGGTTGGCTGGAGACCAAGTATGAGCAGTAGGGAGGCTATTGAACTCACAGCAAAGTCGCTAGCTGAGGAACTTGGTGTTAATAATGATAAGGGTGCTCATTCTTAGGGCCTCGGGAAAGATTAGGCCAATTCACCTCAATGGTGCTGACATAATTCAGGTACCTGTTATTGACGTTGTGCCCAATGAGGATGCAATTGACAGGGTCTCACTTAACGGTGTTAATTACGTGATTATAATGAGCACCACTGTGGTGAAGTACGTTAGCGAGAAACTACGGCAATTAAGTAATGATGTGAAGGTCATTGGTGTTGGTCCACAGACATGCAGTGAGGTGGAAAAACTGAATGTTACATGTATAATGCCTAGGGAGTTCTCGAGCTACGGTATAATAGATATGATGCGCGATTTACCACGTGGTAAGGTCGTAGTGTTAAGGTCATTAAGGGGTAATGATTATATCATTAACGAACTTAAAAAATTAAATTATGATGTAATTGAGTACAGGCTCTATGACGTGAGACCGAATCCTGCAGGCGTTGAGATCGCATGTAGGCTCATTAATTACGTTGACTATGTCGTCTTTATGAGCTCAATGACCTATGAAGCAGTAAGAGATTGCGCCAGGGATGCGCTTAGGGGTAAGTCCGTGATAGCCATTGGTAAGGTTACGGAAAGCCGCATAAGAGATGATGGTGTAAATCCCCTAACTCCAAGTGAGTACACACTAAACGGCATTTTAAGGCTATTAATGAATCACTTAATGACAAGTAACGAATCACCTGACTGAATCACCAAGTCATTACCTGGGTTAAGAATGACCTCACCACCCCTAACCACACCAATAACTAAATAATTCAGTCTCGACTTAACCAATTGCATAACCTCTATGAACTGCCTCCCAACATACTCATCAGCATCCATTAAGCCCAGGTTACCCCTATTAACTATATTTATTAACACTGAGGATAAACCACGATCAAAGACCTCATTGGCTATCATAACCGTCGTGAAGGAACCCAGGGAAATCACGGAATTAGCACCAGCCCTCAGGGCATAGTCCCTATCAGCCTCATTAAGAACCTCAGCAATAATGTAGGCGTTAGGGTTCAGCTTCCTGATACTCATGATTAATAGAATAACCTTAGCATCCGCAGCCTTAACATCAGCATCATTAAACGGAAGTATGACCACGGTAGAAGCCCTATCTGCACCAGCCCTCAGTAAGTCATTGGTATTGAATGGATCGCCACGAATAAACTCAATATCTGCAGGTAACGACGGTGGCTTATCACCATTGCTTATATAGAGAATATCCATGACCTTGCCCCTCCTATTCATTAACTCCTCAATTATACTAATAACCTTCAGCGCCTTATCAGAATCCCCAATGACAATGATGTGCCTACCCTTTGAGGTTGTGTGATGACCCACACTCCTCATTATTGCAACATTAGTTAATTCAGTGGCTATCGATGCAGTCAATAGACTAATGGTGGCAATACCCACAGGCATAATAATCATATCAACCAACTTGCCAAGGTATGTATTGGGCACGACGTCGCCGTAACCAACAGTCGTTATGGTCTCCATCACAAACCAAACAGCATTGAAGTAATTATTGAACCCAGGGTTCTTACCATGCTCGATTAAGTACATCGCAAGGGCACCAACGAATAAAATAATTAAAAATAGAATTAGTGAGTAAAGTATTGTACTTCGAGCGATTTTGCGAATTTTCCTTAAAAATTTTAAAAATGTAATTGGAATGATCATTATGGATCAGCACTATACAAGGTCTTGGATTTATTAAACTATCTTTTTAGCGCTGTGACGCTACTTTTCCTTGGTAAAATAATCCTTATACTGCTCCCTCAATACCTTCTTATCGAACTTTCCGGTGTTCGTCTTTGGTATCGAATCAACAAATAGTATCTCCGGTAACTGCCACTTCGCAAACCTACTCGATAAATGATTTAGTAATTCTTTCTTTAATTCCTCTTATCTTTATTCTATTCTTATACTCAGGCTTTAGGACCACGAACGCTAACGGTCTCTCACCCCACTTTGGGTGCGGTACTCCGACCACAGTAGCTTCATAAACCGCGGGATGCGCCATTAGGTAGTTTTCCATGTCAACGCTTGATATCCACTCGCCACCACTCTTTATCAAATCCTTTAGTCTATCCACGATCTTCATATACCCATCTCCATCAATAACAACCGCATTACCACTCCTACACCAGATATCAATACCTTCACCATAGAAGGAATCAAATGTCCTTTGATCATTGAAGTACTCTCTAATTGTCCAAGGACCCCTTTCAAGTAGCTCGCCGGGTGTTTTTCCATCCCAAGGCACATCACGTCCATACTCATCAATAACCTTACGCTCCATGGGAAACATGGGTAAGCCCTGCCTAGCCCTATGTTCCCAATACTCATCCTCTGTCCTTAATTTCTCAAGCACCTTAGGCTTAAGTACGTAGACATGGCTTAACGGCGATGTCTCAGTGGATCCATACGCATGTACTACCTCAATACCAAATTCACTTAAACCCCGCATCATAGCCACCGGCGGCTCTGAACCACCACTTACAACCCTCATGTTGAAGTGCGGCCTAGGGCTCATTGACCTTAAGTAATTGAGTATGGATATCCATATGCTAGGCACGCCATTTGATCGCGTTATCTTCTCGTTTATCATTAAATCAATTATGGGTTTCAAGTCGTTTATACTCCATATACCCGGAAAAACAAGCTTTGCGCCGACCATAGTAGCTGCAAACGGCATTCCCCAACCATTCACGTGATATAACGGAACAAGCTGCAAAAGCGCATCGCTTGAGCTCATGGGAAATACCTGGTGAATTGCCATTGCATGCAATACGAAGGATCTATGAGAATAGTAGACCCCTTTAGGCATGCCTGTGGTTCCGGATGTATAGCATGCACAGCATGATGACCTCTCATCGATGAATGGGAAATCATACTTACCACCACTCCTCACTAGGTCCTCATAATCATAAGTCCTTAATCCACTCAATCCTATCGATTCGTTTGTTCTACCCATTACCACCACCTTCTCTACATGCTTAAATTGCGGAATTACATTCCTAAAAACTGGGTTAAGAGCGGTGCATCTATGAAGAGAACCTTAATCTTTGAATGATTAGCCACATTGAGTTATCTCGACTGGCGACAACCTAAAGTTCATCTCAACAAAAACAGCGCCAATACCTGATACGGCGAAGTAAAGCTCGTAATACCTATGGGTATTAACACCAAGTGCGCCAACCCTATCACCGGGTCCCACACCTAATTCGCTCTCAAGCATCGAGGCCATCCTCTGAACCCTATCATAAACATCTCGATACGTTAATCTTGCAATACTACCATCAACATCCCTAGACACAACCTCATCCTCACCAAAATATAACGCAGCATGCCTTAATATTGCATGAACGTTTAGTGGGTAGTCATCCATCATGGTTGATGGAAAGCCCTTGATAAAACGCATAATACTATAGCACATATTAATTTATAAGCTTTATCTTTGAACCTAACATAGAATATTACATATAGAATAATATGCATATAAAAGAATTAGTAATATCTAAATTTAAGTAAAACGGTATGGTCAACATACAAGAATTCCCAGCCACTTTAAGAATAATAACTTAAGCAAGGCGAAAGGTGGGTCTTCTACGATACATTTCAAATCCTTAATACCGTGATTAATATGATTATGCTAGGGATGAAATTAAATTAATGATACCATACCATGACAAACCTACCCAGCAACAACCCTAAGGAGAAAATACAATAGAATTAAGTATGGGAAAAATGCTATGAATTCAAGGGGATGAGGTGGACTTAATACGGCGTGGCACTACGTATATCGTTACTAGGGACAACTAGACGTGTACGCCGTTACATAGAACCCACTTGGTGACGACATGCTTGGTCCGGAGGTTCCAATGTTTATTACTTGAAACTGCGTATTGGGTGGTGATGGGTAAAATATGAACCATTGAATATCATATATGACTGATTCATAATTACATGAGGAACCACCACCGCTATATAGCACGGCTTGAACGCCGGCAGGCACGTTGATCTGGGTCGTTAGGAATGGGTAAATAACCATAGGCCCAAGGATCTCAGTAGCCAATTGATTCTGCTGGGCAGCGGCCGTTGGGTTTGTTGGTGCCAATACCCAGGTCTCATTGGGGACAGGACCTCCATTGGGTGCACTAGTATACTGAGGAGCCGTTAAGTTTATCTCAATCGGTGGATCAGTAACTGTGTAACCTTCCGTAATTGCGTTACCGAATTGACCAGTGGGTCCGGTGGCCGAGAAGCCAAGGGCAATACTTACTTGATAGCTCACGCCTGTCGATGTTGATGGACTTATCGGGCCAGGGTCATCGCCAGCCCAGGAGAACCAACCAACCGGCGTATTTCTATACGAGCACGTAAATACATCAGGTTCCATGACACCTTGTGCGCACTTGTATGATGCATACTGATCAGTGAACGATAATAGGCTACTAACATACGCACCAGGCGCTGGTGTTGATGCGATAAAGTTCCACTCATACCCAGGGATGTAGTAATATCCATTCTCCTCATTAATGTTTTGGCCAATTTCAACGCAGAAATCAACGGTTTCATAGCCATAACCATCACTATAAGTCTGCTGGCCATACCAGAAGAAGTAGCCATTATTTACATTGGTTGTTTGTTGGGTTGGTGCTGAGAGGGAACTAGCCATTGCGTAGCAGGGATCGTCTGGGTCTACCTGATTCTGCATGGTGGAAATTACGCCATATAATAATTCCAATGCTGTGATGAGTCTCTCATTAAGGCCGGCAGTGTTGGCAGGCCCGATCATTAATGCCCTACTGCCTATTGGCACGGCTAATACATACCTCATACTATTGATGCCGTACCTCGGCATGGGCACGGCAACGGCACTCGCATTATACGCCTTGGCCCATGCCTTGGCCAGTATTAATTCCGCAGTGATTAATTGGCTAACATTACTTACGCCGATCACTATGATATCCCTATTAATGAGTAGGTGCTTCAGTATCCCAGTGGTAATCGTCATGTTATTGCCCGTGTAATTAAACAGGTATGTCCAGTCAATGGCTATGACCGACTGAGACGGCGCATTGATTATGTTGGAAGTGTTTATGAGGGTTATGATGCCCTGTGGAATGCCGGCGTTGACAATACCCTGGATGAACCCTGGAGGACCAACAGCAAAAACTTCAACACCTCTAGGTATGGGTATGGGCTCGATCATCTGCGACATCCCTGGGTAACCGCGTGTAAGGCCCCCTGCGTGATTTATTCCAATGAACGCCTTATAAGTTGGTAAGACTATTATTGATGCCACGGCTATGATTGCTAGGATCAGTACGGTGAATAGCAATTTATTGAACCTAATCCCCATAATCATCAACTAGCATCGCACAACGGATTTTTTAATACTCCGGCTGTTCAGTAAAAGTGATTCGAGTGAGTTTGAATTTGTTTACGGGCATGCATCCTGAGTAAGGAGTGACGTCAATGCAGTCATAGAATATCTAATGTTTAAGATGCCTTGGTGGGCCCGCCGGGACTTGAACCCGGGATCTCCCGCGCGTCAGGCTTGTACGGGGCATCGGCCCCTGGGCATCCTACCAGGCTAGACTACGGGCCCGTTGATTCATTAATTGTGTTGCCTTTTAAGGTTTTAGTTTCCTTGAATTTGTTAGAGTAATTCCTTAATAATGCCGTGGTTATATGCGCCTTAATGCCTGAGGTTGTGGCTTTGGGCGAGCCCCTGGTTCAGTTTAATGCGGTTACTGATGGGCCGCTTAGGCATGTTACATACTTTGAGAAGCACGCGACGGGTACCGAGGCAAATGTCTGCGTTGCCCTGGTTAGGCTTGGCGTTAGTTGCGGGCTGATAACAAGGCTTGGTGCTGATGAGTTTGGTTTATTCATTTATAATTGGCTTAGGGGTGAGGGTGTTGACGTTAGTCATATTAGGTTCGATCCTGAGAGGCCCACGGGTATTTACTTCGTGCAGAGGAATTATCCAATACCAGGTGTTAGCGACGTGCTCTACTACAGGAGGGGTTCTGCAGCCTCGGCATTAAGCCCTGATGATGTTGACCCGGACTACGTTGGTGGCGCCAGGGTTTTTCACACTACGGGCATAACGATGGCTATCAGCGATACTGCCAGGTCAGCGGCATTTAAGGGCTTGGAGATTGCCCGCGGTAAGGGTGTCATCACATCATTTGATGTTAATTATAGGAAAAAGCTATGGACGCGGGTGGAGGACGCCGTTAATGTGCTGTCTAGGGCGCTTAATTTCGTGGATATCGTATTCCTTGATGAGGATGAAGCCAGTCTATTACTTGGTGTGTCCATGGTTGACGATGTGTTTAAGGAGTTACGTTCTAGATTTGGGATTGATAAGATTGTGCTTAAGCTCGGTGTTAAGGGTTCAATGGCGTATTGGGAGGGTAGGGTCGTTAAGGTTGATGCCTTTAGGGTTCCTGTGAAGGATCCAATTGGCGCTGGTGATGCCTATGCTGGGGTCTTCCTGGCATCAATACTTAGGGGTCATGATGTGGAGAGTGCAATGAGGAGGGCCTCGGCGGCGGCTGCCATGGTCGTGATGGTTAGGGGTGATGAGGAGAACCTGCCTAGGGAGGATGATTTGAGGAGGTTTCTTGAGGGTTATGGTAGGCAGGTTGACCTTAGATAAATCGGTTTTTAAATACAGCCCTACTTAATGCGTGTGCGTAAGGCGTTGATTGTTGGGATAAACGATATTAGCGTGGTGATTGCCAGGTTATTGGTTAGTAATGGTTATGATGTGAGCATGATAGCGAGTAATGAAAATGAGGCGAGGCTAGGCAGGGGCGTTCCTGCCTATGTCTATGTCGGTGACCCAAAGAATGAATCAATACTTAGAGGTGGTGGAATCGATGAGAGTGAGGTCGTGGTCTTATCAATGGATGACGAGACCAACCTGGAAGTTGCCAGGATAGCTAAGTCGAGGGGTGTGCCAACGATAATAGCATTAATTAGTAATAAGGAGAGGTACCTCGATGCATTCATCGAGCTCGGTATCTACGCAATACCCATTGTGGATGCCGTATTGTCGAAGATAGCCCATTACCTAAAGCCGTCATTTAAGCAACTGCTTTACTCTGACGATAAGGTGCAGGCGTACTACGTCGTGATTAGCTCAGAGTCGCCATACATAAACCAGGAGGTTAGGGATGTTGCCAGGAGGTGTGGTGTGGCAATACCACTGATCATTAGGGGTGAGGATATTATAATCAGTAATGAGGAGCTTAGGATTGAGGCAGGGGATAAATTATTCATTGTTGGTGCCTCAGATTCCGTGGTTAAGTGCGTCGAGAAGATCTATTAAATAGGTACAGCAACATGCCTATAAGTAGCCATGACAGCACCACCAACATGTACATTGCCTTAATTAGGATTATGAGCATAATCGAAAATGTATATATAATGGTGCCAATAATCGACACAATAGGCACCTCCACTCGCTTTATTGTTATGCCGGGTATCCTGAAATAACGCACTAAGTGGGACTCCTTATTCCTAAATATTATCAGTGCGATCATAGTCATTAGATACACAATCGTTGATGCTATTGCGTAGGAGTCTGCAATGAGCTCAACACTGCCGGGAATCACAAATAGTATTGCTATTAGTGATGAGATTATTATTGCTAAATGGGGCGTCCTATACCTACCATGAACACTACTTAACCTACCCGGTAACAAACCATCCTCGCTCATTACGTAGATACTCCTTGAGAAGTCCACAATGCCTGCATTGACGGATATGAGGAGCACTATTGCTATTGACATCGAGATATAGGCGGACAAATACATGTTATGGAATAAGTACCTGGCCAGGGCACCTATGGGATCACCAACATTGTTTGAAACAACCGTTAAGGCGCCTGATAATATGGTCAATAACGATAATAGTAGCGCCACGGCCGTTGATAATGAGGATACGCCGATTATGGCCCTTGGGACCGATATATAGGGTGTCAGGGCCTCCCCCGTTGACTGTGCTATTACGTCAATACCTGTATAGCCCCTAAATGAGTATGTTAACCCATGAATTAAATAATCATAGTTAAACACTAATCTTGGCATTACGGCTCCATGACTAACTACCAGGTAGTAGCCAAACATCAACAGTATTAATATTCCAAGTAGGTCAATGGTTAGTAAGGTTAGGTTGAAACGCGCTGAGGCTTTTATTCCGAGTATGTTTATGGTCATTATCATTATTATTACTAAGATTGAGAGTATTGAATTTACGGGCCATCGTGAGGCTAAGGGAATCATCACATTGAGGTAATTAACGGCGCCCAGGGCACCGTAGGCTATCATTAGTATTTGGTCGAAACTCAGTAGCCACCCTGCTATGAAGCCCCAGGTGTTGCCCAATTCACGGCGGATGTAATAATACGCACCGCCGGTCCTCGGTATTGCACTCCCGAACTCGGCGTATGCCAGCCCAACAAGCCATAGGGATAGGGATCCCAGGAGCATCGTTATTGGCAGTAGGGATCCTGAATTGAGCGCGACTATGCCTAGCGTGAAGTAGTAGGTTGATGATACGTCTGAGTACCCGAGGGCCAGCAACTCCAGTGTGCTCAGGTCCCTCTTAAGCCAGGTAATTCTTTCAGTCATTAAGGGCTGATTCAACAGGTTTCAATGGTTTAAAAGCAATTAATGGGCCCTTCCACGGTAATTCCACGGTGGTTTCTTCGACATACCTTTTAAGTAATGTGACCATAGGGCACTGGGTGGTCAGGGTGAAGGGTTGGGTCATAGGTGCCGTAGTGGTTGTGATAATAGTAATAGGGGCAGTTGCCTACTTAATGCTTAGTGGGCATGGTGTAGGCATAACGAGCGGATTAACGAGCCAGGTACCGACAAGTCAGGTGTATGTATACATAAGCGATAAGCCTGTAAAAGTTGATCACTTATACGTAACAATAAGTGAGATTGCCTTCCATAGGGAGGGCAGCGGCAATAACACCTGGGTAACCTGCAGCTTAACACAAACCACCTTTGACCTAGCACAACTAGTCAATACCAGCCAACTCGCTGCCCAGTGCTCCTTAACCAATGGCACGTACAACATAATAAGGCTATACGTCTCTAACGTTCAGGCTGTTGTTAATGGACAGACCTATAATTGCACATTACCAAGTGGTAAGTTTGAGATACCCCTTGGACAGAGCCCCATAGTTGTTAATGGTACTAGCTATGACGTTAATGTGGACTTCGGTGCCGTGAATAATGTCATCATTACAGGTAATGGGAAGTGCGTGGTAATACCAGTAATACATGCATCAGTTAAGAGGCACTCATAAAGTACCTACTTAATTCAAAATAAAATGACTTAAAATCATAATTAAATTTTGAAATACATCCCTTAAGATATCACCGACCTACTCTCTGCATCGTGATCTTCATGCCTTCTAAGGATTAAAATAAAGATAACTATATGTATGAATGTCCGCTATGAATAGAAAGACATAGCGTATTAAGACCTCAAATAGTAAAGCAATGATTAGGTGAAATTCGAGGTTGAGAATGACAAAGTAATAGTTGTTGCAGAAGCAGTAATGCGCTGACCGGTATATTACGTATAAAGTCTGGGGCGTTAATACGAACAAAGAACTGCTGGGTCATGAAGTAAGAACTGGTTGCAATAAGGTTGCCGTTTGGTTGCCTGTGCGCCTTTACGATATGGTTAAAGACTGTTGCAGAGTCTATACCTCTTGATGTACAGGAAGAAGCCAAGGACTAGGGTTGAGATATACGCGGACATACTGCTCTCCCTGGATAAAATGGGGAGCTGCGATAAATTAAGTAGGCTCGCAATGATGGTTGGTGTACCATATGATAGATTGATACGCTACCTAAACGAATTAAAGAATCTAGGCCTAATTAGGTGGGAGCCATATTCAGGGGTTTACCTTACGAGAAAGGGCTTAGAGACTTTAATCAATGCACAAAGTAATAGAGATAACCTAGTCCTTATTCTTACTGAGATTTCCCAGAGTGTTAAGACCGTTACGTAAAATCAAAATATTCGTAACACCAGCCCTCCTTCTCTCAATAATCCCCTTCGCCTCAAGCCTCTTTACGAGCCTTGACACTTGGTACTTACTCAACCCTAGCTCGCGCCCCAGCTCAGCCTGTGTTATCATACCACCCCTCTTACGTATTACCTGTAAAGCCCTTTTCTCCAGGTTTGAAAGTGTAAGAGCAGTTATGGCCTTGTCATGATCATCCATACCTACGACTAAACTACCCTGATAAGCAGGATTACTTCTATACCTACCACTCGTTATTGAGGAGTAAATGAGTACTGAGGCTAGTGATGATAGGATTGCTGTTAATACCATGCTAAGTACGATGTCGTAGGCAAGGACAGGGCTTGTAAACGGCCTTATTGACCCTATGACCTTTAACACACCGTCAGGACCGACAGCGACTATAGGTACCCTAAGGCTTAGGAATAGGTTGTCATAAAGCTTGATGATTAAGTATATCGAGAGTGCCATGAGAGCCATGCCAACCCACAACCTATAATTCCTCATCGTAGCCCACTCGGTCATACAAACATCACTTGGTAATCTTTTACATCAAAGTACTTAAATTTTCTTTCTTAGGTAAGGCTTATTGCCCTCAATCTTTATGAAGCATTTTTAGTGAATACATACATAGTATCGACAATGAGCGACTCAGGGAAAACAGCGATAGTCAGCGCATTACTGAGGATCCTTAGTACCAGGGGCTTTCACGTAACGCCATTCAAGGCACAGAACATGTCACTCAATAGTTACCCGTCCATTGAGGGTGGCGAAATAGCGCTGGCACAGGCAATGCAGGCATACGTGGCAGGCTTAATGCCCAGTATTTACTATAATCCAATCCTAATAAAACCCATGCTAAGTGACAAAGCCGAATACATAATACTTGGCAAGCCAAGGGCTCAATTATCCTTCAATGATTACCTAAACAATAACTTAATCCGACGACTTGCGGTGAATGCCGTTAAGGCTAGTATACGTAAATTAACCATGGAATACGACATGGTAATCGGTGAGGGGGCGGGATCTGCGTATGAACCGAACCTCGCCAGTAGGGACTTGGCTAATTTTAGACCTGCCGAGTGGCTTAATGCCAATGTCTTTGTGGTTCTCGACATTGATAGAGGTGGTTCATTTATTCAGGGGCTTGGTTTAATGAGGTCCTTACCACCGAGATGGAGAAGGCTGGTTAAGGGCTTCATTATAAATAAGTTTAGGGGTGATGAGAAATTACTCAATACTGCCATAAAATGGCTTGAGGAGAGGACGGGTAAGCCCGTCCTCGGCGTTTTGCCCTATATTGATGATTTATGGCTATGGCCTGAGGATTCAATGGACCTGAAGCCAATTGGTAATGGACCGCTGGATATTGCGTTAATTGCGTATCCATACATTTCAAACTTTAATGATGTATATCCGTTAATTCTTGAGGATGATGTCACGGTCAGGATAGTTAGGAGTCCAAAGGAATTGGGTGAACCACACCTTGTTATATTACCTGGCTCTAAGAATGTAGTTGCGAGCCTTGAGTGGATGAGGAGAGTTGGGCTGGACAAGGCATTGATGAGGATTAAGGGATCAACCGTCATATTAGGTATATGCGGTGGCTTCCAGGCAATGAGTAAGGTATTGAGTGATCCGCATGGTCTTGAGGCCGGTGTTCCAGGTAATTATGATGGGCTTGGTCTTGTTAATGTTAATACCGTGTATGGTGTTAAAAAGATTGTGTCGCTGTCAAAGGCTGTTGGGTTAAGGGATGAGCTGGAGGGTGTTGAGGTTAAGGGTTATGAAATACATAGGGGTATTCCTCAGTACATTGGTGATGAACCCCTGGTAATGATTAAGGAGAGAAATGGCAGGCCAGTGCAGCAGGTAGATGGCGTATTTAGGGAGAAGGATTTAGTAATTGGGATAACACTTCACGACTCACTGGGTGACCCGAACTTTAGGAGTTTCGTGCTCAACATTGCAAGGGAAATCGCCGGATTACCTAAGCGCAATTCACAGGGTCTAACGAGTATTGACTTATTAATGAGTCATATTGACAAGTTCTCATCAATAGTTAAGGAAAGACTGGATATAGATTTCATGATTAATGATAGATAATACGCCGATTATAATACGATTCTTATTGTTATTTTTTAAGGCATGCTTAAAAGGTGATACGGCTTGGGGTTTTGCATATGGATAAGTGGCCAGAGAGGAAGGAACCCTACTTTTATCCCGCTGTTCTGGAGTTTGAAAAAATGGTGAGTGACCAGGGTAAGTACTTGGAATTCCTTAAGGAGTGGCTTGCCCATTCATGGAGGTGGGCTAGGGAGGATAAGTATAAGCTCGTCTTTAAGGTTCAGGCCGAGATAATAGATGCGTTAAGGGATTTCCTCAATTCAAGAGGTTTTACTGAGGTCTTGGCGCCAATAATCGGCCCAGTGACCGATCCAGGGATTAGGGGTGCGAAGCAGGCCACGGTGGATTTCTATGGCATGGAGTATAAGGTAATGTCTAGCGCCATACTCTATAAACAGTACATGGCAGCGTCGCTTGGTAAGATATACTTCCTAAGCCCAAACATTAGGTTTGAACCAAATGACAGCGTCTTCACCGGTAGGCACCTCGTTGAGTTTTATCAACTTGACCTCGAGGTTTATGGCGCGACCTACGATCAAGTGATTGACCTTGCTGAGGACATGATAATATATGTGATTAAGAGGGTTAAGGATAACTACGGTAAAGAGCTTGAGACAAAGCTCAACAGGCAACTCCCAGACTTTAAGAAGCCGTTTAGGAGGTACACGCATAAGGAGGCCGTGGAACTCGTCAATGAACTCGGTTGTAAGAACCCACCAAACACGGAAATTAGGTGGGAGTGTGAGAAGCTTCTTTCTGCTTATCATGAGAACCCGTTCTTCATAATTGATTACCCAAAGGGTGCCAGGGGATTCTACGACAGGGAGGACCCACAGAGGCCCGGCATACTCAGGGACTTCGACATGCTATACCCGGAGGGCTTTGGCGAGGCCATTAGTGGCGCTGAGCGTGAGTATGAACCAATAAAGGTCATTGCCAGGATGAGGGAGGGTGGTGAGGACCCAAATAAGTATAGGTGGTATCTGGAGATGCTTAGGGAATTATACCCACTGAAGACCGCGGGCTTTGGCATTGGTGTGGAGAGGTTGACAAGGTACGTGTGCGGTTTAAGGGCTGTTTGGGAGGCCAGGCCATACCCGAAGGTTGCTGGTATTGGGCCGGCGCCTTAAGCTTAATTTATAGACTCTAAATAATTACACTTTCCTACGTTGGGTTTTGGCGTAATACTTTATAAACTAAGTAATCCGTATTGGGTAATGCAGGAGCTTACCTTCACGACGTCGGTAGTCGGTAGCTTCCCAAGGCCTAAGTGGTTAATTGAGGCCTTTGATAGGTATAATAAGGGCGAGATTAGTAAGGAGGAGCTTGATGAGTACTTAGACGATGCGGTTAAGTTGACGGTTAAGGAGGAGGAGCTTGCAGGCCTGGACGTCATAACTGATGGGGAGCAGAGGAGGACCAGCTTCGTGGCATTTGTCGGCCAGAAAATACCTGGGTTTAAGTTGATCTACGTAACGGACATTAACCCGAAGGCAATAGAAATAATGAAGCAGTACAAGGCCCAGTTAACCTACTGGAGGGCTGTGGCTGTTGAGCAGATTAGGGATTCCGTGATAGCGCTTGATGAGTTTAAATTCACGAGGTCTGTCACGGATAGGAGGATAAAGGTCACATTACCAAGCCCGTACCTAATTATGTGGGAGACCTGGGATGCCAAGTACTCAAGGCAAGTGTACCCACAGCCCGAGGATCTCGCCCAGGACTACATTAAGGTGCTTAGGCAGGAGATAATTAGGCTTAGGGATGCCGGTGTGGACTTCATTCAACTTGATGAACCAATGCTTGGCGACTTAGTGGAGGCTAGGGAGAACGAGCCTGATAGGTATAGGAAGGTCATTGAGGCAATACATGGGCAGAAATATAGAGGGTTCAAGAACGAGCTTTACCTGGCTAGGGACTTAATAAATGAGGCGATAAAGGGAATTGATGGTGTTAGGATAGGGATGCACATGGATAGGTGGCCAAACCCAGACTCGCCATTTTACGGAATCGGCTTTGAGAGACTAGCCCCGGAGGTCTACGACATAAAGGTTAAGCAGTACGTGCTTGAGTATGCAAGTCCAGGTAGTGGTGACCCAGCCGTCTTTGCGAAGGACTTGCCCAGCGATAAGGAGCTTGGTCTCGGCGTAATTGACGTTAGGAATCCACAGGTTGAGGATCCACAAACTGTGGTACAGAGGGTTGAGAGGGTCGTGGGAGTTCTTGACCCAAGGAGGATATGGCTGAACCCAGACTGTGGATTTGCACCTGGTATGTATAGGAAGTTTGAGAGGAGGATAGCCTTCTCCAAGGTACGTTCAATGACCGAGGCGGCAAAGATTTTAAGGAGGAAGTACGGCGAGAAGTAAGGTAGTTCTTTAAGTGATGAGTACGGACCGGCTCGATAAAAATGAAGAATGCTATCCTTGCTGAGGTGATGAGCATCAAAATCAGTTAGGATACCCCTCGTCATTGGTCGGTTCCCAACTCATCATCACCGTCAACACTCAATACCGTAAGGACTATAAATGGGTTTTTACGCATTAATTACTGCATTGGTGATTAATGAGCCGCTTGCCCCCCACTGAGCATCGTGATGATGAAATGACTCAGTGAAAGGTTATTATAGTGATTAGGCGTTAATTATCCGTGCCAGGAGCCCTAATAGATATTCTAAACATGACGGGGCAATTAATAGCAATACTCAACCCAATAGGCGCAATACCAACACTATCCATATACATAATAAATATGGAACCGGAACAGTTAAGGAGGGTTTACCAACTGGTTGGTATCAGCGTACCGCTACTAATGGTGATATTCGCCGTCGGCGGTAGGTATATACTGCAGGCCTTCGGCGTAAACCTCGACGCATTTAGGATAGCGGGTGGCGTGTTGCTCATGGGCATAGCCATGGAGACCCTCATGGCTGGTGGACCCAGGGCTGTTGGCACTGTTAAGGAGCCTGAGGAATTCGTGTTAGTGCCGATAGTGACGCCACTACTTGTTGGTCCAGGCACAATAACCGAGCTAATACTCTTCTCGGCACTATACCCAATCTACGAGGTCATAATAGCGGCATTACTGAGCTCAGCCTTCACGTACCTAGTGATTAGGTTCTCACAACCACTACTAAAGAGACTGGGCAGTAACACGCTTAAGGTCCTGGGCAGGTTCATGAGCCTAATAATAGCCGCACTAGCCATAGGAATGATACTAACCGGAGTAACAAACTACATAGAATCACTACGTATTACTTAATATTAGACCCAAACATAATTTAACTTTATTTATTCTGCCAAACCTATACAATTACGTATTTACCTGAAGTACATGGACATACGTTGGATATACATCGACGGTAACGCTGATTGGAGACATGTAATTGCATAGGTAATTACCAGGCCACCATTCAATATTAGCAACACCGGCCGTGGCATTGATTGTCTCATAAAGAGGCGGATAACCGCCTGGTTTTGATGGATCTAATTGCCAAATATCCCCGGGTACTAACTCGTACGTGGTCTCGGTACTTGGGTTCTGGAAATTCCATCTCCACGTATCCTGTCCCTCAGTCCATAGACCGAGATAGTTCCAACCAACTGCGCCTGACGTAATGTATTCAGTAACGGTAACACTAGCTGTATTAGTTCCAATTGAGTAAGATATTGTTTTTTGGCTTGTTGCAGAGCCTGTGGGGGCTGCTTGGAACCATACCCGTCCAGGATATTCCGTTGAATATGCGTTAACGCCTTCACCTGCATAGCATGGTATAAACGATGTCGATGGATCCGGAGGATTAAAAGCAATTACGCCATGCTTAATTAAATTTAAGAAGAAATAATAGTTGTTCGCAGTGGTATAGTAGAAATCAACCCTAAGCTCCTGTTCGCCGGCTAGATTTCCAAACCAATCGTAGTATTGTGTTTGATAAGGCCCTATGTAACCCACATAATTAAAGCCCTGTATATTTACCTGTAATGAATACCCTGATGTCTGGAAGAGGATCTTGGGAGGTAATGCTGTGGTTAATAATGGGAACGGTAGCACTAATGGTGACTTAACCTTACTGAGCGCCTCGTTATATTCCCTCCAAGTCTTTAACACGGTGTACGTTACATTACTCGCTGGTACACCCTCGTATATACTCCAGCCGGTGGGTAACCTAGTAGCGTTTTTGAGCGGTATCATAACTATGCCCAGTGCGGTGACGCTACTTGGTACTTCAGGCTTTAGTTGCTTGTCATGGCCTGTCGGTACACCGACAATTACAGCTGCCTTCTTACTTATGAAATCACCAATCACGTTAAGCAATGTGTTACCGGCATTTGGCCCCACAGCCTCGACCGGAATACCGCTTTCCAGGGCATATATTATCACTGGCTTGTAGTTACTGCCGAACTGATTGAGCCATTCTGTACTCATAACCAGCATGTTGCACTTACTTACTGACTCGTTGGTTATGATATTCATTACCACATATGGCACTCCTAACTTACCGAGATTTGCCGTTAAGTTGCCTATATATGGGCTTGCCCCATAACTAACAATGCATACACTCGGTGTTGGGACCCCCTCAAGGAGCTCCGTTAGGTACGTATATTGTTGATTTAATAACTTATGGTGAGTCATCCCGTGCATTATGAGGGTTACTACCATTGCTGTGAGGATTGCGGCAATTATTATAGCCGTAATCACATAGCCGACCCTAAACATACCCATCATTGCTGAACCTATTGCGGATTTTTTTACTCCGGCTGTTCACTTAAATTGACCGAGTGATAAACTGTGTATTAATATGCTTAATTTAAGTTCGTTCATTGTTGTTTCTTCTTTCCGTACAATTTATACGCCCTTACTATACTGGCCACTTGAAAGACCTTGAAGGCTATTTCGGAATTGTCCTCCCACCAACGCTTTGCGATCTCAATGACCCTCTCAAGCTCCTCAATACTCATTTGATCAGGGTCCTTGGAGAACACGGACTTTATGAACTCGAGCTCCTCCTTACTGATTGGGTTAGCCCTAACCATGTCAACGACCCTACCCACCTCATTAGTCAACACCCTAACCTCGTCCGGGGAGAACAAGCCCTTAAGCCCCATATACTCAATAAGGAGCGAGTTAACATTAACAAGCGCTGACTTAAGACCACTCTCTAAGCTTCTCATTTTATTTTCCAAGCCGTCTATCCTATTCTCCAGATTATTAATTCTATTTTCTAAATTACTAATCCTCCCCTCCAGCTTAATCTCCACCTCCCTAATCCTATTACTCAATCTCTCCTCCAAATCCCTAAACCTCCAATCAATACCCTCAAACCTCCTACCTAACCAATACGTGAGTGCAGCCAGGTAGGCTATTATCGTAATCAATAGGCTAATCACGTAAATAAGCTCATCCACAGAAGTAATTAGCAATCAAGCCATTAATAAATCCTATTTAGGCCCTGTCAAATCCATAACAAGGCTTTTGAACTTGCTGAGGAACCTAATTTCAATGAGTGAGCCGGTGCCGATACATGCTGAGGGAATATTCACAATGGGGGTTGACGGTGGTGTTTGGGAGAGTTTAATCTTTGAGTACCTGGATAAAGATCGTTATTACAAGAACCTGCTTAGGGATAGGGAGGGCTTACTCAATGAGTTGAGGACCATCATGGAGAATATGCAGGGTTTTCTAGATGAGGAGACGATTAAGATTAACGGTGAGGTTGTTAAGGCTAGGGTTATTGATGTAAGCCTCGGCTTCAGGGGTTCCTTCGATAGGCCCTACCTCGAGTTTTACATATACTTCAAGGGTAATTTGAGGCGTGGTGTTAATAGGTATGAGGATTATTATGAGGAGGAGGTTGCTGAGTATGATTATGAGATCGTTTGGCTCTTTCCACCGGGCTTTAAGATCATTGAGTATGAATTCGCCGGAGAGGGTTCCATACTGGGTAGTGGGAATATACTGAGGTTAACGGTTAAGAAGGGCCTTAAAGTTGGCAATTACGAGAGTATAACGTTTGAGGCCCCTTAAAACTTTAATATTTTTAATGCTTTATTAAATATTAACTAATTAATCCTCACCAGGTAAAGGAGGTGGTGCTTGGAAGTAAAATGATGCACCAGTGCATATGCATGCAGCTTGTATGGACTTAGCACCTGGGAATGATGTTGGGTAGTAAACATTGCCGTTAGCGTCCATACCAACCCAAGGCCAGTTACTCAATACAACGGTGAATCCGCAATCATAAAACGCATAACCTGCATCGGTCTGCGTTTGCGCAGCGATAGATCCAACGCCATAATTAGTCCCTGGCGCGTTTGTCGTACATAGTGCATAGCCAAATCCCGGCTGGGCATGACCATCATCTAATATGCTCTCAACGGAAACTCCTAGGTTTATGAAGAACCAGCCAGCGGCCGTAGTATTAGCAGCAAGCTGATTACCAATGTACCATAAGGCCTCATAATATTCAAAATACACCTCCGGATCATCGGCACTGTTTAATCCAGGCAATGGGACGGAGAACTTCTCAACCCCTAATACGCCAACGGGTGTGAAGTTTCCCTCACGTGGGTAAATAATTTCTATCTTCACGCTGGCTATTGGGCGTCTTACAATAGCGTATAACTTATAATTATTCGCATTATTCCATAAGTACACGTATAAGGTATCGTTATGAACCACGATTGATGCATATCGATACCTATAATTGCTGGGTAGTTGGAACGTGACCAACGTATTTTTGAAGAGCTTAACATTAACTACTGGGTAGGGTGGCTTATTTAAGGTAATGAACCCACGTAGTGCACTATTGACAGTGTTCCTAATCATTTCCTGCATCATTGTCTGGTTAATACCTCCATCGCTGAAGTTTGCGACTACGTTAAATACATATGCCGGTGTTAAGGAGTTATATGCCTGCATTGGGTTCATAGTATATGCTGCCAGTATTGTAATCATTACTATAGCGAGCACCGCCGGTATCGTTATAATGCCTATCTTCTTCCATTTTAAGTCCATGCCCATCATTACTAAGTTTCATTGTGGATCTTTTTTACTCCGGCTGTTCACTTAAAATACTCATTACCATTAATCAATAATTGGCCTCTCAGGTATTGTCCACCAACCACCAATCCTCCTAATGATACCCTCATTAACGGCTTTCCTAAATACTTCCCTCAGCTTCTCAAAGGTTCCATCATCGTAAATCACGATACCGTAGTCCAACGCATCGTATAATGCAATAGATCCCTTATTCATTAACCTCTTAATCTCATCGACCGTGTACGGGAAGACCTCGAGGGCTATTCCCAAGTTCCAACAAGTCGTGAATTCGCGAACCCTCTCTAGGAAGCTCTTTTCTGAGTTCAGGATTATAATTAATAAATCAATGTCGCTATTAATCAGCCAATCATCCCTTGCGCGTGAACCGAAGAGTACGGCTGAGTTAATCCTATGGCCGTGTTCAATTAGGCATCGAATGTACCTCCTTAACTCATGAATAACCTCCTCACCCATTCGACCACCTTAGATGCGGACTCAACACAATGCTGAGCTTCCCTCCTTGAATAAACCTCACTGGGTACGCCATTAGCCGCATCTGGATAACGAGCAACTAGGTAATGCGGGTTTAAATCCCTCAGATCATCAAGTACATCATCAATCGCAATACCACCATTCCTCAATTTCTCAGCTAGTTCCAGTAAGTTATGGGTCTTTGGCGGTAACATTCTAAGCCTTACAATTATCAACGCCTTCAATGCCTTCTCAGCAGCTTGATGCGAATGGAATGCCGCGTAGTTCAGGTAGCCTATTTCAAGTAAGTGCCGTGCTAACTCGAGCTCCCTGATAGCCTCCTTGAACCACTGCTCTGCCTCCTCACGCATTTCCTCAATTTTATTTAGTAATAAAGACTTTTTATAACTGTTAGTAAGGACTTATAATGCCAGGTACTTAATCAATTCCTGATTACCACCTATTATGCTTTTCAATTGCTCATAGCTTCTTATTGGTCTTGCCGCAATTATCCTATTTAGTACGTCTCTGCTCATGCTCGGTACGTACTTGAGTAATCGCTTTGGCGCCTCATTAACGTTAACTGGGTATGGCACACCAATCACGGACCTAAAGCCATGCTCCGACACCACAACGTCGATCCACCTCCCAAGCTCTATCTTAGCGGGTATGTAGATCAATAGTGGGTATGAACCAACCTGCCTCGCATACGTCCCATCCCCATAATGAACCTCCGTAAACACCCTCCTCAATACCACACTTTTCGGCACAACCTTCCTAAGCATCTCATGGTCGAAGTACCTCCTAACCCAATACTTAAAGGCTAGGAAGTACCTCCTATGCTCCCTCAGCAGTTGCTTAATGTCGTCGGCCTGGCTCCATAGTGGTGTTGGTGGTAGTACGAGGACCTGCCTGATGTTGACCCTCCTAACCCAAACATCGTTATCCAGCAGTTTCTTGAGGAACTCAATATTCAACCTGAAGGTCTCTCTGGTCTCACCAGGTAAACCAATGACGAAGTTTATACCGGGCAATAACTCGGGCATGCCGTTCCAACCCCTAACCCTCCCCAATTCACTTATCGTCTTAACCGCGAAGTATGCCTCGTCAGGCATCACCTTGAGGTTATTCAACTTAACAACCCTTGGATCGGCAGTCTCGATACCCATTGCCGCAACATCACCTGGCGTGTGGTACTTCATCAGTGTTTTCGTAACCTCCACACTCTCCCTAGGCCAGTGGTATATGGTGCCCGGGTTAACATTATCGATGTGTAGGGTTTCTAACTCTGGCGCCGCATTTCTAATGCCGACGAGTAGGCTCTCAATGGCCTCTGGATTGGGTCTTGGGAAGTCCAGTTTGCCGGTGTCGTGGGCCATATAGGCGTAGAAGTCGGCCTGCCTACCAAGCCTGAAATGCCTAACGCCAAGGCTGTACAATGCCTTAACCTCCTCAACAATCGCCTTAGCATCCCTATATTTAACTGGGCCGTACCTAACGGTGGCGCAGAAGGAACATCCACCACTGATGTACCTTGGGCAGGACTTATATGTCTCAAGCTCGATGATCAGGTTCCTGCCATAATTAGGGTGTTGAGTGACTATGTGGGCGCCAAGCACGGCGAATTTATTAATTAATCCATAGTCAATATGCGTAAGTGCAGGTGAGACCTTTGATGATTGATAATTATTCCTCAGTAACTCGTAGGTGACTAGGTCCACGTCACCCGTGACCACCAGATCATAGTACCTTTGAAACCTACTCCTTGGTATTGCTATTGTACCACCTGCTGAACCATAGCCAAACCTGGCCACTGGGCCTCCGAGGATCTTTATGGGCTTAGTAATTATGTTGGCTATTCTTTCAATCTCCTCAAGCCTTATGGGTTCACCACCGAGGTACTTACCCGGCGTTACGATGCCCGCTATGACAATGAGTACCCTGGCCTCATTGGCAACCCTGACAAAGCTCGCCCAATCACTCCTGACCTGGTCAATCGTGAAGTACTTAACGTCAATTGACTTATCCACACTCCACACGGCACCAGCGACATAGCGTGGATAGACGTCTAAGTAGGGCGGTACACCAAGCCCCGCCGGCTCATCTGTATACCCATCAAGTATTACTACCCTATCCATGCCTCACCAAATAATTGCCTAAGGACCCTTTATACTTTTCATGAAGCCTTCAATGACCTCGATATACTCCGAGTCACTGAATATCTTTGTCTGCTCATTAATGACCTGCCTCATGTAATCATCAAACGTCTTGCTCATGTATTCATAAACCCTCTCAACCTTCTCCCTAAACCTCTCATTACTGATTGGGTAAGCCCTAAGGCCGACCCTACCAAGGGCGCTTCGTACAATCATCCAGTGGGCAATAACTTCCCTGCTATATAGTTTCGACACTTCACCCCAGCTCAGGAACTTATTATGGAGCCAGTAAATCTCCCTAGCGAAGTTCTTGGTTATCACAGTTAGGAACCTATCCTCCCTACTCCTTATGGCTTCCCTGCACGTATTGGCATTGCCTAGGTACTTACGTAGCTCATTGTATAGCTCCTCACGATCACTATACACCGATAGGTTCGTTATCGCCATTACGAATTCCTTATCCCTGAGAAAGGCATCACAATCCTCATTAACGTATAGCCATAATGCCGTCGCTACACTATCGAGGACGCCCCTGAAAAACCTCTCCTCAAGCTCCTTTAAGTCGCCCTCAAACCTATTACCCAAATACTCACCATCCAGCAATGCCTTAAGTCTCTTGAAATCAACTATCCCAGCGAATACTAGCTCGCCATTAATGAAGATGCTTGGCACTGACCTAACGCCCCTCTCCATGGCCGTGTATGGGTCCCTAGACGTATCTATTATCCTAACCCTATCCAGGTAACCCCACTGCTTCAATAACCTAATTAGTGTATGGCATGTGCTACATGTTGGGTGTATGAATATCTCTACATTAGGGGTACTCACGGCATCACGATTAGCAAGCACCTACTTTTAAAACTAATGGCGACTCACATTAAATTTTTCATCCTGTCTCATTAACGCCAAGGGACTTGAGCAGGGCTGTGGCGTTATTACTCAGGTAAATACCATCCTGAACATTAATGGCTTGTAGTGACTGGGTTATGTTTATTGGCGCCGAATACCCACTTATACTCAATGTCGTGAATACGCTCAGCTTTATCAGGAGTGGTACGCCGTCCGGGGTCATACAGACCTCACTTGTTACATTCACGGGGATTGAACCAAGACCAGCCTGAACGGCGCTGGGCATTACATTGCCTAACATTGTCGTGTTTCTTGACATGTAGCAGTAAGCGTTGTAGCCAAGTATTTTTTGTTTGCCAATTAGTGTGAATGATGATGTATTAACTATGGGGAGTGCTAGGTATATTAGATTGAATGTTTGATTCGTGGAGGTGCAACCCGCGTATAATGGCTCTGCTATGCACTGTATCATGGTACCATTACTCAACTGCGTAGTCACTATGTATAGGCTCATTTGTGGAGCGCTCGTTGTGGTGACAACTATGTACCTCTCCGTAAGTCCCCTCTGGCTATACGTGAAGAGATAATCCTCAGTACTTACCTGCCCGGCTATGTTTGAGTAAATGTAATAATTGTAATTAGCCGTGTAAGTATTATTACTTGTGTATGTAAATAATTCATTAAAGGTTGGTCCAGTTGGCTTGTAGAGTATGCGAAGCGCAAAGATAGCGCCTATTACTGCTACGGCTATTACAATCACAGCGGTAATTATTACGTACTTTAAATTCATAATTCATTACCGGCATTGAGGCACAGGCTCTATTAATAAATGTTTACCTACACAGCACTAAAACTAACACTGAACTCAGTAGCACTTGAGTAAGCAAAAACTATTATAACGTTGTATCGTTAATGGCTCAGTGGCCGACTTATTTTATGACATTTACTATAGGCGGTTAATGGAATTGAATAATGATCATAGGCTGGGTAAAGCCAATGCAATGCATGGTACATTAAGCAAAATTATTGATGCCAGCGACGCTAAGGACCTCTGGAAACCCCTCCCAATACTTAGTAAGTCTACTGGCATTAGGGTGACAGCCGTTGATGGTGGTGTAAGGGAGCTTGAGCTTAGGGATGGGAGCGCCATAATCATTGCGAGAGCCATTGCCGTTAATAATACTGGCGAGCAGCCAATAAGGGATGTCATTGTTAATTGGGTACCTGTATTTGCACCATCCATTAAATGGGTGTTGCTGTCATACATAGAGAGTGAGGTCGCATTAAGGACGATAGAGGGGGGTAAGTACGACTTCCTATTGTTAGATGGCAGTTTATACGCCAAGATCACCGCATTAATTCATGAGTTGATATTAACGAAGGGGTTCCTAGACCTTTATTACGTACCCGAGGTCATAAGGGCCCTGGAGAGTCTATATAACGTGCTTGATAGGGCTAGGGAACTTGGCGTTAACGTGGTGTTTGTGGCTAAGGACTCTAAGTTGAAGATCTTTAAGGATTACATACTGTTTAAGGCGCTTAAGGAGATAATACTTAGTGATGCTCCATTCATTAACGTCAGTAAGGAATTGCTGGACATACTTAATAGGGGTATTGATTGGTACAGCATTGTCTGGATTAGGAACTATAGAAGCAAGTTAGTAGAACTAGCCAGGAACTACAATGGGTCGCATAGGGATTTAATAAGGGTTGGCATTAGGACCGCCCTTAGCCAGTCAATATCCGATGTAATGCTCCTGGAGGAATTGGCTAGGATGCAGGGTATTAGGGTTGGTATGACTAGGAAGTTATTGATTGGGGCCATGGATGCATACCTAAACCATAAATCATTGACCCAGTTAGATAATCTCTTGAGGTTTATTAAGGATAGAATTGAGGATAGCGAGGGCTTAAGGAGCGTTGACGATTATGGAAGCTTAGATCCGCGTGAGGAATTGAATAAGGTTAGAAAAGTATTGGCGAATTTCCCAAGGATAGTAATGATGTATGTTAAGTTCCACGAAAGCGATACACCACTCGCAGTCGAGATCCCGTATTATGATTGGCCAATGTTTAACCAGGGGGTTCCCTGGAAGTTATTTTATGATAAAATTGACGTTAATAATCATGTAAATTTACTAATGAGCATGTATAGGGACCCAATACATTATAATAAATTGCTTTGGCTTGCCCATGAGTATGCGAATTTTGGTGAGGATCAATTCCTCGAGTATGCGATGGCTGCGGTAAATAAATTGAAGATTCAAACGAAAAGGAGGTTTGGCATGGCATTTAACATTGATTTAAATCCACAGGTTGAGGATGCCCAGGGCTAACCTCATACGTTAGCTTAGAAATGTATTAGGTACCTAACAATACCCCTATAACCGGCGAGCCTCACTATATCCACTTCCACATAGCTCACGTACTTGAATGCTATTATTTTGAGGAAGTTCTTAATGCCATTTACATGAATGTAGGCTGAGTATACCACGTTACCCTTACCCTCCATTGACGTACCATCAACCTCATTGTTAAGTAGATCCGGTAACTCAAGCTCGTTGTACTGCCATGGCTCCGCATCCAACCTTATTGCGTATAATTTCTCGATTGTTTTCCTCCCAAGCTTTAACTCATTTATTTTATTTATGAGGACCTTCTCATCAACATTAAGGGGTAGGGTTAAGTACGTTATCTCCTCATTAACAAAGAACTTATGTGGAGGCACCTTAAATGAATTGATCTCCACACCATCAACAGTCTCCTTAACCTTAACTGACTGCCTCAGGTATTCAGGAATTGAAGATGACATCGCCTCCAAGAGGAAGGGCTAGATAGGTAGGTTAAAAAGTTATCTTTATTAGGACCCCTCCATGAATAAGGGCCTTATTAACGTGACCTCAACCTCATCACCCTCATCAAAACCTTCCCTATTTTCTGGAACAACCAGGATACCATTACCCCTCACCAAAGTACTGAGTATGCCACTACCCGTTAATGCCAACGGCTCAACATACACCCTACCATCCCTACCCAAATAGGCCCTGACCCTGACGAAAGACTTGGTATTAACTGGAGTTGAAACCCTCCTAGTTAAGACCCCCTTAATCACTGGTTTAGGATCATCAATAGCGCCCATCATGTGCAGTAAAATAGGTCTTACCAATACATCAAACCCCGTCGCCGCAGCCACAGGGAAACCGCTAAGCATGAAGACGGGCTTACCATTAACCACCGCTATACTATTTGGTCTTCCAGGCCTAATTGAAAGTCCATGGTTCAAATACTCAGGGTTTAACCTTGACACAGCCCTTATGGTGTAATCGACCTTACCTACGGACACACCGCCTGTCGTAATTACTGCATCGTAATCCTTAAGGGCATTACTCACGGTCTTCGCAATCTCATCTTCATTATCACCCACGATACCCAGGTAATTCGGTTCGCAACCAAGGGATTTAAGTAATCCCTCAATTACGAACCTTGAACTATTGATTACCTTACCAGGTGGTGGTCCATTACTCGATACGTCCGTCACCTCCACAAGTTCATTACCAGTACTTATTATTGCGACCCTCGGTGAAAACACCTTAATCCTGTAAATACCCATCGAGGCCAACACGCCCAAGTCCCAGGGAAGTATCTTCATCCCCCTCCTATACATGACCTCATTGGCCCTTACATCCTCACCCCTCCTTGATACATTGCCCATGGGTGGTACGGGCCTTAATACCTCGATATAGTCACCAGACCTGCGTGTGTCCTCATACATAACCACGGCGTCGGCATTAACGGGTAGTGGGGCGCCCGTACTTATTTCAATGGCTTCACCCGGATTTAGTGAGTACTTACCTGGGTCGTCGCCAACGGCCATGAACCCCACGACCCTAAGTGTTATTGGGTTTGTTGGTGAGGCACCAAACGTGTCTATACTCCTCACAGCATATCCATCAACTGCGGATCTATTGAACCCAGGTACGTCGAACCTAGCCATTACATCCTCAGCAATGTACTTATTGAGCGCCTCACTTATTGTTACCTCGATTATCCTAGGTACGTGCTTAATGTACTTAATAGCCTCACTGAGTACTTGATCGACGGTCTTTGTTTCCTTAAATCCCATGCTAAAGCCCTAGTGTTGTTATCCATTTTAACTTTAATCAGGTTATTAAAATGGCTTAAAAATAAGGGCAATGTAATAACTACGTGAGCTCCGCATACTTAAGAGTGCCGCCTAGGATTAAGGTTCTTGAGGCCCTTGGAGCCCTTGCTGATGGTAGGGTTGAGGTAATTAACGATAAGGAGGCCTTGGTTAAGTCCTCAGATGGTACGAGGACGTATAAGGTCTACGTGGATGTTTCCAGGAGGGAGGTTGATAGTACGGATAATGGGACCGTGCATAGGGGCTATGTTGGTTATCCAATAATTTCATTCTTAATGGTTAAGAAATTGCTGCCAATTAACGAGAGGTTAATGCAGTCATTGAAGGGTATACCCTGGAGGAGGTTGAATGAGGAGTATAAGAGTTATGCTAAGGTTATGGAGGTGATAATTAAGGATAGAGGATTGAATGAGGATGAGGTAAATAAGTACATTGACCAGGTACTATCCATGCTAAGGCGTATGAGCTTAAAACGAGCCCAGAAGTACAATGAGGTTGTTGAGGAGTGAGCGTGATGAATTACGTATTTACCACATTGGTGTTGGGGCCGTAGGCCCTGAATGGGCATTTATCATTAAACTCACACACTGCGCACTTGCCAACTGATGGTATTGCCCTAGGCTCCCTACGCATTAACCAGTAATCCAAAGCCCACCTTAGATGCGCTTCTATTGATTTATCAAACTCATTGATGTATATCGTGAAATCCCTAAACCTAATCCTGGCAGGTAACTCCACAGCACTCGTTAAGTACTTAATTGCTGTGGAGAATATGCTCCGGCGTAACCTCTCCGTAATACTTACATCACGCTTCACCTTTACCACCATGACATAGGGATCAGCGCCCAGGCCCAGCTTGTTAATTAAGTACGCATATAATTGCGCCTGCACATACTCGTTGTCGAATAATCTATCCAACCACCTATTACTTGTCTTTAGCTCGATGACTGCCTTGGCAACACCCTTCATAAATACTACGGCATCAGGTATACCAATTATGTTAATCCCATTTATATTAATCATTAATGGTAATGTGGCAACCACAAGCTCATTACTCCTAACGGCATTCATGAACTCCTCCTCATTAACACTCCGTCCCTTAAACACCTCGTCATGAATTATTATACCCATCTCCATGGCTGGCGTTTGGATCCTGCCCTCAATTATTGATAAATGCAACTTGTACTCGCAGTACAGTTGTTGGGCTATTTCAGAGACTGTTACATAATCCCTATTAAATCTAATTATTGGATTGCTTATCAAGGCAGCGTTAATTGATTACTCGGTCATTAATAAGAATAATGCACACTATACTGTTTAATTAAGGTGCACCTAATCCTTAACGGCAATAACGGATATCTCCACCAAGGCGCCACCGGGTAGGTTGCTTACCTCAACAGTAATGCGTGCAGGTGGATTCTCCCTAAAGTACCTCGAATAAACCTCATTAAACTCCGAGAATTTGCTCAAGTCCTTAAGCGCCACGAATACCCAAGCCACATTACTTAATGAATAACCAGCGGCCTCAAGGATTGCCTTAATATTCTCAAGAACCCTCTCAGTCTGCTCCTTAATCCCACCCTTAACCAACTGCCCTGTGGATGGGTCAATGGGTATTTGACCACTGACGAATAGGAAATTACCGACATTCACAGCCTGTGAGTATGGGCCTATTGGTTTAGGAGCCTTTTCAGTGAATACCGTTGTCCTCGGCATTACTAAGGAGTAAAGCCACGTACTTTAAAGCATTACGGCTTCTCAATACTGAAGTTAAAGCCAAGCTCCCTAAGCCTGCTAATGACCTTCTTCGCCGCGTCCTCCTCAGGTGGTAATTCCACGATGAATGATACCTCGGCATAGCCAGGCGTTATTGTTGGGTCAAACCTCTCATGGAAAACATCGAGTATATTAACCCCCAACTCACCCAGTATTGAGGTAACCCTGCCAAGCATGCCCGGCCTATCCGGTAATAAGCCACTTATCTTTACAATCCTACCCTCAAGGGCCAATGCCTTACTAATCACCCTGAACAACATATTCATATCAATATTACCACCACTAACAATGGCAACCACATTACCACTAACCTTAACCTTATCACTAATTAAGGCGGCGACGCTAGCAGCGCCCGCGCCCTCGGCTATGACCTTCACACTCTCGGCTATCGTGAGTATGGCCTTGGCAATCTCCAGGTCATTGACGAGTACAATATCATCAAGCAACTCACTCATTAATTTGAAGGTTAAGTCACCAATCCTCTTAACGGCAATGCCATCCGCAATCGTGTCGACCTTCTCAATGGTAACTATCCTACCACTCTTAAGGCTTAGATAAGCGCCTGGTGCACCCTCACTTTGGACCCCAATTACCTTAACCCTGGGATTAACGGTCTTAATTACGGATGCAATACCCGAAATCAAACCGCCACCACCCACAGGCACTATTACGTAGTCAACGTTGTTAAGGTCCTCGAGAATCTCAAAGCCTATGGTTCCCTGACCGGCTATGACGTCTGGATCATTATAGGCATGTACATAATAGGCCCCCAACTCCTTCGCTAACTTCACGGCATAATCCTCAGCCTCACTATAGGATTCACCATGAAGTATTACGTCGGCGCCATACCTCTTGGTCCTTGCTATCTTAATCCATGGGGTATACTGTGGCATAACCACGGTTGCCTTAATACCAACGAGACTAGCTGAGTACGCAACACCCTGTGCATGGTTCCCCGCGGATGCAGTAACCACGTGCTTGACACCGAGTTTATTAACGATATTATTAATTGCAAAGTACGCACCCCTAACCTTAAACGAACCAGTTTTTTGAAGGGCCTCAAGCTTCAACCAAACATTTGCACCAGCAATATTGCTTAACGTCTCAGACCTTATTAATGGTGTCCTATGCACAAGACCTCTCGCCTGCGCCTCCTTAATTACCTTCAGCGCCTCAAGGGATCTCTCGTATATTTCACGCGGCGTTGTCATACTCACCAATACGTTGATCATCTATATTAACCTTACCTCCCCAGCCTGAACCCTTAAATGACCCAAAGTACAGCCCTAATTAATGGTTAAGTTAAGTAATGAGGCGTTAAGGAGGGTTGTATTCACGAACCTAGGTATTGCTGATCCTGACATAATCATTGGACCTAGGGTTGGTGAGGATGCGGCAGTGGTTAGAGTTGGAGATAAGTATTTAGTGATGCATACGGATCCAATAACGGGTGCTGTTGAGGGTGTTGGTTGGTTCGCAATAAATATTGTGGCTAATGATATTGCAGTTAGGGGTGTAAAACCAAGGTGGTTCTTACTAACCTTATTATTACCACGCAACGTTGGTGAAGATGGTATTAGAGTGATTATGAGCGATGTGAACAGGGCGCTCATTGAATTAGGAGGCTCATTGGTGGGTGGCCATACGGAATATACGCCTGGTATTGATAGGGTTATTGCATCAACCACAGCCATAGGCATTGGCAATCGCTATGTAACAACCTCAGGGGCTAAACCAGGCGATTTAGTCCTCATTACTAAGTACGTGGCCTTAGAAGGAACGGCAGTACTGGCTAATGATTTTGGGGAAGAATTAATGGGTAAAGGGGTCTCTAAGGAGATTATTAATAGGGCGAGGGCATTTCTCAGGGAAATAAGTGTTGTTAAAGAGGCACTTGAGATTGCCGACATTGCCAACTCAATGCATGACCCAACGGAGGGTGGCTTACTTCAGGGTTTACTTGAAGTTGCCGAGGCCAGTAATGTACGGTTAAGAATTAATATAGATAAGATACCAATCCTGCCGGAAACGAGGCTCATATTTAATGCATTGGGCATCGACCCACTTAAATCCTTAAGCTCAGGCACGCTAATAGCCACAGTTCCAAGGAATCAAGTGGAGGTCGCAATGAATAGGTTAGAGAAGCTAGGTATTAATTACTCAGTGATTGGCGAGGTCGTGAATGGTGAACCAGGTATTGAATTAATTAGTAACGGTAGGGTGCTGGAGGAGGTTCATGGTTTTATTGAGGATGAGGTCATGAGATTGTGGCATTTAAAGTACGGTGAATAATGCATTGCTGTTAGATTTCATATTTAAATATATGTTGTAATGAGACAATTACCTATATGGAGTCCTTGGCACCCCCGAATTGGGATGTTGCGATAAGTAGGGCTAAGGCATCAAATATACCCGCTGTTTTCGAGATTCTGAAAAGACATACATACCTACCGGACCTGGCTAAGGAGCTTAGGAAGGCTAAGGAGGAGGTAATTAGGAACTTTGATTATTACATAGATTTGACGAGGAAGTCCATCGAGAGGATAGGCGGCAAATTCTACTTAGCCGAAACTCCCGATGAGGCTAGGGAAATTGTGGGTAAGATCGTGGGTAATGGTAAGGTCATAGTCATGAGTAAGAATAACGTCGCCACGGAAACGGGGCTTAGACCCTACCTGGAGAAGCTAGGTAATGAGGTTTGGGAAACGGACCTTGGGGAGTTCCTAGTGCAAATAGCGAATGAAGAGCCAAGCCACATACTTGCACCTGCACTGCACATGACTAAGGAGAGGATCTCCCAGGTAATGAAGGAGAGGCTTGGCATTGACGTTCCACCAGACCCAGTCGCCATTGCGCAAAGGGCTAGGGAATTCCTCAGGGAGAAGTTCCTTAAGGCAAATGTGGGTATTACGGGTGCAAACGCGATTGCTGCGGACACGGGCGCAGTTCTGCTCGTTGAGAATGAGGGCAATATAAGGATGACCAGTGTATTACCCCCAGTGCACATTGTTTATGATGGCATTGAGAAGATCGTACCGACGCTATACCACGCAATGATTGAGACGCTGGTACAGGCGGCATATGCAGGGCTTTACCCACCAACATACGTGAACCTAACCGCTGGTCCGAGTAGCACTGCCGATGTTGAGATGTACAGGGTATCACCTGCCCAGGGGCCTAAGGAGTTTTACATGATCCTTGTGGATAATGGGAGGAGAAAAGCCGCGAAGGATCCAGTGCTTTGGGAAATATTACTCTGCGTAAGGTGTGGCAGGTGCAGCATGCACTGCCCAACCTACTGGGCTGCGGGACCAAGGTTTGGCAAACCACCGTACACAGGGCCTATGGGTATTCCATGGACGGCAGTGACTAGGGGCATAATGGAGGCAGGACCCGCCGCAATGCTCTGCACCCACTCTGGTAATTGTAGAGAAGTATGCCCAATGGGTATTGACCTACCCAAGTTAATACTCCATGTTAAGAATGAGTATCTAAAGCAGGTAATGAAGAAATAATTGTTTTAGTTCTTTCAACTTTAAAGTAACGCAATTATTATTAATATTACCAGTACTGCCACGGCCAGCGTAACCAGAATCATCTCAAGGTAAGTCCTTAAGTAGCCTCTCTGTATCGTCCTTATGTACCTCGACAGTGCCATCGTGGCATCTGGTATGATGAAGTTAAAGAATATGTCAATACCCTTATATATGTAGAACGCGATTACCGTCAATATGTATCCAAAGCCCGCCAAAACCACATCCATGAACGCCTGCAGGTAATACCTCCTCTCAAAGATCCTTGTTATTAACCCTAGATTACCAACCCTAGGCTTTATCAGCGCAATTACGAATATGACCCACAAAACAATGCCTATGGCAATAACCACGGGATCTATACCTGCCTCAACGAATATGTGAGGCGTTAATACAAAGGGTATTGCCAGGGCTGCCAACGCCGCAGTACCTGTTATTGTATAGGCAGCAACCATTAATGGATATTTACCATGCTCCTCATGGACATGCGGCGCCTCACCTTTAATGAAGTTTAGGGAGGTGAATCTGGCGAGGAAGGCCACGTAGGCCAGGCTTGCCAGTAACATTAGTATGTATGCGCCGTATCCAACCACGGATATTGTCTCCGTAGCCACCTCATCCATTGCTGCGTGTATCCAGTAGCCAGCCAGCGGTGGTACACCGCCGAGGGATATGGCTGCCGCCAACGTGGCGTAGAATGCAAGCTTCATCCTCTTACTGAGTTCTAGGTTACCCATGTTAAACCTAGTGTGCGTAACATGGATCAGGTGCCCGCTCACTAGGAATAACGTTGCCTTTGACAGTGCGTGGATTATTAAGTACGAGAACGCAACCAATACCGCCAGCGGCACAATATACCCACCCACATGAACCACCTGGGGTATGAATGGCGTTAATGCAGTCACACCCATCATGAAGCCTAAGGAGGACATTGTGGATCCCGCCAGGATGACCTTCCTCTCATCAATCATCATTGCGAACAACGCACCAAGTAAGGCCGTTAGGAGTCCTATGTATACCGTGACTAGGTACATAATCTCAACGCCTGGGTAAGTAATGACGCCAGCTGCGTGGAGGGACTCTGTTAATCTCATGAATATGTAAACGCCTGCGGCGACCATCGTTGCCGAGTGAAGTAGTGCTGAGACTGATGTGGGGCCTGTCATTGCCGTGAGCAACCAATCATTAAATGGAACCTGGGCACTCTTGGTGTAAGGGCCGAGCATGAACGCCAGTAGTAGGGCTATGGTACCACCAACACCCAGTGTTGAGATTACGTTCGACCAATTTATGGCTGGGACTCCATTTACTGGAGTCAGTACTAGGGAGCCGCCCAGTATGCCTATTGAGGCTATTGCGCCTAGCATTGGCATGTCGCCAAATCTTATCGTGGCTATTGCCCTATAGGCTGCGTACGATGGCGTTGTCCAGGCTGGTTTATCGAGTACTAATTTATCACCAACCCTCCCAACGTAGGATAACTCATCATCATCCTTATACCAATGCCCTATCAATGCCCACGAACTGAAGCCAAGCCCCTCCCAACCGATGAACATGAACAATAAATCATTCGCATACACTGTGAGCAACATGGACGCCGTGAAGAGGTTGAAGAAAAACCAGAACCAACCGAGCCTGTAGTCATTGGCTAGGTAGTCAAGGCTATAGGCCCCGATTATGAAGGCAAGCCAGGCCGTTAGTAGGCCCATGTTTCGACTGAGGAAATCCACTATGAATGACACGTATATAGTGATGCTACCGCTTGATGATGGTAGGATCATCCACGGTATGTTATAGGCTATGTTTTCCCATGGGAATGCAACCTCTATGTACGTGGCCGTTATTGCGGAAATGCCGAGACCAATAACTGCCAGGTAAGCCAGTGGTCTTGCCTTTCTTGGGTCCTGATTGAATAACCAGTAGATGGCTATTGGTGATGCGAGTACTATGGGTGATAGTAGCATTAATCCCATTAGTTCACCGAGTAGGCTTGAGAGCATGCCCATCACCCCATTATTGTGCTAATACCCATTAGTATTGAGTGCACAAGGTATGTGGATGCCGGTGGGAATAAAAGTATTATTGCGGCTAGGCCAAGCATATATAATGGCACCACGAGCTTAGGGTCAACATTAACCTTGTGGTAATTACCCCTGGGCTGCCCATAAAACACCTGCTTTAGTGTCCAGAAGCCGTAGTACCCCGTTAATATGAATACCACGGCTAGCCCAACGGCCAAGCCTATAAATACCCAAAGCCCATATGATGGCAGTACGACATTCACGAGGCCAAGGAATAGGTAAAACTCGGCAAGTAATGATAGGGTCAGTACTCCTGAGAGAGCCATCCAGCCGAGCACGGCAGCCGCGCCGACAGACGGCATGTAGGTCTGTAGGCCACCCATTCTTCTTATGTCAAACTCCTCGTAGTAAACAATTATGGAGGCCGCGGTCATGAATAGGACAGTCTTACCGAATAGGTGCGATATGTAGTGCATGGTTAGTCCAAGTATTCCGTATGAGCCCAGCGTCAGCCCTATTAATAGGTATGTGGAGTTGGCCGCCGTCGAGTACGCTAACAACCACTTATAGTGATACTGATGCCTAATTACACCGAGGCTTATAATGATGCCGCCAATTATTGCGTATATGAGTATTGGCAACCTAAATTCATTAATGAAGTATGGAGAGATTAAGTATAGCCTGGCCAGCACATAAGCCATTAGGCCAACAAGGCCTGATATCAAGGCTGCCACTGGGGTTGGGTGAGAACCGTGGACCCAGGGTATCCACACGTGTGGGCCAAAGCTTGGTAGCTTTATTAATAGTCCAATGAACATCAATGCCCACGCTATGAGGGATATATTCTTCACTGCGGCGAGGTCCATGGTATTGTTCTCCAGAGCCACCATTACCGCGCCTATTAGGAATAATGTGCTTGCCAGCATTCCGTATACGAAGTACAGGAGGGCTATCCAACGCCTTGTTTTACCCTGGGTGTCATAACCGTAGTAATAAATCAATATTACGGGCGTTATCAACGAAATCTCAAGGGCAATGTAGATTAGCAATAGATTATATGCATATATTAGCAATTCCATACTCGCAGCACATAATGTGAAGAGTAGGTAATACACGTCGAATTGCTCGGGTAGCTCAAGTACGTGGAACCTATGCTTCATGTACGGGTAGGAGGCAATCTCCAGTGTTATTCCAACGAGCGCTATTGCCAGTCCAAAGGCATTGCTTAGGCCGTCACTTATCAGGTACATTGTACCTATTGGTCTTGGTAAAGGACTACCAAGGGGTACCAGGTAGAATGCACCAAGTGCCAATAGGTAGGATGCGTATATGAACAGTGGTATGAATGAAACCGACGTGAGGACCATGGCAGCCCTACTGTATCTCCTGCCTATTATTCCAGCTATTATCGAGGCTATGAAGGGTAGTGCAAGCGAAGTTATTAGTATGGGGTCACTATGTACGGGTAAGCTCATGGCACCTCACCCATTTACTATTATCTTTGTAATTATCCCATCCTTTTCACATAATCGTATTAAATAATACCTTTGTAATTCGGCGCTATTCATAAGCATACGTGCCTTAGGGAGAGACCATATTTTTAAGTACTACCTTCATTAATTATTACCCTGAGGACTAAAAATAAAGATGCCCCATAAGTAATTATTCGCCAATGCAGGTATTTAGGCCATACATTGATCACCAGAGGTCAGCCAGATTTCTTGATGATTTAAGGCTTGGTAAGCAGAGAGTTGAGACTAAGCAGGTTATACTTGCAATACTTAGGAAACTCAATGTACTCAAAGATGGCAAAATTGGGTGGCTCAATCATCCAATAGTCGTTATGTACTTTAATAATGGACGCCCATATTTAGATGACCTCATTAGGTATTTCTACTCCGTTGTTGATGAGTGGGAACGTAGGGGGTTTGTGAATAAAATATCATTAGATGATGTTGAGCCATTGATTAGGAATGTGGATTATATCGCTGGGACCCCTGTGACTGAGGTTATGGCTAGGGAGTACCGCAGAGTACTATTGCTGAAGGACCCCTGCTATTACATAAATAAGCTGAGTGCTGATGAGCTACTTGAGTTATTGAATACGGAGCCCGTGTACTTTAAGGGTATCAATGCGTGGATTAAGGATGTCTATGATTCATACGTAGAATTCATGGGCATGATAAGGAAGGGTCAAGTGCCTTGTAGGTCGATATTTCCAAGGAGGTGATTCATCCTTCTCGCCCGTCACTCATCACTTCTCAGAACCAACGCGCCTAATCACCAATGGTTACTGCATTGCATATGTTTATAAGCCCTAATTCGCATTGATAAGGCTGTACTGAGGATATGGGCTGGACCGAGCTGTTGCAGGGCCTGGTTAAGGAGGGCGTATCCTCAAATCATAGGAGGCTCGTGGTATTCGTGGGTACTGACGAAGAAAGGCTGGCTAAGTACGCGGCAGACGCCCTCAGAATATTCTCATCAATTGTTAAGGAGCCGCACGGACTATACATGTATCAACCTGAGTACCCAGATGCACAGAGGAGGATGGGTAAGTTTAAGGAATTCATTGAGGGTATCGCCGCAAGTATTGACTATAGGCCTTATAAGGATACGGATAAGCTCCTCGGCATTACCGTAGACTTCGCAGTCCTAGACCTGATGAATGATTTAAAGCCGAATGACGTGGGTAGGATGGGAGGTATTGTTAGGGGTGGCGGTATCTACATATTCATGGTACCACCACTGAATGAATGGATTAAACAACTAACGAAGTTCCAGCAAAGCCTGTTAGTCCCTCAATATAGGCCTGAGGATGTTAGGCATTTCCTGAAGATTAGGTTTTGGAATAAGTTAATGAGCATGGATAAGGCGTTAATAATTAATGTCGATAGTGGCGAGATAATAAAGGAACCGGTCATTGGCGACTCTCAGCCGTGGAAGCAAAGGGAGTTAGTAATGCCTGAGAGAATCAGGTTTTCAAAGGCCATATATGAGCTGGCCAAGACCCAGGACCAGGTCGAGGCCCTTAGGGCAATGGAAATACTGCTGGAGAGACCTCCAAGGGGTAGGAAGGTGAATGTTGTGTTAATAGCGGATAGGGGCAGGGGTAAGTCTGCAATCATTGGCTTGGCATTGGCGGCTCTTGCCCATAGGCTTAGGAAGGCTAAGGGTAGGGCTAGGTTTGCCGTAACCGCGATGAACCCGAGCAATGTCTCAACGCTGATGGAGTTCGTGATAAAGGGCCTTAAGGCGCTGAATTATGATGTAGACGTGAGTTATTGGGGTGGTGATGTTGTTTCGGTTAAGGTTGGTATTTCCATCTTCATAGACTATGTAAGGCCCTACGACATGCTTAGCGAGGAGGGTAGGGACATAGTGGTCGTTGATGAGGCTGCGATGATACCGCTCCCCGTACTATATGGAATACACGAGAGGTTTAACAGGGTTATATATGCATCGACAATACATGGTTATGAGGGTGCAGGTAGGGGCTTTAGCCTTAGGTTCCTTAAGTATTTACGTGAGGATAAGAATACGAAGGTCATTGAGTACGAGCTTAAGGAACCAATTAGGTATGCGCCTAATGATCCGGTGGAACAATGGTTATTTGACACCTTGTTACTTGATGCCGAACCTGCGAAAATAACTGATGAGGATTATGAATTAATAAGTAAGCGAGAATTCAATTACCTAATACCCAATCTTAAGGAGTTCTTCCTATCAAGTGAGGATAGGCTTAGGCAATTCTTCGGTATTTATGTCCAGGCCCATTATAGGAATGAACCCGACGACTTGGGCATGATGATGGATGCGCCTCACCACTTCATAAGGGCCTTAACGCTTAGTAATGGGAAGATCGTAGTGTCTGTGGAGTTGGCTGAGGAGGGTGGCATAAGTGATGACTTAATTGACATGGTTGTGAGGGGGTTGAAATTGCCTGGGAACATAATACCGGATAGGTTAATTAAGTATTGGGGGCTTACGGACTTCGCCAAGTTAAGGGGTTGGAGGATCATTAGGATTGCGACACATCCAGAGCTTCAGGACAGGGGTCTTGGTACTGAGATGCTTAGGAGGATTGAGGAGGAGGCCAGGGAAAGGGGTATTGACTGGGTTGGTGTTGGTTTCGGCGTTAATGCTAAGTTACTGAATTTCTGGATTAAGAGTGGTTACATGCCGGTCCACATAAGCCCTGAGAGAAATCCAATAAGTGGTGAGTATAGTGTATTACTTGTTAAGCCGATAAGTGAGAAGGCCAGGGATGCGGCCATTTATGCGAATAAGGAGTTTAGGCTGAGACTACTTAATTCGTTGCAAGGCCCATTCCATGACATGGAGCCAGACGTTGTTAGGATGTTATTAACTGATTGGGATCAAGCCCTCGATCCTGAGTATAGTCCTAGACTCACGGAGGCTCAGGTTAGGCGTTTAATTGCCTATTCATGGGGCCCAATGACGTATGAAAACACTGCTGATGCAATAACTGAGCTTGTCAAGACATATTACCTGAGGAGGGGTCTTGACAGCATTGCCTTACCTCAATTCTATGAGGAGGCATTGATTTGCAAGGTTCTGCAGGCAAGGCCTTGGAGGGAGGCGGCCAAGGTCCTTGGTGTTAGGAAATCGACACTTATGCTAATGCTTAGAGAGGTAATTAAAATCCTCATTCAATACTATGTAAAGTATGTCGAAATACCAGAATTTATGATTAGTGTTACGAAATCGCAAAAAAGAAGCAAGTAGTTCTAGAAGGTTAACTTTAAAATTAGTTAATAGTCCATTAGCTGCATGGCTAAGAATGGCAAGAAAAGAATCGTGATTGAGGTTGATGAGCAGCAATATAAAGAACTGAAAAAACTCAAGCAGATATATCATTCAAAGAGTTGGGCTGACCTGCTTATTAAGTGTTTAGATAATTCATTGATTATGGCGGAAATAATGGCTATACATAATGATATTAGGGATATAAACAGGGCTATAAGTGAGATCTCCAGGTTGATTAGAGAGGAGAGGATTTAATGCCGTCTCTAAATAGGGGCATACCATCACTTTCACAAGTAAAGAATAAATATAGCCTAATTAATAAGAATCTGAATGTTAGTGCTATTATTTAGCACGGTTGAGGATGCAATAAACAAATTGAATATAATCAAAGAACAATTATCAACCTTAAGGGAACGTTATGGTGTAATTAGGGAGAAACTGAAAATAAATGCTGACGTGGAGGAGAAACTCATGAAACTTGGTTTTCAGCCGTCTCATCAAGTAATAACTGTGCAGGCCATACCACATGCATTAAACATACATATTGCGCCTCACTCAACATGGCTATTGAATAAATTGAACGCGATAAATGACAATATTAATTATGTAATAGGTCAGATTGAGAAGGTGAGTAAGTACTTAAGTGAAATTAAGGATAGAAACGCATCCGTAATGGTTATGATAGATTATGCCAATAAGAAAACGAGGCTGGTGATAATGCCATGAGCGCAAACCTTGACATGAGCATTGATGTGAAGGAATTACATAGGAGAGTTCTTGAGAATAAGAAAAGGGTCTCTGAGTATGTGAAGAACCTATACGAAATTTACAAGAAGATAATCAGTGAAAACAACTTACCCGATAAAAGTGAGAGAATTGTTATTGATATACCTAACTCAATATCGATAATCCTATATAGAGAACCATCAAAGGAGGCCTATAGGGAATTGTTTTTAAAGGCTGTTCAATTTCTTAAGTTAGAATACGCAATTTATGAGGCTCTCGAGGCTAGGTTAAGTAAGCTTAAGGATTATGGTTTTAAAGCCATGGTTAGGTACTTTAGTGATGTACCATCACTGGTGGTGATTGACCTTGATAGTACTAAGAAGTGATAGATTAAGGGATATAGCTCTGGATCTTGGTAATAAACTTAATGAAATAATGCAGGTCATTAATGAAATACATGCTTACAATCCCGATAATGAGTCCGTGAATAAACTAATCAGGGAATTAAGAAGTAGGTCCTCAGCCACATACATTAAGGGCGGTATGAACGTAACGACTAAGGCTGATGATATTGAGGTAATATACGTACTAACGGCCAGTGGTTATAAGGAGGCGATTAAGGATGCAATTAATTACTATACAAATGTACTCATGTCCATTAAGCAGGCTATGGAATTCACAGAGAAGCTCGGCATGAGCGATGAGTATGTAATTATAATAGATAATACGTCAATAGATGTGGTAGTAGGTTATTCATTACCTGATGTATCGGATACATCAATACTGCACTTGCCTAATATTAGGGAATCAACTGAGGTACCAAGTATCTTAAGCGGTATTTCTGGTTTAACAGCTGATGAATTGGCTAAGATAATGATTATGATTGATGAGGCAATCTCAGCAATTAACAATAACTCAAGGAATTTCGAAACAACCGTTAGATTAAGCGATATAAATTATCCGGAGCAATTTAAGAAGATTGAGGAAGTTATTGGTGGTTCTTCATGATTATTGAGATTAAGAGATTCAGATCATTGAACGAATTAATTCAGACATTGAAAGGCGAATTGGGTAATTCGTATAGGTTCATGTACATGCTTAAGCAGAATTGGAATGAGATACTTGGTTCTGAGAATAATACGGCATTGGCAAGCGAGATCTCGGAGAACATTAGGTTTGTCGATGGCTCCTTAGAGGTATTTTCTCTAAGGATTGTTTATAAGCCAGGTACTAATACGAAGAGTAATGTGATTAATGATGTAGCTGGTTACATACAGAGGAGGTCTGCGATTATAAAGTCTGTAATTGATAGATTAGAGGCACTTAATATTGATAAGAATCGCCCAATAATTGCACTACTTGTTGATTCAATACCCGCAATGATCATCGTACAGAATGAGGAAGGTGCCTAGCTGCCCTTATTAATTGTTATGAACTTCCTGGGTATCCCATCAACATAGAGAACCAGTATCTGCGAATTAACCATATATTGAGAAATCCCCTTATCATGTATTAACTTCTCAAGTATTCCATTAAATTCATCGACGTAACCGCTCATTAATTGCGCGGTGGTCATTAACTCACCAGCCAATTCCTCAGGCCTAACATAAATTACCAATCTATCCTCATCACTCTTAGACCTTGATCTCCTCTGTTTCTTAAAGGCTGACTCCTCCCTCAGTGTTAAGCCAAGTGATAGGGCCTTATTTTCATACTGCCTAATCCTTGATAGAAATAACGCCTCCTTATTAATGGCTTCAACACTTTCCCTAATATCTATAAACCTCCTAGAAATACTTATTATAGCATCCGTCCAGCCATCATAATACTCAACCCAACTGCCTAATGCCTCATTAATTGATATACCAAGTTTCAATGTATTAATTGACTCATTAATGAACCTATCTAAATCCTCAGGCTTAACCTCAGGCCTTTTCTCAACTTTCTGCTTACCCCGAGTCCTCACCTTCTTAACCTTCCTTCTTTGGTCCTGCCTTAACCCAAACAGTGAACGTACATCGATATTCATGTATTTACTCATTAATATTGATATTCCATAACCCATTGCTAAACCTATTATTGGTAATATGATATATTTAATACTAAGGTATTGATTAATTACTAAATTAGGTAATATGTAAGGTATTAGCATTAATATTATGTAAATGCCAAGCAATGGTAGAATAACGGTTAAAGGCGGCCTAATAAGGCCTAGTATTATCATTCCAATCATTATCACTATTATTAATATCGGTATCATGGGTATCATGAATATCATGAAAAGTCACCCAAGGTTAGTGGTTGTGATAGTAATACTCTATTTGGTATTCCATTATTGAACTCCAATAATACTATGCCCGTGAAATTACTATCATTGAATTCCTCCTTTATCTCCTCAAGTAGTTGATTAATATGTTCAATCCTACTATTAAGTTCATTCATAATCCCTTTCATTATTTCTGATATCCTATCTCTCCTCATGCTAATATTACCATTACTCCCTATCTCTATTATATCCACGAGGGAGTCCCTCTTCGCTTCATCATCCAGTATCTTCTTGGCTATTAGTAATTTATTCAATTCTTCATTTAAATACTTAACCAGGGAATTTAAATCTTTAAACCTGAGTAATACTTTCAACATCGCTCACCTTTCCAAAGACCTGGTTGAGTATCTTATCTGGGTTTGTATAGTATGTCTGTACATACGTTGAGACATCCTCGAAATTAAATATTCCATTCTCCACCATCCAACTAACTATCTTCGCCCTAGTATCTATTTCCCTGAGGATCTCATCAACGTCCTTACCAGTCATATCGCTAATTTGCCTAACTAAAATACTCTTTTCAACGTATGAATCATGCGTATCGGTCCTTGGATTCCACCTAAATACCGTATTGAACCTAATCTTGTCACCATCCATATAGACCTCACCAACCTCAGTGACCCTCCTCGTCAACCTACCACCAATCTTAACCCTCTTAATCATGACGAATATGTTCATGGCAGGTATGTAAGCCGGTGGTATATTCATTGGTGGGCTCATGAGCCTATTAACAGCCGCCTCAAAGGACTCTGCGTGCATTGTCGATATACCACTATGGCCTGTGTTCACGGCTTGGAACAATACGTAGGCCTCCTCACCTCTGATCTCACCGACGATTAAGTAATCAGGTCTCATCCTAAGCGTTGCCTTAACCAGGTCAAATAGCGTGATCTCATTTATCTTCTCAGCACCATAGCTCTGCCTCGTAACAAGCCTAACCCAATTCTTGTGCGGTAGGTTTATCTCTGGGACCTCCTCAACGGTTATTATCTTCATGTGGGGCCTAATGAATGTGGCCATGGCATTGAGGAAGCTCGTTTTACCAGCGCCTGTGACGCCAAGCACTAGGAATGACCTACCATTATCAAGCATCACCCAGAAGTAACCAGCGATTTCTGCGCTGATATTTCCAAATCTAACTAATTCTGTAAATGTTAGTGGATTCTTTCTGAACTTCCTTATCGTGAACGTGGAACCACCTGGTGAAACCTCCCTCCTATACGTAACGGCTATCCTTGAACCATCAGGTAATTGGGCATCAACTATTGGCGTTGCCACCGATACGTGCCTACCAGACATGTGTATTAACTTAACGACTAAGTCATCAAGAGCCTGGTCGGTCATTGGCACAATGTTTGTTGGTATGGACTCATACTTCCTATGAAATACGTAGACAGGCTTGCCAACGCCGTCACATGATATATCCTCAATATTCTCATCCCTCATTAAGGCATCTATTGGGCCATAACCAAGCAAGTCCCTCTCCATGTAGTATAGGAATTTAGCGAAGGACGATGGAGACACGTTTCTAAAGAGTCTTCTATATCTACCAACAATCTTCTTTAGTTCATTGAGCAGGTAATTCTTCACATCACCCATCTTCGTCAATTCCTCGGGTGGTGGTAGCTCGAGCATTACAATCCTCACCAATTCCTTATACACTTGTTGCTCGACTGGGTCAAGCGTTATTTCCTCGAGGTAATACATGATATCCCCAGTCTTTTCATCCTGGACTATTGTTGCGTATGCAAATGGTTCATATAATGGATATCTCTCCAGCTCCTTAAGTTGACCGACAGGCTTTATTAACTGAAAGTCTAAGCTCATTCAATTTGTTAAAGAATAAACCCCCTAAAATACTTTCTGCTTCATGATTTCAGTAACTCATAGCGGTGAGAAACTTATATATAATTGCAATACAGCATTAAATGAATATGATGACTAATAAATGGATAACATATGCACTAACTCTAGCGATTATATTGATATTAATCTCATCTATTACTTACGCAAACACAATTTATGGCCCGGCACCCACACCCGTAGTCTACGCGAAGTACGTAATAACAATGAACTTGACAGACTCGAGACCAACGGTACAATTTTTAAGTAGCATAGTTAATGAATACCCATTAACCTATCATGAGGACTCATTAATTGATAATGTAACGCCTGTCTGGGTGGCAACGGCAGATAAGGAATTCACATTGTACATAATCAATGCCTCAGAAACCACGGCGCAGCAGTGGGTTTTACTTAATGCAACGGCAATAACTAATGCTACGGGTGGCATTACGTGGGTATTAAAGGTTCCATTGTACCTGCTTTATCCGCAGCCTGTATATGCTAATTGGTATGTATTAATAACCGAGGATTTAAATGGTGAAGAGTACGTAGTTTTCGCATTCAAAACAAGCAATGAAAGCCTCACACAAGTGTTAGGTGGGCTAAGCACCGTCGGTGGTTACTTAATCGCCCTTAATGGAGAGCCGTATTACCTATGGAATTACTACTACGGTTATAATCCAGCCACGAAGGGCGTTGGTGAGTATTATGAAGTTAGCTTACCTGGGCTAAGCGTATTCACAATGTGGGTTGGACAAGGCATTAACGCAAGCTCATGGCCTAGTTCAGGCTTCCAGGAGGTACTTCAGGTCCTTAGTTATTCATTTAGCGAGTACGTTAATTCATCATTAATAACTCACTTAACCCTTAGCCCTAACATGACCATCGGCGAAATCACAAATTATGGATACGCAATATACCAAAGACCGAGGCTAGTACCCTTTGGACCCGTGATTTACATATCACCAATACTCCTGATGCCGAACGGCACTATAGTAAATCCATCCTGCATACCAAATACCTACTACCTACTTCAGGTCAATTACATAACGCAGAGTGGTTATTCAATACCTGTTTATGAAACCGAGAACTACCCAATGGGGCTATACCTACTTAACGGCTCATTACTGTTTGGAGGCTATTTGCAGGCATATGACTTCTTTAATGGGTCGGTGATACCCATAACCCCAGTACAGTACCTAGTACCTACGTATCAATCACAGGTCAGTGCGGTTTCATGGTGTACATTACAGGTATTTAATTATGAGGATAGCCAGGTAGCTTCAGGTAATGTAAGTGCTGGAATTGTTGCCATAGGCATTAATGGATCAACCGCTGGTGTAAGTACGCAGTACGTAACTAATAGGCTTACTGAATCATTATTCTCAATAGGTATAGGTAGAGTTATTATGGAGTTGAGATTAAGGTGATTCCTGAGAATAATCGTATTACTAATTATTAAAAATCATCGCTTAATCGGTTATTCTTAATGCCTTAATACCAAGTCTTTGCTCAACACTACTTAAAGCCTTTATTAATACTGTTGTTGGGTCGATCCTCGCCTTAATACTCAGGGCAGCCGCCATTGCGTGACCGCCACCCTCACCATTAAAGTACTTAGCTAAATCATTAAAGACCTCGGCAAGCGATAACTTCTCAGCAATCCTCCTACTACCCCTGCCAAATAATCTCATTTCCCCATCATGCTCTGAAACCACCAATGCAACGTCACAACCCGACTTAATCAGCGTATCAGCGAGTGATGATTCATAAGCATTTACATTACTTAGGCAGATTATATAATCACCAGCCCTATAAGCCCTCATTCGAAGCAAGCCCTTAACCTTAGCCATCCTCTCGGAAAACGTTACCTCCTCAATCATCGCATTAACTATCTCCCTATAATCCCTACCAGCCAGCCTAAGCAGCCACGCCAGCACCTCAAAGGTCTCAGGCCTAGCCCTACTCAACCTACCACTATCACTCAGTACACCACCAATGAGGAGGGTTGCGATCTCGGTACTAGGTTCAATTTCAAATTCCCTAAATACCCGGGCTATAATCTCGGAACAGCTTGTGGCGTTCGGGTCCACGAGGGATACCGTAGGAACCACATTACGCACCTCATGATGATCCACAACCACCACAGGCCTATCACCAATTATGTTTCTAAACTCATTCAACTGAGCATACGTACTAACATCGACCAGGAATATTAAGTCCGCTTCATCGCAATTATTTAGGCCCTGGTAATTTATGCCAAGTCTGGTAATGAACGTTTTAACCTCGTAGGAAGGGCCCTCAGGGATTACCAGGGCGGCATTGAGACCAAGCTTATTAATCAATTCCTTAGTGGCCACACCACATGCGTATGCGTCTAGGTCTGCATGCCTATGTGTCATTACGCAGACTCTTTGTGTATTCCTCAGCAATTCTTTCAATTTCTCCAGTTGATAAGCCAACCAATTCACCCCTCCTGAACTTATCCATTAAGTAATCCGCTATTTTAAACCCAAACTCAACAGCATCATTAATTATATCATCAAGACCCTTTAATAATGGATTCGTCATTACATCAATGCTAATCTCGAGGGTATAATTATTCATGTCCGTAAATCCCACATTAATAACTATATCCTCAAGAAGCTTCTCAGGGAGTTTACGCATTAGGTATTTGTAAACCTCCTCAGCAACCACATTAACTATCTCATTAAGCACCTCATTACTGCTACTCATTACTCTTAACCACCACCCTTAGCGACTCCGCCAGCACCCTGCAACTTAGCCAATGCCTCATTTATCTGTGTTCTCAAGTCCTCGATCTGCTTCATCAACATACTCTCCTGCCTTGATAAAGTCTTTATGTGAAGTTCAAGTAGCTCCTTCCTATCCTTAAGTTCCTGAAGCGCTTGGTCCTTAGTTACCAGGACTAGGAAGGAACCAACGATCTTATAGACCTTACTTTCAGCAGGTATCTTCTCAATCTCTGAAATAGCTCTCTCAACTTCCTTAAGCTCACTCTCGAACTGCTGCTTCCTAACCCTAACACTATTTAACTGATCCTGCAGTGCCTGGAGTTTCTCCAGGTCTGACTGTAATGATGGTGGTAATGAACTCATTAAAGCGCCATTGAACTAAGCCTTAATAAATATTAATCCGCATGTTGGTTATAGGCAGTATCACGCATATACATGGAGGAAATATGGTATTATCTAAGCTCCTCAACCTTAAATATTAGGTACAGCGACTTCATAACGCCACTAACCAGGCTTCTCAGACTTGTTAAGTCCTTGGCACAAACAGTTATCACTACACCATTATCACTCACATCAACGCTCACAAACCCCCTCCCAAACCGCATCTCCTTCTCAAGAGTCTTGAATGATTTAACTATCAATTCCCTATCAACACCCTCCAGGGAAAACACAGCCTTAAATTCGCAGTCACCCAATTCGAATCACCCTAGGCTTAACGTAAATAACATCACTAATCTTCATAAATGGACCATAAGGACCCAAATCCCTACCATTCAGTATCTGCACCTCATAGGCATTTTCAACCCTATGAATTAGGAAAATAACGTCATACATACCCCTAACACTCTCAAAATCATAAACCCTCATACTTGGTAATCCAAGCTGTTCACTCAATAAATCCGTAACCTCCACATACTCACCTAAGGATACCACAACACCACTACGTGCCTTCTGCCTACCCTTAACATTAATAGGCATGTCAATTAGTAATTTAACGCCAAATATCCTTATTAAGTATGGCATCACCTCAATAACCCCCTCCTTAACCCTTAGGAAGCGTATGAAGCCTGGATTTCCACCCCTGGAACCAATGTAAAGTATCCTGTCGGCCCCAAGGCTAAGGGCCTTACCCGCAATCTCAATGATTGATGACTTACCCCTATTAACCTTAACGGCATTGGGTATTACCAACTCCAACTCATTGAGGAACTGCCTCATTCTAATACTTGCGTCTCTTGACGAAGTCAGTACTATCAAGCCCATTATGGCACTACTCACTTTGTGCCTTGCTTTGCCGCAGCCTCCGTTGCTAGTGTTTTACCCATTATTGTCTGCGGAACCCAGGCACCACCGGCGAAGGTGTAACCGCACTTGGGGCACCTCCAAATTCCAAAGGCTATCCTCTCCATTTTAACCAATGACTTACACCTTGGGCACCTATGCTTACTTCTCTGCTTAACCTCGATCTGTAAAACCTTCCTCCTAACGCCCATGCCATACCTAGCGCCATACCTACCTGTGGGCCCTACAATCTTTGTATGGCTAAATGGCATCAAGGACCATAGCATTTAACCAAATAAAAGCATTTCTACTAACGGTATTTGTAAATCATTAAATAATGACGCCGCCCTGCCCCCTGGGCACACTTGGTAATGGCTGTAGCTCAACGTCGGAGTTCATAAACACCCTAAAGACGAGGAGTATCTTCTCCCTATCCCTACTCATCTCATCCTTACCCTTATACATCTTCAATATAGTTCCCCCTGAGTCCAGCACAACACCTATGAAGTTTACACCACTTACCTTATTTATCAAGTCCTTAGACGTCCTAATCCTTATTAACGGCATAAGGGGTGAGTAATGTATTGATATTTCAGCCTCGCCATCCGCGGACTTTACGAATATTGGTATCTCAGGCTTAACGCTTTGGGCTAAGGCTGGGGGTATTGAAGCCATTAATCCTATTAAGTTATTTAGCATTAGCCTTAGGTAGTCAAGGGCATCATCAGCATTTGGTATTGAGAGCCTAATCTCCGAAACAAGGCCCACCCTGACTATTTCAGAGATCATCCTGTCAGTAATACTTCAGGTTTTTATTAGTATTTCCGTTCACTCGGACAGAATATGGAACTAAAAATTTAATAAGGTAATTGCTTTATAAACCAGAGTTCGTCTATGCATAGACTTAATGTAACCATAGAGTTCAAGAACGGTAACGAGAGAGATATAGAAATCGCTGTTAGCGACTTAGTGATCTTTGTCTGGTCTGGGAGGACTACCGACATCATTAAGAAGGAGGTTGAGGAACTGAGCAGGATAGGCATTAGTGGTCCTAAGAACATACCCGAAATATACATACTACAGCCATACCTAGTAACCACAAGTAACTACATTAGGAAGGTAAGTGACCTACACAGCGGTGAGGTTGAGTACGTATTACTAATTAAGAATGAGGATGAGATCTACGTAACCGTCGGCAGCGACCACACAGACAGGGAAGCCGAGAGGTGCAGTTTACTTGCCGGTAAGCACATGTACCCGAAGATCGTCGCCAGAAGAGCTTGGCCACTTAAGGAGATTGAGGATCATTGGGATGACCTAGTACTGAGGAGTTGGATTCTTGAGGATGATAAGAAGACCCTTTATCAGGAGGGTACCATGAAGTTCCTACTAACGCCGGAAAAACTCGTTGATTTAATACGCGAGGTGGTGCCTGATTTAAAGAATGTCGTTGTCTTTTCGGGCACAATACCGACAATAAAAGGTCAAATAAAGCCCAGTGGTTATTTCGAGATCGAGTTATACGACCCAGTACTTAATAGGTCCATTGACCATTATTACTGGATTGAATGATAATTACTAAGTGATGATGCTTGCAAGGTCTGAACCATGATGTACTGGGCTAAGCTGAGACCGAAAGAATACGACATGAAACTAGGGTACCCATAGTAATTTATTAGAATATAGAGTGATATCAATAGCTTAGGGCTATTCAACGTATACCGTATATAGTCAAGCCATCTATTTCAATTTCTCATAATTAATACTTGCCGGTAAATCTATGGTTGATAATACGCCATAACTATCACAGCCATGAAGCATGTTCTTATTTAACTCATTAACTATGGCATTTAAATCATCGAATTCATATACGAATATTGATACGGAGAAATTATTGGCTATCACTGAATTTAATTCTCTAATATATTTATTGAAGTCGAGCTCCCTGCACTTATAAACGAGAACCCTCAGGGCACCACCAAAGCCGACCCTCCTAATAGCCGCATTCATGACCCCCTTAAACCTATCTAACGTATCATTGCACACATCCACAACCAGCGTTAAACAATTCTTCTGAACCTTTCTCACGGTAATTCCATAGGGACGATAAGCATTAATAAATGTAATCCCTAACGTGTACCCTCAATAATCTGTTCCGTAACCTCCCTTGCCAATTCATCATATATGGCTTTAAACACGCCACCACTCGCCACTTTAAAGCTATTGAGAACAACCCACGCGTTGACCAAAGCCCTATATTCAAAGCTCGTTACAATCTCATTAAACTGATCAATCATGGGAAAGCCCGTAGCCTTAAGGAACGCGTACAACCTCATTAAATCGTCGCTCGTGGCCTCCTTACCTCCGAAGTTTATGGCCCTACCACTGACGTGCCTTTCACCACCGCCTGGCATGACAACCTTTCCATAGGCTGCCTTAACCCTCCAGGTACTTGTGTCTGTGCTATCAATGTTTATGAGCTTGAGTATTGGATTTATTACTGGGGATCCAAGACCAAGTACGTGAATGCACGTGTTAGTTTCTCGCTTGATATTTAGTAAGAACCTCAGTGCCGATCTTCGTGAATCCTTAGGTACACCTCTACTTATTAATACGTAAGGCACTAAGCCACCTATTGCGATGCAGTCTGGGTTAAAATCCAGGTACTTAATCACGTACTTAGTAATAATGTTAGTTCTCCAGTGGTAATGAATTACTGGTAAGACATTATCAAATTTCTTAGCCAAGTACTCGTAATTATGGAGTGATCCCCTTAATTTCAGTTCTAAATTATGCTCATCGTCAGTGGGGCTTGGTGGGTAGTCAAGGTTCAGGAAGTACCTGATATCCCAATACTGATCATAAACCCTGGCTAAATCCTCAATGTCAGGTATTTTGCCATACCTTAGAAATTGAAAACCACCACTATCCATCCAAACCTCACCATCGTACTGAAGCACATTCTTTATAACATGACCTCCCTTACTAATTCTGCTCCTCATAATGTCAAAGGCATTAACCATTATGGCTGGTACGCGGAAGTAAAGCCAAGGCTTAGGCCTCGAGTTCACCGGCGTACCAAGGATTATACGCACAGTAATCGTTCACGAGAGTACAATAAAAGTTTTACCTGACCCTATTATACTCAAATTATACTTAAATTACACCCTAGTGATATTACCCCTCGGTATAAGCGCTGGCGTCACACCCCCATGCTCCGTCAATCTATCCCTAACCTTAACAGGTAATGGCATTGGAACAGCCAACCCTGTCACTAAGGCATCATCCTCATTAAGAACCCTCACCTCCCATAAATCCTCATCAGATATGAACTCAACCACATTCCTCACATACCTAAGATCGACCGGGTTTATTATCCTCTTAAAGACCTGGGTTAAGCATTGACTCAAAACGTCTGGGTGCACCTTGGACGGTCTTTGGCTAATTATGCATAGCCCAACACCGAATTTACGGCCTTCCCTGGCAATCTTTATTAGTGCTGACGTACTTAATGATGAACCAACCGATGGCGCATAATTATGAGCCTCCTCAACAACTATGAAGACCAGCCTATCCCTCCTCATTGAGGATATCCTGAATATATTATTTAGTATCAGTGCAACAAGTGCCTGTTGATCTACTAAGTCTAAGCCGCTAAGATCCAGTACGTGGATTCCATACTCCATTAGATCCTTAATGTCCAGGAGCCTTATCGGTTCATTACCGTAAAACTCACCAGGCCTTGTTATGAAAAACGGCCTGTTCTCAATGAGCATCTTAACCTTAGTCAATAACGTGGATAGGGCTAGCTCGTTACCATAGCCCTTAACAACCCTACCACCGCTCTTCTCCAGGTCATTGAGGAACTCGTCTAGGCCCGTTAATTCGTTATCCATACCCATGTATTGCCAGGCCTCCTCAAGAATCCTCCTCTGGGCGTCAGTAAGTCCGTAATAATGGTCGAGTAGTCCCTCCATGAGTCTCAGTGATAATGACCTTGGGTTGATGCCAAACCTCACATACTTCCTCTTAACACTGAACCGAGCCTTGAAGTAATCATCTAAGCTCGTGGTATCGACCTTGCCGGGTACGTATACCTTAACTAGACTAGCCACATACTTAGCATCATCAACTGAGGATTTAGGAACCTGCATTGCTGAGTATTCGCCGTGGGGATCAATGATTATTATCGGTATTTCTGCCCTCAATACTAATTCTTCAACAATAACACCGGCGAGCCAGGACTTACCACCACCTGTGGCAGCCAGTATTGCACAGTGATGAGACACTAACTTATTGGCGTCTAGCTCAGCAGGTATTGATAGTGACCTAACACTACCAATGACAAGCCTAACACCACCATTATCGAGCCTAAGTAACTTACTCAATTCACCCTCTGTTGGTAGGTATACGAAGTCCATGGGCTTTGGAGGCTTAAGCGGTTTAGAGAATCGTGTACCGACTCTGTAACCGATGATTGATGCCCTGGCCAGCGTTGATTGGGCAATATATTGAATGTCTATCCCATAGTCCCTGAAGGTGTTTATAACGTCCTCACTTCCCAGCTGGGCGATGACCCTATCATCCACCAGGTAATTATGCCTAATAACCCTAGTCACCCTTGCAAGTATTGGGCCATTGACCCTACTTTCATAATTGTCCAGGGTTACGAATGTACCAACGTTTATCCTATCCTCAACATTATCAAATACCCTAAACCAGAATGCCCTGGGGCTCTGCGCCTTAATCACAACACCAACCTTCACATCATTAATGGGTATTGCCTAGGCTTTATTGTTATTAAATAAAATAAGGGGTTGCATAACTCATGTTAAATTAATTGAACAGGGATTCACTAATTACTTAACGTGGATTTTGAAATAAAGTTTTTAATGCAATAATTAATCAATGTCAAATGTGGCAATTAAGGACTACGTACTATTAATGAAGCCGAGAGTCATTTGGCTACTCGTACTCGCCGCAGTGGCTGGTTACGTATTTGCCGCGTCACCGAGGGTCAACATAGCTTACGTAGTTGAGCTAACACTCGTTGGGCTTCTAAGTACTGGCGGTTCCGCAGCATTTAATATGTACTACGAGAGAGATATTGATGCACAGATGATTAGGACTAGGAATAGGCCGATACCAGCTGGTCGGGTGAGTCCAGGTAATGCGTTGATCGAGTCCCTGGTTTTATCAATCCTTGGCTTTGCCCTATCATACCTATGGCTTGGCACTATACCCACGATCTTCGTGGTGCTCGGCTGGTTTTTATACGCAATAGTCTATACGGTTTTCCTAAAATGTAGGAGCTGGAGCAACATACTAATTGGTGGTGTGGCTGGTAATGCAGCGTTACTGACTGGGTGGACTGTGGCGAAACCACTAGATCTTGAGGCTATTTTATTATCTATGGCCATATACTTGTGGATACCCGCACACATTTGGAGCTTAGTTATTAGGGCTAAGGATGATTACTCGAGGACCTGCATCAAGATGCTACCCCTGGAGATGAGCGAGGATAGGGCCATGATCATGGTTGCATTACTTAACGTAATCTCAAACATATACATGCTATTCCTCTACATACTATTCCTCAGGAACCTCATTGGGTTGATAATACTACTCATTACAGCGGCCTGGAGCAGTTATTACAGTGTTAAGGCCATGATTAAGCCTAGCAGGGAGGTTTTCTGGCAGATGTTTAAGGCAAGCTCGCCGGTACTGACGGTATTTCTGCTAATAGGTATGGTTCTCTCGATCATTAAGTAGGAACCTAGTCAGGTCACTCCTGAACTCCCTAATGAGGTGGCTATGGACAAGCCATAAATCCCCTGTTGATAATGAGGAATTCACGTAATTAATCGCTTCGTTGATATCCGAGAACCTCTTCGTATTAATCCCCATGCCATTCCTAACAGCCTCACGGGCCTGCCAAATACCGACCGGGACCCTATACTCTGGGGTTACTTCCCTAACCGCTATCACGGATGCTTGCCTACCAATCCTATTAAGGTACTCCAGTACGCCAAGCCTAATTGCATAGAACGCACCACCCGTACTCTCCGCATACCCCTTCATGCCTCTAACCCCCTCATAATCTACGTACACCCTAGGCGAATGACTATCCCTATTCCACACTGACCCTGGCATCTTCAGCTCAATAAGCTCATACCTCCACGGACCAGGTATGAGTATTACGAAGTACCTATTCCCCATGTACTCCATTTCATGAACCTCGACTTGCCCAACCTCATTATAATCGACAACCCTGTCCCTAAGATATTCACCAATTATTGAGTCGACCGCCGTTATGGACCACCTGGTTGGAACTAACCTCCTAAACCTCCTATCACCCAACAACCCAACCGCGAAGATGCGTTGTATGCGGGATATAGGTATTGAGCCACGGTATAACTCAATCACCGCCGTCCTGGCATCCACATCATAATCATTCACTAACCTCTCAATTATGCCCTCAGCACTGACATTAGATGTTATTCTCAAATCCCTCAACTCACCAATATTACCAAGTGGTGCGTGGTAATCATCAGCCAACGCCCTAAGCACCAACTTCCTCAACCTAACCTCAACATTAACCGGATTACGCCCAATACTCAACTCCTGAATCCTATCAATTATAGAATTACTAAATGACTTAACCGAGGTCTTCGTCCTACTAAGTATTATTCTAGACCTCAGCTTGACAATATCCCACTGGGTAAAGCCACGCCTAAACCACTCCTCTGGGTTATCAAGTATCGACGCATCAATACTACCATCATTAATTAATGCACCAACATTAATGTAGGGATAATTCATAGAACCAATGAAGTTCCCAGGCGGTGATGAACCATTAAGTTCATTACTCACATTACGCCAAAACCTAAACTCCCTCCAGAATTCAGGTAGTAATTCACTAAACCTAACCACTATGAGTAACTTGGTCCTGGGATTTTAAATCAATTTTTCATAAGTTAGGAATAAATAAGAATATATATGAATAGTTTTATGTTCATAAACATTTATTTATATACTATTTAATACAATATAAAATGATGAATTTTTTAATCATAAAATAAGTGCATTAAATGCATTTATTCACTAGTTTATAAATTATAAACAAATGAGTGCACTTGGTGATAGGTAATGGCCGGTCTCTTTATGGATACGCTGGACATCTGGCTAATGACACTTGGAATAACACTAATAACTGCTGCATATGGAGTCTTCATGAACTTTGTTAGAAAACCTAGGATAGCTACTGATGGGGCTAGGGCTGAAACTGTGGAGAGGACGCAGGAAGTTACTGTTTGCTTTAATGTGAATAGGTGCTTAAGCCTATTCTTCATTAGTGTTGGTATTTACGCACTGATCACTGGTCTTTGGGCTACAATGACTTGGCCACTCCCAGGCCCATATAATATAATCTTTTCAGATGCATGGCCGATATTTGGCCTAGTATCATTAATGCTTGGCTTAGCCATGTACATAGGCGCGGACCTGAGGTACCTGGCATTACCCATAGTGTTGTTTAGCATACCAGTTATTGTTTATGGTGTTGATATTTTGGTGCATGGGTTAACCGCAGAGCCCTTATTTGCGAGTGCCATGTACATATTGCTTGGGCTTGCCATGCTCATTAGCCCAGGCGCCATGCTGCCAAGGGGTAATGTTGGTAGGTACGTGGGCGTCATCGTCATGATCCTGTTAATACTATCTGGCATCTTGGCATTCTTCATAGGCATAAGTGCCACATTTGAACACACATTAATTTGGTCTAAGTGGGCTCCTTGGTACGGCGTATCAGGCTAATGATTAATAGCAATTCTATTTCAAAATTAAATTTTAATTTTTCCCTTTTCTCATAATTAAAATCGGTGAAGAACAGGGCTGCTGCCTGATGAGTGATGATTGGGAAGAGTACTGAGTATTAAGTTATTATGCTTGCAGGTCTCATGCTTAGGTACTTGGGCATTGTGAACGGCCTCCTCGGGTAACCCTTAATCTCCTCCTCAACCCTACTAATAAGCTCATCAACGCCCATATCAATGGGCTTTTGAGTACCCCTGACCCTAACGCTTAACTTGCCGGTCTTAACCTCCCTATCACCAACCACCACGATGTAGGGAACCCAGAAGGTCTCCGCGTCCCTAACCCTTTTAGCCAACGTCTCGTCAAACCTATCATCAATGTCAACCCTAATCATCCTATCCTCGAGTTTCGAGGCAATGTCATTCGCGAAGGCCAGGTGCTCCTTACTAATTGGTATCACCCTAACCTGTACTGGCGAGACCCATGTTGGTAATCTCGGAACCTCACCTCTGGACTCCGCAATTGCTGCTGTGTCGAGAAGTGCGTATATGTACCTCTCAACGCTACCTATTATTGCTGTATGTATAATTACTGGGTACTTAACCTCACCATTCTCATCCCTATACTTAATGCCGAACCTCTGGGCATTACCAACATCGAACTGGAACGTGGCTATCTCCCTCGGCCTTCTCAACTCATCAACTATGTGAAACTCCACATTAAGAACCCAGTAGTACTTCTGCTCCGGCATTACCCTAACGAGAATTGGCTTACCCTCACGCTTAGCCAACTCGATTAAGTAGTCCCTGTGCTCATCGTAGAACTGCTTAGTGACGTTATACAGACTCACGTAATCCCTACCCAACTTCCTAATTTCCCTGAATATCACCTCGTGTAGTTTTAGGGCGACCTCCATGGCGTTCTTAAGGTCTCTCGTGAATATGTGGAGGTCTGGCATATAGAACCTCCTGAGCCTAAAGCATAGCACTGTCTCGCCGGGTTGCTCATACCTATAACTATCAGCCACCTCAAGCATTCCAATTGGTATGTCCCTATAACTCAGCACCCAATCCCTAATCATTGCAAATTGCTGGAAGCAGGCGGCATATCTCATTATTAATTCGTCCTTATCACCCTCGATCGTGTACATTCTCTCATTGAATAACCTGGCATGCTCATCAATAGCCCTCTCACCACGCCTAAACATGTTAGTACCCCTGATCTTAAACACTGGTATGCCAAGCTCATTGGCTAACCTCCATGCATAATCCTCAACGAGCTCCATCATCAGTGTGGCTGCCGGTCCATACCTCATGTGGCCCACGTCACTCATGGGCTCCCATTCAAAGCCAAATTTACGGCAGTAATCAATATACCTAGGTTCCTTGCCACCCTCAAGCTCCCTCTTCAAGACCTCCTTCTCAACCAATGCCTTTAGGTCATCCTCGCCTGGCTTAAATGGGTACTTCGTTGCATCGTACTCCTCACCACTCGGCGTTAATATTACGTAGTAGTCCCTACTAACCACTTGCTGCTGCACTGCCTGGGCACTAACCATGTTTGGGCTAAGGGATTTACTTAATTCCGATAGAGGATGTCCATAGCACTTAATGTCAAATGCCTTGTAATAACCAAAGGGCGCCCTTGACACAGGGACAGGTGACTTCTCCCTCAACCTATTGTAAACCGCTAGCAATACGCTCAATGCCTTACCTGGCTTGGCTAGGTTGGGACTTAGGTGTGCGTATGGGTAGAGAACTATTTGTGATGCCTTAACCTTATTAAGTACGTCCAGTATCTCGTCGGCCACGTAATCCACGTAATTAGGGTCCTCAGTATCGTTTTCCTCAACGCTCATGAATACCACGAGCGCATTCCTTGCGGAGCCCTTCTCAAGCTCTGGCGTTAGTGGTTCTGGGTTTTCAACAGCCTTATCCCTAACCTGGTATGAGAAATCCTCTGCATGTATGAATAATAATCTCATCAATCTACGGCAAAAATAACTAATATTAATTTATTTAGGTGATTAAGCAATGATCATCTCCACCTCACCCTAGGCTTAAACAAGGCCTCAATCTTCCTAATCCTGTCAGCGTATGGCTTAAGGTCCTTGAGTATTGTGACGATCTCATCCTCCATAACCCTAGTAAGCCTGTAAATACCTAACTTAGGTAGCACCTTCTTCTCAGGCTCATAGAGCAGGTCCTCCTCCGGCTCAACCCTTGGGTTTGGTAAATGCTCTATCTCTGGTTCATAACCAAGCACCTGCTTGGCCGCCTTCCTAACCAACTCGGCCATCTCATTTAGAGTCTTTATTTCCCTATAGTGATGTACCGTCCTAAACTCACCAGGCTCCGGCGGATTCTCTATCAACGCTGCTAATGCCGTTATTGTATCCTCAAGCGACGTGAACCCCTTCTTCTGTAGGCCGCTTCCGTATATAGTCAATGGATGGTTAACCACAGCCTCAGCACAGAACCTATTTATCACAGTGCCCCACACATCATCAACATCAAACCTAGTGAATAACTCCTCGGAGATTATGTCCGTGGTCCTAGTCCCATAAACCGGTCCCTGGTGAAAATCAGTTATTGTCAAGCCCCACAGTTTATTCGCGTATAGGAGCATGTATGAATCAAACACCTTACTCCAGTGGTACCAGGAACCAGCCCACCTGGGCACGACAATCCTATCCCTAACCCCCTGGATAACGGCATCAATAAAGGCATCCTCCGGTATCTTAAATGCTGGGTAGCCGTACTCACCCAGCGTGCCCATCTTAAGTATGTGGATATCCCTCCTAACCTCCCTAATGGCGTATATCACGTTTAGTGTTGATGTTAGGTTATTGATTATCGTGTACTTAGCATGCTCAACATCAATCATTGAATACGGAGCCGACCTCTGTTCAGCGAAGTGAACAATTGTGTCAGGTCTATACCTCTCAATAACCCTCCTTACTAGGTCATAATTCGTGACATCGCCCTCGATAAACTCAATCCTAGCACCAAAGATCTCCTCAACTGCCCTAATCCTATCCCGCATTGAGAGTATGGGTAATGCTGAGTCGGAGCCAACCTCATTTACGGCCTTTCTAGTGTAGAAATTATCGATGCCGATAACCTCATGACCTCTCCTGATGAGCCTTAATGCCAAGGCCCAGCCTAAATACCCATCGATACCGAGTATTAATACCCTCATTATGCGATCATTCTCGGGACTTAACTCTTTAAATTAAATGTGTTACTCAGTAATTAAGACCGTAAATTAGGCAGTGCATAACTTTAAAAGAGGGAAATATACCTCAAGAATGCAAATAGAATGCAAGGTGCATTGCCAATACACATTGGCGTTATACCAGATGGAAACAGGAGGTGGGCTAGGAAGGTTGGACTACCAATAACAGAGGCCTATAGGATTGGGTCAGATAAGGTTGAGGAGTTCTTAGATTGGTCATTAGATTTTGGCATAAAAATCGTTACTGTGTACGTTCTATCTACTGAGAACTTCCTTAGAAGATCCAAGTTGGAGTTGGATTTATTATATAGATTATTAAAGGAAAAATTGATTAAAGTTAGAAAGGATGAGAGAATTCATAGGAATAGGGTCAGGGTTAGGGTCATTGGTAGGACTTGGCTCCTGCCTGAGGATGTTCGTAGAGAGATAGCACTCACTGAGGAGGCTACGGCAAATTATTCCGATCATTACTTAAACCTGGCAGTGGTTTATGGTGGTAGGCAGGAAATAATTGATGCAATTAAGAAGATACTCGTCGATTATAATAGCGGTAAGTTAAACATCAGCGACCTAAACGAGGATACCCTGTTTAGGTATCTTTATATAGGTGATGAGCCATACCCCGAGCCTGACTTAATAATCAGGACTGGTGGGGAGCACAGAATAAGTAATTTCCTACTTTATGAAACCGCCTACTCTGAATTATACATCCTGAATAAGTATTGGCCGGAAATAACTAAGGAGGACCTTAAGCAGGCACTTGATGATTATTCAAGGAGAGAAAGGAGATTCGGCAAATAATCTCCTCACTTTAATAGTGAAAGCACATTCACGACGGGGATAGCCCCATCCTTAGTTATTATGAACGTATCCTCAACCTGAGCCACCAGACCTTTGCCATGCTCAATCAATACTGGGTAACCATAAACATAATCCTTCACGTACAACTCACTTATTACATTACCAACCTCCTCACCAAACTTCGAGACAAGCCACCTGGGGGTGAATGGTAATGGACCAATCTCATTAATTATATACGTAAGTACGTCATAATGGGGATCCTTAGGGCTTGGATCCTTGAACAAGTGGTAAATAGTGACTTGCGGCCCGTCATCCACGTAACCAGCGCCATTAGTTGAGAATGGTTCTACCGCATATACCTCACCCTCGATTATCCTCTGTCGGTCGCCATTATCGTAATTGGGGATTGACTTACCTGCGTGGAGTACGTACTTCCTTATTAAATGACCGCTCAAGTTCTTAATTGGCTTAAATCCAAAGGACTTTATGGCCCTCTCTATTTGAGCGCCAATCGATGCTAATGTGGCTCCAGGCTTCATGCTTAATTGCGCCGCCTCCAGCGCCTTCATTGATGCCTTAATTAATTGGCTGTACATTGGGTTAAAGGTGACTGTGACTGCGGTATCCACTATGTAACCATCAATGTGGGCGCCAAGGTCTATCTTCACCACCGCGCCCTTCGGTATCACCGACTTATCACCTATGGTGGCTGTGTAATGAGCGGCAACATCATTAATACTAATATTGACGGGAAACGCGGGCTTCGCACCGCTCTGCCTAATCCTATTCTCAACCTTCTCGCATAGCTCAAGTACTGGCATTCCAGGTTCCACTATGGACATTGCGTAGTTAAGGGCATCCCTGGCAATGGCGCCAAGTCTTTCATAAATTTTCAATAAGTCCGTAGACACGTAATATGCCGTACTGACTCCTTTAAATAGCCTTGCCCTTTTAATAATTGTCTTTGTCAAGAGAAACTATTTTAATCTGGTTAGTCATGAAGTACTTGGTGTCGTAATGGGAGCCTTAACAATCGTGGCTAAATACCTCATAGTAGCTAACGTGGAGGTTCAGGGAACAGTGGAGAAATACGACATAATAGGCGCACTGTTTAGTCAAACCGAGGGCCTACTAGGCAATGAACTTGACCTAAGGGAACTTCAAATGAATGGCAGGATAGGCAGGATAGAGGTTGAGACTGAGTATAAGGGCGATAAGACCGTCGGTAAGGTATACATACCATCAAATCTAGATAGGTATGAGACAGCCCTCGTCGCTGCTATGATCGAGACCGTGGATAAGGTTGGTCCCTATAATGCTAAGGTTCAGGTAGTCGAGATTAAAGACCTAAGGGAGGAAAAGAGGAAGAAGATCTTTGATAGAGCCAGGGAATTACTTAAGCTCGTTGAGCACGAGGCATTGCCGGATACTAAAGAGTTGATTACGAAGTTCATGGAAAGCATTAGGGAGACCGAGGTCATTGAGTACGGGCCTGAGAAGCTACCCGCGGGGCCTGAGGTTGATACGGCCGATACCATAATAATCGTTGAGGGTAGGGCCGATGTACTTAACCTGGTCAAGCATGGCTTCAAGAACGTGATAGGACTTGGTGGCTCAAGCGGTGGTGTTCCTAAGACGGTTGTTGAGCTGAGCAAGAAGAAGACAACGATAGCGTTTGTAGACGGAGATAGGGGTGGCGAAATGCTGCTCAAGGAGTTACTTAAGTATGCAGACATTGATTATATAGCCAGGGCGCCACCTGGCAAGGAGGTTGAGCAGTTAACGGCTAAGGAAATAACGAAGGCCCTTAGGAATAAGGTACCGGCTGAGGAATACCTGGCAAGCCTTGAGAAGAGGGAGAGGAAGATGATTGAGGAGGCTAGGCAGCAGGCTCAGCAGGAAATACCGCAGGCCCAGGCCATAGAGGTTCCAATACAGGAACAGCCACAACAGGCCGAGAAGGTCCAGGTATTGCCACAACCACAGCCAATACAGCCAACACCACCGGCGATGCAGGCCCAGGTAACGCCTCAACAAACGACCCAACCTCAGCAACTAAGTCAACCAAGCCCTGAGATTCCTCAATTACCTCCAAATGTCATTGATGAGATGAAGAAGCTTGGTGGAACCCTGGAGGCCATAATATATGATGACCACTGGACTGAAATAAAGAGAATACCCGTGAGAGACCTCGTTGATACACTACAGCAACTGCCCAATGCATATGCCGTAATATTTGATGGAGTTTGCACACAGCGTCTCGTGGATGTCGCATCGAGTAAAGGCGTTAAGTTATTGATAATGTCGAGGGTAGGCAATATAACGAAGGTACCCACTGACATGTTGATAATGACGATCGATGAGTACCTAAGTAAGGCTGGGGCGGGCACAGGGGCTAAGTGACTTATAATAAAATAGTGATATTTTGTACTATCTTTCTTTAATTTTACGAGAAGTAATCAAGTATTGACTTACCCGCCTTACCCTCCATAAGCTGCGACTCCTTAACTCCCAAAACCTCGAGTATCCTCATTGCAGCAGGGACTATCTGCTTCTCAACGTAATAATCAACATCAACCTCCCTAATGTCCTTAATGAGTATGTATGGTTTAACCTTATAAGCCAACTTAGCACCGCCACCCTTAACAACCACGTAACCAATCATGTCGCCCTTACCAACCTTATAACCAGCCTCCACCAACTGCTTGGCTGCAGCGACATGAGGTGTTAATACCTTATATTCATTCAGTGACTTATCTAGGGTCTTCCAAATAATCACATCATCAATGTCGAATTGATATGCCTTAACCTTATCAATAACAGACTTAACGTAAGAAATAGCCTTACCAACATCACCTGTCGTTAGCACAATCTCAGCAACATTCTCCTGAACATCCTTAGCAATCTCAGCCCAATCACCCCTAACAGCCTCAAAACCAACAATATCGACCTCCCCCTCCACAGTCAAACCCACATACCTCTTCTTAGCCTCGGTAAACAAAACCCTCCTATATACCTTATCAACCTTAACCTCAAAGCCAAGTTCATTATTGACGTAATTTATTAGGGCATCAACCTTATCACTAATGTTCCTAACGAATAAGCTGTCGGTGTCACCATAAATAATTGGTAGGCCCAGGGACCTTGCCTTCTCAATAACGGTTCTCAATAGGTTTCTGCCCCATGCCGTTACGGCCTCAGCCACCTCACGCCTATACCACCTGGCCCCTAACCAGCCACAATACCCATACATGGCATTAGCCATAACCTTAAGCGCCCTCTGCCTCTCATTCAGGAGAACCCACTCAGGGCTATTCTCAGGGTACTTCTTCATTAAGTCCCTTACCCTACGCCTGCTTTCAACAAGAATCCTAAGTAAACCAGGGTACAACCCCTCTGGTGACCTCCTAAACTTATAATTAACCTCAGGTGCCACGTAGCAATCACCACAATCCCCAAGCACCAGCGTATCTGGTGAGACGTTGTACTTCATCATGATACTCGGATACATACTTGAGAAGTCTATTACGGCAATGTTCTCATGAAGCCCAGGCCTCGGCTCAAGCACGACAGCGCCCTTGTAGGTCTCGTATGGCCTCTCCTCACGGTTAGGTGCCAATTCACCCCTCTTAACTGCCTCATAGAATATCATCCACTCAACCCTAGCACCAACACTAGCCGCACCAACCTGATCCAGGGGTAGTCCTGATATTGAGGATAATTGGATCGCGAATGGAAGCAGCTTCTCCGCCAATCCATACGTACTTACCACGTCATCCCTAGCATACTTAAGGAGCAAATCACGCTTATTCTTATCATCCCAATACTCATGTATCCTGTGGCCAGGTATTAGGACGCGCTCACTCCTCTTCATTATTCCGAAGAACTCGGCGGCCCTATCAAGGCTCTTCACCTTTATCTCACTAATCTCCTCAATGAAGTTGTACAGGTCAACATTTGCCCTACCAATTATCGACCAGTGACCATACACACTTGGCTCAGGTGGATTACCCATCCTGGACAGGGCTAACCTAACGCCAACCCTTGACGACCTATTAACTAAGTAAGGCCAGTCAAAGCCATTATTGTTATAGCCAACCACAATGTCGGGGTCGTACTTCCTGAAGTAATCTAGGAACTCCCTGATTATCTTAGCGTCATTCTTATTATCGTCCACCACAAACATCTTAACGCCATCCTCCTTAGTCATGGTCGATATTATTATGACGGGGTCCCTATCAGGGTTAGGCATACCCCTCGGGTTATAAACCTCGATATCAAACGCAAGTACCCTGAAACTAGGTAATTTATGTTCCTCAATCATTCTAGGCCTTGACTTAGCCAAGCAGACCAGGTCAACCTGGTAATTACCCTTAACCTCCTCACACTGATCAACGACAATCCAATTACTCGGCTTAACACCCATGTCCAGTAAATACCTCTGTGAGAACCTAATGTCTGCCTCAAGCACATCCTCAACGCCAGGAACCTCGGCGGCAAGCTCCCTAAGCTCCCTAACCTTCTCAGGTATTGTCGCGGTAACCCTAATGGCGTCAACCTCGTTACCGAACATCTTACGCTTAATAACCTCCACATTCAATACCTTACCCTCCAACTTGCGCTTAACGTTATTAAAAACGGCATTGACGTCACCTGACGGTATTACGTAGAAGTACGGCCTAAATGACCTATCTAAAACGAGGACCCTCTTACCATCATCCGTAATACCGAATAACCTTAACTCTGGCGTGTTGCCGATAACGCCGTAGGTAATGTCTAATAACCAAAATGCTAATTCCATTATGGGTTAATTAGGAAACAAGTAGTTAAACTTACTCCTCCCTGTTTTTTAACATTATGAATAGGCTGTATTCCCTCAAATGGGTAGTCTTGGATCTTCCTTAATCACCTTAGCCACTATAAGCGTTGACGTCCTCTCAACCTCCTCCATATTCATTATCTGCTCAAGAATCCTGAGAATCTCGTCCTTACCACTAGCCCTAACCTGAAGCACAAAGTCCCACTCACCAAATATGTAGTAAACAGCCGTCACACCATTAATACCCGCCAACTTCTGACCAACCTTATCGTGATAACCAGGGCCGTACTTAGCCTTAACGAGTATTACCGCGACGTAGTCCTTACCCATCTTCTCAGGGCTTAACTTAGCATGACAGCCAAGTATTATGCCCAGTCTCTCGAGCTTCTTGATCCTATAGTAAACCGTTGATTTCGAAATCTTTAACTTATTAGCCATTTCGTCAAGTGTTATCCTGCAATCATCCTGCAACATCTTTAAAATCTCAATATCAGTCTGGTCTATCTCCTCGGTTATTGACATCAATGAAGTACCCGCTGAACCCATTTAAAAAACATTCGCTTGTTATAAAAATATTCATATCGCACCTAATTACTTTACATAATTATCTTTCTCACACACCTATTTAAAAATCAATTAACCATTGTCATGTTCATAAAGACGCAAATAATTCATGCATATCTAACCCCTGAAAAAATATGAATACCATAGGTTATTCAATGAATTAAGCAAAGAAAATGTTTTTATATTTGATTATCAACGATTGCTCAGCAAAGAGGTCCTTTCTAGTGGTGAAAAATATGTCAAGCAGGCAAACCCCTGGATTGAGCAGGGATGAAACGGATGAGAGAATAAAACAGGCCCTATACTACTTAACCAGGGTTGTTCAGGACATGGGCATTCCAAGGAACATTAGGAGAGCGGCTAGTGAGGCTGTTAGGGTTTTGATGGACCCAAACATGAGCCCAGGCCTTAAGGCGTCAACAGTCATTAGCATACTCGACGAGGCATTGGCAGACCCAAACATGCCACTTTTTAGTAGGGTTATCTTCTGGCAAGTGATTTCATTATTGGAGCAAATTAAGGACTCTGTATAACATCACACTAAGTCACTAAGTAAATCCCTTATTAATCCCTTACCATAAAGCGTCTCAATCATTAACCTGGCATTTGCAATGATCTCCTTAGCCATGTTATACTCATCCTTCCAGGTTAGTGACCTCCTGGCGACACCCTGCTCCGCAGCCTTCACTGCAACAGCAGCCGCAACCCTCGGGTAAAAGTCCCATTCCTCCATTGTAGGTAATATCTTATTCTCACTTAATTGATCACCAACGAAGTTGGCAATCTCCTGGGCTGCGGCAATAACCATCTCATCAGTTATGGTCCTAACCCTAGCATCCAGCGCGCCCCTGAAGACTCCGGGAAATACCAGGGAGTTATTGACCTGGTTGGGGAAGTCACTCCTACCCGTCGCCACAACCTTAGCACCAGCCTCCTTAGCCTCCCAGGGCCAGATCTCCGGTATTGGGTTCGCTAGGGCAAAGATTATTGGGTCCTTATTCATTGCCCTAATCCATTCCTTCTTAATCACGCCAGGTCCCTGAACGGATGCTGCAATGACGGCGTCAACACCCACGAGCGCCTCCTTAATGCCACCCTTTCTCCTCTCCGCATTGGTCTTTATCGCTAATTCATATTTCCACGGATTAGTAAGCATTAGCTTGTCCATGTCCTCCCTCTCAGGGTGTAGTATTCCTTTACTATCAACGAGTATTATATTGCCTGGCTTAACGCCGTACTTTATCAATATTCTGGCGGCGGCTATATTAGACGCACCAGCACCTATTAGTGCAATTGTTGAATTCTCAAGTTTCTTACCGACAACCTTAAAGGCATTTATTAGGCCGGCCAATATCGCACCTGCCGTCCCCTGTTGATCATCATGCCAAACGGCTATTTTCAACTCCTCCCTTAACTTATCAAGTACATAGAAGCATTTAGGCGACTCAATATCCTCAAGATTTATGCCGCCAAAGGCTGGTTCTATGGCTTTAGCAACGTTGACGATATCCTCCTGGGTCTTTACCCTAATAGGTAGTGGTACTGCGTCAACACCACCAAGATACTTAAAGAGGAGTGATTTACCCTCCATGACTGGCATTGCCGCCTCTGGACCAACATTACCAAGCCCAAGGACCCTACTACCATCAGTTAAAACCGCGATTGCGTTCCACCTCCATGTGTACTCAAAGGACTTATCGATATTGGCATTTATTTCCTTGGAAACTGCGGCAACGCCTGGCGTATACCATATTGAGAAATCCTGCAGACTCCTAACGGGCACCTTAGGTAATACCATTATCTTTCCTCCATACCTCCTTGATGCCTCAATTGCTATCTTAAACCATTTACTTGATTCCTCGCTCATCACGTAACGTTAAGCTTAAGGATTTATATTAATTTCTGAAGATGAATTCGACAATCGACCAATATAGAAGATGCATGAAAAATATTTATCTGAATAGTGACTATACTTTAACAGTCTCATTACTCTTAATAACATGAACATTCTCACTTGGTATGATAAGTAGGACCCTATCACCAGGTTTAAAGGCCGTGGCGGATAATGCAGTTAATACTAATCCCCTGCCCACTGAAACCAATAATTGGTAACCAATCCTACTCCTAATCACCTCATCAACAATACCCCTAAGAACATTATGACCCTCTAAGCCAACGCCATTATCTACCATAACCTTAATCCACTCAGGCCTAATGCAAACATAAACCTCACCATCAGCCTCACCATTAATACTCAATTTGACTTCACCATTAAGTACCACAAGGTTACCCTTAGCAGAACCTCTTATAATGTTCTGGAAGCCCAGGAACCGAGCTGTGAAAACACTCCTTGGTTTATTAAATACCTGCTCGGGGTCCCCCTCTTCCAGTACCTTGCCTTCATTCATGATATACACCTTATCAGCCAATGAGTATGCCTCATCCCAATCATGAGTCACGTGAACCACGGTAATACCATATTTCTTGGGCAACTCCCTGAGCATCAATATTATCCTATCCCTGGTCTCTCTATCAAGCATTGAGAGGGGTTCATCCAGTAGTAAGACCTTTGGCTTAATAACGAGGGCCCTAGCCAACGCAACCCTCTGTTGCTCACCACCACTTAAATTAACGGCCCTTCTATTAAGTAAGTAATCAATGCCTAGGTCCTTGGCAATCTCTATAATAAGTCTACGTCTCTCCGGCTTAGGGATGCCTTTGAACCTAAGCCCATACTCAATATTCTCATAAACAGTCATGTGGTCAAAAATCGCATAACCCTGAGGTACGTAGGATACATTACGAGTCTCCGGCGGTTCCTTGGATACGTCGATGCCATCAATTACCACATTGCCCTCACTAACCTTATAGATGCCCGCTATCGTCTTAAGTAACGTACTCTTACCCGATCCCGTGGGCCCGAGAATCACGTTGTATGTTTCGCGTTCAAAAACCGTGTTTATTGGGCCTAGGGTGAAGTATCTAAGCCGCACGACCACATTCCTTAACTCAACCATACCAGGCATTACCACCACCTAAGCTAACCAGGACCCTATAGATGATGAATATTATGAGCATGACCGCAACGAGCGCCGCTGAAAACTCCACAGCATTTACTAAGCCAATACCCACGTAACTCTCGTAGATGTATACCGAGGCTGGGTAAACAAGGTTCTTACCAAACAGCACATAGTAGGCAACAATGAATAGAGCACCAGCCTCGGAGACTGACCTAGCCCACGATAGTATGGCGCCCGTCGCCATAGACCTCCAAATCCTGGGAAGTATGATCGATGTGAAGACCCTTAATGGACTAGCCCCTAGGGTCCTCGCAACAGCCTCCATTTCAGGGTTTATCATCCTAATCGACGCCTCAACAACCCTAATGTAGTACGTCGACGAGAGAAAGGCAACAGCGGTTGTGGCACCCCAAAGAGTGTTTATGAAGTTAATGCCGTGAGCCTTTAGGAATGGGCCAAGACCGTAGTAGGAGGCGAAGGCTAGCACGACCATGATCCCAACGATTATGTGGGGTATCATTATTGGTATGTCAATCACAGCATCCACTACACTCTTTAGGTGGAAGTCGTACCTAGCCATTACATAGGCTATTGGCGTCCCCATAATTATCGCTATTATGGCTGATAGCGTCGACATGACCACCGTCACCTCAATCGCCTGTAGGAAGCTAACCACGGAGAGGGCCTTTGGTATCATTGGGAAGCCCAGGACTATGAGTAGGGCTAATGGGTAAATTATGAGGATTGAGAATATGAATATGGAGATTAACAGGATTAGAATAATGGGTATGTTCATTTTTAATAAATTCATGCTACTAATTCCCTTAGCCCTGGCTTGGGAATATGGACGCATACTGTGGATACTGGCTTAATGGTGCAACAAAGGGTTTAATTGCATTAGGCACAGCGCTGTAATTACCGTAAACAATGCCAGGCATTATTGGTTGAATACCATTCTCCTCAAGTATCTTTTGACCAATCGGGCTATAGAGCAGTAGTAGGAAGTACTCTGCAGCCTGCTTATTCGGTGCCTGGAACGGTATCGTTATTGTGTAAACAACGGGGTTACACGCAAAGGTCTTCGTGACGCCATTCTCAGTCCAGGTGACACTAACCTGGTGATAGTAATTAACATAGCTTAGGTTACCGAGGTTTATGAATGGCGGTAGCGTTATGAATACGGTATTATGGTACGTCTGGGTCTGTGGTATTGCATTGCTCTCGTAGGCCGATAGTATGAAGTCCACCTGCCCAGAGGCCATTAGCGTTAGTAGGTCTATCTCCGTATTCCTCATCATGTACTTACTTGGGTTCCCATAAATCGCATCGTATAGGTAAGAGGCATTGTTGAAGAACGCCAAGCCCGCCAACTTAACGACACACTGAGCCTGGTAACCTGAGGGGTCTGTGAATGGATTTGAGACACCAACAACTGTGCTTGAGTTAAGGGCTATTATCTGCCAAATCTCTTGCCAAGTCTCATTGTACTGCGCAGACATTGGTGGGTATGACTGGGCTTGCTTCCATAGTTGATAGACCTCCTGCCCAGCCGTGGTATTTAGATTGACTATTATGACCATCTGCGTAATTCCAAAGGCAATTTCATAATTAGTGTAGTTAGGGAATAATACGGAGGGTATTGTTGTGGTGTCTGCAGAGGCCACAACACTGAATTGTTGAGTGGTTGCCTCCGTATGGGCAACCTCACCACTACCCTTAAACATGGCGGGGGCTATTGTTATGCCTGGATACATGCTCTGCATGACATTGAGGATGTCCGTAAATGCGAACTTCAGAGTGCCAGCGGCGCCAACGGCGAAGGGAGCTGTTGATACCGTGGTTGTGGTGGTAACAGGGGTGGTTACATTAACGTATTTAGTAACAGTAACTGTTTTAGTAATTACCTTAGGCGGCATAACTGCATAGCCAATTGCCACGCCAATTACAAGACCTATTATTAAGCCAACGACTAACCAAACGGTTGTATTCGCCATACAAAATATTCCGTGTTTCTGCTCTATTAAAGTTTTATTAATTATCTGATAATTGATAATTAACATTCAATTTTTTAATAATCACTCAGGTGGTATTTCGGCATAAGCCACGGATATGTCAATACCAAACCTCCTAATATTGATATAACGCGATATTAAATACACGGTGATTCCCAATACCACGGCTCCAAGCTCAACACCGTAGGCGAGCCAGTTACCGCCCCAAATCTGTGGGTAAGCTAGGAACTCATAGGTCAAATATGCCATTACGCCAGCCATTAATGTGCCGAATACTATCAAGACAACCCTAGACTTATTACTTATGTTAAATGACGAGTACCTAATCGCCGCAAGTATTACTGCAGCAATACCGACTACCATGTAATATATTATCGCCTCAACAACAGCACCATACAGCGCAGTGAATGTGCTATAGAGGAACCCAGCTGCGGCGATTAAGGATGCCGTTACTGCTAAGTCGAATAGGTGTGCGTATATTGGTGTTCCGAACCTCGGGCTTATGTAGGCGAAGGCGCTCGGCCAAACCCTGTCGAAGGCCAGCGCGAACCAGTACCTAACAACGACGATAGCACCATAGGCTAAGATAGCTAGATACCAAGTGATTGATGAAATTCCTATAAACCAACTTAAAACCACACTATGTGAAACCGCCATTGCTATTGTCCAGAAGTTAATAACACCATTAAGGTCAGGATTAGACAACGCCGCAGTAACAAAGCTAAAGCCCAACGAATAATACATAGCCTCGAACCCTATAGTTAGTAGGGCTAGGGTTAGTATGAAGGCGCTTGGTATATTCCAACGCAATGCACTCTTACCCTTAATTTCTGAGGCAATCGCAGGTCCGGCATTCAACCATGGGTAAACGTAAATTGCGAAGAAGGGCAATAGCATTAGTATTGTATTCATTGAGAACGAGGGTCCCGAATAGCTGCCGGCAACCTTCGCATACGTGTAACCAGACGGCAATAATGAGGATACTGCACTAATGACTTGAGACTTCGGCGTTGTTAGGAGCATTATGATGACGATTATTAAACCGAGCAGGGATACCGTGGTTAATGCTGTCATTAGTTTAATACCATACTTAGTACCTAGTATATTGGCCAGAACTATCACGGCAAAGAAGGCAACGCCTATACCAATCTCCTGAAGAGTTGTTAGTGAAGCATCAATGCCTAATACCGGTAATACTGACTCTAATTGAAAAACGGCTGCGAAGGCTATTAATGCATAGTATGCCAGGCTCTCTATTATGAAGCCAAGTACTAATCCGTTGGTTAGCCAGGCTAGTTTTGGTCCTAGGGCTCTTCCTAGCCATACGTAATCACCACCGACCCTCGGTATGTACTTAATCAATGTTGAATAAACAATCACTTGTGGCAATGCAAAGAGAGCAGCTATGAGCGAAGCATATACCAGATTTGCACCAGCCACTGTTGGTAGGGCAGCCAATGTGAAGCCCACTGTGCCAAGGGCCGCGCCTATTGACATGTTGGCGATGTTTATCGACACAGCATCCCAAAAACCAGCCTCCTTAACCAAACCCGTGGACTCCCTGATGAAGACTTGGTATTCCTTATCCATCGTTATAATGTTTATTTTAAATAATTTATAAATTCTCTGTTCATTAATACCGTTTATTGTTTAATAATTTAATTAAACAATAAGCCAGGGCATAGTTTATAAATTAGTAGGCGCGGCTATAATGCCGTGTTTGAAGTTGAGGTTAAGTACAGGATCCCGAGCCATGATGTAATTAAAGATAAGCTGAAATCACTGAATGCGAGGTTTCTTGAACATACTGAGGAAACTGACATATACTTTAATAGCCCAATTAGAGACTTTGCGAAAACTGACGAGGCGCTTAGGGTTAGGGTATATGGTGATGGCACCGTGGTGCTAACGTACAAGGGTCCACGTATTGGCAGTGTTGGTAAGACTCGTGAGGAATTGAGCGTTACTGTTAATGATCTTGACAATCTCCTTGAGATTCTTAGGAGACTCGAGTTTAAGGAGGTGGCTAGGGTTGTGAAGAGGAGGGATATTTATAATTATGAGAACTTCACGATTTACATAGACACGGTTGAGGGTCTAGGTAGTTTTGTTGAGGTGGAGACCATGGTTAATGATAAAGAGTTAATAAATAAAGCCACAGAAGAGGTGCTCCAACTCGGGGATAGGTTGGGTCTTAAGAGGGATTGGATCGAGAGAAAGACGTACTTAGAGTTAGTGCTTGAGAAACAGAGTGCGAATAAACCTTAATAATTATGGCTGAAATACTTATTGTGCAGTTTGATAATGTTGTGATAATAGAGGACAACCACAGGAACTATTACCCATTATCAATTAGTACACCGCTCAGTGACTTAATAATTGGTGGTCTTCGATACTACGAACACGTGGCATTATGGTTAATGAACCTTGGATATGATGTGAATATATACGTTGTTACCCGCGATTATCTGGCTAGGTATTGGCAAGGTATTGCTGATTCAATATTGTCTAAACTTAACCTAAAGTATTCAGTAAGGTATATACATAATATCGAGGATATAAGTGGGACAACCCTGTGGATATATACGTCATTAATCCCTCAAATAGATGTATTAAATAAATTGATTGTTAATACGAGGACGGAAGCCGAGATTAAATGTAACGATAAGGTTCTCCTAAGTATTACTAATGGGCGTGAAACAGGTGCGAAAGATGTAATCAATAATTGTGATTTACCAGTGGCTAATGGCATTTGGTCCATAATTAAATGGAATACTGAATTACTCCGCAGTAATTCTAAGTACTTAGTAAAAATCATTGGTGATAAGACCGTGGACTCTGACGTCTCAAGTAATGCCATTATTGATGAGAGGGCAGGTAATGTAATAGCAATAAATACAATCATTGAACCATTAACTTATATTAAGGGTCCATCACTGCTCGGTCCAGGTTCTAGGGTATTGCCTCATGCATACATTAGGGAGGGCACGGTACTGTATATGAATAATGCAGTTGGTGGTGAGGTTAAGAATTCGATAGTGGATATGCACAGCCTTAAGGAGCACTTTAGTTACCTGGGTGATTCCTACGTGGGCAGGTGGGTTAATATTGGGGCTGGCTCGGTAACCTCGAATTTAAAAAATACGATAGGCATTATTAGGTACATGGGTATTGACACAGGCATGATTAAGCTTGGTTCAATAATTGGTGATTGGGTTAAGGTGGGGATTAACACGTCAATAATGAGCGGTAAGTACATTGGGCAGGGGAGCAGTGTCATTGGGCTTATTAGGAAGGATGTACCACCCTTTAGCATGTGCGTGAATAATGACTGTGAGAGGTTTAGGATTGAGAAGGTCGTGGAGGTTTATAGGAGGTTCGTTGAGTTAAGAAGGGTTCATGCCAATGAGAATGAGGAGGCATTGATTAAGGCTGTTTATGAGGCATCACTCCATGAACCTCCTCCTTAATTCCCTCTTTTCGAGTTCATGAACCACCAGCACTAACTTATCAATATCGCCTATCCTTGGTAGAAACTCCTCAATATCGTCAATCCTAACCCTACTAGATAGTGCAAGCACGGCAAGCTTGCCGTATTTACTAACGAGTTCCGCCGTCCTATTTATGTACTCAATAATTTCATTATCCTCAGACCTAGCCTTACCCTCCCTCCACCTCTCAACAACCTGCCTAATCTTCTCCTCATCAATCTTCAACGCACCAAGTCTCTCCGAACCACACCTGGGACACTTGGGTTTGTCTGGTAGGTCTTTATTCCTGGCTGAACCAACCCAGCCGCAGTTAAGGCATACAAGCGTCATCGACTCATTTAATAACCTAGCCTTAACACTCTCCCTAACCAACTTATCGAGTCTCTCCGGAGCCATCACCTCAAGCCTATGACTTATTTTATCCACAATCTCCCTACTCATCGGACTAAACTCACTCCTCTCAACAGTTACCAATTTCCTCTCACCATTGATTAATGATTTTAGGAATAAGTACGTATTATCCAGGTCAAAATCCCTCGTAAGAACCTCCTTAAGGGTCTCCGTAAATACTGGCGACCCCTTATAAAGTTCCACTAAGTTCGTTATTGCTAAATCACTCAACTCCCTATCCTTCTTAATCACGTTGAACCTTCGGGCAACGTGAACAAACTTCCTCTTGAAGATGCCCGTCCTAGTTATCGCCCTCATTGCATAGTCAATGAATGTTCTCTCATCCATATTAGCGACATCCATTATGGTATGTACGATGAGCGCCGTATCAATGCCAGGCCTTGGTAACTGTATTATTACCGCATAGGCATCCTGCTGAACACCTACAGGATAACCAAGTCTCTCTGTTAATACTTCACCGAGTATCCTGGCTATTGTCCTATTAACTAATGTACCGCCATGCGTATAAAGCACTATCAAGTCCCCGACGCGCTCGAGGAGAATGAGCCTATGCGATGGCATTGGGACACCACTCTCCATGTGCTCCATTACCTTATCCACCACGTACTTAACCGTGTCCCTCGAAACGCCAAGCTTCATTGCAAACATGTCAGTCGTTACCTCAGGCCCAACCTTAGTTATGTAATTGCTCATCTCCTCCTTAATACTACCAACGTCTTGAGCGACTTCGAATGGTACAGGTATTTCCTCACCAACCCATGATGGTATTGCGCCTATTGTGTCCTTGGCAGGCGCCACGTAGATCGTATCACCAACTATTTTCTGCAAAACCCAGACACCGCCTCTAAACACGAACTTAACGCCAGGTTCCCCATACTCGGCCACGAATGCCTCGTCAAGCACGCCGATGGGTTCCTCATTTACCTGGTTAATTACTAAGTAATGCTTCTCGTCGGGTATCATGGACATTTGATCAAAGAAGTACCTATACATCTCCCTCCTAGCCCTAACGCCGCTTGGCTTAAGTACAACACCCTCATTCTCAATGAAGTAGGCAAGTCTTGGATTAAGGATCTCACTCATAAACCTAAGGACGCCCTTAAGCTCCTCAATTGATAACTTCCTGTATGGGTAAGCCCTCCTTATTAAATCGTAAAGTTCATCAATAGTCCACTTACTCTTAATCATTAATAGACTGACTATTTGATGAACAAGCACATCATAGGGCTTATCAGGTATTTGCGTAGCCTCAAGGAGCCCTGACTTAGCCCTATTTATAATCGCCACAGCCTCGAGAGTATCGTTTAAATCCTCAGTTATGACCACACCCCTTGGAACCTTATCAAGCCTATGACCACTCCTACCAATCCTCTGAACAAGTCTAATAACCTGGTGAGGCGATAGGTACTGTATCACGAAGTCCACGTGACCAATATCAATGCCTAGCTCGAGACTTGACGTTGCTATTACAGCCTTTAACTTACCATCCTTAAACGCCCTCTCTGTGGTTATCCTTGAAACCTTGGATAGGGAGCTGTGGTGTATGCCTACGGAGTCATAGCCAAGCATTGTGAACCTATACATGAGTAACTCAGCCATTGATCGCGTATTGACAAAGACTATCGTTGCACCGTTATTACTCACGAGATCCTTAATCACCCTAAGCCTGGCGACTGCGTCTGGGTACAGGTAAACGTTCTTAGCCATCTCCTCATCCTCCTTAGTGGGCTCTGGGTGCAGGACATCCATCTTCATCTCCCTAACAATGCTCGACTGCACTATGTCACACTCGTCACCATCACCAACGAGGAATTTAGCAACCTCCTCAGGGCTACCCACGGTTGCCGATAAACCAATTATCTGTGGCTTCCTACCAATCAACCACTTAATCCTCTCAAGGGTCAGCGCCAACTGCGTACCCCTTTTATCCTCGGCAAATTCGTGAATTTCATCAACGATTATCCACCTAAGCTTCATTAAGTGCTCCCTCAACCTTTTGCCAGCCAGTATTGCCTGGAGCGTCTCAGGGGTTGTTATGAGCATCTGAGGCGGATCCCTACTCTGCTTAACCCTATCGCTCTGGTCCGTATCCCCATGCCTAACACCAACCTTAATACCAACCCTCTCACCCCACCAAACAAGCCTATCAAGCAAGTCCCTATTTAACGCCCTAAGCGGTGTAACATAGAGGATGTATATGCCCTTATCGGCGAACTCGCCCTTATCCATACCCCACCTAAGCATTGAGAGGACTGGCAATACGGCTGCTTCCGTCTTGCCACTACCTGTTGGCGCTATTATCAATACATTACGGCCACTCAATATCTTTGGAATGGCCAGTTTCTGAGGCTCTGTAGCCCTCAGAAAACCTTTCTCAATAAGTGCCGACTGAATTATAGGGTGAAGTAACCTGTAAACATCATCCAGCTCCCTACTTGACGTGGAGGATTTAACTTCGTAATTGCTCATCGCACCAACACTATACAATTAACACCATGGTCCCTACCCATTTTAAACCATTTGCTTCAGTTAAAGTGAAAGTCAAAACCACGAAACTTATAAATAATAAACACGAATAACTCTTAGATATTACCTTTAATGATAACGTAAGCCTAATATTAACTAGGCACTGGAAGTGAAATTAATGCTTAAGTGTAGCGCCTGCGGATCAGTGAAGGTGACCGTTTTAATAAATGGAAGGCCCTACTGCACGTACTGCGGAGCCAAGATACTGAGGGCGCATTTAATAAGGACGTTACTAAATATGAAGAGGGAGGGATTAATAACGTCAGCTGTTAATGTGGAAAGCCACGTAGATCCTTAGTGAGGAAACTATAATAAACCGGAGAAATCCACCTCACCTAATGATGACTAGGTATACATTAATAATCGCAATAGCCCTATTTACGGCAGTCCTGGTCATAATTACGTCACCGCTGACGAGTTACTCCATAAGTAATTACTTCATAATGCAATTAAATAATAATATTAACGAAGCATTAAGCAGATGTGGGGTAAATCCATCAACAACATTCATAGTGACAAGGACTATTACCACGACAAACACATCAATAATACTCGACTTAAGCCTAAGCAATAATTACGATATTAGGATAATAATGAGACTTGCTAATAACCAACTACCAGTTAATGAAGTAAATATCACGATAATAAGTAATAATTCTGCCATTTGTTATTCGACATCAATACCAATAAGTAGTGCATCGGGTACGTATAACTACGTTATTCAGGGGACCAATTACTTTATTGAATTACTATCATACAGTGGGTCAACGCCCATAGTAACGAATGGCTCAAGCTCATTACTAACTTACGGAACCACGATAAACTCAGCAATTATTATACCTACAATTACGGGTAATGTCATATGCAATACGGGTTCCCCATCAATCCCCATATACATAGTGTACGCGTTAGGTAGGCCCATAATCTACGTAGTACAGCCAAGTAAGCCCATAACATCAATCCTATGCAGATACAGTCAATCATTAAATAGTAGCTACCTATTAATGGCATTACTTATCGGTGCAGCCGCAGCATTAATTTATGAGGCGGCATTAGTAATTATGAGGATTAACCGTCTAAAGATTACTTAATATCCAATTCCCCAACGCCCTAAATGCCCTGGCTCTATGGGATAGCTTATTCTTAATGTCAATGCCCAATTCGGCAAAGGTCTTATCATAACCATCCGGTATGAATATTGGGTCGAAGCCAAACCCCTCCGTACCCCTGGGCTCCATTGCAATTCTACCGTATACAACACCTGAAAATAATTTAATGCCGACCCTGGGACCGCATAGGCCGACCACGGACTTAAAGTATGCCGTCTTATCATCAACGCCACTCATTAGTTTTAGGATACCTGTAAGCCCTATCGTCTTATAGACATAGGATGAGTATGGGCCTGGGAAACCATTCAGCTTATTTATGAATAAGCCATCATCCTCAACCACGAAGTAGTCACTGGGATTATCGCTACATATACCCTGAAGCGCATTGCTGACTATATCCTCAAGGTTATCACTTTGTATCTCAACCTTTCTATGACCTCTATCAATCATGAGCTCTATGCCGAATTCCTTAAGTACCAGGGAGGCCTCGTGGAACTTAGCCTCATTACCCGTTACAAAGAATATTCTCATACCCATGACCTTTTATAAGCATGGATTTAATAATTTTAAAGGAGGAAAGCCTACTGAAGGTTAACACCGCTGTAATCAAGGACCTTTTTTAATAGGTCGCTTTCTGGAGGAACGCCTATGAACTCGACATTACCAACCTCCTGATCCTCCCTCTTAAGTACTACCGTTGGCACGGCAGTCACTTGATACATATCCGCAATGTCGCTCTCCTCGTACGCCTCCACAGTTATTGAAACAACCTTACCCTTACTATCGTACGCAAACATATTAGCCATTAGAACGGCGTATGGACAGTACGGGCACGACGGCGTGACGACCGTCATCACCTCAACCCTCTTACCACCACCTGAATTCACTAATGCCTCAAGGCCCTTCTTCGTCCTCGGCCTCAACTTTGTCTCACCAACCGATATCCTCACTATCGTCTCTATGAACGCCCTAACCTCCTCACCAAGTGGCGCGCCCAGGTACTTAATCGCACCGTCAAGTAAGTATATAACTGGGACCCTTTGTGGCTCAACATTGTACTTCGTGAAGGCGTCGCTATTTTCCTCATACTTTATCTTCTTCAGTATTAACTTGCCCGGTGGCGCCAGTTCGGCTAGTAGGTCTAGTAATTCCTCCGTTGGTACGCACCAATTCGTGTCCCTATTACCGCAGGTATTACTTGTGAAGAATAGTATCTCAACTGGATTCTTCATTTGTGAGAGTATTTCCTTTATTATTTCCTTAGTCTCTTCATCAACCTCTATGTGCGGCACCTCTACTGTGCCTTGTGGCTTCTCGAAGGGTGTTGCGGACATTCTATCTTCGTAGGAAGTAACCCCTATAAAAAGCCTTTTTTCCCATTATTTTCAATAATAAGGTGTTCACGAACTCTTCCTCGAACCACTAGACCTCTTCTTGGATTTCTTTTTTCTTTTGCCCTTAGACTTTGCCCTCGTCTTCTTACTCTTCTTTTTCCTCCTTGATTTCTTCGTCTTCTTCGCCTCCTTCGCCTCACTAACGACTTTATCGATCAATTCCTTAATCACGCCATTGGACATCCACGAATCAACCTTACTAATCTCGTTATCAACGACATCATTAATTAATGACTGCCCAACCTGATCAACACCAATTAATAGCACCTTAACCAATGCCTTGCCTGAGTCCAGGTTAATAACTCCCGAAAATTCCTCACCAAGCCTCTCCTTAATATACCTCCTCAATTTCTTATACCTCTCCTCACTAAAGCCTTTAACGTATAGGGCCTCCACCAATGCCGCACTTTCATCCTTAATAAAGATGAACTTCAGGTCGTCATTACCAACCTCCCTAATTACGTCCACGTCACCGATAATTAAAAAGAACTAATAAACCTTATCTAATGACATGAATACTGACTAAACCAACATCAGCACTTAAAGAATTCCTCACAGGTCAGGGGGGTGAAGCATCATCACGTAATGAAAGATACTTCGCCTAGGATTATAAATACTTTTATACTGAGTATAAGTACGGGTAATGGGTGATGCAAGGACTTAAGTGCTGATTGGTGACGACGAACCCACGACCTGAGAAATCCTCAGTAAAAACAAAGCCACTACACTTAAAGTCAGTGTTATTTGGATTGGGGAATGATTTATACAAGGCCTAAACGACTGAGGAGGTCGTATGCGTTGTACTCGGGGGCCAACTTGACATATGCCTTTTTCTCTCCAGTCATCGTTATTAATGTATTGACCTTCTCAACTTTAACATTGTACGTCTTCTCCACGTAATCCCTAATCTCCTTCTTACTGGCATTTCTCGGCACAATAATCGTTATCTTATTTTCTCTCTCAGCAAGCCTAAGGCTCTTCTCTGTTAGTACGAACCTCACGATCATGCCCTCACCCCATGAATAAGCCCCTACGTAGTTCCTCAATTGCGCTTAGTGTCCATACGGTTAATCTGCCAGGAACACCGCCAGGCGCCAGGTATAGCACGCTTAGGTTTCTCACGGGGACCGCATCAACGCCAGGCAGGTTTCTGGCAACCTTAATAACTGGGGCATCAACGGTTGATACAACAATAAGTAGGCTCTTACCCTCCTTGTACCTTCTGCCCCTCATCTTACCCTTACCTGACCTAACCCTAATCCTCTCAGCAACCCTCTCGATATCATCCCAAAGACCCAATGACATTAGCGCCTTCTTTAGATCAGCCATAACACCTATCCTCTCAAAGTCATCACTAACAATAAGCGGTATTTGGGGAACCTTCTCAACAATGTGACCCCTAGCGGTAATTAAGTCCTTAATCGCCGTCGCGGCTATGGCGGACCTAATGGCCTTCCTACGCTCCCTCTTATTAATCCTCTCGTGAAGAACCTTCTCGACCTTAGGCGGGTGAGCCCTCCTACCCTTAACTACATTAGGCGCAAACCTGGCTGTTGGCCACAGGCTACCCTTAACCCTAGGGACCCTCGCCAGGCCAAGCCCTATGCCGAAACTCACGGCCGTGGTCCTCTTACCAGCCATTGGGTCAGTGCCCTTAGGCTGTAACTTAGCAGTCAACGCACTAATGTACGCCCTCAGTATTAAATCGGGCCTTATCGGCTCGAGGAACTGCGGCGGCAGTGAAACCTCACTAACAGCATTACCGCCTAGGTCAAGTACCTTCACCGTCGTCGGTATGGTGTACTTCGGCCTTATTAGTGGTGATAGGTCTAGGGACACCATACTCATGCACCTTGCAACGGCTGTGTTGATAACCAGACTATTTGAACCTTACCGGTTGGATATGTCGGTGGCCTAGGCCTCACAGGAAACCTAAGCGTCACAAGCCTCTTGACGACACCAGGTACCGTACCTTCAAGGACTATGTATGGCCCCTTAATAATTCCGTAATGTGGAAATCCTGAGCTTGGGGTTACCTCTGCTCCATTCATTCCTATCCTGAGTATTCGCTTATTATATTCAGTCCTCTTGTGAAGCCCCATTTGTCCCGGCCTCGGTGTTGTGAATGTTAGGGCTGGGTTCTGTGGACCAATGGCTCCGATCCTCCTATAACCCTTCCTATGCTTATGCCACTTGGGCAGTATCTTGACATTGAACCTCTTAACGACACCTTGCCAACCCTTACCCTTAGTTATTGCCGCCACATCTACGTACTGACCCTCACTAAACACATCATTAATGTTAATGTCCTTGCCAAGTATGGAATCTGCGAACTTAATTATTTGGTTCATGTCATCAACACCACCAATGGGTATTTCCAGGATCTCAGGGGTCTTCTTACCAATACCGCTGAGCCTTGGTTGTGTTGCCACGATTGCCCTAACCTCCGTTATCACGTCTACGTTATCGAGTATTTTCTTCATCATCTCCTCCTTATTAAACTTCTCAGGAAGTACGGGTATTTTCCTTAAAATGTCCTTGGGTACGTCAGGCATCCAAACCTCACCAAGGCTCAGCTTCAGGTTCTTCCAGGGATCATAGGTGTAAGCCCTGAAGGCTATCACCTTGATTGGTGGTGCATCGAGTATGGTGACTGGCTTAACAACCTCCTTACCGTAGAATGGGCTTGTAGGCCTATCATCAATGACCACGGCATGAGCCATGCCTGCCTTGTAAGCCGCAAAACCAAGCAGAATGGGCTTGCCAGGGTGTGGGTCTGGCCATACCCTGAACCTAGCCACTAGAGACTCAGCTCGCTTCCTTGGGTAGTAGGCCATGGATCCGCGCTTAGGCCTATGAATCTTTAAACCCATAGTTCAGCCCTACGTAGTCACAACCCTATTTAAAAATTATTAGTTCCCTGGACTAAGGCAACGAACCATGCAGGTACCTAACCAGGTTTAGTATTGATAGTACAGCTATCACGGCCTCCTCAGTCCTAACAGTCTCAACACCCTGACCAGGTATGAAATTAATGAATGGATACTTCCTCAACGCCTCCTCCATACCCTCAGCCCTAAGTATCTCATCAACGCCGTGGTACGGCGAACCAAAGACCACGAGAACCCTATCCCTGCTTAAAGCACTCCTTAACTGTTCCATGGCATCCTTAATGTTCATACCCTCTTTACCCGTTAAAATCACGTAATCATAATCACTAAATAACCTACTCAACTCCACAACCTCTGCCTCGAAGCCCCAATAAACACTTAGGCGATCCCTAGGAACAACGTGTGCCCTATATGTATCACCCCTGGTGGTTTGCGCATCTATTTGCACAATGACCCTGGTGCCTAGGGGCATTGGCTTAGGAACCTTCGCATACACACCCTCGCCAATCTTGATTATCGAGAAGTAACCATCCCACTTTACAACAATGCCCTCCCTATACTCACCCCTCTGCGGCATACCTTCTGGGGCGTGGTTGGGAGTCTTTAACGGCGGTAATAAACCGGCATACTTAAGGTCCCTGTCAAGTTTGAATAAGTCCTTTCTCAGGTATGGCGGAGTCACGAGGTACTGGAGATTCTTTATGATGAAGTTGGTCCTATCCCTCTCGCCGGCTAATTTATGCCTATAAACAATGATCTTACTTACTTGAAAAATTGCGGCACCCCTGCCTAAGTAGCCAATCTTCCTAATGGCCTCCCTATCGTCGGGAGACTCCGCGAGGAAGTCGCTGGGTATTGCAATGTCAATTGTTGGTTTTAACCTCAAAACCCTCATTTGAACTCACTAATAAGTTCAATTTTAAGTAAAAATCACTTCTTACCTCCCTTAGCCTGCTTGCCTTGTTGCTGCGATGAACCACCCGTCTCAGTTAACGCCTTACCTAACTTCCTCTCCTCCTCCTCACTCGTCATGAATAGGCTAGTTCTTTGTCTACCGCCCACGGAAATTACGAGTGGGCATTAATTTATAAGCTTTTTCACGTTTCGGACTACTCCTTACCAAGGAGCCTCTTAAGGCCTGGGTAAATCTCGAACAACTGCTCCTGAAGCGCCAACGTGTAGTACTGGATCACAATCTCAACAACGAGTATTAAGCCAATACCACCACCAAAGACCCCCGCAATATCCCCAAGAGCCGCAATCACACCGACTATTAAGCCGCTGATTATCGTGAGCATCCTAACGTACCTATCAAGGAACTTAGCAATAACCTTGGGGCTAGGCCTAAAGCCTGGTATGTGCATGCCACCCTGAACTATATACTTAGCCTGGTCCTCGGCGCTAAGGCCCGCTAGGTTAACCCATACTATGGCGAAGATTACGGATAACGCTGCATACATGATTATGTGAACCGCTATGTACGCAGCATCAATGTTCCTAGGCACCACCGTGAAGTAGTAAAGTAATGAGTTGGGGCATGGTATTAGACCTACCGATGTCATATGAGCACAGGCCAACCAGTTAAGGAATGGGTTAGTATCGGCTCTATTGTACGCACTCCAGAGTAGTGTTAATCCCTCGCCGATTAAGTACACGGTGTATGCCGTGAATATTATGGGCAGTACCGACACATACATCAACTTCAGAGGTACTGAGTACCTATAACCCCTGTACTGCACCAGTGCCACCGGTATTGAAACCTCCATGAGCTCCAGGTAAAGGACAATGAGGGCCAGGGCTATCGTGGCTATCAAGCCCGTTAGGCTCGGTAAGTTCACCTGGTATAATATGCTCATTAGGTACGTCATCTTACCGCCGATTGCGTAATAAATGGCTGCAGCCAATGCAGGGATTGCGCCGTAAGGAATCACAGAGCCTGGCAGGGTAAATGGTGAGAAGGCCATCGCGAACATCTGCTTTACAATGGTCACCAATATGAACAGTGAAATTCCACTACCCAATCCCCAGCCCTTGGATATCATGTCATCCATTAAAATTATTATTATCGTGGCAACAAGCAATTGAATAACTATTAAGACACCACCAAGTGCGTTAACTGGGATTAATTGGCCGCTGGTCACTAGAGCAACGGCCTCGAGCAGTCCAAAGACTATTGCGAGAAGCTTCAGTAATGCATTGAACTTGGCCTGGTCCTCCGGGTCCTCAAGATCTATGTTGATCATGTCCGAGAAAACCAGGATCTCAAGTATTATACCGGCCACGACGAGTGGTGTAATGCCTAGTTGCGCGAGTGTGCCGAAGGTTATGCCCAGTATGGCTGCTATGGCTGGTGATATGAAGAAGGATGGCGTCACTGGGCTTAATCCGTAAAGTGGCGTTATGGACATTAGCAGGTAAACTGTTACTGCGAGGAATGTCCAGAACAATCTTGAGCCCATGCTCAGGGCTTCCCTGGGCCTGGGCACGGTGGGTACATAACGCAGTATCGGCTCCACAACGTCTATAAACCTACGCCCAGTACTAGCCATGCACTACCCCCCGCACCAACTCCACAGAGCCCCCAGCAGCCCTGATCTTCTCCTCGGCCTTCCTCGAAACCCAGACAGCCCTAACAATCATGGGCTTACTAACCTTACCCCTGCCGAGCAACTTATTAAAGCCAATCTTTAACAAATCAACGACGTACTTACCATCAACCACCTGCACCAATCCCTTACTAACCAATTCGTCGAGCATTGACTCGAGCTCACCAACATTGATACCGAGCCTCGCGGCGACTATGGTCTCGGGCTGCTTAAAGCCGTGCTTACCATAGAATGGGTAACCACTGGAATCCTCGGCATACTTCATCACGAATGACCACTTATGCTTATGAAGCCCTGACCTACCCCTACCACCGCTGGAACCACTTTTCCTATGCTGGCCGACCCTACCCCAGCCATGCGTCCTCGAACCTCTATACTTCCTAGCCTTCTTCTCGAATCGCCTAACCATGACTACGATTGACTATTGAAACCCTTAATAAATTTTATGACCTTCCCTTCATCACGAGTTAAAAAACGAAACTTAAACCAAGTACACACTCCGGAAATTAATAACCATATAATTAATTATACGGTGATTATATCATCCTAAGTATTAACTCATTAATGGCAATACCCCTATAGCCCAAATCGCCACCCTCATTAAATCCCTTCTTAATACTCCTAAGACCGCCAGACGGTGGGTGAAGCCTAAAGAATGGCTTTAACCCAGGTATGCAAAGCACCTTATTACCTGATCTCGGCCACGGCTTATTCTCAGGGCAGGATAATTGATTTACCTCACCCATTATGTAAGCCAGCGCGAACTCTTCAATGCTTGACCATCCATACTTCTTAACCCAATCATCCGTTAGTGGTTTATCGCCAATTAACCTACCCCTCCTCCTCAATAGCTCGGCTAGAGTGTCAGCATCTATCTCGCCCCAGGTAACCCAGTCCTTAACTACACTAAGCATTCCCATGTATGACGGTCTCTCATCAATGACTACGCACGTGTACCTCCTTCTTAACCTGAGAAGGTCGAGGGTCTTCTCAACATCTGGTGGTGTATCTGCTAGGCCCTTAAGTCTAATTACGGCAATCCGCGTATAAGGAGTCCCCCTAACGGCTTGCGCACCCTCCTGAACCTGCATAGTCAGTACCCAATAAACCAATGATTTATTAAGCTTTAGCCTCCATGGAATTAGATGGAGAAGGCATAGGTCTTTCTTAGGGCATCGTAGGTTGCCTTAACCAGGTTATGCGTCGTCCTAGTCTCGCCCCACGTATACGACCATACATCCCTAATACCCGCAAGCCTAAGGACGACCTTAGCGGCATCAGCAGCCACAAGGCCGACGCCCTTTGGCGCCGGTATTAATATGACCCTAACACTGCCGCTCTTACCAACAACCTTAAACGGAACGCTATGCGGTTCATCGCATGAGCAGTGCCATGAACCGCAACCCCTCCTAACAGGTATTATGTTGAGCTTCGCCTCTCTAATTGCCTTCTCAATGGCCTGATTAACCTGCCTACCCTTGCCCATACCAACACCCACGTAGCCATCCTCATTACCGATGACAACAGCCACCTGGAACTGACTAACCTCACCGGCGTCGGTCTGCCTCTGCACTATATTTATGCTAACGACCTCATGCTTAAGGTTGGGCAGGAAGAAGTCAATGATCTCAGGCTCCTTAATGGGCAGGTTAAGCCTGAATAAATCATCAATAGACTTAACCTTACCCTCCTTAACCAACCTGCCAACCCACGTCCTGGGCTGCCAAGCCTCAACAGCAGACTCAGTACTCATCGATCAAGGCGTAACTAAACCATTTAAAAACATTTACACTACGCACCAATCGAGAAATGATGAGAATAAATTATTGAAGTCCCTTATTAATCAGGTTGAGGATTATTAATAGGATGGCGCTGGATAGGTTAATCGCCGAAGTAATGCTGTTGGTAGGCTCGATATACCTAGGCTATGCCTTATTCACCGTACTCAGCCACATGGGACTGACCATCTCACTAATGAACTCCATAAATCAGATAGCAAGCACGAGCATTTACATACCGGATGCCGTAATAGTAACTAACGGAACAGGCAACCAACTATACCTAGTAATTTATAATAATGGGCACACGGCGATAAACCTAAACAGCATCTACATGAACTGCCGGGGTAACACCATGAAAATCTACATGAATAATACCTACCTAGCCCCTGGAAACTACGTAATAATTAGTAGGCAAATACCCTACCAACAATGTAGCTTAAACACGGTATTCTGCATTGCAAATACCACGGTATGCATGATCTACAAAACAAACACCACTCAATACGTGATCTCCCAGCCTTAATTAACCATTAGTGACTTAAATATCAACTTGAGACTAACCTACTGATGTATTACGGGAGTAATACAAGAAAAATAAACAGACAAAAAAGAGGGGACTTGAGTGGGCCAATATATACAATACTCATGATAGTCTTCGTAATAGTGGCCGCAATAATGCTGTATAATTACTTCCAATCAAGGACCTCCGTACTAACCACACAGGCGCAAATAAGCATTGTTAATCCACAATTGGCAGGTAATGTATACTCAATAACCATTGAGAATATAGGAACAACGCCGATAACCATAACCTCAATAACCATATACCCACAGAACTCACAAACACCCATAGTAACGCAATCATTAAATACCGTATTAAACCCAGGGCAGTCAACGAGTATTGTTGGCACATCATCGACACAATTCATAACCGGTAATAAGTACATAGTCGTTGTTGAAGGACATACAGATGGTGGGCAGGAGGTTGCGGCGGAGAGTATAGCAATTTCCCAGTAAAAACAATCAACCTGTTATGCTCTGTTTAAAATTACGTTAGTGGCTTATATCTTCAATTGAGATGGTTTAATTGATGGGCAATTACATAGTTAATGTTAGTATAGATGGGTTCAACTTTAGAATACCAATATCAATAATTACTAAGGAAAACACGTACTACTACATTGTTAAGGAGCCCAAGTGCGATTCTCAATGCATGGACTTAAAGGGTAAGGTCATAGACTTCATGAGGCAGAGAAATATGGCAATACTTGATGCAATTAATGAGGTGTTAAAGGACATAGGTAATAAGCAGTTGGCGGAATCGGTGATCTATTACCTATTAAGGGATTTGAGGGGTTATGGACCAATAACGGTACCTCTTTCCGACCCAAATATCGAGGAAGTCGAACTCAATAACTGGTTGCACCCAATAACCGTAGTACATAGGGACTTGCCAGGAATTAGGTTGATGACTAACATCAGGTTTAATTCCGAGGTTGAGGCTAAGGACTTCATAATGAGCATTAGTAGGAGGGGTTTGCCGAGGTCTGTCTCATTATTAAAGCCATACCTGGAGACGATACTCCCTGAAGGCCATAGATTCACTGGTACGATTGGTGAAATAACGATAGGGCCAACCTTTAGTATAAGGAAGTTTCCACCACAACCCCTAACCCTTGAAGAATTAATACAACGAGGTACACTCAAGCCCAGTGCAGCTGCCTATCTATGGCTAATTGCTGAACTTAAGGGCTTCATAATGATTAGTGGCCCAATGAGTAGTGGAAAAACAACATTACTCAGCGCAATAGCTAGTAAGTTACCCACATACTCAAAGATAGTGACCATAGAGGACACACCAGAAATACGCCTGCCACACCCGCACTGGGTTAGGATGTTCACAAGGGAGAGCGAGGACGACAGATCTAGGATAAGTATGTTTGACTTAGTTAAATTAGCCGTGAGGTATAGACCGGATTACATAATAGTCGGTGAGGTCAGAGGCGAAGAAGTTCACGCCCTATTCCAAGCCTCGGCACTCGGCCATGGTATGCTGACCACATTCCACGCATCAACACCTGAGGAGTTATTAATAAGGCTGACAAACCCACCATTAAATGTCAATGTTGGTAATTTACAATTACTATCAAGCGTAGTCTTTATGACGATAAGAAACGGCAAAAGAATCATAAATAACATCGTAGAGCCTGTGATAAGAAACGACACGGTAGAATTCAAGAGCATATTAACAAGTACGGGCGATATTGATATAGAGAAAAGCGTTAAATTAAGGACACTAAGTAAGGCCTATGGATTAGACATCAACGAAGAGCTTATGAAAAGGGAAAACATCCTCAAGAACAGTTATAACTCTGATTACGAAATTGAAGAAATAACTCTAGGCAAATAATACTATAGTTGGTTACAATATTATTCTATGAAGACAAACCTAATGCAAGAACCTACGTAAAACCACTTACTAAGAGCCATGAATAATGACCCAACTACCAATCGACCAATCAATTTAAACTAAACACATGGCGGCGGGACCCAACCCCACGTATTGGTATGTGTAGTAGGTCAGGGATTACGCCGGCCCATTCTCCAACCGGCAACCCCCTGAACGCGCCCACCCCGACTTAGGGCCGCTCCCTCCCGGGCCTAACCCGGTTCGCCGGGTTCCGTAACCAGTCAACCCTACGGTTGACCGGCTACGGCGTGGACGCCCCAGGGGACCGGCTATCATCGAGGTACCGGCGTAATCCCTGACCTACTACACATACCAATACGTGGGTTTCGGCCTCCGAACCCATCGGCCTGGGTTTTACCCAGGGGAGGGCTGGGTAGGCCCTCCAGGCCTGGTCCCTGTTATTTCATTGTTTATGGAAAAATAAATTTTTTCATTGAATATGGGCGGTAGGTTTATTTTTACTGTTCTCGAGGATTATTTAATGGATAGTTCTGTTGTTGATGAATTTGTTAAGTCATTGATTGGTAATGTTGATAGTGAGGTTATTAAAGAGGTTGTTAAGATTAGTTATGCTGTTGCATCCTTCGTTATTTATGGCATGGCATCGCTCATGAGGGAGGGTAAGGGCCCTAGGCTTTCCCTTGTTATTTCATTATCGAGAATATTCAATGCAGACTTCATTAAGGATGTCTTTGAGGTTCTTTTTGCCTCTCAGGGTGATGGTGATGATGTTATTGATGCTGCGGGTATGGTCTCTGAGGCTTACATGATTAAGTTGATTTATGGTAAGGAGGAGGGGAGGGCTAGGCCGGGTTTCTTAAAGCCTGTTGAGGTTGATCATGGGGTCTATGTGGCTGTTTATAACGATGTTAGGAATTATATTGATGATTTTGAGGAGAAGAATAGCATTGCCTTTGGGCTCATTGGTAATATGATGGCTGTTTTACTCGCTACGATAATTATAATGCTGATTATTGGTATGTGCCAGGGCGTGAGGAGTGAGGGTTATCCTGATGGTATTAGGGATTTCCTTGATTACGCGCTTACGCAAAGTACACATATGGCGCTGTCCGAGTTACTTAGTCATGGTTAGGAATTTAACTGGGTGTTAACCGGGTACTGCGTGGTTGATGAGGTTATTGAGGCTAGGGATTACGTGGCTCAATTAATCAATAAGGGTTGGTTTAGGCATGCAGTTGGCGAACGTGGCATTAAGTATATAATTACGTTATTGAGGTTCATAGACCTAAATTACAGGGAGTGCTCCGTAAACCTTGACCTAGACTTCTTAGTGAACCTGCTGGATGATTACTATAACACGGAGAGTAGGATAAGGTACTTCATTAGGGAGTTGATGAGGATTCAGGGATATGACACTATTGCAAGGCAATTGATAAGTGCTTACCCAGTGTTACCACCCGACATCAGGGAGTTTCTCGATAACATCGCCAAATCCCTACCCTCAGATGTGGCTCCAGGTACCTTGGTTGAGCAGGCAATTAATGAATTATTGAAAGAATTGGAGGGTTTTAGGGAGAAGTTAATTTCGATTATCAACGCCGCTAAGTCGCAATGCCCTAAAGCTTATAACCAAACTTCCTAACCAACTCCCTACGCTCCTTAATATCCGCATCGCTCTCAACACCAAGTGGTGAGTGACCATCAACGACACCCACTATACCCCTCCTCTCTGGCGCAATTTCGGCAACAATCACGGAAAGCGGGTTCGCGGTGGCGGCGTATATATTAACGACCTCAACAACATGCTTAATGGCATTGAGTACATTTATTGGCCACGCATTCCTTAGGTAGATTACGAACGTATGGCCAGCCGCAATTTTTCTGCAAAGGTCTATGGCTAGTTTTCTTAATTCCTCGTCAGTACCCTCATGCCTAATTAACCTCTTGCCAGACGCCTCGCAAAAGGCCAAGCCGAACTTGATATTTGGCACTGAGTTCACGAGGGCCTCGTAAATGTCTTCCAGAGTCTTTATGAAGTGGCTGTGGCCTATTATTACGTTTGTACCCTCTGGTATTGGTACGTCTATTACCTCGAACTTAATGCCCTGGGACATTGCGATTAATCATTATGGCATGCTTTAAGCATTACCACCATGTAATCTCCTGACTATGTAACCCAGAGTCTCAAGCATACTACTTGGTGTGTAGCCCTTCCTAGTCCTCTTTAGACGCACCTTGTTCTCACCATACGTAATCCTCACGCTCTTCCTCGTAATGCTTATCGTTACGGTTTTCATAAGGTCAACGTATGGCTCATAGATGAACCTCTCGCCATTATACGTGTACCTGCCAAGGAATGTATAGTAATTAGTATTTGTTAACTTAATTACCTTACTAATAATGGGTGAGAAGGCAAATAGCAACTTCTTGAATTGTTCATCATCAAGCTTTACATAAGCACGTTCATTGATTATTGCGGATAATAATATGCCATTCACAGCCTGTGATACGAATAAGCCATTAGGCCCAGTAATACTTAGTGCCCTAATGCCATGCCCCCTCGTGAAGGACATTAAGCCCGTTAAGACTGCCATGTTACTTAGCCTCTAGTGGTGTCCCATCTGCCGGGCATTTATAGAATGTCTTCTTGGCGCATGTTGGGCAGTAAAGGGCATGGCACTTGGGGCATACGTAGTAATCATCATACCTAAAAAGCTTCTTACCACACCTCCAGCACCTACCAATCACCAGGGTCCTTGGTACGTACACAACTACGTTTGATTCCTGGCTCTTTTAAAGTCTTACGCCAATACGGGCATCTCCACGGCCATGAACATAAGGACCAGTGTTAGTGGTATTGGTAGTGTGTACTTAATTGTTGGGTTTATGGTTAGGTTATTAAGTAGTGATGCCAGTAGTGACACGGATAGGCTTATTATGTATGCCGTGAATAGGAGCGGCATTAGTACCGCGTTAATACTGGGTATTGACAGACCAACAAATGAGTAGGGCGCATTACTAATGACTGAGCTTATTGTTGATACAATGAACCTACTAATGTACGTAACCCCAGCAAATATTACTGGTAATGAGTAATTAAGCAGTTGTAGTGACCTCGACCCATAGCCAATACTCACTATTATCGTCTTCAACTCCAGGAACACCTCAACAAGCCTATCAAGTGCCCTTGATGGGGAACCAAGGTTGGATAACTCCCTTAGAATGCCTATTGCGAATCTCATTATCCATGGCCCATTAATCCCCACATTATCATTAAGTTGATTTATTCTCTGTAAATACGTAATTAATGGGCGTGGATATGGATTATCAAGGACCCTCTCAAATGCGGCACCTATACTCAAACCAGCCTTAACCACCTCCGACACATCACGTATTAAGTCAGGTAGCGCCATTAATGAACTTCTTACGTCATTAACCCTACGGGTTACCAACACGGAGAATAGAAGTGGCGGTAGCATTAGTGATATCACTCCCTTAATTCCAAGGTACATCAGTGAAATTGCGATAATTAATATCGATACACCTAGAATTGCGTACGTGGTTTTATCATGCGTAAGATCTATACGTATTATATACGGTATTGATTGATAAACCCTCAGTATAATGGCCGGTAATAGCAATGCTATGGCAGGCATTAAGTACAGTATTGCGTAGTTCATGCCGAGTATTGTCGTGATTATTACAAAGAGTATTAGCACAATTAGTGATGATACTATGGCCACCACTATATCTATTATTTGCTTTGATAATGAGGATAACCTATTGCTTAATGTCGATAAGTATGTACTCTCAACGCTCCTCACGTAATTACCCAAATCACCGCTATAGCCCCACACGGATACATAGCCATTTATGAACCTTTGAAACTCAATACTTGGATGCAACCTAGCCCTTAATTGCATGGCTTTCGTTATTGAGTTCGTAGTTAATGAGTACCTCCTAATCAACGACCACTCTCTACTAATCCACTTAAGCCCAATCCTACCGCTTACTTCGAATGCGTGGGTTATGTCCCCACCCACATCATGTATTATGTCCAGCAGGACCACGAAGAATGGCAATTCCCACTCAATGTTTTCCTTAACGGCATCTACGGAGTATGCTGCCCAGATTAACGTGAGTAATATGGGCAATGCCGGTATTGGTATTAAGATTAGTGATGGGAATAATGACTTAGTGAGTAAAAACGTGATGAGTGGTATTGGCATTAATGAGTATGTTAAAACCTCTACTAATGACGATATTTTATCGATATTCCATGAATAACCACCAGCAAGAGCCTTCTTACTCAGGTAATCCATCATTACTTGTCTTAGCATCCTCACATAACATACTTCTCAACACGGTTAATAAGGCACTACGTAACTAATTCCTTAAGCACATTAATTATTAATTGATTTACATTAACCTCGGAGTACCTTGTCGGTATTGTGTTCGAGCAGGTTATTGAGGAAACCCCTGCGTCAAACATCCTTGAGTCGGCCATGTTAAGTAATAGACAATGCGTTGCAATTGCGTGAATCCTAATTGCGCCCAGGGACCTTAGTATCTTCGTGGCCTCTATTATGGTGCCTCCCGTCGCTATTATATCATCTATTATAAAGACCTCCTTACCAGCAACGTCAAGTTCCTTAGGCTTCATGGTAACCTCACCCGTAACCCTATCGCGGAACTTCTCAAGGTAACTGAATGAAACCCCCAGGTACTCACTGACCTTCCCAACCCTCCATAATGAACCAATGTCAGGGCTTAATAATACCGCATCTTTAATCCCCCTAAGCCTATCCGCATATAGCTTGAAGGGTTCGATATTAATGCATTGAGTATTAGCCACCCTGAAGGCCTCGGGCTTATGAACATCCACTGTGATTATAGATGATGCACCAAGTGATGACAGTAATGATAGCATTGTTTGTAGGCTAACCGGCTCGCCATCCCTAAACCTCCTGTCCTGCCTTGAATAGGGTAAGTACGGAAGAATAACGTGGACCCGCTTAACGCCTAAATCGTGCGCGGCATGTATCGCAAGCATCGCCTGAATAAGCCTAGTATTTTGCTCGGGATAGGCCCTTTGAATGAGTATTAAGCCGTCATACGTCGATATGTCGATGGGATACCTAATGTATGACTCACCATCAGGGAATTGCTTCGTCTCGAGAACCACATGCATTAATCCCAATGCATTAGCCACGTCATTACCCATGTCCGAGGACCAGGGAAATGACGCGACCAGGTATTTCGCCACGATTAATGAATTACCCACCACTTTTTAGAATTTATCTTCACGGATCATCAGGGGGCTGAACCTCATAAAGCCTCCTACCCCTTGCAGTTTTTGGTGCTAACCAATCAATGAGCCTCTTGGGGTCGTTAGTCTCGACTATGAACGTTATAGGGCCCAGCGGGCTCTCATTCTCCTCAGTTACGAATGTGAGGACGCCGGCATACGCGGCCTGCTTATGTAGGTGAAACACCACCCTATTACCATCAATGCCCCTCATTAGGACCGAGCGTGCGCTATCCTCAATTCCCTGCTCCTTAATTAGGTTATGCACCTTAATTAATGATTTGAAGCCATTACCCAGGGCAACGATGTACCTCTTACCCTCACTCTCCTCAATCCTTATCTCATCATAAATAAACACATTGCTTAATGCCCTCCTAACCTTCTCCTCATCCTCCGTGGGCCTTACCTCAACCCAAACCTCAGCCTTCACGTAATGCCTTAATAATACGGCGTTTTAAGGATTTGGTGCCGTGCACATTAATCTTTAAATATTCAACTAAAGTTTGGGTCTTCGTATGAAGACGCTGTTTTTCGAGGTACTCAACACATTGGTTAGGTTGACGCATTTTGAGGTTGAGAGTGCCAAGTTAATTAAGGATGAACTGAACATAAAGGTTTCACTTGATGAGCTCACGAACCAATTCAAGAAGGAGTGGGAGGATAGGTATAACATGTTAATAAGTAAGGGTGTCTATAGGTCATTGAGGCAGTTGGCGAGGGAGACAATGATATCACTATTAAAGAAGTACTCACTGAGTCTAAGCCCGGCTGAACTTGATTACTTCGGTAATGCAATATCATCGCTCGTTGTTGAAACATCCGAGTTATACCCCGATGTCGTTAATGCCATAGATACATTATCACAGATGAATATACCCATGTACATACTCACAAACCTGGACAATGATGTTGCAAAGAAAATACTACTAAAGAATAATTTGTTAAGGTACTTCAAGGGCGTTGTTAGTTCGGACCTGACGAAGGTTGGTAAGCCCGCCATTAAGATATTCCAGGCAGCCCTAAATAGGGCCGGTGTCTCGCCAAGTGATGCCTTAATTGTTAGTGGGCTAATTGAGGATGTAATCGGCGCCAAGTTCCTCGACCTGAAGGTGGTGTTTGTGAGAAGAACGAATGTGCAGTTACCAGTTAAGCCATTCTATGAGATAGACTCATTAACACAATTACCTGAAATAATAAGCAAGCTTACCTAACTTAATGACCACCCTTCGCCCTAATGGCCTCGTGCCTCCTCTTCTCAGCCCTCTCCCTAGCCTTCTTCTTCCACTTATGTGCATGAGTCTCCCTCAATCCAACACTAACTAAGCCCCTCATCTTACGGCCAGCAGGAGTCAACGCCCTAAATACCCTACCCCTCTTACGCTTAATCTTAATTACCTTAGGCAGCGCAGGCTCAGGTGGTAATGCCTCGCCCTTGATGATCTTATTTAACCAATCCTTAAGTCTCTGTACATTAATATCCCAGACAGTATCCCTATTAGTATCGACCTTAATACCCAATATCCTAGCCTCATCAACCGTCAAGCCAACAGCCCTAACCTCACCAACTGAGTAGCCCCTACCAACCCTCCATTCATTGCCCAAAACACCACCACTACTGATTAACCTAGGTCGCTTAACGAGTGGGTCCGGCGGTGGTAATACCGGTGGTTGCGTTGACTGTGACATCCCATGCACGTAATCAATACCCCCTTTATAAGTATTAATGCCACTCATGGCATTAACTGGGAGAATGCTTAATTAATGCATAGGCTTTAGGTCTAGGACGATGTATAGGTTATTCACGTACATGGCATTGATACGGTACGTGGAGTTCATACTAATAGTACTTGACTTTGCCTATCTGGGAATGCTTAATCCATTGAATAAGTTCCTAATAGCCATATTAATGACCGCAATAGTTTACTCATTACTTGCTGTGGCAAGTTACTCATTCATTATGAATATGTGGGTAACATTAATACTCGTACTAGCAATAGCAAGCGCTGATGCAGCGTTGCTGATCTTAGCCGTAATAACTCCGTCAGTATCTACCATTGGATTATACACGGCATGCTTCATAAATATCATCCTTGACGTGCTCGTGACAATCACAGTAATCGAATTAATAAGGAGATAATGTAATGGTGCCCCTAACCGGGTAATCGCCGAGGCGACCAACAATTACGGCCTCAATCAGTATTTTAATTTCGGAATTATTAATAACGTTGCCCTTATTAATGACCTTAATCATATTTCCATGAATTTCAACATCGACATTATCCATCAATGGTTTAACATTAACTATCCTGATATGAATTAGTGATGGATATATCGGTAGCATTAATTCTCGAAAGGCCGAAACCTTAATCTTCTTCCTAAGTATCCTTGATGTCGTTACCACAATCCTATAGTCATTAACTAATGCCGTGAACACGGAAAATCCAATAATCAAAATTATTATTGATATTATTAAATCAATTATCTCAAAGGCCATACTCCCTCACCATACTCCTTATCCTATTCACGGAATCCTTGACGGTTTCTGGAACAACCTTAATATTATAGAATAGGGTCATGAAGCTAACATCGCCGTTCCACCTAGGAACTACTTGAATACTCACATGAGGTGCCAGCGATATGCCCACGTTAAAGCCATGCGGATTATAAACCCTCTCTAAAATGTTAATGAACTTCTTAGCCATATCCATAAGTTCAACGAGTGTTGATGTGCTTATTTCATTAATTGCTTGGTGTTTAATTGGTGCTATTATTAAGTGCCCATTATTAAATGGGTGTGGGTTGTGAAGAACTACTATTTTTTCGTTTTTAATTATTATCAATTCCTCATTATTCATCAATTCACAAATCTCACAATTCACTTAGATCCCAGGATGATAAGGAAGAACTATTGATTTTTAAGGTTTTTAATTTCATTTTATCGGTATTTTAATGTTCAACTCCCTAGCCAACTCCTTATACCTATTCCTAACCGTAACCTCAGTAACCTGGGCCGCCATGGCAACCTCCTTCTGAGTCCTAACCTCGCCCTTAAGGAGAGACGCTATATACACGGCGGCTGCGGCAAGTCCGGCTGGGTCCTTACCTGCCGTTAAGCCCTTCCTCTTTGCCTGCTCGAGAATGTTCAGCGCCTCCTTAAGTATTTCGCCACTAAGCTTCAACTGCTCAACAATCCTAGGAACATAAAGCTTTGGATCACTTAACGGCAACCTAACACCCAACTCCCTGGCAATGAGCCTGAAGCATCTGGCAACCTCCTTCCTACTTGCCCTTGTGTATTGACTAATCTCATCAAGGCTCCTGGGCATTCCAATCTTCCTACAAGCCATGTGTAGGCATGCGGCGACAATTGCCTCAACACTTCTACCCCTAACCAGTCCCTTGGTTAATACCTGCTCGTAAATACCCATAGCCTCATCAACGCATGCCTTCGGTATGCCCAGCTGCGATGATATCCTGCTAAGCTCATTCATTGCCTGTATAATATTACGCTCATAACTCGTCTGAACCCTAACCCTCTGCTGCCACTTCCTATACTTCAGGATCTCAAGCTTCCTCTTAATATCAAGCTCCTTACCACTTGCATCCTTAGTTGCCCAATCAATTGTTGTGGTTAAGGCCTCACTGGTTAACCTATTAAGTGGACCACCAGCCCTCGCCCTAGCCTCCTTCTCCTCAGCCGTGAAAGCCCTCCACTCAGGCCTTAAGTCAATAACATGCTCAAGAACAACCGAACCACACTTGGCACAGATCACTTGACCATTCTCATAATCAAATATGAACGTTGTCGAACCACAGTACGGGCATACGAGTTTCTCCTCACCTTCAGATTTAAATTCTATTATCTTACCTGATACCCTCAACTTACTTAATAAATTAGAACTACCTTGCTGATCCTTCCTTTCCTGTTCGGGGTTAGACATAAATATCCCCTATTAAAGCTTTTCGCGTATTGTTTAATTATTTATAAACCTTTCTCTCCGTAAAAAATTATTTATAGCCCTCACGAAGTAACCTCCTAATTCTAGCTAACAGACCATAAACCTGCAACTCACCACTGGATCCTCTAAGTAACCTATAATGATGTTCGCTGACAATATAAACAGCCTTAGGCTTCAACTCCTCAGGAACCTTTAACTGTGACGCTGCTGAAACAACCTCCCTATGGATGATCTTAATAATATCAAGTGGATCAGCACCCTCATCCCTTATCAACGACATAACCTCCCTCACGGCCTTACCAAAATCGCCAACCACAGCCTCAGTAACTATCGTCCTAACCTTAGTTGGACTAACCTTACCCAATGCCTTATAGACTACCTCCTCATCAACCACACCGCCCAACGAAGCCGCTGCCTGTAGTGTGTTTATTGCTTTTCTCATGTCTCCCTGGCTTACGTCCCATATGGCCTCGAGTGCGTCGTCAGTAACCTTAACGCCCTCCTTCGAGGCAATCTCCCTAAGCCTACCAAGAACAGCATCCTTAGGAAGAGGAGAAAACCTGAATAGGGAGCACCTTGATTGTATCGGCTCAATTATTCCTGACGGGTAATTTGCAAGAAGGATGAACCTGACGGAAGTCGTGTACATCTCCATTATTCTTCTAAGGGCTTGCTGGGCGTCCGGTGTCATGTTATCAGCCTCATCAAGAATTATTAATCTAAAGGGCGCCTTCACGGTAGGCATGGTCTTTGCAAATTCCTTGACCTTCTCCCTAATCATTGCAATACCCCTCTCGTCACTTGCATTCAACTCGAGAACATTCTCACGCCAGGCATCACCATAAAGCTCACGGGCAATGGCAAGAGCCATCGTAGTCTTACCAGTACCAGGAGGACCGAAGAAGAGTAGGTGTGGTATATTACCGTTAGCCAGCATTTCCTTTACTCTAGCCTTAACGTGGTCCTGGTCAATAATGTCATCAATCCTCGAAGGACGATACTTCTCAACCCACAGTACCTCCTCAGACGACATGTACTACTCTATTTCTTTCCCATCCTTTAAATAAATTCTTTTGCAGCCTCTGAGATTACGTATTTATTATCTTTAAGTAATACGTATCCCAACCTATTTAGTATCGTTAGTAATTCGTACTCCCTATCACTGAGTTTGTCAATTTCATTAATCGATATCGGTAATTTACTAAGTAACTTCCTAATAATTTCTTTAGTTGTGACCACTTCCCTATTCGCCGTCTCATCCCTAAGCAGCACCACCTTTCCCTCATCTATCAATCTCTTAAGGAGCCTCTTAGCCATTACATCCCTCGTATCAAGAAACAGGTTATTGCTTATAGCTTTAAGTAGTCCACCACCCAATTGCTGGGACCGTAATTGCTGCTGAGGTTGTGTAATTCCCTGAGTGCGTAGTTCTCTCAATTCCTCCTTAATCAAGTCGAGCTCTCCCTCAATCGCCTCAAGACGTTCAAGGACCTCCCTAAGCAATTTAATGCATTCACCACACTGCGAGCTCATTATTTAATGAATGCGATACCAGTTAATAAGGCTATAGAGATGAGTGAATCTCCACAACATCACCGTCATTAAGGACGTAATTAATACCGACCCTCTTAACACCCATTGGGAATTTATCAATCCTCCAAACCCTGGCGTACTTAAATCCATCATAAAACCTACTATGAATCCTCTTAGCTAAGTCACCCACCGTCGAACCTCTCCTGAGTACGAAGGGCTTTGGCGAGTACGTATCAACATCCGGCTCCTTTGTATAGACCCTTATTAAGTCCATTATTCTTAATAACGACTCACCAAGTGCCTTAGAATCAATCATACAATTCTTAAGCGATGCAGTTAATACCAACACCTCATTACTTAGTTTAGCAACGATATTCCTTACATAATCATTATCCGCCAGGTCAATCTTATTTATTACGACAAGAGCCGGCTTATATGTTACATCCTTAAATATTGATTCCTCAACATCATCCAGCGTGGCCTCACCATTAACCATAACCAGGGCATTATTTATGCCGTAACTCACCAGTAACTTCTTAACGTCCTCCACCGTACCATTAACCAACTTACCAATGACTTGGATTCCACCTGTCGGTCTTTTCTCTATCGTCACGAAACCTCTGGGCTTAACTATGTATATCCCATTCTCCCTCAGGATACCCTTTAAGGCGTTGTACTGAGCCTCAACATCACCACTTGCATCAAGGACCACTATAGCACTATCCGCATTCCTAATCATTGATAATGCCATGGAGTTAACGTCCGAGTCCGCGTCATAAATATTGATTGAGGGCAGCTTCACAAGTTGGAAGTAGACATTGTCGTAAATGAACATGCCTGGTATTGGCTCAATGGATGAGTATGGTATATCATCAGGCTCAACCTTCACGTTGGTCAGGCACTTTAAAAGACTTGATTTGCCTGATGATGGTGGTCCTATTACCACTACCTGGGCATCACCCTCCTTTTCAACGTATATATTAGCACCACCGCCTGATCTCAACGACCTCTCCTTAATCCTCCTCTCCTCAATCTCCCTCCTGAGTTGGGCCATCCTTCTCCTGGCCCAGTGAATTAGATTCTCCGTACCCTTATGCTTAGGTACTGCGCTCAGGAATTCCTCAAGTGCCTTCAACTTCTCCTCCGGCGTCTTAGCCTCCATTACCTTCAACCACTTAGCCTTAGCCTCGGGCGGCAGGTTGGCAGGCATTGCTAGAATTAGATATTAATTACGGATTAAATAATTTATGACCGAAACTAGACATCCTCAACTCCCTTATCCGTGATCCTAAACATGGCACTAGCCTTGAAGGGAAGCCTCGGAGAGTCCAGGACCTCCATGACCTTGATATCCTCCTTAGACTTCTTGAGGAATAGTCTATGCGTAACAGCGTGGGCCAGCACATTACCGCCAGCCGGCCTCTTAACCTCAATGTAACCCATTGGCACGTCAAGGACTTGGTTCGTGAGGACAACATAGACGTTATATACCTTTGCAATCCTCATCAACCAATCAAGTATGTAATTAAGCCTTTGCTGTCTCTCGGCTAATCTTTCCCTACCCTTAAACTCAGCCCTGTAGAGGGCTATTATCGAGTCAACAACGATGAGCTTAGCATTTGCCTGCTCCACGAGTTTAACAACGTCAAACTTAATCCTATCCTCAAGGTCTGCCGCATTAATTACCTTAATAACGTATATATTATCTAAAGCCTCGTTGGGGTCCAGGTCAAATCTTTGGGCGATATTAACTATTCTATTTGGCGAGAAGGCCTCCTCAGTGTCTAGGTAAACGGCTGCGCCACCAACGCCACCCTTATCCTGACTTAACTGAACAGTTACCGAAAGTTGATGACAGAGTTGAGTCTTACCAGTGCCGAATTCACCAGCGAATTCATAAATCGCCTTAGGCTCCAAGCCACCCTGTAGTAGATCGTCAATAGCCCTAACATTGGTCCTCAATCTAATAATGCCCTCAAAGTTCTTAGCTAAATCCGTCGCCCTTGAAACCCTATTACTACCAAATACAATATCCCTCGCGGACCTCAGTATTTTCTCAACCCTATCGGGTGTCATGTCAGTTAGCTCAATGAGCTCTTCAGGGTTGAAAAGCGCCAAATGCCTAACACTGAGTATTCCCTTCGATTTAAGTAATTGAGCGGTCTTTGGCCCAATGCCCTCCAAATCCTCCAAGTCAATGCCTTCCTGAGGCATTTCTCCTCAGATTATCAATTCGCTACCCAACAATAAATAGGTATTTGTTAAGAATTAAAAGCAGGACCTTTAGAGAAGCCCTGTGCTAAACATTGCCAATGTAATTGGTGACTTATTCCTAGTGGTATTTCCAATAACCATGGCCATTGGATACGCATTTAGGGGTAGGGTTAGGAAACTCGGTATTGGTAATTACCTGCAGTATGTGGTCATGGCATTAATATTCACAATGGCCTTCTGGGCAGGTAATATCGTGGCTAGCAATTACGTACTTTACATAATACTTTATTCAGTACTTTATGCCATACTCTCCATAATAATGAGCCTAGTATTTACAATACCCATAGGCTTCATTATTAATATGAGACAAGTAAGGGAGGTTAACCTGGATAACGGCTCCAATACCAATACTAAATTACCGCTAATACTATTAATTATCTTGACGGTTGGTTGGTTACTTGGCTATTATGGCAGGTTTAAGTCGGTAGCCAACGTCCTTGATTATTTAATAACATTTGAATTATTCGTATTAGTATTGGTGATAGGACTGGACATCGGCTCATCAATAAATACGCAATTACTCACCCAGGGATACTTAGGCATAATAATTGCAGTAACATCATTACTGGGTAGTTCCGTTAGTGGCTTAATACTGCATTACTTGATCGGAATACCATTGGCGGCATCCCTCGGCATATCAATGGGGATGGGTTGGTACTCACTGGCTGGGCCTCTCCTCAGTATTAGGTTTGGACCAGCCATGGGTACCCTGGCCTTCTTGGCTAATTTCCTTAGGGAGCAACTAACATACCTATTGGTTCCCCTAATCGTGATCACAGGCTTTAGGGACGCATCCCTAATATCCATTGGTGGTGCGACGTCTATGGACGATACGTTACCAATCTATAGGCTTTACATGGGCGAGACCGGTGGTTTCATAGCGTTTATAAACGGCTTTGTAATAACGATGGTGCTCCCTGAATTACTGCCATATGTGATCACACTTAGATAACGCTAGATTCCCTCATCAATGTTTATGAGATCCCTGATCATACTCACCTCCTCCTCCGTCGCGCCCAGCTTACCTATGTCCATATCAACGAGTAGCCTTGCCAGTGCTATTGCGGCGTCTCTAATCGATACTATACCGATGACCTTACCATCCTCATCAACAATTGGTAGGTGTCTAATGCCATGCTTAGCCATTATATGGACGGCCTTTATTAGGCTAGCATCCTCCTCAATAACTATGACATTTCTCGTCATTACATCACCGACTGTTAACGCATTAAGGCTTACGTTACTCGCAACCAATCTCAATAAATCCCGCTCAGTAAACACGCCTATGGCCCTACCCTCCTCATCAGTCACTATTATCGATCCAATGTTCTTCTCATTCATTATCTTAATAACCTCCGTTAGTGGCTTATCATCTTTCACGGTTATGAGAACCTCCCTCATGACCTCCCTAACGCGTGGTATTGCCATGCAATTAATAATCACTTTAAGGTTCTATATATGCTTTTTATATTGCTTATACTATAAGGAGCCTAACCCATCTTAAGCCAAGGGTGAATGGCGTGAATAACACGCCGGCGCCACTGAAGAACTTCGTATACATCTCATAGAAGTGAAGCCTTAAGCTTTGCACGAAAGCCACGAAGCCCTCACCAAGTATTATTATTAAATTGAATATTATCAATACGGCAAGGCCGGCTGGTGTGAATAACCCTAGCGAGACAGCCCAGGCGTAGGTCATTGCCGTGAACACGGCATGCATTATCGCCACAATGCTCAGTCTCATGAATGATATGGTATTCGTGAGGCTTGGTATTGCCGCCTCAGCACTGACCTCAACAGCCAACTGTGCTGCACTAAATCCAGGAACACCCCTATACTTAGCCCTGAAGTAGAACAGTGAATACATTAGTATTGCTAACGTAGCAAATACGGCATATACCCAATACCACATTAAGCCCTCTATCGTATTGAATAAGGGATACAACGGCTGTAACAATGGGGTTTCCTCACCAATCCTTATGACCGGCACAAATCCAGGACCCATCAAGGCGAGCACAAGGAATAGGAAGAAGAAGAATAATGGTACATAGAATCCAAGGGCTAAGTCTCTCTCGCCGCCCCTGTAGGCATTAATTGCCTTAAATGCAAACGCTAGTAGTAATGATATTATACCAACCATTATTGATACCGTGAGCATTGCATAGATTGAGTTGGAAAGCACCTCCAATGCCGTACCACCAACATGAACGAGTCTGAAGAGCGCCGGTAATACCTCTATTCCAAATACCGTACCACTCTCCACAAATGTAAAGATTATTGACCAAATACCCGCCATCAAGAATACCAATCCCCATGTCGAGTATTTACCGCCGAATATCGAACGTAGGAAGGCGTTAGGTCCCTTATAACGGGACTTATACAGGGTGTAGCCGAATAGGGATAGTACCACGCCGTGGCCTAAGTCTGGGTACATCCAGCCGTAGAAGGCCGGGAATAATATGAATGTTAATATTATTGGGCTTATCTCCGTGTACTTCGGTACTCCATACATGTACGTTATTTTCTTAAAGGCATCAATGAGTTTTGGGTATTCCTCAAGTGTCGGTGCCTTCTCCGGCTCTATCTCCCTGACGTAGACGACCTTGCTCTCTTTCCTAACCTTGGCATCAATGGCTAACTTACTGAGTAATGACGCCAGTAGGTCATCAAATTTACTCGAAAGGCTCTCCTTCACATAACCTGCTATTGTCACGACATCACCACTGACCTTATTAATACCATCAACGCCATAGGTAGAGACCTCGTTAAACTCCTTCACAAATTCCTCATACTCCTTTTCCAGGTCCTTGAGCCTCGACCTTAGATCCGTTAATTCCCTACCAGTTAAATCAAATGCTGACTTAATGTCAGCTAGGTAATCCCTACTTATCTCGTAAACCTCCTTACCCAATGACTTAACGTCCAAGCTCTCCGGAGGCTCTATGAGTGTGAGTATTGATAAGTCCGTACCCTCAACATCACGCTTGATGTACATGAGCCCCTTAATATAGTCCTCATTCACACCGCCTCTGACCGCGAATACCCTAATTCTCAGCCTACTAAGTCCCTCGAACGAAATACCTGCCTTCTTCGTATACCCCAGAACCTCATGTACTATCTCCAGCTCCCTAATTCTATTCCTAGTATCATTCACCGAATTAACCAACTGCGTTAACCTATCACCTATGTCCCTACCCTCAGGAATTGCGGAATCCATGTACTGCCTAACTATGTTAGTTATTGTATCCGAAAGATCAATAATTGCATAGGCCCTATCACTAACCTTGGTCAGGAAATCACGAAACTCCTGCTCAAGCTTTCCCAACCTACCCTCTAACTCCGCTAACTTACTCTTCATGGAGTCCAAGTCAACATTATTGGGTATCTCGAGAGGATTCGTATTGAATAGCCTATACGCACTCAGCAGGCTCTGCTTAGACCATTCAGGGTATATCACCAGTGCGTAGAACCTATCCTGGACCTTCACAGGCAGTGTCTCAGCACCGTAATTAACAACCGTATTCCTAAACTCGTTAAAGTCCTCCTCACTTATTGGAACGATATCGACCAGGAAATGCCTCAGTCTTTCCATAATGATTTCACCAACGGATGACATAACATCAACAATTCCTCTCAATCTCACGTACTCATTCCTAACACCCTCAATTGAATCAAGGTACTGTCTAACTCTCGTGAGTAGGTCCTCGCCATCCTCGATTATGTACTCAAGGAGTTCATTGAATAGGCTAATCTTAACTTCATGGGGTGTCGCCGGTGGCGGTATTGAGTACTGATTTAATATCCTACTTAATTCCCTGGATATGTCCTCAACCCTCCTAATCTTCTCGGAGTACTTACCCGGCACCCTAGGCGCCGGTATTACCCCCGGCCTGGTTATTGGCATGAAGTAGCCGGCATTACCTATATTCATCAATAGGTCAAAGGCGTGCTCTGATGGTAATGCGATTTTATACTCAATAAGCCTCGCTATTGGCATTCGATAGGCAAAGGCTAATTGTAGAATTTAAGCATTATTCCTCCAAAGGCCTGGTTACGGTTATTTACGAAAGTAGCATTTAAAAATGCCGGGTTGTGGTATGTAACGTGTCGACGCAGATAAGGACTATTAAGGCCAGGATATACTCAATAAGGAGGGGCTCCATTGGTTATTCGAGGGATGCGATAATCATAGTGCCCGGTATTGAAACCGCGATTGATGCCGCTAAGTTCATTAATGCCAAGGTCATATGGAGGTCAAAGACAGGGGCTGAGATAATAGGTAGTGTGCTTAAGGTGTGGGGTAAGCATGGTCAATTACTCGTTAGGTTTAGGCGGGGATTACCTGGGCAGGCCCTTGGCGACACTGTGGATTTAATATTATGAGTGTAGTGATCTAATATTAATAAGTAGTTATTGGGACTTGCATGGAGGCTTCGTTGGGTCAACTATCTTATACCCAAATAATAGGCATATACCCGTGTTTGCACCGTAATAAATGCATTCTCTACAATCATTTGGTCTACCCAGTACTATCTTAACACCACTTGGTAATGATGCCTGAGTTGTGGGTATTGACGGCACTTGCGGCTTCTCAACAGTAACTTCAGGCTTTACGGTCTCGGCTTGCTGCTTTATCTCCGTAGATGGCGGAGGTGGTGGAGGAGGCGGAGGCGGGGGTGGTGATGGCTGCGTTGGTGGAGGGGCACTTGGCGGTGGCTGTGGTGGAGGAGGCGATGGCGGAATCGGCATCACCGGCTGTGGTGGTGCCTGCGGTGGTGATAATGCAGTAATTATCTCATCCATTACGGTTTGTCTAACCACGTCCGGCGGTGGTAATTGACCTTCATAGATCTTCCTACCATTAATTATTAGTGCAGGTAATGATGTAACGCCATCCTGCTTCATCGATTTAACTAAGTATATTAGGTTCTGCGGTACCTGGCTTTCGGGCATGTTTAATACATTGAGGGCTGCATCAACGGCTTCAGGCTTTATCCTTATGAAAGTTGCATTAACATTCCTCTCACTGCCCTTGAATTTCTCCCTAACCTCCGTAACAACGCTTCTAATGGCGTTTTCATAAGCCTCATCCCTACCGACAACCATGTAAAACTTAATCATGACCGGCATATACCTCAATTCTTAATATAGACCGATTTAATAAATCTTTAGTGTTTAAAATGGCGTTAATGATTTTACCGCCCACTAACTATAGCCTGTTGCTTTACTTTATTATTCAGTAACCTATTAAGGTAAAGTTTACGTTCGATGACGTTACCATCAGGGCGCAATTCATATATTATTTGAGTCCTGAAGGCCTTAATACTCGTGGGATTACAAATCTTCAATGAGTCGCAGAGCTCCCTAATAAGTTCATCGACGCCAAGCTGCTTATTCGTTTTTTGATAGTAATTCTCAGCCATCTCAACGACTTTTTGCGGGAGTAATATTGTAGCCTTGCCTGAGTCAACCATGTACAGTCCATGATAACCAAGCACCATCTCTTTCCTAACCCAATCCATGTCAACGTCAATTAATGGGGATATGACCGTAACCTCAAGGACACAGTTTTTAAACTCAGCTATTGATATTGGTGAGAACCTCGGGTCATAAAATGCTGCGTGCATTGTTGCGGTCACTGAATCCTCGAGTAGGTTCTTTATTGGCCTTATCGTACCCATGCTACCCCTAAGAACCCTCTTAATCATGCCGTCTGAGTACATGAGCTTCTCTATCGATACGAACACCCCAAACTTAAGTTCCGCTATCCTAACTAGGTGTGTTGGGTCAATTTCATAATCAGCCTTAATACCAAGCCTCTCAAGGATCTTAGCCCTTAAGTACCTAATGAGACTCGTGTATTCCTGCTCATTAAGCGGCCTGAACAATTCCATGCAAATATAGCGTTATAATTAATGATTTATATGCAATGCCCCTCTTTATCACTCGCGAATTACTAGTAAATTATTATCAATGCACTGAACACTCAACATGCCTTGGACATTCCTGGCAACCTCCAATTCCTTACTAATGCGCATATGATGACTACCAACCCAATAAACCTTACCACAACCAGTACATAGCCAGAACTCACTATGCCTAAGTAATACACTCCTTGGCACCTTATCAGCCACTAAATCCCTACTAACCCTAATTAGCCTTGAACCACAAACAGGGCATAAACTCCTCTCCACATTGAGATATAATGGAAACCCAAGAATTAGCGAGAGTATTGATAACCACTCAGTGTGCCTTGGCGTAACCAACAATAGGCTTAGCTTAACCCTCCTCCTAAATAACTCCTTATCCTTAGTCACCAACAAATGATCAACGCCTAACAGGTCAGAATCGCGGAAATTAGGGTTATACATAGCCTTAACACCCAACATCCTCAACCACCTAACCAACCAACCAAGCATTGAGTCAACCACAACCTCATCATCACTTACGGGCAGATCAACGCACGCATTAAGTCTAGCAACCTCCAAGGCTGATCACTTCACTAGGCTCCTTAATCTATCCCATGAAACTGGACTTCCCTCATAAGGGCCTTCAACCACTGATGGGCCAGGCACCGCATCAACGATGTGACTCAGGTTAACCACCTTGGTGAACCTAGGTATTTTATTTTTAAATAAGTCATAAACCTCCCTGCTCACACTAACCCTATCCTTAGTCCCTGGTCTCACTATGACGTAATAATTGACTAACGAGCTTATTACGCTTGGTGGTGCCGTGATTAGGCGAATAATTGATGCTTCACCAAAGCTATCAACTCTCACGCCTATACCTAGACCAAGCTCCGCATTCCTAACCCAGCCCCTGGTTCCATAAATCATGAAACTACCCTTACCCAAGTACTCACCAGACGGCGCCTTCTTAGTTACCTGCTCACCCCTTACGTAGAACGCGTCGAGTACCGATAAACCCATGACCCAAGCCCTTGAGTATGAGACTGCGTATTGGGCGGCTTCCTTAATATCATCATCACTTACGTTATCGCCAGAACTAGCAAGTCGAATAACCACCGCGGCGCCGCCAGGTATGTCAGCATGCACGAATATGTCCCAGGGCCTCAGGTAGTGCCTAACAATGACCTCATTCTGCGTGGCATCCCTGCCCGCTATCACCAATTTACCGCCGCTAGTTATAAACCATCTAAACCTCTCAAACCACTCCCTGGCACCATAAATCACACGGATAGAGCCCTCCCTAATGCTCTCCGCGATCTTCTCACTCTCGGCCCTGAGCTCCTCAATACGCGCCCTAAGTTGACTGAGGCTTTCCTCGGCAGTCTTTGCTTTACGTTCAAGTTCCTTAGCCCTATTGAAGAGGTCATTAATTATATCGCCAACATCCGCGTTTAAGGGTATCGATACGGTGACGCCGCCAATCTCGAGAATCACAGTCTTACTCCTCGGCTCGAACCCCTTAACTTTAATTCCCTGGTACTCCATGCCGTGAACCAACTCCTGAAACTCATCCTTATAGGAGGACCAATAATTCCTAAGTACGTTGAGCAATTCCTCAATTACGTACTTCCAATTGAGCACGGTCTCCGCCTTAACCCTCAATTCCTCAGAACCCTTCCTAAAACCCTCAATACTCATCATTAACTCATCAATACTCCTCTCAAGCCTCGCAATTTCCCCAGAGATACTGGCTAGCTTCTTCTCGGATTCCTCCCTAACCTCGATTTCATGGAAGTACTCATCGACCGCCTCGTTAAACCTCTTAAACTGCTTAATATTATCATACCTAATTGACCGATACCTAATTGGCGTTACGGTTATTGGCACACCATTACTATAGTAAATCGTTGGTTCTAAATCACCGTTACTGATTTTATTAATCATTGATATAATCACCGATAATACATCATCGGCATTAACTGAATTAACTGGAGAATCGCAATTAATCAGTGCCTCAGCACACACTTCATTAGCTATCTCACCGCCTAGGCCCAAGCCTCTGGCGATTGCCCTACCTATTGTATCGTAACTCTGTAACGCCTTAATCACACTTTCACGATTATCGATGGGCTTAACGAAATTTTGAGGTGGTGGCCTATACTCCAGGCTAATATTCACAACCCTGTCCTTACCCCTATACGCCCTTAAAACCCACTTAATCTTATCATCATTACCCACGTAGACCACATTCCAGGGCTCAAGAAGCTCAATCACTAAATAACCATCATCGAGTGATAACTTAACAACCCTATCGAAGTTCAATAACTCAAGACTCCTTAACCTAGATCCCTCAATAAACCTCCTAAGTGAAGTAACCCCCTCAGCCCCATGTTCAAGGACGTAACTCGTCAAGCCAAATCTATGGGAGTTGGCTATTACGAAGTACTTCTCAGAACCCTTCCTAAACCTGAGAAGCAGTGAATTACCCATTGTATAGACCTTATCAATGATTGAATTCCTCAAGTCACTAAGCTCCGTTAGGATTGCCAATAGGTCCAGGACATTCAATGACCTCTTTTGACCTGGCATTAAGCCTTAATTTTTAAGGGCAATAGGCCCTTTAAAAACGATTTACTTCTTCGTAATCGTTGACTCCTGCTCCTTCAATAACCCAATTAGCTCATTAATTGACTCCCTCAATGACCTTATCTCCTTTATCAACTCCTCAACACCCTCAAACTCAACCTTAAATTTAACACCAGGTTGTTGCTCGTGATCTTCCACGTCGTCATCGACAACGCGTCTCTTTACCCTACTTCTCACATTACCATCATCACTTGTTAGTTCCTGGAGAAGCTCCTCGAGGTCAACCTTCTTTTTCCTGCCGAACATATCAATTATGAATTCTCAAGTAAATTAATAAGGCACTATAGTGAGTTTTAGTTATATGATCGGCGTTATTTATGATAACGCATATTTAGAGCATAGGCCGCCAAGAAATCATGTTGAGAATCCAGGTAGGGTCACGTCAATTATTAAAGCAATAAGTGATATCGCAATCATTGAAAGGCCCGTTAATTATGTTGATGAGTGGATACTTAAGGTTCATGACCCCGATTATGTAAGGCAGATTGATAAAGCATGCGGCATGGGTTACGTATTCATAGACGCAGATACGTACGTAAGCCCAGGCACCTGTAAGGCGGCGAGACTCGCGGTTGGCGCTGTCTTGAGGGGTATTGACAAGGTGCTGGGTGGGGAATGGAATGCGGCATATGCCGTAGTTAGACCGCCCGGTCACCATGTTGGTCGTGGTGGTAGAGCATTAATGGCGCCCACACAGGGCTTTTGCGTATTTAATAATGTGGCTATTGGCGCAGTCTATGCCCTAAAGCACGGCATTAGTAAGGTGGCAATACTCGACGTTGATGCTCATCATGGGAATGGTACGCAGGAAATATTTTATGAGGATCCCAGGGTCTTATACGTAAGTCTTCACCAGGACCCATTAACCATCTACCCAGGCACTGGGTTTATTGATGATGTTGGCGAGGGAGAGGGTGAGGGATTTAATGTTAATGTTCCATTACCACCGTTCACGGCTGACGACGCCTACATGAAGGCCTTGGATAAAGTTGTTTGGCCAATAATTGAGGAATTTAGGCCTCAATTAATCCTGGTTTCCCTTGGGTTTGATGCACACATGCTTGATAATATAGCCAACCTAAGGCTGTCTCTAAATGCGTATGCCTATGTATTTAGGAGGTTGAGGGATATGATTGGTAGGGTTAAGGGCGTTGTTTTTGTGCTTGAGGGTGGTTATAATGGTGATGTTTTGAGTAAAGGTTCGAGGCTCTTAATTGAGATCATGAGTAATAGGGATGTGAAGATTGATGAGGGGGTGACCCAAACGGACCCGAGGGTTATGGCGCGCGTGGACTCAGTCATTAGGGATGTTATTAATGTTCAGAGGAATTACTGGCATTTGGCTTGATGGTTGTAATTAACGACCTAAATACTTATAATTGCATGGGTTAATGCGTGATTGTATGATGAGGCTGGGCTTGATGAGCAGTGATTTAGGTTAATAGCGCTGATGAAGTTCTTTAATTAATTCCTGTGAGTTAGTGATTTAATTTTCTAGGGGAAATAATGTAATGTGATGAAGCTTGAACACTTAGCCGTGATTATTACGGCGCTATTAATATTACTTGGTATTGCCTTAACTTCATGTGCTCAGCAGATTCAATTACCAATATACATACCTGCCGTTAACGTGAGTATAACGGCACTCTCAGCAAATGGCATGCCACTAACTAAGTACGCAATTGTTGGTTTATCGTGCGCCGGGTATAACGTAAGTAGTCTGGGCCTCATTAGTGTGGTAATACCAATACCAAGTACAGGCTCAATAACCTGCAAGGCCTATGCCTACTCCTTCGGCGTATACTCAAGCAAGACCGTAGTCCTCACAGCAAATGAGAGTGGGGAAACAGTATCGGTGACTCTGATGGTACCGGTGAGTGGTTACTACGTGCCGGGCATAGGCTTCGTGCCGATAAGCACCTTGGTAGCCATTGCCGTGGTAATCATAATAGTAATAGTACTAATAGTCATTAGCCTAATGGAGTACGCGAGGTGGAGGAGGGAGAGACTGGCGAGACTTATAAGGCCGCCTGAGTAGGGTTAGTGATGGCTTAGGATGGCTTGCGGCGTTATACTGAGTGGTGGATTATCACGGAGGTTTCAGGTACGTGGCGAACCATGGACTGATAAGGCGCTGTATAGGGTTGGTAATGAACCCATGATAAAGCTTGTCTATAATGCCGTGTCTCAGGTAGCGGATAAGGTAGTCATAGCCGTGAATAATCCGGATAGGGCTATGAGCTATAAATCCATAATACTAAATGCCAATTACGTAATTGATGATGAGAGATTTAAGGGACCACTTGCGGGCATTTATTCCGCACTTAATGGGTGTGATGAGGAGTACGTAATCATAGTCCCTAACGACATGCCCTACATAACGCCCAATACCCTTAAGCCGTTAATAGATGAGTTGAGGAACTTCGATGTGACAACCTACATATACCCAAACGGGCATTTGGAGAATGCCTTAATGGCCGTTAGAAGGACTGTAACCCTTCAATTCATGAACCTCCTCGCTAATTACGGTAGGTCAAAGATCTTCGACCTAATTAGGGGATTACCAAAGGCACTATTTCTAAATCCACTGGTTCATGGGGTTGAATTAAAGAGTCTCATGAATGTAAATACGCGTGACGATCTAATTAACGTAAATGTTGATGTTCATGAGCAGGTAATAAAGGGTGACGTATCAATAGTTAGGGAGTACTCAATTAATGATGTGCTGAGTAAGAGACTTGATAGAATCATGGGCTCACTATGGTACACCTTAATAACTGGTGATCCATGGCCTGAGTTCAGGCTATACACTGAGGCTGGTCTACACTTCCTAGCTGCCCATGTACTACTTGATTCTGTTAATGAGAACGTTAAGCAACTTGGTAGACGCATATTGGCTTCCCTCGGTGTTGATAAGGCATGAACATAGTAATAATGGCTGGTGGCATGGGGAGTAGGCTCTCGAACCCAAACAAGCCACTAGTCAACGTCTGTGGCAGGCCAATGATTGAACACGTAGCGTCGGTAGTTAGCGCATTTGGTAAAACATACGTCGCAACCACGGTTAGGCATACCGAGGTGATTAACTGGGCTAGGCAACACGGCCATGAAGTCCTAATAACCAGTGGTACGAGTTATTCCAAGGACTTACTCGAGTCCTTATTAACGGTTGGTGCACCAACCATGTTCGTACCAGGGGACACACCCCTCATAACCAGGGAATTAATTAGAAAATTCCTCACAATGGCGGCCTACGTAACATCACCAATGATAACGTTGATGTACGAGAAAGATGGCGAAGTGGGATTCACGGGAATAAGCCTAGTGAAGAGGTTGGAGCTTATGCACGGGATCATACCCTGGACATCCCTAGTAACTCCCTGGACAACAGAGCTACTAAACGTAAACACGCAGGAAGACCTAAAACTAGCGCTCAGGTTATGTAAACATGAATAAATAAGCTATTTAAACCCATTCCACGAAATTTTACAGGGATGTCTCTTCGTGATGAGTTTTTGCGTTTGTTGAGGGAGGATGAGGAGTTTAGGTTGGCGGTAATAGGGTTCTTGGGTATTGTTGACGTTCAATCTTCACTCAGGCAGTTAATAAGCGCCGTTAATGATTTAACAAGGACTGTTCAGAGGCTCGCCGAGGGCCAGGAAAGGCTTTGGGAGGAGGTTAGGAGGATTTGGCAGGAGGTCAGTGCGCTTAAGGAGGTGCAGAACAAGATCCTCGAGGAGAATAATAGGATTTGGCAGGAAATAAAGGCACTCCGTGAGAATCAGGAAAAACTTTGGCAGGAGAACAACAAGATATGGCAAGAGATAAGGAGGCTTGCCGAAGGTCAGGAGGCCCTCAGGACCGACGTAAACAAATTATGGGAAGAAAACAACAAGATATGGCAGGAGATCAAGTCACTACGTGAAGGCCAAGAAAGGCTTTGGCAGGAAAATAATAAGATCTGGCAGGAGATCAAGGCGCTCCGCGAGAATCAAGAGAAGCTTTGGGAGAACCAAAACAAACTATGGCAGGAAGTCAAGGCACTCAGGGAGGGTTATGAGGCATTGAGGGTAGACGTCAATAAGCTATGGGAGGAGAATAGGAGGATTAATGAGAATATCGAGAGGATTTGGCAGGAAATCAGAGCCCTACACGAAGGCCAGGAGAGGCTATGGCAGGAGAACAATAGGATATGGCAGGAGATAAGGAGAATAAACGAAAACATAGAAAAACTATGGCAGGAGGTGAAGGCTTTGAGGGAGGGTCAGGGTAGGCTATGGCAGGAGACGAGGAGTATTAGGCGTGAGCTCTCTGGTGTTTCTAGGACCGTTGGGGCTTTGGTTGAGCGTGATGTTAGGCACTACCTGCCTAGTTGGGTTAGGGAGAGGTTTGGTGTTAATGTTGATAGGCTTAGGAGGGCTAGGATTGAGGGTGTTGGTGAGTTTGATGGTTATGCGGAGGTTGACAATGAGGTGGTGGCTGTTGAGATTAAGGCAACGCTTAGGCTTAGGGATGTTGAGGACTTTGTGAATAAGGTGAGTAGGTTAAGGAGCGCTAAGGTTGGTAGGGAGGTTATTGCCGTCGTAGCCTATGTCAATGAGGCTAGGGACACAGGCAAGGCCGTAGAGCTTGCGAGGGCCAATGGCATTAAGGTTGTTAAGCACCATGGCGAGGATGACTTCGAGGAACTCACCTAGCCACTAACTACCTAGTAAGTTCATGAATCACTCAATGAGCAGTAAGTCAATTCTTACCCGGCTTTACGCCGTACTTAACCTCGTAATCCTTAACCAACCCAACTTAACCACCTCTTGATACCCAGTCACGTTTCTCAGGCAATGCCTTAACGATCTCATCAACAGAGCTCACTACTGGCTACATAACTCCTTTTCCAAAACCTCCTCGTAAATGGTCCTCAGTGGTTTAAGTGAAATAGCCATTAAGACCTAGGGAAGCTAAAGGATCTTCCTAACCAACTCAGCAAGCTTATCAATAAACTTATCGAAGGTTATGTCCCTAACCCTGTCCAGGCTCTTCATGGAGTAATTACTCCATGCCCTTGAATCCGTCATGAGCTTAGCCAGGGCATTGACTGCCTCATCAACGCCCTCATAGCCAAGCCCAACCTCACCATTAAGGGCTAGGTCACTCCACGCACCACCACTCTTATGAACAACCACCGGCAAGCCCCTAGCCATAGCCTCCGCAACGGCAATACCCCAGTGTTCATTAATAGTTGCATGAAGGAAGACCCTTGATTCATCGAGTAAATTAATCATTTCCCGTCTCGGCACATTCTTCATAAGTATTACATTCGCATTAAGAATATGCGAAGCACTCGTTCCAACCCTTAAGCCGCTCCTTAACGCTGTCTTTACTAAGTAGTTATAGTAGGATTCAGATGTGCTTGTTCCAGCGCTACCCATTATTACTACCCTAGCCTGGGGAACTTCCTTAATTAACTTAGGTACTATATTCTCTAAAACCCAGTGATAACGTTTCTCCTCGGCGTACCTACCTACCATGACTACGTAGGGTCTTCGCTCGTTAAAGGACTTGTTATTACTCGTTATAGGCGAGTTGGGTGGTAATGGCGGGTTAAGGACTATGGGGTCCTCATTAAATGCCATCCTTATTATTGACGCGGTCCAATGAGAATTTGTGAGAACAGCTGTGGAGACCTGAAATGGGTTTTCCCTGGCGAATTTATCAAATAACTTTGAGTATAGCCATGCATACACATTTAATGGAAATCTTGTATACCTCTCGGCCATATACTGATCCTCAGTATAGTAATAGCCGAGACTTGCGTATTTCCGTCTAAAGGACAGGTCAAGTGGAAAATGAATATATTCGAATAATTTAATGTTCTTTCTCCTTAAATCATTTATTAATGGTTTATAAGTTGGCGAGTCAATAAAGATAATCCCTGGGCTATAACGCCTTAAGGCAATCTTAACGGGATACCAAACCAGCAACCTCATGTACAATCCAAAGGACCTCAACTTAATGCCCATCGAGATGCGGGGATAACTAGAGATATCAATACCAAACCAATCAAGGTACTTCCTCGGCTCGAAGTCCGATAATGACGTGAGCACAGGTTGATACCCAGACCTGGCCATGGCATGGGCTATCGATGCCATCACCAATTCCCCTCCACCGGGCCTATCCCAGAAGTGATGCGCAATTACTGAATGCATATTCCTTAATCTATTTAAATTCGCGGGACTTGATTTTAAATGCATAATGTGCCATGACATAACAATAGGCGTTTTGGGGAAAAACAGCGCGTGGATTCTCAAGTATAGCATGCAGTCACTAAAAAAGGCCGTCCAAGTTATACGTAATAGTGGTATTAACGCCGAGGTTATATACGTGGATGGCGGCTCAACGGATAATTCAAAGGAATTGGTTAGGGATGCGTTAGGTAATGGGGTGAGGATAATCGATGCGCCCGGATCAAATATACCTGAGGCACGTAATATAGTGATTAGGGAGGCGTCAGGTGATTGCATAGTGTATTGGGATAGCGACATAGTGGCGCCTCCATACATATTAACGATGCTGATAAATACAAATAAACCGATAGTATCTACGGTTCGTAGGGACGTTTATGTAAGGTCGGACGACGAAATACAGGGGATATTAACGAAGGTGATGGACCTAAGGCCTAGGGAACCCATCATGAGGGAGGTCCCATACACCGTATTTGGCGTGAATTTATTCAAGAAGGAGGTCTTTAAGAAAGTGGGGTTATTCGATAATCGATTAACGCAAGCTGAGGATAGGGATTTTGGATTAAGAGCTATGTGCCACGGCTATTGGTCATACTTAATAGAGAACGAAATCGTTTATGACATTAATAAGAGGTTTAGGAGCGAGGTCCCCATAACAACATCACTTAGGCAATATGTGAGAGGTATTCGCAAGAAGGCCGCGATATACGCATATACTGGGTCAACAAGGCAAAAGGGCTTGGGTGGAGCATTCATAGCCCTGCACTCAATCACAATAGTCTCACTCTTCCTACTACCACCATTATCAACAATTGAGCTTTTGCCATTGGTATACCAGGTATTTAGGTATGGGCCACGCAAAGGCATTGAAATGTGGGTTAAGGCCCTGGTGTTTTACACAATGCTTGGGCTCGTATACCCGATGGTTAAGCTCGGTAACATATGCGACATATTGAATAACTGGTGATTATAATGGATGGGCATATAGCCTACATTACCAGGTTCAATCCCATGATATTTCCAAGGCCATTATTCATGAAGAAGGCAATACCTGGGCTAAACATATATTTACTAAGTCTAAGGCGTTCACTGTTCTATAATGAACCAATAAGCGGTGAAACAAATGGTGGGTCAAAGCAAGCGGGTGTTACTCACGGATTAATCAATGCCGTAAAGGGAATAGACCCTTTAAGAATAATTGAGCCATGCCATAGGCAGGATGGAAGCTTCGATGGATTATCATTAACTAAGGAAATGATGTATGGGATCCTATTCTTTAAGAAATTACGTGAGAGATACGTAATCATTAAAAACACGATAGGCGCCTTGGCCGCCATTAATAATGGGAAGAGGGTGATAATTGACTTAATGGACCTATGGCATTGCGAACGAAATTATGTAATATTTAACTCAATTGACCTATACACACTTAGAAGGGCTAGGTGCGTCATTGCGTGGTCAAAGGCAATAACTGCGTTATTACGTAGATCGTTACCAGGGCAGTGCGTGGAGTACCTACCATTTGGTATTGACTTAGACCTTATGGATCCCCTAAGATCCTCATCTAACTTATTATTTGAGAGGTACCCAGATTTAAATGGGAAGGTGATCATAGGCTACAGTGGCGGTGGTGAGTGGTATCACGGTATTGATAAACTAATTCAAGCATTCTCATTAATAGAGAAATTCAATAAGGACGAGATTTACCTAGTTATTCAGACCTGGGGCCAAAACCAGAGGGTTAAGGCGCTACTTAAGGGGTATGGGCTAAGACATTATGAATTAGTACCAGGTACGTTATTTAACGATCCGTTAAGACTATCATTACTTAGAGCCAGTAATATTCTCATTTTAACGGCTTCAGAATCACCCGGCGTATATTTAGCCGAGAGGTCAACAATGTTTCATTACATGGCCAGCGGAAATGCCATAGTGGCTGAGGAGACGCCAGGAACGTTAGGAGTATTAAGGCACATGAAGACTGCGTATATGTTCAAGTTTAATAATGTTAAGGACTTGGCTAATGGCATATTGCTCTTAATTGACGATGGTAATTTAATGAAGAAACTAGGTATGAATGCGAGGTATGAATTGGAGACTAAATACTCATGGAATAATGCATTAAAGGTTAAACTGAATAAGATACTGGATGAGGTAATGAATGACTAGGATTATGAATAATGAAGCAATCGCATACGTAACTGGTCTCAACATAAATACATATCCTAGACCGCTATTCATTAAACGCGCATTGGGAGACTCCCTTAAACTTTATAGGTTAAGAACGATAATTGGGCATTTACGAGGTGAGGATGAATTCACAGACGTGAATATCAATACCGAGGACGTAATGGAGAATTACGTTAATAACGCCCTACATGCAGGAAAAAATCTAATCTACATGCTGCCACGGGTTCATGATTGTGTACGAATAGATAGGGTCGATGAATTCACAGCCTTGTCAATAGAATCATTGTATGTGCCGTTCTTTAGAAAAATACGTGAAAGAACGGTGATAATATTAAATACCGTGGGCGCACTCGCGGCCATGAGTACTGGCAAAAGGGTTGTCATTGATTTGATGGATTTATGGTCATGCAGTGCTGAGGGGTTGCGTTTGAATGCCCTTGATTACCATGTGCTTAGGAGGGCATGGCAGGTATGGGCTTGGTCGAGGGCAATAACGGCGTTACTTAGAAGAATCGGGATAAGTAATGTGAGGTACGTGCCCTTCGGCATAGACTTAGGTCGATTCGATCCAATGAGGGTATCGACGAGCATATTCTTTGAGAGGTATAGGGATCTTGAGGGTAAGGTGCTCATTGGCTATAGTGGCGGTATGTGGATCGTGAATGGCAAAGAGAGAATTGGCGTTGAGAAGATAATACGCGCATTCAAGTTAATTGAGGATAGGGTTAAGGGCGATGCGGTTCTTGTTATGCAGACATCGAGGTCGGTAATACCAATGATTAAGAAGTACGGCATTAGGAATTATGTATACATAAGCCAAACGAGGTTTAACGATCCATTCAGGCTATCGTTGCTGCGTGCAATGGATATTAAGGTATTAACCGCCACTAAGTACTTACCAGTGTACTTGTCGGAGAGAACCACGATGTTCCAATACATGACCAGTGAGGGGGCAATAATAGCCGAGAAAACACCAGGTGTATTAGGCGTCTTAAAGCACATGTATAATGCATATATGGTGAACTTAGGTGACGTAAATGCCATGGCACAGGCAATGCTAGAACTAGTAAATGACAGAAAATTAAGGAATTACTTAGGAGGTAATGCGAGAAAGGACATAGAGACGAAATATAATATAAACGTCATCTCCCACAACATAAGGAAGTACCTCGAATTAAATTAAAGATACTCACTGCCTACATATCCCTCTTGATTTAATATCACGTGCATGATGCCTAATCCCAGGGGTTTTAGGAATTTCTTAAATCCCTCACGAAATATTATCCTTAAGCCCCAAAATAATTGACGCATATAGAAGTAGAAATCTAATCTTCTCTCCCTCAGTAGTATTGTTGAGTTTCTGACTATGTAGTAGTATTTCCATGGTGGTTCATAAAAGTACCACCTTTCTTCTCAGGATCCTTGATGATGCAGGTATTGGAATTTCTCGAGTTTATGCCCTATTAGTTTGCAGTTTATTTTTAGTGTTAGGTGGCCTAGTTCTCTTACCTTTGTGTATAGGTCGTGAGCCTGGTCTAGGAAGAAGTTTGTTCTACAGCATGTTTTCAGGGCTATGCCACTTTTAATAAGGGTTCCCGAGAATGCCAAATAAAGAATCTCATAAGTCCTGCAATTGCCATTTTCCGAGCCAAGCTTAATTAAGCCAACTCTATCCCTAACGGGCCTGGGCAAACCCTCATAAAAACCCAAGGCCCTCCTCACAGCACCATCAAGCACAACAGTATCATCATCAAGAAACAACAACCAATCAGGGCTGTAATTAACCACGGCATAACGAACACCCCTCATCAAGGCATAGGCAACGCCAGAGTTAAAGCCAACCTCAATGAATGAGCACCTGCCAGACACACGGCATAAGTCCTTAATTAAGTCTTTTTATGTGGATAATTATTAACAATAACCACGTGATCAACCTCATCAATTACCGAGTTAAGAACACCGGAGACTTATCAATACCTGGGTCGTAGGTAACGATTACCGCGGTGACAATGGGCACGCCATTTATAAACGAAAATCCTTTATAAAGGTAATCATGGAATTAGGATGATGGTTAAGGCGTCTGTGGTTTGGCTTAATTATAATAGTATGGGGTTTATTGATGTGGTGTTGAGGAGTCTTGGGTCTTTTCTTGATCTTGATTTTGATGGTTATGAGTTGATTGTTGTTGATAATGCCTCCACGGATGGTAGCTTTGAGCGTATTAAGAAGTTCATTGAGGAGCATAAGCCAAGCGGTGTTAGGGTTAAGATAGTACGCAATGAGAGGAATCTTGGTTATGCTGGTGGTATGAATGTTGGTTGGGAAGCCAGGGATTCGGACTCGAAGTATGTGGCCTTCGTGAACAACGACCTAATAGCCACACCACAATCACTGGCCAAGCTAATCGAGTACATGGAGGGAGACGAGAAGGTGGCAGCAACAAGCGGACTAATAAAATACCCAAACGGAAAAATATACTCAGCGGGGTGGAGTACTGATGACATACTTACCGCAATAAATATATGCGGTAAGGCTGATTTAACAAGGTGCCCCACTGCAAATAGGCCTCATGAGGTTACCTATGCCGATGGCGCGTATTATCTAGTAAGGGTGGATGCCGTTAAACGTTTTGGTTTTGATGGCAAACCTTTTATTGATGAGACCTTTCTTTACGCAGATGATGCGCTGCTGGGCATAAGACTTTGGAATTTTGGTTATGCCACCCATTACGTACCTGTCGAGGCCGGTATACACTACGCATCATTAACGACGAGAGGCACAGGTCTCATTAAGTATTACCCACTTAGGGCTAAATTCATAGCATATGCCTTCATAAAGACTATTCATTATAGTACAGTATCCATTTATTACGCTAGGATCAAGGCATTATCATGGACACTATGTAAGGTGGGCCTTAAACAATACTGCACGATGTATAAAGCCGTTACTGATGGCTGGGAATTAGGGATGAGGTTCAGGAATAGATATGGATTCCTCGACTTGAACAAAGCGCCGCATATTAAGTTACCAACCTATGTAGTGATGGCTCATGTATTCTTCCCAATAAGGTCAACATTCCTAAGGAATAGATTTGTGACTCATGACGATTTAGTGCTAACGAGTTAAGCATATTGCATTAAGAGAATGGTTATGGTTGTCTTAGGCTTATCTTTGATTAGTAGGAGATAGGTAAGCCTTACGAATTTGTGGGTGGATTTGGCGTTAGGGACTTCGCCTTAAGCACGTTGGTTGCTAGGTTGAGGCCATGCGTAAGGGTTAATAGGTTGTGTCTGGTGGTTTGGGTTGGCTTCATATGAGTACTGTGGTTGTTGATGTGCCGAGGACGCTTTATGAGGAGGCTGTGAGGAGGGGTCTCAATGTTGAGGAGTTGTTAATAACAACGTTGATTAAGGTGTTGAACCTGGACCCTGAGGTGGCTGTTAGGGCTAGGCTTGAGTTGGCGGTTAAGTACCTGAACGAGGGTAGGGATTTAATCGATAAGGACCCCGTGCAGGCCAGCGAGAAGCTCTACAAGGCCGCTGAGGAGGTTGTTAAGGCCTTAGCAATGCATTACGACTTGAGGGATGTGTTGGCAAGGGTTGAGGGTAGGGGTAGGTGGATAGTCATTGACTTGGCTAGGGCTGTGGCGTCGATAGCCGATAGGTTGGGTAAGTGGTTTGAGGGGGCTTGGGATGCCGCGAATTACCTACACGTCTGGGGGTTTCATGAGGCAAAGCTGGACAGTGAGTTGGTTAGGAGGAGATTGCCGGACATAAAGAGGATGGTTCAGGAGGCCCAGAAGGTAGTAATTAATGAGGGACGAGCCTGACCTTTAATTAATTGCGTGAACGTAGGTTCATTATAGGTTGGGAAGGCGGTCCTCAATAAGTATTTAAGGGAGGAAATACAGTAAGTAAGTCGTGGATGCGGAAGTCCTTGAGAGGCCCTTGCCCAAGCCAACCACTGAGGATTACGTGGGTGCTAGGCTTTTGGAGGCCTTGGTCGAGGCTAGGCTTGCCCTTGAGTTCCTGAGCAAGGGTCTTGTCAGGAATGCGGCTGGTAAGGCTTTCCAGGCATGGAGGGCTTTACTGGCTGCGTTATTGAGGCTCGAACTTAATAATCTCCTAAGGGTTGTAAGGAGTGATGAGGAGAGGAATTGGCTAGTAAATAAGGCTGTGCCGAGGGTACCAACCACGAGGATGAAGGCACTATCACAAATGCTTGAGGAGGTTGGCCACCACGGAGTATTACCATGGACCACGGTGGCCCTAGAACTACATGATTATCAGTACAATGGGCCGGACCCAGATTTGGTAATGAGCAAGTACAGGAATAGGGAGGAGGCCGCGGTAGACGTGAAACTACTCATGAGGGAGTTGATTAGGCGCATTGAGGAGTTAAAGGCGAGGGTAAAATGGACCGATGAGCTCGAGAACGCATTGACGGAACTAAAGAGAGAACTTGGATCTTAGGAAATACGTTAATGAAGCGATAAGCACCAGACCTGCTGTATAGTTCAGTATGAACCTGGCCTTACTAACTCTACGCCTGCCGTGAATACCCTTAGCCATAGTAATTAAGGTAGCTGGACCTAGCCAGGCATTTCCACCATCGTGCATGGCGTAATCCATGATGGAGCATTTACCGTAATCCTTAATCCAACGATATCTATACTAACTCCTATTAACTTTCCATATATTTAATTAATGATTATTAATAATTTATACTCATGTAAAATTGAATTAATGAGTAAGGTTTATAAACCCATTAGTTAAAATAAGCGGCGGTATGCAGGCCAGGTGCCCCAGGTGCGGTGCGCCGATTAAGGGTGTTTACAGGGTTGGTAAGAGGTCGAACACATACTACGTGGCTGTTCACATGGATGGTACGCAGCACTACCTGGGTCCGCTGCATTATAAGTATGGGACTAGGACTAACAAGATAGTGGTTAGGGGCGCAATTGACGTTAATAGGGAGTTGAAGTACATGGAGGAGATAACCAAGGCAATAACCGAGGAGAGACTGGGCAGGGAGGACGTCATAAACGCCCTGGAGGAGATAATGAAGGCAACAGCCGAACTAATAACAACGGCCACACAGAAATACCCAGAAACAACGGCAGCGTTAACACCATGGATAGAGTACATGAGCAGGATAATACAAAGCCAATGAATGAACTAAAAACCAAAACAATCATCAAAACACAGGCCACACCCACCCATCGTAAAACCCCGGCCCGGGTTAGGTAGTGGGTTTTCTTTTGGTTGCGTTTAGAAATTTCTAAATGTGGCCCATGAACAATATAGCCCACGTGCCTATCTCCGTAGTACTTTAAAAGTCTTGATGGTACTACTTATTGTGAATAGTGATATTATTAATGAGGTGATTAAATGCGGGAGGCATGATCCTGAGCATTCCAGTGATTATTTAAGCATTGCCAATAGTAATACGTTTGTGAATTTCATAAGGGGTGTTGGGGTTAAGGGTGTTTATTGTCTCGATGATTTGGCGGTGGGAAGTCACGTACGTGGTGAGAGGTACTGTGATGTTTACCTGGATACCATGCGTGGGGATGTCTTGGTCGATTTTAAATTGAGCATATCAACCGGTGCCTCTGCCGTTGAGGATTTGGAGGATAAATTGCGCGGTAGTATATCGTTGATAAGTAGGGTGCTTAAGAAGGACATTAATCCTAAGTATTTAATCGTGGTATTGCATGGGCAGGACTATAATAACTTCAGGAGTAAGCTCATTCGTAAGTTGAGGTTAAGGCTTCACGGCATAAGGTTTATCAGGGAGTTCCAGACATTGGGATTGAGTGGGTCAGTCGTGGTGTTTACGGTGAAGAGGGATGATAAGGATGATGCCGTTAGGATCGATAATGCGGTGCTTGGGGTGGTGATGGTATGACCATTGGTATTAAGGTACTGAGCCCTAGGTATGGCTTGACTAGGATGGGCATGTTCAGGGTATCGCTCTACCTCGGAATAGCGATGATTAACGCCATCGGTAGATTGGGTAGGTTTGAACGTGTTGACTCATATGTGTGGGACCACGAGCCAGGTAATAAGGTGGGGGAGGTGAATATCAATTTATTAACGACGAGCCTCGATAATGTCGATGTTAAGGGCGTAATCGATAAGGTTCGCGAGGGTGGGGCGGTTAGGATCACCCGTGGTTTTAGGGCTGTCATCGGTGGTGAGTTAAGCAATGCTGATGTCAGTGTTTTCCTGACGGTCTATCCAAGCCGTGATTTATCTGAGGCCCTGGGCTTCGATGGTGGGCCTAACGTGACGCTCTCGGTGTTCGGCTACGTTGATGGGTATAGGATTGAGAGCTTCATGTCATTGATAAGGCTTGTGAATAAGCCTGAGGAACTCCTAAGGGGCTTGGTCGATAACTTCATGGCGTATATGAACTATGGCGTAAACGTAAGGACGGCACTGGGCTTCCCGGTAACGAGGCCTCTCGCGAGGTTCGTTGACTGGGTTAGGATTAGTAATGGTGAGGACTTCAGAAACATCACGCACTCACTACCCATTTACTACTCAAGATTATACAGGCAGTTGGCCAACGACCTTTACAGGCACCCGGGTATTAGGAGGGAGGTCATTAGGCTGGGCGGTAATGCGGGTATCAGGGCAGTGCTGAGTGGGGCATTGCAGCATTTACTTGGCCTCCTGTCCAGGCGCGCCGAGTTGAGATTCATGGATAGGGCCAGGGGCATTCAATTATCCAGTGAGTACGTGATGAAAAACCTGGCGGCAATGACGAAGTCAGGGAGAATCAAGAGGCTGGGCATGTTCATAATACCGAGGGCATCCTCAACACCAATAGACAACCTCAACAGGCTAATCAACGAATTAGTGAACGCACTAAACAAATCCTTCGAAGAGGCAGCAAGCATAGACCACATAACAAAGGCACTAATGGGCAAGAGGGTGCTCACGTGGGACGACCTAATCAAAGAGGCAACAAGCAAATTCATAGAAAACATAGGGCAGATGCAATGACCAAGGAAGGATCATGACCTATGATTCTTGTTTCCATCACGTTTAGAAATTTCTAAACACAAACCAAAAACAAAATAAGCCATAACCCAGCCACGGCAAGGCCGCACCACGGACTTAGCCGTGGTGATTCTTATTGGTAATGGCTTTTGGCGACGTGGTGGAGTATTTATAGGGCTTTCCACATTAAATTGCAGGGGTCTGAGTGAGGAGGGTTAGGCTTGGTTTTGCGGGTTTGCGGGTTGATTTTGTTGATAGGGATTTGGCCCTTAAACTCATTGAGGATTGGGTCGGGAGGGGCACCGGGCTTCCGAGGGTCATTTATGGGCCTGAGGGTTGTGGTAAGACCGCCTGGTTGCTTCAGTCCATTGAGTTGCTTAGGGAGTTTGGTTTTGAGGTTGTTTATGTTAACCCCGTCAATAGGCTTGCCCTCGCCGAGATAAGCATCAACAGCCTTAAGGATGAGTTCCTGAGACTAATTAAGGAAGCCATTGCTCAGAATGCCCTAGCGAGGATTGCCTGGATAGCCTATAATGTGGTTTATGACGTGATTAAGGCGACCAGGGGTAAGATCGCGGTCATCGTTGACGACGCCTTCCAGGTGATTGGCGTTAAGGAGTCCGCATTATACGTGAAGGCTTTGCTAAACCTAATCGAATACCCACCCGAGCATTATGAGAGGATAGTCACGATAGCAGCCACGAGCGAGGGCGTGTCGAGGAGGGAAATAGGAAGACACACGTGGGCTAACCTAAGGGTTATGTGGAATATGCCTAGGGATGGGTTCAGGCAGTTGTATGATCAGTTGCCCGGCGATAAGCCGCCATTCGAGGAGGTCTGGAAATTGACGGGTGGAAACCCAAGAATACTCGAGAGGCTTTACATGAGGAATTGGGACGTGAACGAGGTCATAAACAGCCTCATCAGGGAGAAGGGGCTTTCACCGGACTTCGTTAGGAGGTGGGCGGGTCACCTTAGGGAGGCCGTTGGTGATCCGGATTACCTGTGGTTTAACGCACCCGGGGAATTAATCAATGAGTTAATCGAGAGGAACCTCATCACATACTTCCTACCCAAGAGAAAACCAGACTACTGGGTGGACACACCACCACCAGAAAAGGATGAAGAACTCGGGATCGGAAAATACGTAGCATGGCAAACACCAATACACAGGGAAGCCGTGAGAAGGGCACTGGAGGAATCTACGTAAACACCAAACCAACAACCAGCGGCATGCCACGTATGCATGGCTATGCCCGCCACGTTTAGAAATTTCTAAACACAAACCAAAACACAAATAACTACATGACCCACCACCCTAGCCCCTACCCGACCTTACCAAGAGGCGCGCTTGCCACTTAGGGATTAGCCCTTAAGTCGTAGTCCCTGGTGGTTAACTTGATTAGGGGCTCATGTGCCTTTCCAGGTGGTTTAGGTACTCATTGATGTCCAGGAGTTCTAGGTACCTCCTCCATAGGTAGTTCATGGCCTCCTCCTCATCGCCGTAGATCACCACACCATCGTTAATCACGGAGTATAGGATCCCTGCGTCGGCGCTCTCCAGGTGGACCACGTCTATTAAGTCTTCATTCACGCCTAGGGCCTCGGCAATATCCACTATCAACTCGCCGAGCTCTATGGCGCTCCTGAGGTCTGCGGAGATGGCGAAGTCGTAGTCCCTACCAACCCCTGCCCTAGCCCTCGAACCGAAGAGTAGGGCGAACCTCACGCCGTGTTTCTCGAAGACGGGCCTTAACCTAACCCTCAGCTCCTCAATGTTAACTTGCCCTGGGTCTCCAATGCTGCTTATGAAGTTCCTGAGCCCCTCGATTACTAAGGGTAGCCTCTCCTCCATATCCCTAAAGGCCTCCTCCTCAAGTTCCCTGTTGATCTCGGCATACCCATGAACCAGCACATTCCTAAAACCGGCGAGCCCCCTAAGGAACCTCCTCAGGTCCTCGCCCAGGCCCAGCTTATTGGATATGTAATCAGCGATGCCTCTATACGTCTCGGGCTTTTCATCCTTGAGCTCGACGGCTAGCATCGCGCCTAGATCCAGCAGGGCCTGTATTGTTAACTGGGCTAGCCTCTCAATGGCGTAGATACTCCCACCACCCCTGCGCGCAGCCCTGAATTCATCGAAGTACCTACTCACTAGGTCGAGGATTCTCCTCAGCCTCATGACCATCATGCCTGCCGTCTCGTTAGTTCCTCGGGATAGACAATCCTTATTCCTAGGGAGTTGGCGAGTTCGGTCACTGCCTTCTCATCCCTCTCCCCAATAAAGTAGGTCACTAGGTACCTGGCGTCGAGCCTCCTGCCAGTGACCCTCTCATAGAGTTCAATAATGCGTTTAAACACCACGACATCACCCCTACTCACTGAGGACTTGATCTCCACGGCAAAGGATTTGTCGTCCTTAACCACCACGTTTAGGTCCACGACGCTTGGGTAGCCGAAGACGTAGCCCTCAGAATCATTGTAACTCCACCTCTCAACCCTATAACCAGCACCACTGAGCAGCTCCTCGACAGCCCTCCTAAACGCATCCTCACTAAGCACGCCCCACCTGGCGCCGATGGCCGACAACTTCCTATCAAGCCTATCATACCTCTCCCACAGCCTGTCCTGACCCTCACGCAGCCTAGCCTCCTCCTCCCTCAAGGCCTTAATTTCCTGCCAAATCCTATTATTCTCCTCGAGAAGTTTGTTCTGCACCTCCCTCAGTGCACTAATTTCCTGCCATATCTTCTCTATGTTCTCGTTTATTTTCCTTATCTCCTGCCATATCTTGTTGTTTTCCTCCCACAGCTTATTTACGTCGGTTCTTAATGCCTCATAACCCTCACGCAGAGCCTTAATCTCTTGCCAAATCTTATTATTCTCCTCAAGGAGTTTATTCTGCGCCTCCCTCAATGCCCTGACCTCCTGCCACAACCTATTATTCTCCTCAAGCAACTTACTCTCCACCTCCTTAAGCGCATTGACCTCCCTCCAAAGCCTCTCCTGCTCGTCAGCCAGCCTCTTGATTTCCTGCAGTAGGCCTGCCTGGTTCTCAGTCAACTTCCTTATCTCAACCAACACGTTGTTTTGGCCCTCCTGCAGCGCCTTAACCTGCTCCTGCAGGTTCTTAACCTCCTGCCAGAGCCTTCCCTGGGACTCCAGGGACTGCCTGAGTAGGTCGAGTATCTTCCCCTCACCATCAATCAACTGCCTGACCGCATCCCAGGTGACCCTCTGCACATCGGCCAACTGCCTAATGGCGTTGCCCAGCTCCTCCTGCCCCTTGGCAAGCCTCTCCACCATGTCGATGGTCCTGCTCAGGGTCTCCGCCAGGTCCATAATCATCTCATTGATCTTAGCCAGCATGTCCGTGACCTTACCGAGCATCTCCGTAATCCTTGCCTCGCCCTCGGCAATGCCCTGCATTGCATTGACAGACTTCGACTGAGCCTCAGCAAGTCTATTAACGGCATTGATTAATTGCCTTAGTGAGGATTGAATGTCAACAATACCGAGTAGACCCATTACGGCTAGCCTAAACTCCTCATCCTCCCTAAGAAGCCTAAGCAACTCATCCCTATTGATTTTATCTGCTTGCTTACTCACTGATTATTTATTCATGGAGTTAAATATAAGGTTGTTGGTCCTGGAGGGAAAAGGAAAGAAAAGAAAAAGAATTTGAAGGAAAGGAGATGATTTTAAGGCGATTTATGTGTTTAAGGCCCTTACTTCGGCGGACCCAGCAGACCAGCTAGTCTCCTCCTCCTCCAGTTGCTGTACTCAATCAGCAATATCACTATTAGTATTATTATGATTATTATCACAACAGCCAGCAGTATGAAGGTGCTCACTGGTACAAAGCCCACGCCCGGTATGTAGTAGCCGCTCACCGGTATCGTCAGCGTCTTCGTTATCGTCTGCCCAGCCTGACTACTCGTCAGCGTCACAGTCGTGCTTGCACTCTTTCCGTAGCTGTAGCCAGTTATTGTACATGTTATTGAACCACTGCTTGGTATTGGTACGACAACTGTCTGCTGGCCGACACCGCTGGCAATTGGTACGCCACTGCATGTCACGTTTACGGTAGCCTGCGTTGTTAGTGGAGCGCCACTGGCGCTTACTGGCGTCACAGTTAATTCAACAGCCGGTACTGACACCTGTATTGGTGTCGTTGCGTTACTGCTTGTTACGTAGTAGGTGTAGGTGTAGCCCAGTGGTATGCCCTTCCATGACTGCACCGTTATCGTCACCTCAGCCGCGAATGGGGCTACAGGCGTCACGAACGTGGCCGTGGTTATCTGGCCCTGAGCGTTCGTCGTTCCTGTGCCAGTCACTGCGGTAGTTGGCGTACATACGCTTGGTGATGGCATTAGTGGCGTCACGCTGTATGTGTAACCAACAATTGTTGATGCTGGTGATATGGCTGTTATCGTCACTGGGCACTCAGGCTCAGACACGCTGTAGCTTAGAGTCACGCCTGGTGCTGGGCCGAAGCTGGACAGCACGACTACTATGTTGGCCGTTGTTAGTATGTTGGATAGTGTGAATGACTCAATGGCCTCAGTCGCAGTTACAGTCCTCTGTATACTGAAGGTGTTCTCAAACACTGGCACTAGGTACAGCGTTGAGTGACTGCTTATTGCCTGTTGTATCTCCTGCCATGTCAGCGGTGTTCCGTTGGCCGCATAGTAGGCAACCACGTAGTAGTTGGTTGGTGGTAGCTGGCTCGTGGCTGGTGGGTAGATCCTGTAGTCAACTGGTGTTATTGAACCGTCAGTGCCGGTTACATTGAAGGCTAGGAGCTCATTGCCCATTGTTGGCTGGTCAAACACAACAACCAAGGCGCCAGGTATTCCAGTGCCCGTGGCGCTCTTTAGGTAGATTGTGGCCGGCACCACGTGGGTCTCAACTGACGTTGCCGTGAAGGCATTACCCAGCGTACTCACGTCAGTGGCTATGTTGGTGTCGTAGATATTGATGTATGGATAGGCGCCGCCGGTTATTGTGTAGAGTAGGCAGCTGTCGTACCAGTACACGACAGTCCTGTTACCCACTGGTAATGGCTGTAGTAGCTGGCCGTTGGTACCGCTGAAGTCGATGGCTATTGGCGCCGTGCCTGCGCAGAGCACCGGCTTCGTGCCTACTCCGTACTCAACGACCATCTGGTTGGGTAGTGGCCTACCATCCCAGTCCTCAATGACGGCCAGTGGTATTGTTGGGTATGTGAATACCATCTTAGCCTCAGTATCATTACTTGCACTCGGCAGTAACTCCGGTGCCGATGGAACACCTACGTAACCGGCAATGTCCCAGGCGCCATTGACTGGGTATGCCTCGTGGTCATACAGTATTGCCTGAGCACCAACTATTGAACTTGTGTAGTTGTAGTACGACTCATAATACACACTACTCCTGGCACTCTCACCAAACTGCGGTATCGTCACCGTCGTGTTACTACTGTCTAATTCACTGCCTGCGTATAGCGTTGTGAAGTTAATGCTTGGCGACTGCAGTGGAGCCTCCAGTTGGCTTATGCTGTAGGTGTGTGTTCCAATGACGACTGTGCCGTTCGGGTACACGGTAAATGGCAGTGCAGTGCCGTTGGCTAGGTAGAAGGTGGCGTTGGGCGGTGTGTAGTAGAATGTTGCTGATAGATCCGGTATGTATGGCGTGTAGTTGCCTAGGTCGCACCACGTTGATGTGAACTCGTAGCTGCTGCCGTAGATGTACTTAGCAGGTATCTCAGCAAGTGTTCCTGGGACAACCTCAGTGGTTGGCGCACTCAGTGGGTAGTTGCTGCCTGCTGATGAGTATGTGAAGCCTGTCACAAATATCGGGAACGAGGCGTTGTTGTATATGTCAACGCTCTCCAGGGCAGTCGTCCTAATGTTATACACGCCATTGGCCGGCATAGTGCTCAGAGTCACATTCCATAGGTTCTCTGGGAATAGTGTGTCGTACATCAGCATTGGGGCTGATGTACCGCCTGTGCCGGCGCCAATCGCGGTCATGTACAGTGAGCCGCTGCTTGATACTGTGCCAGGCGGTATCTCGCCAGTGTACACCGTTGATGCTCCCTGCTCAGGCGTTATGTAGTTCAGCAGCACGTAGCTGCTTATTGCCAGCTCAGGTAGTGGTGATGGGGCTGTTGGCGTGTACTGGCTTGGCGTATAGACGGTGGTTATGCTTCCATAGCCAATGTTCTGCGTGCTTGTTGTACCCATCACCCAGAACCTCGCAATCCTCGTACCGTAGGCGCCAGTCGTTGGTGCCCACCATGGTATGTCAAACACCGCCTCACCACTGCTTGGTACTGGTATTACGACTGTCAGTGGGCTTCCGAAGTACGGGTACCACTCATTATTGGGAACTGGGTATGAGAACGTTATGCTCATTGTGCCCGTGCCGGTCGAGTTGGTGTACAGGTTCTCGGTATTGTAACCTATTGTACCGCCGAATCCAGTGCTCAGTACTGGGTACTGCACGTGCACGTGGTCCGTGGCTGCGGCTGGCGGTAGTATGTACAGTGAGCCGCTGCCGTAGATGTAGAGCACCACTGCGACGTACTGCACATTCTCCACCTTACTCTCTATGGCAGACACATTCAGTGTTAGGTATAGCGGTATTGTCCTGGTCATCGCCTCCTGGAACGTTGAGATCTCATTAACTCTGTAGACGAAGTACCAGCCGGTGGCGTTGGCTGCGTATATGCCTATCGTGGCGTTGGTTATTGAGGTCATTCCAGTGGCGTTTATGTAGGCCTCCCACAGCCTGTAGCTGGCTATGTTGGGCGTTATTGAGTACGTGAAGTTCAGCACCGAATAGTACTGCTGTGAAACCTCCACTGCATACGTCGTTGGGCTAATGCCACTTAGCTGCATAGCCTGTACTGATGTTCCATTGAGCAGGACCTGGGTTGGCGCTAGTAATGACTCGTTAATCAACAACCTATACTCACTGTAGGAGGCGCTTGGTGCGTATAGGAATGTGTCGTTCGGGTAGGCAGTGGCTGTTGTGCCAAGTACCGTGGAGTATGTGGGTATGCCCATCGTTAGGTTGAAGACCACGGTAGACGGCGTTGTACTGAATACGTTCGGGTAGATACTAGTCATGTACAGTGGCGTTAGGCTTATTGTTGGTGAGCTGGAGTTGACGAAGAAGCCCATTAGGTTTGGCAGTACGTAGCCAGCCATTGAGTAGACATTATTGACGGGCTCATAGCCAGCAACCGCCCTTGGGTTGTAATCAACGGTTGTCGTGCCATAAGTCTCAACTATTGCGTAGGTGCCGTTGTTCATTATCACATAGATATCATTCGGCGTTAGTATTCCTGAGGAATAACCTAGTGAATTAGGTTCAATCGCGGCGCTGAATGGGTATAGTATGTTGCTTATGTACTGCTGGGCTACCGATGTGCCTAGTGATGTTCCTGGCATTACGTACTCCCTGTAGAGCACGTCAGTGAATGTCAGGCCTAGGTAGGTGTTGCCCACTGGGTATAGCCCGCTCTTGCTGGTTATGTTGAAGGTGACTGGGTATACGCTGGTCTCAATGACTACGCTACCCGGCGGTACTGATACTGCCTGGCCGCCCTCATAGACCGTGTAGTTCGTTACGTACTGCACCTGCCCGTTTGGCTTTACCACGGCTATCTCATTGGGCTGTGGCACCGGGACTAACTGGTTGAATACCTCCTGGCCTAGGTAGTAGACCTTCATTGGGAATACCTGGCCCGGCATGAATAGCCTCACGAATATGGTGCCCTCGTGAGGCACTATTGATGGGAAGCTGAATACGGCGTATGGCGACGCAGTGCTGTAGTTAGCCAGTGTGGCGGCTAGTATGTAGTAGCTGTAGTTGCCCGTGTACCACATCGCGTACTGCTGTAGGCTTATTAAACCACTCTGGTACTCAGACTGGGCGGCGCTCATTAACGCCTCAAACTTCTCCTCTAGGCTCTCGTAGATGGGCTGCATCCATGTCTGCCCAACAACCCTGAAGTCGGTTAGGTTGTAGTAGAATGTGAAGGCGGGCGTTGTTGTTGCCCACTGGCTCGCCAAGTCATACGGGCTGTACTGGTCGGCGATCACCAACGTCACGTTGTAGTAGAAGCTTGGGCAGTAGCTCGGCGTGGCGCATGGGTAGACGGGCTGGCTACTCAACACGTTGCCCTTCAGGTCAGTCACGTATACCCTCAGGGTCTCGACGGGCACGGTCACGTTGAATACCTGTCCGCACGTGGCCGTCACGGGCACTGACAGTGGCTCGTAGTATATGACCAAGTCCTCATCAAACGGACCCCTAGTACCAAGTGTATAGGCGTAGTACCCACTTGGTATGTTCAAATCGCTTGCGTACTGGCTATAGGTCTGCCCGTACTCATATGAGACCTGGGCATATGGGTAGGCGCTGTCTGTGGCTGGGCTTATCGTCCTAACCTTAAGCATCACATACGCCTTGCCCTGCGGCTGTATGTAACTGGCGTTGAGTGGCACGTTCATCACATACACGAAACCACTCGAGTTGGTTATTGCATGCCACATCTCGAAGGTCCCGTTGTAGTTGTAGACGCTCACCGCGAAGCCCCACAGTGGGTACTGCGGCGTTGTTTGGCTCAGTACCTGTATGTTTATGTCAATCAATGGGAAGTAAACCACATTGATGATGCCGGGCGTTAGCACATAGTTGTACTCAGGCTGCCTCGTGGTGTAGCTAACGCTTGGCATTACGTAGCCATAGTAATTCAGCGTGAAGTTGAATGTTGGTGACATGGCCACTATGTACGGTACGCCAGACACCGAGGATATCTTTAGGCCGATTGGTGATGTTATCTTCATTATGTAGGCCGATGAACTCAGTGTAACCGGTGTTAGTGTTATTGATGCACCGCTTGGTGTCATTTCACTGACGTAAACCGTGCCGGAGGTTATCGTCTCATTGCATAGGTTGAGGAACTGCACGTTATAGACCGTGTACGTGGCGGCTATGAAGGCCCTCTCCACCGTGACGTTGGCAAACACTATGGTACCTGCACTTGGATTTACACCAGTTGGTGTTGTGACCGCTAGTTCACCGGCACTTCCATAGAACTGCGCCAGCGTTGCATTACTGCCATAGACTGGTTGGAATATTGGTACCTCGGGTGTCGTGAACTTGTATTGTTCATTGAAGATCCCTGGGGAGCCTGTGACGTTGTAACCAACCTCATAAACTCCGTAGCCAACCGTCATCCCATTGTATGTAAGCCAGAAGCTGTAGTAGTAGTACTGGGCACCCGTCGTGTAGTTACTTGCTGTTAAACCAACATTACTACTCCTTGCAGTTATTGATGCGGTGAGCGGTGGTGCTGGTAACCAATTGACCTCAGGCGTTACTAGTATACCGGCTATTGATGACTCCTCAAACGGCGGGAACTGGGCTATTGTGGCCGGGTAGTAGGTTCCGTACGTGGTCTCGTTAGTCCACACCTGCTCCTCATAGTACAGCATTCCTGACTCTGCACCACTTGGTGGTGATTGCTGTATTATTGGTGACTGAGAGGAGAACATGTAGTAGGCGGTTATGTAAGGCACTTGGTTGGGGCTAAGAGGCAGCTGCTGGGTTGCGTTAGTACCTGCCGCAAACTGGGTTATGTTTATGAAGACCGGCATTAATGCTACCGTTATGTTATTTATCGTGACGCTGGTTACTCCACTCACGGATAGTGTTGCCGTGAACACAGGCTGGTTCTCATAGAATATGTAGAGCTCTGGCGTTGGGAATCCGGTGGTTGTTAAGGTCGGTGCTCCAGGACCGGTGCCGCTGAAGTAACCGACTGGTAGTAGGGCTGGTGTTGTTTCGTAGTAGCGTAGATAGTTCTCACTTACCACAGTGGCGGTTGGTGTTGTTGATAGTAACCACTTAACGTAGAGCTTCTCGGCAAGTATTGGGTTGGGTATGTACGTGGCATTGCCAATTATTAGATTGCCCTTTAGATCAGTGACATTACCAAGGTAAAACTCCACAACAGGTATGCCGACGAGTAGCGCCGGGTCTTCATGATCTGTGGTTCCGTTGATTATTGCCGTTAAGGCTATTGAGCCTACAGTCCAGTTGTAAGCCACGGCAACGTTGAAGGATTCTGGCGTCGTTTCATTATTTGCAGTGGCTGTTGTGTAATTGAATAGCGTTACTGACTGACCGCTTGGGTATACGTAGCTAACGGTTATTGTAATTGGCTGGGCGGTAATGCTTGGGTAGTTGTGGTCCGCTGAGTTAAGGCCGCCAAATTCATTGGTTACGTAGTATATTGGACCAAAGCCCGTGTAAGCGGCGCTATAAATGCTCTGTGATGCTGCTGATACCGTGCTGTTGTACGTGGTTGGTCCGAATACCGTAACGCCAGTGCCCAGGGTCACCGAGGCCTCCAGCTGTGGTGATGGTGGTAATGGGTATATTGATGTTGTGTCGGTGGCTGCGCCAACGTATAGGAAGAAGAAGTAGAGGTCCGGTAAAACAACGTATAGGTCACTCGGCGTCGTCTCAGAGCCATTGACTGGCCTAAAGAGTGGGTATTCAATTGCGTACTGCGAAGTGGAGGTAGTTCCAGGTATTGGTGCTGGGTAGTCCTGGGTGGTGACTCCGTAATAAGTGGCCTCGGTATATTCATATGGTACTAGGCTCTGGGCTATTGATGGTGATACTGGTATGTAGCTGCCGGTGCTTACTGTTGTTAGGTTGCCCATTAGGTCTGCCAGGTCCATGAATATTGATGTTACGTTGAAGACCAGCCAGTTGGCTCCTCCGTAGCCGTTTAGGACTATTACTATTGTCCAGTTGGCGTAGACCTGGTTTGGTTGTATTCCGCCGGTTAGTGTTGTGCTTACGGTCCAGGTAACACCGCCCGTTGAGTTTGCCGTGGCTGTCGCCGTCATTTCAATTGGTGAGCCAAGCTGCCAACCACTACTTGTCCAATAGTAGACGTCACTTGCATTGGCTATGTATATGCTGAAGGACTTACCGGCTGTGAAGTACCAGGGAACCATATAATCAATTAGGTATTGATAGACTGGGTTCGTTGTTGTGTATGTACTTGTTAGTCTTGCGTCTGTTAGGTTCCAGTACAGCGTCCAGGAGTACGTCTTTGGCGGTACCGGTACTGATACTGGTCCGTAGGGTCCATACGTTACCTGTGCCAGGGCTGGGTGTCCCAGCCCAGCAACTACTCCTATTACTACTATTAGTGTTACTACTGGTATTATTAGTTTAGTCCAATTGGTTTTTGACCCGGTCATCGCACTCCACTGCACGGCTGGGTTTATAAGGGACTCGCTTGGAAGACCCGTTGGAATAACCCGTGGGACTCAGTGGCTGTCGTGGAACAAATAAATAATATATTTATAATTTAACGGTAAATATATATTTAAATCAACCAGGCACCTCAACTGTGGCCGGCTGACCCGGCGTATCGAGCCAGGTTGGATAGTTCTGTGTCGTGCCCGTGATGTTCCATACGAACCATTGACTTGGGAATCCCTGTGGGTACGTAATCACCATCACTAGGTAGTACCTGCCCGGCACTTGTTGGTTCATGTTCATCACTATGTTGTAGGTTATTGGTTGTGGTAGTGTGCACCAGGTAAAAAACTTGTTATACTGATTGTACACGTAGTAGCATGTATTTCCCTGCAGCCCTGGGAATTGTATCCAAGTCATGTCAAAGGCGCACTGGGCCGTTAAGTGGGCGCCGTTGCATATTGGGTTTAGCCAGGCTGCGCTGTCCTGGCTTAATACGTAGAGGGTGAAGTATTGGGGTTGCCTGATGAAGCTTGTACCATTTAGGAATGTTATGCTTATGCCTATTGCCGTGCTGTTAATGGGGTTAATTGTTACTTGCGGCCAGTACCCGTTGTATACAGCCGTATCTATTGGGCCGGGTGGTGGAGCTGGACATGTGGTGTAGGCGCCATTAACACCAATGCTTCCGTAAATGTTTATGCAGCCCCATTGCCCTATTCCGTAGTCCCTCGTTATGTACGTGTTTAAGCCATTTAATGGACCAATCAGGTAATTCGGATCCACATGCAGTAGGTAGTAGTTGTCACCCAGTGTTACTATGACCCCTGGGTACTGGTTTTGTTGGTTCTGCCCCGTGGTTATCACCGCCGAGACCCAGTGATACAAGTAGTAACTAATTGGGTTAGCGCCTAGGGCTGGGTTACCTGCGTCTGTTTGCGCTGGGTCAAGTATCACCGGCCCTACACTTGTTAACAATAATTCGGGTTCTGTGCTTTTACTCACGTACTCATAAGTCGTGCTATTAATAACCTCGAAACCGCTTGGCGTCACTGCGCCTATTATTGTCACCGGGCCCTTGGTGCTTATTAACGCGCCTCCCTGTGTTACTAATCCGCTGTATGTCGCGGCCGCCTTGCCCACGGTATTTACGTGGTTTGCTGCTATGCCCTCCAGGGTTACTACCATGGACATAACCTCAACGGCAATGCCAATACCCATGAGTAAGGCGATTAGCACTAGTACCCCGGCGAGTATTGTCGATAGTGAACCCCTGCTCCTCATCAATAGAATAACTATCAACTTAATTAATAAGGCACTACGGCGATGCGCATTGCTCTGAAGCAATAATTTAAAGGGGCATAATTTTAAGCAACTATATGCTAGCGCCAGTTATACTACAGCAGTACTTAGTCCCAAAACCCGTGGGACTTGTCGGGACCGCAGCGATATCCATGGGGCGACTCGGTGATTACGTAACGGCCTTAGGAATATCGAACGACTTAGTAGGTAATATTACGAACGCCTTTAGGGATGCCTTAGATAACGAGGTTTACGCGGTTTTAAATGCTGAGGATGTTACGAACACGTTTTTAATAGACCTACCGATATTCACGGGTAGGGTGATTAACCTCATGATTAGGTCTACCCAGGATGTGGTTAGGGGCATCAGTCTCAGTAAGATTTCCATTAATGATTTTAACAGGGCTGAACTAGCAATCAGTAGGGAATTGGCTAGGTTAATTAGGTCCACTAATTACCCACATGCTGAGGACCTCGTCTATGCATTGTCCATGCTCATTGAGTATGATCTGTGGGTTGTGAATAACGTGGTTAGGTACGGGTTTAATGAGGTAGTAAGCAGGATAAACGAACGCGCACTTAACGAGGCCGGTGAGGCATCGGCGTATTTAATGGCCACGGCATTTGCTTGGTACTCATCAACATCCGCGGTATTGGGCATGGTTAGGGAGTACAGGGAGGGCAATAGGGACCTACTTGCCCGCTGGTCAAGGGAATACGCGGATGAACTCGACGCATATATAGACACGCTAGATCTACTAATCAATGACGAGACCTATGAGGCGTTGGTGGAGGAGGGTGTGATTAAGCAGTGAAGATGTACGGCGTGGAGTTCTCGTAAAAGGCCAAGAGGTCGCTAAGGAACCTTCCAAATGATGTGCGCGATGGAATCCTCAATAGGATTAATGAATTAGCTAGCAACCCTGTTTGCGAGAAGGGACTTAAAGGAAGGCTTCAGGGGTTGTGCAGGGCAAGGGTTGGTGACTACAGGATAATATACTCAATAGATCACGAGGTTGGTAAACGGGAGAATATCTATGAAAGACTATGAGCGCGTGAAATACCTGGCCCTAAGCACTGCGTACCTAACTATTGGGTCTGGAATGCCGTACCAATCACCATCCTTGGTCAGGAACCCCATTTTGACCAGGTTGTTTAGGTCCCTAGAGAGAGTTGCATTGGTTGGCCTCTCACCCACCCTAGCCATTAGGTACTTCATGACGTCACTCCACTTGGCTCTACCGAGTACGGCGACCGCCTCCATTATGTACCGGTAGTACTGGCTCCTCGAGAATAACTCCTCAAGCTCAGACCTAACCAGGTTGGCGCCAATCTCCTTAACCTCATTGATTGCATCCACACCCCTCTCAGGATAGAGCCTACCAAAGTAAACAAGCCAGCCGACAATGCCACCCAACTCATCGGCGGCCCTCTCAATGACCCTATCATCAACGTTAATGCCCAACTCCCTGAACCCCCTCCTCAGGAACTCAATGGATCTCCCCCTATCGAATGGCCTAAGCTCAACAACGTGGTAATACCTACCATAGAGCTCGGATGATGGATCATTAATGCCTAGGAAGTCGTGTAGAAGACCAACTTCACTACCCGTGAGTACTAGGGTTATGTTCCTCAGGTGGTCATAGACGTATGCCAGTAATGGTCTGAGGCCAATCGTTGAGTACCTGAGGTACTGGGCCTCGTCGAGGATCAGCACCACGTGCTTACCGGCATTATTAATCGCCTCAAGGATCTTTGCAATCCCATCCCTAATCCTCGAGGCGCTAAGTCTAAACCTAATGGGGCCAAGGGATACGTCAATCTCGTCAATGATCCTCCTAACCCCCTCCCAAAAACTGAGGTTGCCCAGTGACATCCTTAGCTCATTGTATATCCTCTCCGCGGGCACCTTCCTCGAGACATTATCATAGAGCTTCCTAACGTCGATGAATATGTAGTCAATGCCCAGGGAGTTAAGTACTGAAAGCACGAGGCTTGACTTACCGACCCTCCTAATCCCAAGCACAAGGACCAACCGCTCATTAAGGCCGCTCCTAAATCTCTCTATCTCTGCCTCCCTGTCAAAGAGCTCGTCCAGTGAGGTCTTGGGCTCAGTGCTGAAGAGCAAGTATCACCCCCGCTACTAAGTATCACCCCCAATACTTAAGTTTTCCGAAACGCATATTAATGAATTATGGACCCTAGGTTAGTTGTGGGGCATGTGTATGTTGATGTTGAGTTAATTGGTGTTAAGGGGATTGGTAGGTTCAGGGCTCTTGTGGATACTGGCGCCACATACACTGTAGTCCCAAGGAAGGTCGTTGAGGAATTGGGTATTGCCGGCACTGGTAGGCGCGTCAGGGTAATGACTGCGAGGGGTGAGGCAATGCTTGAGGAGGGTATTGCGGTTATTAGGTTGATGGGTGAGGAGAGGACCAACGTGGTCCTGATAAGTGATGAGGTCGAGCAGGTACTCATTGGGGTGACCACGCTGGGGGCCTTCGGCCTGAGGGTAGACCCAACCACAGGCAGGCTGGAGAGGACCGGCGTACTACTCTTAACTCTATATCAATAGGTTTATTACCCTGGATGGGGATTAATGCCTTGATTAATTCTATGAGCCTCGACGCCGCTGAGGACTTCATGAGGAGGGCTGAGGAGTACATGGTGGTTGCCTGGGTATCCTTCGAGAGGAGTTTTTACAATGCCGCAGCTGTGAATGCCGAGATAGCTGCTCAATTATCAATCAAGGCGTTACTCATTAAACTTGGGATTGAACCACCAAGGACCCACAACATTAGGTCATTACTGGGTCTAGTGGCTAATCAGTTGGGGGGTAATGCTGGCGAGGAGGTTAGGGCATTCGTGAGTAATAATCGTAGAGAATTAATAATACTGGAGGATTCAAGGAGTCTTGGTCAGTACGGAATGCTTAGTGTCGATAGGGATAGGGCTGAGATTGCCTTGAGGACTGCCGAGTCCATAATTGAATTGGTGAGGAGGTTATGGAGCCTGTGAGGAGGATTAAGCTCCTTAGGGATTGGAGGTCGTTGGTCAACGCCGTTTTACCAATACTCAGGAGGTATGGGGTTGAGTGTTATGTCTTTGGTTCCGTAATCACGGGTAGGATCACGGGCTCGAGTGATGTGGATATCCTCCTGGTAATCAGTGATGGTGACCCACTGGAGGTTAAGGTCAAGGTCCTCGAGGAGGTTGAGGATAGGCTCGGCGATGTAGTTCACCTACTTGATATTAAGGTTGTTAATGCCAGGGATAAGGGTAAGCCGCCGTACGCGTGGTTCCTTAAGAATGCCATTAGGATCTTTTAGGTGGGGCTCATTAATTTTATTCACGGTATTGAATCAATAATGAGGACGATCATGGCTATGGCTAACCTGCTAGGTGACTCTAAGTTAGGGATCGTGAACGCCCTAATTGATACTAGTTCGATCAAGGCACTGGCAGGTTTAGTTAAGAGAGCACAACCCTTATCAGCGCCAGGGCTGGTGCATCAGCACTTCTTCTCCTCCTGCCCACCCTGCCCCTGCTGCTTCTGTGACTGTTTCCTAATAGCCTCACCAACCATTATACTCGCGTATATATGAAGCTTCCAGGCCTCCGGGTACTCACCGTACTCCCTAACAACCTTCCTCGCAAGCTCACGAAGCTCGAGGGCCTCCTCCAGCGTTAACTCATCCTTATCAAGCAACTCCTTAATCCTATCCCACTCCTCCTTACTCAATGGGTTACCAGAAACCGCCAGCCTCATGACCCTCCTAGCCTCATTACGAAGCATAGACGCCTTCTCAGCCCTCAACAAACCCTCGGCACTAAGGTACTCAACGAAGAACTCCTGGTAATCGCTATAGGCCTCGGCCAACCTACTAATCCTCGTATTAACCTGGTTAAACCTCTCATCAACGTAATTCCTCAACTCAGTAATTCTCATATCAACATAGCTCTTCAAATCCTTCTCCAGCTTATCGAATCTCTCGTCAATTTCCTCGAATCTCTTGTCGATTTGTTTGAATCTCTCATCGATTTGCCCGAAACGCTCATTAATCTCCCTAAACCTCATGTCTATCTCCCTAAATATCATTTCAATCCCCTTAAACTTACCACCAAGCCAATAAAACGTCGTACCCAAAATCGTAACTATGGTAACAACAGGCCCAACAACACCCAAAATCAACGAAACATCCATCGATGTGTATTCCATGAACTTGAATAAAAACCTTCCTTAGGCTTATTGACTTTGCTGCGCCTGTTGTGTCTCCTGCTGCGGCTGTGCCAATAGCCTCTTTAGTACTGGGCTTGTTATTGCGTAGGTCACCTTATCCTCAAGGTCCCTGGGCACCAGATAGCCTGGTGACCTAACAACCCTGCCGTCGACGGCTATGTGGCCGTGGGTCACCAACTGCCTTGCCTCGTAGATAGTCCTTGCCAAGCCCTTCCTATAGACTATCGTCTGGAGTCTCCTATCTAGTACCGCCCTAACATCCAGTGAAAGTACCGCGTCCAATGGTATGTCCTGCTCAGGTATGAAGCCTGCCTTAAACAACCTCGCCTTGAACTCAGCCTCCAACTTGGCCCTCTGCTCGGTTGGCATTGATAGTAGTGACCTCGCCCTATGCTTCATCTCCCTGAGTATTGTCCTCGCAAGCCAAAGCTCCCTCTTATTCCTAAGGCCATACTCACCAATTAGCCTAAGCTCCTCCTCAAGCAACTGCCTATTCCAAAGCCTCCTTGGCTTACCGCCCAGGTACTTCTTCCTTGGCTTCTTTGGATCGCCCATTCAAGCGGCATATGCATAGAACCCTTTTTAAATTTGAGGTTTCCCAAACAAGCCATGTAAATGCAGGCGATAATGGTTAGGGAATTAAGGAGGAGTTTCGGGGCCAGGGAGGTCTTAAGGGGTATAGACCTCGATGTTGATTATGGCGTGATAGCCACATTACTGGGTCCAAACGGTGCTGGTAAGACGACACTCATTAGGATACTGACAACTGAGTTAATGCCCCATGGTGGTGAGGCCTATGTCGCTGGTTTCAACGTGGTTAATCAAGCCTCTGAGGTTAGGCGTAGGATTGCCGTGATTCCGCAGGACGCCAGGCCCATATCCTACATGACACCCCACGAATTTGTTTACTCCTACCTACTACTCCGTGGCCTACCTAGGAATGATGCGAGGAAAGCCGCCAGGGACTCGCTTGAGGAACTTGGCCTGTGGGACTTTAGGAATACGCCCATTTATCAATTATCTGGCGGCATGACTAGGAGGGTCCTAGTCGCCGCTGTACTTGCCTCTAATGCCGAGGTCGTGTTTCTCGACGAACCAACTGTTGGGCTTGACGCAGCATCTAGGCGTGTTGTTTGGAATTCACTGCGGCGGTATAGTGATAGTGGGGCATCAATATTTTTAACAACACATTATATTGAGGAGGCCGAGCAAATATCGGACATTGTCTTCCTAATAGATAGTGGCTTGATAGTGTCGCGAGGCAGGCCTAGCGAGCTCGTTAATAAATTGCCTGGTAAGTATGTTGTTGAGTACCCAGCATCCGCGGGTACCGAGCCGTGCATTAGGGTTGGTTCTTCATGCTTCTCCTTCGTGGACTCCCTCGATGAGGTTGGGGATGGAGCCATTAGGGTCTCGCCCAAGTCCCTTGAGCATTATGTGCTTGTGACTATAAGGTCCTGGGGTGAGGGTAATGAGGAAGGTTAAGGGTGGTCTAAGTCATCAGTTGAGGGCTATCCTGGTACTTGCCTGGCTTAATGGATTACTGCCGATACTTAGGTCGCCGCTTTGGACTGTATCCACCCTGGCGACGCCGATTTCCCTGTTAATACTGCTCACGGTGCTTTACCGGGGCATTGGCATGGTCATGGGCATAATAGGCGGCCTCGTCTGGACAATGCTATCAAGTGGCACAGCCCTAATAGGTGACGCCGCCTATTATAGGCTTGAACTTAAGTTTCAGCAGATGATTGTGGCTACGCCAACCAGCCCGTTGGCCTACACTATAGGACTAGCACTTAGTGAGGTCATATTTACACTGCCTGGCATTATCTTATTCGCGATATTAATGGCACTTAAGACGACCGTTGATTTGTTGGATACCCTGGAGATCGCGGCTTCGCTAGTGCTCCTTTGGTACGCTATTTCCTCCATAGCCTTCTACTCATCGACCCTATTCACGTACATTAGGTACACCTGGGCTGTGGTCAGCCTATTAACGCTCGCGCTCGGCGTACTACCCCCAGTTTATTACCCAGCTACGTACTTAGGCAGTGCTTGGTGGGTTGCGTATTTAGTGCCGACTTCAGCCACAGCAATGATTATACAAAATGCTGTTAGGATAGCGCATTATTCTACATTACAGATAGTCACTGCGTACATCTCTAACATTGCTTGGTGTATTATGGGTACGTTATTAACCCTTAGGGTTGCCAGGTGGAGGACTCCGTAGGTTATGTGTGGAAGAATTAAAAATTCCCCTACATAGGGCTAAATGATATGAGTAGAAGGAATTATGTAATTGCCAGGTATGAGAAGGATGGTTACGTCTTCGAAATACTTGTAGACCCAGACGCAGCCCTGGACATGAGGCTTGGCAAGCCTGTGAGTATTGATAAGGTGTTGATAACGGACACTATATACAAAGACGCGAGGAAGGGCCTTAGGGCGAGTGAGGAGTCGTTAATGAGGGTTTTCAAGACCACTGACCCGAGGAAGGTGGCCGAGTTTATCGTTAGGAACGGTGAGTTACCACTCACGGCTGAGCAGAGAAGGAGACTCATTGAGCAGAAGAGGAAGCAGATAATTGATTGGATTAGTAGGAACTGTATAGACACGAGGACTAGGACGCCAGTGCCTCCGCAGAGGGTTGAGGCTGCAATGCAGCAGGTCGATGTTGCGATAGACCCGTTTAAGCCCGTTGAGGAGCAGGTGAATGCCGTAATAAAGGCCCTCCAGAAGGTCTTACCACTTAAGGTTGCTGTTAGTATCCTTGAAATTAGGGCGCCCGCTGAGCATGCCCATAAGGTTAGGAGCACGCTTTCGAGGATGGGTAGGGTGGTTAAGGAGAGGTTTGAGGGTGATGGCTCGCTGGTAATGCAGCTTGAGGTCCCTGCTGGGCTTCAGGATACGATAATTGCTAAGGTTAATGAATTAACTCATGGTTCAGGCGATGTTAAGATAATCTCCACGTCATAATGATGATTTAGGATTAAAAATAAAATTAGGGGAATCAAGGTATCTTGATTATGCCGCTGTACGTAAACGACAAACAGATAGTGCTGCCCGGGGATGCGATAGCCACGAAGGACTATAACGTCAGTGGTAGTATTTACTGGGATGGTGATGTGGCTTACTCGGCAGTTGTTGGGCTCATAAACATAAGGGGCGAGAGGGATGTGGAGGTCATACCGCTCAGCGGCATTTACAAGCCTAGGGTTGGGGACATAGTCATTGGTTATGTAATTGACATCGGACTAACTGGGTGGGTTATCGACATTAAATCCCCATACTCGGCATACCTCCCCATTCAGGAGGCCACGCTTAAGCCTGTTGATTTAATGACCGTTGACCTAAAGAGCCTGTTGGGTATTGGCGATATAGTGCTTGCCAGGATAATAGATTTTAACCTGACAAAGGATTACCCAGTAACGTTAACTCTTAAGGAGGCTAGGCTTGGTAGGATTGAGGGTGGGACGCTCGTTGAGATTGATGCGAGTAAGGTTGCCAGGGTGATTGGTAGGAGGGGCTCTATGGTTAGCATATTCAGTGAGGAGCTTGGTTGTGACGTAACTGTTGGTCAGAATGGTAGGGTTTGGATTAGGTGTAGGGATCCTGGGGATGAATCATTTGTTGCCAGGGTAATAAAGTTGATAGAGAGTGAAAGCCACACAAGCGGATTAACTGATAGGGTCAGGTCAATAGTGACTCAGTACAAGGCCAGGAAGGTGAGCATTAAGTCCCAGAGCTTAACCACAGCTTCTTAATCTTAGCCAACTCCTCATCCCTAACCTGTCTCCTCCTCTCACCTTCCATGAATAGTCTCCTCTCATAATCATTACTGGGGACGTACTCAGGAACGGGAGCCGGCCTTCCGCTACTGTCAACGTGCACATATGTGTAATACGCCGTGCACACATGCCTAGCCTGGCCGTAGGTACCCTCAGCAATTACATCAAGCATTATCTCCATGGATGACTTACCAACGTAGGTAATCCCAGCCCTCACAGTCACAATATCTCCAACTCTAATTGGTGCGTAAAAGGCTGTCTCATCCACGGAACCAGTCACGGCGGCACCACCTGAGTATCTAGCCGCTAATAAGCCTGCTATCTCATCAAGCCAGGCTAACAATCTGCCACCAGACACTAGGTTACCTACGAAGGCATCTGACGGTGTAGCCCAGCGACTGGACTCGACTCGCCACCTAAGCCCCTTGGTTGGGTCTGCCAGGTCAAACCTCCTGAACTTCCTATCCTCAATCTTCTTCTTTCTCTCCTCATACCTTCTCCTAGCCTCCTCATAGAGTTGCTTCTCATCATCTGTAGGCTCAAGTACGTTATTTATGGGTCTCGGAACGCCGTACTCATCAACGGCCACGTAGGACGCCGTGGTCATTGTTACCAATTCCTGCTTACCACCTGGGCTTTCCTTCCACGCCTCTATCCTCACCTCCATTGACGAAGTACCCACGTACTCAACCCTCGCCCTAAGTATTACGAACTCCCCAAGCCTGACGGGCCTAATGAAGAAGTGCCTATCTAAGTATGCAAGGACTGCGGGGCCCCTTGAGAATCGCGTGGCCGCCACCGTGCCTATATTTGCCATCCACTCAAGCATTCGACCGCCGAATAAATTACCTAAGGAGTTTATATCAAAGGGCTGGACTGCCTCGACAAGTGTTACCTCCGTATCCTTAATACTTACCATATTCATGCATTTTTAGGCGCATTAATTTAAGTGTGATTATTCCCTGGGAAATAGATAAAATGACCCAGCATTAATTAGTGCTGTATGGTTAGGGCGTTATTTGTTGGGAGGTTTCAACCGCTGCATAGGGGTCATGAGGAGGTGATTAAGTGGTTGTTGGGTAGGCATGATGAGTTAGTTATCGCCATTGGGTCTGCCAACGAGTCATTCACGCCTAGGAATCCGTTTACCGTTGGTGAGAGAATCGAGATGCTTCATTCAATGCTTAGGGAGTTAAAGCTGGTCGATAGGGTCCTTTATTGCGCCGTACCTGATACGAAGGGTGATTCGGCGCTGTGGTATGCCTATGTCCGTGAGCGGTGCCCGTCATTTGACGTGGCTTACACGAATGATGAGTTCACTAAGTTGTGCCTTGAGTATGGTGGGATTAAGGTCCTTAATACGCCGCTCTTTAATAAGGAGGTTTATAGTGGTACGAGGATTAGGGAGTTAATGGCTATGGGTGATAGGTCGTGGCAGAGTCTCGTGGCAACAGGGGTCTTGCCGGTGCTGAGTAGGATTAATGCTGAGGATAGGGTGAGGAGGATAATGCAAAAATAATTTAAGGGGCTTACTTCATCGATTTGGCGTGAGTGAGGAATTCTTTGAGGAGGGTAATGAGGAGGAGCAAGCGAAAGCATTAGGTGAGGAGGGTGGTGGGGAAGCGATGGGTGAGGCTGCTAGTCGAAAGATATACATGTGCCTTAGGTGCGGCAGAGTATTCTCGCTTGAGGATATGATAACGCCCGGCGTGCACTGCCCATACTGCGGTTATAGGATTATCGTTAAAATAAGGTCATTCCAGACAAAGAGGATATCGCATATTGAGTAGGTTTTACACGCCAAATCTCTGCTTCACGGCATCAATTATGTACAGCGCCTCCTCATAATAACGCTCTGGGGTTCTTGTGGATTCCTTATCGAAATAATTCGAATACTGACTGAGCTTACTGGGGTCCGTGAGGAATACTATGGCTAGGAACCAGGTCTTAACGGTATTCCAAACATCATAACCTCCACCGCCGGTTAGGACTAACCTACCACCAGCATGCCTATGGGCTATCTCATGAACCACACTGAGTACCTTAAGGTACGATTCGGTGGTTAGGTCCAGGATCCCAAGCTCATCCCCTGTATGAGCATCAACACCAAATTGAAGCACCAGGAATTCGGGTGAGTACCTGTCGAGTATTGGCTTAATTATCTCATCAATCACCATGGAGTACACATCATCACCCGTGTGGGGCGGTAATGGTATATTCACCTTAAGCCCCTTACCTGCACCCACACCATCCTCATCAATCCAACCAGTGCCTGGGTAAAAGCGACCATCGTAGCCGTGCGTTGATATTAAAAGAACGTCCTCATTATTAAAAACTGCCTGTGTACCGTCAGCATGATGAACATCAACGTCAACAACCGCCACACGCTTAATGCCGTGATTCCTAAGCCACTTAACGGCTATGGCAATGTCATTATACACACAGAACCCCGCGGCTTCGCTTGGCTTGGCGTGGTGGAACCCGCCACCTGGGTTAAAGCCGTGAACGTACTTACCCTCATTAACAAGCCTAGTGACGAGTAACGTGCCGCCAACCCTAATAGCCGCTGCCTCATGAACACCCTTAAAGGCTGGTGTGTCGCCATAATCTAGGTAACCAACACCATTAACGCTGGCACTCTTGACATAGTTGATGTAATCCTTCGTATGGACCAGCATCAATTCCTCATCCGACGCAGGCCCAGGCTCTACTAAATCAACGTAAGAGCCTAATAGCCCATGCTCCTTAAGTAACTCAACTAGTTGCTTCTCCCTATGTGGCTTGAATGGGTGCCATGGGCCAAAGTTATAATCCAAATACTTATCTGAGTATGCAAGTACGAGTTTCTCCATATTCTAATTATATAGGCTGAGGAATAATTAAGCTTTTTGAATAATTATTTATATTAAGTATTAAGATAAAAACCAAGGAGTTATTGCAGATGGATCTCTGAAATTTCAACATCGAAGTAATGCTCAATTAAATTATTGTCTATTAATGCATTTAACAACAACTGGGACTTACTACCCGCCCTCACGATTAATTTACTCCCATCAACACCCACTAGGAATCCGTGAAGCCTGAGTATGTTAGATATATTATCAATATCACCGTGAACCTTAATCACGATCTCCAGCGGCTTACTATCCTGAACTTTAACACTATGCTCCTTAATTAATTGAATGATCTCATTGGCTACTTCACGTGGTTCGGCATCCTTGGGTACCGATAATATTATCGTGGGGTAACTCTCAAGGGTAAAATGATGCGTGAAGTCAGCAGGATCCGGATTAATAGTGCCATAATCATCGATTCTTATTGGTTCAGGGGTTACTATTGACCACTTGTCGGAGTTCACGAGCATTATTATGAGTTCAGGGTTCACCTCATGCACGAAATTATGAAGTTTAACTGAGTACCTACTTCTAAGTGTTAATGCGTCATACCTTACGGGGATGCCCTCATCATCCATAGAATAAAATGGGCTTTTACCCCTAATAACGTCCCACGAGTTAAATGGCCATGGATTTGCCATTGGTATTACCCTAATCGTCCATTTGCCCAATTGTGAAGCGCTAAATGTTGGTATTGAGTATACGTGATTAAGGCACTTATTAAGTAGCATGTAAATTAGGGTATTGCTTATCCTGTAATCATTTATTGAGAAGCCAGTTACTATGAGTACCTGTCTCGCCCCAGCACCTATTGTTAATATTGGGAATTCCCTATTGGTTACTGAGCCGCATTTAATGGATTCCATTAATGAGTGTACGTACCTGGGCGTAACTACGTCCGTAAGCAATGCCTTTAATGGCTCACCTGTGAATGGCACATTAGTTTCATTAATTTAAGCGTTTATAAGAAGTACATCTATGGATTTATCATCCACGTAGCTATGCGGTTAAATTGAAAATACTTTATAAAATGCCAAACGGCGCTATTTAGTAAATTGAGGAACCACCTCCCTAAGTCTAACCGCTATTTCCCTGGTCTTATTCATGACAAATTCAGGGTCTGTTGATTCAAAGGATATCACCGAGGGTTTGGGAACAACATGTACGTGCATGTGCTCCTCAATACCCGCGCCAGCGACCCTACCAATGTTGATGCCCACGTTAAAATCTCCATAGCCAATACCTAGGACCTTAGTTAACGCCTTAATAACAGCCACTAGGAGTATCCCACACTCATTTAATTCATCGGTGTTTAAGTCCGTTATTGATGGTACGTGCCTATTGGGCACTATCATTACGTGACCGATGTTGTATGGGTACTTATTCATAACAATGAAGCATTGCCTACCCCTGTAAACCACTAATCCATCATCACTGCCACGTAAATAGGCGCATAACGCACACTCACCACCCTTATTATTCGTTGACTTTATGTATGTCCATCGCCACGGTGTGAAGACAACCTCCATTCAGATACACACGCACATTGAATAATAAAAGGCTTATCCAGGTGGAAAGGTATTTTACCTTATACAGGCAGTAAATTTTAATGACTAAGATAGTGCATGTTAGGAAATTCATACCACTCAATGTAAGTGTTGGCCAGTTAGTTAGGGGTGTTGAGTTTGACGTGGCGTTGAACAGGCTCGATGAATCATTAAGCAAGGCACTGAGTGAGTTGAGTAATATTGCTGGGTCGCGTAATATTAGGCAGGTGGGTATTAACATTAGTAATGTGAGTCTTGGTAATGTCAGCGGAATATTAATAATAGCCTATGCATTGGTTGATGAGGATGACGAGACTCGTAAGGGCGGTGATTAAGGGATTCAAGGGCTTAGGTAGGGGGCTAACCATAGACCTTAACGGTAATACCGTAATTGTTGGCCGTAGCGGGTCAGGCAAGACGAGCTTTATGGAGGCCCTAGCCCTATTAATGCAGAGTAGGGGTGAGGAGTGGCTTGTCCTTGAAGGAAACCTATTAATTATTCATGAACCTGAGGACCTAGCCTATGGGCTCGACCCCAGTGAGACTATAACGATTGGTGTTTATTATGAAGTTGATGAGGATGGGGAGAGCCTTGGACGTAGTACGGGCCTTGAGTTAAGTAGGGGCTCGGTCATTGGTTACCACTATAGTTTTAGGCTTAGTGATTACTGGGTTCGTCAGGAATTGTACCTAAATAATGAGTTGGTGGCTGTGGTTGAGAAGGTTGGTAATGAGGGTTTCGTGAGATATCCAGTAAATGCCAGGCTTTGTATGGCGCCGACGCATGTGATGCATGAGGATGCCTTCATAACATGTGATGGGGACGTGTCGAAAAAGGCTTATTCCCTGGCCTTCATCCTAAGGAATATGCTCAAGAATAAGTTTTACTACCTTGGTGAGGGCAGGGTTTGTTGGTGGAAGAGGGATTATGAGACAACCGTGGATTTACCAAGTAATTCCGTGGGGTCTGATGGGCAGTATACAGTGCATCAGCTCTCCGTGATACAAACGAGGCCTGAGTATGAGGGTATCTACAACGAGTTGATGGGGTTAGTAAATGAGCTTGGCATAGAGGGTATTAAGGCGGGGTTCACGGCTCCGAAGAGGATTTCAGGGTATATTAAAGTGAACGGTAAGTGGGTTCCCATGTTTCACGCCGGTTTAAAAATGAGGTCTTTACTGCCAATACTTGTTCAGTTAATACTCACTCCACCAGGTTCAGTATTACTCATTGATAGCGTTGATCTTGGCCTTACGTATGATGAGTTGAATGCCTTAGTCGATATAATCGATAGGATGGCTAGGAAGGTTGGGTATCAGGTTGTGATGAGTAGTAAGGTGGCGCCAACTGGTAATGTGAGTGTTGTGAATATTTAACGGGCAGTCTTCAACCAATTATTAACTGGCATTAATGGTGACGTTATTGTTACTGTACCAAGCAATAGCCAATATGCCGGTAGTAAGATGATTGCCCTCCCCATGTTCATACTCTCATTTATGAAATCACGCATTAGGTATAGAACCACAACCTCTGATATCATCATAGCAAGCATCAACTGATAAAGGGATCCTAGCGTGAATACCTTAACTATCACTGCCATGTATGCGACGGCAATGAAACCAATAATGGATATTAGCAATAATGCCGAAGGTAGTGCTATTAATACGTATAGCGCCAATACCCTAAACGCATAACTTAATTGAATGCCCTGTTTAAATATTAAAACGAAGTTCTGGGCGTAACCCTTATTCCACCTGATCCTTTGCCTTATGAAGCTGATTATATTCACGGGCGCCAATTCATACACGTAGGAGTCAAGGAGACCCACTGAGTACCCACGGCTGGAAAGCTTTAGCGATAGTAACGCATCCTCAGCCATACTCTGTGGTATTGAGTCAACAAGATCCTTCCTTATGAAGAGCCCCTCACCGGATAAAGGCGTTATCTTAACCGTGGACCTGAGGAATGGTATTATCGCGTTATACCAAACTATTGACTCCAGGTACATCAGGCCACCGAGCACACTACTCCTAAACCTATACACCCTAGTGCCCACGGCTGCGTAATTCCTCTCCATCATTAACAGAACCGCATTGAGGACCTGGTCACTTGGGAATACGTCGTCAGCATCATAAAAGCCGATTATTAAGCCCCCCGCATGTTTCATTGCCGTATTCATCGCTATGGCCTTAAGCCTACGCCCAGCATTCTCATTAATCACCATCTTAATATTAAGTGAGCTTAGAAACCTCTCCGCAGCCTTTAATGCCTCATTAAGGGTCTGCGTATCATCCTTATCAACAACTATTAAAACCTCAAGGAGATTCTTTGGGTAGTTTTGAGATAATATGCTATCAAGCGTCTTTTCAATGCTTTGCCTCCTCTCTTTATAAACAGGTAATACTATTGAGACCTTTGGTAAATTCTCAACCTGCGCATTCTTTAATGAAGGCTTCTCATATGCATGGACCCTCCTTGAAACCCCGTATTGTATTGCCCATAATGATGTACCTATTATTATTAGTATTTCTAATATCATGACCGCATCAACTGTCATACTACGAATATCTAAACTCAGGCATTAAAAGCATTTTTACTCACAGTAACAGGTACTGTGACATGCTGATATGGCAGCGGATATTACAGCTATGGTTAGAATGAGTGCTTTAAATAGTGGCGAGACATTGATAGGCTGTGGATTTAAGCATTAAGATCATTCAGGAGAGTGATGAGTATCAAGTGATTATTGAAGGTGACGGAGTGACGCGTATTCTTAAGGCCAAGTCCATTAATGAACTCATAAATTCATTAAGTACCGAGGTTAGGGATTTACTAACAATTAGGGAGAACGATGATACCCTTAAGTCAAGCCCATGTACCCTAAGGGGCTGGTACATTAGATTACCAGTCGCCAAGCTACTGGACATAATCGCGTTCCTTATAAGGAATAGGCAGGGTGATGACATGGAGGGCATAATGAAGTACTTGGACTCCCACGGACTTAGTAGATCGAATTATAGGGTTATCATACCAACACTATCTGCATTGGGTCTTTGGAAGCAGGGTAAATTAACGAGAGAGGCCGAGGAATTGGGTAAGGCAGTGATTAATGGTGGTCAGGAATTACCTAATTTATTGTATAAGATAGCCATTAGGAATTGCGTACTGAAGGAGGTCATTGAGAGGTTAGCTGAGGGATTACCGATAAATGAGGCGATAAAGCTCCTGGGCCTCACGAGGAGGGATGAGATCAATTACACGAGCAATTTACTGGAAATTATAACGGGTAGTGATGAGTTTAAATGCCTTCAATATTCAAAGGCCTTGGGTAATTACCTGAGGAGTGGCGGTTGCTTTGCTGTAATCGACTTACCTAAGGGCTGCGTATTAAATCAGATAGTCACAATATTCAATTACTTAGTGAGTAACAAGGGTTTCCACCTAATGAGCCTTCTCAGCGATGTTGACATTACGATAAACCTAAGCCTAATCAATACTCAACCGAGCAATGACTATGCATTGATAATTCAGGGTGGTAAACCCATTGGCGCGTTAGTAGGCGATATCATAACCACCAATAATAATTATGCGCCTAGGGCTAGGGAAACCGTGGATAAGCTTGAACCCATGGCAACGAAAGTAATCAAAGCCAATAACCTAATGTTTAGTATTATTATTGTGCCCATAGTCATAGTGGATGAATGCCCCAGGATAAAGGTTTACGTGATGGTTGGTAATAAAATGGGTGATTGGATTGCGAGGGTTTTTGACCTACCTTAGATTAGGTTTCCCTAGCGTAAATACTTACGAGCGACCTGAACCCCATCTTATTGTAGAAATTCACGGCTATTTGATTCTGAGTCGGGAACTCAGCCGTTATTAACTGAGCACCCCTCTCACGGAGCATTGCTATAGCTCTCTCGAGCATCATCCTACCCAACCCCTTACGTCTGTACTCAGGCATCACGTAGAAGTCCACAATGGCGCCCTCGATACTTGGTGAGTAGAATAGTCGCTCCCTAATATCCGCCTTCAACACACCGACTATTTTCCCCATATCCTCAGCAACAAGTACTAGGTGATTCTTATTATCACGCAATGCATTAATTAAGTACTCCCTGGCGCGCTCTGCACAGTCATTCCTAGCACTAAATAACGGGTCAAACTCACTATTGAGCCTTTTTAACCTGACAACAAGATCAACCAGTGCATCCACGTCGCTTTCCCGAGCCTCCCTAATCGTGACCATACTAAGTAGCTAAAGAAGCCCACCCTTAAAAATGCTTTTATACCAAAATTTAATAATCGACATAATGGGTAAGCAACCTCCAGTGCCGTTGCTCGTTAATGGTAAGAGGAGTGATGGTAGATTGCCGAATGAGCACAGGCCTGTTAGGATGGAGGTTGGCGTGATTAAGAATGCTGAGGGTAGTGCATTGGTTGCCTATGGCAATACCGTAATACTTGCTGCGGTTTATGGACCGAGGGAGGTACCACAGAAGCACCTTGAATTGCCAGACAAGGCCATACTTAGGGTTAGGTATCACATGGCCCCATTCAGCACATCTGAGGGTAGGAAGAGCCCGACACCATCCAGGAGGGAGATTGAGATTTCCAAGGTAATTAGAACGGCACTGGAGCCTGTGGTCATACTCGAGAGGTTTCCGAGAACCACGATTGATGTTTACATTGAGGTTCTCCAAGCTGATGGTAGTACTAGGGTCACGGGTATAACGGCCGCCTCATTGGCGTTGGCAGACGCAGGTATACCAATGAGGGACCTACTTGTTGGCGTTTCAATAGGTAAGGTTTCTGGGACTATAGTCGTTGACCTTAACCAGCTTGAGGATCAGTACGGTGAGGGCGACATGCCCTTGGCCATAATGTATGGCCGTGGATTAATAACGTTAATGCAGGCTGATGGTGAGTGGACGCCGACTGAGGTTAACCAGGCGCTTGATTTAGCCTTTAAGGCTGCTGAGCAGATATATAGGTTGGAGAAGGAGACGCTTAAGAGTAGGTATGTTGAACCGTCGATGTCACTCATTGTATAACCTCAAACTTACTATTAATTGCTATGGCAAATAAAGTTAAAAGGGCTTAAGCAATAGTCCTCTAAATGCTGAGCGTAACCCAGGAAAGAGGCGTTATTCCAAAGCTTAAGCAGGACGTTATGAAGAAAATGATTGAGCAGGGGGTTAGGATTGATAATAGGGGGTTGAATGATTATAGAGAACTAAGCATTAGGGTTAACGTGGTGAAAACGGCTGATGGTAGTTCCCTGGTATCCCTCGGCAATACCAAGGTAATGGCTGGCGTTAAGGTTGAGGTTGGGAAGCCCTTTGAAGACACACCAGATGAAGGCGCACTAATCGTGAACTTAGAAATAGCGCCAACCGCATCCCCAGATATTGAGCCGGGGCCACCTGATGAGAATGCCATTGAGATAGCCAGGGTTGTAGATAGGGCGATAAGGCATAGTGGCTTTCTCGACTTTAAGTCATTATCGATAGTCACGGGCAAGCATGCCTGGTTCCTATGGGTTGACATATACGTGCTTAACCACGATGGTAACCTTGTGGATGCATCAACAATAGCTGCCGTGGCCGCATTAATGAATACGGCACTGCCGAAGGTGGAGCTTGACCCTGCAGGTAATATATTGAAGATAGATAGAAGCGCTAGGTCGCCCCTTAGGCTCAATACTGATAAGTTACCATTAACAATAACCTACGTTAAGATAGGGAACTTCCTACTCGTTGATCCAACCCGTGAGGAGGAAGACTTATCAGATGGCGTTTATATAACGGGTATTGCTGGTGGTAATGTTGTGGCTATTCAGAAGGTCACGGGCGCCTTCACGAAGGATGAGATAAACAATATTATTAGTAATTCGGTTAATCAGTACGTGAAGCTTAGGAATTTGATAATGAATGCCATGGCAAACCCGCAAACGGATCTCAAGTTATAATTGTCAGTCCTCAGCGGTTTCTTCATTATTCAGGGCTGCAAACCATCATCACTAAAAGTAATAAGTATCAAAATTAATTAAAGGGTTTGCGCGCTGTTAATTGCAGTGGCCAATGTAGGTATTAAGTTTGAGGATTACGTGGCTGAGCTACTGAGTAGGCTTGGGCTTAAGGTTATTAGTAGGAGGGTTAAGGTCACGGTTAATGGGGTTGAGGTTGGTGAAGTCGACATAGTGGCTGAGGATAGTTCTGGCAATAAGTATGCCATTGAGGTTAAGTCAGGTAAGGTTGATGTGAGTGCCATTAGGCAGGCATACGTTAATGCCAAGGTATTAAATGCGAAGCCGCTCATCGTAGCCAGGGGCTTCAGTAATGACTCAAGTAGGGCCTTGGCTGATGAATTGGGAGTTTCTGTGATAAATCTTGAGGAGGCCGTTGTTTTAACAATTGATGAGTTAAGGACTGTTATTGAAAATGTGCTTTATGAAGCGGTTGGTGATTTAATAAACACCGTGTTTACATTGGCCATAAAGTCATGCGATGGTAAGGTCAGGGATATAATGAACGCTGTGATGAGCTGCAATGATTGGAGTTGCGTGTGTGAAAGGTTGGGGGTTAATGCGGATAATTGTGGTTCGTTAATAAGCGACGTTAGGAAAGAATTGGGGCTTGGCAATTTATCACTAAATAAGTTGAAGACCGCCATTCGATTATATAACCTTGTCTCCCTATTAATTAATTCATGCAATAGAGGAAATGCTTAAGTAGAATGTCTCGATTAATGGGTTGATGAGGATTGACGAGTTACTCAAAGAATATAAGTTCGTGTGGGCTATCGATCACGCAAATTCACTGCTTGGGTGGGACTTGGAAGTTAACATGCCTGTCGAGGCCGCGTCTGCGCGTGGTGAGGCATTGGCATACTTGGCACTTATACGTAGGGAGTACTTACTACGGCTTAAGGACTTGGTTAGTAAGTATGAGGATGCTAAGGACTTAACGGATTTCGAGAGGGGCGTTATTAGGGTTTTGAAGAGGGAGTTGAAGTATTACACATCAATACCTCCAGAGGTTATTGAGGAGCTAAATAGGACAACAACGAAGGCTGCCGTGGTCTGGAGGGAGGCTAGGCGGGAATCGAATTTTGATAAGTTTAAGCCGTACTTGTCAAAGATAGTGGAGTTAGAGAGGATTATTGCTGATAAGCTCGGTTATGAGGGTCACCCGTACAACGCCCTATTGGATTTGTATGAGGAGGGCTTTACCGTAAATGATGCGGATAGTGTCTTCAATACATTACTACCTAATCTAAAGTCGATACTCGAAAAAATACTGAGTGAAGGTAAATACCCAAGCAGGCACCCACTCGAGGAGGTGCCTTATGATGTCAATGTCATGAAGTCAATCAATGAGGAGTTACTTAAGATACTGGATATGCCCGTAGGCACGAGGTTCCGTATGGATGTGTCCGCACACCCATTCACGACTAGTATGTCCATTAATGACGTCAGGATAACCACTAGGTACGAGGGAAAAGACTTTAGGGCTACAATGTTCTCCGTAATACATGAAAGTGGCCATGCAATATATGAGCTCATGATAGACCCTTCATTAGAAATGACACCAGCGGGTCGGGGAGTCTCCATGGGTGTTCATGAGAGTCAGTCGAGGTTTTGGGAGAATATTATTGGTAGGAGCAGGGAGTTTGTGCACTTGATATACCCATTACTTAGGGAGAGGTTGCCATTCCTTAAGGACTATAGTGAGGAGGACGTTTACAGGTACTTTAACATTGTTAGGCCGAGTCTAATTAGGGTTGATGCGGATGAAGTCACATATAATTTCCACATAGCGCTTCGTTATGAGATTGAGAAGGGGTTAATAGCCGGTAAACTTGATGTGTCTGACTTGCCGTCATTATGGAATGACTTTATGGATAAGTATCTCGGTGTTAGACCTAGGAATGATGCTGAGGGTGTCCTCCAGGATATTCATTGGTCCCAGGGATCCTTTGGTTACTTCCCAACCTACACGCTGGGTAATGTTATTGCTGGGATGATATATGCGAAGCTCCCTGGGCTTAGGGATAAGGTCGCGGGTAGGAGGTTTAATGAGATTAAGGAGTTCCTTAGGGACAGGATTTGTAAGTACGGTGCCATATATCCGCCCAAGGAGTTATTGATGAGGTCGTTTAATGATACGTATAACCCAACATACCTGCTGAATTACCTGCGTGAGAAGTACCTGAGTTAAGAGACTATACTAAAAAGACTTAAAAGTTGTTGATTATTATCAGTTGAGTATGAGGATTGATATTGAGGAATTGAAAAATAAAATAAAGCCTAAGTTAAGACCAATAATCTGGCGTGATGAGGACAACACGCTCATACTGCTTGATCAGAGGAAATTACCCTTTGAGGAGGTTTACGTAGAGTTAAGAGACCCAGTATCAACCGCTGACGCAATTAGGCAGATGATCGTGCGTGGAGCACCAGCGATAGGCATAACGGCGGCCTACGGTATGGTCCTAGCCATAGCCCATGGCAACACATCAACGCTAGACGAGGCTCTTAAGGAGTTAGCCAGGGCTAGGGAGGTCCTTAATGCAGCGAGGCCAACTGCTCAAAATCTGTTTTGGGCCACGGAGAGAATGTATAATAGGGCTAGAAATGCAGTGAATAATGGTGAGGCTAGGAACGTAAAGGAGTTAGTCGAAATCTTAAGGAGAGAGGCTAAGGCAATATTTGATGAGGAGTTTAATGCTGAGTTAATGATGGGGGTTTATGGACTTGAGAAGATAAGTGATGGGGATACCATACTAACACAGTGCAATGCCGGTGGGTTGGCGACGGGTACAGGCATTGGAACAGCTACGGCACCTGTAAGGGTTGCCCACGCATTGGGTATAAGGGTATCAGTCATTGCACCAGAGACTAGGCCCTGGCTTCAGGGCGCTAGGTTAACTGTCTACGAGTTGATGGCGGATGGCATACCGGTCACGTTAATAACGGATACCGCCGTCGGCTATGTGATGTATAAGGGCATGGTCAATAGCGTGATGGTTGGTGCAGATAGGATACTTAGGGACGGGCATGTTTATAATAAGATTGGGACTTTCAAGGAGGCCGTTATCGCCCATGAACTTGGTATACCATTTTACGCAATAGCGCCGTCATCAACCTTTGACTTAAAGAGTAGGGTTGAGGATGTAAGGATTGAGGAGAGGGATCCTGATGAGGTTAGGAAGATTAGGGGTGTGCCAATAGCCCCAGAGGGTGTCCCAGTGTTCAACCCTGTATTTGATGTTACACCTCCAAAGTACGTGACCGCATTAATAACGGAGAAGGGAATTATATATCCACCCTTCGATAAGAACATACCCAAGGTATTAGGCATTGCTTAACCATTTCAATGAGATGCCGAGTTTATCCGTATATTCACGGTACATACTCACTAACCTCCTGTACCAACTTGATAAACCGCTGGGGTCTTCTGGATAGGTCTCATATAAGCTCTTGACCTCATTCATGTACCTCAACGCGAGCCTTAGCTTAGACGCTACGTCAGGCACCTTCATTAAGCGTAAACCAACCTTCAACTTATCAATGAAGGATAGCTCCAACGAGCCCTTCTCAGATATCTCAAGTACCTCATCCTCGGTAAGGAGCCTAGCTCTCAATCCCCTATTTAATTGATCATTAGTTAGCGTCTGAAGCATGAGCCTAAACACATCGAGCATTGCCTGCTTTATTCCATAAGCCCTTAAATACTCAATGTTGTACCTCCACAATCCTCTCTCCGAAAAATCACCCTTTTCAAAGGCCTCTATCACGGTCTTCGAAGCCAACTCTGCCGAGAGCAGGGCGGGGCCTATACCACCACCGTGTACTGGGTTTACCGTGACCGCGGCATCACCGGCCGCTAGGAATCCATTAGCCACAAGCGATGGTAACGGCCTGCGCGTTGGTACAATACCACCACCCACATGTATTATCCTCCTGCCCCTCGTGTACTGACTATTGGCCAAGTACCTATCATAGTTATGCCTAGGGTTCAACCCCTGCTCCTCACTTAACTTACCCCATAGACCAAGCCCAATGTTCATCGTATTCCGACTCTTTGGGAACAACCACCAGTAACCACCCGGCGCTATGTTAGTGTCGAGGTATATCTTTATGTACTCTGGCTTCTCAATATCATAATCAACCTGGATAATCTCTCTATAGGCATTTGAGACGTCCTCAGGGAGTAATGGCTCAGAAACCCACCACTCACGTGGTAACCTGCTCCTAACGACGGCGCCAACGCCACTTGCATCAATGACGACCTTAGCCCTAAACTCCTCAGTGGATCCATCAGGTTTTAACACCCTAACCCCAGAGACGAAGCCATTCTCGATTATTGGCCCCTGAACCTTATGATTATCGAAAACATGCGCACCAGCTCTCTCGGCCTCACCTATTAACCACTGAGCCCACCTAGCCATGTCCAAGCCGAAACCCCTACCAAGCACCACGTATTTAATCGATAAGTCTGGGCTGAACAGCTCAGCACCCTCATACTTAATCATGAATACGTCACTCGGCGGCTTAATTGCCATCCTCTCGATATGATGAATGCCGATGGCGTCACCTGTTGTCTTAAACACCTTATCTCTCCTCTTCATCTCTATTAGGGCGACATTAAGCCCCGCCTTGGCTAGTAGGTAGGATGCATACGAACCCGCCGTGCCTGCGCCAACAACAATTACGTCGAAATTGACCATACCAATAACGAAGTGCTTGAGGGATTTTAAATATTAAGGGCTTAATAGTAATTAATTATTTGATTGGCAATTGTAAAACCTCGCCAGGCTTCAGTATAAATACCTTAACGTCAGGTAGCATAGATTCTGCAAGCTCCTTAAACTGCTGCGGGTCCTGCTTAATATCGGGGAACGTATTATAATGCATTGGTATTACGGCCTTGGGCCTTAACATCGTTAATGCATAGGCGGCTTGTCTTGGATCCATCGTGAATAAGCTACCTATTGGTAGCATGGCCACATCGATCTTGAACAACCTACCTAGTAAGTCCATTTCACTAAATAGCCCAGTATCTCCTGCGTGGTATATAGTTGCCTCAGGGGCCTTTATTATGAAGCCCACAGGCACGCCCCTACTCGAACTATGTAGTGCGGGGGTTACGTAAACCTCTATTTCGCTCGTTAGCTTTACGGAACCTCCTACATTCATGCCTATGGTATTCTTAACGCCCTGTTCACTAAGGTAATTAACGAGCTCAAAAACCCCAACCACCGTTGCATTGGTCTTTTTGGCAATATCGACGGTTTCACCTAAGTGATCAAAGTGGTCGTGAGTAACGAGTATGTAGTCGACACTCGTTATCTCATTGAGGGTCACAGGCGACAGTGGGTTGGAAATCCAAGGATCGATTAGGATTTTCTTACCACTTAGCATTATTTCAAAGGCTGCGTGACCAAGCCATTTAATGTATGACTGCGTGCTCATTAACTCCTAGGTAGTCCCGCAATAAATAAACTTTACCGCAAGTTCACCTCTTAATGATGAAGGATAGCCTAATGGCCCTTGAGTGTGGTGAGTATATTAATACTTCGTCCATGGCAATGCCATACTTACTGGTCACGGCCTTCATCAACTCATAAATACTATTGAACCGCATTGGGTGCTCAAGGTATATCTTTATGCTTACCTCAAAGCCCTTATCGGAACCCTTAACGCTAACTCTAGTGAACCTCAGGGATTTAGTCTCTAAGGTTTTGAGTACTTTGTCAACTAATGACTTTATTTCCCGCTGCATCGTTGATGACATTAACTATCCAGCACTTGGGGAAATTATTAAGGTTAATCGTCCAGGTTACTTCAAGTATTCGGTCAAGGACTTACTCATGTACTTATTAATCAATTGCTCAAGCGTATAGGCATTACTAAGATCATCAGGCTTCACAACCACATCACCCCCATCGGTAATTGGTAGGAAGCGCCACTCATCGCCTTTAAACTTCACGGCAATGTAGGCATCACCCCTCGCCCTACGCGCAAACTCCAGCAACTTCTCCACCTTCTCACCCTCAATCCTTATGGAACTTCTTTCAGACCTATACTTAGCCTCAATCACCAATACAAACCCAGGGCCTATAGCCACGATATCCGGCACGAACCTCTTCCTGACGCCACCACCCGATGAACAGCCCCTAAGGACTGCGAGTCCCATGTCCCATAACTTATTCGCCAGAGCTCTTTCATGAGCTGAGCCCTTCCTCTTCGCTAGACTCATGGTTACTCAACCTCAATCTCCTTAATCAGGTCCACATTAGGACATATCAATAAACATAGTGGGTTTGGGGAATTACCGCAGAAGTCGCACCCAGCCTTAACACTAATCTTGGTACCGCTTATAAAACCGCCCTTAATAATGCTATTATAAAGTTCGGCCAGCTTTATGTTGTAGGTAAAAATAAGTCGTGAGTGCATGAGTAAATTTATATTATTAATAGAGTCACCACGTGCTAATACGTATAAATCACCTCCTGAGTCCACGTAATCCATTAACCAATCAATAACGGCCTTAGGCAGGGCCTTAGGTTGTACCGCCGTATCATTACCACTAACTATCGGATCTATAAATAATTCATTGGGTATATTAAGCAGGCCCGGCCTTATCTTTACAAACCTCATTAATGAATCAAGTGTGAACCCGACTATGGTATTCGTGAGGCTCATTACGTACTTAAGCCATGACTCACCAACCTCAGGTCCTAAAATTATGACCACCTTATTGAACTTACTTAATGAATTTGGGAGCTTAGAGTTGAATTCATCATTGACCCTAGTAATGCCAATGACCTCCTTACTTAACGACCCTAACCTCCTTATGATCCCTGGGTTTATGCCATCCCTCAACTCTATTGCCAACTTATTGGTAAATACAAGGTTTGGCACGTGCCTAACCTCCTGGTCAATTATTGGTACTGCCTCTGGGAACATGGTTATCAAAGCTCCTCTTCCTCCTTACCTCCCTCCTCCTCGTATAACGCACCAATGTCCTTAAGGATGTCATGAATCTTAAAGACCGCATCCCTGACCTGCTGCTCTTTCTTAGCTCCTGTGCAGACTATCTTACCCGAACTAAATATCAGGAGGACGACCTTTGGGTCATCCATCCTATAGATTAGGCCGGGAAACTGCTCAGGCTCGTACATCGAGTTCTCAAGCATCAGGGCTGACTTCTCAATGTCAACCTCAGCATGTAGGTTACCGGAGGCCACTATGTTCTGCACCTGTATTTCGGGCGTTAGTGGTACATCGGCGCCATGCTCATTTAATAACCTAACTAATTCCTTAACGGCCCTCTTAAGCTCGTTCTCGCTCTTAGCGCCCGTGCACACCATCTTACCAGTCCTGAAGATTAAGGCGGAGATTTTTGGTCTCTGCAACCTCAGGATTAAGCCAGGGAATTGCTCTGGGTTATACTCAGCCGCTGGAAGTCTCTCTGCGAGTTTATCTAAGTCTAGGTCGATGCCGAGGTTTACCGTGGCAACAATGTTCTCAATACGATAAGTGGGATTTGGCATTATTCATGATTTAAAAAAGCACTTAAAAAACCTTTCCGACACAATCATAGGCATAATACCTGTTCCATCTATACTGCGAGGAATAGTTTATAAAGGGGGATGGCATTAAGGCTATTGATCCATATGGGTGGTAAGAAGAAACCAACATTATCGCAATTAGCAAAGAGGCAAGAGAAGCAGCAACAGCAGGCCCAGGCTAAACCAGCCGCAAAGGGTAAAAGAGCGGTTGCTGAGGAGAGACCAACCGTTAAGGCATCGCTCATTGATCAAAAACTCCTTAGTGATGTTGAGAAGGAGGTGATCAAGTGGGAGTACGTAACACCATACCTAGTAGCCACCAGGTTTAATACGAAAATAAGCGTTGCCTATCAAATACTGAGGGCATTAGCTAGTAAGGGTACGCTGGTACTGGTCTCGAAGGGCCATAGGACCGAGGTATACACAACACCCGAGAGACTTAAGCAGTTGGCTGCCTAATCACGTAAATAGTGAGTCAAGCCTGACCTTGATGAAATCCCTCGGTAACTCCTTAATCCTATTAACAACGCCAGGTTCCACGACCTCCACAATACCAAGTTTTCTGAGGGCCCTTAAAACACCGTCCTCAATCCTCATAATACCCTCATTAACACCACCAAACTGCTTGGCAATATCGAGCTTAAGCCTTAACTCGCCAACGCTCCAATACCTCTGTAAATAGCTTAGCATTGCTATGGCAACCTTATAACCCTCCTCCCTATTCTGCGGCAGCTCCTCCTCAATAGCCCTCCTAAGCATTGCGGTGAAATCCTCCATAGCCACCGTGGAGTAATCAGTTGGAACCACCACGCCCTCAGCGCCAATTCCCGTTGATTCTTCCTTTTCCTCCTTAATGCCAGTCTCAACTTTATCACCGCCATGAATACCCTCAACATCCCTGTGCTCAGCTATCCTTAAATCCTCCTTTTGCTGCTCCTCCTGCTTAACCTCCGAAGCCGTGGTCTTAACCTCCCCTCTCTCACTCTCACTACTTTCTACCGTGGATTGCTTAACCTCAGCCCTCTTCTCTTCACCAAATACTTCCAGAATACTGGAGCTCCTAACACGCCTCTGCCTAACCTGCCGCTTAGCCTGTACTGATGGTTTAACGCCCTCACCCGGCACCTCTATGTACATTGGTATTGACAGCTTAACCTCGCCATTACCCACCCTAATACTACCAATAACATACTCTCCAGATACCTTAAACCGCTTCTCACGAACCACCTCCCTAATTAGTAAGTACAGTAGGGTATTACCGACCTTATTACTTGACGACCACTTCAATAAATCCTGGTAAGTAACTCGTTTGTTCCTCATTATGTACGTGCTCAATGAAACCTTCAAATCATCAAAACTAGCCACAGAATATTCCCAAGAAAAGAACTCTTTTATACTTACTCTATAAGTATTGCTGTAATGAGTAGGGATATTGACGATATAAGCAATATAGTCCTTAAGCCAAGGAGAATACAGATACTAAGGCTATTGCTCAACCAGGGTACGATGAGGATCTCAGACCTAAGAAAGGTGTTGAATGCCCCGGTATCATCCATTTACTATGATGTCGAGATATTAAGGGCCAATGGCCTAGTCATCAGGGATGGTCCGTACGTGAAAATAACGAGTAAGGGTAGGATGATTATCGAGAAGATCGAGGGGTTAGTGAGTTCTGACCAGGAAACTGAGGATTCGGGTAAGAGGACTGAGGAGTTGACCAATATATTGTTAATGAGGCCATTAACAATAAATATGTATAGACTTGGACCAAATACATTGCTTATTTACTCAATGGTCATTATAATACTTGGCTTAATCACAGCCTTTATTCAGAATTATGAATTACTACTACTGGTGTTTGTGGAGGGTATGAATGTAATGCCTATAGGGATAACGATAATCTCATTACTAGCCTACATGGGTATTGCATTGTTTATTTATAAGTACCTGCTTGGTAGTGAGATTGTGGATATTAAGTTATTAAGCGGTATTTTAACGTCATTAATACCATTATCGTTATACCCAACAATAATGGCACTATTAACACCTTGGCTACCGCCCTACCCACTCTCAATAATTGACGCCCTACTTAAGGCGTTATTACCACTCATTAGCCTGGTGATACTCGCCACGGTACTCTCAATAAGCTCAGGAAAGCCCATGGAGTACTCCCTACTCTTTGAGACATTGCTTTTACTGATACCCTCCGTAATAATATACATAGTACTATTTAAGTAAATCATGAGGATTAAGGTATTAAGTAACATTTATCCACCTGCTGAGGACTCCTGGCAAACCGCCGAACTACTTCGTTGGGTTGTAAGTAATTATATCGGTAATAAGGCATTACGTATAATCGACGTTGGCTCAGGGACCGGCATATTAACATTAGCGGCATTAGAGGAGGTGGTGAGTAGGGGTGGCACTGCGTGGGTCTTATCCATTGACCATGACATTAACGCATCGGTTAGTACGAGGATGAACCTAGTCGATAATGGGCTTTATCAATATGCCGATGTCGTAACTGCGAACCTCCTAGATCCAGTTAAGGCTGAGTTTCACGTTGACATTATCGTTAGCAATCCTCCTTACTTGCCGGGTAATTGGCATGAGGATTGGAGGATCTTCGGTGGGCCTCACGGCATTGAAATAACCGTGCAAATAATACATTGGGTATGCCGAGACGGCGCCTCCATCGTTATCCTAACACAATCATCATTGTCTAATTGGGATGAGGTGGTTCATTACATGGGTATGTGCGGTTTTAAGTTAACGATTATTAAGGCTACTCACTATTTCTTTGAGGATATAATAACCATGGTTTTTGAAAGAACTGTTTAATTCCTCTTTTATTATCCAAACTGCTCAATCGCAAGGTTCAGTAATGCCTCACCAACGTCTGATGCATACTCGGCTATCCTATAGATGCTATCCAGTATTAGCCTAGCTGATGCAGCTGCCTGCGTGGTTAGATTGTAATTCATCAATGACGAATCTAACGAGTCAATTGCTGAGCGTATCTCGTATTTAACAGTATCGATTATGTAATTAACCTCCCTCATGTCTATCTTCTCCGTCATTGCCTTACCAACGTTATTCATAATCATGGAGTCCTTGCTAAGGAGCTCGCTGAACTTCTGCCTAAGCTCCTGCGGCATTATGAGGATGTATTTATCACCGAGGTTCACAATCTCACGGGCGATCTTAACAGCATGGTCAGCCGCCCTCTCCAGCGACTTATTAATTATTGCGTACTCAATGATACTCCTTGGGTCTTGAATACCGGATAGGCTTAGAGCATGCTTACTAACGAGAACCCTCTTCAACTGCCTATTTAGGAGCCAGTAGAACTTATCAACCTCATTATCCCTCTCAATGATGTCCGACGCTATTGCCTTATCGCCATTCTCTATCGGTGTTCTTAGGTCATCAATCATGCCGACGACCGTCTTACCAAGCTTCACTATTATATCCTTAATGTTTATGTCAGGTACATTAACGAGGTTCTGAATAACAAGCGTATTCCTACCCTCCTCAATAATCTCAACACCCGTTAACTTCCTCCGGACAATGTCCTTAACCTGCTTCTTAAGGTTTAGGGTTGATAGGTCGAAATTAAGCCTAAATACGTCATAGCCAGATAAGTAATGAGCGAGCAATACTCTCTCGAGGTGGTCTATGTTTGATAGGTCCTGTGTCACGTTTATTGATGACTCAAGGAGTGGCGCCTTAACCATTTTCTTAGGCACAACAAGCAGCGATAGGTCTGGCTGCGGTATTACGAGGACCTCATCACCCGGCTTAAGATCCACCTGCCTAGTCCACTCCTTAGGCAGTGATACGATTAACGTTGCACCACCTGTTAACTGAACCCTCCTGGTCTCCGGCTCAAATTTCACTATAGACATCACGACCTAATAATTAGACCCCTATAAATACCTTATCCTAATAAATCAATAATTATTAATAACGTGATTTTTAGAGATGAAATATCTATTTATTACCCATACCTATTCTATTAAAACCTCCGTCTCAGCTATACTACCTAATTTAGGTATAATTATTTGCAGCACACCATCCCTATATATTGCCTTGGCACCATCGACCTTAAATCTAACCCCAAGCTCCACCTTCCTGTAAATCCTGAAATTGCTCAATCTCTCCACCCTGGCCACCTTACCAATTGTTGGCAGTGACTGTGGCTCAGCCATTATCTCCACGTAGTTACTACCAACCCTAACCTTAATACTCTCCTTTTTAACACCAGGCAAGTCAGCCAGTATTACTATTGAGTCTCCATTATCGAAGATATCCACGGGAGGCTCCCTAGTCACTAGCCTTGGATCAACAACCGTGGCCAACTTACTTATTAATTCATTTACTCCAGCCTCCACCTTATTCACGCTCATTGCTATATCCGTGGTGTTTTGCTCCATCGTCATGATTAATAATTAGCTACGATTAATAATTACCTAAACACATTAATTAAATGATACTCCATAAATCACACATGAATAAATACGGAAATAAAATGTAGAATGACGTGGTAAGGTACGTCTGGATCTTAGATAACTAGTAACTCCTTAATTAAGTTTCCCGTAACGAATCTATCAGGTAAAAACGGCTTCATTATTGGATCAATAACACCATTAGCTATGTAATTAGCCAGTAACTCGGCGGCGTAGGGGCCAAACATGAAACCATGACCCGAGAAGCCCGATAGTACGTAAACACCCTCAGGCCATGTACTCAACCTACCCATTACATGGCTATGGTCTGGCGTCATCTCATAATAACCAGACCACACCCTCATAACCCTTATTCTCCTGAGACTTGGCACTAACCTCACGGCTTCCCTAGCCCACGCAGTTAACCAGGTGAGCGTATTTCCATAAGGTAGAAAGCCTTCACCGCCCTCAAGCTCTATGCTTCCCAGGATCTCGCCCCTCATTGTTTGACCAAGGTATAGGTTCGTCTCAGTATCTATTATGTAGGTGTTAATTATTGGTTTCACGGGCTCTGTAATCCCAATCTCCCTCCTGACGGGCTTGATCGGTACATCAATATTAAGGGTTCTCTTCATGACATCGCCTGTCCACGCGCCGGCCGCGAATACAACGTTCTTCGTCCTCACAAAGACATCACTACTCGATACGCTGGTGACCCTACCATTCTCTACGCTGATGCTCTTGACCTCGGAATACTCGTAAACCCTAACCCCAAGGTCGAGCGCCCTCTCGTAATAACCCATCACTAGGTAATCGTGGTGGAAGGCTCCATCCTGGGGTCCATAAACCGCGCCTATTAAGCCCTGAGTATTAATGTATGGGAACCTATCCTTTAATTCCTCAACCGTGAGTATTTGAACGGGCACACCCATGGGTCTCCACAACTCCTCATTGAGCCTTTCGTAATTCTCAAGAACCTCCTTACGCCTAACGAGCCAGAGATAGCCCTGCCTTTCGAATATCCCATTCCAACCAAGTTCGCCACTGAGGGATTCCAACTTCCTAATGGCTCTAATCGCAAACTCTGTATTCTCCTTGTTTCCAAAGTGAACCCTATACCTACCCGCGTTCCTTGTTGAACTTCCGGAACCAACGTAATCCTTCTCAAGGACAACCACGGAGAATCCCCTACGCGCCAGGTAGTAGGCTACGGCTAACCCAACAATACCTGCGCCAACCACCACGGCATCCGCGGTTAATGAGATTAGTCCACGACCCTCACTCATCACTCACCACCTGCGAGTGTGGCCATTGGTATAGGCGCCTCGGGGAACCTAATCCTGGGTAAGCCAAGCTCGTTGGGCTTCTTCTGGTATATGAAGCTAAGTATTAGGTTGGTACTGACTAGGCAGAACTTGCCTTGGCAGGGACCGGTGCCAAGACCAACAACCCTCTTTATCCTCTCCATACCAGGTAGCCTCAATGACTTGTATTCCTCCTCCTCACCATGAAGAACCTTAACTTTAATCTCCTTACCGTGCATCAGCACCTTAATCGCCCCTAAAACATCACTTAATGTAACATCCTCACAGAAGCATAGGTACTGCCTATTGGCGCTTTTTAGGGCATTCTCCACATCTTCAATAGACCCTGCAACCGCCCACATGGGTGCATGAATCACGTTAGGCTCGGCGTAGTAACCACTACCCTGAAGCCCCTGTTCAAATCTGAGGATTACATTGTAATACGAGGAATTCGTAGTAACTAAATCCCTCTTAAACTCAGCTAGTTCCTTATCGAGTACATCACCCGTAACTAAACCCTCCTTAACACCTATACTCAATGCAGTTATCCTAGCCTGTTTAATAATTAGGGTCTCTGGAAGTAATCCGCCAGCGTCACCGACAACGTAGACATTGCCGAGCCCAAGATCTCCCGTGAAGCCCCTCCTGGGTACGAGACCGCCAATTTCAGGCGCGTAGACAATGGGCACGCCTAGTTGTGCCGGTAGATCAATGACTGGCAACCTAACGGCGCTCACTAAGACGTCTACGACAACCTCCTCCCTCCTCTGTCTCTTTGCTTTCCTGCCTCTTATATTCTCAAGCGTGAGTCTCAATCCATCACTTGAATCCTTGGCATTAACTATGTTCATCCCGATGAAGGTCTTGATACCCAATGCCTCAACCTTACTCCTGTATAGATCACTTCTCACAACAACAGAGTTATCGCCAAGGTACGTATCAATGCCCAGTTGTGCCAGGTTCATAGCCACCCTGACCCCCCAATCATCACTACCCCAAACCAGGACCCTCCTTGGCTTAAAGCCCCACCACTTGATAAGCTTAAGTGTTGTTAACCCAGTGATCATACGCGGTGTATTATTACCTGGAAAAACAAGTGGTACCTCCCTAAATCCCTGGGCAAGTACTATATATTTATAATTAAAAATGTATAATTTCGAGTAATCCCTGGAGTGGCCGATTGCCGCGTCCTCGAGGAACCCATCAAAGATAGTCCCAGTAAGTACCGTGGTTGAACCACTCACTTCCTTACTTAACTTATCAATGAATTCCCTGCCCTTACCTAAATCCTTAATCTCACTATCATCAATGATTAAATGACCGCCAAGGTTATACTCGCCCTCGACAATCACGGTCTTCAAACCAAGCTTACCCAACTCCTTAGCCACCGAGAGACCCGCTAAACCTCCACCTACGATGAGCACGTCAGTGCTTATATTAACTCTTGACGCCTTTTCAGGAACGCTCGGTAATTCATTAATTGAGGACCTATTTAGGGAGTTGCGCACGGTGTTACGTATTAATGGCCATAACGATATTAACAATCTACTTCTTGGGAATGATGATGGGCTAGCAAGCCCCCTAAGTATTGAGGGAATGCTATTGGGCCTACTTAGTATTATTGGCTTCTCACCGCATAGGTTGTAATAGCCAGATGATGCCCAATAACCCTCGCACCACCACTCACAGCATAGGAAGCCCCTCACATCGCCATACCTTGAACTACGCATGACGCCGTAATTACCACGATTAAGCTCCTCGGCAATCCAGTGCCGTTTGCTCATTCACGACCTATAGACCTAGTATAATTATAAATTTTGTCTTTTTACTGCATTGAACCGCTACTCCTCAATGAGGATTTGATGTACTCATCGCATTTACTGCGGTATAGGCAGTAATTGCATGATTGCGGTAACTCACCCGCTAATCTCCTCCTCACTAATGGGCAATGCTTTACGTAATAATCAGGATAGCACCTCTTACATATCACAAGTGAGTTCCCAATGTAGGCCACCTCCCAAAATGATACGTGCCTCCCACATATGCTACATGTGAAGCTCACTTTCACTCACCCCAGCTGAACCGTTGTTAATTATTTTGTTATTAAATTAAGTACTACCTATATTAATTTCCTCAATGATGAATTACATGTTTTGCTATGACTAATGTGTTCGTCGATTGCCTGAGGATTGATGGTTCAATAAGGTGTCCAGGAGATGGTGGATTCAGTGAGGTAATAGTATTTGGCAGGCACGTTAGACTTAGGAAGGATCACCCAGCCATCGAGCTCATGGGCAGGCTTGACGAACTCGAGGCATTAGCCGAGTGGGGTCTTCAGGAGATTGGTAGTGATGAGTTTAGGGTTATTGCTGCCATGACTGCAGCATTAAATACGTACTTGGCCACTGGGGATGATCATTGGCTTAGGCCCGTTAAGGAGGTAATTAACAAAGCATGCGAGTTGGATAGCAAAGAGTTGGGTTGGTTTATACCCAGCGATAGGACTACGGCATTACTAAACCTACTCAGGGTTAAGGCTAGGGAGGCTGAGAGAACCGCGGTTAAGCTTCTCGATGATGATTTACCTATTAATAAGGTTAATGAACTCATTGGCATGCTTAATCAATTAAATAAGTACATAGCCCACTTAATATTCCTGAGTAATGTGCATGTATTTAAGAATGTTAATGATAAGATAAGAACGTTATTAGGTAATGGCTTCCCATAGGTAGTAACCTTTATATTTTAATCATCATGACTTGGGGATTAATGAGGTACACTGTCGTATTAGCCACGGTATTATTCATAGTAACCGTCATAATACTCATTTATTACGCAGTCTTCATGGATAAGGGTCAATTCCTAATCGGCGATACAAATAAGGCATTAGATGCTCTAATGCTCTCCCTCGTAATTCTCTCAGGGGTTATCACGGGCATAGTGTATTTATTTAGCTCTAAAGTAGAGAAGAGTGGTGGTGATGTTCAGACCGTACAGTATTGAGGAAGGTAAATTCCTGGTTAGACTGGCTAGGAGGGCCGTAGAGGAGTACCTACGTAGCGGCAAGGTAATTCAGCCACCGCCAGATACGCCATCAAGGTTGCTTAAGGATAAGTATGGAGTCTTCACAACTATAGAGGTTTTCATGGGTAAGGATAGAAGGGGTGAGCTCAGGGGTTGTATTGGTTTTCCGCAGGCGGTTTATAATACCGTCAATGGCGTTATTAGGAGTGCCATAGCGGCTGCTGTTGAGGATCCGAGGTTTGAACCCATGAGTATTGAGGAGTTGGATAAAGTGACCTTTGAAGTGTCAATACTAAGCCCGCTTGAGTTACTCGAGCCTGGTAATCCGAGGAGTTACCCTGAGAAGATTGTGGTTGGTAGGCACGGTATTGTCATACAGAGGGGTTATTACTCAGGGCTTCTCCTGCCTCAGGTTCCCGTTGAGTATTGCTGGGATTCTATGACATTCCTCAATGAGGGTTGTATGAAGGCGTTTTTACCACCTGATTGCTGGCTTGATGAGGATACGTCGGTGCTGGTTTATGAGGCGCAGATATTTAAGGAGGTTGAGCCTAACGGAGAGGTCGTTGAGAGGGATTTGATGGAGGAATTGAAAGGGTGTAAAAATGCCAATAAAAATGAGGGCTGACTTACACACGCACACCATATATAGCGATGGCAAGGGAACACCTGAGGAGGTAATAATAAACGCCTTAAATAAAGGCATAGGGATATTATCAATAACGGATCATGACACGTTCAAAGGCTCACTGAAGGCTCTGGATTTCATAAAGAGTAATGACCCATTTCGTAAAAACGACTTTATATTCATAATTGGTAATGAGGTTAGGACTATTGATGGTGATGTACTGGTGCTATGTAGGGAGTACCCAGGTACTGATAGCGTGCCAAAATCAATACCTGAACTGCTTGATTGGGCATCCATGAATAACTGCGTTGCAGTACCTGCCCACCCATACGACATGCTGAGGCATGGCATTGGCGATAAGGTAAGGAGGTACAAGTGGCATGCAGTGGAGGTATTTAATGCTGGTGCATTACCAATATTTAACTGGATGGCTGCTAAAACGGCGCGTGAGCTTGGCCTGCCCGGTCTTGCGAATAGTGATGCTCACGTACCTGACCTTGTCGGTATTACCTATACCGTGTTTGAAATTGATGATTTAACGATGGAGTCTGTGTTTAAGGCCTTACTTAATAATCGCGTTAATGCTATCACGCACTACCCTGGTCCAGAACTAATTATTAAGAGACTTTCCTGGTCCGTTAAGCGTAGGTTACGGGGTATTAACTCCCTGATTTAAGTACTTCATCAATGAACCTTCTAAATAACAACCTAACTAAACCACTACTGACCGAGTCTAAGTACTCCTCCGTTGATAAAATAAGTGAATAATCATTATACTTAATCAGATATATGTATTTACCGCCGCTATATATCACCATGAAATCCGTGTTATAGTTAATAACTGACCTCACTAACTCTTCATTAACATTCAATTCCCCTGTATACTCAATTATATCATTACCCTTCATAAGGCCCGCGAAAGATGCCCTAAATAGTTCCTTAAATTCTGAAAGGCTTGATGGGACATAGCCCATCTGAATAAATGGTGGATTCTGAACCACGCATTGCCTCTCCAATTGATTTATGTAATTCTTTAACTCGTTAATTCTCGAAATAATGATGTCCACAGTATCCGCGGATGTCTGCTTAAGCACCTGTACCAACTCATTCTCAATACCCCTGATAAGCTTTTCAATCCTCTCAATATCGATAGGCCTTTCAGGGCTTTGCAAAGGCCTAATCTCCACAGGCCTACTCTCAACAAGCAATACTCTACTACCCTGCCCAGCACTCACTTCCTGTGGTGTTGTTAAGCCCTGCCTCTGGCGCTGTTGAACTTGTTGAACCTTCTGTTCCGGCTTATATTGTGGAATTACCTGCTCAAGCGTTTCACCCCGCTCCTTATCTCCACGCCTACCTCCAAGGTAGCCTAACCTATATAGTAAGGCAAGGATTACCGCAGTTGCTACGATTACGATTACCGCAATCGTAATCGCACTAATTTGTAGAGTTAGCATTACGATATAGGCTAGGTAAAAATTAATAAAATTAATGCTTAATTGGGAATTGATCGAGATACCCAATAATATCTAGCAAGCCCCTAATACTTATTACCCGAGGATCACTATAATTACCTAGGAAGAACACAAGCTTAACCCCGGCATTCAACGCCATCTCAACATCATACTTTGAATCACCAACAACCATAACATCATTTACATTAAGCCCTAATAAGTTAAGTATTTTCAACAATGGTTCGGGGTCAGGCTTACCCCTACTAACATCATCCCCGGCAATTAAGGCATCTACGTACTTATGGAGCCCCGTCACCTCAAGAACCTTGGTAGCAACTCTCCTAGAACTTGACGTAACAACACCCACTATGAAGCCCCTATCCTTAAGAAGCCTCAATAACTCAGGCGCACCATCAATGGCCTTAACATTATTCAACAGTGATAGGTATATTTCATTCTTAATCTCAAGGGCCCTTTCAGCGATTTCCTCACCGCACAATCTCCTGGCTATGTCCAGGGCTCTAAGCCCCATTAATGTGCCCACATACTCCATGGTCGGTATGGAAAGCCCAAGGCGCTTACACGTTTCTATCCATGACAGGGCATGCAGCGGTACGGTATCCACCAGAGTACCATCCAGGTCAAATATCACAGCCCTTATTCTCCTGCCATCAGTCAGCAAGGCGTCGTCATTGCCATCCGCAGACCTGTAACTCATCACAATCAATGATTAGCTTATGGGGATTAAAAGCTTGCCCATAGTTAAAGAAGGACCTTATAAAGTGAAGCCAGTATTAATGATGTGAGACCCGTTATGTATATACCATCAAACACACCTGCACCACCTATTGACACGTAACCCCTCATCGACCTTATAACCTTCTTAATATTGAGAATGTCCGCACCAAGTAGTGTTGATAATGAGCCGAGACTATACGAAAAGGCTAAGGGGTTCGCATGGAATATTGCCGTGGATATTAAGGTGAACATTAGTGTTAAAAGAACTGGCAACGCCGTTGGTAGCGCAATCCCAATACCAGGTATCAACCTGGCGCTCTGCCATATTACTAATGATGATATTATTAACGACACTATGAATGACGCTAGTATTAATACGTCGTGAATTAGGTACGTACTTATCAAGTATATTGATATTGTTATTGGTATTACAGCACCGCCAATATTCACCTCAAGAAATAACTTATCAATTCTCTGTATAATGATTGGCATTGGGAATAACTTCATGAAATCCATGAATGGGTTAAATGGGACGTAGTAAGTGACCTCAGCAACAACCACGTTGATATAACTCATCAATAGGGAACCCAATGTTAGTGTTAGTGCAAGTAATGGCTGAATGCCGATGGTGATTAGGACTAGGAATAGAAATAGAAGCAAGGGCGAAATTATCAAGAACCCTATGAACATTATTATATTCACAGGTAATGAAAACCTAATGCCAAGCCTTGGCCTAACGTCATACTTAATCGCCATTACCTGTTGATTATTGATACTGGCTTAATAAACGTAACTAACTGGTGGGCTTCACAAGTAACGTGTCGCCATCAACACCAACAATGAGAACCCTAGAACCCCTTTTGACACTCTCGATAGCCTTAGCCCTCCAATACTCACCCCTAACCCTCACATAACCAACCTCACCCTTATTAATATCATCAACCGCAACCCCAACATCATTGACAGGCCAATAAAGTCTTTCCGAGAGCGGCTTAGCCCTTATTATGCCTATTACCTTAGCTGCTATGAAACCGCCAAACCCACCAACAAAGGCTATCAATGTGTACAGGACTACCCTAGCCTCAACCTGGTTTGCGGCTATCAACCAAGACTGGGGAGTATATGTTGGTTGGAGAAGTATGATGCCTAACGCCGTGAGTATTATACCCGCTATGAATAATGCTGCGTGCGTCGTGAAACCCGCGTGTACGTCAATGGCTATTGCCGCTAAACCAATAATCAGTAATGCCAGGCCGAGCCAGTTAATGGATAATCCCGTTAGCATGGGTATAATCATCAGTATAATGCCAACCCCAGCCAAGTAATAATGCCTAGTGGCGAAGCCGATAATGGCAAGTAGAAGCCCTAACCCAGCCAGTAGGTCCTGTATTGTGGGGTTAATCAAAGCCTCATAAACCTGATAACCAATGCCTGGTTGGTAATAGGTAATAGTGGGGTTAATCACGTAGTACGTAACACCATTTATCGTGCTACCATTCACCTCACTAAGCAGCGAACTTATGTCAGTGGCTACGAAGTTTATAACATTGTACTTAAGCGCCTCCTCAGGACCAAGGTTCGTATTATAAAACACACAGTCGTGGGCGAAGGTTGCATTTCTACCCCTAAACTCAGCAACCTCCACGAAGTACTGACTAATTGCATTGAGTATCTTACTCTCATTTATGAATATCTCTTGACCAGTTATTGGGTTTATCTCGACGGGTTGGCAGGAGCCTATTACCGTGCCTGGCGCCATGGCGGCTATCGTGGTTGACATAAGGACGAGTGTCCCTGCAGACCATGCGTATGAACCTGTGGGGTAGACAAAGCCTATTACCGGTATCTTCGCATTTTCAATACTCGACACTATATTTAATGCCGCATCTAACTCCCCACCTGGCGTTTCCAGGATTATTAATAATGCCGAGTTAGGGGTTGACTCCGCAAGCTGCAGTGCATTTTGTAATTCCTCATATGTTAAGTCGGTTATTTCGCCATTAAGGTTGAACACGTACACCTCATGAATCACGTACGCGCTAGAACCAGCGATTGACATGCGTGTTAATATTGCCATTAATAATGCAGCAATAATTAATAGGATTGCTAACCCATGCCTTAGCTTCATGGTGGCTCACTACTGCGTGGCGCTTGAACCCTCCTGTTGCTTCTTTAACGCCGCAGCTGCCAGCGTTGACAATGTGGTTACCTCAAGGGAACTGGGTACAACCAATATTAGGTTATGTTCCTTAGCAACCTCAAGTAGGGTATCGAGTTGCCTAAGCGTTAATGATATTGGGTTCTTATTATAGGTCTCGGCAGCTTTGAGATACATCTGCGATGCCTCATAATCCGCCTGGGCCAATATAACCTTAGCCCTCCTCATCCTCTCAGCTTCTGCCTGAGCAGCCATGGCCCTAATCAGGGTGTCCGGTAACTTTATGTCCTTTATTGCGACCGCCGTTACTTTAACGCCCCATGGACTAACGTGCTCGTCAATTATCGAGGCAATCTTCTTAGCGACCTCCTCCCTCTGCGTGAGCAGTGTGTCCAGGTCAACCATGCCAATGACATCCCTCAAAACGGCCGCGCCGAGCGTAGCCGTGGCACTTCTATAATCAGTCACTGAAAGCACGGCCTTGGCGGCATCAATGACCCTCATGTAGACTGCGGCGTCTATCGTAACCTCAACATTATCCTTAGTCAGGGCTCTTTGGCTTGATAAGTCAATCGAAATAACCCTAAGATCCATCGTTATTGGCCTATCAATAACGGGTATTATAAAGACGATACCAGGTCCGTAAATACCCTTATACTTGCCAAGCCTTAGCTTAACGATCCTTTGGTACTCAGGAACTATTCTAATGGAGTATGCGAGTATCGATATGACTATTATTAGTAGTATTATCGTGAGGACTATCGCCAGCACTATCGTACCTACTTGAAGCAACACATGAAGTGGTAATTGCATATACATTATAATAAATTAGGATAGGTTATTAATAAACCTATTTACCAACGTAGATTCCACAACCTCTAACTATGAACTATTAGCCACGTGAAATACGACGCGTGTACCTATCCCTTAAATAATCACCTAAAGCAATTAATGCAAAGCCCATTATTATAAACACTATACCAATACTAAACAGGTAAAGCGCCATCACATATTGACCAATGTACACATTGATCACATAATTATTACCCACATACGCGCAGTGAAATCTACCGAAGATCTCAATATTGCCTGACACCATGGGCGTTATTGCCACACCGCCTGTCCCAATCGGTACGTAGTAGCCGTAGGTCGCGCTTGATCCATTAGTATACTCCACATTTACTTCGATTGAAATTAACAATGACTGGCCCATGGACTTTATGACTCCCTTTATTTCATCGCTGGTTAGGGATCCATTAATAATGCTCTCAAGAACCCTTATACATGTCGTTGCATTAACGTGGCTGTACGAAATCGATGACTCCTGATGTGAGTAATAAATTGGTATTGATGAGACTATTATTAGTAATGCTCCCAAGATCATCATTGCTTGATACCTATCAACCATTTAGCCTATTCATTATTTACTTAGTAGTAACCCATAAATACCTTAGGTGCCCTGGCTTACGGCATCGTGAATGCGATATTTATTTAAGTACGTAAAACGATTGGTTTATAAACCCACCCTTACCACAAGTCATAATGGCGGATTATCACCGGTATAAGTGGGAAGATATCGAAAGGGGCGTCCTAAAATTAGTCCAGGATGTTGTTAAAAGTGGTTATCAACCCGATGTACTAATAGGTATTTCCAAAGGTGGTGTTGTGATTGCATCGTTAATGTCTGACATGCTTGGGGTGCCCGCCGACCTCATGCAGTTATCTCATTGGGGCTTCGGTAAGGCTAAGGATGATGTTGTTATTAAGTATGGACCGAGTATTGACGTTAAAAACCTCAGTGTATTATTGATTGACGACGTCAGTGACACTGGAATGACGCTAAATACCGCTAAGGAAATATTGATTAGACTTGGCGCCAAGGAAGTTAAGACTGCCGTACTGGACTATAAAGCGATGTCGAGTAAGTACGTACCTGATTACTACGCTTATAAATGGATTAATTGGGTTTACATAATATACCCGTGGGAGAGCTTTGAGACCTTTAAGAACGTAGGCATTAACGATGCCAGGGTAATATTTACAAAACACGAATTAATAAAAATGCAGGAATTAATGAGACCTTAACTTAATCCTCCTCACTAGATGAAGTGTATAACTCCATGAGCTTAGGAGCCTCTACCTTCGATACGAGCTTCTTATTCTTAATTTCAGCGGCTATTTGGTCGAACCTATCATATAAGGCCCTAACCCTCCTCTCCACGTAATTCATGAAGTAATTAACGGCAACTCTAACGGGCCAGTACTGCGGACCCCTTAGGTAGAAGTGGTTCACGATGTCCTTAGCCCAATAAATACTATGTTCAAACATCTTCTTCAGTAATTCAATGTGCTCAGGCATTAGGTTGTACTTAATTATCCAACCATCCTTCTCAGCCCTAATGTGATTCATGGGTACATAGAACATGGGTACCACCAAGCTCCTGTAGGGCCTTATTCTATCGAGTAGTTCTATTGTCTCCATAACATCATCCTCAGTCTCCCCAGGCAATCCTACAATCACCGTTAGGGCAGGTATAAGTTTGATGTCGTGCATAACGCCCAATGCCTCCTCAACGACATCCCACCAATCCTCAATCTTAAACGGCGCTGCTTTACCAGGCATTATGGCCTTAGCTAACCTTCTTGAACCCGTCTCAAGACCTACCTGGGCACCCCACCAATCCTGGTGCTCATCCTCAATTATCTCAGCAATCTTCGTAGCCAATCTATTATACTTCTTCTCAGCCACCAGGACTGATGCCAATGTGGTGTGGCTCCAGGCCATTGTTAGGTAATATCTCTTGACGAGTTGATGCAGTTTAATCAGTTTATCGGGATTAAGCTCAACGCCTGTGGATCCGTATAATGGTACGTCATCAGAATGTATTAAGCCATGTACAATACCGTACTTAACATGTAGCTTCAACTCCTCCTCGATCTTCTCAAGCGGATACCACCTAAGTGGTCTCAGTGTTACTGAGCAGAAGGCACAGCCCCTCGGACAACCTCTCCCAATCTCAACAAAACCATTAACCGCTGGGTACTTTATCGTTGGTATTTCGTCGATGCTTGGCACATCATTTACACCAACATATATGTAACGAGGAACGGGCTCATTATTAAGAATCCTCTTCACAAGATCAACAACTAATCTCTCACCCTCACCGTCAAATACCGTGTCAACACCAAAGAAGTCCATTAACTCTGGTAGGTATAACCACTGCCATGCTGATGGCCCACCAACCACAACCTTAAGTCCATTCCTGCTCTTGGCATCCATTATGTACGGCCTAATCCTCATCATGAATCTCCTAAATGAATATGCATTGAGTGGTTCCCTGCCTACAATGGCTGACCAAGTCGATGATGGTGGATTAAGCCCGAAGTAATCATGATGGCTGAGCATGAGTATCTTGGCGTTGGGTATGTACTTATGCACGTGGTCTGGGTCGATTATTGCCGCGTTAATTCCAGCGTCAAGTAGCGCCGCCTCTATCTTCCTCATGCCGTAGGGCGCCTGGAAGGGTCTACCATACTTATCAACCTTCATTTTAGGCATTGCTATATACTCGTGAATCCACTCACCAAGCTTCTTGAATGGGCCTACCGTTATGAATAATGGCCCTGTAGTTACAAAGCCCAGGAACTCCTTACCGTGATAATTACTCATCATTGAACGATCTGTCGTCAACACAACATCGTACTTTGGTAATACCATTAGTGATAGCAGGGGTACAATTCCTTTAAAAGCTTTTACCACTGTTTAAGATTCTCACTTGTATCTTTACCCTGCCAATTAAGGAATATTAACCTCAACGAACAATGCATGATGTGGAGATTATTCAGTTAATAGAGATACCAATCAGTGAGCTGGATAAGGTTGTGAATGTCATTAAATGGGCATTTGAAGAACTTAATATACCAAGCGATGATGTGATTATCTATATAACAGATGACCATAACAGGGTGAGGGAATTCCTCGGTCTTGAAAAGGTAACCCATGAGGAGTGGCCTGTGAAATACATCGACACGGAAGGGCAAGTTGCAATATCCATAATACCTAATAAATTACTTCAATTGAAGGAGAATGATGCTAGGATCATGGTGTTACGCGAGATCGCTCTAATAAGGGTTATGAGTGACCCCGAGTTAATAAGCATGTGGGTTATACCACAGGGCATGAGTGATAATGTAGTGCATAGGGTTTCACTGGCCATGCTTAGAAGGACCATTGATTTCGTAATAGCCAAGTCCCAATCACTAATTCAATACTTAATAAATACATTCGACAAAAATGAGTTGAAGAATGTACTAGTTACATGCCAATTAGCTATTGACTGCGCAATAACAGCGCTGGCACTTGACGTACCACTTAGTATTGAATTAGCAGGGAATGTTGGTTTGGGTAAATCCCTATGGAATGATGTGATGAGAGGGTTGAGTAATGATTTTATTAGGAGGTACGATGATTTCAGGGACTTTGTTAGGAATAACTTCAATGTTGAGAGTGCATATAATTACTTACTTATGATGTTTGGGAAGTCATAGTCGGGGCAGGTAATTTCTTAGGAAATCTGCAACGCCCTTACCGCTGGGCTTGTCGAGTACTAACTTAGCTCTTTTCCTGAGCTCGTCGGTTGCGTTCGATACGGCAACCCCATAGCCAACCACATCCATCACCTCAATGTCGGTGTCACTATCACCTATGTAAACAACCTCGTTACAGGGTATATTCATTATATTACATAGGTACTTAACAGCCACAGCCTTACTTGAATTAATTGGTTGAAGGTGCAGGGCATAGCCACTGTGGGAAACCCTTACCTTACTATCTAAATTCATTCTTTTCAGTTCCTCCTTAACAACCTCCACTAACTCGCGCGGCTCCTTGGGCGCCCATAACGTTATATCAAACTTCCTATAATTAAATTGATACGTCGGCCTTAAACCCGGTATTAACTTCATAAGTCTCAGGGCAACCTCCCTGAGGTTCAAGTCCTCACATAACTCATGAATCTCACCCCTATAATCCACGATACACCCATTCTCAGCAATGAGGGGAGATCCCTTAGGCAAACCTATGTATAATGAGAGGGCTTGGGTAACTATCAGGGCATTGCCTGTTACGAGACCAACAACGTACTTATCCGTAATATCCTGAACAGCGGCGATGGCGTCCGGGTCTAGGGCCTCCGTATTCCTATTCTTCGTTAGAGTCCCATCAATATCGAGTAGTACGAGCTTAATCATCGGACTACTTAATTACTTAGCCTTTTTACTCTTTATACCGCAGTAATCTCCCTAGGCATAACTGATTCTTTCCACTTGATACTCATTAACGCATTCTCATCGTGATAATACGTCCAATCCCTAATCCACTCGCCAGTTATTGTGTATATGACGAGCGCCGTAGCCGTTAACTCATGCTCATTCAAAGCCTTTATTAATATGGCCGTTATAGACGACATTGTTACTGATAAAGCAATAATAATGTAAGGTAGAAGTTGATATAGCACGATATTGAGAGGTATTGTTAACGCTATAATAGTTACCAATGGTATTGCTATGAGAATAAGCGGTTCAATTCTCCTTGGCGCTAATTTAAATAATAATGATGGGGGTCTTTGATAAAGCACATGATGAAAGACCTCATGCATTAATACCCTACCAAATAGGGGTCTTTGCTTCCTCATAAGCTCCGTAGACACGTATATGATGGGTGTTGGTTTACGTGGTGTATAGACTGCATAAGCTCCAAAGAAGCCCGTCATAACGTCAGATATTACGATCTTAATAGGGTCATATCCACAACTAATTAATGATTTATTTACTTCATTAATAAATAATTGATGATTAATATCACCATTCTCAAATTTATATAAGGTAAACCTTAGTTTACTGATGATATCCAAGTACTGAATGAGCCAATTGGGTTCGCGGGGCATCTTTCATCATATTTTTAATTATTGATACCTATATTTAAACCATAGTAAAATATATCTAACCTGCACCTCACCTTACCTTTTTAAGAACCAGCATGTAGTGATAGGGAGATACCTCGGCATACCCTTCCCTAACAAATCCCTCCTTGCTAAAGTAATGTTCAACTTCCTCAGGGCTTAACTTAAATGGCGGACCAAATATCACGTCCTTCTTAAACTCAATGATTAATAATCTACCGCCAGGCTTTAATATCCTGCCGACTTCCCTAACGGCTGCATCCTTATCTTCAATGTCGTGAAACACGTTGGACATGAATGCAAGGTCAACGCTACCACTTGGTATTGATGTGCGAGTGATGTCTTCATTAAGCATGGTTATATTACCATAATTACTGAACCTCCTACGAACCTCCTCAATTGCCGTCTCATCAATGTCGACGCAATATAGCCTTGATGCATAATCCTTAAAGAAATTGCAGTAATAACCCTCACCACAGCCAAGGTCAGCAATAACCATGCCGCCACTCACGTAGGGCTTAAGAAAGTCATATTCCCCAAAGCCCTCGATATGCCTATGATGGTGATGACCGTGATACCCATGATGCTCACTATGTGTTGGTCCCTGAGCTTCAGTTAGCCTACCCTCAATAAACGCCCTGATTGCGTCCTCAACCCGTCCCTCAAATATGTATATTTTAATCCCCTTCTCAATAGCCCACCTATAACCTGGAGGACCTATTTCGGAAAGTATTACCTTATCGACTCCGTGATCAAGCACGCTCCTTAACATAAATACACCCCTAACCTGCTGGGCGTATTTTGCAGGGTTCTCATAACGCTCAACAACCTCGTATGAACCATCGTCCTTAATGTCAATTATCCACACCTCATCACCCTCACCAGGTCCTGATACAAAACCATCGCTTACCGATATTGCTATTTTCATATCCGATATCGGACCCGATTACTAATTTAAAAAGCTTACGCGGCGAGTCACTGCCATAAAATAAACAATTAAGTAGGTTTGATTTAAAAAGCCCACTTGATAAGGCATTAACGAAGGGTATGTTCTCACCACAGGTATATGGGTATGATAGGGCCATAACGATATTCAGCCCAGAGGGTGAGCTATACCAGGTTAGGTACGCAGGTGAGGCTGTTAAGAGGGGTTGGGCAACAGTCGGTATTAAGTGCGTTGATGGTGTTGTACTCGCCGCTGAGAAGAGGAAGGTCAGTGCGTTAATTGACCTGAGCAGTATCGAGAAGGTGTACATGATCGATGATCACGTTGGGATTGCAGCATCAGGCCTCTTATCAGATGCTAGGGTGCTCATTGAATATGCAAGACAGGAGGCGCAGACTCACAAATTGCTCTATGATGAACCCATAGACGTGGAATTACTAACCAAGAGAATCAGTGATCTTAAGCAAATGCATACGCAGTATGGTGGTGTGAGGCCCTTTGGAGCTGCCTTAATCGTTGGCGGTGTTGATAAGCATGGACCAAGGCTATTTCAGACAGACCCAGGCGGTATATACTTCGGCTTTTACGCCGTTGCAATGGGCGCCGAGTCATCAAGGATAACGGAATTCCTCGAGAAAGAGTATAAGTATGACATGAACCTCGATGAGTGCGTAAAACTAGCCATTAGGGCACTCAGTCTAGTGCTTGAGGCCCCCGAGCCTGATAGGCTTGAGATTGGCGTTGTTGATGTAAAGACAAGGCTATTTAGGAAATTAACTACTGACGAGATAAGTAAGTACCTGCAAGAGGTTAAAGGGTCCTCATCACAAGCACAATCCTCATAATAAGCCACTTAAAATCCCCTGTTAAAATCAATTATGAGCACCGCAGTAAAAGCAGAATTCCCAAGGGTTAGATTCACCTGCGTATTATGCGGCGAGTGCTGCAGGCGTTATTGGATACCAGTGACGCATAGAGATGTTATTAGAATTGCCAGGTATACGGGGATGAAACCTCGGGAATTCCTAGCCCTATTCCCAAAGGAAATGGCTGCTGATTGGGATGAGCCAGTAATAAGGCTTAGGGATGGTGAGTACTACTTAGTACTTAAGAAGAGGCTTGATGGCACGTGCATATTCAATAAGTGGATTGGCGAGAAGCTAATTTGCTCAATACATCCTGTAAAGCCTAACGTATGCAGGTACTACCCATTCATTTATTGGCTTGATAATGGCGTGGTTAAGTTTGAGGTTTATGATAAGGCCCTTGGGTATTGCCCAGGGATTAATAAGGGTGGTTATGCGAACTTTAAGGTTGAGATCTCATCAATAGGTGATGCTGTAAGGGCTAAGACCGAATTTAGAGAAGTCATTAATAGGTGGAATGATTTGTTTAAGAAGGGATTGGTTAAGGGAACCCTCGAGGAATTCATGCAATACATTGAGCAGGTCGTTGATGAGTATTCCCGTAAAAATCCATAAATAAACCCACATTAATCAATGGCTTGAGAGAAGTATGCCCATTAAGGAAGGGGATTATGTGTTGATTGTTGGTGATGGTGTTAGGTCAGTGATTAAGGTAGCTAGGGGTTCTAGAATAAGCACGATAAGGGGCGTCATAAATGCCGATGATATTATTAACCAGGAGTACGGCACCTTAATAAAAACCAACCTGGGCTATGACCTCGCAGTACTGAGGCCATTAATTACGGATATCCTACTCGAGAGGGCTGATAGGGTTACACAGGTTATTTACCCAAAGGATGCGGCTCAAATAATAATCAATGCGGGGATTGGCCCTGGCAGTAGGGTTGCGGAGGCTGGTGTTGGGAGTGGGTTTATGACCGCCATGCTTGCCTATTACGTCAGACCCAACGGTAGAGTCTACGGTTATGATAAGAGAGAGGATGCGATAAGTATTGCCAGGAAGAACCTCGAGATGCTTGGGCTTCTAGATTGGGTTGAATTAAAGCTAAGGGATGTGATCAGTGATGGATTTCTCGAGAGGGATTTAGATGCCGTGATACTAGATATGGGTGATCCCTGGAATGCAATACCCAGGGCAACGGAGGCTTTGAGATTTGATGGCGTTCTAGTGGTGTACGTGCCCACGGTTAACCAGGTCATTAAGGTGCTTAGGGCAATGAGTGATTACGGCTATGTCGATGTTAGAATGTTCGATGTCATGGTCAGGGAATGGAAGACTGAACCTGATGAGGTTAGACCTCAGACCTGGGTTAATGCCCATACGGGCTATATCTTAATTGGTCGTAGAACCCTCAGGCCTATAGCTCAACCAACCAAGTAGCTTTCTCATTATTGCATGAATAATGTCGTAGTACCAGGGTAGGGCAAGTACAAGCTCAACATTAGCCATTCCCAATAACCAACCTGCTATCACGTCCAGTGGCCAGTGAACGCCAACGTAAATCCTACCATAAGACACGAGCAATGCCTCCACGGTTAGAGGCAGTGATACGTACCAGGGTAACGCCATTATTGCTGCATATGCTCCTGTACTAACGATTAATGCGTGGCCTGATGGGTATGAGGAGTCCGGTTGTTCGTGAATCAGCGGTGTTATGTGTAGTACCAAGAATGGCCTTGGCTCGTATAGTACGTGCTTCATTAATTCACCAACTATTAGGCTTATTATGAAGGCTGAAACCATGAGAACACTAGCCCTCCTATACTTACCGCCTAGGTACCAGAGTATTAATGCCACGGGTATCCAGAAGAATGCTCTACCATAATCATCAACGCTAATCACCGTGAATAGGGGCGTTAATTGAGGTATTTTATTGTTAAAAATCACGAAGAATAAGTATGTATTTAATGAATTGCTTTCTCCGCTTGTAACTACGTAAGCCGTTAGTAGGATGTATAGCAGGTACAGCACCAACGCTACGTAGAGGTGTTTGCGCTCAACCCCAAAATTCATTAACCATGCCGTAAATGCCAAATCTTATTAGTATTACTCTCAGCATAATTACCCAGGGCATAAGGTTTAATTTCACTTAGTACCTCCTAAACCGTCAATAATGCCCGTCAGGGTAGCAGTGGTTGATAAGGACTTATGCCAACCAAGGAAGTGTAGCCAAGAGTGCATTAGGTTCTGCCCAATCGTGAGGAGTGGTAAGAGGGCAATATACATGGATGAGCAGTTGGGCCATCCAGTCATTACTGACCTATGCACGGCCTGCGGCATATGCGTTAGGAAGTGCCCCTTCGAGGCGATAACCATTGTTAATTTACCAAGTGAGTTGGGCGAGGATTGCGTCCATCAATACGGCCCCAGCGGCTTTAAACTGTTTAGACTGCCCATGCCCAAGCCCGGCAGGGTGCTCGGAATAATCGGTCAGAACGCAATGGGTAAGACAACAATAGCCAAGATACTTGCTGGCGAATTAAGGCCTAACCTATGCGCTAACTCGCAGGTGGCCACGGAGGACATAATAAGGTTCTTCAGGGGTACGGAGCTACAGCCATACTTAACGAGACTTTATAAAGGTGAGGTCAAGGTTGTTCATAAGCCTCAATACATCGAGTTAATACCCATGTACGTTAAGGGTACCGTCAAAGACGTACTAATGAAGATAGGCGGTAATGAGGAGAGCGTGCGTAAGATTGCCGAGAAACTAAATCTCACGCACCTACTTAATAGGGATGTTAGTAAATTGAGTGGTGGTGAGCTCCAGAGACTCGCCATTGCAGCGGCGCTGCTTAGGAATGCCGATACGTACATATTCGATGAGCCGACGACCCACCTCGACATTGTTGAGAGATTGAGGGTTGCCGAGGCTATTAAGGATATTGCTGGTGGTAATAAGTATGTTATCGTGATTGACCATGACTTAGCCGTATTAGATTACCTGGCGGATCAGGTGGTTATTCTCTACGGTAAGCCTGGCGCCTACGGTATTGTGTCGCATATGAGGGGTGCGAGGGAGGGGATTAATGAGTATCTTAATGGTTACCTAACCAGTGAGAACATGCTGATTAGGAGGGAGCCCATTAAGTTTAGGGTTAAGCCAGCTCCGAGGCCTATACAGAAGGAGAAGGTGCTTCTTGAGTGGACAGACCTAGTGAAGAGGCTTGGGGACTTCGAGCTTGAGGTTAAGGCTGGGGTCATACATAGGGGTGAGGTTATCGGCGTATTAGGCCCTAATGGAATTGGTAAGACCACCTTTGCTAGGCTCCTCGTTAATGAGTTGGAACCTGACTCAGGGGTTGTGATACCACATGGTGAGGTCAGAATTAGTTATAAGCCTCAGTACGTTAGGGACTTAGCCGTTAAGTATGGTGATAAGACCGTTAGGGAGTACTTAGCTATGGTCGTTGGTAGTGACTTCACGTCAAAGATAATATGGCCCGACCTCGCCAATGGGTTATCATTGACGCCCTTAATGGACAGGGAATTATCGAGTCTCAGTGGCGGTGAGCTTCAGAGGGTCGTCGTTGCCGGATCGTTGCTCAGGGATGCTGAGGTTTACTTACTTGATGAACCAATGGCCTATCTGGACATTGAACAGAGGGTTAGGGTGGCATCCGTGATTAGGAGAATAATTGAGGAGGGGGATGTTGTTGCCCTAGTAATTGAGCATGATATAACAATGATTGATTATCTAAGCACGTCAGTTATGGTATTCCTAGGTGAGCCGGGTAGGCATGGTGTTGCGGAGCCGCCGACCGACCTGAGGACCGGTATGAATGAGTTCCTTAAGAGTCAGGACGTGACGTTTAGGAGAGAGCCCCAGGTGGGTAGACCGAGGATTAATAAGAGGGATTCATACCTGGATAGGCTTCAGAGAAGTATTGGTGAGTATTACTACTATATAAGTACCGAGGAGAGAGAAGAGGCAGGTGGTCGATAAATAGAGAATAGAACTTAGTAGGAGGGGTAAATAATAATGATAGGACAGCAAGGTTAATAAGGGTATTCACTTTCCAGATGATTGAGAATGGTTAATTGGGCTAAACTGACAATACCACCATTAATGACTGGCATAGGCTATGCAATGATTGAGGCCATGATATTACCTGAGCTTGTGTACGCATTTCACCATGATCCAACAAATTCCTGGTACCTAGCCCTTGTTCATTATCACCCATGGCTTGGCATGTGGCTTTACAGGATTGGCGTTGCCATAGTACTCGCGATACCCTGGATAGCCTTTGGTGATTTCTGGCAGTGGTTATTCGCGGCCGATGTTGCCGTGTGGAGTGAGGACGCCATGTTCTGGCTCTTTATCGGCCATATACCACATTCCTGGGGCTACATTAGGAGCTTGCATATATTCACTTACCCAACAATACCAATACATGGAGGGCTACCACTATATTATATACCGGCCGCAATAATACTATACATAAGCGCCGTGAAAATCATGGAGCGAGAGAGGAGGAAAGGTTCATGAATTTAATATGGCATTTCTCCTATTACTAATGGCCTCGACAGGCTCTATACTCACGATTTCAATCTCGTCAAGAGGCTTAATCCCGTAGGTCTCCCTGACCTCCCTAGGAATCGTGAACTGCCTAGAGGTTGCGCGCCTATTACGGAGAAGCTTAACACCATTAATGTTGATTATCCTACCCTCATGCCTAATAACCACATTGGCAAACAGGCTTTTCTCAATACCAAGAAGCCTAACTAACTCAGACGGTATTAAGACCTGGTTATTAACATAAACACGAGTCCTATAGGGAAGCCCATCAACCTGAATTCTCCTATTCATAACAACCAGCCAAAAAACAGTTTCAAATATAAGACATACCATCCAGTTAACATAACTTACAAAGTTAACCAATGTAATAAACTCCAAAAGAAACGAGCATAGGATTAACAATATAACAGCTAACATAGACGAATAGACGAAACAACATTAATGACATCATTAAAACAACCATGAGGAAAAATACTTTAAAACTACATTAAGTTGATGGAGATAGGGCCCGTAGTCTAGCGGTTAGGATGCCCGCCTCACGCGCGGGAGATCCCGGGTTCAAATCCCGGCGGGCCCACCAGTACGGTCGTTGTTTATCCCGGTCTAATTGTGTCGATGATCCTCAGTTATTAAAAGCGATACCCTTATTTATTAACGACAACGTAATCACTTAATGCCAAATATATACATGGGACGTGGTAGTTGCTATGCCGTTAATGAGGGCATTTACGTTGCGCCTGGCCCCATGGACTTAAGCAGGATTGTAGCGCACTTACTCCTGCACCTGAGGGATCTTAAAAGGGGCTGGACTTATGACCATGACTGTAATAGGGTCGCCATGGACAGGGATCTGTTTGAGGCTAGGAGTAAGTACTTGGTTAAGATTTGTAGGGATCAGGGATTAAGTGATTGCGATGATGCCGAGGCTCTAATCAATGAGGTAATTACGACGCTTAAACTCCCTAGGTGGGCTGAGGACTTGGCAAGTAGGTACATTGTTAGGGTTAGGTCAATCATTGACTTCTCACGTTAGTAACTCGCCTAAGTCTATAATGGGGCTATTTGTGAGAATACCATTAACCACAGCCAATGCCTTAATGCCATCAGTTATATCTATGATCGGCCTCTCAACACCCCTTAAGACACTCAACACATGTATTAACTCCTGCCTTAGCTGATCAGGCCCCTCAACTACATGCCTAGTCCCATCACGAATTAACACCCTATTTAATAAGTCGGCCTCGTAATACCTATTTCTTAACGTAACGTGGATCTTCCTAACCCTAACCTCATAGTCCCAGGATGCATGGAGGACGTATATAATATCGCCAATACTAAGTAAGGCCCACGCGGTTGTGATTGGGTTACCCCTAAGTACCGTGCTTAGGACCCTTACCTTATCCTCATTAACCATGTCAAGCACGAGGTCTATATCGTGAATGCCAAGATCAAGGAGCACATTACCATATGATTGCGGATTACCCCTAAGCCTATTAATTCTCATGGACTCCACATAAATGGGTCTCTCATTATTAACATCATTAATTAAAGCCTTATACACTGGGTTGAATCTTTCAATGTGGCCAACCAGAATTTTCCTACCGAGGATCTTTGATTTACGGTATAGGTCCAGGGCCTCGTCGAGTCTCTCCGTGACGGGCTTCTCTATTAATAAGTCCATGTGATTCATCAACTCACTTGCCACTGAATAGTGGAGCGTTGTTGGAACAGCTATTATGCCCAGGTCCGGCTTATACTTTATGGCGTCATGATAATCAGTGAACGTTAGGTCAACGCCCTGACCCTTAACTGCCTCAAGTCTCTGCCTATCAATGTCTACGGCGTAAACCTCAGTAACTAAGCCCTCCTTCTTCAATTGCATCAATACCTTAATGTGGTTTAGGCCCATTGAACCAATACCAACAACAAGAACCTTCACGTAATTTTTAACAGGTACGCCCTAATTAAAGGTTAATCATCTAGGAACAATCTTCTTAACAAGCTCGCTCTTTGAGGCTATTAATAGCGTTGATACGGACTTGGGCACGTAAACAGTATTCACATTAACTATCCTTGCAACCTTACTCTTTATGATATCGTTATTAACATCATCGGCGAAGATGAGCTCATCCATGTCCTTAAAAACCACAGGCTTGTCTAAAGTCTCAAGATCAGCCCTAGTTACGGTTAATGAGGATACACCGCTAATTACAACAACATCGCCGGCCCTAATCATGTTATCAATGGCTTTAGATATGTTCTCTAGGGTCGTTATGTATCTCCTGAGTGCCTCATTCACTATCTCACCTATTGTGGTTCCAGTTTCTCTGGCAAGCCTGCTTACTCTGTCATAAATGTCAGTATTTAATCCCCTAATAGTCACAGTCTTCTTCTCACCACTCTCCTCACTACCGCTTGAACTGCTGGACATGTTAATCAAGTATTTCAAGTATTACTTAGTATTTAAATCTTTCTTTGAGTTAAGGTAATAAATCAAAAGAAGTTTAGTAGGTCGCTAAGCCGTGAGGTGCGGGAACATTGATGTGATTAATAAGGGTGAGATTAGGGAGTACGCATGTGGGAATACCTCAGTGGCAAGGCTTCTGAGCCTTAGTAGTGAGGAGAGGGTGCTTAGTATTGATGTTGTTGCTCCGTGGAATCTACCAATTGATCAATCACTTAAAGTTGGCAATACACAGTTAATTTATCGTAGGGACGTTATAAACGGCCTTGAGTGGGAGTTTGTGGGTTATGATGATGGATCACGTAGGGAGTTAATATCCGTGAGGATATTATTGAGGGGTGAGGTTGAGGATTCATTTATTAAGGAATTAATAATTAGTGTCCTAAGCACATACGTGAAGGATCCATGAAGCAGTTCGTATTGATAATAATGTATGTAAGTAGTGATGAGGTTCAGGGATTAGTGAGTAGGCATTTAGCCAATTCAGGGCTTTCAATACTGCCTAATGTGGTTATTTCCTGGTTACCTAGGCAGGACTTGGAGAGGAGGTTGTTGAGTATTAAGGAGGAGTTGATTGACATAATGGAGAGGGGTTTTGAGGGTGAATTTGCATATGCCATTATTGAGTTAACTGATGAGCAGTTTAAGGCCATTAGGCCTATGATAGTTAGGAGGTTGGAGAGTGACAGCCAGAGGCTCATCTCGTGGGGTGAGGCATTGCTTAAGAGGATTAGATCCCAAAAAGTTGAGAGGGTTAAAAGGGAGCTCCTGAGGTTCGATAGGGAGTATAGGCGGTTAGTTTCCATGCATGAGGTTTTCGACGTTAGGCATGAGTTATTGAATAAATTAATGGAACTCGCTAGGGAATTAAGGATTGAGTATGAGAGGAGAAGCCAATGAATTATTTGAAAGAAATTGAAATTTTTAACTTTTACAATTTAAAACGGGACTTACATTGCTACAACCTCGTAATCTTTACTACCCTTCCTACCAGCGAAGGCGAAGGCTATGGCAGCAGCACCACCAAGCCCTAGCGTACCTATTAAGGCCTCTATCGTGGTTATTGGGAATCCATCAATTATGGCCAGTATGTCCGACTTAATAGTTATTACGTCATTGCCATTTATCGTCACCAACTCACTGTACTTTAAATTACCATACTGGGCAGTGACTAGGTATGTCCCACCAAGGACGTTAACGAAACCCGTTGTGCCCGTGCTGCCGGTTGTTCCATTATATATTGGACCAGTGCCAATCCTATACAGCGTTATCTTGGCATTGGATATTGCCTGGTTTCTCGCACCAACAAACAGCACTGTCACGTTGTACAGGCCTATTGTCACGCCTATTGGTTGATTAATTAGTGAGTTCACATTAACGTAATAGATGGGTACGTTATCATAATACACGATTGCCGTGAATGGGGCAGGTTCCTTAATGCTTATGTAGGCATTGCCGTTCGCATCACTAACACTACTTGCGATGAGCGATCCATTTATATAGGCCTCGACCCTAACGCCACTTATTGGTGCATTCAGTGTATTTGTGAAGTGCATTGTTATTGGCGTCCAATTGACGTAAACTGTGTATATGCCGGTCTCACTAACACCTAGTGTTGAAACTGCTATGTATGCCTGAGAACCATCAGGACTTATTGAGACCAATCTCTCGGCTGAGCCCCACGGTATTTCCGAGTTCACAAGGCCCGTGTACACGGTACCGCTTGGCGTGACTATCTTGTATATGTGGGCTATCTCGGGGAGCTGAACAACCAACGCGGTCCATAGGCCGCCAGAGACGTCGGCATCGCTCACGGTGGCCTCCAGGTTACCATTAACCCACTGCCCAATTGGCTTATATATTATCGGCATGAAGGTCACAACAAGCGGCACATTTAGGTTATCGACAATCTCGAAGTACCTATCATACACTATGTAAATCCCTATCATTGGTGCAAACCTTATGAACGGCGGCAGTAAGTAGCTGATACCACTGACCTGTATTAAATCACTGTATAGGTAAGCTGGAGACACCATGTTAGCAATTACCTCAAAGTGACCTGGCTTCTCACCAACAACGAGTGGCTGCACCGTGTAAACAGCGACTATGTAGCCCAGTAGGTTCCAGCCAGGTGGAACTCCGAACTCCGAACCAGTTATCTCCAGGGTCTGGCCTGGGTTAACGGTGTAGTTTAGGAACTCCGTACCCTTAATCAACATTGCGCTCGGCATTACGTACTCACTACCGTAATTAATCGTTACCTGGTACTGACCAGGTGGTAATTCATTAGCCATTAACTCCACGTATTTCGGCTCAACCTTTATGTAATTAGCCAGTGGACTCCAGGCAGAGACTAACTGTGATAGCGTTGTTCCATTGGGTAATGCCACACCAGCTATTTCGAAGGGCATATAGTTCGGTATTGATAGCTCGACCACTTGCTGCGTCACATACTGAATTGTGCTATCTGGTATGGATATGCTTAATGTGAATGATGATGCCGAGGTATTGAGCGGAACATACTCCTCATTAACAAATACGTAAGTCACAGATATAGTCTCATTCAGGGGCTGATTACCTGAGTTGGCTATGGATAGGCTATTGCTTGTTGTGTATGCATGGACTACTGCACCAACCTCATTCTTACTATACATCACATTATTGCCACTAATTAATATGGCTGGCGATGGTGGATTAACACTCACCTCTATGTAATCAAGTACATAACCAGGCCCAGGAGGTAATGGTGCCTGTATCGTAATTGACTGACCAGGCGCGATGGTCACAGCCCTTGTAGTATTTATATAATCAATATACTCAAGCACCGCATAGTACGGTTGATTTATCGTTGATGGTGAATTCACATTTGGCGATACCTGATACTGGGCTGCCAGCGCCACCACTGAGATTGTTATTGCCAGTACAGCCAGGAGTATTGCCAAGTTCCTCCTCATATTGTTCACGAAATCGACTATGAACCAGGTAATATTAAATAAGCAATTAAAATAACTAAAGTAATACCTAGAAACGCGCGATTCATGCTTGAATGCATTAAATATATAAACTAGTATTACTAGTAAAACACCCGTGATGAACCCTAGACATACCGATGTGTGACGAAACCATTCTAGCCTGAATATAAACTATATATTCATACTAAATTAAATATATCACTAATTAATTTATCAAGTTCTAGGAGAAAGGCTTTAAATTACATATGCCTAGGTAATGCCAATGAGCAACTGTGCGGTTAAGTTAATGCTTGGTAATCATGCGATTGCCCATGGAGCATTAGAGGCTGGAGTAGCCGTTGCCGCTGGTTACCCAGGTACGCCATCGAGCGAAATCATTGAGTACCTCATTGATTATGGTAAGGAGTTCGGGGTTTATGCCGAGTGGAGCAGTAATGAGAAGGTTGCCTTTGAAGTGGCCTATGGAGCAGCCCTCGCTGGGGCTAGGTCTATGGTCACCATGAAGCATGTGGGACTTAACGTGGCGATGGACCCACTAATGTCAAGCGCCTACACAGGCGTTAGGGGTGGTTTCGTAATTGTCACGGCAGATGACCCAAACATGTGGAGCAGCCAGAATGAGCAGGATAATAGGTGGGTTGGACTTCATGCCTATATTCCGGTTCTCGAGCCTTATGACCCACAGAGCGCCAAGGACTTCACGAAATTGGCGATCGAGTTTAGTGAGAAGTATGGGCATCCAGTAATGATAAGGACTGTCACCAGGGTATCCCATGTTAGAGGACCCGTAACTATATGCTCGCCAGGAGCTCCCAGGTACTCAAGGGAGTATGTTAAGGACCCAAGGAGACATGCGTTAGTACCTGCCAATGCACGGGTGCTTAAGGAGGATTTACTAAGGAGGTGGGACAGCATTAATAAGGGTGTTGAGGAGCTGCCTCATACTTACATTGATGGAAATAAAAACCTCATAATAACCAGTGGCGTAGCCTTTACATACGCGTTAGAGGCCGTTAAGGGCTACGGCGTTAAAGCCAGCATACTTAATGTTGCGACTCCAGTACCGTTACCGAGGAAGGTTATTATGGATGCCGTTACCAGGGCTGATAAGGTGGTTGTCATTGAGGAGGGCGACCCAGTGATTGAGTATCAATTAAAGGCCCTGCTCTATGACGAGGGTGTCAGGGTGCCGGTGCTTGGTAAGGCGGAGAACATCTTCAATAGGGTTGGTGAATTAACCATTAATTCCGTAATGGATGGTTTATCAAAGGCTCTCAATATCGTAAACCCACTCACATCATTAAATGCGGTTAAGGTCGACTACACACCACCACCAAGACCACCAGTCTTCTGCCCAGGTTGTCCACATGCTGCCTCATTCTACGAGTTAAAGGTCGCCACGGCTAAATCCAGCGTTAAGCCCGTATTTAGTGGGGACATTGGGTGTTACAGCCTCGGTATTAACAACCCATTTAATGAGCAGGACCTACTTACCGACATGGGCAGTTCCCTAGGCCTGGGCATGGGTATTTACCACGGCACCAATGGCAGGACAATGGTAATATCAATAATTGGGGACTCAACATTCTTCCACGCAGGCCTACCTGCACTAGTTAATGCCGTCTATAATAAGACGCCAATGCTAATATTGATTCTTGATAACAGGGTTACGGCAATGACCGGCGGCCAGCCAAACCCCACAGGCATGATTAGCATAGAGGATGTAGCTAGGGCTGTGGGTGTTGATTACGTAAGGACGATAGACCCATTCGACGTAAAGAACGCCCAGGAAGTCATGATAGAGGCGGTGAACGTAGTTAAGAGGGGTGGTGTTGCAGTCGTGATCATGAAGAGGGGCTGCGCATTGGAGGCTGTGAGGTTATTTAGGGGCTACGTGACGCGTTACTACGTTGACCTAGACGCTTGCAAGGCCTGTGGAATATGCTATAACCTAATCGCATGCCCAGCAATAGTGCCCCTTGAGAATAGGAAGGCTTGGATAGACCCGAACATGTGCGTCGGCTGCTCCGTCTGCGCCCAGGTATGCCCATACAATGCAATTAAGCCAGAGGGCAATGTTAAGGACTGGCTAAAGAAGTGGGCTGAGATGTAGGGGGTGACGATCATGAGACTCAATATATACTTAGCCGGTGTCGGTGGTCAGGGACTTGTCACATTCGCCACAGTACTCGGCGATGCAGCCATAAGGGCTGGCTATAAGGCCTTGGTTGCAGAGACCCATGGATTAAGCCAGAGGGGTGGCTCTATCGATGTTCATGTCAGGATTGGAGACGTCGATGCGCCATTAATACCCAGGGGTGGCGCTGATGTTGTCGTAGCCTTCGAAATACTTGAGGCATTTAGGGCCATTGGCTACGCCAATGAGGGCACGGTATTCATAGTTAATAGGAGGTTAATAAGGCCACCAGCCACAAAACAGAGGATACCAAGTATTAATGAATTGGAGAATGCCTTGAGGAGTAGCATTAGGAGGATTTACATAGTGAATGCCTACGATGATGCCATTAAATTAGGTAACGTGATTTATGAAAACATGGTGATACTCGGTGCGCTTTACTCAATAATGGGGTTAAACCAGTACATACCGCAAAATATAGTTGAAGAGTCAATAAAGGCTAATATTAGGAGGGATGTGGATAGAAACATAAAGGCATTCACGATGGGTTTAAGGTACGGCAACCTAAGGGATAAGTAAAAGAGAAACTGAGGATTTAAGTATAAGCATTAGGTTAAGGGGCCATTACCTCTCCCTAACAATCCTTAGATCGATGCCTATTGTCTCAGGCCCTATCGCAGCTGCAATACCATAAACAACACCGGCGAGAATGAGCCAGAAGGCTGCCGTGAACCATATGTTAGTACCCTCAATAGCCGCGAAGACGCCATAAAGCGGTATTGAATATAGAGGCATCCAGGCGCTAATGAATATTCCCGAGCTATAACCAAAACCGACACCGGAACCCCTCCTCTGCGTTGCGAAGCGCTCTGATAAGTAAACAGGGACCAGGCCCCAGGGCCACTGCGACAGCCAACCCATTAGGAGGGCGCCAAGGACAAGTAATGGCACACTCCTAACAACGGCGCTGTAATAAACCACGTAATAGGCAGGTACCGCCAACACTGCCGAGACCACCGCCGATATGATTAATGCACGCTTCCTACCGATGAAATCACTGGCGAGTCCCCACAACGTCGCTGCTATGGCAGCAAAGACACCCATGATGCCATAGTAGAAGCTAGCTAACCCCTCAGGCAAGCCAGCCCTTGTGTAAATACCAACCGCGAAGTCAAACATTGAGTATGAACTAAAGAAGAGACCCGTCATAAACACCAAGACCTGTAGGAAAGTCCATAGGGCCGGAGGCTTAAAGATACTGAAGAACGGTATCCTCTCGAGCTGACCCTTCTCCTTAACCTCCTGGAATATGGGCGTGTCAGGCATTGTAAACCTTATTATGAAAGCCACCACGGCAGGTATGAGGCCGGTTAAGAATACGTAACGCCACGCGTAGGCATACATGGCCTTAACACCAAACATCGCCGTAAACGCTGAGACCACGAAACCACCCAAGGCAACCCCCCAGGAGAAGCCTCCCTGAACAATACCGCTGACTAGACCCCTCCACCTAGGCGCCGAGTACTCCATGGCAAATGGGTGGCCAGCCGCGTACTCACCACCAACGAATATACCAAGTATGAACCTAATCACGGCATATATCCAAAAGGCTGCCCAACCAACCTGGGCGTAGGTCGGTATCGCCGCGGTAACGGCACTCATTATCCCATAGCCAAGTATTGTAATCATTAAAGTATCCCTCCTACCAATCCTATCGGCAAAATTACCAAATAATGCACTACCCACCGGCCTTGCAATCATTGTAAATGCGTAACCAAGCAATGTCAGGAAGTAACCAACGACGGACTTAGACAGGGTTGGGGGCATTAGCACGGCTGCCAGTATTGTGGTCATTGCCGTAACAAAGGTCAAGTCATACGCATCCAGGAAGAAGCCAACGAACTGAGATGCAATGGCACTCCCTGACCTAGGCGGCCATTTATAGTGTTCAGGGGACCACTGAACCCTAACCATACTACTAACCTATTATATATGTATTTAAAAGATTTTCCTATATGACTCTTATAAGAATACATACCTAACTATTTCATGCATTAATTAGAATATTTTAGATTTTACATTTAAATAATGTTTAACAACAATTCATACTTATCCAATACCCACACTAACATCCAACCCTACGCTAAACAACGCAATCCTTCATCAAACCTGCTATTCACTTCTCAACATTTATTTTCCATGAACATAAACCAAGAGATAACCAAAACCCTACACAAACCAACAACGTGATAATCGAGAATTACTCGACATTAGTAACCGGGCCCGGATTCAAATTGAACCAACGAAGTTCTTAATGCCCATTAACTAATCAGGGCCCATGCCGCATAATCAATTAAAATAATGTACCTGCTTCTTCATTTATTAATGATGGCAGTCACGGGGTCAGGGTTAAAAAACTTACCTTAGAAATAACTATTAGTTATGAGTCTTGTTAAGGAATTATTGCGGGAACCAGCCATTGACCTGGTTAGGCTTGTTATTGCATACTACATCAGGAAGTACGGTAGAGGTATCAGCACAGAGGTGCTTGTTAAACTACTATTCCTTATCCTGTACACGGATGCCGATGGTACAAAACTCCTTGATTCACCAAGGGCTAGGTTGCCTGAGGAATTCAGGATATACCTAAAGGGACCATTCATACCAATTGATAGGTTACTCGGTGGTGAGTCTGAAATGAGCAAGTATGACATAGTGAAGACTGGCGATAGTTATTACGTTAAAGACATAAATAAGGATTTCGAAGATTCCTACAGGGCCCTTGAGAAAAGGGGACTGAAAGACCTAGCGGATTACGCAATGAGGATCATCGACATCTATGGCAGGTTAAGGGAAGGCGATATAGTAGCTCATTCACTTGAGGTACTCGGCATAAAAAGCGAAGTCATTAAGGCGCTGGCGTTCAACATGAGCCTAGACACATACATAGACGCTGCCAAAAAACTCAAAGAAATTCTTGAGAGCAGGGAGTCAGTCAATGAGGAGGAGCTTTACCCGGACCTATTTAAGTAGGTGGATAATCCATGGTATTTGAGGCATTTCATATTTTTGTTGATACTAATGTACTCGTTAAAATAATATACACAATGACCCTACACCGTAAGTTAAACAAACCAAAAATAAAGATCCTGGATTTACTGGAGAATAGAACTTTAGTTATTTACACTGATAGTGCCATAATACGTGAGCTCAAAAACGTGGCCCTGCACAATCTATTAAGTAACGTTGATAGGGCGAAGCATGGATGGCATAATGTTGAGGTTAACGTAATGGAACAATACTGTATTAATCAATTAAATGATATGGTAAGCAAAGGATACATAAGGATAATCGAGGACGACGAATCATTAAAAATACAGAGGGAGGCCCTAAGGTATAGACCTAAAAGAAGAGTTTGCTGGAAGAACGAGATCATGGACCAATTATTAAGTAAAATCCCAAGTGAGGACATAGATATAGTAAACTCATTACTTTACGCCTACGACTTATTGGCCACAGTACCAAGAAGGAAAGGCCCCGGTATAACAAGCGGTAAATTGATCTTCATTACAGAGGACAAAAACCTCAGGGACTTCGTTGAAGGGCATCTAGCATGCAATAAATGCCCCTGCGCAAATAAAATAATCACCCTAAATTACAGGGAATTCAAGGAACAACTAACGAATATAGGCCCTAGAGACAATAAGTAACATAAACATAACCCTCCACACCGGGGGATTCAGTAATGCCCAAAGCACCCAGAGCAACGCATTACCTACAGGGCATTAAAAACGCACCACAGCTAATCATCTACATGACGAGGAATCCACGTAATCCTAAAACCAAGCCACAATCAAGAATCAATACCAGCAATGACCTCAATAATTCCATTACATAAACCAATCTCAAAAATCCTAACCAAAACCAACTCATTAATCCAAATAAGCCGTAACACGACAAAGCAAACCCTCCATATCACATTCACAAAAGAATTAAAGAACAGAGTGGTAGCCGGGCCCGGATTCGAACCGGGGTCAACGGGTCCAGAGCCCGCCATCCTTGGCCGCTAGACGACCCGGCTAATAACAATGGGAAGAAACCAGTTTAAAAGCGCTACGCATCGCAAACAACCACGCATTACGCAAAACTGAAACAACGAAGACCCTAATAAGGCAAGCACATAAAATAACCAATTACAATATTAAACCAAGCAACCACGAAACAACGACCAATATGGTCACACTAGAAGACCTGGCAAAGAGGGAATACGAAATAGAGGGCAAGAAGCTTAAGCCTACGAAGGTTTGGAAGGTTCAGCCTAAGGGTAGGAAGGGCTTCGTAATGGCCCTGTTCAAGACACCAGACGGAAAAACAGTAAGAAAAGTAATAGCAAAAGTAGACGAACAAGGAAACATAATCGTATAAACCAACAACCCATCAAAACAACTCAAAAACAACTCACTCTCTCTTCCTTTCTCCCTACACCCCCACAACAAAACTTTCACAAAACCCAACTAAACAAAAATAACCACGAAAAATAATAAACCCAAAACCACAACAAAACCATGCCCAGCGAGAATTCCAATGAAGCAATTGTACCGTCTATGCAAATTATGTATACGAGTATTGACGTGGTTTGGGCTAGGTGTAGGAAGAGGCGGGGTTGTCAAGTAATAGACGAGATAACTGATAATGATATTAAGCAGTCTATATTTAATGCATTAATTGAGGTTCATAGGCGCATCAATGATTATGATATAAATGAGGTAGCCGAGAATGCGGTAAATAAACTCAGGAATTTCGTTAAAAGTTTAAATAATTTAATAGTTGCTAATGATAATACACAAAATATTATTTCATTTAACATTGAAAAGTTAATTCATTTAATAAATGAAGTTAAGGAAAAATGGATAAATATTTACATTAATGATGCTAACAATACGATTAAAGACGCGTTCATGGGTAAGAGAAAGATCTACGTAGTTAATGGTAAGTATGGTAGCTTATTTCTTAAAATACATGGAAGACTAGTATCAATAGAAATTGAGATTAAGAAGAATAGAAAGTCAATAACTTCTCAAGTATATTTAAGGAATTTGGCCACAGAAACGTTAGAAGTACCAGACTTACTAAATTTAAGTGAGTATGAATTACATAATTTAAAGCTTGGCCTTAGAGCAGGTGATGGGACAATATATAGGGGAAGGCCTGCAATGAAAACGAGACAGATATGGCAATTAGTATTTTGGATATTATTATACCCTGGTAGGGATAAAGTGGCGATAAGAAGTCTAGGATTTACGAGAAAGGGCATTAGCATTACATGGTTCATATACTCTGACTCTCACAGGGAAACTATTAGAAGTAAGTATGAGGCATTTAAGGAATTGAAAAAGAATCCCACACCATTAAGCTTACTTACGCTAATACTTAGTGATGGTAGCGTAGACTTAAGGAAAAAGAATATTAAAATAAGTGCGGGATTGAGCAATTACGAAAAATTAGATAAAGCCTTAATAGGATTAATGACACAGTTAGGGATTAATCGTAGAATATCCATAAAAGATAATGGGGCTGAACTAATGCTCTGGAACAGTAATGCCGTGACTCTAACCAGATACATAATTAATAATTTACCAGATAAATTAAGGCGCATACTTAATCTGCTTGAGGAGCAACTAGGCCTTGATAAATGGGGTAGGCTGAGGGCATTGGCTAATATAAGCATTGGACATAGGCACGGTTCATCTCAAATAGAAATTTACGGAATTAAATTCAACGTATTATTAACAGACAAGACAATACAACTAAGGACATGGTGCGGAAAGGGCTGCAACATAGATGAGTTAATAAGTACATTGAATAAGCACGGTATAGAGTTTAAGCGACGAAACAATAACAATGTTCCGGAAATATACATACCCTGGAGCACAATTAAAAAGCACAATTATATACTTAGTAAGATAGTTGAATGGCTGAAACAGACTATGAATAATCCCGAAAAAAGTGAGAGAATAAGGTCATTAGCAAGGAGATGGTTAGATAAATTAAGCGATACTTAGTATAAGAAATTGAACGTTTGGTCCCCCGGCCGGGACTTTCGCCGTGGCCATAGCCACGGCTTCGAACCCGGGGCCTGCCGGTGGCTGTGTGCCGTGGGCCTTTTCGCTGTCGCCCACGGGGCTGACTACAGCCGGCCGCTCTGACCGCTGAGCTACCGGGGGCGTGGTTTGTTTTGTTTGTTGGTTTTTAAGGTTTTCTTCGTGGTTGTTTTGTGGTGTTTGTGTCTTTGTCTTGTTGTTGGGTTTATGCTTTTTGTTGTGTGGGTGTGTTGGTTTGTGGGGTTGGGATTGTGGGGTTCGCTGGTTGGTGATGGGGTTTTTCATGATGTATTGATAATGTTGAGGGGGTATTCGATGGTTGATGGGGGTCTGGAGTTTATGGACTCAATGGTTAGGGAGGTGGCGTGGGGTTATGATGTTTTTTATATTTAGTTGCGGTTTATTACTGTGCTTGGCATTCGTTTATGTATACTCCATGGCCTTTTAGGACTTGCCTTAATGCTCCGTAGTCCTCGGGTTTTAGGTATGGTATTTGGTATGTGGTGCCTTGGTAGTTGATGAAGATGATGTATGCGTATGGTCTAAGATCTCTCCCTGTTATGGTCTTGTAGCATATGGTTATTTCGTTGGGTTTTGCCGCGTATATGCCATTGATTGTTTCGAGAACTATCGAGTCGTCCTTAATCTCCACCTTCTTAAGGTTTGCTATGGCTTTTCTTATTGATTTAATACGTGTGTAGGAATATATTATTATTGATAGGTATGCGGTTAACACCATTGATGTGATTATTGATAATGCAATGAGTTGGTTGTCCTCCGCATTTGGTGAAAGGGCGATTATGATAGCGATCATGATTACCACGTATAGCATTAGAAGAAGTAGGCTAATTACGATGCCTGTTGAGTATCTATCAATTACCCATTCAGCATCGCTGCTTTCCCAGGACCACTCGCTCATGGGTTAATTATTAATGTAATTCCTGCCTTGTTATTATGTATTTTGCGTTTCCCTCCCTTTCTATTTTTAGTTGTAGTTCCTGGGCTATTGCTGGTAGGTAGAGTACGAGGGTTCTTATGCATTGTTGTGATGCCTTGGTTCCGTACTTCGTTTGGTGCCATGCGTGGAAGCATGCCATTGTTACCTTATACTCGTTGTCTCTTGTTATGTTCCTCCTGCAGTTGATTAATGCGTAACTTACTAGGAACTCCTTGATGTCGCTTATCCCACACCTATGTCTCTGCTCCTGGCTCTGCAGTAGTGTTTGTTTCACATAATTATCTTATCCGCTTGATTTATAAGTTACTTTCAGTGTTGGGGCTGAAATATTATTCGTAATTGAAAATCATTCACGAGGAGGTTCCCTAAGGAGCAGCACCTCCACGTAATCACCCTCCCTAATTATTTGCCCCTTCCTCGTGAATACCAACCCATTAACCGTTAATAAGGTGTGGGTTAGTGAGCTACCCTGCCTAGGTAATTCCTCAATGACGTAGTCATTACCAACCCTCCTAACCCTAACCCTGTACTGCCTCGCGAACTCCTCATCTCCCAACGTGCCCCTGGCTAGTTTAGCCATTACCCTTGGCTCCGCAATATCCACCTTAACACCCGCAAGCCTCTTAATGACCTCCTTAACGATCACGGTCATGGCATTCAAGGCAGATATTGGGTGCCCCGACAGATTAATAACGACCTTGTTATTACTTAATACCGCCAAGCCCGTTGGTCTACCGGGCCTCATCCTTAGCCCCCTGATGTAGGTCCTTGGGTTTAGGGACTTCGTCACCTCATACACATAATCAACACCGCTAGGTCCCGTACCGCCGGTGGTTATTACGATGTCTGCGAGATTCAGGGCATTCATTACTGCGTTTTTAATGGCCTCCTGATTATCGGGCACTATGGTTCTACCAACAACCTCCGCATACGGTACATACATGCCTATGTAATTCCTTACTAAGGACGCTGTGCTCTCAACAACCTTACCATTAATTATTGCGTTAGGCACCTCATCGGGCGTCTTAACCTCCACGAGTTCTGAGCCCGTGGCGACCACGAATATCTTGACCCTCCTCCTAACCCAAACCTCACCAATACCAAGCTCCAGCAGTGCCGGTATGTCCCAGGGCATTATAACCGTGCCCTCCCTAAGAGCCACCTCACCCTTTTTGGCGAAGTCACCTGCTGGATCCACATTCTCCCAGGGCATGACCGACTTGTTAATGATGACCTCGTTATTGCCCATGACCTCGACAAATTCCTCAGGGACAACGGCATCAGCGCCGTCCGGTAGGTATGCGCCGGTTGTTACGTAGGCAGTCTCCATGGGGCCAACCTTAATACTTGGGACCTCGCCAATACTTATTGAACCCACTAACCTCAACTTGGTGGGTACCCTGGTAATGTCCTGGCTCCTAACCGCGTAACCATCATAAGCCGCCTTAGGTCGTGGCGGTATGTCCATGGGTACAACCACGTCCCTTGACAGAACCCTACCCATTGATTCCCATACAGGTATTTTCTCCTCATCAACCACAGCTAACGTACTTATTGCATTAATTAGTTCTTCAAGCTCGTGAGGCACTACGAACTTGTATTCGTGAGGCTTCACGTGATTTTAGGGACAATGCGCTATTTAAAACCTATAGTCTTAATGATTAATGTGAGTGAGCCGTTGAGTATTGACGTACTGGAGGGAGCATACCAACTGATTAATTATGATGATGAGGATGAGGAGGCGTTGACTCAGGACTTCAATTTGAGGTATGGAGATAGGTACATGGAAGTCCTGGAGAGGGCTAGGGAGTTTGTCTCATCACTTGGAGAGGACGCTAGTAATAGGATTAGGAGGTTCTATGGATTATTAGCTGATCACTCAATGAGTAGAGTTAAGGGTTTTGGTGATGCTGTATATGCATTGATTAAGTACATGGGGCTTGGGGGTGATGAGGGTGTCCTTAAGGTTCAATTCAGGCTTATGGGCTTTAATGAGGATGTACTTACTGAGTTAATAAGGGCTGGTGTTCTAATGCATAGGAGGAGGGGCATCCTCTTCGTTCCTGAGTACCTAATACCTAGACTTCTTGAGATGTCCGGTGACATACCAACACCTAACGTTAGGGAATTAATAAGTGCTCTAGATGCACTTGGGTTGGTTGCCGTTGAGTCGGCAGCCTTCGGTTCAAGGCCCATTAATTGGTTGTTTAGGGCGATTTATGGGGTTGATTTTAGGGAGTTCGTGGTTAAGGTGAGGATTGGCAATGTACTTGATGGCTCTATTGGCGAGTTGATACTTAACCCAGCCATTGACCTGCGGGAGCTTAGAATGGTGATTCACGAGATGAAGGACTCCAGTGCCAGGTCCATGAGGAGGATCATAAGTCCACACGGTCAATACACCTACAGCAGGGTTGCTAGGTGTGGTATTGTTTATACAGTGTTTGGTGAGGGTGGTAGGGAGTTAATCATGCTTTACCCGTGGATTGTACCGAGTAGGAGGGTCTTAGACTACCATCCACGTGAGGATAGGGTTATCGTAATAATGCAAAGACCTAGTGAGGAGTTTGTCGACATAATGAGGGAGCACATTAATGATGTGCCACCGCGCACGGGATTCGTATTCATAAGCGGTAATGAGGCGATGGTCTATAAGCCTCAATCCCTAAATAGGGCCTTTGATTCATTCCTCGACTTCCTATATCGGTCGAACCTGAGGGTTGCTTACCTTAACTAGCCCTTTATTAGACCGATGATGAGGCCTATTATAAATGCCAGTGATGAGTATGGGATGGCGCCAATGAATTGTTGGGCCTTCGCATAGGCTACGCTCATCGCATAGCCTGCGTAATGAAGTAGTGTGACTAGGGTTGATGGGCTTAGGTAGCCCAGGGCTATTGCAAGAATTACAATCGCCAGTAATACCAGGGCAACTCCTATCAACCTCCTTATCAGGATACCCACGAGTAGCCCAAGCACGAATAGGCCTATTATACTGATTATCTGCGTTAGTGTTAAACCAAATACCTCCATTAGGAATAATAATGTGAGTAGTGTATAAAAAAGTTAACTCATACTACTAAGTACTTCTTTAACGGCCTTAGATAATAGTTCAGATACTTCACGACCCTCCTCCTCGGTTAAGTAATGCCTACCGGTAATGCGTCCGGTCATTGGTATTACATGGAAGTGTATGTGGAAAATTACCTGACCAGCCTCGGCGCCATTGTTCTGAATAATCCTCACACCAGGCACGTTCAATGCCTTAATCACGGCCATTGTCACGGCCTTCGTCACCCTAATTACATGGCATAATTCGTCACTTGGTATTTCCGTTATATCCCTATAATGTCTCTTCGGCATAACCAGCGTGTGCCCTTTACTTATTGGGTATTTATCGAGTATTGCAATTACGTGTTCATCTTCATAAACTACATAGGCAGGTTCCTCCCCCTTAACGATCTTACAGAACACGCAATCCATAGCGGCAAAACGACAGATAACCTGCACTCTTTAAAGATTTAATCACCTAGCATATGCCACCATACGATGAGATGGATAGTAAGTAGAAGCTCACTGTAAAGATCACGAGAACAGCAACAAAAACCACCAGTAGCAGGTCACTAACACTACCCCTGCCCAGGTAATTCATTAGCAGGTAAGTACCAGCAACCGCCAGTATTAGGGTTAGGATCTCCATCATTGTAAACGGACCGGCACACGTTGAGACAACGCCAGGTGTGTAGACTGCGTACCAGAATCCCATTATGAATAATACGAGTATTAGCACGGCTATGATGCCAAGGGCCGCAAGCCACTTACTCGGCGTTACTGAGCTCATCAAGGTACGCCTGGAACAACCCCCTTTTAAAGATGACTTACCCACCATAACAGGTAGACACTGCGTATTTATTTCTCTGTGAACTATGACTCATTGCGTTGCGGTTAGTTCATTAATGATTTATACGGTCATAGGTGGGTCAATAGCATTAAGCGACCTTCATAGTTTACTAGGAATAGTCATTAAAATAATATGTTTTAAATACTGGGTTAGGTCATGATCCTTTAATGGACAGTAATGACTTAAGCCTTCATGGCAGGGTTATTTATACTGGGATTGAAAAATGCCCCGTGTGTGGTAGGGAGAGTCTTCATGTGGTTGAAATACTGTATAATGACCCAGCCTTTGGCGATTTAATACTGTACAGTAATCAATGTGATTATTGTGGCTATAGGAGGGTCGATATTCATTACCTTAATTCCAGAGGTCCATCCAGGATAATATATGAGGTTAAGGATGATGAAGATGTTTATAGGACCTACATATTCAGATCAAGAAGCGCCAGGATAAGTAGTCCTGAGCTTGGCTTTGATATTGATCCAGGACCTGATGCAGAGGCTATGATAACAACGGTCGAAGGCCTATTGCTTAGGATGCTTGATGTTGCTGAGAGAATGGAGGTCTTAAATGAGGATAATGAGGAGAGTATACGTAGGTTGAGGGAGTTCAAGGATAAAGTGCGAAGGGCTCTCCAGGGCGATTTTAGGTTTAGGATTATCATTGAGGATCCAAACGGTAATTCAATGATCAAGCCTCCGCCAGGTCGTGACTCTAGTGTTCGTATCGAACCACTTAACCCAATGGCATGACAGCCTTGAGTTAAGTTTATAATTTCCTGTTATGCCAATAGTCGATGCCTAGGCGCAGACGTACGTCGGGGATGTCACCATTCATAGCCGCTGGGTTGGTTAAGTTTAATGAGGCTAAGGAGATTGAGAGGATTAAAATAAGTCCGCAGGCCGTAATATTCCTTGGTATTGCCATCTCAGTGATAATAATAATACTGAAGTTCCTGGTACCTCTTTAGGCCCTTTTCTTCCTCGTCATTCCACCCTCATGAACAGCCCTTATAATGTCCTTAATTAATTCAGGCTTTTCCTCAACTATCGTACCTGTAACTATTGCGTCCGCACCAGCCAGGGCTAACTCCGAGGCCTTCTCAGGGTCCCTAATACCACCACCAACAATCAACGGCTTACTAACTAATTGCTTTACCCTGGAAACCATCCTCGGCCTCACCGGTTCACGGGCTCCACTACCAGCCTCGAGATAAATCATGTCGAAGCCCATTAATTGAGCCGTGTATGCATAGGCCAGGGCAATGTCATCCCTATCATAGGGTATTGGCCTGGCATTACTTACGTAACCAACGGCACCACCATCACCAACAATTATGTAAGCAAGCGATATTGGCTCCAGGTTCCTAAACCTCTTCACCAGTAGTACCGAGGCCTGTATCTGGGCACCAACTATGAAGTATGGATCAGCGCTATTAAGCACGCTAAGAAAGAATACGGCATCGGCGTACCTACTCAGGTTTGCCACACTGCCTGGGAATAGAATAACGGGTATCTTTAACGAGCCCTTAACGGCGCTTAAGTACTCATCGAGTTGCCCCTCGGATATGCCCAGGGAGCCGCCGACCATGAGCGCATCGCTGCCGTACTCCTGAACCATCAGCGCCAATTCTTTGAATTCCTTAGCGGTTACCTTATCTGGGTCGAGCAACGTCATGTGTATTGCGCCAACCTCGGCAATACGCTTAAGTAGGTAATCCTTAACGCCCATTAGGTATGAGGAAGAATTATTGAATTTTAAGTATCACTCCTCGGTATATCCAATGTCCTCAGAATACTCGCTTTCCTCGCCGTAAACCTCTTCGGCACCACCTTCACTAAATTCCTCACCACCTTCGCTAAAGGGCTCAGTTGATTCCTGCGCCTCCTGCCCCTGCTCCTCGTCAAGTAGTGGATTCGCCTTAGTTGTTAATTGAGATAACGATACGGTCACCTCCTTCTTGGGCTTTATCTGACCCTGGTAATAAAGATCAACGAACTTATTGAAGTAATCCACGGGGAGTAGCCCAGGTATGTAGTTGAATTCGGCCTCAAGTCCGCAATTACCGCAATTAACCAATACCTTGCCCTCCTTCCTATCAATCTTTACATTAACCAATGGCGCACCGCAGTGTGGGCATGTGAAGATCTTCGGCAGTGTCTTCTTAGGCTTAAGTAGTAATTTCTTACGGCTTTTCCTTCTACGACCCATCGAAGCCCCAACTAAGTTTTAATATAAATATCTTTTTCTTCCTAATTCCTAATTACTACTGATGCCCATTGAATTTCGAAATTCATAGGCTGGTCAGCCGGGTATGTTCTCGTCACCAATCCGCGTAACTCTGAATCATCATGATAATTACAACCAATGCCTCATAAAGCATTGAAATAATACTTAAAAAACCTTATCGAGCATTTAATTGATGCATGGATTAATAATGAACATTAGTGATGCTGTAATTACGTATTTAATAATTGCAATTGCGTCATTAGTAATATCATTAGTATTGACCTACGCGGCGTTAAGGATTAGGGTAATAACTAGGGATGCCATCATACCATCAGTACTTGTCGGCTCTATGATACTCCTCGGTGGACCATCATCAATACTGCCATTCATTGTATTCTTAGGAAGCTCAAGCGCACTTACCAAGATAGGTGTTGAGAAGAAGGAGGAGCTCGGCACGGCCGAGGACGTTAAGGGGAGGAATTGGAAGCAGGTATTAGCCGTTGGTTTAGTACCAAGTACCCTAGCAATGCTGGCCGGCGTGGCTTATTTTGTGCGTGACATGACCATGTATCAACTGCTTTCCACGGCGGCTGTAACAAGCATAGCCTACTCAAATGCAGACACCTGGGCCTCTGAATTGGGTGTTCTCAGTAAGTCAAGGCCTAGGTTAATAACGAAGCCCTGGACCACCGTTGACCCCGGCGTGTCGGGTGGTGTTACATTACTTGGTGAGTTAAGCTCATTCATTGGATCAACCACAATAGCACTCACTTACTTAGGCATTCAATACATACTTAAGCTCCTGGGGTATATAAGCTCAGTAAATATTTGGTTTGTCGTTATAGTCTTAATCCTTGGTTACCTGGGCGAGGTCCTTGACAGCATCTTTGGGGCTTTGTTCCAACCTAAGTACAGATGCCTAAAGTGTGGTGTGATGACTGATAGGGAGGTCCATGTGTGCGGTGAGAGGACTGTGAGAGTCATGGGTAGTTATGACCTTGAGAATGAGGATGTTAACTTACTCGTATCAGCTATAATAGCTGCTATCTCAATAATTACCCTATTGCTACTAATAGGGCCTCATGTAATCATACCCAGTTTATAAGGCTAGTGAGTGAGTAATTACGCGCTACGGGCTGTCATAAGTACAGGCATAAATATGCAATAAATATGCCTGGATATACAGGGCTATTACGTATACGTACCTAATCATGAACCCTTTAAATTCAGCTGTCTACGTCTACTTAATGACCCAGATAACGAATATTTACGCTGATTTCAAGAAAATCGAGGAATTAGTCGCGAGGGGTTTATGGGTGGCTGTTAAGTATGCGAGAGGTACCTGCGTGAGCTTCACGCCAAAGAAGGTCCTTGAATATGCTGAGTTCAATGATGCAATACCCGTGGTACTCACCCTCGTTAAGCACGTGCTTAAGCAATTGAGCGATGCGGGTTATCTGCAGGTTGATAGTAGTAGGAGCGTCGTTAGGTATAGGTTATGTAAGGACTCTAAGCTTTGGGGCTTAATAAAGCAGAGCGGTGGTCCTGAGGATGTATTAAAATTCCTTGAGGAGGTGACGCAGTGAAGAGGCTATTCTAAAAACGCTAATATACGCAACAGGCGCATTCTCATTAAATGGGTAAGGAAGATAATACTAAGGTTGGGAATGTATTAAGGGGGTTTGGGGAGACTAACTTAATAAGCATCATTAGGAGTATCACTGGTTTTGGTGAGGATAATGACTTGGAATTCCTGGAGATTGATGGTAATATGCTGGCTATTAAGATTGATGGTATATCACTGTCAACGTCAAGGATGCCTTTCATGACGTACTTTGACATGGGTTGGAAGGTCATGGCTGCAGTAGGTAGTGACTTCCTCGTGAAGCTCACTAAGCCACTCTATGCCGTGGTCTCAATAACAATGAGGGGTGATTCGGGTATTGATGAATTTAGGGAATTAATTAATGGGTTAAACGAGGGAGCTAATTACCTGGGCATGAAGTACCTGGGTGGTGATTTAAATGAGGGTTTGGATAATGTGATTGATGTCGCCGCAATAGGTAAACCATTGGCTGGTATCATTGGTAGGAAGCCCAGGGTTGGTGATGTACTCGTGACCAAGCCTTACTTTGGCTACACGGGCCTCGTCTTTAAACTATACTATAGTAATGAATTAAATAGGTGGATTGACTCAAGGGTTGTTAGGGAAGGAATTGAAATACTCAAAAGACCCAGGCTGGAGATGAATATACTAAACGACTTATTACGGCATAGGGAGTGTATTTCGGCCAGTATGGATTCGAGTGATGGGCTTGGTAAGGTGCTTTGGACCATGTCCACTGATGGCGGAGTTAAAATAATAATCAATGAATTACCCGTGAGCGAAGATTTCCTCAACTCAATGAGTGAGATTGGTGATGTTAATATTGAGGAGGCGGTGTTTAATGGTGGTGAGGAGTTCCTGCCCGTGTTCTCGGTAAGGAGAAGCTGCATACCTGTGTTTGAAAGGCTTGGTTTTAAGCCGTTTGCAACTGTTGAGGAGGGTGAGGGCGTTTATTTTAAGGGTTCAATACTTAGGTATAGAGGTTGGGATTACTTCACTGGTTGGGCTAGTACCTAAACTTCGAGAGCCCTTATTTCGCCCTTCACGAATATTTCACGTGTTAGCGTCACAATGACCACTATGGCCATTATGTAGAGGGCCGTGGTTATCATGAACATTAACTGGTAGGAGAACTTGGCAGGTAGTGTTATCCAGAACAGGGGCTTAAGTGATATGAGTACTGAGGCCTGGTACATACTCATTAGTGAACCAGCCACCGCCGGCCCCCACGCACCGCCTATGTTCCTGAAGACCGAGTTTAAGCCCGTGGCCAGGCCCATGTTCCTCCTGCCCACGGAGAATACCAAGATGTTTATCACCGCCACATTAACCATGCTTATGCCGGCGGCTAATACGGACATCGACCCTATTACATACGATAGACCGTAGAACGAAGTGTACGTAAGCATCAATAGGCCTATTATTGCTATTACGGACCCGATGACGGCTAACCTCCTAGCGCCAATACTTGTGATTACTCTACCCGCTATTGGGGCGGTTATCATCTGGACAACGGCCATTGGTATCATCATAATACCCGCATCCAGTATTGACAGGTCATAACCAAGCGGCTTAGGCGATTCAAGTAGGTATGTCAGGGCCTGGGCCATTAGGAATAGGGCGAAACCAGCTAGGGCAACCCCTATGTTTGCTGCCATGACATTCCTATTACCCAGTAAGTTTATTGGGACGAGGGGGTGGTCGACCGTTGTTTCGTAGAGTACGAATACCCCGAAGCCGAGTACGAAGAGTATCAGTAGGGACATTATTAATGGGTCTGTCCAGCCATACGTTGGTGCATCGGTGACCGCTATTAAGCCACTGGCTAATGATACAGAGAGCAGGAATAGTCCTACCCAATCAATTGGTTGTGGATTCCTAACCCTGCTCTCCCTAATGTATAGGTAGACCATTAAGTCCTCGATTATGATAAATGGGTATACCGTGTGGTACGTTGCCTGCCAACCGAGGGTTTGGGATACGTAGGCACCCAGCGGTAGTGATACGGCCATTCCAACCCCGAACATGGCACTTATTAATCCCTGGACCTGCGGTATCATTCGTGGCGGGAACTCCTCCCTAACCAGGGCGAAGGCTAGGGGCATCATTGCCATGCCAACGCCCTGCAGTGCCCTACCCACTAGGAGCATTCCGTAGCTTGTTGAGAATCCCGTGATGAGGGCGCCAATTGTATATATAATCATTGTTATCATGAGCATCCTCTTCTTACCAAACATGTCGCCGAGCTTACCCATTATTGCCGAGGATAATGTACCCATGAGGATGTAGATTGACAATATCCAGGAGGCATCGGCAGCAGATATATTGAGGTCCCTCTGAATCGTTGGTAGTGACGGTACTAGCATTCCCTCGGTGTACATAACAACGAGTGTTAAGGTGACCAATATTGCGGTTGCACGCCACGCATATGCAACGTCATACTCCCCCTCTAAACCAACTCCACCTCTACGCATTTATCATCACCGCCGCAGAGCACCTCGTAGTATACGAGCCTACCCTGGTAATTGCCCGGTCCCTGATTACCGTAGGATACTTGCATTCCGCGGTTGTTGTTACTGCCTAGCCTACGCCTCCTTACTGCCGCTATTATCCCTATCACTATCACAATTATTATTAGTATCAGAACGATCCAGAGGAGCACGTTTGGCGCTGGCTTAACCGTTATGTAGGTGGTTACGGACTCGGTCAATGGGTAGAGGGAGCCCGTCTGGTTCCATATGAACGTAAGCACAAGCGGGTAATTACCTGGCCTCGCGTTTGAGTCCACGTCCACTAGGAATGTGACGTTTATCTCCTGCCCAGGCTTTAGGTCGCCGATGAATGCCTGGGACGCCGTTAATGCCGAGAGTGGGTTGCTCGATGATACGTGTGGCTGTATTACCTGCCCAGTGGATATGGTCACCATTATGTTCTTAGCCTCCACAGGTCCCTCATTCATTATGGTAATCGTTATTGGGACCTTGGACGCACCTGGTGATAGTGTTGGTGAGGTTATGGTGCTGAACAACGCGCCTAGGTTTGATAGGCTTGGGCTTGGTGGCTGTGGATAACTAACACTTACGATGACTAGGTTTGCCCTTGGTCTCACGTTTAGTTGGTAATACCTTGTTGTTGACCCACCGTCATAGGTCACGGTTATATCCACCGTGTAGTTACCTGGATTGCTCGGTAGGCTTATGGGCACTGTCAACTGTATTGGCTGACCAGGTGGAATTGCGCCGAGTATTAACGGCATACTCACCAACGGTGAGGCACCTGTGCTGTTTATGAAGAGTTGGGCGTCATAGGCGATCCCAGAACCAATATTAACAATACTTAGTATTAACTGAGCCATTGGGTAACTCTGAAACACCTCAGGTGGGTTTGTAGCCACTGACTGTATGTAAACGATGGGTTCCTGGGGCACCACCAGCGTTGCGTTAATCACATCATCAACACCGGTGAAGTAGTCAACCCTAAGCTCCAGTGTGTAATTACCCTGCGGTATGTAGCTGGGTACGTATGCGTAGAATGTTAGTGGCACTGGTTGGCCTGGCGGTAGGGCTGGCAAGTGTTGTGTGGTGTTTACTATATCGAGTTGTGGTGGTGCTGATAGTAGGGTAACCGTGACATTATAGACTGGGGTGTTTCCGTAGTTGGTTAGGTATATTGTTATGGGTACGTAGGACTTAGGCAATGCCTGAACCACATTGTCTGGCGTACCTATCATGGCCGTTGCCTCAAAACCAACATAACCAAGTATGGGGATGGATACGTTTGTACTAACACTCTCTGAGGACTGGGAGGTGGATATTGAGGGTATTGAACCCATCACGGTCGGTATCTGTATCGTGACCGGAACTGTCTTAACACCGGTTATGACTGGCTCACCATTGTATAACGTTGTGGTCACTAACGTGGTGACGGGTATCGATATCGTTTGATAAACAATTAATGGCTTAACGCTAGTCGTTACATTAACCTCCGTATAATTGACGGTTACTGGCACCTGGTAAATACCCATCGATACATCGGGATCTACTTGCACGTAAACAATACACGAACTATTACCCTCAGGTGGTACAACAGGTATTTGGCAGTAATTCGATGAGGAATTGACGTAGTAGATGGGCTTTATCAATGATGAGTTTATGGTTATTGTCATGTTAAATAGGTAAGCCTGCGTTGGATTAAACACAGTAAACACTAGGTATGAATCCTCGCCAGGCGCCACGGGCTGATTTAACAACCAGTGCGCCAGCACTATTATAGATAGTGATATCGGATCCATCGAAACACACAAAACAAGCGCCCTCTTTAAAAACCATTCTTAATTATCGAATAGATATCGACGAAAAACACGTACAAAAAATTAATAAACCAAGGACGATAAGTAATGATCTTGCGGGGGTGCCCGAGCCTGGTCAAAGGGGACGGGTTTAGGTCCCGTTGGCGAAGGCCTGCGTGGGTTCAAATCCCACCCCCCGCACCAGAGATTGAATTAATTACGAATCGTGTCGTTTTCATTTCAATTAGTGACTGTTTTCATAAAGTTTATATACGTGCCTGGGTGATTAATCACGGGTTTGGTCTATGGTTGATTGTTCGTTGGTAGCCATTGAGGAGATCAACAACGAGCAGAGGCTACTAATCCTTGAATTAATTATTTAATTAGTAATAAGGGTGTTAAGCCTCGTGACCTCGGTGTCACGAGTAACTACATATCAATGATCCGCTCTGGCAGGCGTAGGGTTGGCGATGGTTTGCTATGCTCGATGCTCAGGCTTCTAACCCCTGAGGAATTGCAGTCATTGCTCAGGGGCTGGGTCCCCGAGAGGCGTGCATCACTGAGTGATGCCCTTAGGGTCATAATAACAGCCAGGGAAGACCCCACATTTAGAGAGCAATTCCTTGCATTGCTCTCTCGATACTTAGGTGATTACGTTCAAAGCCTCGGCAGGGCTTGGCACGTGACCCAGGAGGACATTGAGGCATTCATCAAGGCTAAGCGTTTGAAGGGCGTTGGTGAGAAGACCCTAAACGACGAGCTCAGGTACATTAGGCGAGCCCTCGAGGAGCTTGACTGGGTGCTGACGCCAGAGGGCATTACCGAATTCCTCGGTGGGCTTGCTGAGGAGGAGTCGCCATACGTTGTTAGGCACGTGACCGTGAGCCTAAAGTCCCTCATAAAGACTGTGCTGAAGCCCAGGGACCCCGGGCTCTTTGCGGTCCTATACAACTCATTCACGACGATTAAGCCCAGGAACCACAACAAGACCAAGCTCCCAACCCTTGAGGAGCTTAGGCAGGTGCTCTCGAAAATCGAGAGCATTGAGGCTAAGACCTACTTCATAATCCTGGCAGAGACTGGGCTTAGACCAAGCGAGCCGTTCCTGGTAAGTATGGACGACGTGGATCTTGAGCACGGCATGCTCAGGATTGGCAAGATAACCGAGACAAAGAGGACGTTCATAGCCTTCCTACAGCCTAAGACCCTTGAGTTCATTAAGGCGCAGTACATGCCCAGGCGTGATTGGCTCGTTAGGAATAGGCTCGAGGCGATAAAGGCTGACTACCTAGGCGTTAAGCCCAGTGTCGAGGACTGGGCTAGGAAGTTCATGCCCTTCGACAGGGACAGGCTTAGGCGTGAGATCAAGGAGGCTGCCAGGCAGGTGCTTGGCAGGGACTTCGAGCTTTATGAATTGCGTAAGTTCTTCGCCACGTGGATGATTTCAAGGGGCGTACCAGAGTCAATTGTGAATACCCTACAGGGCAGGGCACCACCAAGCGAGCACCGTATCTTGATCGAGCACTACTGGTCACCTAGGCATGAGGAACTTAGGAACTGGTACCTTAGGCATGCACCGTGTTTGCTGTGTCACTGAGGGCTTCACCACCCACTCTATTTATCAAAGCGAAAGCTTAATTAAGGACTTAAGCAATACCCAACTGGCGGGGTGGGCTGGTTCCCTCGGTGCCGGCTTATCATCATGCCTCAGACGGTCCACCACACATCACTGGGTTTAACCCCACCCCGCTCATCCTAATCACTCAATAAACAACGCTAGTAGTACCATTCCAACAAAATTTAAATCTTTCCTGAACACCATGACGCAAACCGTTGCTTAATGCCACTTGCCCTAATCAACCTTGATTGGGTATTCCCTGACCTCAAGTCCAACCACCTTTGCGTAGTACAGGACCATGTCAAGATCCTCATGAGCAAGTCACCTCCTGACTAACTCATAGTCCTTAGTGTCCAATAATGCCTTCATCGCAAACAAATGCCTCAGGTCATGAGGACTAAGCCTCACGCCAATCAACTCACTTGTGACATCAGTAACAACCCTCCAGGCGGTTATCCTCGATATGGGGAACAACTCATTGGTTATTTTGTTAAGCACAATGTAGTCCTGGGCAATGGTGAACCACCTACTCGGCATCGGCAGCGTCAGGTACATCGCCTGCCTCTTCTTCTCAATCCACCAAGTGACTTTATGCTCCTCAAAATCAATGTCCTTGACAGCAAGCCTCAGAACCTCACCAATTCTCCTGCCACTCAATGCCAGGGTCAAGGGCAGGAAGTACTTAATCCTAGGGCTCCTGACTGACTTATCCAGGAGCTCCCTTATGAGTTGTTCATAATCATCGAGGTAAAGCCTCAACTCCCCAACCTTCCTCATGACCCCCTCCTCACTCATCACCATGAAACACTTTGGGCAAAATATTCATAGGTGGATGTGCAGTAATAATGAATAATAGAACAGTAATGCCATATAGTATTATGTTTATGTACGATTCAAAAACTATGGAGAAGCATTAAATTTCATCATACAGGTAAACAAACACCTTACTCCACCCCCATCACTAATATTACCCATATTAACGGGTGGTAGTGGTCTCGAGGTAGTTGAGGGTCGATCAGCAGGTATTTTTTATATAGGTCCGTTAACCACGGCCATTACAGGCTATTATTGTATTAAGAAGCTTCAGTCCTACTATATACAACTCGATGTAAGGTTAGATAATCTCTATCAGATACAGTATGTGCACTTGCCAATTAGTCAAATTGTTAATGGTGTTTCGCAGTCAGGCTTTAATGCCGAGATTTGGGCACCTGGCCGTTATACCATCGTAGGTAATAAAACCTTTATTTTTGTAGCATTAAACCTAATCGGGAATTACTACCTCACTCATTACGGAACCGCATGTGCCTGGCTTATCATAGCCATTATAAATGGCACCGCGTATCTCGGATATAGCCTAGACGACATCAATGTGAATTGGTACTATAGCTACCCAGTGGGTAATGCGTTCATCCAGCCAGGGCCAGTCACGCAGTTAATAATTAGTGGAGAGAATGGTCACCTCACGAGCATCGATGTCGTCCTAACCTTGTACTACTGGAATGGCACCACATGGCTCCCAGCACCAAGTATTGGAGTGGGCAATTGGACAGAGGGATACGTGATCCAGGCCTGGGTCTATTGGAATAATAATGTGGCTGTCATCTCCTGCCCTAGCCTATTAAAGAGACACCCAGCATTTTACCTCCAGGCTTCAAACCTTAAGGATTGAGTAATTAAGGCATATTTTCTTCATTAAGTGTGGTATGATTATCGTGGGGTTAATGCCAGGTAATTTACATCGTTAATTAATTATATGGGATAAGTGGGTTTAAGCATTAGGTTTGCTTATATCGTGATGAGGAATATAAGTGTTGCTGCGTTCCTGTGAGTTAGGGATTTTAGTCCATGTCTTTCGTGGTCTTTGTATGATCATTAAACATACGTATGAGGGTAATAATGACATCAATCTAATGGTTGTGGCAACCGTGGGCTTAGTATTCTCAATAGCACTTCTACTCTTTGTTAGGCTTATTAGGCCCATAAGCTTGTCGGTACATAGGGAGTTAGTTGGTGTTGGCATATTTATTGTATCAATACTCTTCTTCCTGTGGTTGTTAATATCGTCAGTGAGAAGTAAACGTAGGGATTAAAACTATCTATTAAGCTCCCTTAATAATCCCTCATTACGATAGTTTTATTGTCATTAAATCACTGTATATTGGTCCCTTTGGTGTTAACACACTTCTCTTTAGCTTTATTGAGTCTACGGTTTGCGTTCCGAAGTCCATGTTCTCATACTTCCTAACAACCTCCATGTACCTATCCCTATTCCTAACGTACTTAACCCTGGCAATGGTTAGGTGTGGTACGAAACCCCTCTCATCCCTCTCACCAATATCCCCCGTGAATTTCATTATCAACTCATGTAGGTTCATTAAGTCCCTGGCACCCTCCTCAATACCGACCCAGATAACCCTCGGTCTCTCTATGTTTGGGAATGCCCCAATGCCCCTGATGTGTATTGTGAATTGATTGTACTTAATATTGCTGAGTCTCTTCTTCAGCTCCTCAACGAGTTCCTTACTGATTTCACCAATGAATCTCAGGGTTATGTGTAGGTTCTCCGGCTCCACAGGTTTCATATCAACGCCGGCACTCATGAATTCCTTCTGCATCTTAATTATTGGGTCCTTTAATTGGTCCGTTAAGTCCACGGCGATGAATACCCTGTATAACTCCCTGGACATTGATTTATTGTAACTCGGCAATTAATTTAATTTTAACTACTGAGCACCTTCCCTTCTAATCATCTCATAAATCCACTTATTAAGGTACTCGCATTTCTCTGGTGTTATTTCATCGGTCGTCCCACAAATGTCTATGTATGGGCAGTAGAAACAAGGTATCTTAGTCAGTAGGTCGTAGGTGAGGACCTTCATTAATGACCCAGCCTCCATCAACTCCCTAGCCACGGCCATGCCCAACTCCGTTAATCTCACCTTATACATGACCCTCTTACCACTACCAACATTCTCCTTAGTAAGTAAGCCCCTCTTCTCAAGTTTATTAATGAATGGCATACCAGCCTTACTCTTAATGCCCATAACCCTCCAGATATCCCTGAGCATGATCTCACCACCAGCCTTATAAATCTCCTCGAGAATCCTGGTCTCCTTATCACTCAACTCCTTAATTAATGAAGATACGTCACTACCCACGAACAAAGGCAGTAAAGGACATCTCTTTAAAAATTTCTAATCACGCAATGATAGCTTCAATTCCATGAACTTAAACCAGGATTTAAAGGGGAACTAGATTTTAACGTAATAATGAGTTGGCACCACGGCTAGACCTCAATGATTATATTTATTTTTGATACAACCTCCTTATAACGATTCCTAATGGTTACATCAGTGACCCCAGAGGCCTCAGCAACATCACGCTGCCTCTTCCTAACGCCCATTAGGGTTACGGCTATGTAAACCGCCGACGCCACTAATGCGTAGAATGTTCTGCCGTTGGTTAATCGTTTACGTTGACCTTCATTGATGATCTCCATGGCTAACTTAGTCACGTGGTACCTAATGTCCTCATTAAGTTTAAGGGCGTTAATCACTCTTTGTAGGAACCTACCAAGCTCCTCCTGGCTCTTCAAGACTACGTCGCTATTACCAACGACCTCCCTAACAAGACCAAGTAACCTACTAATCCTCTTACTCCTCTCAACATTTAATGCATTCCTCAATTCACGGAGTGGACAAACAACCCTAGACCTCTTACAAGCCACATAGAGCAGGACCAGGGCCAGGTCCTTAGTCCTGACACCCCTAAGGTCATGCCTACTGGCCAACTGCCTGAAGAGAACCATGGCTTCATCAATCACGTTATCAGGCAGATTCAACTCGTACTTAACGGGCTTAATCACGTCAAGGAGTTCGGCAATCCTCCTTTCGGTATATTGATACTGATTATACCTATTAAGCCTAATTAATGCCCTCAACTTATTGTGGAGGAGTAGGTTATGCTTTATACCAATAACGGAATTGCCAAGGCCCTGGCCAGGCAGTGCTGGGCTTATTGGCTTGGCCCTCTCATGAATTAAGACTTCATCACCACTAAACGCCCTCCATTCAGGCCCTAAGTCCATTACGTGCTCCTCAATCACTAGGCCGCAGTGCCTACAAACCAATTCGCCCCTCTCTGGATCGAAGACTATGTCCGTGGATTCACAATTAGGGCACACTAGCTTCTCAGCCTTGATAAGCTTATTTGCCGTGACCATGGCCACCACCCCTCTTCTTCCTCAGGTCCACATCCCTAATATATGCTGACTTACCCACGAAATCCTCAGGCTTTGATAACTGAGGATCTGGCTTGGCTAAGCCGTATGGTGAGTTCACGGGACCGATGATATCGTATAGAACTCCTAACCTCTTCATTGCGTAGTCGTATATCGTAATACCGAGTGGGGGCGTGAACGATAATTTAATTACGAACCTCCTGTCATGGGATAAGTGCATGATATCGCCTATTTTCTTGAGCATCTAGCGTATACGTCGTATACAATATTTAAAAGTAATGCTTTTCGTCATAGAGAATACGGTTGTATTACAACAATATCAGGTGAGGAGTAATAAAGTATGTATATACTTAAGTATAGATATAATGGGTAGTATGTATAATAATACGAAATAAATTTAAACACGTATAATGGCTTTAATGTGTGCTCGCCGTAATCGCACTGGGTGGGAATGCCTTCGCAAGGGAGGGTGCCAGGGTTGGCTTGCCTGAGGAGCAGTGGGAGAGTGTTAAACTTGCGGCGGGTGATGTTGCGGATATGATTGAGGAGGGCTTTGACGTTGTTGTTACTCATGGTAATGGACCACAGGCCGGCTTACTTGCTGAAAGGGTTAGTGATTACTTAAGCCTTGATATGATTGATGCGGCCACCGAGGGTTGGATGGGGTACTTAATAGCCAATGCCTTGACAAATGAGTTCATGCGGCGGGGTATTCGGCGGAGCCCAGTTATTGTTGTTTCACGGTCAATCGTTAATAAGAATGATTCAGCCTTTCAAAATCCCACGAAGTACATAGGTCCACTATATGATAAGGAGACCGCGGATAAATTATCAAGAGAAAAGGGTTGGGTTTTCAGGTGGGATGCGCGTGGTGGGTTCAGGAGGGTTGTACCATCGCCTGAGCCTATGGGTCTAATGGAGCTTGACCTAATAAGATTGCTGCTGAGGGAGGGGTACATACCCATAGCCGTGGGTGGTGGGGGAATTCCAGTCATCGTTAATGGCGAGGTCCAGGGTGTTGATGCCGTCATTGATAAAGACTTAGCAAGCCAAGTACTTGCCAACGCCATTAATGCCGATTACCTATTAATACTAACTGACGTAGATTACGTATACATTAATTATAGGAAGCCCAATCAGAAGAAGCTGATTGAGGTCACCATTAGCGAACTTGAGAAATACTACAATGAGGGTCAATTTCCACCGGGTAGTATGGGGCCGAAGGTCCTGGCAGCCATTAGGTTCATAAAGAATGGCGGAAAGACGGCGTACATAGGGCCATTAGGTAGGGCTAAGGACATCATTAGGGGTAGGATTGGGACTAAGATAGTAAGATAGAGGGTAATTTTTATCAATTTTAACGGACTTAATCACTCTATGCTTCTTTATTGAAAACTGTCATTACTTCATTACTTACATAACCTCCCTTGAATATCGAGCCTCTTAATTCAGGTTGGTACTTAGGTATAACCCACTGTGTCATTAATGGTACGTATATCAAGCCCGAGAGCAGGAAAGATATTAGCCATGAGTTGCTGAATATTATGTTGTGGTATGGTATGAAGGGTGCGTAGATTATGAACTCCACAATTGCGAAGGTTATGAAGGCCGCAGGGTTAATGCCTTTCCAGTACCTAAACCTACCCCTACTCCAGAATACGTCGGTTAATTCGAACTTAAAGCGCCTTATTAATGCGTAGTCAAATATTATAATGCCCTCAACAGACCCCAACAACCCACCATAAGTCAGCAACCAATTGTATAGGTAGCCGTATGCCGAGCCATAGTATGTCCATGCACCAAGTATTACTGAAACCGCAATCACTATTAACGCACCCCTGAACCAGGTCAGTTTTCTCGGGAATGTATTTGCAAAGTCATATGCTGGACCAACCGTATTCGCGAAAACATTGACGGAGAACGTGGCCAGCAGGAAAAGCGTGTTTAGTAGTATTGCGAGTGTTGGGTTTAGGTATAGTGTTGACGCTAGGATTGGGTCCCAAATTGCTACGTGGTATACCTGCTCTATGGCCCCCGTGGTCATGACACCAAGCAATGCAATAATGAGCATCATAAATGGCATTGGTACCTGACCAACCGCCTGCGCGAATTGACTTTTAGCGAACCTGGTATAGTCAGGCATTGACAATGCCATTGTGGCCCAGTAGGCTATGTTCGCGTTTAGGAACGCGAACCACATGACCCAGTAATTAATCCCGGTCACCGTGGGTTTAATCGAGAATATCTGCCCGAAGTTCCAGTGGGATAGACCCATGAAGTTGTACCATAGTATTACGAAGCCAAGGAGCACCAGTGGTGCTGCGAGCCTCGCGAACCACTTAAGGGCTGGCTGTGCCTCAGGCACTGGCGAGAAGTAGAGCAATGCTAATTGCAGTAGTATTATTGCTGCAAAGGTTATCCAGAAGACCTGTGGGAAGGCTAGGCTTAATGTGTATGGGCTGGCGATGCCCTTGGCGACGTAGCTCTCTATCACGCTTAACCTATGTGTTAATACTGCGTATATGCCAACGGCAGCCTCCGTCATTATGTAGGTCTCTATCCCCCACCAACCAGCTCCAATGACCGCTCTAATCCAGCTCGGGAATATGGCACCGTAGACTCCCCACCTGGTCCTCGTTAGGACGGGTTCGGGTATTCCATACCTGGCACCACCGTGGCTCTGTATTATCATTGGTATCAGGACTATTGCATTGCCTAGGAATACCAGGAGTATTGAGTCCAGTGTTCCTAAGCCAAAGGACAGACCAACACTCGCCAAGGACCAGCTGGGCACTATGAAAGCCATGCCAAACCAAATAGCTGCGTAGGTGTACCAATCCCAATTCCTCTTCCTTATTGGCGTTGGATGGAAGTCGACATTCCATAGAAACTTCTCCTCTGGGTATCCCTTAGTTAATTCAACCTGCCCTCTTTTTACGTCATATTTCACGGCTTCTAGCCTGTCCGTTGGGTAGACCAAGATGCCCTCACCACGTCTCAGGAAGCCCTTATAAGGGTTACTCATAATTTAAAGATGGTATAGTTAAGTTATTATTCAACCAGCCCTATAATAAGCGGGCTTTATGAGCACCGTCATTAAAAGTCCCATGGACAACTCACTAATCATTAAGTTAAATAGACCCGAGAAGAGGAACGCGTTTAGTCTTGAGTTGGCCCTTAGTGCTAGGGATGCGATAGCCCTGGGTTGTAGGGATTACAGAGGCGTTGTAATTACTGGCGAGGGAAAAGTCTTCTCCTCGGGCCTTGACTTAGCCGAGATCTATAGTTTTAAGTCGATTGAGGAGTCCAGGAGGTACTTCACGGCAATTAGGGACTTAGTCGTTACAGTCGCTAACTGCGAGAAACCCGTGATCGCCCTAGTTAATGGGTCCGCTTATGGATTTGCAACGGAATTGCTGTACTTTGTTGACCAGGTGGTTGCCATTAAGGGCTCTGAGTTTTCCCTGCCAGGTATTAGGTATGGGCTTGTACCTGTGACGCCAGCCTTCGCGCCGTATCTCTTTGGCATGCTTAGGTCAAGGTTCTTCCTGGACAGGGACTTTAGGCTTAGTACTGATGAGGCTGTTGATTGGGGTCTAGTCCATAAGGTCGTTAATGATGTTAACGAGGGATTGAGGGTATCCCTGGAACTCATAGGTAAGATCAGTGCCGTGCCTCACGGCGTCTACAAAACAATTAAGAGGTTAATGATCTCCTCATTAATTAACGAGGTTAGCGATAGGTGGGATGAGTTATTGAATACGTTGGCTGAGGAGTCGCTGAGACCTGAGGTTAAGATGAGACTTGAGGAATTCCTCAAAAAGTAATGCTATATAAGTGCTGTACTCATGACTTCCTCAATGATTGAGATATTCAATGGCGATGAATATAGGGTTTACATTGATGACTATGTAATGGTCTTTAGGCCGAAAACAATCAGCGGTAATGTATTACTACTGCCACCACCGGGTGTTAAGCCTCAATTCTACTCCGTATTGGCGGTTTTACTTACAAAGTTGGGTATTGGGGTGGTAATGCCTAGGCGGCATTTACCGTGTAGCCAATCAAGGCTTAGGCAGGTAATTAATAAACTCCTTGAGAGAGGTAATTATGACCTAGTTGTAATGCTTGGTTTTGACTTAGATACAATTAGCAATCCCAGGTTAATCATTGGGTTTAGCGGTGATAATTTCGTTAAGCAGTTGGTAAGGTCTAACGTGCCTGGGTCGGTTCATGGCCTATTGATTAATGATTGCGCCTGGGTCAGGGATAGCGTTAGGAACGCTGTTTTTAGCATTGATGAAGAACTGCCATCACTCAGTACCATAGTGAGGATTAGGGACTTAGTCCTCAATACCTTGCATTTGGGAGGTGTAAGTAAAAATAATAATTAAGATTAGTAATTAGATTATCGTGAGGGTTCCACTCTTCATAGAGTTCAGTGGGAGGAATGTGCTGGTGGTTGGTGGGGGTGGTGTTGGTACGAGGAGGGCCATTAAATTCCTCCTGGCAGGCGCCAATGTTAGGGTGTTAAGTCTCGAATTTAGTAATGAATTACTTCGCTATGCCGAGCAGGGTAAGGTGGTGTTGATCAGGAGTGATGCTAATGATGAGGAATTACTTAGGAGGAATATTGAGTGGGCTGATTTAGTGGTAATAGCTACTAATGACCCAGTAATCAATGGGAAGGTTAGGGAACTGGCCAGGAATATGCGTAAGTTCTTCAATGACGCCACGAATGCGGAGGAGACGGAGGTCGTAGTTCCCTTCGAGAGTGAGATCAACGGTATTAGGATCGCGGTGACAACAGAGGGGCTTAGCGGTATTGTGGCTAGGAGAACCCTTGATAAGATAATAAACATACTCAGGGAGGATGAGGAATTAATGAACATGGCGAGGGTTTGGTATGCAGTTAAGAGTAAGCTTAAGGAGGTGGTGAGTGATGTGAGGACTAGGTTAAGTCTATACATGGAGTTAGATAGTGACGAGAGATTCAATGAGCTTGCCAGGAAGGGGCTTATTGATGAGGCTTTGAGTTATGTTATGAGTAAGGTTTCGTCTCGTAATTAATAGATTACTTCAGGGACCACCAAAGGCCCTATCCCCAGCATCACCCAGTCCAGGCACTATGTAGCCCTTCTCATTTATCTCAGGGTCTATGGAAACCGTGTATATCTCGGCGAATGGATAATCCCTAAGCACCCTCTCTATGCCATACTTAGTGGCTATGACACTGGCTATAATCGTCCTCTTGGGAATCCCGTACTTAAGCACGTGCTTTAAAACCGAGGTTATTGTAGAGCCCGTCGCAAGCATTGGATCCGCGACTATCAGTATGTCATCCTCAAGTATCTTAGGAACCTTAACATACGTAATCTCAATGTCGAAATCCAGTGAGCCAGGTTTATGGGACTCTTCAACCCTCCTTGCACTGACAACACCCATTCTTGCGTTCGCGAATATCTTAACTAAGCCCTCAACCAACGGCATGGCAGCCCTAAGCACCTGAATAATGACCACGTGATCCAGGTCCCTAATTCTAACGCCCTTAGCCTTAACACCAAGTGGTGTCTCCACCTCCACGGTCTCTATATCCATGGACTTAACAATCTCATAACCCATCAACCTACCAAGTCTAACAAGGCCCTTCCTAAATTCAATCTGCTTAGTATTTTTATCCCTAAGAGTCGTTAAGATTGCCTGCGCCAGTGGGTGATCAATAACGACAACTCTGCCCAAGGAAACCCGCCATAACCGTGAAAGCGCGCATTTAAAGAACTTTTGCTACTTAGTAATTAGATACTACGGGTGATGATAATGGTAGCCACCGATGAGTGACGATGGTCCAAAGCGCTGATGGCTCAGTACGTAATAATCCTTACTGAATCCTTAGCCAGCTCAAGCACCTCGAGCTTATTGACACTTAAGTAAGCCTTTAACGTATTTACGAAGGCCTCAACACCCTTACCTGGGTTAAAGAACGGTGACTTATACTGGGCACCAGAGGCGTACTTGTGGCCGCCACCACCAAGCTTAGTGGCTACCTGTGTACAGTCGTATGGACTATCTTTATCGGCTCCACAGTAATACCTGAAGGTTCTCCTATTCAGCCTAAGCAATATATTTACCATCTTGGCACCCCTATGCTGTAACTCAATCGTTAATTGCCTATAGGATATCCCCAGGTCAATGGGGCTATAGATGTTTATTATATCCCTAATTGGTATTTTATCGGCGATCTCAAGCATGAGCTTCTTAGCCCTATAACCCCTCTCAATTAACCTGCCAATCCTGTAATTACCCAATGCCTGTAGACCATTAACTGCAAGGTTCCTGACAATAAATATCTTCTCTGGATATGATGCGAACCTGACGGCGAGATCGAGCTTCTCGGCCTCTTCACTCGTTATGTTTGCGGTATCGGTCTCAATGGCGACCTTAACAAGGCTATTGGCTATTGGGTCATTCTCGAGATCCAGCGCCTTCATCGCCATGAGGGCTGAGCAGGGCGCCTCTGGGTCGTAAAACTCAACCTTAGCGCAGGGCTTGTTAGTCCTGTGGTGGTCAGCCCTAATTAGGACCTTGCCTGGGCATGGTAGGTCTGCCACGAAGGTCCAGGAGAGGCGCTTGATCCACCAGGACCTATTAACCTCACTTGGTGCGGCGAGGACGACAACGCCATTTGGGTACTTCCTTAGGAATAGGGCTGCGCTTGTTATGCCATCAACATCACCACTATCACAAAGCGCCAATGGCCTATTACTCAGCTTAGCCCATAATGCCGATAGGAACCTCCTCATGAGCATAAACCTGCTAATTAATTCCTTAAAATTATTTTTCCTTAAGATATCTTGAGCAGACAGGGCAACTCTCAACTCTACTAAGCTTTATCTCATCAACAACCCAATTCTTACCATCAATTATCAACAACTTATTGATGAGGGGCTCACCAATACCCGTTATTAACTTAATGACCTCCGTCGCCTCTATTGAGGCCACGACACCAACCACAGGACCAACAACAGGGCAGTAACCAACACACTGGGGCAATGACCTAACCTGGACCAATTCATAGAGGCAAGGGGTCTTGCCCGGTATTATCGTTGATACTTGACCGTACCAACCATTCACCGCACCATGTACCAGGGGCTTCCTCAACTTAACAACTGCCTCATTTAATACCTGCCTACTAAACCAATTATCGAGCGCGTCAACCACAACGTCCACGTCCTTAAGTACATCCTCAGCATTCTCGCTTGTCAACGCCTCACTCACAGGCCTTATCTTAACCGTTGAGTTAAGGTCGCGGAGTCTCCTCACCGCAACCTCAACCTTCGGCTTACCAACATCCTCCTCCCTATATAATAACTGCCTGTGGAGGTCTGTAAGGCTTATGGTGTCATAATCAATTACTACTAACTCACCAACACCAGCACCAACCAGGTACATTGATACTAAGGTGCCCAGGCCGCCCAAACCCACAACGGCCACGCGGGCCTTCGACAACTTCTCCTGACCCTCCTTACCAATGACGGCGATCTGCCTTGAATACCTATCAATCAATTGTATAGTGCCCATATCAGGAATCATTACTTAAAATTTAATATTAATAAGAATTAAGCACCACGTTAACACCAATGAAGAGTGACAGGGCATTGCTGCCATACCTACCAATACTAATGATTAGGGTTGGGTCGGGAGCAAACACATTCCTGATATCCTACCTATCGCCAGGTGGTAATATAATGGTTGGCCTAATACTTGCCTCATACCCATTTGTCGAGGCCTTGAGCTCCTTCGTGGCTGGTTACATGGCCGATAGGTTGGGGAGGAGATTGACATTGATACTTGGGTATACCTGGATACTGATGTTCATGGCATTGATATACCTAGCAATAGCCCTACTAAGGAATCCCCTAGCCACCGCCGCATTCAATGGCGCAATGGGCTTTGGCGCGGCCTTGGTCCTCGTATCCACGTTGGCGATGATAACAGACCTAACGGAGAAGGGGTTCAGGGGGTTAGGCATGGGGGTCTTCGACTTCATGAACATATTCGGTTATGCACTCGGTTACATGATTGGCTCAATACTTTACCAAGTGATTAGAGGAGCAATGGCATTCATAGTGCTGCTAATACTACTAATCATACTCTACGCAATAGTCTTTAAGTACATAATCGAGACTAGACCGGCCACAGGTGCTGTTTACTTAAATCCGTTGAGGGGTATTTCGAGGAGGGCCATACCGACATTGCCCATTTGGTTCTCAATAACTACGATACTGGGCGCTGCGATATACTCGGGCAGGGCTATAGGGAGTATTAAGGGCGTGATGCCGATACACGTTGGTGCCCTATTCCTCGGCGCAACGCTCGTGGTTGGCCTTGGCTCGGTATTCTTTGGTTACGTATCTGATAGGCTTGGTAGATTGAGGACGATGAGTATTGGGGTTACTGGTGTGAGTATTGGCCTCATAATACTAACGGTACTACTTCTGTTGGGTATTAACCCAATAATCGCCGTCGCAGTCTCAGCCCCCTTCATATTCATGGCGTCTGCCGTAGTGCCATCAATACTTGCATTAACGGGTGATGAAGCGCTGATAAGCATGAGAGGCTCAGCGATGGGCCTCTACAGCCTAGTGCTTGGGTTCGGCATGGGGTTAGGCAGCATCCTGGGTAGTTACTCATACGTGAAGCTGGGGCTCGGTGGAATAGCGCTATTGGCCTTGATAATATTCGTAATAGCATTCATACTATACGCAATACTCAGGGTAATCCTCCTCAGGAAATAAGTTGATAGTGAATGACCAATTGAGCATTACCATTCCTACCCCTAAACTCAATAATCGATACATTAACCTCCTCACGCAGTGTGATCACTAAAGGGAGGCCAAGGACCTTAAGCCTAGCCTTCACCGAACCGAGAATTGACCTTGGGAGCTTAAGCTCATCACCAAGTCTCTTAACCACATCCTCAATAACACAATCAGTGTAATCCTCACCACAACCCTCAAGCTCAGCCTCAATAACATCACTACCTATATGCTCAACATACCTAACAACGCCATTATCCAAAATCCACTCACCATGGTAATCACCAAGCCTAACATCGACTATCGAAGACACGGAGTAAATTAAAACAACGAGGTTAAAAAGCTAAGGCAACATAAAACCTTAAAAGGCGGTGATAAAGTGTACTTGACTGGGCCCGTAGCTCAGCCAGGTAGAGCGGCGGGCTTTTAACCCGTAGGTCGTGGGTTCGAATCCCACCGGGCCCGCCAATTTTGCCATAGATCTTATTACCTTATTCTTATCCACCCGTCCTTCGTCTTCACGAAATCTTTAGTCACGTTAAGGACTTTATTTCTCAATTTATTGAACATAACCGTGTCACCACATAGTAACTTACCTTCGTAGAATGCATCGAGAAATATCGTGTTGAAGTTTTCAATTTCCCTTTCAGCCGTTGAAACGTCCGCGTAATGCACCTGAGCAAGGTCATTCGGTGGCTCGGTGGGTGGTTTATCACCTATGATGAGTAAGTCCCAGTCACTGTCTATCCTAGCCTCACCACGCGCCCTTGAGCCGAAGAGTATGACCGTGTAACCCTCATTACATAGCCCTCCTATCCACTCTTCGATTTCACGGTGCATTCTTAGGAGGATTTCCCTAAACATAACTCATCACCATCTCCATGCACCTGAGGCAATCTTCGGCGTCATCCTTATCATAATCAATCATTCGGGCATCAGGGTATCTAGACCCTATGTACTGCTCGGTAAGGAGCTTAGCGCACCTAATGACATCGTTGTTAATGGGCTTATTAAGTATTGAGACCACCTGATTTAACAGCGTGACTATTGAATGAGTATATAGTCTCGAACCCGTTAATTCTATAAGCTTACCCTTAAGGTAAAATTCAGTAGCTTGCTGCGCGAAAAAGCACGCCTCTGGATAAAAACCTCTATTGAGCATATCTTTACTCAACGTCCTATACCGCTCAGCCCTTGCATACCATCGTGATGCCATTTTATTAAGTTAAGGAGTTTTGCTGTGGTTTTTAACCCTTAAATATTATGAACCCTTACTCGAACTTCTGCGGTGGTATTACGTCGCCGTACTTATTCTTGGCATCCAACAACCTCCGTCTCTGTTCCTCAAGTACTTCGAAGAACCTCCTCGGTGTCGTGGGTATCTCCGAGTATATCTTCCAAATTCTGTCTATCTTCTCGAGAAGCTTTGTAGCCCTTATTGCAAATTGCTTCGTGTAATCCTCAAGCCTATACTCCCTATTGAGCACCTCCCTGAATAGAGCCTTTAGGTCCTCATACCTAGGTATGTAGCCTATGGGCGTGGTTATTGCGCCAAGCTCATTATGCACCCTCCTCTCCATCCACTGAAGCCAGACCCTCTTATCCTCCTTACTATTCAGGAAGCTGCCCTGCTCATCCCTAAGGAAGTAATTAACACCAAATATCTTTGGAGGCTTCGTAAGACCCTCACCAAACTTTAGGTAATTAGTTATGTAAATGCCTAGGTCCACGGATAGGAAGTCAAGGTTAGCCATTGGGTTAAACTCCCTCTCGCCGGGCTTCCCGATCACGGCAGCCGTCCTCTCCGACTCTAGGGACGCGGCTATCGTGACCACGCCATGCTCCCAATTAAAGGACTCAACAACGGGGACTAATGTGTCCGGGTCCCTACCCCCGAATATTATTCCACCAACAACAACACCGTTTGGATCATCATAGGCTGGGTCCAGGTTCTTAAATGCCTTTAGTGACACTGTGAACCTTGCGTTGGGGTGCGATGGTGGTATTGGGTTACCCTTCTCATCGGTCTTCCCCCTCCACCACTTGCCCGTGTAATTAATGCCCCTCTCCGGTTCTGGCTTACCCATCCCGTTCCAGTACACCTCACCATCCTCGGTAATTAACACGTTCGAGAATATTACCTCGTTTGGTTTCATCAGCACCTCGTATATTAATGGATCATCGATTGGGTTTATGCCCTCAATTATGCCGAACACGCCTATTTCAGGATTAACGGCCCTAACCTCACCATTGACATTCCCTAGGAATGCCAGGTCATCCCCAATTAACCTACCGAGCATTGCCGTTGACGTCTTGCCTGAGTATGATGGGAATGCACCAGTGAAGTACGTGACTCTGCCATTTGGCCCCTCAACACCTATTATAAACATGTGCTCACTGAGCCATCCCTCCTCCATAGCCCTCTTAATCGTGAGTCTAAGGGCGAGTTTCTTGAGACCAATGCTATTACCGCCGTATTGCGTGTTAACTGAGTACACGGTCTCGCCGAGGAGGTCTATGTAGATTCTCCTCTGTTTAATGTTCTTACTTTGCTTCATCTCGTTTAACTCACCCTGGGAATGAATGAACTTGAGGAACCTAGCCCTCTCGCCCTGCCTGACGAATTCGTCGTAAGCGGTCCTATATAGTATGTTCTCATTATGCATTACGTAGTAGGAATCCGTTATTTGAACAGCCAATATACTGAAGGGTGAGCCCTTAGGCCCCAATGAGTAGAAGCCCACCAGCATTTCCCTACCCTTCATTATACCGTCAAGTAATGAGTACATTTCCTTCAATCCCTCATCACGGTCCTTAGTCCTTATGAAGGGAAGCCTCTGACCATTGGGTAGTAATATGGCCGTGTCCTCACGGGCCCTCGCCTGGTCATAAGGACTATCAAAGTGAACCGTGTGTCCAGGGGTTTTCAACGGTATCTCCTCACCGACCTCTATGGCCCTTCTTCTAATGTAATCGAGATCCTCAGGGCTACCCGTATTTATGAAAACGGAATTGGGCTTGCACAGATCCACGGCCCAGGCTATGAATTTGTGAAGTTCTGGGTTATTGATGTTCATTAGTCTTCGGTACATCTCATCACTCATTTTACTTCGGAGAAGCCGTTCAACCTCATCGGTCGTGCTCGGTACCATTAGATCTATTACTACTTATGTCCTTATAACTATTTCTCTATAAGTCACAATACCATAACTACTGGGTAAACCCATTTAACCCTCAGCAACTCATATAAGTCCGAAACCACTAATTAATCTAATATGGCGTGGAATACGAGGTATACCCTCGCACTCTTAATAGTAATCATCGCATTACTGGTAATATCAATGGCCATCTACCTAAACCCCATAATGACAAACACAGGTAGTATCTTAGCCCAGGAAAACACAATACAACAGCAATATCTAGAGCCAATAAATACAACCGCATCATCAATACTTAACTACACGAGAAGCCTCTACCACGACATCGTTAACTACCTAAGCGCAATAACCATGTACCTAGAAAATATTTACTACTATCAACGCATCAATACGACAAACATAATAAATGCAGTAAATAGAAGTAATACTAGGATAATTAATAAGTTGGCGACGGTTAACTCGTCAATCATAATTTCGATAAATAACGTGGAAAGCAATATAGAGAGTAACGTAACATCGACGATAAATAATGCGGAGAGCACTATATACAATGCCGTAATTAACGTGAGCAATTACGTGGCTAATAACAATACGGAAATAATAAATTTGCTCAATAAATTAATGAGGCATGTAGCCATGTATTATCAATTATATGGCGCACCCTACACATACATACAGCAGTCATACACCCTATTCACATTCAGCAATTTAACGCTCGTCAAAGTACTGCTTATTAACGTGAGCGTGCCCTCGGGTGGCAATGTAACTGTTTATTGCTACACAGTGCCAGGCACGTCAATAAGCATCCCGGTGTGTTCAACCTACGCAACGACTGCGGAGACCATAAACATAAACATCAGCAACTACCCATGCTGGCAGATCATTATTCAGGCGCCAGGCTCAACACTCAACTGGTACTCTGGCGTGCTTCTTTACCAGGGATAATCACGCCAATGCATAGAAAAGGAGCAGGATAAGGCCGGCAAAGACCAGCGACTCAATTAGTAATCCAATGCCAATCCTCCTAATCCTACGCCTTAAATCATTCATAGGTAACTTACCCTCCTTAGTCGCGATGAACGCCCTGATCGTTGGCTCGATAAGTATTATTAAAGGCAGTAAACCGCCCACGGCGTAAATACCGTAGGCCAGAGCCGGCAAGCCTATGAACCAGAGGAGTGATGAGTGATGAGGCTTAACGCCCTGCCTAAAGGGTAATTTACCCTCCACGTACAGTGCGGAAAATGCGTGGTAGATTACCCATGTTAATGACGCCATTATTACCTTAAGGACTAAGTCGCCATCCATGAAGACGTACCACGCTAGGTACGTTGATGCTATTAATGCAGTTCCAGAAACATTAGCCACCACTGACCTACCCCTCCCACGCACAACCTCCGCAATGAATAACATGAGCGGTACCAGGGGTATTAATAACCAAATGCCTAGGTAAGGAATGAGTACCAGGTATGGCGCTGTGTTTATTAGGAATAGTGAGTAATCACGTAAGCCCCTTCTCGAAATTAAGCCCAGGTGCGCCTTCACTAGACTTATAATATTTAGTGCTGCGAGGGCTGTAGTTAACACCAACCTAATAACATTAATGCTATGGCCATTAATCATCACTAGCGTTATTAGGGAGAATGCATAATTCGTAATTAATAACGATAATGCACCGGTGTCTGTATGAACCCTCCTACTAACTAACCTACTACTCATCACCACCTAAGTGAAGTGGTGGGGATAAGCGCTTCATTCGTTACAGGTCTCGAGGAGTTTACCCTGGCTTGTATCGAGAATTAATGTTGATATGCCCATGGCATGTTTTTGAATAATTGCGGGAAAACCTTTATTTATCTGGAGTTGAATTATTGAAATAGAATGATTAGAGAGACACTGGTAGTAAGGAAAACACTGTGGTTAGCCCTAAGGAAGCAGTTAATTGGTGATTATGGAAACCTAGACTTTGAGTGCGAGATCTTGCTACTTAACGACCCCAAGATTCACATTGTGGCTTGCGCCGATGGGGATGTTGTTAATGTTACGATAACCTACAACCCACTGGACATAGCCCTAGACATTAGGAAGACCCGCGAGAGGGGTAGGCGTGGACGTCCATTGAGAGGTAAGAAAGCTATAAATGTGCCGCTGGCATAGATTTAATAATCTCAACGGTTGTGGGATACAAGTGATGACCATGGTGGACTCTGACGGTAATTGATGACCTTCCAGGCTACTGATAATTGAGCTCAATGGTCAATGACGTTCTTAACCAGGTAGTGCTTAACCAATGAGTTTTAGGGCCTGTGGGTGGATTGACGAACTAACAATCTCATCAACGTTCATTAACCTCTTGAACACCTTAGGTATATTCTCCAAAACATCAATAGGCGTTATGTGGTAACCAAGCTCCTTAGTCGCTAAGTCACCTGCAAGCCCTGTTATGAAGGCGCCAATTGCGGCGGCCTCAAGTGGGTCCTGAACCTTAACCATTAATGCCGAGACAACGCCAGTGAGCACATCCCCCGTGCCCCCAACGGTCATTCCGGGATTACCCGTGAAATTAAGCTTGTACCTCTCGCCATCGGTTATCACATCAACATTACCCTTAAGCAATACAACGCCGCCCCTCAGCGATGATTTAACCACGTCACGCACCATCACAGCCCTCGACCAGACATTACCCTCTTTAGTAATGTCAACGCCAGTCAACCACTTAAATTCACCGGCGTGTGGCGTTATAATTACATTCTTCGTTATTAAGTCCTGCCTCTTCAACTCGCCAATTGCCTTAATGGCGTCTGCGTCGATGACCACCCTCTTACCAACATCAACAGCCCTAGAGACCAACTCAACAACTGCCTTCATAGTCTCCTCCCTAAGCCCGAGCCCAGGCCCAATGGCTATTACGTGGGACTTACCAACCTGCTCCATTATTTGATCCACATGGTTAAGCATTAGGTAATCACCGTCTAGGGGTATGGCTATTATGCTTGGGTCGTGAGCCCTTATGTCCCTAGCCACATCCCTAGGGGCCATAACCACGGATAAGTCGACTCCAGTCCTAAGCGCCGCCTTAGCCGCTAGGTAAATGGCGCCTGTGAACTCCCTGGAACCACCAATGAATAGTACACGCCCATTATCACCCTTCTTCGAGTCGGGCTTTCTGGCATAACTCATGTAATATAGGTCGCCAGGACCAACAACATGCTCCACCTCCTCGGGAATTCCAATATCCGCAATCACCAAGTCACCAACGTATTGAGAAACACCCTCCTTAACCAGGCCAACCTTTGGCCTATGCATTGTTACTGTGACATGCGCCCTAACCGCAATGTCCCTAACCTCCCCGGTGTCTGGATCCAACCCACTGGGTATGTCAACGGCTACCTTATACGCTGATGACTTATTGATTAATTCGATGGCCGTGGCCTGAGGCTCCCTGAGAACACCCCTAATCCCAGTGCCTATTATAGCGTCTATGATTACCTCAGCCCATGGGTGAAAGACCTCCTGATGAGCGAGTAAGTCGTAGGGCGTTGGAGCCTCTATTATCTCCACATTCAATCCTCTAAGGATGCCCAGATTATCCACGACCAACTCCTCCCTAGCATCACTAATGCGACCAAGGAGAACCACCTTAACCTCCCTACCCCATGAGTGCAGGTATCTGGCGGCTACGATACCATCACCACCATTATCACCCAACCCAGCGACAACAAGAATCCTCCTGGCCTTCGGGTACCTCTCAATGACGGTAGTGGCCACGGACCTACCTGCGTTCTCCATGAGTATGTGCCTATCAATGCCCATGTAGGCGGCATTCCTATCAATGACCCTCATCTCAAGCGATGTAATTGCAGCTGATGACCAATCCCTGAAGTCGACGGGCATACCCGTTAATGACGTGTTATGCCTTTAAAAATGCTTTTATGCAAGATTTATTGAGGCACATGGGCATAGTCATTAGGGTTAGCCTGGGCAATTTAGAGAAGCCTGAGCAGGGTGGGTATAGGGAGCCTAGGCACATGGTTAGGATAGAGGATGATTATGTAATTACTGAGGTGGAGGTTCCAGGTGTTGGTAGGGATGGAATAACCGTGAAGCTCCTCGATAATAATAAACTATTCGTTAAGGCCGAGGGTAACGGTAGGAAGTACCTACTTATTAAGGAGTTGCCTGCGCCCGTCACCGTGGATGGTTCACACGCCGAGTATAGGAATGGGCTATTGATAATTAGGTTGCCAATTAAGGGTACTAGTATTGGTGTTGAGTAATGATTAAGGCAGCCATTCTCGACGTTGACGGGGTCCTCACGTACTTCAGGTCAGCATGGCAACACCTACATAAGGTCCTTGGTACCGATGAATGGGCCTCAGTGAATAGGGATGCGTATAAGGCAGGTCTCATTAATTATAGGGATTGGGCGCTTGTTGATGCCCTTTTATGGATGGACGTACCAAGGACCTGGGTTGAGGTCCCCATAACCCTGAGAAGGGGCACCCTGGAATTACTAAGATTCCTTAGGGATAATAATGTGCTAGTTATAGCGGTGAGCGGCGGCCTAAACTACACGGGTATCCCCATTAGGGATTACGTAAATTACTTCATAAGTAATGAATTAGTATATGATGAGAATGGCTCGTTGGTTTCAGTAAGGGTTAACGTGGAGAATAAGGACATAGTTAATGAATTAGTTAGTGAGTTAGGACTTGATTGGGATTACGTAATGGCGGTTGGTGACAGCGACATGGACCTGCCAATGCTCAGGAAGGCGAGGTACTCCATAGCCTATAATCCTGTTAATGATGAGGTTGCCAATGCAGCGAGGATCGTTATTAATTCCGACACGCTATATCCACTCATTGATATTGCAAGGGCTATCTTAAGTAGGTAGTGGATTGGGCGTATACGTAAAGTAAACGTATACTTGAGCTAAATAATGCATTAATACCGGGTTTCTCAACCTTGTTGAGATTTATGCCGGACACGACCATAGAGGATTTGGGTATCAGGAAGATCTTTAATTCGAGGGGTGAGGAGACCGTTGAGGTTGAGGTCTACCTGACCGATGGTTATGGAAGGGCTGCAGCACCAGCCGGCGCATCAAGGGGTTCTCACGAGGTTGTTTACTTCCCTAATAATGATGTTGATCTAGCAATAAGCACCTTCGAGAAGAGTGTTGCACCTGACCTAATGGGTTTGGATGCCTCAATACAGGGTGAGGTTGACGCTAGGCTTGAGGAGATCGATGGTACGGAGAACTTCTCAAGGATAGGCGGCGCAGTTGCCATAGCCATGTCTATGGCAACGGCTAGGGCAGCGGCAAATGCCCTAGAAATACCCCTCTATCAACACCTTGGCGGTACCAACATCAGGGACTTACCATACCCACTCGGCAATGTCATTGGTGGTGGTAAGCATAGCCGTGGTCTCGGCCCTGATATTCAGGAGTTCCTGGTATTACCATACGGTGCGCAGGACATTTACTCGGCCCTTAAGGCTAACATAGAGGTTCATAGAACCGTCTTTAGGGAATTGGTTAAGGCTGACCCTTCATTTACCGGTGGCCGTAATGACGAGGGTGCTTGGTCAGCCAGGATCTCCACTGGCACAGCATTAGAAATCCTGAGTAAGGCCGTTAAGGAGGTTAGTTCTAAGATGGGGTTTGAGATAGGGATTGGCGTTGACATGGCCGCGTCAACCCTATGGAATGGTGAGAAGTACGTATATACTAACGAGGGGGTTTCAAGAACTCCTAAGGAGCAGCTTGAGTTTGTTAAGGGGTTGATCGAGAAGTATGGGCTTGTCTATGTTGAGGACCCATTCTATGAGGAGGACTTCCAATCCTTTGCGGAGTTGACGGATTCCGTTGGCGATAGGTGCCTAATTGTTGGTGATGATCTATTCACGACAAATCCATCCAGGTTGTCTAGGGGCATTAAGGAGGGTGCTGCGAATGCCATAATAATAAAGCCTGACCAAATAGGTACTTTGTCCAGGGCTTGGGAAGCGGTTAGGTTGGCTGTGTCCAATGGCTACATACCCGTGGTATCCCATAGATCCGGAGACACCGAGTATGAGACCCTGGCCCACATAGCCGTTGGCTTTGGGGCGCCAATAATCAAGAGTGGGGTCCTCGGTGGTGAGAGGATGGCTAAGCTTAATGAGTTAATTAGGATTCAGGACTACATGGGTAAGGTTGCCAGGATGAATCAATCACTGCCCCAAAGGCTTAGGCGTTGATGCCCTATTAAATTCCTCATAGTGAAATACTTATTAATTAGATTCTTCACCGTAGTTCCCAATGGGTGAGGAACGTAAGGAGACCCGTGAGGAGGGTCTTGCGCCAGTTCCACCGCAGGAGGAGCTACTGATTGCCATTGAGCGTTACCTAGCGGCTGGTGTTAGGCTTGGCACTAGGGTGTCAAATGCGTATCTGCAGAGGAGGGGTTTTGTGTTCTCTGTGAGGCCTGATGGGCTTAGGATTCTAAACCTTAGGAAGATTGACGAGAGGATTAGGATTGCGGCTAAGATGATCGCGATGTATGACCCTGAGAAGGTGGTTGCTTACTCGGCTAAGCCCTATGGCTTTAAGCCTGTGGAGATGTTCTGTAAGTTCGTTAGGTGCAGGGCAATAACGGGCAGGTTCATACCAGGCACATTCACAAACCCAAACCTTAACCATTACATAGAGGCTGATCTGCTTATATCCACGGATCCAAAGGCTGATGTCCAAGCAATTGAGGAGGCAGCTACGATGGGTATACCCGTAATTGCACTCGTGGATACGGATACGCCTATATCCTACGTGGACCTGATAATACCGTGCAATAACAAGGGTAGAAGGAGCCTAGCACTGATATACTGGTTGCTGGCTAGGCAGGTGCTCAGGGTTAGGGGTGAGTTGAAGGAGAACGAGGACTTACCCGTGCCACCCGAGGAGTTCGAGGTCAAGGTATCACTTGAGGGTATCACTCAGTAAAACTCTTGATCTGCAATAAATAACGCAAAGTAAAGCGTTTATTTTTGCCGGCTTAGATTAATCATTGTATGGTTCGAGTACGCAAACCAGCGGTCGCGGGCGCGTTCTACGAGGCTGATAGGGATAAATTAATCAAGCAGATTGAGTGGTCAATAAGCCACCCACTCGGTCCTGGTAAGCTGGTTAAGCAGCCCCGTGAGGGGTTTAAGGCAGTGCCAATAGTTATTGTTCCACACGCCGGTTATATATACTCAGGCCCTGTGGCTGCCATGTCCTTTGCAGAAATTTATAGGTTTCATAGTCCAAGGACATTCATTCTTGTTGGGCCTAATCACTACGGCATTGGCGCGCCAGTGGCGATATATCCTGAGGGTGCCTGGGAGACCCCACTTGGGACGCTTGAAATTGATTCTGAAATAGCTAAGGAGTTAATGAGTAGGGTTAAGTACCTAGAGCCTGATGTTTATGCATTCGCCCAGGAGCATTCACTTGAGGTTCAATTACCCTTTATACAGTACATATTTGGTAATAACGTTAAGATAGTGCCGATAATAATTTGGAGGCAGACGAAGGAGGTCGCCAGGGACCTTGGTAATGCAATTGCGGAGGTTATTTCAAGCCATGAGCCTGGCTCAATAGTTTATGTTGCATCAAGTGATTGGAATCACTATGAGCCTCATGAAATAACCACGGAGAAGGACATGAAGGCTATAGACCCAGTCCTCAGGCTTGATGAGGATTCCTTCTTTGACGTTATTGAGCGTTATGATGTGTCGGCCTGCGGCTATGGCGCCATAGCCACAGCAATAGTCACTGCCAAGAGACTTGGCGTTAAGAATGTAGTGCTACTTAGACATGCCACATCTGGTGATACTAGTGGATATACGTTGGAGACCGTGGGTTACGCATCAATAGCTTTCTACCTATAGGAGGAATTCAATGATCAATCAAAATACATAATTAATTTATTTCCCCAAGCACATATGCGCAGTTAATATGAGTGCGGTTAGGATTTTCTTCGAGGTATTACTCGTGATAGTGGCCCTAGCCCTAATATACTCAATAGTCGCACCATTCAAGGCTGAGTTGAAGGCGTATATATTCAGTATTGGTAATAGGCAAGTCAGTGAGTTGCTGTATATAGGTGGTTACATTATTTATAAGTTGGGTTACTTATCATATACATTACTAAGGATTATAGCAGAATACTTCTATCAAGCAATTCAATATTTACTAGCTAATTCAGGGATTAAAGCAAGCCTATCACTAGGTGTTTAGTGATGTTGCGATCACTTTCTCTTTATATGAAAAAGAGAAAGATTTAAATAGAAAGAGAAATAAATAATTACTTTGATGAGCGTTATACAACCCAAGGAGGTAAGGACGTGGAAGGATGAGTTGAAAGACGTGCTGACTAAGTATGTGAGGGATCCGTTTAAGGATAAGATTGATGAGTACCTGGGCTTCCTTGACACTTTATACGACAAGTGGTGGAACGGCGATGTTAAGACAAGGGAGTACTACGCTTATCACATGGCGCTCCTCATGGCAAAGTCCGACAAGCCAAACGTGATTAAGGCGAAGCTCAATAGTTACTATGCCTACCTGGTCTATAAGGGTTATGTATCGGCCTACAGGCTCATGAAGGATAAGTACGTAGCTGGTGGTGAGTCAATCTATACCTGGCTTAGGATGTACCGAAAGGTGGTTGGATAAGTCACGGGGCTAGGTTACTAACCTAAAATTTGCCCTTATTATGTAGTACATTGTATACATACTCATAGACAATATCAACAACCTTCCTAGCATCTATATACGTAGTATCAATTATTAAATCGAAGATAGAAGTATCGTTAATGTCAATTCCATAAATAGTTAGGTACCTCTTCCTATTCGACTCCTCACGGGCCTTAATCTCATTCAATGCCTCCTCAATCGATTTACCATCCCTAGCCGACAACCTCTGTGACCTAGCCCTAATATCTGCCTTAAGGTAAATACGCACATCAGCCACATCCTTAAGTATCCAGGCAGCTAAGTGACCCTCAATAACCACATTACCCCTCCTAGCCTCCCTAACGGCCTCCTCATCGACTGCCCTATCAATGCTAAAGTCCGTCTCGGCAATCCTATGAAGCTCAAGCAATGACACACCTCTCTCGGCAGCAATCCTCCTAAATAACTCACCAATGGATACAAACCTATAATTCAACCTATTGGCTAATTCCCTAGCCACCGTGGTCTTCCCACTGGCTGCCTGTCCTGAAATTGCTATAACGCCCATTTAAATCACGTTGCTGATAATCGTACAGCCATCCTAAGGGCAAGGGCGAGGCACCTGTGGCAGACATAGCCGCCGTAAGGCCTCGAAACGGTTAAGCCGGCAACATGCTTGGTCTTAACCCTAGCCTCATCAATGCCCTGGAGTGGCCTACCACAGATGGCACACCTGGGTTTAGAGGCGAATCTCTTCTCGTAGTGAACCACGTGCCTACCACCCGGCGTCCTGGTCTGCGTCCTCCTCAATTTCCTAGACCTTAATGCAGGCCTTGGCATAATCGTTCGTCAAAACACCTATGAGTTTTTATGCTTTACTTACGTACCTATACGTTAAGGGACCTGGTCTCGCAATACCGAGGGATAAGTACTTGCTCAATTCCTCATCATCAATAACGCTAACGCGGGACTTCCTCAACACCAGCTCCAGCTCCTTATTGCTTGCGTTAACCCAATTAATCCTGCCTATCATGGATTTCGGTACCACAAGCGTGGTACTACCCTCCCCACGCAATCTATATGCCGCCCTCTGAAGTTCATAAAATAGCCTATTCACCCTATCCCTCTTGGACATAGCCTTAATGATTGCCTCCTCGATATTTCCCGTTTCGAAGAGCGTCATTAATATTATCTCAATCACCTTATTAATCCTATCAGGGACACCAATAATTGAGCCCCTAAGCTCAATCCTACACCTGGGTACGTTAAGCCCCAACAGTCCGTACAACCTAGCCGTCTCGCCCTTAACCCTCCTCTCCTTATCAACAATACCCCCAATAATGAATGTATGCGTATTCCTGATCAACTCCTCATTAAGGACACAATCACCCTCTGGATCAAGCATCACGGCACCATCATCAATAATCGGCCCATCCCGCTTAATAATTACGCCATACTTAAACCCCCTGGCAAATTTATTAAACCCCTCGAGGAACTCCTCCGTCACACTCGTTAACTCAAGGTTTGAATCCCAAAGATACCTCCTAATTGTGCCTATAGACGCTAAGACCTGCTCAATAAGCTCGTTCTTCTCAGACCTAGTATGACTACTCCAGAGGGATAGATCAATTATAAAGCGTGGCTTCTTAGGTACGTCAATGAAGGGAACCAGCGATACCAAGCAATTGTTAGGCTTAGCCAAATATGCGTCACATGGTATTGAGCCCATTGAGGATGACATAATTACCTCAAGGTTGTCGAACCTTGAAATAATACGATCACCAAAACCACCTAAGCACAGTACGTACCTACCCAACAGCAGGTTCACGGCAATGCACTGCGGCAGATAATAATTACACCTGAGCCTACGGGGTATGCACAGCCTATGAATGTTAAGGTCCCTCAGGGCACTCAGTAATTGATTGCCAAGTATCACCTGAAGGGATTATTAATTAAGGTCCTAATAAAAACATGAACCCACATGACAGTGCAGGGCAGGGAATTACCACTCTGCGATAACCACGCGCATACGAACCCCATAATCGGTATGGGCCCCAGGGAGTTAGCAAGGAGGTTTAGGAGGGAAGGTGGTAGATTCATAGTGATAGTTGCCCTACTTACCTGGAGCCTTGGTTTAACGCCTGGTGATCTTAACAGTGTTAGGAGGATGTATGACATAACCGTGGAATCCACCAGGATAGTTAATGAGGAGGGTGTTAGGTCCGTGGCCGTTGTTGGCCTACACCCAGCTGAGGGTTATGAATTACTCAGAAGGGGTTGGTCTAAGGAGGAGGTTCTCAACTTCATGAGGAAGGGGATTGACTTAGCCGCCGAGTATGTTAGGGAGGGCAGGGCAGTGGGTATCGGTGAGATTGGTAGGCCCCATTGGGATGTGCCTGGCGACATTATTGACCTCTTTAATGAATTACTGGAATACGCATTAGGTGTCGCCAGGGATGTCAATGCCGTCGTGCACCTGCACCTGGAGAGGAATGGCATTAATACGGCATCATCAATTATAGGCATGGTTAGGAGGGTGGGTAATAGACCGTATAGTGTTGTGATGCATCATACTGAGCCCATTACGATTGACATGGCCAGCGGTAATGGTGTAATGCCGTCAATACCCATGGGGAGGAGGGGCGAATTTGAGGAGGCTGTTAAGTACGGCCCAAGGTTCGTTGTTGAGAGCGACTTCATAGATGATCCTAAGAGACCGGGCGCCGTGATACCACCGTGGACCCTAGCCAAGAAGTTAAAGACTTACTTATTTAATGGTTTCATAAATGAGGAGTTCCTGCAAACGATTTGTGTCGACAATATTAATAGGGTGTATGGCGTGGATGTAATGGGTTAGTTTACTCGTGCGCGAACAGGCACTAATGGCTTTTAAAGGTCTAGTATTTTGCGTCCTGGGATGGGTGAGGAGAGGGAGTTAATTGAGAAAGTCTATAGAAAGATGATAATGACGCGCCTCAGGGAGTCATCAGTAAGTAGGCCCATGTGCCCCAACGGCATTGTGGTGCTTAGTGGCAATAGCTTCGCCGCTTCGATCAAGGAGTGCTCGGCCTCCGTGATTGATTTCTATGCCGATTGGTGCATACCCTGTAAGATAATGGAGCCAATACTCAATAAGTTAGCCCAGGTATTTGCGGGTAAGGTATTCTTTGGGCGTATCGATGTTGATGCATACCCAGGGATTGCCGCTGAGTATGGTGTTATGTCAATACCGACCACGATACTATTCAGGAATGGTGAAGAGGTTTATAGGGTGATTGGTGCCGTTGATTATAACACAATGAGGAGGTATATCGAGATTTACCTAGGAGTTAAACCTTAAGTATTTACCTCACTAATTATTAATCGCCTACCATCCTGGGCAGGCAATATGAATGTTAACTTATAACTGTCACCGAAGAAGATTACACTAACGTCATTACCGAGGTGAAACTCCCCATCAATTCCAGCCAATACGCAATTCTCGCAGTTCTTGGCATCATCGATTATATTCCTAAACACGTTAATAGCATCTTTACCGTTTGTTATTATTGAAACCACGACGCCTGCGTGGTCTCCATGCACGTGATGGTCAATCTTAGCATTATACTTGGTTTTTAGTATATCCATGAAATCATTCAATTCCTCAATAACCTCCTTAGGTAATTCCGTTATATGATGGTGATGATGCTCATGCTCCTCCTCGATCTCCTCATCCTCCTCGTTCTCCTCGCTTTCAATACCCGTAAAACCAAAGGTCATGCTAATAATCAACTCAAGCTCCTCATTCTGAGCAATCCTCTCAATCTCCTTACCCAATTTACGCCACTCCTCAAAACCAAGCTTAATCTGCATCATATCAACGACAACTGAGGGAAACCCATTAATAAAACCTTTTGTTTCCATTAATGCGTACGATCACAACACGCACGTTGAATGTCTTCTACGGACTATGAATTAACCATAACCTCTATAATTTATGTGTCAACATTATAAATTAATATATATATTAATGTCTAATTCTATATATGATTACGAGAAAACTAAGTATAATAAGAATAAAGCTTAAAAACCTCCTTTTGCACATTATTCGTGCCAACCAGAAATCTGGAAATCGAACCGGCAGACCTATGGAGAATCCTAAAGGCCTCGGGCATAAAGTATGTTAAGTTCATAATAGTTGATATCAATGGCGCACCAAGGTCTGAAATAGTACCAATAGACATGGCTAAGGACCTCTTCATTGATGGGATGCCCTTCGATGCCTCATCAATACCATCATACTCAACAGTAAATAAGAGCGACTTCGTGGCATATGTAGACCCAAGGGCCGTATACGTTGAGTATTGGCAGGATGGTAAGGTGGCCGATGTATTTACGATGGTGTCCGACATAGCCGATAAGCCATCACCTCTTGACCCAAGGAGGGTACTTAATGATGCGCTGGAGCAGGCTAGGTCGAAGGGTTACGAGTTCTTAATGGGTGTTGAGGTTGAGTTCTTCGTGATTAAGGAGGACGGCGGTAAGCCTGTGTTTGCGGACCCAGGTATTTACTTCGATGGTTGGAACGTAACCGTTCAGTCGCAGTTCATGAAGGAGTTAATAACGGCAATAGCCGATGCGGGCATTAACTATACAAAGACTCACCATGAGGTTGCGCCGAGCCAGTATGAAGTAAACATAGGAGCTACGGACCCACTCAGGCTTGCTGATCAGATCGTGTACTTTAAGATAATGGCTAAGGACATCGCGAGGAAGTACGGCTTAGTGGCTACGTTCATGCCCAAGCCCTTCTGGGGAGTTAACGGTAGTGGTGCGCACACGCACATCAGCGTCTGGAAGGACGGTAAGAACCTATTCCAGAGCAGTACTGGTAAGATAACTGAGGAATGTGGCTACGCAATAAGCGCAATACTGAGTAATGCAAGGGCATTAAGTAGCTTCGTTGCGCCACTAGTTAACTCATACAAGAGGTTGGTGCCTCACTACGAGGCTCCAACGAGGATTGTGTGGGGCTACGCAAATAGGAGTGCCATGATTAGGATACCGCAGTATAAGATGAGGATTAACAGGATTGAGTATAGGCACCCAGACCCAAGCATGAACCCATACCTAGCCTTCACAGCAATAATAAAGACCATGATCAGGGGTCTCGAGGAAAAGAAAGAACCACCACCACCAACTGAGGAGGTCGCCTATGAGCTAGCCAATGCCTTAGAAACACCGGCAACTCTTGAGGATACGCTGAAGGAGCTTTCAAAGAGCTTCCTAGCCACAGAACTACCCAGTGAGTTAGTCAATGCGTACATCAAGATAAAGCAGAATGAGTGGGAGGACTACCTAACAAATGTTGGTCCCTGGGAGAAGACCTGGAATATAATAACCCAGTGGGAGTACAATAAGTACTTGGTTACTGCGTGAAATATATAATTTATATAAATTTAAAGATAAAAATATACACCAAATCTTTTATTCCATGCTTCAATATTTTTATGACGATAATATAAATATCATATGGAGAAAAATTTAAAAACTAATTAGTTTAAATATTTTGTGCCCGGTGACCCATTAAAACGGTAAATAAGGTAAATAGGACAGTAATACTTGCCAGGGTAATACCAGTTCTCATGATGGCCGTTGTAATAACGGCAATAACCGCCAGAGCCGATACACCACCAAACCTATCCGGGTATCCACCGGACTCTGTACCTCCATGGCTAGACACAGGTAGTAATGCGTGGATGCTCACAGCGGCTACCCTCGTGGGTCTTCAAAGCGTACCCGGCTTAATGCTCCTTTATGGCGGCATGACTAAGCGTAAGTATGCAATAAATACAATGATGATGGTGCTCTACGCCTTCGCCATAGTACTAGTCGTTTGGGTGTTGGCGGGCTACATGTTCGCGTTTGGACCCGCATTGGTGAGGATAAACGGCTTTAACATACTGGGTACGCCAATACCGGCATTAACAAGTAACATTATTGCATCGCAGGCCAGCGTACCTGCTGCGCAGCAGTATCCGAACATAGCCATGTCGACACTGATATTCTTCCAATTCGTCTTCGCCGCAATAACACCAGCATTAATAGTTGGTGCCTTAATAGAGAGGATGAACTTTAAGGCCTGGATGCTCTTCGTACCACTCTGGTCCCTCCTCGTTTACAGCCCAGTGGCCTTTTGGCTTTGGGGCGGTGGCTGGCTCATGCAACTTGGTGTTGCGGATTTCTCGGGTGGTTACGTAATACATGTTGATGCGGGTATAGCAGCCTTCGTAGCAGCAGCGATGGTTGGTGAGAGGTTGGTTGAGGAGAGGAAGTTACAACCGCATAACTTAACCCAGGTCGCGGCTGGTCTCGGTCTTGTCTGGCTTGGTTGGAATGGCTTCAACGGTGGTGATCCCTATGGGTCGACAATAGACGCTGCAGTAGCCGTGATAAACACAAACTTGGCCACGGCAATCGCGGTCGTGGTATGGATGATACTTGATATGGCTTATTTTGAGAGACCCACGTTTACGGGTGCCGTGTCCGGCGCGGTGGCGGGTCTTGTCGGTATAACGCCAGCCGCGGGTTACGTAAATGGTATTGGCGCAATGATAATTGGTGCCGTGTCGAGTGCCGCTGCGTGGTACTCACTGAATATGTTCCAATTCAGGTCTAGGTTGACGAGGCATATAGATGATGCGCTTGGTGTTTTCTCAGACCACGCGGTTCCGGGTATAATCGGCGGTATCCTCACTGGGGTGTTTGCGGATCCAAACATTACTAAGTATGTTGCTCCAGGCCTTAGGGGCGCGCTTTACGGTAATCCATTCCAGGTAGTACTACAATTACTGGGCGTCGTCGTGGTGATAGCCTACGACGCCTTAATGACATACTTAATTCTGAAGTTAATAAGTAAGATAACGCCATTAAAGGCGCCATTAGAGGCTTTGAGGATTGGTGATAAGGAGATGCATGGCGAGGTTGCATATGACGAGTTTGCCTTTGCAACGCAGGGTGATGCGGAGAGGATGGCTGCTGGCGTTGTTGTTTCAGTAATCAATACAATAAATAGGAATAAGGAGGACTCATCTTATTAAAAATTTAAAATGTAAATTTGCCTCTTAAATTAATGAATTTCTTAAAAGTCAAAATCAGCTTCAAGTTTACCTGCGCTGGCCCTTAGATATATAGTCCTAACGTACATACGCCTTAACCTCCTTAATAGCTTCATATCGCAGGTCACGGCAACACAACCATACTTACTGGATACCTCTACCACGGAATCGTCAGGTGAGCCTACGGCATTGGCTATCGAGAAGTTACTAATGACGTAATTGACGGCATTACTTGACGCCTTGGATATCCCAGGCCTGCCTAACATGCTCAACTTAATTAATTCATTGAGTATTGGGTGTGGGATTATGGGTATTATTGGTGAATTAACAAGTTCAATTACCTGATCAATGACGCGCAGGCCCTCGGTAAACATCAGTAGTATTGCACTTGTGTCAAATACCACGCACTCTATCTTCATGTCCCTCATCACTTCACTCGAGAACCGCATTACCGCCCTTCAGGATTCCGTAACCAACAATCCTCCACCTATTATTCACCTGCTTTGTAATCACAGCCTTGGAATTCTCCTCGGCCGACACGGCCTTCCTGAGTATTACATCGAGTTTATCGCCATGGAACCCCTTAACAATGCCCATCACGGCCGCTGAACCCACGTGAACCATGATCACATCCTTCGGCTTGAAAGTAACCTCCTTCAATGATTGATCACCAGGCCTCTCAATCCTATGGAACTCAAGGGTTAATTCACTCCACACGGGTGGTAATGTGCCTGGCTTACCAACAACACTACCAACGAGGGAATCGGCCTTCGTTAACGCTGGGTCAAGTTCAGTACCAATACCAACCAAACCACCTGGTCTTGCCTCCTCGATATGCTCATTACCAATGGCTATACTAACTATCTTCGTTACTATCGGCTCATACTTATTACCCAGCTTAAGCCCTGGCCTTATCTCAATCTCATCACCAACCTTTGCCGAGCCCCTAATAACGGTGCCGCCAAGCACACCACCGACTAACTTGTCCGGTGGGGTGCCCGGTCTATTGACGTTGAAGCTCCTTAGAACGAGCATCCTAAAGTTACCACCAGAGGTTTCCTTAGGCGGTACTAACTTATCAATTAGTGTTGACACTGCCTCAATATTGACCTTATGTAGTGATGATACGGGTATTATCGGTGAGTTCCTGGCCCAGGTATTGCTAAGGAATTGCTTAATCTGCTTATAATTCTCAAGGGCCTGCTCCTTATTCACTAGGTCAAGCTTATTCTGAACAACTATTAACTTGTTCAGGCCCATTATCGTCAATGCGGTGAAATGCTCCTCAGTCTGTGGTTGGGGAACGGACATGGAGGCGTCGATCACGAGTAAGGCAGCATCAATGTAGGATATGCCTGATATCATCGTGCTTATTAATACTTCATGACCAGGAACATCGAGTATTGAGACCTTCCTCCTTAATACGGGGTCATCGCCATTGGGGCACTTGCCATCCTTAAGCAAGCCATCACTCACTATCCTAAACTCACCCTCCATCGATGGGCACTCGTAAAGGCCAATTGTTATGTAACCGAGCTTAACAGTCATAGCTCTCTTAATCTCCTCACTATACCTAGCAACCCAAACACCACTAAGTGCATGAACCAGCGTCGTTTTGCCGTGATCCACGTGGCCGGCAGTCGCAATGATGGCATTTGGGTATATATATTTACTCATTCAAATCGAACTGGCATTAAGGGTTTAATAAGATTTCAGCACATGAAAAATAAAACCCAATGCACGGAATAAGCTTTATCAAGTCTAAGCCAGTTAAATAACTGCGGCTGTGTGTCCAGCCACGGCGAACAACCGGGCGAGCCCGGCAACGGCTCGCCTGAGGAAACTTCCCCACGACACCGTGGGTCCCCGCGGGGCAACCCGCCGACCGAGAGGTCGCTGGGGAACAACGGCCCAAATAGGGACCTGTGATCTCCACGGGTGAGGTCCGGGTAGGGCCTTAGACGAATAGTACAGAAGGGGAGTTATGCCGTGGCTGGGTACACAGCCGGCCAATTCGCCGCTTTATTATGTGAGAAAGAAATTAAGAAATAATGAAAAATGTATAAATCAAAAAGATTTTAATAAGAAAGATTTTAATAAGTAGGTTGTTAATCTCGTATTAATTCATTAACTTACTTCTTTTTCTCCTTCTTTTCTTCCTTCTTCTCCTCCTTCTTCTCCTTCTTGGACATACCGTCCTTTTTATATTGCGGTTCCTTATAAAGGTTATAATTTAATTTACAGTGTAAAAGTTAAATTGTAAAAAGTGTTTGGTTATGTCGGTTCATCACATGCTTAATAAAGCAACTATTTACTTATTTCGTTAAACCCTACGTAGATCTGTATGAGTTCAGAGTCGTTAATTCGCAATTAATGGCGTTTCTCTTTCGATGTACCTCTCTCTTTTTATCCAATTAATTAATTTAGGTTCTTCGAGTACTAAATCCTTAAGGCAATCATGATTAGTGATTTTTTAAGGAAAAATTGGTATTGGGTTTTAGGTATTTTAGCATCTTTCCTGCTTTTCATAATAAGCCCTATATTATTCACCATAGTATTGATCATAATACTAATTATTTACTTTATTTTCATAAGGCGCAGGAAGAGTGAAGGAGGCGTAGGGGAATCGACGGTGACCAGGGTTAAGCTACTAAGGAGTGTGTCATCTCAGGGTATTAATGATTTAAGGATGAGTAAGGTTTGTCTCAGTATTGGTGTTGGTGATGGCATTATACGTGTTGGTGATAGGTGGATTTCGGCATTACGAATCAACGCCCTAGACCTCTCGCTACTTCGTGATGCGATTAATCTTGGAGCCCTCATCAGTGATAACGGTAATAATTACCTAGTTATTTATGGTGAGAACCCCGACGAAGTCTCCATCAGGCTTAACACGGCTGTTGAGTTGCTCAGGTCTCGTAATGTGCTGTTCAGGCAGTTATCATCCTCTGAATTAATTAGTGAGGTGGTGTTAAGATGGATGAGTTGAGTGAGAGGGGTAGGGAATTGCTTAGGAAGATCTTGAGTAGGGGTAGGATTGCCTATGACTCATTGAGTGAGGATGAAAGGAAGGTAATTGATGAGTTGGTGAGGCTTGGTTATGTCAGGCTCTATGTGGAACCAAATAGTAGGAGACTTGGTGATGCCTTGAAAATTATTGGCTCAACAGGCGGTTTTTACGTTAGTCTTAATTACATGAATTACTTATGCTTAGCATTGGCGTTGCTAATACCGTCATTATTCCTGTATCTATCAATAAGGTCATTCGTGATGGGTTACGCTGCGGTTGGTATATTCTTCCTAATTATCACATTGGGGCTTACCTACATTTCCATCTTAATTATTCGAAGGAGGAATTGCCGTTTAATTAAACCTTGAGTATCCTAATGCTATAATCATTGTATGTATCTATAACACCGTGGGTCAGCAGGACTAGGTCACCCTTAACCACCAAGCCGCTCCTTATTAATTGATTTAACGTCTCCCTCTCACCCTCATCATAATCCCTAACATTATCAATAAGTATCGGCTCAACACCCCAATAAAGCCTCAGCCTTCTAAGCACCTTCTCATCACTGACGCCCACGTACGTGGGCACCCTAGGCCTATACCTAGAAATAGCCTCAACAAACCTACCACCTCTCGAGTAAATTACTATCTTTGCACCAATATCCTCGGCAAGCTGGACGATGCCCAGGGCAAGCCTATCGGTTAAATTAGCCATAACACCCCTATCAACATGTACCTCATCCTCATACTCCGTGGCGACTCTCCTCAACCACTGTACGGCTTCTACAGGATACTTACCAACCGCGGTCTCCCCCGTTAATAATAATGAGTCTACACCCTCCATGACCGCATTCGTTATGTCCACAACCTCAGCCCTTGTTGGTACAGGCTGTTCTATCATTGACTCAAGCAATTGGGTGGCCACCATGGTAGGCACACCGCATTTCTGCGCCTCCCTTATTATCGAGCTTTGTATCCTGGGTATCTCCTCAAGGTCGAAGTGCATGCCGAGGTCGCCCCTTGCGACCATCACATAATCACTGGCGCAAATCACATCCTTCATGTTCCTAACGGCATCAGGCCCCTCAATCTTAGCCATTAGCTTAATCCAATCACCGCCAAGTCTCCTTAGCTCTGTCCTAACCTCCTCAATATCGTCGGAGCTCCTTACATGGCTTATCCCAACGTAGTCCATCCCAACCTCAACCGCGAACTTGAGGGCCTCCCTATCATAGTCATCAAGTATTGGTAATGGGTAATCCTTGCCCTTAATAACCACAGCCTTTTCCTGCGAAATAGTACCTGCGGTTAACGCCGTTAACACGGCATTACTTGCCGAGACCTTGTCAACGCGTAGTCTTAATCTACCGTCATTCATCACGATTATGTCATCCACGGTTATCACCCTAAAGAATGATGGACTTGGTATCGGCACAAACCCTCCATCCGACTTATCGGCAAACCTGAACTCCACGGAATCACCAACACCGAGTGTTATGGGCTTCATACTCCCCGTCCTGACGCCAGGGCCCCTCAAATCACCCAGTACCGCTATGTCACTCCTAAGGCTCCTGGCGTTCATTATCCTTGACCTCCACTCCTCAGCACTTCCGTGGGAGAAGTTTATCCTAATCCCATCAACGTACTTAATTAATTCCTTTAATACCTCAGGTTTCTCCGATGATGGGCCTATTGTCGCAATTATTTTTACCTTACCCACAGCATTGCCTCACCACTAAGATTATTAAATCTTAGGTGAATACGGGGATTACTGGGTTTACTAGTTATAATGATTAATCCATAATACTTATAGACACCCGCGGACCCAATAATTGTATTGCCTTAGGTGATTTACTTGCCTAGGCTTGACGTAGCACCACATATGGAGTTGCTTGGTGAATCTGCCGTACTGTATTGGGGTGATGAAAGGATAGCAATTCCTAAGCTCAAGCATGGGGTACTCTTCCTAATGAGTGGTTATATTGGTTCTCAAATTAATGGCTGCGAGTATAAAATACACCTAGATTACCTAAGAGGTAGGATTGTTAATGAGGGCGTTATTGGTGGTCTTCAGGAACACGCAAAGCAACTTGGCGTTGATGAGGATGGCCTTGGCCTTGAACTTGGTTGGAACCCGGTAATAGTTAACCGTGGTGATGAAGGAGTTTACTTCTTCAATTCCAAAATGAGGAACTGGATAGGTTATGCAGACTTTAGTAGGCGATTCATTCAGGAGGTATCTCTAGTCATGGTTAGGAGGGATGTACCAATACTTGGCCTGCCAGACCTAGTAATAAACCTGAATAATAAGCCCATGTATATAGTGGAGTTAAAGACCACGAACAACCCAGCGAACCTGAAGGTTGTGAGGGGTAGGGAGGCTTTGCAGGCCGAGTCGTATTTCCACATGATGAGCTACCTAGGGCTTAATCCACGCGGTGTTGCGGTTATAAAGGTCGTTAGAGGCTCTGAATTTAGGGTGATTGATAATATAGATGTAATAATTAAGTATCTGGAGGGTGGTGAGGATTTCGTAAGGCTTGCAAGGCATGCCGTTATTCATAAGATAAATGTTAGGGGATTCAATGACTTCCTCAAGGATGTGGATTACTCCCTTGACTACTGGCTTGGACTTAGAAATCCAAGACCATCACCAAGTAAGGGGTTATGTTCAAACTGTGAGCACAGGAGGTATTGCCCATATAGTGTTGTTAGGTGATCCTCGGTAATGATAATAACAATATAACCAACACGTACATTATTGGTGCAACTATCAACAATACGAGCAGGGAAGGTATAAATGCGTAGATAAGGCCGAGGATTGCCTCAATCATTGTCAACCAAGCCCACGTGGTCCTAAACGCCTTACCTAGGCATGCAGCACGTCCAAAGAGGAATTGACAATTAACTACCTTTCTTAAATTCGTATCCACAGAACCCTCGACAACCCTAACCTCACCATTAACCTGAACACCTGCGTGGGCAAGTAACTTTAATAATGACGTGGAATATTTCGTGAAACCAACGCCATCATGAAACGATATATTCACCCTGATTCTCCTAACAATCTCAGCAAGGTTCATTGATTGAACGAGCCTCTCACCAAGTTCCGAGGCCAGGGCCCTCCTAATGCTTAGGAAATTAACCACACCCGTGGGTTCACCAGTCCTTACATCAAAGGGCGTTATTAAGCCACCGGGTAATTCGAGGGATGATGGGTAAGGCACGAGTATATCCGTGACCCCTATGCCATCTGTGCTCACGGTTAAGTTAAACAATCTAATGCTTGGTGAAAAATCCATTATTCTCCAAGTATTGCTCAATGAAGGTACGTAACCCCTAAAGAATTGTATTACGGAACCATCATCCCTAACAAAGTACATGGTCATATATGCATAAAAACCCCTTAACAACACTGATGTACGCCTTAAGGCGTTCATCACAATTAAATCCATAGACAATGGGCAGGAATCCCCCGTACGTGAATGTCTCGTCAGTTCACGAATAATCACGGTCTTACTCCTCCACCCAATTACTGATGTTACAATTAGGGTTACGAAGATTACGATTCCAATTATGAACTGATTTATTAAATATGCCATTACTTAATAAGGATCGCATTCTCTTTTTAAATTATTTTATCATCCTACCTTCAGCTTTATTCATAATCTTTTATCATTATAAATAACGCATAAAGTTTATAAATTATCATATGCGACAGTTGCCGATGAGTATTACTGTTGACAAAGTAATAAAGAGGGAACCTCTCGTAATAAATGAGAACGCCACCATTAAGGAGGCGATTAATATAATGAGTAGGGAGAACGTAGGTCTACTGGTGATAGTTAATAATGCCGGTAAGCCAATAGGCGTTATATCAGAGAGGGACATAATTAGGGCGTTAGCACGCGGTAAGGATTTAAACGCTAAGGTAACCGAGGTTGGCACGGTCGGTAAATTAGTAACGATAAGCCCCAGGGATAGTATCTATAAGGCTGCCCTGTTAATGAATGATCATAAGATAAGGCACCTAGTGGTTATGGATAACGATAAATTACGCGGTGTGATCTCAATTAGGGACATAATCAGTGAGGAGAGGGTTGTCTCGAGACTGGCTGAGCTTGCGGAGGCTAAGCCATCCGAGGCCGAGGCAGTCGGTGCTGATTAAAAACTTAAATACGGGCAGTAATTATTAAAAACGATGAGTTTTCTCAGGAAGTGAAATGGAATCGTTTAAATCAAGGGTTGAAGAGTTATATGGCGATTTTTTGAGGGAGATTAGGGAGATTGAGCGAAAATGGCAGAGGGAATGGTATGAGAAGGGCATATTCAATGCAGACCCAAAGCCGGGTAAGCCTAAGTACTTCATAACCGTACCCTACCCATACGTCTCAGGCTCACCGCATATAGGGCATGGCAGGACATTCACGATAGGCGACATAATAGCCAGGTATAAGAGGGCCAGGGGATTCAACGTCTTATTCCCCATTGCATGGCACATAACCGGAACGCCGATACAGTCCGTGGCTGATAGGATAATGAAGGGCGACCCAGACGACATAAAGTTATATTCCTGGTACGTGAGCCTATACGTAGACGACCCAAATAAGGTTAAGGAAATATTGAGTACATTCACGAATCCCTGGAACATAGCCCAGTTCTTCGCCTCGGTCTACATCAGGGACTTCATGTCCATGGGTTACTCAATGGACTTCAGGAGACAGTTCACGACGGGTGATCCGGATTATAATGCATTCATTATTTGGCAGTACTACAGGTTGAGGGACGCCGGTTATATAACGCAGGGCAGTCACGTGGTCCTTTACTCACCGGATGAGAATCAGGCAGTGGGTGAGCATGACATTAAGGGTGGGGATGAAATAACCATAGACATACTCGAGTTCAACTTGGTGAAGTTTAAGCTTGAGAACTCCAGTGAATACCTTGTTGCCGCCACGCTAAGGCCTGAGACTATATACGGGATCACGAACGTGTGGATCCACCCAGGTGTTGAGTACGTGATTGCGGAGGTTAATGGTGAGAGGTGGATAATCTCGAAGCCAGCGGCCTGGAAGTTAAGTTATCAGGGCTATGATGTTAAGGTTATTGGTTCAATACGTGGTGGGGAGTTGATAGGTAAATACGTAATTACACCACTCATTAATAGGAAGGTTCCCATACTGCCTGCTAACTTCGTGGATGAGAATACAGGTACCGGCGTCGTCTATAGTGTGCCTGCCCATGCGCCTTACGATTACGTGGCCTTAATGGACCTTAAGAAGGATGAGAAGACGCTGAGTAAGTATGGGATTAAGGAGGTTGTTGAGTCAATAGAGCCCATAAGCATCATTAAACTACCTAATTACGGGAAGTACCCGGCTAAGGACGTAGTTGAGAAGCTCGGTGTTAAGGACCAGGGCGATAAGGAGAAGCTTGACGAGGCTACGAGGATTGTGTATAGGGAGGAGTTCTACAATGGCGTTATGAAGGAGAATACGTTATTCCCTGGATTAAACGTTAATGAGGCTAGGGAGAGGACGATAAAGGCATTGAATGAGCAGGGGGCGTGGGGTAGGATGTACGAGTTGGAGCCTAGGAATGTGTTTACGAGGAGTGGTAACCCAGTCATTGCAGCTGTGATTAAGGACCAGTGGTTCCTAAATTATGGGAACCCTGAGTGGAAGGCGAAGGCCTTCAGGTGTCTCAACTCCATGAGGATAATACCTGAGAAGTACAGGAAGAACTTCGAGGATGTGTTCAATTGGTTGTCAATGAGACCCTGCGCAAGAAAGAGGGGATTAGGCACGAGACTGCCCTGGGACCCTGATTGGATAATTGAGTCCTTAAGTGACTCAACGATTTACATGGCGTACTACACAATAGCCCATAAGATAAGGTCGAGTGGCCTTGATAAAAAGTTGGGTGATTATGCCAAGAGGGTCATAGGTAGTAAGGGGAATGATAAGGAGGCCCTAGATGCAATAATAGCATTCTTCAACTACGTGTTCCTGGGCGAGGGTGATCCAGGGCGTGTGGCTGAGGTGTTCGGCGTTGATAAGGAATTGATCGAGGACATGAGGAGGGAGTTTGACTATTGGTACCCTGTGGACGAGAGGCATAGCGGCCCCGACTTAATAAGTAGTCACTTAAGCTTCTTCGTGTTTCATCACGTCGCCATATTCCCCGAGAAGTATTGGCCAAGGGCCATAACCTTTAATGAGTACGTGATTAGGGAGGGCATGAAGATGAGTAGGTCGTTGGGGAATGTGCTTCCGCTTCCTTACATACCGAGGAAGTACAGCACGGACCTGGCAAGGCTTTATTTAGCTTCGGCTACGGACCTGGACTCAACGCTTGATTGGAGGGAGGATGACGTAGCCAGTGTTGCGAGTAGGCTTGTTAGGTTCTGGAGTCTAGCTAATGAGATTATTAAGGAGGGGAGACCGTCGGTTAGTGTTGATGTTAGGAATGCATCGTTGATCACGCAGTGGCTAATCTCTAAGGTGAATAGGGCAATACGTGATTCAACAATTGACATGGATAATGAGAACATAAGGGGTTACACGCTTAAGGCGTTCTTTGACCTGCTCTCGTCGGTTGAGAAGTACCTGGAGATTGCGGGCATAATTAATGTAAGTAGGGATGAGGTTAGGTGGGCTTTGTGGTACGTCCTTGAGCGTTGGGTTAAGCTGTTGCAACCAGTCATGCCTCATATTGCTGAGGAGCTTTGGCATAGGATGGGTAATGGCACGTTCGTATCCCTAGAACCCTGGCCTGAGTACAGTGAGGAGTTAATAAATGATGAGTTGGACATTGCCCTAGACCTCATTGAGAGGGCTGTGGAGGATGTGCAGGAGATACTCAGGGTTACGAAGATAACGCCTAAGTCTGTGTACCTATACGTGGGTCCACCAAGTGAGTATTATCAAATAGTTAACGAGGCCATTAGGCTTATCAATGAGGGTAAGACGATGGGTGAGGCGATAAGGGCGATAGTGGGTAAGCCGGAGTATAGGCGTATGGCTGATAGGGTGGCTAACCTGGTATCTAAGGTTGTTGATGGTACGATACCGAGGAAAATAGTTAGTAGGGAAATGGAACTAAGGGTATTCAGGGAATTGAGCAGTTACATTAAGTCAAGAATAGGCGCTGAAGTTATTATCCAGGATGCAACTAACCCAACCTATGATCCCGGTAATAGGGCTAGGAATTCACTGCCTGGGAGACCTGCCATATACGTGGAAGCCATGAAGGAGAATAGGTAATGCCATTTTTAATTCAAAAATTAAATTGTACAGGGGGTGTCAGGCGAGTAGCCGCCTTGGTGGCTCGCCATCATCCGCCCCCATCATTGGTAATCATTTCTAATCCCTTAATAAGCATTTGATCGATACTAGTTAATGAAATCATTTAATTAGTAGTGATGGGTCTATGGGTATCTTGGTTATCCTCCTATTAACGGCCCTCTCAATGGCTCTTGTTAATGCCGGTAACACGCCAATTAACGGCCCCTCGGCGATACCCTTAGCCGGGAGTGGCGCATTGGACTTTCCTTCCTCGAGGTAATACCACTTAACGTTAAATGACTCCATTATACTCGGTATCCAATACTCACTGAAGGTCTGTGTCAGTGGGTTACCATCATTGTCGTACTTAACCTCCTCCAGCACGACCTCGCCAAAGCCCTGAATAACACCACCAATTACCTGCCCCTCGGCGAGCATTGGGTTAACCACCAGGCCTACGTCGTCGATGGCCACGTAATCGAGTACCTTAACCAACCCCTCCTCAGTAACCTCGACCAGGGCCACGTGGGAACCGTATGGGTATGTATAGCCATTTAAGCCGAAATAGGTCATCTCCTCAAGCGAGGGTTCGACGGGATACGTCCATGTACCACCAATGCTTGCGGTTAATGCGTTTGCCATATCCTCAATACTTAGTGACTTACCGCTCTTAACATCCTTAACAACGCCATTTTCGTAAACCACATCCTCGTAGTTAACACCCATTAACGCAGCGCCGACCCTCCTAAGCTTATCCTTAAGCTTTCTTGCAGCAAGTAATGCGGCATTACCAGCCAGTGTCAGTGTCCTACTGCCGAACGTGCCAAAGCCCTCACCAATAAGCTCGGTATCACCCCATGAAACCTCCACCCGGCTTATGTCAATGCCGAGTTCATCAGCCACTATCTGCGCTATTGCCGTTGCATCGCCCTGCCCATGGGGTGCCGCGCCAATTATCACGAGGACCTTACCATCAGACTTAACCCTAACTGATGCCGACTCCCAAGGCCCAAAGTTATTCTGCTCAATGTAAAACGACAATCCAACGCCGACTCTTCTACCCTGCCTCCTTAGTTCCTCAGCCCTCTTCTCAAAGTCCCTGTAATAACCCTCGGCAATACTGAGTAGGTGCAGGTAATTACCACTATCATACTTATGATTGAATGGGTTGGTGTAGGGAAGTTCCGTCACTAGGTTCCTCCTTCTTATTTCTATGGGGTCCATCCTCAGCTCATCGGCGGCCATGTCCATTATCCTCTCATAAACAAAGGCGGCCTCGGGCCTACCAGCCCCCCTGTACTGGTCGAGTGGCGTCTTGTTTGTTTTGACTCCGTAAACCTCCACAAGCACGTTCCTGAGTTTATAGGGCCCCGTTATTAACGTGGACGTTATGTCGGCGAGGTAATAACCATGGGTTGCAACGCCAAGGTCTATTATTAATTCATCAATTAATGCCCTCCACTCGCCACTCCTTGTAAATCCAGCCTTAATCCTATGTATTTGGGCCCTGCTATGGTATGTACTTAATAAGTCCTCACGCCTAGTGGCTACCCACTTAACGGGTCTCCTGTAGATAATGCTTGCGTAAGTGACTATGTAGTCCTCAGGGTATGGGAACATCTTCGAACCAAAGGCGCCACCCGTATCGGCCTGGATGACCCTTATGTCACTGACGTAGTTCCTGAAGGCGTCGAGGAGGAACTTACGCATGTAATGGGGTGCCTGGGTTGAGGCGTAAACCGTTAGCCTTCCCTCCTGGTACACTGACAGCAATCCCCTTGGCTCCATTGCAGCTGGGTACACCCTACCGATTTCGAGTTTGGTCTCGATAACGACATCACTTTTTGCCAGCTCCTCCTCCGGGTTTCCAGCCTTGTATGTCCACCTATAGCCAATATTGCTTGTGTCTTCCACAGCCTTTACCTTGTCCTTGACAGCCTCCTCTGGGTCGACGACGGCGGGTAATGGCTCGTAATCGACCTGTATATAATCAAGCGCATCATATGCCTTGTACCTATCCTCCGCAATCACTGCGGCTATTGGGTGCCCCACGTATAGGATTTCGTCCTTAGCCATGGGGAAGTTCCTGGGCCTATTCTCAACCTCAATGTTCAACCCAGTTATGACGCCAACAACGCCAGGAATCTTCAGCGCGTCTTCGTAATCAACCCTCAAAAGCCTCGCGTGGGGTACTGTACTCCTCAGTATTGCCATATAGAGCGTTCCTGGGTATGCTATGTCATCGACATACCTTGCACTACCCGTGATGAACTTAGGATCTTCAATCCTCTTAACACGAGCACCTACGTAAGGCATTAGTGCCATGTAGGTAAATAAGTTTTTAGTGATTATCCGCCGAGTAGTTTAGCTGAATACTAAAGTAATGCTTAATTAGTATGACCGTAACCGCACTACCGTGTATCCTCCAAAATTCGGTTACATAAGGGTTACGTCATTGGAGGAGGCGGTTAAGGTCCTCGAATCTGATGAGAATGCGAAAATACTTGCAGGAGGGCAGAGTCTCATGCCTATGCTTAAGCTTAGGTTGATTAGGCCATCATACCTAGTCGATATTAACAGGGTGCCCAATCTATCATACATAAGCATTGAGGGCGATAAGATAAGGATTGGCGCATTGGTCAGGCACCACCAGGTGGAGATTAACCGCGACCTCTGGAAGATATACCCAGCACTACCCGAGACTGCAATACAAATCGGTGATCCGCAAATTAGGAACCTGGGAACAATGGCTGGGTCACTGGCACATGCCGACCCAGCGGCGGATTGGCCAGCAACATTAATAGCGCTTAGGGCGTCGGTGAGGATACTCAGCCCATCGGGGATTAGGGAGGTGCCCGTTGAGGACTTCATAACGGGCCCATTCACCACAGCGCTGGGTAGGGGCGAGGTCATTAGTGAAATTGTGATACCTAGGTTAAGTGGTACGGTAAAGTCCTCCTACGTGAAACTTGAGCGTAAGGCCGGCGACTTCGCGGTTGTCGGCGTTGCAGTAATGCTTAGGCTTAGCCCCGATGGTTCTGTGGAGGACGCAAGCATTGGCATTACAGCTGCAGGGCCCAAGCCGTTTAGGGCCCGTGAGGCTGAGAAGGCCTTGATTGGGCGTAAATTGACGGATGACGTTATTGAGGACGCGGCTGAAAGGGCAATGAAGGAGTCAAGTCCAATAAGCGACATTAGGGGCTCGGCCGAGTATAAGAGGGCTATGGTTAAGGTAATGACTAGGAGAGCCATTAAGAATGCACTGTCGAGGTGATGGACATGGCAGTGACACTAAAGGTTGGGCCGGAGGAGAAGGTTAGGATTAGGGTTAAGGTCAACGGTGTCTGGTACGAGAGGGAGGTGGAGCCCAGGAAATTACTCGTTCACTTCCTAAGGGAGGATCTTGGGCTTACGAGTGTGCATGTTGGTTGTGATACTGGTCATTGCGGCGCATGTACAGTCATAATGAATGGGGTTAGTGTCAAGTCCTGCCAGGTACTCGCGGTCCAGGCAGATGGCGCGGAGATCCTGACGCTGGAGGGCTTAGCCAAGGACGGCAAGCTACACCCAATACAGGAGGCCTATTGGGAAAAGCACGCGTTACAGTGTGGTTACTGCACCCCAGGCTTCATAATGGAGACCTACTGGTTGCTGGGTGAGAATCCTAACCCAACCGAGGAGGAGATTAGGAGGGGTTTATCAGGAAACCTGTGCAGATGCACTGGTTATCAGAACATAATTGAAGCCGTTAAGTTGGCTGCTCAGAAATTGAAGGAGCTAAAGGCAACGCAATAGGCAGGGAATTTCAAAGTTTAAGCTCGGTAGGTCTCCACGAACATGACTGCTCCTGTATCCTGCCCTCGAGAGCATCCTTAATAAACTTCCTTGGATCCTTAACCTCACGCATTGGTTTACCACTCGCATTTCTAATGAACATCATAACCTCAGCAAGTATGCTAAGGGCAATCTCGCCCGCGGTCTTAGCACCAATGTCAAGCCCAACGGGTGAGTGCAGCTTGCTTAATACGTAATCAAGGCTTAATCCCCTCCTGACCATGTCCGCAATCATGATGGCAGCCCTCCTTTGGCTTGCGAGTAGGCCTATGAACTTAGCATTGTGCTTAAGGGCTATGTAGAGGGCCTCGGCATCATAAGGCTTACCGCCCTCATTTGCTATTATTACGATGGAGTTCTCATCAACGAGCTTTTCAAGGTCCCTGAGATCATTACTTATGAAATACGCACCGCTAAAGCGGTCTTTATCTATGTCGCCATTACCCACAACAGCCACGTAATAACCAATGGCATTACCAACATCAAGTAATGCCCTGGCTATGAGTCCTGAGCCAACCACGATTACTGTAGGTCTCGGTTCCACGGGCTCTAGAATAACCCTAACGTTGTTTATTACGGCCTCGATGGTCCTATTCTCAGCCAACGCCTTACTGGCTAGTTCCAAGACCTCATTACCTGTGGCAATGCCGAGTAGGGACTTCCCATTAACTACTATGTCGGATATCACATTATCGCCAACAAGCATCTTAACAATGACTATTTTATCACCCTCCGAACTAACCTTTGTCAAGGCCCTGAAGAATTCGCAGGAAGACACCGGCTAACTGATTAACCGGGCTAAATAAGCGTTTTTACGCGGTTAATGAATAATTATGCGTAAGCCGGATGAAGTCCTTAAATACTAAATCATGAGGTGTTTCCTCAATGAGCGTGCCAAGATCAATGCATAAGGAGGCAGGTCCTAGGACCGCCAATTTCTTCGTGATAACCGTGTCCACCTCACGTTATAACGCAAAGGTGAGTGGTCAACCATACACCGATGAGTCGGGGGACCTGGCGGAGTCCATGCTCAAGCAGGCTGGGCATAGGGTTGTTGGCAGGGAGTTGATAAAGGATGACCTGGTCATGATACGCTCACTGGTTGATTCCTTACTGCTTCGTGATGATGTGGACGTGATAGTGCTCACGGGTGGTACGGGGCTTGCCAGGAGTGACGTAACGATAGAGGCCCTTAGACCACTCTTTGAGAAGGAGCTCGAGGGCTTCGGCGAGTTGTTTAGGCAGGTTAGTTATCAGAAGATTGGTACTGGCGTAATAATGACGAGAGCTACCGCTGGGGTTGCCAGGGGTAAGCTGATAGTGGCCTTGCCCGGCTCGCCGGATGGCGTTAAGACTGGGCTTGAAATAATACTTCAGGAATTACCTCACATACTTTATATAATTAGGTCTTAGTAAGCATTCACTTATTTAGTTGATTAAAAATGCATATTTTGCACAAATCATTCTAGATTTTAATGCGTGTTTCTTAGGGCATTTGATGACACCGCTACTCGCCATAATACCGCTGGCTGGTTCAGGGCTAATGACCTACTACACATATGAAAATATCAAGTATGTAAATGTGTGTCTACCTGGCATCTTTCATTGTGATAGGTTCAACTTCATAGTGCCAAGGAGGATTAGGCTATTACTAGCTATTGGGGCTGCCGTTGTTCTATTCCTAATAGGACTCCTAATAATAATGAACATACTAATGATTGCACTGGCCCTATCAATAATCGGCTTAATAATTGGTGTTTACGGAATATACCTACAGGTGAGCCACAGGGCCTATTGCATGTATTGCTTAACCACAGACATAATCCTACTACTAACCACACTATTGATAATAATTAATCCGTGAGTGGGTTAATCCGCAATACTCAAGAGCCCAGGTTTAATGTTAGGAATTGGCGCATGAGGAATTTAGTGGTGGCATTGTTCAGCGTGGTAGGCACGATATCCATGTGGTACAACTTCCTAGCCTACAACATTATCGCATCAATAATACTAACAAGATCAGCACTGCATTTAGGCCTATTATTGTCTTTCACAACAATATTCGTAGCATTCATTGCAAGGCCCATTGGTGCTTATGTCTTTGGCTTGGTTGGCGATAAATTCTCTAGTAAGTCATCGTTAGTTTCGACTCTCGTGATCATGGGTATTTCAACTCTCCTAATATCGATTATTAAAAACACGTGGTATACCGCATACGAATTATTGGTCCTAAGGGTAGCCCAGGGAATGGCTCTCGGTGGTGAGTGGGCATCAGCATCGGTCCTTACGTACGAATCCGTGAGGGGTAGTGTTGGTAGGTTTCTAACGAGCCTCGTGCAACTCGGTGTTCCACTGGGTATGTTATTAACGACCTTCGCGGTTATTCAGTGGCGGTTGGCGTTATTAATGGGATCGTTATTAAGCCTCTCATCAGCCGCGGTAATCCTAACACTTGCACAGCAGGGCGCTGGATCCATTAATTGGAGGCCGACATTCCGCGTTGAGGATGTTAAGAGGATTGTAAGGGCTATCGGTGTTAAGCTTGGTGAGAGTTTGAGTTTTTACGTGTACACATCCGTACTACTCCTATACTTTAGCGTGCGTGAGGTTTCAAGCCTAATAATCACGGCCACAATCTCCCTATTGATATTCACGTTAATAATGTCATTAATCATGACTAGGATGAGCCCAATTAAGGCGTTACTACTCGGTTACGTTTTCTTCTCCCTGGTGAATGCCTTCATGTTTAGGATAGAGCCATTACCCCTCTTTATTCTCTTTGGCATAGCCGACGCAATAACCTACACACCACAATCGCTATACCTAGTATCACTATTCAGAAGTGATGTTAAGCACGTTAGCGCTGGCGTTTCTTACCACGTGGCCAGTTCACTGGGTGGTTTAACCACGTACCTAATATCACTATTAATATCAATATATGGTATTGATACGGGGCTTATCACCATACCCACCCTATTACTGGTGTCCTGCATAATCTCGATAATCGCCCTATTAATTTAAGTACCGTTGGAATTACTTATAAATAAGTTTAACATTGACCCACCGTATGGCGAGGGTTCACTATGATGGTTCCTTTGAGGTTGATAAGCCTAGGGATGTGGTTTATAACTTCCTCATCGACCCGAGGAACATAGCCTCGGTAATACCCGGTGTTGAGTCTGTGGATGTGATTGACCCAGATAACTTCAGGGTTAAGGCAAGTATGGGTGTTGGGGCTATTAAGGGTACGATAAACATAACCGCTAAGTTCACCGAGAAAAAGCCACCCGAGAGCGCCAAGGTCGTTGGTAGGGGCACGGGGATGCAGAGCACCATGGACTTCGAAATTGGTTTCAGACTTGAGGAGCCAAGCCCAGGTAGGACCAAGGTTAATTGGTACTTCGACGGCAACGTGGGCGGCCTAATAGGCTCAATGGGAGCCAGGGTACTAGACCCAGTGGCCCAGAAAATAGTTCAGGACAGCGTGGAGAAGTTAAGGCAGAGGCTCTCGTGATGACTTACGTGGTTAAATAAACCCTCAATGAGATAGGCATTGACCTATTTCTCATTACACCCACCTAAGTAATGTTAAGGATAGACTTCAATCTACACCAAGAGGAACCATTAGATCGACCACAACCATTATTCCTTTTCAGGAGAAGTTAAAGTCACTATGGGCAATACTTACTTAAGGTCGTTGTTTAACCTTGTTCATGTCGGTGATCGAAACCCAAAAACTTATTAATTTTTATTTTCACAACTCCGTCTTGATAGGTATGAGCCTGATACTTAAGCCTAAGGAGACGGCTTTACAAAAGCCACACCTTAACCTAGCGGTTATAGGGCATGTTGACCACGGCAAATCAACACTGGTGGGCCACCTACTGGTGGTTACTGGCTATGTTGACGAGAAGGGCTTCAAGGAGCTTGAGGAGCAGGCTAAGAAGATGGGTAAGGAGGACTTCGTATATGCCTGGGTAACTGACAGGCTGAAGGAGGAGAGGGAGAGGGGTGTCACGATTGAGGCGATGCACGTAGGCTTCGAGACGCCCAAGTACTTCATAACAATCATAGACCTACCGGGCCACAGGGACTTCGTCAAGAACATGATAGTAGGTGCAAGCCAAGCGGATGCCGCATTACTCGTTGTCTCCGCAAGGCCTGGCGAGTTCGAGACGGGCATTGGACCACAGGGTCAAACTAGGGAGCACCTATTCCTAGCTGCCACGTTGGGTATTAGACAGATAATAGTGGCTGTTAATAAGATGGATGTCGTCAACTACGACCAGAAGAGGTATGAGCAGATCAAGGCTGAGGTCAGCAAGTTCATGAAGCTACTCGGCTATGATCCATCGAAGGTACCCTTCATACCGGTTAGTGCCCTGAAGGGCGACAATATTAAGGAGAAGAGCAGCAACATGCCGTGGTACAATGGGCCAACCTTATTAGAGGCACTTGATGCGTTACAGCCGCCGCCAAGGCCTGTTGACAAGCCATTCAGGCTACCAATACAGGACGTCTACACAATAACAGGTGCAGGTACGGTGGTTGTCGGTAGGGTCGAGACTGGAGTGCTTAAGGTTGGTGATAGGGTTGTCGTAATGCCGCCTGCCAAGGTCGGTGATGTCAGGAGCATAGAGACGCACCACATGAAGTTGGAGCAGGCGCAGCCCGGCGATAACATTGGCATTAACGTTAGGGGTATTGAGAAGGAGGACGTTAAGAGAGGTGACGTGATGGGCCACCTAGCCAACCCACCGACGGTTGCTGAGGAGATTGTGGCTAGAATCGCCGTTCTATGGCACCCAACGGCAATAGGCCCAGGCTACACACCAGTACTCCACATACACACGGCGACTGTGCCAGCACAGATCGTTGAGCTAATAGCCAAGCTGGACCCAAGGACGGGCCAGACCGTGGAGCAGAAGCCTCAGTTCATTAAGCAGGGTGACGTGGCGGTTGTTAGGCTTAAGCCGCTTAAGGACGTGGTTGTTGAGAAGTACAGTGACTTCCCAGGGCTTGGTAGGTTCGCCCTCAGGGACATGGGTAGGACAATAGCCGCTGGGCAGATAATCGAGATTAAGCCGAAGAAGGTTGAAATTAAGGCGTGATGATTAATGCCGAGAAAGGCGCGAATACGCATTTGGGGAACAGACAGTAAGCAGGTTGATGACTTAGCCAATGAGATAGTAGGCATAGCTAAGAAACTTGGCGTTAAGGTCTCAGGCCCAATACCACTGCCCAGGAAGAGATTGCTGGTAACGGTTAGAAGGGCGCCAAGTGGGCAGGGATACCACACGTACGACCACTGGGAGATGAGGATCTATAAGCGATTAATAGACATGGACGCTGACGAGAGGGCCATTAGGCAGTTAATGAGGTTAAGGGTTCCCGAGAACATAAAAATAGAGATAGAACTTGTGGACTAATTTCCATTATCCACGCCTAAATCTCCACATAAAATTCCTTAAACTTCAACTTCATCTTTTAATATTCAATCAGCGCTCAGCCACTCATCATTGAAATAAATCCAATCAGCGGGCTCTAAAAAATCGTCACCTACCAGCAATGCGCTCACAAGGTAAAAAGCCTTTCCCTGATGATTAACATAACCACTTAATCAAGCATAACCCCTCAGCCTATCGTCACAGCAGGGGAGTCTGCGCTCGGATGATATACTCGGTACTCAACATAATCTTAAGTGCTTCATAATCCCTCTCTACCTGGGCTTGGGAAATTTTGTTCTGTGTTTGTTTCGTTGTTTGTGTGTATGTGTTGTGTATTTTTCTTAGCGTTTTCCTGGTGTTGGTGGGTTGTCGAGGGTGTGGTAGGTGAGGTTAGTGTAGGGCTTGTACGCCCTACTCCCGTACCTGACTAGGGCTTTCAATTAAGTGCTTATTCCATTTCAGCACTGGGTTGGTAGTGGCTTATTAGTTCGGTTGATGAATAACCTTATGGATGTCTCCATGGCTCTTAACGGCTTAAGGATTTGCTGGGGCGTCAAGGTCGAGGGCGGTAAGCGATTAAGGTGTGGCGAACCAGTCAACGATCCAAAAACAATCGAGGAGGTCAATAGGCTAATCAACGAATTTCTGAAAAGAGTCGAGAGACGCAAGGATGTATTGTTGAGTGAGTCGAACACACCATTCGACAAGGCAATCAACGAACTAAGCAACTGGCTGACGCTGATGGAAACGAAGGTTAAGGAGACCAACGATGAAAACATCATGAGGATGAGGAGGGCAATGATAAACATTGGCGAGAAAATGCTCACGTTAGCAAAACAAGCCAGGGAGAAGTGGCTGACAATATACCGAAAAGAGCTCGAGAAATTAATCGAGGGGCTAAGGAAGAGAGAAGTTAAAGTGATCATTAATGGCGAACCATTCAATATCAAAAGGAGTTTTATAGCGCACCTATACACGGACCATCTTTCAATCGCAATAACTAAAATCAGAGGAAGTGGCGTAACAATAAACATATCATTGGTTGGCTCTAGGGGTACTAACATCATAACTTCCAAGTTGTTCAGTGACGATACATTGAGGCCAATGCAGTACGGCTGGCTAATGACCGATGCCTCAATTACGCACGATTATCCGACGATGGGCACGAACCAGCTTTGGCAGTCTGTGATGTGGATACTGACATGGCCCAGGGAAAACTATGTACATATATATGGCGTGAATCTTAATGTGAATGATGTTAATATCAAGTGGTATTTAGTAGCCCGCGATCATAGGAATAAATTCACTAATAAGGTTAAAGTTGCCGAGGAGGCATCCAAGCTTGATGATGAGAAATTCCCGATATTTTTTACTATCTGCCGTATTAGGTGATGGCGATGTTGAGAAGAAGAGGATTAGGCTCACGATTGGCAATCCGAAGCATAATTTGTGGAAAGATATTATTGAGAGGATGAAAGCCATCGGATTCAGGTATGATGAACGCAATGAACGTAGGGCCAGAATACGCTATAAAATTGCTAGCTCAAAAGCCGTTGAGCTCACTAGAAAGGGACTTAATGATCCATTAATTAAGACTTTGATTGAGGACTTGAGCTCCCTACCCGATGCCATGAAGCTCAGAAAACTAATGACGCTAGCTAGCACGAGGATTAAGCCGAAGGGTAGCTCGTCAGTCGAGGTCATCAATGGAGTACAAATGAGCATACGTGTAACTCGAAATGGGTATATCGAACTTGTTATTAACCGTAGTATGCTCGAGGACGCAAAGGCGGTTCAGGAAGCCTTACAAAAGGCTGATTACGATGCTAAGTTATCTCAACGAGGTAAGAAATTTGTGGTCTTCATAAACAAGGACGAAATTGTGAGACATCCAGTGCTGGTCGTTAAGGTCTGTGAGGTTCTGAGGAGGATGCTTAATGAGACAATGAACGAAGGTAAGATCGAGAGAGCTCGATCAGTGACCAAGGCGATGATTAACCTAAACTGCCCCGCCCAGGGCCCACGGGCACAATAAAACATTTCTTCCCATACGGCTTACTTTACCGAACCGATATAAGAAAATTTAACAAATTACTATAAAAGTGGGCTCTAAACTCATCATCTACTGGTGCGTAATCACGTATTGAGGGTAAAAAGCCTTTCCCTGATATAGAAGGACTCAATGGATTATTACGAAGGCAGACACATTATTTCTTAAATTCAGCATAGAACCGACTCTTCACCATTCTGCGAACTCGGCATTCATCACTCGTAACACCCTCATGGCATAGCACTTATTCCTTTTTGTGCGGTGATTCGAGTAACTAAGTAGTAAATTAGCATTGATTACTTAGGACTACTTAGGGATTGTAGTCTCCTTAATGAAATATTAACGAAACATAATAACCCATAAAGCCTATTTTACGGCTCATCTCATAGGCTGAGTAATGCAATGAATTTACGTTGATTTAAATTGTTAAATGTCCAGAGTAGCATGATTTATTAATACGTTGTATTATTTACCTTCGTGGTATTGTGATTACGGATCATTAGTATGTAATTAAGTCCATCACTCAACGCCTCAACGCTTGCCTTGATTATACTTGTTGATACACCCACAGTCCTCCACCTAGTCCTTCCATCATCAAATTCCATGAGAACCCTCACTACACTCTCCGTACCCTTAACCTCACCAGGGATTATAACCCTATAGTCAGTGAGCTTTACATTATTGAGTTCAGGGAATAACTTGGAGGCGACGCTCCTCAACGCCTTATCAATTGCGTGAACAGGCCCAACACCCTCGGCGACGCCAAGCTCTCCATTAACTTTTACTATGGCCACGTGCATGTCATCATCACTAACGACCTTCCAATACTCAACCCTCAACATATCGTTATAGAGCCCCATCTCCCTAAGGGCTATGAGTATTGCTGAAGCAGGGGCTAAATCGAAGCTATACCCCCTATTCTCAAGGTCCTTTATCCTCTCAAGGGCACGCCTTAACCTCGGGTCCTCCTTACTTATGTTAAAGCCTAGGTCCTTAAGGTATACGAGTATGTTTGATGAGCCGGCGAGCTCGGAAACCACGAACCTCCTCGTATTACCAATGAGCTCGGGGTCTATGTGCTCATAAGCCTTAGTTACCTTGGAAACACCATCAACGTGCAAACCTGCCTTATGGGAGAAGGCGTAATCACCCACGTATGGCTGGTACGGGTTTGGGTTTAAACCCGCCGCCTCATAGACGAACCTGGATATCACCTTTAACTTCCTGAGGTCATCAATACCCCTAAGCACTTTAAAGCCTAGTTTAAGCATTAGGTTTGGTATTACCTGGGTTAAATCGGCATTGCCCGTCCTCTCACCAAGCCCATTAATGGTTCCCTGCACATGACGCGCACCAGCCAATACACCCATTATAGTGTTAGCCACTGCGCAGCCAGAGTCATTATGCATGTGAACGCCAACCGTAACCCTTAACTCCTTCACAACCTTACCCGTTATTTCGTAAACTTCGTGGGGTAGCATGGCACCGTTTGTGTCCGCAAGGACCACGGTATCCGCCCCAGCCTCCTCGGCAGTCTTAACAACCCTAAGCGCGTAGTCCGGGTCCTCCCTAAATCCCTGATAGAAATGTTCAGCATCGAAGATTACCCTCAATCCATGGTCCTTAAGGTAACGAATACTATCGTAGACCATGTCCAGGTTATCCTCAGGACTAACCCTAAGCACCTCCCTAACGTGGAGTATCCAGGACTTACCAACCAGGACCGCTACCTCAACGCCTGAATCCAGTATAGCAGCCAGGTTAAGGTCATCCTTAGCACTGACGCCCTTCCTCCTAGTCATACCAAAGGCCGCAAGCTTAGCGTGACTTAGTGAGTAATTCCTCATCGCCTTAAAGAACTCGGCATCCTTAGGATTACTGCCAGGCCAACCACCCTCTATGTAATCAACGCCGAGGTCATCGAGCATCAGGGCAATCCTAACCTTGTCATTAAGCGTGAACGAAACACCAGTCATTTGGGCTCCATCCCTAAGTGTCGTGTCCAGTACCTCAACCCTCACGGATTTCTACACCACCGTTAACCATACACACCTAGGTTATAGTGGGTATATATAAGCATTACCTATCAACAATAATATATTGAGAACCTAACCACCACCAAGATCCAATAGGCTTGAATTCAGTAAGAAATCTAATTATGGTATTTGAGGGGATATAAAACTTAAATAGTAGCGTGCATGCCATGGAATGTGGGGTCTAGCGAGTTCGTTGTGGAGGGTCCCGTGATAAAGGTTGGTGATAATATAGACACTGACGTGATAATACCAGCCAGGTACCTTGTTTATACGGACCCATCAATACTCGCCAAGCATGCCATGGAGCCCTTAATACCGAACTTCTTCGAGAAGGCTAACAAAGGCGTGATCCTGGTTGCAGGTAGGGGCTTTGGCATGGGCTCAAGCCGTGAACAGGCGGCCATAGCCCTAAAGGCGGCTGGCGTTAAGGCTGTATTGGCCGAGTCCTTTGCCAGGATATTCTATAGGAATGCAATTAACAATGGCCTACCAGTGCTGGTGGTGCCTGGGGTTAGTAGGGAGGTAAATGATGGTGACTTCGTGAGGGTTAATGTGGGCACAGGAGAGGTTATTATTAACAATGGTCAGAAGATCCTAAGGGCCAGGCCAATAACGGGCATGGCCCTTGAGATATTAATGAGCGGCGGCCTACTCGAGTATATAAAATCACGGTATAAACCATAACCGATGCGCATCAGAGCACAATCACCATATTAGAATTTACTGAATAAGCTTAGCCAGTGTTAATACCAGTGTTAATAAATGATAAGTGAATAAAGGATTGTTTTAAAGATTTTACTTAATTTATTAGCCATTGCAGTTGTAGGCGCCTTGGTAATAATTTGTTGCGTTTACTATGAATCCGAAGGTTGAGATGCCGAAGACGTCAGATGCGTTTATTAAGGACAAGTACCAAGCAATGTGATACAAGTTATTCGTAGGGGCTTCAATTTCAAACTCGGTATGTATTAATGATATTGACGTGTTCGGTGGTAGTGTTAAACCGATTAAGTCGAGTAATATCTCAGCGGGTTCAACGCCAATGGTGCCAAGGGTCACACCCAACTGGGCAGGACTAACGCCGTAAGTCGTGGTTAAGCTCTCTAGCGTTAACCACCAGGCATAAAAGGAGCTTATTGGCTCTGATGATATTACTCCGCATCCTGGTCCTTGTCTTCCGTATACCCAGCTTGCGTATGTTACTATGGTTGATTTGTTTAGAGCTGGGTATCCAAGCCCCTGCTCCGCAAGTAATATTAGGACTTTGTATATATAGCTGATTGGCCCATTGCCATAATCAGTGCCGTAAACGAACCAGCTTGTTGACGACACACTAATTACTTCTGAAATGACGACATTACCCACGTAGACGTAACCCGTGTGAATGTTGTAATAGTACTCTGTATAATTAGCCAGGGCGAAGGAACCATCGTAGGCAAAGTAGAAACTACCAGGCTGAGTAAGATAACCACTATCACCAATATCCATTATGGGCGGGTTCCAATTTACACTTGCCTGATAAGAGGTACCGATTGTACTAAATCCACCATTCTCATAATAACCAACCGCATCCCAAGTAAACCTGCCGGAATAAAACACATCAATTAGAAAATCTAATCCATAGTTCTTATATTCGTTCGTAATTCCCTGACTCCACGTTATCCAATCCAGTGGTATCGGTCCTGTGAATCCGTAGCAGTTTAGTATTGGGTAGTAGATGTATGGTCCATTGGTGAGTTTTGGCGCGGTTGGGCTTTGCTCAACGCAGTTATACTCCGTATAAACGGGGTCTTTACTCGCCGAATTAATTACGGGTTGACCCTGCGGTAATTGCTTAACGGGAACCACCCTAAATGGCTTTGAGCTTAGGTTTATGTAGGCTGTTAGGACTATGTACTTGATTCTCCCTGGGTTGCCCATGACCCAGCCAATGTTGTATGGTACTGAGTACGCCTCAATCCAGCTTTCATTCCTCGTGAAGTCTATGTACGTGATGAATACTAGGAGTGAGGTGTTGTACTCATTAACGCTTGGGTTGAAGGATAGCCACCTATTGGCTATGAATAACCAATTCGTGTTATTGAACGGCACACTCACCATAGAGCTAAAGCCATAGGCAATGGGCACGATGTGCCTAGGAGTCAAACCATAAACAGCCACGAAGGCTTGAACCGGGTAGATCCTAGAACCATTGATTGCGTAAACCCTAACAACCAAGCCAGGAGAAACCGAAATCGACGTCGACGAGTAGTAGGAAATCACGCCATGAGGAAGCCTAAGACTCCCAACAGGACTGGGCTGAGCCCTAACGAAGGAAAGCACCGAGAAGACAACGGACAAGGCAGCAATAACCAAAACTAATAACCACCCCACTCTCAAACCCATAACCATCAGAACCTTTTATTTCGCGGGACTTTTTTAACTTCGGGTGTTCATAAAAGTGAACCGAGCAAAGTTGAAGATTTCCAGTACAGCCGAGAAATAACATGTGGCTTAATCACAGTAGTGCATATCATTGATTCTTAATTTCTTACGCATGTAGAAACTCATCGAATGTACTAGTTAATGATATGGCGACGTTATAGTTTAAATGAGTTTAATGATGTCATTAGCTTACGCTGTTCACTAGTATTGCGCGCTTCTGAGGGTCTGGCCTTGTTAATGTCGTAATCTACGAACATCTACTTACCACTACCGGCCGTCAGGATAACAATACCCAACTCCTCACATAACTTATAACTTATCATTTATGATAACCTTCTCCTCAATATGCGATATGACTGCATCGCAGGTTATATCTCGGGTCTCCTTATCGTCGGTTATCACCGCCACCTGCACGGAATTTGGTACTACGTATTCCCTTATTGGGCCACCGGCGGTGCCTAACTCGACTAGGTAGGCATTATCTGGCGGTGGCCATAGCGATAAAGCCCTAGCCAAATTGGTATTAATAGCTGTGGCCTCTCGGTCTCAAAGCCCGTATTGACCAGCGCAGTCGTGATTATCCTCCTCTCCCCTGCCCTTATCCTCACCCTCACCTTTAATCTCAACCTCACCCTTACCGCCATGGCTAATCACCCATATATGCCCAATCCTACCCCTAACCCTAGGATTACCCACAAAAACTACCCTTATAATGAATGGTTAATAAATCCTAACTTACGTAAGGTACTTCCTGGGATCAACGAATTTACCATTCAACGCTGCTGCGGCAGCCACGGCAGCGTTAGCCAGGTAAACCTTACCCTCTGGCGAACCCATTCTACCCTTGAAGTTCCTACTGCCCGTAGACACAGCCACCTCCCCAGGGCCGACTAATCCAAAGTGACCACCAAGGCATGGGCCGCAAGTCCCGTAAGTCACCACACAGCCAGCCCTCACCAACGTATCTATGTACCCCAGTTCCATAGCCCTTATGTAGATCTCGCGCGATGCGGGTATTGCCACGCACCTACTCCTCACTTTGCCATTCCTAAGTATCTTAGCCGCAACCTCAATATCGCTAAGCCTACCATTTGTGCATGAGCCTATGAATACGTAATCCACATCCAAACCCTCAACCTCACTTATCGACTTAACATTATCAACACTATGCGGCGTGGCCACGAGTGGTTCGAGCCTATTCAACTCCACATCATAACCATCGACATACCTAGCATCTGGGTCTGGCGTCACTGGCTTGACCTCAACACCCCTCCTCTCCTTAATATGCCTTACAGTCTCGCTGTCAGGTATGAACATGGCCGCATCGAGGCCGAGCTCGATACCCATGTTGGATACGGTGGCCCTATAATCCATTGGGAATGCCCCTGGATCCTCAACAAAGAACTCAGCAGACTTACCATTAAGCCCCTCAGCCCTAAACACACTAAGTAAGTGTAATGCAACATCCTTACCGTAAACCCCAGGGCCTGGCCTACCGAGTATCCTGATCCTAAATGGTTCAGGGACCACGAGCCAGGTCTTACCTGTTATCACTATGGCGGCTATGTCACTGGCCCCAAGCCCCTGGGCAAAGGCGCCCACGGCGCCGACAGTCGTCGTATGGCTGTCGGCGGCCATAACTACCTGGCCGGGCAATGCGTAATGATCAAGGAGTAGCTGATGCAGTATTCCATCGCCAACATCATGGAAGAACTTAATGCCGGCTGCCTTCGCGAACTTCCTAAGCCCAACCTGAATCTCGGCTGCCCTCTCCGTGGGTGGTGGGGCCAGGTGGTCGAAGGCCAGGACAAACCTATTCACATCCCAAACCTTAACAACTCCCATCTTCTCCATAACCTCAACCACGTGATAGCCCGTGAGGTCATGAAATGCGGCTAAATCAACATTTATCTCTACAACATCACCAGGACTTACGTATTTACCTGACGCCCTGCTTAGTATTTTCTCGGTTAGTGTTAAGCCCATTAATTCTCAGGAATATATAGTGTTTATATGGTTTATCTCATAATACAGAGGTTATGAATAACATTACTACCATTTTTCTTCATGGAATTCCATTGTTAAATCTAAATAATGAATTAAGGCGTCGAAAGGCAGTTATCAGTAGAGGATCGAAACCCCTGAGCTCATTGATAATCGCCACAGGTAATTCAGGAAGTCATCAACATCCTTCTCAAGCTCCTTTATTTCCTCATCAGTTATGTGAGACCACCTGGACTGAGCTTTAACAAACTCCCTTAATGGCTTACGCAGTCTTCTATCCATATACATGTCGCTTGGTGGATTTATGATTAATCTATCATGGTCCCACTCGTATAGTGGGAAGTAGCCTGTCTCTGTGGCGAGCCTGGCAATCTCAATCATTCTCTCATCGGGAAATCCCCAGCCTGGTGGGCATGGTGCTAGTACGTGTATGAAGGCAGGACCCTCATCGAGGTACGACAACGCCTTCCTAACCTTATTCACTAAGTCAATTGGGTAGGCTACGTTAGCCGTTGCCGCATATGGAATGTGGTGGGCAATGACGATGCTCATGATGTCCTTCTTCCTCTGTATTTTACCTCTAATGATAGTTCCAGCAGGCATTGTGGTTGTTTTCGCGAACTTAGGTGTTCCTCCGCTTCTTTGTATCCCGGTGTTCATGTATGCCTCATTATCATAAAGCACGTAGAGCACACCATGACCACGCTCAAGCATACCACTAAGAGACTGCAAACCAATATCAAAAGTACCACCATCACCAGCAATGGCTATGACCCTGGTACTCCTCCTCAACAAGCCATTCTTATTAAGGGCCTTTATGGCGGCCTCAATACCCGATGCAACGGCACCCGCGTTCTCAAAGGCCACGTGTATGTATGGGACTCCCCACGCCGTGTATGGGTATATTGTTGTCGTGACCTCCAGACAACCCGTTGGGTTCACTATGATCACGTCTGGCCCTGATGCCTTGAGTATTAACCTAGCGGCCAGGGTAGCACCGCAGGCCGGGCAAGCCGTGTGGCCAGGTGCTAAGTATTCCTCCCTGGGTATATCAAAGAGCGACTTGGCAAGCCTAACCTTAACCACCATACTCCCTCACACCCATGTACAGCGTATTCCTCATTAGTTTCGTTAATTCCGATGTGTTTAATATCCTGATCAATTCCTCAATATCCCTCGAAAACACGGTCCTCTGGCCCAGCCCGTGAACCACAGAAACGACAGGCACATCCAAGCCCCTGGACCTTAGCGCTGACGCGACCTCCAATGCCACGGGACCCTCGATCGGCGCCCCTGGGCTGACCGCCCTATCGATTACTGCCACAGCCTTAACACCCTCAACAGCCCTCACTAACTCATCGGTTGGGAATGGCCTAAATAACCTGAGTCTCAGGGCGCCAGCCCTAACACCCCTCTTCCTAGCCAGGTCAACAGCCCTCTTGGTATTGCCCCAGATGCCGCCGTAGGATAGTACCACGTAGTCCGCATCGTCAATTCTATACCCCTCAATTAACCTATAATCCCTACCAAAGGTCTTATTGAACTCATCATGAACCTCCTTAATAACACTCATTGAGTTATGCATTGCATCGATTAATTGGTACTTGATTTCATAGTACCACTCAGGCACTGCCATCACGCCCATCGTTATTGGCCTCCTGCTATCTAGTATTGGCCTATCTATCTTCTTTGGCGCAAACCTCCTAATCACGTCCAGGTCATACAACTCCACGGGTTCTGTGGTGTGGCTCATTAGGAATCCGTCGTACGCGACCATGACGGGCAGCAGGACCCTACCATCCTCGGCAATCCTATACGCCATAATAATCGAATCATAAACCTCCTGAGCAGAGGAGGCAATCATGACTATCCACCCAGAGTCCCTAACCGAGGCTAAGTCCTGGTAATCACCATGAATGCATATGGGCGCGGAGGCAGCCCTCGTGGCCAGGGCCATGACTATTGGAAGCCTCAGGCCCGACGCTATGTAGAGTAATTCAAACATATAGAAGAGTCCCTGGCTTGAGGTTGCGGTGAACGTCCTGGCGCCGGCCGCCGAGGCCCCTATTAACGCTGATAGTGCGCTGTGCTCCGACTCAACGGGTATGTACTCGGCGCTCATCTCACCATTTGCTATAAAATCCGCGATCTTCTCAACGGCTGGCGTCTGCGGTGTTATTGGGTATGCCGCCACAACGTCGACCTCGGCATCCCTAGCGGCGTAGGCTGCCGCGTGGTTTGAGGTTACGGCTATCCTATCCCTGACGATACCCCTCCTAATCCTTGACTCAACCGTTGCCAAGCTCATTCTTCAACACCCTCGGGTATCATGGTTATCGCCTTGACTGGGCATTCGTGAGCGCATATCCCACAGCCCTTGCAGTGGTCGTAATCAATCTCGTAGGTTATGTCGTATTTCCTACCATCCTTAGTAATGTAGGGCTTATCGAGCTCCAGTATCGCCGGCTCGGGGCAGTATGTCCAGCAGGTCCTACACCTAATGCACAGGTCTTGGTTTATCACGGGCTTCTCGGTCCTCCAGGAACCCGTGTTATTCCTTGCCGTGCTCATCGGCTCTATTACATAACCACCAATGGCAGGTAACTCCCTCCAACCCAGCAACTTGATGCTCTTTGGCGCCCAGGCGCCTGTGCTCATCTAATCACCCGCGCCTCATTATACGCTACCCTAATGAGCTCCGCATTCGCCTTACCCAATTTACCGCCAAAGACCCTCAGCACCGCATTAGCGACATCATCAACCGTTAAGGCATCAAAGACCTTTAATAACGCCCCAAGCATCGCCGTATTAACTATAGCCCTACCCAAGTACTTAGTTGATAGGTCATACGCATTTATATGAACTATACCACCGCCAAAACCCCTTAAATACGGCTCAACAGTCTCATAACGCCTTGAGTTAACGATTATGTAATCACGCGTCCTCTCAGGTATTTCTGGGTTAACCCTTAGTAGGTCTGGGCCAAAGACTATGGATATATTAGGCCTCTCTATGGGCTCCCTAACCTCTATTGGCTCATTGGATATTGCCAAGTACGACCTAACAGGCGCACCTCTCCTCTCTGGTCCAAACTCTGGGTATGCTAATGCGTATAATCCCTTACCCACAGCCGCCAACGCCATTATCTGCGCTGCGGTTACGGCGCCCTGCCCACCTCTGCCGAAGAACACCATTTCATAACTTTCACCCGTCATATTAAATCTTCATTGGGTATGATTGGTTATAAACAATTTTACAAATTTTTAAGTATTTATAATAATGAAATTAGTCCACTGTAGAAAATCCCTAGTGCAATTAATGAGGTCATCATTACCACGGCATAAATGAAATAATCCCTTCTCACTCCCTTTCACTAATTGGTAAATACTTTAAGTCGCGTGGACCCACGTAGTACTCCATAGGCCTTATTAATTTGCCATTCATGCCCCAGTACTCAATTACGTGAGCCACCCAACCAACTATCCTGGCCAGCGCGAAATTGGCTGGGTTATACTCCATTGGAAAGCCCAGCATGTAGTATATTAGGGATGCGTAGAGATCGGTATTGGCATGTACGCCCTTATGGCCCAGGTGCTTCTCAACCGCATCCTCAAGCGCCCTCGCCGTCTCGAAAAGTCTTAAATAATAACCGCCCCTACTCACCGCTAACTTCCTAGCCAGGTCCTTTAGGTAGGTTGTCCTTGGATCTGCAAACCTCTTATACACCCTATGCCCAAACCCTATGATCTTTCACCCCTCCTCACCTTATCAATGACATACTCCTCCGCGCGGCTTGGGTCACCGACCTCGATTATCGTCTTCAAGGCCTCAAAGTTAGCGCCGCCATGTAATGGGCCCTTTAAGCTTGAGAGTGCTGCCACAATCACTGAGTATATGTCTGTTAATGTGGATGCCACGGTCACGGCTGTGAACGAGGAGTTGTTCATGCCGTGCTCCATGTACGTTATGAACATAGTCTCCAAAGCCCTAAGCTCCTCATCACTGGGTTCCCTACCGAAAAACATGTAATAATAATTAGCCACATGGTTTAGGTCTGTCCTGGGACTCGGCACTGAGCTATCCATGGTCAGCCTATGGTAGTTGCGACAACGGTCGGCGCCATGGCTATTAGCCTAATTGCCTTAGCCTCTTCATTAGGTCCCTTAGACATTGCCTCCCTGTCGAGGGTGCCCAGGTAATCGATGCTTAGTCTAAGTACGTCAATGGGCCTAAGGCCATTGGGTAAACCCCTGAGGAGCGCCAGTAATTCTTTGGGTAATTCTCTATTTGAAGACAATTCACTAGTGAACTCCCTTAGCTCTGTCCTGCTCGGTAGTTTACCCCTGAGTATTAATATGCGGTTTCCTCGAATGTGGATTTAAGGGCGAGGTCACTCAGTTCATAACCCCTGTAGTATATCTTAGCATTGTCAAGGTCTATTAGGCATATGCTACTTTCCTTAACATAAATGCCTTCCAATCCCCACTTAATCTCTGGCTTGAGGGTCATGAAGTTCTATATGGGGTGTAAGTCCCTTTGATAAAATTTGTTTATTTTTGATAATGATAATTTATCGCATTACCTACCTCTTCGTTGCTCGATTATCACCTTTGACCTGATGAACCTAATCACGTTGGGTATTCTAATTTCGTTTGGACAGTTCTCCTGACATAAGCCACAACCCGTGCATAGCCATATGACTTTACGCACCCAATCATTTATTACCCCTAAGTTCGCCAACTTCATTACCAACCTTGTGTTCAACCCGAACTCAGACATTGGGCAAACCGTGGTGCACGTACCGCATTGGTAGCATAGTGATGCCGTGGGTTCAAACCTGAGTAACTCCTCCTTAAGTGTGGGGTTTGCCACGGCCATTTTCATCACCTTATTTGCTTGATTTTTTGTTTTGTCATTTCAATCTCTTCCCTAGTCACTGTTTCAACAATCCTCTTCGCCTCATTAGCAGCCTCTATGAAGTCCTTAACGTCCGGCGCACCGAATAGTCTCAGTTGGAATCTTTCTTCTCTCACGCCTATGTTTTTTAGTCTCTTTTTCCAGTTTTCGAATCTTCTTACTGTGTTGTAGTTTGCGGTTATGTAGTGGCAGTCACCAAGCCTACAACCAGTCACAAACACACCGGCAGCACCAAGCTCAAAAGCACGCTTAACATGCCTCCAATTAAGCCTTGAGCTACATGGTAACCTAATTATCCTAATATGCGGTGGATACTGAAGCTTCAGTATCCCCGTGTTATCGGCCGCGTAGTAGGAGCAGTAGGCGCATGTGAACATTATCACCTTCTTCTCAGGCTCCTCAGCCAAGGCAGCCTCAACCTGAGCCAAAATAGCATCATCACTAAGCAGGTCCATATCCAATGCACCGTATGGGCACTCACCAACACATGAACCACAGCCCTGGCAAGCGGCGGGGTTTATCGTGACGGGCTTACCAGGCTCACCCTTGATGGCGCCGTACGGGCAAGCTTTAACGCATAGCAAGCAACCAACGCATTTACCCGGGTCCACCCTTGGCACTGAGACCTCCTTAATTATGTAGTCCCTAGACAATAGCGTCAATGCCCTGGCAGCTGCCGCGTAACCCTCCAGGACAGCCTCGCCAAAGCCCCTATGAGCCCTAACAGCACCGGCTACGAATATTCCCGGGGTCATGGTGTCCACCGGGCCGAGCTTCGGGTGGGCCTCCATCAGGAAGCCCTCCTGATCCTTAGAAAGCCTCAATATCTTTGAAACCTCGTCTGAGTTGGGCTTCATGGGCGTGTTAAGTATGACTGAGTCTATGCGTACTGTCACGTCTTCACCAAGCTCCACATCCCTAATCACGGCAGTGTCGTGATTGAGCACCACGTGGTTCATGACATTGCCATCCCTTGGAACCCTCAGTATTGTAACGCCAGCCCTCCTAACCTCCCTATACAAGTCCTCATACTGTGTCCCAACCATCATGATATCCCTAACGACCACGTACACATTCTTACCTGCCCTCCTCAGGGTTAACGCAGTGTTAAACATTACGGCTTGGCAATACGGCTTGTTACATAGGTCGATGAATAACACGTCATTACCGACGTTTAAACCACCATTGATTAAGTCGTGTATAGTCATGACATTAAGTCCATTGCCAGCTTTGTAGTTAACGGTATTGACAGGGCTGGCTCCCGTGGCCACTATTATTGCGCCTACGTCGAGTTCGACACCGTTGCTTAGGATAACGTGGAAGTTACCCGTGAAGCCAGACACGTCCTTAACCGTGGTTCCGTAATAAACCTTAACCCTGGGGTTCTCAAGAACCTTAAGCAATTTGTTAACCACCTCCTTAGCCCTGATACCCTCTGGTAAGTACCTAATCACGAAGTCGTTTAGATAAGGACCACCGCACTTACTCCCTAGCTCAACCACCATGGTCTCAACACCCGCATTAACGAGGGCATTAACAGCCGCTAGCCCCGCGGGGCCGCAACCGATGACTAACGCCCTCTTAATTATACCGAGCTTCTCGGGTCTGAAGGGCCTCATGAGTGATGCCTTGGCCACGGCCATTCTTATCATGTCTTTTGCCTTTTCTGTGGCCACCTTCCTATCGTTGTGGACCCACGTATCCAGGTTCCTAATGTTCGTCATCTCCACGAGATACGGATTAAGACCAGCCCTCCTCGCAGAATCCCGGAAAAACCTAAGGTGAGTTGCCGGTGAGCAGGCCGCAACAACGACTCTGTTAAGGTTATTCCTCTTTATTGACTCGGCGACTCGGTCTAACCCAGCCTTCGAGCAGGCGAAGGGTATGTCCTCGGCATGGACCACGCCAGGCAATCCCCTCGAAAACTTGACCAACTCGTTCACATCGGCGATACCGGCTATATTACTACCGCAGTGGCAAACAAAGACGCCTATCCTCGGCTTCTCCGCCTCTATGGTTTCACTAAACTCCTCAGTCTCTATTATGGATTTGCCCATGAAGCCCACGGCCTGGGCCGCCGCGGCTAAGCCCATGAGTACTGACTCCGTAATGTCCGTGGGCCCGGAGGCGCTCCCTGCCACGAATATGCCGGGGATGTTTGTCTCAACGGGATTTGCCGGGTTTACCTTGATGAAGCCGTACCTATCAAGTTCGAGACCCAATGCATTGGCTAGTCTCTGCATGTCCTTAGGTGGCCTCATGGTTGGTGCCAGGACAACCATGTCGTAATCCTCAACCCTGACCTCCCCACTCCGCGTATCCTCGTACTTAACCCTTATTGAACCGTTGACAGGGCCTATTACCAATGGCCTACCATGGACTATCCTGACGCCTCTCTCAACAGCCCTTTGGTATAGGTTCTCGAAACCCTTGCCGTAGGTCCTAACGTCATTCATGTATAATATGGTGACGTCATCAATGCCGTGATTCTTCGCGTAAATGGCTTGCTTAAGCAGGTACTCGCAACAGACCTTTGAGCAGTATGGGTTTGCCCTACTCGTCCTAGAGCCTATGCAGGATATGAATAGGACCTTCCTCGGGTGTCCATGATTACTTAGTTTAACCACCTCGCCTAATGATGGTCCCGTGGCGTTGACGAGCCTCTCGAACTCCATTGCCGTGAGTACGTCAGGGTGTTTTCCATAGCCATACTTAGTCAATACCTCGCCACCCTCTAGTTCGTATCCCGTGGCCACTATGACTGCCGCCACCTCCCTCTCGATTATCCTGGGCATCATGGTGAATAGTATGGTCCTAGGCTCACAGACACTAACGCACCTATTGCAGGCTATGTTCTCAGGGGGCTTGTTTAGGCATAGGTCTGGGTCTATGGCGTAGATGCCGGGCTCCGCCTGTGGGAATGGTAGGTATATGGCCTTCCTAAGGCCAATACCCGCATTATACTCGCTTGGAACCACCACGGGGCACACGCCCTCACACAACCCGCACTTAGTGCATTCGTTGGTCACGTACCTCGGCTTGACGAGGATCTTAGCCCTATAATGGCCTGGTTCACCTTTTAACTCCATTAATTCTGCCAGCGTTAATACCTCGATGTTCCTATTATTCGAGGTATCGCTCATTAATGGTCCTTCTATGCATATTGAGCAGTCGAGGGTTGGGAATGTTTTGTCGAGCATTGCCATCTTACCGCCGATGGCCGGGGACTTCTCAACAAGCGTAACCCTATAACCCATGCCAGCCAAAGCAAGAGCAGCCTCAACACCAGCAATACCACCACCAATCACAAGGACCCTATTGTTAGTGGCACTCTCCTGCGTGACCTTAGTCTTGTCAATCTTCATTAAGTAATCCTTGATTGTTATTTCCTCCTCATGCTCGACATATATGGCGTTTGTTGGGCAGACCTTTTCGCATATACCACATGCCACGCAATCAACCTCCTTACCGGGCTTAATCCTGACATAATGATAACCCCTTGGATTAACCTCCTCCCTAGTTAGCTCCAGGATACCCATTGGGCACCTCTTAACGCACAGTTCATCGCCAATGCACATTTCCGGCGTAATCTTAAGCCTACCCAACGGCCTCTTCACGCGATTAACATCCAGTGCCCTATAATTCACGGTTAATGAGTTATGCCGTGAATTAAAAATTTTGCCTAAGTCAAAAATGAAAGATTAATAAGTCAATAGACTAACCTCTAAATTATTGAAAATTATTCATAATATATAATCATGATTTATAATTCATAATTATCATAATTAATAAGCGGTCCGGTGGCCCTTCAGTCATACAGTGGGTAATGGGCGAGAATTATGGATTGTTTATTTTTGAAGGTTAATGAATTTTAGAATAGGGGCTTACTTGCTTCTCATTAACTGCCTTAGGAACTCGCCAACCCTCTCAACCTGGCTATTACTAACCTGCTCAAGTAACTCCCTGAGCCTTGGCGCACCCCTCTGATACTCCGCAATCCACTCCTTAGCAAATTCGCCACTTCTAACCTTCTCGGCAGCCTCCTTCATCCTCCTCTTAACATCCTCATTAATTACGTACGGCCCAACCGTCAAGCCACCGTACCTGGCAGTCTCACTAACACCTAGAAGCATCCCAGTGAGTCCCCTCTCCCATATCAGGTCCATTATTAGCTTAGCCTCATTAATGGCCTCGAAGTAAGCCACCTCAGGTTGGTAACCGAGCTCCACCATAACCTCAAAACCATACCTCAACAACTGCAGTAGCCCGCCAACAAGCACGTTCTGCTCACCGATTAGGTCGGTCTCCGTCTCCTCGGCGAAGGTCGTCTCTATTACACCCACTCTCGTGAACCCATTGGCCTTGGCAATCGCCAATGCCGTCTTCAGGGCACTCCCCGTGAAGTCCTGGTGAACTGCGACGAGTGCCGGGACTCCCCAACCCCTAACGAACTCATCCCTAACGGCCTTACCTGGGGCTTTGGGCGCTATTAGGACTACGTCCACATCACTTGGCGGCCTTATTAACCCAAACCTAATGTTGAAGCCATGGGCAAACACCACAGTCATGCCACGCCTAAGGCCCGGCGCGATCTCAGACCCCCAAACACTTGGCTGTACCATATCGGGTAGTAGGACCGCTATTATGTCGGCCCTCCTAACCGCATCACCCACTGGGTAGACCTCAAAGCCCTCCTGCCGAGCCAGGTCAAAGCTCTTGCCAGGCCTGACGCCAACAATGACCTTGACACCACTATCCCTCATGTTTAAGGCCCACGCCCTACCCTGAATGCCGTAACCAAGCACAGCCACTACCTTACCCCTTATCACCGATAGATCCGCATCCCCATCTTTGTATATCCTAGCCATTACTAATCACCACCTTATTCATGTGTACTTCTTCGGGCATATATTTAACATTTACCACATCGTAGAGCTTATCAAGTTTATTACAGACCCACCTAACCTCATCCTCCTCGCCCCTAGCCCTAATGGAGACCTTGATCACCGAGTCACTCATGTCTATCACCATGTGCTTAATCGTTACCTTACCCCTCCTGATCACGTTCATAGCCCTGACTACGGCATCGAATGTGTTAACCTCATTACTCATTATGACCTCTATCAAGAAGTCACCCTCCATAGTCATCACCTGGGTACCTAAGGTCGATCCTAAAGCCCTCCGGTAGTATGACCTCCTCAAGCCACTTGCCCGATGGCACGAAGGGTAGCACGAAGTCCCTCTCCCTATCAATGGTTACGTCAACAATCAACGCCTCATTATTCCTAACGGCCCTCGCCACAGCACTCCTCAACTCATCATAGCTACTCGGCCTAACGCCCTCTATCCCGTAGGCCTCGGCAATCTTCATGAAGTCTGGGTTTACGTTGAAGTCCACGGCGATTATCCTCTTATTATACAGCATTACCTGCCAATGCCTAACGAGCATGAGTGTTGAATTGTCAAATATAGTCACTATCACGGGTAGGCCGTACTCGCGGACAAGGGCTAGGTTCTGCATAGTCATTTGGAATGACCCATCACCATCAATATCGAGCACGGGCACGCCAGGCCTGGCAATCTTCGCACCCAGGGCTGCGGGTAATCCAAACCCCATTGTCCCAAGGCCCGCACTTGTTATGAAGGTTCCAGGCACATAGACGTCCCAGTGAAGCTCACACCACATCTGGTGGCTACCAACCCCCGTCGTGGTTATCGAGTACGGCGGCATCACCTCCCTAAGGACCTTCAGGACCTTCCATGGTGCGAACCCATTAATGTCGACCCTCCTCCTATACTCCTCATAACTCTCCTTAATACTCCTTAACCACTTAATGAACGCATCATGCCTTCTCTCAAGGGCTTTGGGCACTAGCTTAATCATGGTTGATAAGACTGCCTTAGCGTCACCGACAATACCGACCTCAGGCTTGACATTCTTACCAATCTCACTCCTATCAATGTCTATATGTATTATCTTCCTACCCCTCCTGAACTCATTGAAGTTGCCCACAGTCCTATCACTGAATCTCGTACCTACGGCGAGTATTACGTCGGCATTTATTATGGCTGCATCGGCCTCAAGCCTACCGTGCATCCCCGAGGGACCCATAACCAGTGGGTGGTTACTAGGCACGCAGTTCTTACCTGGCAGTGTGGTGACTATGGGCATGCCCATTAGCTCGGCGAGGGTCAAGACCTCATTAGTCGCCCCACTCCAGCAAACACCACCGCCAACCAGCATCACGGGCCTCTCGGCAGTTAGGAGTAGCTTAAGTGCATAGGCAATTAATGAGGGGTCGGGCTCTGGGATTGCCTTCCTGACTATCCTTATCACCCTACCCCTAACAATTGCTGGGTCGACATCCGTTAACTGCACATCCCTCGGCAAGTCTATGACGACTGGACCCGGCCTACCGTCAATCGATATTTCATAAGCAGCCCTAAACACGGGGACTAAGTCCTCAGGTCTCTTAACCATGAATGTGTGCTTGGTGACCGGCATGGTCGCGCCAACTATGTCCGTCTCCTGAAACGCATCCCTCCCGAAGAACGCAGTTGGGACCTGACCGGTTATTGCTATTAGTGGTGATGAATCCATCATTGCGTTTGCAAGCCCAGTGAGTAGGTTTGTGGCGCCTGGACCTGACGTGACGACCACGGTCATGGGCCTCTTCATGACCCTGCCGTAGGCGTCCGCGGCATGTATTGCGCCCTGCTCATGTCTAAACATATAAACCTTAATATCAGAGTTATATAACGCATCAAAGAACGGCATTATCTGGCCACCAATAATGCCAAAGACCTCCCTAACGCCCATGCCCTCCATCTCCCTAACCAATAAATCAACGGCCCTAGGCACTATAATCACCCGACGCACTCACTCCATGCATAATCACCGCATGGTTTGACCGCGGACTCAACTCATTACTTTCCCTATTATTTTCATCCGCATCATACGTAAAGAATAAAGCACCTCATCAGACATAAGTCAATTTATAGAATATTTAAGCTTTTCCGCCATATAACTAATATAATGTGAATCACTAATCGGTTATGGTTAAATCTATATCTTAGGGAAATACTTAAATAAGGTATTTTTATTACATGATCCGGTGGGTTAGATTGCTCAGGGAGACGTAGTTAGGGCTTCCCCTGGAAATAAATACGTGAGACTGTTAGATACGACGCTCAGGGATGGTGAGCAAACCCCTGGTGTTGCCCTGAAACCCGAGGATAAGTTACTAATTGCGTTAAAGCTTGAGGAGTTGGGTGTCGACTCTATTGAGGCTGGCTTTCCAATAGTTAGTGAGGGTGAGTTTAGGGCCGTTAAGTCAATAGCCAGGGAGGTAAGTAATTCGGAAGTTATTGCGTTGGCGAGGACCAGGAGGGAGGATATTGATAAGGCGATTGATGCCGACGTGAATGCCATACACATTTTCATAGCCACGTCAGACCTACACATGAGGTATAAACTCAGGATGAATAGGGAGGAGGTGGTTGAGGCAGCCGTGAACGCAGTAAGTTATGCAAAGTCCCATGGCCTAACCGTGGAATTCAGCGCGGAGGATGCGACGAGGAGTGACCCTAAGTTCCTGGTCAGGGTTTTCCAGGAGGTTGTTAATGCGGGTGCTGATAGGCTCGATATTGCGGATACCGTAGGCGTGATGTGGCCAAGTAAGATGGCATCACTCGTTAGGTTCGTTAGGGAGAATGTTAGGGGCAATTACTTACTGAGTGTGCATTGTCACGATGACTTTGGGATGGCCGTGGCAAATAGCGTGGCTGCCATTGAGGCTGGGGCTGACCAGGCCCATGGAACTATAAACGGTGTTGGCGAGAGAGCAGGCAATGCGGCGCTTGAGGAGATCGCGGCTGCCGTGAGGTTCCTACTTAATTATGATGTTGGGATCAGGTTCGAGAAGATTAAGGAGGTTTCTGATTTAGTCTCTAAGCTCTTTGGGATACCTGTACCACCCAACAAGGCCATTGTTGGGGCTAACGCCTTTTCGCATGAGTCTGGTATCCACGTTCACGGAGTCCTCTCGAACCCACTAACATACGAGCCAATAGACCCGGGAGCAGTGGGTATGAATAGGAGGATAGTCGTTGGAAAGCACAGTGGTAGGCATTCGATAATTTATGTCCTTAAGTCCATGGGTATTGAGCCACGCGATGACATTGTTAGTGCAGTGCTAAGGAGGGTTAAGGAGTTGGGTGACATGGGCATTAGGGCTTCTGAGGAGGATATTAAGCGCATAGTGATGGAGGTGCTTAATCACGGTAACGACAAATTGAACTGAAACTGCGATGAGTATTTTGCTTCATTCAAAATTTAGAGTACCCTACTCCCTCAAATACCTATCCTCACCCCTCAACCAATCATCTCTAATTGGTGAGTAAACATCGATTACGAGCGAATCCTCAAGAGCCTCAACACTATGTATAGTATTCGGGGGTATATGAACTACATCACCGGGCTCCGCTATGTACACCTCATTATCCACAGTAAACCTCAATCTGCCTTTGACCACTATCGAGACCTGCTCATGGGTATGGGAGTGCGGTTTGACGACGGAGCCCTTTAGCAGCTTGAATTGGGCAACTGTCACCCTGAGTCCGTGCATGTGTTTTCTATAGATTAAATTTCCAAGCCTTTCCCAATTGGATTCCTCATACTTAAGTAGGGCCATCGCTTAATCATACGATTTGAATTTTTAAGTGCTAATCTAGAATTATCAGTACTTTCTATAGGTTGGCAATACATAAAAATAGGCTATGTAATTACTCCCGATGAGGATAGCCGTAATTGAGGGTGACGGCATTGGGCCTGAGGTGACCAGGTCAGCCATTGAAGTTCTTAAGATGGCTGCGTCTAAGTACGGCTTAAACATCGATATTGCCTACGTTGAGGCCGGCGATAATGCAATTAGGAAGTATGGGGAGGCATTACCAAGTAGGTACTGGCCAATGATAGAGAATGCCGAAGCAATACTGAAGGGTCCTGTTGGTGAGAGTGCGGGTGATGTAGTTGTTAAATTAAGGAGGGGGCTCGATCTATATGCTAACATCAGGCCTGCGAGGAATTACCCAGGGATTAAGGCGGTTAGAGACGGCGTGGACTTAGTCATAGTGCGTGAGAATACCGAGGATGTCTACGTGAGGGCCGAGTACATGCTTAGCAATGACACGGCAGTGGCCCTTAGGGTAATAACAAGGAGGGCCAGTGAACGCATTGCCAGGGTGGCCCTCAACATGGCGAGGACTAGGCGTAGGAGGGTCACCATCGTGCATAAGGCCAATGTACTGACGGTGTCAGACGGCCTATTCAGGAGTGTCGTTAGGGAAGTTGCGAGGGAGTATCCTGAGGTGGCAATTAATGAAATGTACATAGATGCAGCGGTCATGGATCTCGTCAGGAGGCCCCAGGACTTCGACATCATAGTCACGACAAACCTATATGGCGATATACTAAGCGATTTGGCGGCCTACGTAACCGGCAGCATAGGGCTCGCGCCCTCAGCCAACGTGGGCGATAATAAGGCATTGTTCGAGCCAATACACGGCGCAGCCTTCGACATAGCCGGTAAGGGGATTGCAAACCCCACGGCGATGATACTAAGTACTGCATGGATGCTCAGGTGGTATGGTGAAAAGACGGGAAATAATAATTATGTGATGGCAGGGAATGCCATTGAAAATGCCGTAATCAACGCCCTAAGCCAGGGAATACACACGCCCGACCTAGGAGGCAATTATACTACTGAATCCTTTACTGCGGAGGTCATTAAGCGCATCTGAATCATTAACTGTTAATATTATCGATAAATATCTAATTATATGTTGTAATTAATTTTTGGAAATAATCATATGTATTCCCGGTTATTTTCATCAAGTATTTAATATATAAGCGTCCAGGGAATAAAAATAACTTATTTACAAATCCCCTAAGAAATATAAAACTTAAATACTCCTTACATATGCTTATTTATTGCCAATACATATGGTATTTATCGTCAAGTATCCCATGGATTGCGGAATATTTGGTGTTATTAGGCGTGGTGAGGGTTCTGATAGGGTTAATGGTGATCTTGTGGCCAGGGCTATAGAGAGCATCAAATTCAGGGGTGCAGGGCTAGGTTCAGGCTTTGCCCTATTTAATAAAGAATCCATGGGCCTTAGGATGGGCATTTTTGTTAAGGGAGAATTAATGAGTAATGCGATGGACACGATTAAGTCTGTGATGAGGGATAATGATATCGACCTAATGGATGTGAGGGTTAGGAATAAGCTAGGGCCAATAATAGATTTGGAGGTTAGGGTCCTCAACAATGCTAAGTCCAGCTCTAATTTTACGAGCATTGTTAATTCCATTAATGACCTGTTGTGGGAGGATAGGGCTGGCAGGGTCTATTACTGGGGCGAGCATGTTAATGTGTTTAAGGGCGTTGGTTACCCAAGCGAAATAGCGTCCGCGTATGGAATAGAGAAGTACACGGCAGACCTATGGATCGCCCACACAAGATTCCCAACCAATTCGCCTGGCTACCTGCCGTATTGGTCGCATCCATTTTCCGTTGGGGATATTGCCGTGGTTCATAATGGCGAATTAAGTAGTTATGGTAATCACGTGAATGCCCTATCCCATGGGTACGGCCTTAATTCGTTCGTGGGTACGGATAGTGAGGTAGCTGCATACCTAATGCATTACCTAATTAATGTGCATGGGCTTAGCATTGAGGACGCCATAAAGATACTAATTGGTGCATCACCTAAGTATGCAACTGACGGTAATGCCCTATCACTGATTAGGCAGTTTAGGTGGGCCATGTTGGACGGCCCCTTCGCAATACTCATGGGTATATACCATAATGACGATCTTTACCTCATCGCATTAGTCGATAGGTTTAAGTTGAGACCCCTCGTTGTGGGTATGGATGATTACTACTATTACGTGGCCAGTGAGGAGGCTGCCATTAGGACTGTGTCGCCAAGCGCCAGGGTTTGGACTCTCGAACCGGGTGGGTACTTCATAGCCTCATTAAGGCGTGGTATTATTTCATGGGGTAGGGCTAAGGAGGAGGTCGATACCTTCTTCCCGCAGAGGTCGTTTCCAACCTACGTTGGTAGGGATGCCATAAATGCCGAGGGCCTTAGCTATAGGGAGCTGAATGAGGAAATACTAAGGAGGGCGTTGAGTGGTGATAGGGTCATTAGGGTCATAAACGTTAGGGGCCATAGATTCATAGGCGTGAACTTACCGAGGCACGGCATAAGGGATGTCAGGGTTGAGATATATGGTACCCCAGGTAATTCATTGGCCAATCTGAATAATGGCGTTGAGTTTGTGGTTTATGGTAATGCCCAGGACGACGTTGCCGACACAATGCACGGCGGTAGGGTGGTAATACATGGCGACGCCAGGGACATACTAGCCCAGGCGCTGCAGGGTGGTGAGGTCTTCGTTAGGGGCAACGCGGGTAATAGGGCTGGTATTCAAATGCGTGAGTACCGTGATAGGAGGCCTTACTTAATAATTGGTGGTAGGGTTGATGATTACCTCGGTGAGTACATGGCGGGTGGTGTAATCATGGTTCTCGGGATCGACTCACTGAATAAGTGCAATATTCAATTGGTCGGTAAGCACGTGGGTAGTGGCATGGTGGGTGGCAGGATATACATCAGGGGCAGAGTACCTGAGAATAAAGTAGGCCTAACAGTATCTTACTCCGAGCTCAGGGAATTCCTCGATGCATCAAAGGATGAGGGATTGGGGCAGGACGAAATCAATAAGCTACTCAATGTGTTAATGCGTTCAGAGCACGTCAGGAGGAATAGTATTGAGTATAGAGACCTGAATAAAGACGAGGTTAGGGAGTTGGAGCCCATACTACGTAAGTTCGCCCATGATTTCAATCTAAATGAGTCAATAATTGATTATTTACTAGGCTCTAAATACACAATCATAACCGCTGAGTAATGCTTAACAGTTTTGATATATTACTTAGATAGGTTAGTAATATTTATAAATAGGTTATTGATTTACCATTGAATGAATTATATAATCAATATAAGGCCCAGGCAGGTAATTAAAGACTTCATTAGGTTGACGAATAAGGGGCCAACAAGCGACTTCTGGCATAGTGGCGTTGTTGAGGAGATTAGGGAGATGGCAATGCACGGTAGGCCAATTAGGGTATTTAGGAGGGGTGTTAGGAGGTTTAGGATTCTTGATAATGTTGATTTTGGAATTGACGAAATTAGGTTGGTGGGTAATGAGAGGGGCAGGGCTAGCCTCACGTCGTTCATAGGGGGTATTGAGGTATCCGCACCCATATACCTGGCAGACATGTCCTTTGGGTCCCTCGCCGGGGTCCCAAATGTCGTAGAGGCGGAGCTCGCTGATGAGTTGATGCTCATCAGCGGCACCGGGGAAGGTGGGCTTCACCCAGAGGTTGCTAGGCATAGGAGAATATTTGTTCAATGGGCTTCGGCTAGGTTTGGCGTTGACATAAACACGTTGATGGCTGGCATGGGCATAGTAATTAAGATCGGGCAGGGTGCAAAGCCCGGCATTGGCGGTCACCTACCTGGCTCCAAGGTTACCTCGGTCATATCCCAGGTCAGGAGGATACCAGTGGGTGTTGATGCACTATCGCCCGCGCCACACCATGACATATACTCCATCGAGGACTTGAAGCAAAGGATTGACGCGCTTAAGGAGGCGACGGGTAAGCCCGTGTTTGTGAAGATCGCCGCCACAAATTATACGCCGTACATAGTTACGGGCATAGCCAGGATGGGCGCCGATGGTGTAATAATCGATGGTCATGGGGCTGGTACGGGGGCCACGCCATTGGTGGTTAGGGATAACGTGGGCATACCCATTGAGTTAGCCGTGGCCTCCGCCGATAGGATGCTCAGGGAGGAGGGTCTGAGGGATAGAATTACATTAATAGCCTCCGGCAGGGTCTCCACGGCGGATGATGCGGCGAAGCTCATGGCCCTTGGTGCGGACGCTATCGCCCTTGGAACAGCCCTACTGATATCCATGGGGTGCGCCATGGCTAGGACATGCCATAGGGGTAATTGCCCGGCGGGGATAACAAGTAAAATTGCCGATGGGTCTGTGATTGTTGATTACGAATTCGCACTAAGGTCCTCAAGGAACTTCCTAGTGGCGTTTATGGAGGAATTAAGGTTAATCCTGGACCACCTGGGTATTGACGATGTTAGGAGGCTTGTGGGTAGGAGGGACCTATTACGGGGTCACTGTATTGATGAGGTCACGGCTAGGGTGCTGGGCATTAAGAGCGTAAATTGCGATACCGGTGATGGTGATATTACGAGCAAGGGCGATGTCTGGACCCCTGACTACTCAATATACGTGACACAACTCGTGAGGAGCGGTGACGTGGTCATAGTCAGCATGGGTAGTAATGGACCCCCTGAGGTTGAGCCTCCGAAGAGGTTGATTGATTGGCTTAGGTTTGATGGTGCCCAAGTCACGAAGCCAGCCATAGACCCATATAGGGAGGACATAGACGTCTCAACGATACTCGCCGGCGGTAGGCTGTGGCTCTCCATGCCAGTGATAATTAAGCCTCCAAGGACCTGGGATGATGACCTCATTAAGGCCGCTAAATTCGTGGTCAGGGCGAACTCCGTGATGATAGATCTCGAGGGCGTGGACGTGACAGATAATAAGCACTTGATGAGAGTTATGTGGGATAGGTACGTGAATGGCTTGGGCGCGCTTGTGATTGATCATGCAGGGCGGGTTGGGTCTGGCATTGACGTGCCCACGTACCTGAAGGTCACAGGTGTTGATGAGGTTAGTAATGCGGTGAATGAGTTGGTGAGGGGTGTTAGTCGGTTTAGTGGCGTGATAATTGACGTTAGTGATGACCACCCAGAGGCAATCCTGGTGAGGCTTGATTTGGAGCTTAGGAGGAGGGGTGTTAGGGATTACGTGGACTTGATAATACACATGCCCAGCGTTAGGAGTAGTGGTGATATTGTTAAGTTGGTGGCCCTTGGCGCGGATGCGGTCATCATAAGCGGTTTTGTGGAGAGGGCTCTGCATGGTTATGAGAGTATTGAGGACTTTAGGCTTAGGCTAATGAGGTTCCTAACGGGCATTAAGAGGGAGATTGCCCAACTCCTTGGTGCAGCCGGCATATACTCATTACAGTCAATAATTGGCAATAGGGAATTACTCAGGGCATTAAGTGGTAGGGTTAGGGACATGCTCATGGTTAAGCTCGCAGGCGAGGACGTCCTTTATAGGTAATTGCCGATTGAAAATATAATAAGTAGTTAATGCCATGGTAATATTTATAAAGTATAGTCAATAGGTAATTACGTGGTTAACCAGGAATTTCAGAGCTAATTACCGCAATAGTTAGGGTTGAGGAGGAGTTGGGCAGGTTGAGGGATTTATTAATTAAGTATGGGGGTGTTGTGAGGGTTACGGAGCTTATGCAGTCAATTCATGATCCGTTACTCCTCAGGTTTGTGAGTGAGTTATTAATTAATAATGATAGGATTGCCTACCTGGGGCCTGAGGGTAGTTACTCCCATGAGGTTGCAGTTCAATTGTTTGGTAAGGGGGCGGTACTCACGCCACTCAGGTCAATAAGTGATGTGGTTAGGGGTGTTTACCAGGGTGATTATGGCTTCGGTGTAATACCCATAGAGAATAATCAGGCGGGGGTTGTTGGTGAGTCCATGGATGCCCTGGTTAGGTGGAATGTCTATGTTAATTACGCCATTGATCACAGGGTAACCCTATGCCTAGTGGTTAATGATGGTGTTGAACTGAGCGAGATTAGGGAGGTTTACTCACACCCACATGCAATTAATGAGGCGCTCAACTTCATAACCAGGTTAAATGCATCAATAAGTTATACGCAATCAACTTCGGAGGCGCTAAGGCTAATTAAGGGGCATAGGCATAGGGCGGCGATTGCGTCTAGGATTGGGGCCGAGCTTTACGGGCTTAAACCACTGGTTTGTGGCATTGAGGATAACCCAAACTACACGAGGTTCCTGGTGATCTCAAGGCACATGAACAGGTCGGGGGATAGGACATTGGCAATATTCTCAGTACCCAATAGGCCGGGTTCCCTATTTAATGCGTTGAAGCCCTTTGCGGAGTTCGGCATTAACCTATCAATGATCTACTCAAGGCCCAATAGGAGTAGTCCCTGGGGTTACGACTTCCTACTCGAGACCGAGTGCCAATTATCCGATGAGGAGTGCTCAAGGGCATTTAACGAATTGAGTAGGGTTGCCGTCTACGTGAAGCTACTGGGTAGCTACCCAGTGTCTCGCATTCATTAATTGACTAATTCTATATATTTAATCGACGAATTTATATAAAATAAGTATAACTTATTAAGCAGCGCCCCATTAACCACCTAGCCATGAACCTCATTCCAAGGAGCATGTGCACGCAGCACCCGGACAACGCCAGAGTACCTGACTGGGCTAGGGATAGTATTATCCAGGGGGATGACGAGGTTCACGAGGCTTACCTAGCATACAGTCTATATGGTTGTCATGAGGTCATGTGGGACTTCGAGGGTAAGGACGTGGATATCTACGTGGTCAGGAAACTACTCAGTAGGTACCCAGGCTTCTTCAGGGATCACGTCCTAGGCAGGGACGTGTATTTGACACTTAGGTTGCCGAATCCCTGGGCTGAGACCGCCGAGAAGAAGCTATTTTCGCAAGCCCTTGAGTTAATACCCACGGCCTACGATGTGGCCAGGGAGTTCTATGGCACTGATGACATTAATGGGGTATTCCAGGTAATACTTCCATTAACCTCGAGGGCCGAGGAACTCGTATTTACGTATAGGTATTACGAGAGGGTCGTCGCCGGTAAGGCATTCATTGAGTTAACCCCTGGTGTCAGGGTCATGGATGTCCTGGGCAGTGTTAGGCCGAGCACAATAGACGTGATACCCCTCATAGAGGACCTGGGCTCAATGCTTAATGTTGGCAAAATAATCATTGGTTATTGGAGGGTGGTTAGGCCGAGCTACCTTAGGATATTCATAGCCAGGTCGGACCCAGCAATGAACTACGGCTTAATACCCGCAGTCCTCATGGCGAAAATAGCCCTCAATAAGGCGTTGAACCTGGGCAGGGAACTTGGGCTTGAGATATACCCAATAATTGGCGTTGGCCCAACACCATTTAGGGGCAACTTAACGCCACACAACGTGGATAACGTCGTTAGGGAGTACCCATGCGTACACACCTTCACCGTTCAGTCGGCATTTAGGTACGACTACCCAGAGGGTGAGGTCATTAACGCCATTTCGAAGCTGAACAATAGGAAGCCGGACGGTGGCTGTGATATTCCTAACCATGGGGTGCTCATTAACGTAATTAATAAGTACGTGGTTAATTACCAAAGGGAGATTGAGGGACTTGCGAACGTTATAAATAGGGTTTCAAACTACGTACCTAGGAGGAGAGCCAGGAAATTGCACATAGGCCTATTCGGCTACAGCAGGGGCTTTAGGGGCGTGGTTCTTCCTAGGGCTATCACGTTCGTTGCTGCGCTATATTCGTTAGGCATACCGCCTGAGGTGTTGGGTGTTTCCACAATTAATGAATTGAGTGATAGGGAGTATTCAGCGTTGAGTGAGGCCTATGTAAACCTAAGGCATGACCTAAGCATGGCGGCTAGGTACGTATGCCACGAGTGCCTGGACATGCTCACGAAATTAGGTAATTCCTTTGGGATCACCAGGGAGGTCATTGACATGGTTAAGAGAGATATTAAGACGCTTGAGGAGATGGGCATTAAAACAGGGCCCAGCGACTACGATAGTAGAAAGCATGAGTTGTTGACTCAATTATTCATTAATTCATTGGTTGAGGGTAAGGAGGATGACGCTGTTAAGTACATGGTTGAGATGGCGTTGATAAGGCATGCAATAGGCTAAGTCACCACCCTATCCAAGCAATTACCCTCAAGGCACTCCCTAATCTCCATGGCGACCCTCCTACCCATACTTATGGGTCTACCGAAGTATAGCTTACTATATTGACTGCCGACGCCCATGTATATGTTCGTGCCACCACCAATCCTGAGGGCCACGTCGAAGACCACTATATCGAGGTCCGAGGTAACTATCAACTGTAGTGTAAATGGACCAATGACACCCGGCGGCTCAACCTCCTCGGTGGCCTTGACGAACCTATCGCCCACCTCAAAGAGCCTATTAAGCTCGCTCTCCCTGATGGTGGCCGGCTCATGACCAATCTCGATCATCTCCACATCGAGGTAGTCCCTAATCTCCAACTGCACATCAGCCGTGAGCCTCAATAGCCCGTCAAGGTTCGTCTGAATTCTCCTGTCAATACTGAGAATCTCCACCTCATCCCTTGCGATACTCCTGAAGTAATTAACGTTGAAGTGAGCCCCAACAATTAACTCCTCAATCGACGCCCTGTTAAGGTCACCCTCACTCACCACCCCATCACTAACGAGCTTCCTAAACTTCCTCCAGAAATCCTCTCTATCCACGGCAACGAAGAACCCCCTCTCAACCCTCTTCCTCGCGTGGGGCATCTTAACCATCACGGGCCTATCAATGTCATCAGGCGAGGCGTAGGTCCTTGGTCTCCTAATTCCCGCAAGATCTAGGATCCTGTAGTACGTCTTATCCCCAACCCTCTCCTCATACCTGAGCAGGTACCTATTGCCGAATATGGGCACGGGGAAACTGTCCTCTATCGTGTCGTAGCCCACGTAGACGGAGAAGCTCCTATTGGGCACGAATATGGCGTTTAACGACCTGAGCTTACCCACGACGTCCTCCCTAGCCACGTCGGCGTACTTATCAAGTATTAATGGTACGTCAACAACCCTCTTAAACCTGAGGTACGCCGTCTCCCTACCCCTCTGGCAAACGGCTACTGTCCTAAAGCCCTCATCCTTAGCCCCATCAAACACGTCAAGTGCGGAGTGGCTTGCTATGGCTACTATGTGCACTGAATCCACGCCGAGCCTGTAACCACTCAGTAAGTTCCCAGCGCTGTACCTCATGTGACCACCCTATTGAGCTCGTCCTTCTCAATGGCCATCCTAATCTCCCTAGCAATCCTCCTACCCATGCTCATGGGCTCACCCCAGTAGAGGTATGAGTATGGGCTACCGTAAACGTATAGGTTAGTCCCGGCAACAATCCTTCCTGAGAACTCGAAGATCCTTATATTAGCCTCATCGTCTATGACCCCCTCCAGGGAGAAGGGCCCAATGACTCCGGGTGGTAGGCTTCTCCTGGTCTCCTCAACAAACCTAATGCCATAGTCGAGGACCCTGGGTAGTAGGCTCTCCCTAAGTACAAGCGGTATGTTCCCCACAACGACAAAGGTGGGCTTTAGGCCCATCTCCACGATAATATCCGGCGTTAGCCTCCTTAAGCCATCAATATTGGTTTCATACCTAATGTCGGCGCCCAATATCTCCACCCTACCCAGTATTGGGCTGTGGAAGTAATGTATGTATACTGGAACGCCTATTAGATACTCCTGCACAATGGCGTCCTTGGGCGTCTTTACCAAGCCTTCCTTAACCCTCTCCTCAACGCCCCTGGCAACCTCCTCCCCAGACCTAGCTATGAAATAACCCCTACCACCCTTCGCACCCGGTAACTTGACTATCACGGGCCCATCAACATCATCACCAACACTGAAAAGCCTCGGTATTGGTATACCAGCCCTCCTGAGAAGGTCCATCTTAGCCCACTGGTCACTCTCAACCCTAAATAAGCCCCTAAGCCCAAAGATGGGCAACTCAATACCCTCGGCGCAGTCAAGACCCACGTACTCCACGTAACTACCGTGGGGCACCAATATGGCATTCAACGATTGGAGCTTCCTGACCACGTCGGGGCTACACAACTCCCTCCAGTTGTTAAGGACTATGAAGTGGTCAATCAAGTGCCTAAACTGCTCATAAAACCAAAGCCTATCCCTGGGCACGATGGCCACGGTCCCAAAGCCCTCAAGCTTAGCTCCGTGGAATATCTGGAGCGATGAGTGGCTGGCCAGCGTGGCTATGGTGACCCTATCCAGGTCATACCTAGCAAGGACCTCACTCACCGCCTACCACCCCAATGGGTGACCCACCTATGAATCTACTGTATAGCTCCCTCGAGACGTAGATTGGCAGGTAATCGAAGAACACCAGGTCGTTGGATGTGTACCAGGGACCCTCACGCCAAATACACGCCTTACAAACAACCTCACCACCAACCCTGTTGACGAGCCTCTCTAGAGCCCCCATGGTGCTACCCGTGGACACGACATCATCAAATAGGCACACCCTCCTACCCCTGATAAACTCCGCATCCTCGTTAGTGAGTACGAGGGTTTGAGGCTTCCTGGTTGTTATTGACTTCACGTTCTCAGTAATGTAGCCCCTCATGTAGCCCTTAACACTCTTCCTAACGGCCACGAATCTGCCGTGGCCGAGGTTCTTAGCCACTTCATAGGCCATGGCAATGGCCTTGGCCTCGGCCGTAACGATGACATCCGGGTCGTACTGCCTCACAACCCTGGCGACCTCATGACTAGCCTTACCAATGAACTCCACATCACCAAGCACAAGCCCGGCATCCGAGGCAATCCACAAACCAAAGCCAATAGGCACTATAGGCAAGCTACGCCTAAGACCAAAAACCTCCACCTCATGAAACAACTGCCCCCCATAAACCCTAACAAGCTCAACACCACCCATGACCCATCAACACCCCAATTAACACTTTTATTTAAAAATTTACTCATTAAAACCCCGGTAAATATGGCGAAATTATTTAAATAATTATTTAAACAATAACCATGAAAAACAACCTCACGGGTAAAACACGGAAAACTTAAATTCCCCTAAACCAACTCCTTGGCGGGGCCGTAGTCTAGCCTGGCTAGGATACGTGGGTTCAACCACGCCTGAGGCTCGGCTCGGGATCAACGTAGCAGACGCGAGCCCGAGTGATCCCGGGTTCAAATCCCGGCGGCCCCACCAACACAGTCGTTATTTTGTTTTTAACCCGTGGGCATTTTAGGTCGTCATCGCCTTTATAGCGCCGCATCTCATCTTACTGGGAACCCCCATTGCGATGTTATCCCGTTGGCGCGTTAACTCATCGTTAAATCCATATTGAGCACTCCACCCTGGCTATTACGTAAACCTCTGTGAGCGAGGTGGTTACTAGCAGGGCGAGGTTTACCCAGGTAATTACGCAGTAAGGTGGTGCCAGGCCTAACGACTTAATCAGTAAGTACGGTGTTAACGATAGTGATGCTATGACCATGATTAGGAGGGCCATGACGTAGTCCCTAGCCCTAACCCACAACTCCCTACTTTCCCTATTCACGTCGAGGGCCGCCTTATGGGTCCAAATAGCATCCCTAATCCTAGTGAGGTATAGCTCCTTAACCTTACTGAGCACCCTAAGCAAGTCTATCAACGCCGCCACGAGGAGGACCATTGATAATGCCATTAATGATGCATGAACAATTAAGTCATGAATTAGGTAAAGGGCAATTACGCTAATGACCATGGAAATAACCTGCACAATTAACACCGAATTAATCAACCTAACGGCACCATTAAGCTCCTCCCTAAACCCACCCATGGCCAATCACGCCACTCAGTAAACCCCTGACTATTTGATAATTATTACACAACTAAAGCAGGATACTGCATTAACCATACCCAATACCAACTACGCTCCTAATAATTTATGCGCTCATAAAGCAAATAAAGCAGGACAGCATTATCATGATCCTCAAAGGGCAAGGATTAATGCAATCTTGAGTTTGTCTGACATGCTCATCGTCTATTGCCTGTTAGTGGTAGTGATTGCCCGATTGCGAATGATGGTGCGTATTCAATGGCTAGTGGTCTTGCGCTTGCTAGGAGGTTTGGTGTTAGTTCCTGTGGTAGTCGGCTTATTAGGCTTATAACGTTTATTACTAGATTATGGGCACCTCCGTTATGTATTTGCCCTCCACGTAGAGTTGTTCAGCCGTTGGTGTGCCGTTGGTTATGCCCATCACACCAATCTAATTATTCCTAACCATCAACTCAACCTCCTCACTCTCGTTGGTCACGGCACACGAGGTAATGCATAGGGCACTGCCGAGTAAATCACAACGGTTATTACATCACCACTCGTTAGGTTAGTCGTTTGGAAGAAGACACCGTCACTTGTGTAACCCACGGAAATCGTGCCATTGGGATGGCTAACAGTAAACTTCAGGCCAGGTATTGGACCTGGATTGTTGGTGCTTGCGATTAATTTTTCCATCGATGTACACGCCCATGATCAAGGCATCACTGAGGTTTGATAGCTTCGATAACGCCGTTAGAGCCTCGCTGACTATACTCGCTGGAAAAGCCATGTAAATCACACACCATTAGCTGCAACATCACCATGAACGTGATAATGGGGGCAACCATCGAGTCGCCAGGAATGATAACGAAGTGGTCATTGCAGGGGAGGAAGCCATAATCAATACTAGGAACAATGGTTATGCCCGGAGGTGGGTACCTAGGCGTGAGGAGGTACATAACCACAAACAAGACAATAACCACCGCAACAACCACGGTGACCATAGATAGCACTGATCTTACATTCATCAATGATCACAACATAACAGGATTTAAAAATATTGACCGCTCAATGATGTTGAGCGAGGTGGCTCGAAAAGGCCTTACTTAGCGTCATCACATAAGTGTAAGGGCTTAGGCATTCCTTATGAGTTAAGGAAGAAAGGAAGAGAAGACGTTTATGCGAGGTTTGTGAATAAATGAATATAAAGGCCAGCAACACTCAATTAATGAGGATTCGTGAACCTTAATGAGCTTATCAACTTACTGAGGATGGCATGCAGGGACTTAGAGGGTGAGTTCGGCGATGAGTTCCTTGGGCTCATGCTCTTTGGTAGCTGGGCGAGGGGTGAGGCACGTGAGGATAGTGATGTTGACGTAATGGTACTATTCAACACGCTGAGCGGGTTAGATGTTAGGGCTAGGGCCTATGAGGTGCTTAGGCGATTCGTTAAGCGCGATATAACACTGGTAGATATGAGGAGGAGCGAGCTCAGCGGTAAATTGACGGCGTTGGCAATCAACATGGCGTGGGATGGGGTAATAATCTGTGATAGGTATGGTGACCTGAGGCGTTTTAAGGATTCCGTGATTAAATTCATAGAGAATGAGGGCCTGGTCAGGTATAGGACTAGGGATGGGAAGTATGGGTGGATGAGGGCTGATGGAAGGCCGATGATTAAGTCGGTGAGGGTTAATGTATGACCCAATCGATGAGGTCAATTACAGGTATAGGCTAGCCATTAACTACCTCAGGGAGGCCAATGAGGCATTCAGTCGGGGTGATTGGAGGGGCACCGTCGCCGCTGCGCAGTTGTCTGCTGAAAACGCGGCTAAGGCCGTCATAGCCATTTATAGGATACCGAGTTGGAGTCATGACCCGTCTGGCGAGTTGGAGGATGTAATGGCTAACCTACCGAGGAATTTAACGGAATTGGTAAGTGAATTAGCGGTGATAGTGAGGAGGTTGGCGCCCGAGCATGGTAGGAGCACGTATGGAGAGCCTGAACGTGGATTAACTCCCTGGGAAATATACAGCCGAGGTGACGCCGAAGCTGCCCTGGGCATGGCTAGGAGGGCTGTTGACATTATGAGAGCCGTGTTAAAGTCCCTGGGCCTAGAAATTTCCTAATTAAGAAATGATTTATGGTTTTAAGGCATTGATACCTGGTTATCATGGATCACCACAGCACTGAGCAATTAGAGGTGCTCTCCATTGATTAAACATTATATTTGACCTATGGTAAAAATCATTAATGGACAACACCGGCATGCACTGGGTCTTTACCACTAGTCCGCAAAACCTTATCACCTGCCTAAGGTATTGCGTGTTTGGCGTTGATGATGAGAAGTACGGAATTACGGCAAGGGACCTCGTGAAACCCGGCGATCTCATGATCTTCTACGTTAGATCGTTGAGGGTGAGGATAGTTAACGCACCCAATAGGTGCCAGAGGGTATTCTTAGGACCTTATAGAGTTAGGAGTAGTGGTTTATTGCGTCCCGATCACCCAGCCGTTAATGAGTGGAATCCGAAGAATAAATTCAATATGTTAATAGGGATTGAGAAGCTTAACGACATTTACATAGGCGCTGTGGGCATTTATCTCGTATTAAATAATTTATACTTCATCACAAACAAGGCAAGGAGTGGTCGTGGTGGTTGGCAGGACCACATGCAATTCTCAATAATATCAATTAGGGAGGAGGATTATAGAACCATAATTAATCACTTAGACCCGAAACACCCCTGTATAAAGCAGTTAAGGGAATTGATGGGTGACTCAACGCCATGCCTATGACCCTAAACAACCAACACACAGAGCTACCCTACTGATTACAGGCCAACCTCCTTAACACACTACCGTCCCTCCTACGAATACCAACCAACCTACAGCCAATGATTGGGAGCACCAGGGCAAGCGGCAATAACCTATATGGTATCTTCCACCTGACATAGTCATCCCTATAACGCTCATCATGAAGCCTCACGAGCTCTTCACGGGCCAGCTCCCCAGCCCTGCCAGGGCATTCCCGCGACGCCTCCCTAACCATGGCCTCGTAAATCCTAACACCACTACTCAACTCCTCAACACCTACACGACCAGCCCTTAACAGGTTAATAAAGGCCTTAACCCAACACAACGGGTGCCCTGCGACAACGGCTGAACCAGGCCCGCTTATTAACTGCCTAGCTAGCTCATTAACCTTCAGGTTCAATTCCTCAGCAACAGCAGCCACAACACAGCTCTCAGGAGGGTCCTCACAATCACGGAACCTCTTATTAATGGCCTCGGCAACCATCGCCGCGCACTGCCTTGGGTTAAACGTGGTTAAACACTCCTCATCGACACCCAAAATGCTTAGTAATGCCCTATTCACCTCACTCACAAACCCAGCGGCGCTGCGCTTCGTATTCCTAACCTCGACCTCCTCGACATCCTCCACGTAATCCTCAGTAAGCGGCTTAGCATTAAGCCACAATTCCTCAAAATACCTCATTAATTGACCGTAAAGCTCCCCATTCTTTATTAAGACATTCAACTCAACATTACCATAAAGACCACCAACCGTCAAATTAGCACTACCGACAATGGCAACACCATTACCAAGTAAGTAAAGCTTAGTGTGTAGCCTTCGATACACCCTAATCACATCACGCCACCTCTCATAGATAACCCTCGGTATTGAACCCAAGTCACCAACCACAACCCTAACATCACCAATACCCCCCAGGTAATTAAGTACGTACGATAACCCATCATAATCAACAAACCCAGTCGCTGCGTTAAATGATGTTAAGCCACTAAGGACCCTAGCCCTATCTAGGCACTCATCGAGCCTATGGCAAATATGAATAAGCATGCCCCCATTAATGTAATTATGAGCTACCCTACTTAAGTATGACGAGGAGTCTCCAAGGTGGTTAGACCGCGTAATTGCTGGGACTCTGGCCTAAGAAATTGGAATTACAACTTAATTAAAATAGACATGAAACCACGAGAACTTTAAGATAAATTCCATGGCTAATTTACGAGACTTCATCGAGCCTCCTCAACTCAATGCCTGTGTTATCACGGGTTATTGCGGTGCCCACTATTGCTATTACGAACCCAACGATGAGCATTACCGAGTAGCCAATCACGAGGCCTAGCCTGAGCCAGAATGGCGCGGTGAGTAGGGCTGCCGTGGCCCCTATGGAGGCCATGTTCCACAGGAAGCCTATTGCGGAGCCCCTGAACCGGGTTGGGAATAGCTCGGCTAGGTACACGAGCATGACACCGCCCGTACCCATTACACTCGTTAAAATGCCGGCTGAGACCACGAGGGCTGAGAAGGAACTCCTCAAAACCACCGTTAATGGATAGGCGAGTATAATACCTATTAATGAGTAGTATAGGAATGCGTACTTCCTCCTAATCACATTACTCAACACGCCACCAATTATCGTTATCACACCGCCAATGAGTGATGCGTAGGTCAATCCCCAGAACACCGTGGATAGGGGCATCCTTAGGAAGGTTTGTAAGTATGTTGGTAGGAAGCCGAGGGTTGCATAGGCAACCCAGAAGATTCCGGCGAGTAGGAGTAGGGCTATTAACGCATCGCGGTAACCCCTCCTAAAGAACTCAATGACGGGTGCCCTAGAAACCCTACCGGCACTCTTCAATTCCCTGTATATGCTTGGTTCATCAACCGTGAGCCTCAGTAGGATGCCTACTACGGCGACCACGAGGCCTATGAGGAAGGCATACCTCCAGCCATAGGCCACGAAGGCCCTTGTGCCGAAGTAATCCCTTAGCGAAGCGAAGGTGAATGCCGCGAGTGCATACCCCCAGTAATAACCGCTCTCGATTACACCACTAACCAAGCCCCTATACCTGGGTGATGAACTCTCAATAGCCACAAGGTGCGAACCACTCACCTCACCGCCAACGAACACGCCGACCAGGAGCCTAAGTAGTACGAAGAGCACGGTGGCCAATAAGCCAACCTCTTGATAAGTGGGTAACGCGCCGGTTAAGGCTGAGGATATGCCCAAACCCATTAACGTGACCATCATGGTGAGCCTCCTACCAATCCTATCGGCCACGTGACCAAATATAATACCACCCAAAGGCCTGGCAAGCAGGGTCAGCGAGTATGAGGCGAAGACGAAGAGTAACCTGGCGATTAGATTCGTTGGTGGGAAGAAGTATATACCGAGGACTGAGGCTATGAATAGGACCAGTGTTAAGTCGAAGACATCAACCATCCAGCCAAGCATACCACCAACCATGGCCCTAACGTTAACCTCCTCGGTAATTGCCCTCCCAGTCACGTTATTAAATCGCCAGTGCATTATATAAACATTACCGCGGCCACAATAGGCTATTTAGATGATAATGCCTAATCCTTATCAAGCATCACGAACTCCCTAACCAACTCACCATGCCTCTTAAGGTCCTGAACGAGCCCCCTGAGCTCGTCAAGCATTATCACCCTAACTTTCCTCCTAAGCTCATGGAATGAGCCCCTCAACACCCTCTCCAACTCCCTCCTCACACCCTCATCCCTAACAACTGCGTACAGCCTAACACCCCTCCACCTATCCCTCGCATGCTTAAGCCTCGCCAACGCCTGCTCAGGGTTATCAACAACCTCAAACACAGCCAACGGTGCCAACCCATCCCTATACTCATCCTCATTACCCCACCAGGCAAGCCCCAGTCTATACCCACCAACATCCACATCACTGACCGGGTAATAACCAAACAATTGAGCCGCCTCCCTCAACAACGTCACCACCTCACTAACGCCCTGAGCCTCGGCACCTGCCCCAGCACCCGCCGAACTAATCCCACCAACAACCTCCCTAGCACCGCCCTTAGAAGCCCCCAAAACCTCAATCACCGGCTTAGGCGTTGACTGACTCCTCAACTCCTTAATTATCAACTCCGCATCCTCAACGGGCATGGGCATCGCCCTCGGGTTCGATGGATCAACTGAGTGCAAAGCCTCAGTAATGCTCCTCCTACCCTTAGTAAACGATAGCTTACCAGCAACACTACCAAGCTCAACCCTGCCGAGGACAACGGGCTTAACCTCAACAACGTAGGACCAATCATTCAACTTCCTATTGGCCTTAACCCAATCACCAACAACCTCGAAGACACCCACGAAGGACTTGCAGTAGGACTTACAACCAAAGCCACTCACAAAGAGCACCAGGCGGGTGCCGGGCTTAATCCTAATCATTAAGAGGCCGCACTCCGGATCACGGCAACCAAATAGGCCTGTCTCGATAATGCCCATGAAGACCCTCTCCCTCACAATGGCAAGCCAGTAATTCACGGGGCTATACATAGCCTAGGTAGAGAAAAACTTTTGCTGGGGTTGTGACACGGAATATTCAGTTGAATATTACTGGACAGTAAATAAATCTAAGCCCCATCGCCAATGAATTTAACTGGGAATCGCCAATTACAATGACCAAACGACACTTAAGCATTTTTAATTAGGGGCTTGGGTAATACCTCGACCCAAATGGGCGTTTCAACCCTGGGCATACTCAATGAGCTTTATGTGCATAGCGCCAACGTTAATAACGCGATGGTCATGACGATACTCGGCATTTACCTGCACGCGGTCTTCGTATCATTCACACTGGGCTTCCCACTAGCCATACTCGCCTGGCTCATTAAGTGGTATAGGACCGGCGACGCACTATTCCTAAACTACTCCAAGACACTAACCATGGTCTGGGCCGTGAACTTCGCCCTCGGCGCCGTCACAGGCACGATAGTGGAGTTCGGCCTACTGGACATATGGCCAACGAGCATACTACTCTTCTCCTCCTCAGCCTTCATCCCACTCCTCTATGAGGCCACCATAGCCTTCATAGGCGAGGCAGTCCTAGTGGTGCTCTTCATCATAGCCATAGGCAGGTGGAGGGCGGGGTACACACTCGGCATATTAATCACTGCGTGGCTCCTTGGCTCACTATCCGGGTACTTCATACTCACGGCAAACGCGTGGATGAACACGCCCTGGGGATTGGGCGGGATACCGCATGCGCTATACCCATTCCTACCGGGTTATGGTCCGGACGCCGCAAACCTAACCGCAACACTAAACCTAGCCGCGCTCCTCCTGCACTACGCAATCAATGGCTCAGGCTCCGTGGCGCTGACAAGCATGAACTTCACCTCGCTGGTGGGTACGTACCTCACGAACCCATGGTTGCCCATGGTCAACCCAGACGCCATAGTGACCACATTACACACATTGTTCGCGGCCTACGCAATTGGCGTTGGGGCTGTGGCGTTGGCCGTATCGATTAGGTTCTTCAGGACCCACGACAATAAGTACATCAAGCTACTAAAGCCCCTCCTCTGGATACTCGCCGTGGTGCTCCTCATCGAGCCAATCGTGCTGGGGCACTTCATGGGCGATGACGTGGTGGCGTACCAACCGCTTAAGTTCACGGCATTAACCACACTGACGGGCGGTTCAGGGGTCTATGGGTATGAGTACTACGACCCCGTGGAGGCGCTGTTCGCCTATGGAAACCCATACCACCCACTCTACGGGTTCCAGTACTACCTAAGCCAATGCAGGGCGCTGGGCAACACCACCTTCGGCCAGCTTTACAGCGAGCTTGACCCAGGGATGCTGGGCTATCTCGGTCCTCTGGCCAACGTGACCCTAGCCCAGAACTGTGAGGCCGCGGTACTCTCCATGGAACCCCTGGCGCCGTTGGTCAGCGCGTTTTACTACACAATGATTGGCGCCGGAATACTACTCGCAGTGGCCGCGGTGCTTGCCCTATTCACGTACCTCGTCAGGGTACCCGTGCTATCGGCAATAACTGACTTCATAAATAACGAAATACTGGGCGTCCTGATAGGCGCCGACAATGTAATGCCCTTCCTGGCCTCGGCGATGGCAGTGCTATCTGCAGTAGCAGCCACGGCTGGGTGGGCCGCTAGGGAGATTGGTAGGCAGCCGTGGACGGTCTATGGTTTGATAACCACCAACGAGGTGGTGACGGTCGACGCAATAACGCCGGGCTTCGTGGCATTCGTAGTCGCCGTACTACTTGCGATAGCTGTCGTGGGGGCCCTGGCGATGTACTACGTAGCCACTAGGCCGAGCCTCCTGGACAGGTTTAGGGAGTTGGCTGGGGTGGGTGGTCATGAGTAGTTACCTTGCCCTGCTCTCCTTCGCCGTGCTGGGCTTCGCCCTTGAGATGCACCTTGTGTTTGTTAACGTGATAATAGGGGCCACGGTACTCACGGTGGTGACAAGGTACCTGGCCTACCTACACAGGGACCTAGGCCTCGAGTCTGTGGCCAGGGACATGTTCAGGCTCATGGTGGTGACGGAGCTCTTCGGCGGTGTCTGGGGCACGATACTGACCGTTTTCATGGCTGGGCTCTTCCCATCAATGACCGCAATATTCACGAAGGTCTACTTCTACCCAATAGCCATAGCCCTCGTGGGGATCCTAGTGAGTATACCACTCATAGCCATCTACTGGCACCTGTGGGGTAGGGTCAACCCAAGGACTCACAGCCTAATTGGCATACCACTCGCCATATCCGTACTCCTCGTCCCAGTGGGCTTCAGGTACCTCTTCGCGGGCCTCGACTACCCACAGTACACAATGACCAACCCACTGACCGCCTTCTCAAACCCAGTATACCCACCACTCATAGCCCACACACTCATTGGCGCCATGGACATCGGGGCCTTCGTAACAGCCTCAGTACTGGCCACCAGGAGGAACATGAACATTGAGGGCATGAGGATAGCCCTGGGGACCGGCCTAGCCCTACTCGTGCCACAGGCCATTGCGGGGGCTTATTACTTCACGGTGCTTGAGAAGTACGACCCATACATAGTAAGCAATATCGCAGGCCCACTGCTGGGTTATGACCCAGGCACGGCACTCTTCTACCCAGCCTTCTACGCGGCCATAGCCCTAACCATAGCCCTGGGGGTCACGGCCATATACGCCTTCTACACCGTGATGAGGGGTAGGGTCGTTAGGCCCGCCGTCATTAGCACCGGTGTCCTGGCCGAGGCAATACTCGTGCTCATGGAGTACGTCAACGACGGTTCCAGGTACCCATACCTATTCCTAAGTGGTAGCTCAGGCATACCAATAACCCAATTACTAAACACGCTCATACCACTACCCCTAATCGCCATGTACACAATGCTCCTATCAACGCTTGTGTTCACGGCAATATTCACAGTAACCCTATACTACGCCATAATCAGGAGATTCCTACCGGAGGAGTGATGCCTGCAATCAATTCCTCAAATAAAACTTATGGCTTTGTTCCCACGCCACGTCAGTAACTCTCGGGAGACCCAAGCACCTGCCTATCCATAAGTAACTGGAGGGAAGACCTGGCACGTGGTTAGTGATAACCTCGATGCTACGTTAAGGCAATGATAATTGGGGCGTACACCGCCTCGCTACTCACCGTCCACTTGCCCCACCCATTCCCAATGCACCCAGGCCTAAAGGGACGTGCCTCAGTAGTCAATTCTTGGGGCTTCCATGCCTTAACAACACTCCAGGGGCTTGTTAACCACTTAATGAGGTCCTTACCTAGTATTTTCAACGAAATTAAATTAAAATCGTCATTAGCCCGCGGGTTAACAGGAGACTCAGAGGTGAGGAGGTAACCTCTTTTTCAATATTCCATGCTTATACCGATGAATTAATTAATGAGGTCTCATCTCAGTCCAGGTGGGCATGGGCAGGCTTTATTAAGGAGTTTTGAGGGTATCGTCTTTATGTCCTTCTTCGTTAGTGCGCCTGATTGGGTTGTTAGGGAGTATGAGGCTTTTAAGGCTAAGTTGCCTGAGTTGCTGGTTAGGTATAGGGGTAAGTACGTGGTAGTGAAAGACGGCGAGGTGCAGGGTGTGTTTGATAGTCTTGAGGAAGCCTATAAACACGCGCTTGAGAGGTTTGGCATTAATGGGCACTTCATAATTCAGAGGGTTGAGGAGGAGCAACCACAGCACTACTCACCAACGCACGCGCTCGGATTAGATATAGTCCAGGTGCCGTGAATGCCCATAGTTAGGATTAACTACGCATCACCGAACGCCTTGCCCGCCGATGTCCTTAGGATAAATGGGCCCGTAATAATGATTGACGTAAAACCAGCAGGTGTTGTTCAGAGCTTCGCCCAAAGCAGGGGTATAACCCTAAACAACGTTAGGAATGTAATTGCGTTGATTGATACCGGCGCCTCAATCACGTCAATTGACAAGAATGTACTGAACCAACTTGGTTATCCACCGTATGGCACGGTTAACTCAGCCACGGCGAGCGGTCAAGTAACAGTCCCACTGTACCTAGTTAGGCTCATACTATTCTCAAACGTACCGGACGTGAGGGCTAGGATAGTGCTTGACAACGTGACCGTCGCAGCCGTAGACCTATCAGCACAGCAATACAGGGCGTTGATAGGCCACGACATACTACGCAACATCCTCCTAATATACGACGGGGTAGCAGGCCAAATAACAATAACGTATTAATACACTAATGAGGAACTGAGCAAAATCAACCACGTACTTATTGAGCCATCATTAGGACGGTTGATCCTCTGCTTGGTGGTTTCTCTTCATAATAAGTGGCGGTAAATCCCTGGCACCAACGCACTATTTAAGGCCCCGCCCGCATCGCAGAATCACTCCTGGGTAGCATTAACCTAACAACGTGAGTTAGTTCATTGTTGGGTGGGGTGGTATTCATGGGCGAAGTTATTTAAAAATCTCGTCATTAACCATCGAAATGCTTTTATTTAGTAGCTGAACATAGTTTTGCTGATGACTCGGGACTTAATTATTGATGATGCACTCCATTGGATTAAGGATCGCATTGGCAATGGAGTTATTAACGTGGAAAACAGCGCCTTCGGTAAGTGGGTGATCGGTAATGGTCAGGGTATTGGTCAGCGACAATAACCCAACATGCCCAGACACGGATAGCCTGGACATAGTTAATTACTGGTGCACGGTGTTAAGCAACTTCAAGGGCTTTGACCTAATCTTCGAGAGGCCGATCACGGACATTGCCTGGATAATCCTACGGCCAAGCCTAAACATAGACGCGGTGCTGTGGATAATAGAGGATTCAGGGCTTGAGGAGTACTTCGACGCGACGGTACTAACGCCAGGCTGCAACACACCCAGCGTAGTAATACTGGTGCCAAGGGAGGCGGGGAAACTCGCCGAGTTATACAAGGCACAGGTGCCGAGCCTAGGCTCAATAACCTGCAGCACGCCAAGCAAGGAATCCTTCAACGCTTGGATCAACGTGGTGGAGGGGCTAATAAGGAACATAGGCACTGAGGAACTGACCAGGCACGCAATGAGGATGCTCGGCCAAGCCCCAGAGCACACCTACGCGGTGCAAAGGACCCACGGTAGTGAGCGAACGGGTTAACGCGCCGGGTATTAAAGGGCGGCGCCGAACCACATACGCATGCCACTCACCAGGGAGGAGGTCATGAAGTCCCTACCACAGGGCTGGAGACTGGAGGGCAACTACGTAGTCAGGGAGTTGGAGTTCAAGGCATTCATGGACTGCATAGCCTTCATAAACCAACTAGCCCAAATAGCCGAGGCGGAGGAGCACCACCCAGACATGGTAATAACCTGGAAACACCTAACACTAAAACTAACCACGCACGACGAAGGCGGAGTCACACAACTAGACATAGAAATGGCAAGGAAAATAAACGAACTAATAAACAAGTGGCGAGACAAAATACAGGGCTAACCCACGGTAATGCCACCAAGCCAATTATTAAATGGTCTGGGCAAATTTAATATCAACTTATTATTATTTTGATTCATTAAAACGCGTGAAGTGTCACGAGGCGGTTATGGTAAGGGACTCAGCCAATGAGCCACCTGTGCCATTCAAAGTAATAACCACCGTGTATGTGACGCCAGCCTCAACACCAGTGCACTGACCAACAACCCCGTAACTACCGCCAGCAGCCACCACGGCGCCAACACCGCTCCAAGAACAATCGAGTATCGAGCCACTAGGACCATACACCTTAACACCACTAATCGTTAGTTGCGTTGTGCCGGCGTTATAGATGTTTATCGTCACCACGCCCGTGGACGCCGACATGCTGCCCGAGACCTCAACGTTAGGGGCGCTAAGGGCGTGCTGCCCCATTGCCTTTGCGCCGTGGTAGAAAATCATCACTAGCGCCACACCAACGACTATGAGTACCGCCGCAATTATGACGGAGACCAAGGGCGATAACTCACCCCTACTACGCATAATTAACCCATGGGGATACACCTTTTAAGTATTGCCCATACATAAACCCATGGGTCCAGGCCCAATAAAGCCCTGGCTCAGGGCTAGGCTCGAGGAGGCACTGCTCATGATGCTCGCAACACCACTATTCCTGGCGCAGCCAGTGAGTAGGGTGCTGGACACGCTCATAAACGAGGCCCAAAGGCTAAGCATTAACCGCCCACTAGTTAGGCGATTGCTAATGGCTAGGGCCGTGATTTCAATGAATGAGCCGATCACGAAGTACGTAGGAGGCCTCGGGAGTATGCTCGAGGCTATGGTCAACGCCGAGAGACTGGGTATTGAACCCGGCACGGCAATTCTTTACATACTCAGGGAGCTCGATGATTACCTGGGCAGGTTGAGGGGTGATTACAGGGACTTGGTAATACTACTTGACACCCTCACCGTGATTACGCTGGCCATGGTGCCCATGACGATAGTCCTCGTGAGTAGGGCCCTAAACATGAACCCAACCACATACCTAGTGATGACCTACGCCTCGGCCGCCCCAATAACGGCATTGCTGGGTTGGAACCTTGACCCGGGCCTTGTCCCTATTGATAATGAATTGACTAGGTACATGGGGATTGCGCTGGCGTTGTCTGTGCCTATCTACGTAATCACCAGGTCAATAGCACTCACCTGGTTAGTCTTCTCCACAGCCTTCCTAGGCCTAAGCCTCAACTGGTATGTTGGGAGGGTTAGGGCGATTAATGAGTTGAGGCACACCGCGGTTAATAGGGTCATGAGGGCGGCGGTCACCCTAAGGCTTGATCAGGCCCGGTCCAGGAATTGGCTTGAGGGCTTCATTAGTGAGTATGCCAGGGTGGTCGCGGTCACGGGCATGGGGAGGCCGGACGTGATTAACGTGGCCGTAACATCACTAACCCACGTGGTGAATTCCGTAATGGAAGCCAGGAGGATTGGGTACGCCTCAATCATCGTGTCCCTAGCCCTGATGGAGGTTATTCTCGTAATAACGAGGTTAATAGCGGCCCAGGTACCTGGGGGTGTTGCCATGCTCCAGTTTATGCTTCCCACGGTCATAATCGGGGGCTTCATGAGTGGTTATGTGCTTGACTCCGTAACCACGGGTATGTACGCCACCGTACCGCTGGTGGTCACGTACATAGCCCTGACAATGGCCTAATGGGTAAAGCCTTAATAATGCCATGCGTAGTTAAGACCTGTGTTGACTGTATTGTTCCTAAGCCAGAAGGGTGGTGTTGGTAAGACATTGATAATCACGAGCCTAGCCACGGCACTGGCGATGAGGGGGTACAGGACCTGGCTCATTGACCTGGACCCAAACGCCACCGCATCCAAGGTCTTAGGCGTGAACAACCCGGGTAGTGTTAATGGGGCTTTGACGTACATTATGGGGGTTACGAAGACCGTTAAGGTCTCTACGGCATTCATTGAGGATGGGGTTGTGGGGAATATAAAGGTCATACCACCTGGCGCATCACCCATCACAAACCCATACAGTGCATTACCGAGCACTGCGGTCCTGAGCTCGAGGGTCTCATCACTAATTAAGGGGATAGGCAATTACAGGGTTAAGCCCAACTTCATACTAATAGACACACCGGCCCTATCACCAGCACTGAACCCAGGGCTCATAACCTCGCTGGTGGGTAGTGCCGACGTGATAACGCTGGTGGCCACGGACGAGCCAGGCGGCATGGGGTGGCTCGGTAGCATGCTTGAGTACGCGTCGGCGGTAGTCCCAGGTAGGGAGGGGGTTGTGGTGTTGAATAAGTTATCGAGTATAAGGGGTAACCTAGACATTGGTGTTAAGAACGTGGTGAAGATACTCAGGAACCCGGCGATTGAGGCTGCGTGGCGACTGGGCTCAATACCCTACCTGGTCAAGGACCCGGGGCTGGGTCAGTTCAGGAGGGCGATTGATGAGTTGGCGGCGTTGCTGGAGAGGTTGAATGCGGAGAGGGTTTGGGTGAGCCCATGAGGTTCCTGCGTAGGAAGGTCGTTAATGAGTATGAGGATGAGGAGATCATGAGGCTCATGAGGAGGATTAGTAATAGGCCGAGGCTTGGGGTTGGGGGTGTCAGGCCGAGTAGGGGCGCGGTGGAGGTTTACGTGAGCAATGGGTTGAGGCTACTGGAGCAGGCTTTGAGGGGTTTGGGCGCGGTTGATGATGAGGTTAGGAGGGCGCTGAGGATTGGTAGGGAGGTCCTGGTTAGTAATTACCCGAATCAACTCGACATTAATGAGTTGGCGAGGCAGTTACTGGTTAGGGTTAGGACTCATCAAAAACAACGTCGCTCTTGACCTCCCTCGGCATGACCAGGTCCCTAGCCCTGTGGAACAGGGCTATCAACCTAACCCACTCAGTCTCATCAATGTCGAAGCCCGAGTAATGCCTAAGGAACGCCTCCCTATCACCCACCTCCCTAATCACGAAGTCCTCACCAACACGCCCACCCAGGAACTTAACCAGGACATCCTCATGCAAAGCCCCATCCCAGGCAACCAGGGGCTTACCACCATCCACAACCCACACACCCACAACCCTCCTAACAACCCTACCACCAACCTCGAACCTACCCATGAGAACGACCAATAACCTAACCAAGTCAATGGGCACACCATACTCCCTAAGCCTAACAATGGCCTCCTCAACACCACCAGCATGCATCGTGGTTGCACCACCCACCTGCCCACTCATTATGGCGTGGAGCCACGCCCTCGTGTCCTCCGGACCCCTAACCTCATTAACAAATATGTAATCAGCACCAACCCTAAGCGCATGAACAAGCCTCTGGAAGAGTGGTATGGGCCTAACACCCGCCCCATGACCCTCACGACTAAGCAGCGGAATGACACCACCAGCATAATCACTAACCAACTCCTGGGGCAGCAGGACCTCGTCGATATCCTCAACCTTGGCAATCACCGTGCTAGGTGGCAACGCGGACATCAGGGCCGCCGACATGCTCGTCTTCCCAGAGCCCGCGGGCCCAATCACCAGGACAGGGACACCAACCTCGAGCGCCAGCCATAGGTAGGCGGCCAACCTAGCGTCAATGGAGCCCAGCCTAACCATGTCAGTTAGTTTCCAAGCCCTGGTGGGGAAGACCCTAATACTCACCCTGGTCCTATCCGTAACGTCGAATGAATCAACACTCACCCTAAGCATTGGCCTATGGGCCCTATCGTAAGCCTCGATGGATGGGTTATAATAGGTTGGGTAGACCCCAACCCTATCGCCAATGACACTCACCAAGAGCTCAACCTCCCTGGTGCTAGGCACAATACTCGACTGGCAATCACCAAGACTACTCAACTTAAAGTGAACCCTGGCGTTGGGGGTTACGTAAATGTCGGTGAGGCCAACCTCATCGCCTACGGCCATCACGGGCTCCAGGGCACCGTAGTTATACAACCCCCTAAACAGGAGTGATGCCCACTTATCAAGATCATCGCCAGAGGCATCAACGCCGGCACTCCTCAGGTAATTACTGACTTCAACCCTAAGGGCGTTAACCACGGCATCCTCAAAGCCCAAACCCCTCGAAACACCCCTAATCACGGCATCCCTAACCTTAGGCATGTACCTCACAACGAAGGACTCAAGGTCAAAGGAGTCAATGCCGGGGAGTACGGAATCACCCACATCAACAAAGCAGCCACTACCCCAGACAGTGCTGTAGATGGTCACGGTACTTGGGAAGCCGCGAAACGAGACCCTACGACTAAACACAACCTCACCATCAACCCCACCCACAGAACGACTGTGAAACAAGCCCATAAAAAGCCATAAACAAACCCCCTTAATAAGTTGCTTGGGGGTAAAACTAATTAATGAGGGCCTCGGTTAAGTAATCATGTTCGGGCTGGGTAAAAGGAGGAAATTAACGGGTAATGAGGAGATTGAGGAGGAGCTTGTGATAGAGGATGAGGGTAAGGACGAGTTCGGACTACCCACAAACACAATCCAGGCAGTGAATACCCAACCACCGACCCATCAACAAAACCTAACGGACCTAAGGAGCTACATAGATGAGCTGAGTAGGAGGATTGAGGAGGTAATGAGTATCAAGAACGACCTAGACAAACTCACGCAGATGAAACCCACGATAGAGAACTACATAAACACGTTGAGCGAGATCGTGAAAACCCTGGGCGAGATCGAAAACTTACTAAACAAACTCGAGGAGTTAAGGAGGAGGTTATGACGATAATAACAGTCACAAGCGGCAATGTTGGTGGGGTGGGGAAAACAACAATAACGCTGGCCCTACTAATGAGTACGAAGAACGTGGCGTACATGGACCTAAGCCCGGACAACCGCTCCCTATCCCTACTCCTGGGCCTTAACCCGAGGGTGGACATAATAGATAGCGTGCGTGGTGGCAGGTACATGATGTATGTGAGGGATGGGAACGTGGTCATACCAATAAGGCATAGGGAGTACCTGGAGCTGAGGCAATTGAGTGAGATAGCACCAGGTGAGGTGCAAAGGATGCTTAGGGCGTTGGAGAAGACCCTGGTTAGTAAGTACGGTGTGGATGACCTCGTGATAGACACCATGAGTGCCGTGAACCTGGGACTGACGATGGGCGCGATAGAGGCTGCGGACAAGCTACTAATACCGCTGACCAGGGAGAGGGAGGAGTTGATAAGGAGGACCATACCGAGGGTTGGCACGAAGCACATGGTCTACGCCATGAACATGGTCAGGGAGAACCTAAGGGTGGAGGGCATGACCGTGGTGATACCGTACGTGGAGGGCGCCAGTAATCAGCTGGAGGTTGCGGAGAGGATTAGGAATTACGTCAGGAATTTAATGAAGGTAGTCCTCGGGTAATGACCTAGATGAGCGATGATAGGTGGCTCATCACCATAGCCATGAAATTGCTAAGGGCTGTGGCTATCGCCGTCAAACCCACAGAGTTCAGTACGGTGGGTAATATGCCCATTAGTAGGACGAAGACCACGCCCATGGCGACTAGGGCACCAATAATGCGCCTAATGCTCGACCACTCAATGAGTGAGTAGCCAATCAGTGACTGAACGAGGGCCAGGAAGCCAATGAGGCTTAGGCCCGCTATGGTTATTAATATGAGTACTGCGGCCACGAAGGCCATGAAATCAACGGTACTACTCACAACGCCCTGGATTGCCGATTCAGCCGCGGCGTACGGATTAACGGAGCTCGGTATCACCGCCATGCGTTAATCAATGGCCCAAGGCCTAATTAGGATTGTGCATCGTAGAAACTGCGTTGCGCCAAACCTGGTGCAACTCAGTGCTTAATGGCTCTGAACAACCTGGTTATTGCGTTGTCCGCGAGGCCCAGCTTGAATAGGTATGTTGGGCCGAGCATTTGGTGGGCCATGGACACCAAGTCCTCCATTGGCCTTGTGAAGGGCATGAGGGCGTAGTACCACTTCTGCGAAACCTCAACGCCGACTATGGCGTATGGGTCCCAACGGGCCACGAGCTTAGCCCTAACTCCATTAACCACGAACTGCCTACCAACCCTCTCAAACCTACCCTCGCCAGGGAACCCAAGCTCACCAACCAACTCACTGAACGTCCTGAAGTTGGTGGGCTCCCCAATTACGAAGAACGGGGACTCAGGCGTGACCTTGAGGTAGTGCTTGCAACCCTCCGTGGGCATCCTATTACAAACCCTAACAACCCTACTGCCTGGGTAGGCCTCGAGAACCCTCTCCACGGAGACCACGGAGTCAGGCTCGTAGGAACTAACCACAACGAGCACGTCAGCCCTACCCAACAAATCAACAAACTCGGGCTGGGCAAGGCTCATGGGCGGCAAATCAACAATCGCCAACCCCCCATAACCCTGGGGCGGCAACCTCTGCCTAACCCTAACCAGTTTGGACAACCTATTAATGCCATCAACAAAGTCACTAAGGTAGTAATAAACGCCAGTACACACACCAAGGCTACAGGAATAATCAAACAACTCATGACCAAAACCCCTAAGCGAAAGAATCGCCGATAGGCCAAGGGCAACCGTACTCTTCCCCGTCCCACCCTTCGACCCACTCGTAACAACTATCAGCATTTCAATTGTGTTCGTCTCAGGGCAGTATTTATATTACTTTTGCCAAACTCGAACACTGAAATACCCACTAAACACAGCCAATAAGCCCCAACCAACGCATTGCCTGTGAAGCGGGTAGACAGACTCATAAAGCCCGGGGAACCCAACCCCCTTGCTGAAGCGTTAATGAGCAATTTCTGGAGGGAGCACCTACACCCAAGGCTTGTGGATGTAATTGAGGGGTTCGGCTACCTAGAGCCAACGCCGGTCCAGGAGAGGGCAATACCCAGGGTGCTCAGTGGCGTCAACGTCCTAATCACCGCACCCACGGGCAGCGGCAAGACCGAGGCAGCCATGTTCCCAATAATGAGCAAAATACTGAGCGAGGGCTTGACGGGCGGCGTCGCTGCGATATACATAACGCCAGCCAGGGCCCTAAATAGGGACGTGAACATTAGGCTCAGGGAAATAGCCAGTAGGCTTGGCATAACCACGGCGGTTAGGCACGGCGACACCCCAGAGAGCGAGCGTAGGAGGCAGGTTAGGGAGCCACCCACCATACTCATAACCACGCCGGAGACCCTGCAGGTAATACTCGTGATGAGGAGTATGAGGAGGGCTCTCAGGAATGTTAGGTGGGTTGTGGTCGATGAGCTCCATGAGTTGATGAATGACGAGAGGGGCGCCCAACTATCCATAGCCCTGGAGAGGCTCGTGAACATAGCCGGTGAGTACCAGAGGATCGGGCTCTCGGCAACCATCGGAAACACGGAGCTGGCGGGTCAATTCCTAGCCGGCGTGGGTAGGTGGGTTGAGGTGGTGAGTGTGGACGTCAGTAGGGAGATGGAGATAAGTGTCGAGTACCCAGAGGCATCTGAGGAGGACGTGGGCCTGGCTGAGGAGTTAAGCACAATGCCCGAGGTAGCGGCGAGGGTCAGGAGGATAGCCGAGATAGTAAGTGGTCATAGGGCTACCCTGGTCTTCACAAACACTAGGGACGAGGCAGAATTACTGGGGCATAGGCTAGGTAGGGTTCTCGGTAGCAACGCCGTGGGTGTTTACCATGGCTCGCTGGACAGGGAGGAGAGGGAGGGGCTTGAGGAGGGTCTGAGGGGTGGTAGGGTCAGGGCTGTGGTGACCACGTCAAGCCTAGAGCTGGGCATAGACATTGGGCACGTAGACGCCGTAATCCAATACTCAAGCCCTAGGCAGGTCACGAAGCTAATCCAGAGGGTCGGCAGGAGCGGGCATAGGCTTGGCAGGAGGGCTATCGGCCACGTAATAACCAGGGACACAGACGACTACTTAGAATCATTAGTAATAGCCAGGAGGGCCCTAAACAACGAACTAGAGCGGGAAGTTGAGTACCACGAAAAGGCGCTCGACGTACTCCACCACCAGGTCGCTGGCATGGTGATTGAGGCCAAGGTGGAGGGCAGGGCATTGACGGTGGGCGACGTCCTAGACACCGTCAGGAGGGCACACCCATACAGAGGGTTGACGCGTGATGAGCTCATGGAGGTCCTGAGGTTCATGGAGGGCAACAGACTCATTAGGGTTAACGAGGACGGAACAATAACACCAAGGAGAGGACTCCACAGGTACTACTTCGAGAACATATCCATGATACCAGACCAAAAACACTACAGGGCTAGGGACATGATAACGAATAGGGCAATCGGCGAGCTCGACGAGGAATTCGTGGAAACCGTGGAGCCTGGGACACAGATAATACTGGCGGGCAGGCCCTGGAGGATAGTGGGTATCGACCGAGGGAAGAGCGAGGTCGTACTAGAACCACTGAACCAGGTCCTAAACGCAGTGCCCACCTGGATCGGCGAGGAAATACCAGTACCAACGGAAGTGGCGCAGGAAGTATGCAGGCTAAGGGAGGAGTTGATGAAGGCTGTGGCGAACGGCGAGGACCCAACGCCCGTACTGACCAAGTACCCAGCGGGAGGCGCCCCAACGCCACTCATTGAGGAATTGAGACAGCAAGTCAGCACGGGGGTCATGGGTTTCCCGGACACGGTAACCATTGAATGGAGGGGTAGGGACTTCGTGATCCACGCATGCCTAGGAACCAAGGGAAACCAGGCATTGGCCCTATACCTAGCCAGATACATTGGGCAGAGGTATAGGGTTGCCGTGACCTACGTGACGGACCCATACAGGGCACTCATAACAACACCAATAAGCATACCACCCCAGGCAATAACCGAAGCCCTAAACCAAAGCCCAGACTACGTAGAGGGGGAGTTAAGGGAGGCCGTGAGAAGCACGAGGCTGTACAAGTACAGGTTCATACACGTGGCCAGGAGGTTCGGGGTATTGCCCAGGGAGTCCGTCGACGTAAACATCGAGAGACTCGCAGCGGCGCTCAGGGACACGGTAGTGGACAGGGAAGTCATTAGGGAAATACTCACCGAGAAAATAAACCCAACACCACTCAGACAACTCATAAACAGCATTAGGGAGGGCAAAACAGCGGTGAGGATTATTAAGGTGGAACAGTACACACCAATAGCCCAACACATCATAAACCAAGCCGCCAAAATTGACGCTGCAGTCCAGGGAATACCAACAACCACAATACTACAACTACTAAAGAAAAGAATCGAGGAAAGGGAGGTAACACTACTATGCCTAAACTGCGGGTGGCACGTAACAATGAAGGTCAAGTACGTGCCCGAGCAGGTCAAATGCCCAAGGTGCGGAATGAGGCAGATAGCCGTGTTGAAGTACGGGGAAGACCCAGCAAGGACCTATGAAATAGTCAGGAAGGCGAGGAGAAACCAAAGACTAACGAGGGAAGAGCAGGAGAAGTGGCAGGAACTAACACAAACAGCCCTGGCGGTCCTACAATACGGCAAAAAAGCCATAATAGCCCTAGCAGCGCACGGGGTAGGACCAACAACAGCAATCAGGAAAGTCCTACCAAAGGCAAAGACAGAGCAGGAACTCTACCAACAAATACTAGAGGCAGAACGACAATACCAAAAAACAAAACCATTCTGGAACGAATAATATTACTTTAACCCACGAAGAAAAAACTTATAAAACACAAAAACAAGGAAACCAACCGCACAATGAGTCCCCAACCAAACCACCCGGGAACAGCCCGGGCGGAGGGTTGGGGATGATCCAACCCCAACCACACCCAAACCCAACCCCCGAACAAACCCCATCCCCAAGAAACCGGTTGATCCTGCCGGACCCGACCGCTATCGGGGTGGGGCTAAGCCATGCGAGTCGTACGCCCGGGGACCGCCGGGCGTGGCGCACGGCTCAGTAACACGTGCCTAACCTACCCTCGGGAGGGGGATAACCCCGGGAAACTGGGGCTAATCCCCCATAGGGGAAGGGTGCTGGAAGGCCCCTTCCCCGAAAGGGACCGCGGTCGATCTACCGTGGTCCGCCCGAGGATGGGGGCACGGCCCATCATGGTAGTTGGCGGGGTAACGGCCCGCCAAGCCGAAGACGGGTGGGGGCCGTGAGAGCGGGAGCCCCGAGATGGGCACTGAGACAAGGGCCCAGGCCCTACGGGGTGCAGCAGGCGCGAAAACTCCGCAATGCGGGAAACCGTGACGGGGCCACCCCGAGTGCCGCCCGAAGAGGGCGGCTTTTGCCCGGTGCAAAAAGCCGGGCGAATAAGCGGGGGGCAAGTCTGGTGTCAGCCGCCGCGGTAATACCAGCCCCGCGAGTGGTCGGGGTGCTTACTGGGCCTAAAGCGCCCGTAGCCGGCCCGGTAAGTCGCCCCTGAAATCCACGGGCTCAACCCGTGGGCTGGGGGCGATACTACCGGGCTTGGGGGCGGGAGAGGCCGAGGGTACTCCCGGGGTAGGGGCGAAATCCGATAATCCCGGGAGGACCACCAGTGGCGAAGGCGCTCGGCTGGAACGCGCCCGACGGTGAGGGGCGAAAGCTGGGGGAGCAAAGGGGATTAGATACCCCTGTAGTCCCAGCTGTAAACTATGCGGGCTAGCTGTTGGGCGGGCTTAGAGCCCGCCCAGTGGCGGAGGGAAGCCGTTAAGCCCGCCGCCTGGGGAGTACGGCCGCAAGGCTGAAACTTAAAGGAATTGGCGGGGGGGCACCACAAGGGGTGAAGCTTGCGGCTTAATTGGAGTCAACGCCGGAAACCTTACCCGGGGCGACAGCAGGATGATGGCCAGGCTAACGACCTTGCCGGACGAGCTGAGAGGAGGTGCATGGCCGTCGTCAGCTCGTGCCGTGAGGTGTCCGGTTAAGTCCGGCAACGAGCGAGACCCCCACCCCTAGTTGCTACCCGGTCCTTCGGGACCGGGGGCACACTAGGGGGACTGCCGGCGTAAGCCGGAGGAAGGAGGGGGCCACGGCAGGTCAGTATGCCCCGAAACCCCGGGGCTGCACGCGAGCTGCAATGGCGGGGACAGCGGGATCCGACCCCGAAAGGGGGAGGCAATCCCGTAAACCCCGCCCCAGTAGGGATCGAGGGCTGCAACTCGCCCTCGTGAACGTGGAATCCCTAGTAACCGCGTGTCACCAACGCGCGGTGAATACGTCCCTGCCCCTTGCACACACCGCCCGTCGCGCCACCCGAGGGAGCCCCCAACGAGGCCTCTTCTCCCTGGGTAACCCCCGGGGAGGGGAGGACGAGTTGGGGGCTCCCGAGGGGGGCGAAGTCGTAACAAGGTGGCCGTAGGGGAACCTGCGGCCGGATCACCTCCTCTGGGGATGGGGTGTTCAAAGGGGGTTGGGTGGCACCCACCCTGACCAAACCACCACCCGCACCAGCAAGCCGCCCGGTGGATGGCTCGGCTCGGGCGCCGAGGAAGGGCGTGGCAAGCTGCGATAAGCCCGGGGTAGGCGCAGGCAGCCTTTGAACCCGGGATTCCCGAATGGGGCCTCCTGCCCGGGCCGAATAGGCCTGGGCGCTCCGGGGTTTTCCTCGGAGCGGGAACCCCCCGAACGGAAACATCTTAGTAGGGGGAGGAAGGGAAACCAACAGGGACCCCCTGAGTAGGGGCGACCGAAAGGGGGTTAGCCCAAACCAAATCCCCACGGGATAACCGTGGGGAGATGTGGGGTTGAGGGCCCGGGTACCGCCGGGGCGGCCTAGCCGAAGTGGGCTGGAAAGCCCCGCCGTAGAGGGTGATAGCCCCGTAGGCTAAAGGCCGCCTGGCGGAGTCCCGGTGTCCCGGAGTACCACGCCTTGGTTTTGGCGTGGGAAGCTGGGGGCCACTGGCCCCCAAGGCTAAGCACGTCCCGAGACCGATAGCGCACTAGTACCGTGAGGGAAAGCTGAAAAGAACCCCGAAAGGGGAGTGAAAAGAGCCTGAAACCGGGCGGCTAAAGGAGGGGCGGCCCGAAAGGGTGCCCTCCCCCGAAGGAAACCGGGGTGAACCCGGGAGTACGAGGGGGAGGGTCCAGGGTCGCCCCTTCCGTCTAGAAACACGGGCCGGGGAGTTCCCGCCCGTGGCGAGCCTAAGGGGGTTAAGCCCCGAAGGCGTAGGGAAACCGAAAAGCCCGTAGCGGGGGTGACCCCGTGAGGGGCTGGGTCTTAATGGGCCCGTAGTCACGGGCGGGAGACCAGAAACCGGGCGATCTAGCCCTGGGCAGGGTGAAGCGGGGCGAAAGCCCCGTGGAGGCCCGAAAGGGTTCTGATGTGCAATTCGTTCCCATGACCTGGGGCTAGGGGCAAAAGACCAATCAAGCCCGGTGATAGCTGGTTCCCCCCGAAGCGGGTCCCAGCCCGGCCTCCCTGGAGGAGGCCCACGGGGTAGAGCACTGATCGGGGATGCAGGGGCCGAAAGGCCCCGGTCCCCGGTCAAACTCCGAACCCGTGGGCTCTGAAGAAGGGGGGAGGCGGGTTCCTCGGGGTAAGCCTGAGGGCCGAGAGGGAAACAACCCAGACCGGGGTTAAGGCCCCTAAGTGCGGGCTAAGTGTCAACCTAGAAGGGTGTCCCCCGCCCAAGACAGCGGGGCCGTGGGCCTAGAAGCAGCCATCGGCTAAGAAGTGGGTAACACCTTACCCGCTGAGGCGGGGGGCCCCGAAGATGTCTAGGGACTCAAGCCCGCCGCCGAGACCCCGGCCCGCGGACCGTTGGTCCGCGTGGGGTAGGGGGGCGCGGCCATGGGGCGGAAGCCGGGCCGTGAGGTCCGGTGGACCCGTGGCCGATGCAGATCCCGGTGGTAGTAGCAGCGAAGAGGGGTGGGAACCCCCTCCGCCGGAAAGGACCAGGGTTCCATGGCAACGACAATCAGCCATGGGTTAGCCGGTCCTAAGGCGGGGCCTAATTGGTACCCGCCGAAGGGGAAACGGGTTAATATTCCCGTGCCGTGGGGGTAGGCCTCGCGGCAACGCAGGCCCCACCCCCGACGCCTCAGGATAGGGTGGGCGGGGGAATACCCCGCTTAACCGCTGAAGGCCGGGGAGTGCCGTAATGGCGAGAACCGGCCGAAGGCGGGAATAGCCGGGCCTTGAGCCCGGTCCACCCGACTCCTGGGGCCCATGAAAAGGGGGTGGGGAACGAGCCCCCACGACCGTACCGAGAACCGACACAGGTGTTCCTGGGTGAGAAGCCCAAGGCGGCTCGGGTGACCCCGGGCCAGGGAACTCGGCAAATTAGCCCCGTAACTTCGGGAGAAGGGGTGCCCGCGGCTCTGGTGGTTACCCACTGGAGCCGTGGGTCGCAGTGACAAGGGGGACCTGACTGTTTAACAAAAACATAGGTCCCCGCTAGCCCGTAAGGGTGTGTACGGGGGCTGAATCCTGGCCACTGGCGGTACGTGAAACCCGGGTCCAACCGGGCGAAGCGCCGCTGAAGGCCGGGGGTAACTCTGACCCTCTTAAGGTAGCCAAATGCCTTGCCGGGTAAGTTCCGGCGTGCATGAATGGATCAACGAGGTCCCCACTGTCCCGGCCCGGGGCCCGGCGAACCCACCTCCGGGTGCAGAGTCCTGGGACCCCCGACGGGGCGAGAAGACCCTGTGGAGCTTTACTGCAGCCCGTCGTTGGGGTGCGGGAGGGGGTGCATAGTGTAGGTGGGAGCGATGAAGCGCGGTCTCCGGGCCGCGCGGATGCGCCAATGAAACACCACCCACTCCCTCCCGCACCCCTAACCCCGGGCATAACCCGGGGGACAGCGGCGGGTGGGCAGTTCGGCTGGGGCGGCACACCCCTGAAAGGATATCAGGGGTGCCCAAAGCTCGGCTCAGGCGGGTCAGAACTCCGCCGTAGAGGGTAAGGCCAAATGCCGGGCTGACTGCGCCCTTGAACGCAAGGGGCGCAGGGGGGAAACCCGGGCCTAGCGAACGCTCGTGCCCCCACCAGTGGGGGCCGGGCATGACAGAAAAGTTACCCCAGGAGTAACCGGCTCGTCGCGGGTGAGAGTTCCCATCGACCCCGCGGTTTGGTACCCAGACGTCGTCTCTTCCCATCCTGGGGGTGCAGCAGCCCCCAAGGGTGGGGCTGCCCGCCCATTAAAGGGGAACGTGAGATGGGTTCAGACCGTCGTGAGACAGGTCGGACTCTACCTGTCGGGGGTGCTGGCCGCCTGAGGGGAAGGTGCCCTCAGTACGAGAGGAACGGGGCGCCGCGGCCTCTAGTCTACCGGTTGCCCTACAGGGCAGAGCCGGGCAGCCACGCCGTAGGGGATAACCGCTGAAGGCATCTAAGCGGGAAGCCCTCCCCGAAAAGAGGCGGCCGCTCGGTGCCCGGTGGGGAAACCCGCCGGGTGCCGGGTGAGGGTCCCCGTAGAAGACGGGGTTGATGGGGTGGGGGTGTAACCCCCGAGGGTTTTCCCGAGGGGGGAGCCCGCCACTCCCAATCGCCCCAGGTGCGGGTGGTGGGGTTTAATGGGTGGGTGCCGGGTGTGGTTGGGGTTGGGTTTGTTTTTGTTGGTCCCTGGGTGGGGTTTTGACGGTTTAGATTCGTTATTGCCCTGATTATTCTACAAGCTTTCTCGGCTTTGCTTGTTTGCTTCTTCGTGTTTTCTTTTCAGCTATATTTTGCATTGGAAGATTTCAATAGGGTATTGGAGGAGCCTTACGTGGGGCGGTGTGCCTCATTGGCAGTATTGTAATTGATATTGACGTAGTCACTTGAGTGCTCGGTGTTGGGTTGTGGGCTGGAATGGTTGGATTGGTGGTGGTGACATTGTAAAGCTCCCAACTCCAGCTAACAGGCTTAGTCAAGTTATACAATGATAATGTCACCACCACCGCACCTTACTTGAGTATACACCAATGTCAGCACAAGCCACATTGTTGAATAACCCCCAGCATTACTCCTCCACAGCCCACTCCACAAACCTCTCATAAGCCTGGCTCTCCTTGAAGCTCAACCATTGACTAAACACCCAATCATACATTGCACTTCTAGGCTCATAAACCTGGAAGACCACCTTACCACCCTGCCAGGCATTTGCGAAGGCAATCCAGTCATAATTCATATACACTAGGCCTGCTCCATTAATCTCAGTACCATTTGGAAGCCTTACCTGTACCCCAGGTGGACCACCCATGCTGAAGTTCCAGCAATTCATTAGGGCACCTAGTGGTGAGGTACTAGGTAAGGCATCTCTTGTGGTGTTTCAGTGGCGGCAATGCCACTTGGCGGGTAAATGGGGATTAATATAGAATTGAATTTATAGTACCCATAGCCCTCGTAGATTAGTGTGTTATTGTGGTATACCATCATGGGGAAGTCATACCACTTCCAATGTGGCTTTGGAATGGCCCTCAGTGGGAGTAGTTCGTGATTGTGCCTGGCCGTTGATCCCTGCCTCGGTTTGGTTGTTGGGTAACGCTTTTATAGGTCCTTTCCCTAGCCTTACCGTGGTTGGGGTTAGGAAGTTGACGGTTACTAGGGCGCCCGTGAGCCCAAGCGAGTTGGGCATCGACTCGTTACCCTACGTCGGTGTTATTGGTGGTAGTGGGCTTTATGAGGCTGGGTTTTTCAGTGATTACTTTGAGGTTCAGATCCACACGCCCTATGGTTTGCCCAGTGATAATGTGGTGATTGGTAGGGTTGGTGGTGAGTGGGTTGCGTTTCTACCTAGGCATGGTCGTGGGCATAGGTACCCGCCGCATAGGATACCGTATAGGGCGAATGCCTGGGCTTTGTGGGCCCTTGGTGTTAAGGTCGTCATTAGTGTTAGTGCTGTGGGTAGTCTTAGGCAGGACTTTGCGCCTGGTGATTTCGTGATTCCCGACCAGTTCTTTGATGCGACTAAGGGTAGGGAGTACACGTTCTTTGATGGGCCTAGGACCTGCCATATACAGATTGGTCTTGAGCCCTTTAACCCCATAATTAATCAACTGCTCTATGAGGAGGCCTCCAGGGTTAATAGGACTCACCTCGGCGGGTGCTATGTGTGTATTGAGGGGCCGAGGTTTAGTACTAAGGCTGAGTCTAGGGTTTGGAGGGACGTTTATGGCTGTGACATAATTGGGATGACGCTGGTGCCTGAGATTAACCTCGTGCGTGAACTCGGCATGTGCTACTCACTGCTTGCCCTGGTGACTGACTACGACATTTGGGTTCCTCATCAACCGGTGACTGCGGAGCTCGTGGAGAGGGTAATGAGTGAGAAGCTTGACCTGGCCCGTAAGGTCCTGCTGAGCGTGATACCGAGGATACCCAGGGACGTGCACGTCAAGTGCGAGGAGGTCCTTAAAAACGCCTGCGTTTGATGGTTATGGTGGTTAGGCAATTCGGCGGTAGGTTCCCCGTAATCTCCCTGGATGAGTTGGAGGCCTTGTTTAGGGCTTCGAGTGTTGAGTTGGGTAGGAGGTTTGGGGCCAGGAGGGTTGGTGATAAGTACCTATTGCCCATCCAGGCGGTTCCCTGGTTCACCCTCATAGACCTGGGCCGCGAGTACCCAATAGGCGGCCTAATCATTAGGGGTGTGGTGGTTGATGGGCCTGTTGATAAGCCCTGGCTCGACATCGTCCTGGGATTCCTGGTGGGTGATTACGTGGTTGGGGTCTCTGTGGTTGGGCGTAGGGCGGTGGGCTGTAGGTCCCGGCCACTAAACCCACCGCTGGATCTTTGGGACCTGCCCAGGGGCCTTGACTTCCCGAGGCCTGTGGCGGTCACGAGGGACGTGAGTGGCAATGTCGTTGATGTCTCCGCACCAATGGACTGCCTGGCAGGGCTTGGGGTTAGCCCCGGCTCATCAACGCGCTTCCTCCTTGTTTACGTGGGCCTTGTCAGTGTTGGTGGTAGGGTCTTCATTGACCTCGGCGGTTCGTCACTGCTCGCCTCGTGATGCGTCATTCACGTTTTTCCTGGACGCAAAAGATATAAATACATGTGGTAGTTAATTACTCGGTCCATGAGTGGGGAGGGTCAGGGAGACATAGTTGATGAGTTGCTTTCGTCAGTGCTTGGTGGTGAGAGTACGGCTGAGGCGGAGATAGCTAAGGAGCAGGCGTTGGTTAGGGTTAGGGTTGAGAGGAGGAAGAGGCATTTGGTGACTGTTATTGAGTTTGATAGTTCCGATGTTAAGGCACTCGACATCGATGGCATCGCCAAGGAGCTTAAGCGCAGGCTTGCGGCTGGTGGTACTGTTAGGGAGAACTCGATTGAGGTCCAGGGTGACCAGAGGCAGAGGGTTAAGAAGCTGCTCGTTGAGATGGGGTTTAAGGAGGAGAACATATTGATTGATGAGACGATCGTGGAGACCTAGGGATGATTAGGAGGGATGAGGAATTAATCAAGTACCTAAGGGATGAGTTGCCCAGTAGGGTTGGTGGGGCCCTAAATGGAGATGGGGCCTCGGTACTGAGTGAACTCTCAAAACTATGCGTTGAGGCCCTAAACAGGTCCTGCAACGCCCTGGGCGTTGAGTGCGGCGGTGATGAGTTAACCAACGCCTGGAGGGTTATGGAGAGGGTTGTTGAGTTGAGTAATGAGTTCGTGCTTGCCAGGTACATGGCAATAGTGGCCTCCTCAAACTTCATAGCCTCTAGGGCGAATCCCGTGATCGTTGGGATGCTTGGTAGGGATTTACTGACGTGTATTGAGAAGGTTAGGGTGATCATACTCAGGATGGTTGAGGAGGGTAGGCCCTGGAGGGAGATTTACGGGTTGGGGTGATTAGTTTTTTAAAGGGTTTATTAAAACGAACCCTGCATGTTTAGGGTCTTAACACTCGAGGACTACATCAGGATTCCACCCAGCAGGTTTGGGGAGCCGCTGGAGAGGGTTGCCTTTGAGGTCCTGTGGGGTGAGTACGTGGGTAGGGTTGAGAGGGATGTGGGGGTCTACGTGGCCATATTCGACGTTGAGGTGAGCAAGAGGGGCGTGGTGATATTCGGTGATGGAGCAACGTACAATAGGGTACGCTTCAAGGCCCTGGTGTATACGCCGTTGATTAACGAGGTTGTTGAGGGTGAGGTGGTTAGGACTGAGGACTTCGGGGCCTTCGTGAGGATTGGGCCAATTGACGCCCTGATACACAGGACCCAGATGATGGAGGATAACGTGGTCCTCTACGACAAGCAGAGCGGAGCCTTCGTGGGCGAGCGCAGCAGGCGTAGGCTTGGTAGGGGTGACGTGGTTAGGGCCAGGGTCGTGGGCGTGAGTTACGTGACCGCGGGCAACAGGGACGTGGTTAGGGTAAGCCTAACCCTTAGACAGCCCATGCTTGGTAAGCTTGAGTGGATTGAGGAGGAGTTGAGCGGCTCAAGGAAGGGCGCCCAGAAGGCCCAGCAGAAGCAGTGAGTTGCTTGGTCACCCAGCCCTGACCAGGCCTATTAGGGCTAGGGAAAGCACGGCTGTCTCGGCGGCCCCCGTCACTGCTAAAGCCATTGTTGAGTAGGTAATGTTCATGGTAAGTACCTGGGCTGTTATGAAGGCTATGATGGGTATCGAGGCTGCGGTTATTATGAGCAGTGTATTGACGAGGTTTAGTATCGCCAATGCCTGGGAACCGTTTAGGTAATCCCTAACCTCCAGTTGGAATATTACGGCGGACATCACGGTGGATGCCAGTGGCGACACGGCAAGGGCTAGGACCGGCGGTATGGCGGATGGGTGGTGGAGGGCCGCGAGTATGACCACCATGGGCGCGGCGAGGGCGTAGTACGCAGTGAGTACCATGGGGACCTTGGCCATCATCCTCCTAATGGGCGTTACCGGCACCGTGAGTATTATGGGCAATGCCGAGTACTCCGCGTTATACATCATGACTGGTAGGAACGAGGTTATGAAGGCGAGTGGCGCGGCGTAGGCCATGACGCCGATTATTAACTCAAATTGGGTTAGGCCCCTCATCGACGTTGCCAGGGAAACGTATAGGAACACGGCCATTAAGGCTCCGCCAACCACCATCCCCAGGGAGCCCCTGGCACTGAGTAACTGCCTCATGTAGTACCTGACGAGGCCCATGAACGGCCCCCTAAACCTGAATCCCCTGAACGGCTTGTTAACGGTGATTAGGGACTCGGGACCCCCTGGGAGCCTCGGCATTAGTAGTCTCGACCCAGCATTAATTAATAGGTATGAGTCAATGGCGGTCAGCACCGCCGTGGTGGTCACGGAGTTTAGTAGCGCCATTGGGTGGCTCATGATCAATGGATCACTAATCAGCGGTATGTACTGGGCAATCCCAGGGCTTATAATCCCAGGGTCCTCACTGAGCATTAGGAGCGTAAGCGCTATTACCCAGGGTATTGAGTTCGCGGCGACAACCAGGGACCTGGTGAGGAACGTGCTCACGGAACCCCTCCTCCTGACCACGGTGTCCAGGGCGACTATACCCACCAGGGGGCCTACGAGTCCTAGGAGCACAGCCTGGGCAGTGACCAGGGCTGGGGCCGGCGTGTGTATTACCGCGGCTATCACCATGGCTGTGGTTAACGACGATATTAACGGTGCATCCACCGCCCTTATAACGGCCATCGTGGCCGCAAGCCTTATTGAGCCCTCATCAAGACCCAACGTCCTGAGTAAATCACCAATCACTGGGTGACCCATTACAGAGGTTATTATTGGTGATAGTAGCATGTATGTCATCAGTATTGCGAGATACATTATCATGTACTCATAGGGTGGTGACCGATAAATACCGACCACACCACCCCAGTGCGTGGTTAGGGCTATGATGAGCGGCGCAGCTAGGTATGCAGCTATGATTATTGAGGCCACGGCCTTAATAACCCCATAACCACCCACGACCCTATCAACCCTGATGGGCCTAGCCCCAGTCCTCCTGACCTGGGTTATTGCCTGTACTATCAACTCCCTATAGACCAGGTCACCGAGCTCCCAGGGATTCATGGTCACAAGCCCTCCAACAAGCCCTTAATCTCATCCTCAGCCCTAATGGCCCTCAGGAAGGCATCCTCGAGAGTACCAGCATTGACCGCGCTCATAATCTCCGTGGGGGTCCCCTCCACGACCAACCTACCCGCGTTCATGATGCCAATCCTGGTGCAAACCCTCTCGGCAACCTCCATTATGTGCGTCGTGAAGAGTATTGAGCCATTGGACTCAAGGTGCCTCTGCATCAACTCCTTAACAACCCTGACGGACTTGGCATCCAGGTAGTTGAAGGGTTCATCCATGAGTAGGAGCCTAGGCCTATGCATTAGGGCCGCCACTATGGCCACCTTCTGCCTATTACCCGCGGATAGGGACATTATTGGCCTATCAATGAACTCCTCAAGGCCCAGTGCCCTGACCAGGGCTTCAACGTACCTCGAATCCCCAACACCCCTCACGGAGCCCACGAACTCCAGGAAATCCCTCGGGCTCAGCGTCTCCAGGACCAACGGCGTCTCCAGGACAGCGCCAACACTGTTCATGACCTCGGGCCTTGGCGGCCCCATACCAAGTATGTCTATTGTGCCCTCGTACTTCACGAGGCCGAGCACCGCCTTAATCGTTGATGTCTTACCAGCGCCGTTAGGCCCGAGGAGGCAGTAGGTTTCCCCGGGTCTTACGCAGGTGCTTAGGCCGTCGACGGCGACCTTACTCCCGTACTTGACGGTTAGTTTTTCAATTCTCAATGCACAACCCATTCAACTAATCACTAATCCACTCGCTTTTATTACTTTACTCGGGCTATTGCCTAACTTACTAATTATGTTTAAAATCTCAGTGATTTCCCATTGCCCAGTTAAGGATGCATAGGAGTGTTTACTTGATTTTGATTGTTAAGGGGTTGAGGACCTTTGTCTTCGGCATGGTCAGCGTATTGACGCCCATTTACCTGGCAATGCTGGGTTTTTCACCAACCTACGTTGGTGCATCCATATTCCTGGTAGTCCTCGGTAATGTCTTCTCAAACGTATTACTTACGTGGTTCGGCAATGTGATTGGTAGGAGGAGGTTATTGATCATTTTTAGCCTACTCATATTCATCTCCGGCATCCTCCTATCCTCATCCTCACTATACCCTGTACTAGCCCTGGCGCTTTTCATGGGTAACATAAGTACGACAGGGACTGAGGCGGGTCCCTTCCAATCCATTGAGGTTGGTGTGTTGCCTAGGTTCACGGGCAATAGGTTGGGTAGGGTCCTGGGCCTTTACAACCTAATTGGTTACTCAGCATCATCGCTGGGTGCCCTCGCATCATCATTACCGGCCTACCTGGGGGATAAATTGGTGTTTGTTAGGTCGATGTACCTCATATATGCCGTGGTTGGTTTGGTCATGGTTATTGCCTACAGCGCCCTAGGCAATATTGAGGGTGGCGGGAGGAGGCTTGGTTTGAGGGGTTTGGGTAGGACTGCCGTTGCTGACATTAGGAATTTATCAATGCTATTCTCGGTGGATGCCTTTGGGGGTGGGTTGGTTACGCAGTCCCTACTATCCTACTGGTTCTATATTCGTTATGGGGTGACCCTGAGGGAGTTGGGTTTGGTTTTTATGGTTGTTAATGTGGTTACGGCGATCTCACTGGTGATTGCGCCGTTGATTGCCGAGAGGATCGGTAATCTGAGGACGATGGTCTACACGCACATTATTTCGAACATATTCCTAATACTCATACCACTCGCTGGTTCATTCACGGGGAGTCTCGCATTCCTCCTGCTCAGGCAGAGTGTTTCCCAGATGGATGTTCCGACTAGGCAGGCATTCATGGCGCAGATATTTAGTGATGAGGAGAGGGTTCCGGCGAATGCTGTGACGAATACCGCGAGGAGCATTGGTTCCTTACCAGGTCCGTTAATAGTCGGTGATTTAATATCCCAGGGGCTCTACTCCCTACCATTCATAATAAGTGGGTCTCTGAAGATTATGTATGACTTGACGATATACCTAATGTACAGGGGTAGAGTCGTGAAGTAGCGAAGCCGGGTGGTGAGGCGATGTATTAGGGGCTGAAGGCTTAAAGGGGGCTAAGGAGCATAGTGAGTTAGTTGGCAGTGTTATGCTTGGATATAAGCTCTATGTACGTAGTTACTACGAGGCATTAGGCACCAGGTACCTGGACCTATACCTGAGGGATAGCGTGCTCGGCTACCTCAGGGCTGCCGAGACGTTGAGGACAAGGGGCATGAGGGTTCTGGACATTGGCTGTGGTGTTGGTGTTGGAGCCGGCCTGTTGTCGGGTTCAGCTAGGCTGTACGTGTGCCTAGACATTGCCTGCGGTGTGCTTAGGTATGTGAATTACCTGCCCAACGTGGACGTGGTATGTGCCGACGCGGCTTTACCGCCCATTAGGCCCGGCTCCATTGACTACGCCCTACTCATTAATGTGGTTAATGCCGACGCTGATGGTGAGGCGGTCCTCAGGGGGGCCCTGGGCCTCGGTGCCCGAGTCTATGCCGAGTCGCCCAGGGCTGTGGATAATGAGTTGATTAGGCGCTTAATCTCCTAGTTTTTAATGCAATGCCTAGTTGGTGGTTTTGTAATGGTTCTGGGGGTGATTAGGGAGCTTGAGGAGCGTGAGGGGGAGGTTAGGGTGAGGAGGAGGGAGGCTGATTGGGGTTCATTAATTCATTACCACCCAGGGTTAGGAGTGCCGTGGTGCTGTTTATAGAGGCCGGAGACCTAAGGCTTAGCCCAGAAACTATCGGTCTAAACCTCGAGGATTTCGTGGACATACCCAGGAAGGCCAGGGTCTGGGTCACTTAACCATGTGAGTGCAGCATGAATGGGGTGCCAACGCGTTAATGGCCTTCTCGTAATTACTACTAGGACTATTGCGAAGGCCGCTAGTGATGAGATTAACCCTAGTTTCTTTGGCCCCCCTTTCTGATGCCTCCATTGTTAGGACTTCAGTATTTCTCTACGATGACCATGACCCGCGTTCACCACGTCCAGTGCGCGTTCTACCGGCCCTTTGGGCCTTGAATACCGTGTATTTCCAAGTAGTCATTAGGTAGGCGATGGTTGAGGCTATGACTGCCTCCGGCAGTACTCGGTAGTTGTTGGTCATTTCAAGCATCATCACCATGACGGCGAGTGGGGCATTTGAAGCAGCACCAAACATTGCCAGGGAGCTCACAACGACGAAGGGCACGGCGCTCGGCACGAGCGTGGGGTATAGGTAGTGAAGGAGTAGGCCCATGTCCAACCCCGTGAAAGCGCCAACCACGAGACCCGGCGTAAAGACGCCACCGACCTCCCCCGAACCCAGGGTAACCGATGTGGAGAGAATTTTAACGAGCGGGAGTAGGGCTAGGAGTATTATGAGTGGCATTATCGGCGAGGAGAAGCTGCTTAACCTTACATAAACCGCCAGATCCATCCAACCCTCACCGGCACCGAGTACCTGCGGCATTATAAGGCCGATTAGGCCTATGAGAACACCGCCAATGGCGGTCCTAACCACGTCATTAACCCTCAACCTACTAAATAACCTGTGGATGCCATCCAGTGACTCGACGTATGCCATGGCCACGGCACCATCAACAACCCCCAAGACCGCGTAGAGCGGAATTGACGGTGTGGGCACGGTCATCATTACCTGGCCCATGTAGGGCTTAAAGCCAGTTACTAGGCAGAAGATTGCGTAGGCCGTCAGCGAGGCCACGAGGGCTGGGTACAACGCCTTAACCTCGAAGTCCCTCCTGTAGGGTAGTTCAGCCGCGAGTAATGCACCGCCCACCGGCGCCTTGAATACTGCCCCCAAGGCCGCGCCCATGCCGACAATCATCGCCAGGGCCCTATCCTCATCACTAAGCCCAAGCCCCTCGGCAATGAGGTATGATAAGCCACCCCCGAGGTTTCCAGTTGGTGCCTCAGGCCCAGCGGAACCGCCCGACCCTATCGTTATCGCCGAGAGTAGGACATTCATGAAGCCATGAAGCCCCGGATTACTAAATGGCCTCCTTCTACCGTGGTACGCCTCTATAACGGCGTCAAGGCCGGCCCTCGACTCGCGGAATTCCCTGGCTAGGTAAGCGACAATCACCGCGCCGAGTACCGTGGACACGGGTATTAACCAAGGCCTCTCAATGTGGGGTGTGTACGTTAGTGAACCTCCAAACCCAATGGGCTCGGGCTGCCTATAACCAATGAGTAGGTCCATGAATACGTACGTAGTTAATCTGAGCACTAGGTAAAACGTTAATGCCGAGGCACCGGCAACCACCCCGATTAATACGCCTAGGATTAACCACTTAACTATGTAGGACTGCTTGGTAATCGTCATAAGCATACGTAGAGATTGCGAAGCCCTTAAAAGTATTATTCATAGAAATGCCTGGCTGGGTGGCCTTAATCATGCAGTTAATGACCGCGGCATTGGCAGTCACCTACCTGGTTACGGCCCCAATCATTGCCTACGCCATATTCAGTAGGCTTGCCTGGCGCGGTAGGGCTTCGTGGGTCTTAATTGGTGTTGGCTTCATGCTGCTTGCCCTAATACCGCAGGTGATCACCCAGGGAATACCAATACTCATAGTCCTCCTAACCCACATTAGGGAGGTGATGATTGGAGGTGTCTCGTCAATTACCGACTTAGTCCTGGGCCTCATTAAGTCGAGTTTTTACCTTATGGCAATCTACATGGGTTTGATGGCCGGCGTCTTCCAGGAAGCCTTCAGGTACTTGGCAATTAGGGATCGTGAACCCGGGTCGGCTCCATACATTGGTTATGGCTTTGCCCTGGTGGACTTGGCATTTGCAATGATGGGTTTGGTATTGCCACTGTTGATACCCGCATCCGTGAATCCTGGTATTGAGTACGCCAACGTAATATCCACCATAGGCCTGGTAGGCATTGCCGTTCAACCCATCGTTTCCATCCTATTCCACCTAGGCTCATCAATGGTCCTTAAAACCTATCAAGCCTTAAATAAGGGCTTCAGGGGGTTGATTCTCATGGTATTAGCCCATGCCTACATGGATTCATTTACCTGGTACATGGACAACGCGGTTGCCCTCGCCATCATCAACTCATCACTAATAATGCCCCTATCCACGGTCTACTTCACCTCCGTGGTTTCATTATCGGCGTTCATCTTCATCATTGGTTTTAGGGCGTTCAATTACGTAATCCACAGGGCGCATTTTAATTGAACACACAAGTGAAAAAAGTCTTAGGGTGGCTTAATGATGTTTATGAGGCGGGTAATCTATGCCCTAGTTAGCGTTGTGGTGGCAATCGCCGCCATATCCCTAATGCAGCTTCACATGCCTCATGAATCCACAACGAGTAACGGCAACGCCCTCTATGCCCTACTCAATGGTGTTACTAAGCCCACGGTATGCATTGTCGGCTCCCTGGGCAACCCATACGTAGCAAGCATTGTTAAGGGCCTGGGCACTGTTAATGTGCCCTTCACCGTGAAGTCCGAGCTTCCGGGCAATGCCTCATGCAGCATTGTCGTTATTGAGGATGACTTACTAAGCCTAAATAGTAGTTATTATAAGTATGAGGTGATCAATTACCTAGGGCGTGGTGTACCCGTTGAAGTTGTTGGTCCCAATGCAGGTAATGCATTATTAACTCTGGTAAAGAACTTCATCGATGAAAGGGCGACGGTGGTCATAGGCGAGCCCGGCCCCAATAAGACTGTACTACCTAAATTACCGACTGATGTTACGGCAATAATGCTGGCGATGATGCCATTAAGGAACTCCAGTAGGTTTGTGACTGGTTGGGACGTTTTTGAGGGATTACCTGCGGTTGATTCGACATACGCAGTATTAAAGGGTTGGAGGGATTATAATGAGATGTTGATGGACATTGGCAATAGGCTCTATGCCATAATACCAACCTTATCATTTGATGCACCGAAGGTTGAGCTTCAATCAAGCGCAACGTCAATCACGGTCTTCATACAGGGATTCACGTACGTAGGCTACGTGGGTTGGTACTCATCAAGCACCTATGACTGGTTTGGTAAATTGGCGGGTGAGCAGTGGGCCATGGTCAAGTTCTATTACGCATATCAGCAATACCCTGGTCCGTACTGGTGGTTCCTAAACCTGATACAACATGAGGTGGAGGGTTTTTTAACACCTAGTGGTAGCTTCACCCCATGCTATGCAGGTGAGGGCGTTAATGCGTATTCCAATATCTACCCAGGTCAGGTATTCTGGGGTGCTGCGCCGACGGGCTCATCATCTGGTCAGCAAACAATATCCTACACACTTGGTGCTGGTCCATCCGGCGTCTACGTGCAGGTGTCTGAGACCATCACCCAGGGAACGATCGGCTGGGGCTACTCAGGCAATCCAACCCTGGGTCAGGATAAATGGACCTGGAACTTCAACAATCCAGTGGTTGGTTATACATATACCGTGATACCAAGCGACATATTCATGCTCGACCCAAGCAGGCCCGGTGGCTATTCACCGCTTTATGAGACTATAAACTTCACGTCAACCTTCGGGAACTACCTAGGCTGTTTCAATAGTCCATCGCCAATAACGGTTACCGTTGATGTATTTACTAACCAGGTAACGGTAATTAGTTCAAGCACGTAATGTGCAGTGGCTGTGTTATTGCATGGTGTTAAAAATGGTTTTATTTTCTGTTTCTAATTAAAGGGGGCCCGAAGTATTGTTTATTAAGGCGAACACCCAACGCAGCCTGTGCCTACTGGCGAGACTATCTTCCTCACGCTCCTTGAGGTTAGCATACTAATCCTACTAGCTGACTTGGCCGGTGGTGTCCTCTCTAGGTATGGCTTTCCCAGGGTAGTCGCCGAACTCCTGATAGGACTTGCCCTAAGCCCATACGCACTGGGCTCACTACTGAACGCGTTCATGCACCTGGAGTTATTCACAATCAATGATTACCTACTATTCCTAACAAACCTCTCAATAATACTCCTACTCTTCGCCTCGGGCCTTGAGCACGGCCTATCCACACTCAGGGAAGGCGGCATATACGGCGTATTAGCCGCCGTCTTCGGGGCCATAACCCCCTTCGCCCTGGTCTACTGGGCCTTAACAACCGTTGGGTTGCAACCCACGGAATCCGCGATAATTGCCCTATCGACGGCACCCACGAGCCTAGCCGTGGTCGCCGGAATCATCGAGCGTGAAGGCTTGACGGGTCTACCAAGCACTAGGGTTTTGATCACGGCGGCGTCGATAGACGATGTCGTGGCTCTAATACTCCTTTCCATGGTCATAACCACCGTGGGCGCCGGCGGCTTCACGTATGGCGCCATAATCGCGGCTGTCAAGACCGTGGCCCTTTGGGTCCTGGTATTCATACTGTCCGTGCTATTCATACCCAGGGCCCTGAATAGGGTTGGTGAGGAGGTGATTACCTACGCATCCCTAGTGGTCCTCTTCGGCATAGTCCTCATAATGACCACGCTGGGCTTTTCCGAGGTCATTGCCGCGTTCATAGCAGGCGTGGCCGTTGCTGAGAGCAGGTCCTCGCAGAGGGTTAGGGAGACTGTGAACGTGTTACTGGCCATATTCGGCTCCATATTCTTCATAGCCATGGGCCTACAACTAAACTTCAGGTATATACTCAATACTGAGGTACTGGTGGTGGCACTCGTGGTTTCATTAGCAGCGGTGGTTGGTAAGGTCGTTGGTATATACCCATTCGCCTACCTAAGGCTTCGTAATCGCCGTGACTCAATGGTCGTCAGCTACGGCATGATACCCAGGGGTGAGATGGGACTCGTAATCGCATCCATAGGGTTAAGCAGTGGCTTAATTAACATGGGTGAGTTCGGCATCATAATACTCATGGTGTTGATAACAACCATAGTCGGCGCCGTAGTGTACAGGCGCGAGGCCTGTAGGGTACGACTAACGAGGGCGGACTAACCCCCTGGTGACCGCGTATTCGTACAGAGCCCTCAGGGCGTTAGCCGCGGTCTCCAACCTATCGTACGTCGGCACACCACCCTCCTCAAGCCTAGCCTTGAAGGCCCTCGCATCCTCATTCGCACTGATTCCATAAACAACTATTGGCTTACCGAACCTCCTGGCCTCGATTATGTAATCCGCAAGCTTAGGCGTCATGCCAGGCAACTGCATTTGGGCTAGTACCAGCGCCATGTCGATGTGGCCGGTCGGTAGTACGGTGTCTAGGACGAACTTGTACATGGCGTCCGTGGCACTACCCGTCAAGTCAATCGGGTTTGCAGTGCTTGCGAAGGGTGGTAATGACTTGGCCAGGGTGCTCCGAACCTCCTGAGGCAGTTCGGGCACTACCAATCCAACGGACTCCACATTATCAACAGCCTGAACACCGGCACCACCACTATCGGTGATTATTAAGACCCTGTTTCCCCTTGGCAACGGCTGCGTGGCTAATGCCTTAGCGACCTCGAGCGCATCCATCAAGTTATTAACCTCTATGGCACCTGCCTGCCTCAGCATTGCCCTGTAGATCTCGTAATTACCCGCCAGGGCGGCGGTGTGGGACTTAACGGCCCTACCCGAGGACTTCGACCTACCAGCCTTATAGACAATCACGGGCTTAACCTTAGTCACCCGCCTCATAACCTCAAGCAACCTCCTGCCCTCCCCAGGGTACTTCAACCCCTCCACGTACATGACCACGACCCTCAAATCCTCATTACCCGCCAAAGCCTCGAGCAACTCCACCTCGCTAATGTCGAGCTTATTCCCGTAGTTCACGGCAATGCCAACACCAATACCCTTCCTAGCCGCCCAATCGAGGATCGCCGCAGCGACCGCACCACTCTGGCTTATAAGGGCTATCGGCCCAGCCCTAGGCCTCTCCATCCTACCCTGCGGTATGAAGAATGTGTCTAAGCCATTAAAGGCGTTGTAAACTCCAATGCAGTTTGGGCCTAGTATCCTAACCCTGCCCTGGGATGCCTCCCTAACCTCCCTCTCGAGCCTCGCCCCATCCTCACCAGTCTCGCTAAAGCCACCACTAATTACTACGGCCACTTTAACGCCCTTAGCCGCACACTCACTCATTATCCTCGGTACGGTGGGCGCCGGCGTGACTATTACGGCTAGGTCAACCTCATCAGGGATCTCAAGCACGGATCTGTAGACCCTGTGGCCCAGTAATTCCGTGTAGCTTGGGTTGACTAGGTAGACCCTGCCCCGGAACTTGGTGAGTAGGTTCCTGGTTATGACGCCGCCGACGCTCCCCTCCCTAGCCGTGGCGCCTATTATGGCTATTGACCTGGGGTTGAATAGGTAGTTAAAGCCCTCACCCACGGTTTAGTAATGCGGCCCGGCTTATTACGTATTACTCATTTGCATGGGCAGTATATACACGGGGAACCAATCCTCCCTCCTAATCACTATATTATTGTATGTATAGACGTACCTCAGGGCGAGGTTCAGGTAGAGGAGTGTTGGTAGTGATGTTGTTGGTGTTGCATTGCAGTCATACCAAATGCCCAACGGTTTCAGCGTGCCATTTGTTGAGGATATGTTTATTGCGAAGTACGTGAGACCACTCGGCAATACCGGTATGGGCTCACTGACGTTGCACCTAACCTCACCAATCACCTGCCCAAGGGAGACCAGGTTGAAGCCGGTGACGTTTGTACTCCCCATCGGGGCCATTTGGAATACGTAGACCCCGAGGATTGGTCTCGAGAGGTTCGTTATGACAGGCACGGCGTACACCACGCCTGAGTCCTGGGTCGTTAATTGGAATGACCCCCTCTTAACAACGCCGTAGACTAGGGCGGTGGCGTTGAATCTATAGGCGACTCCGGATTTTGTTAGGTTGGCTAGGTTTCCTGGGTAACCAGTCACGTTTAGTCCAGGCGCTATGATCACGGTATTATTTGGTCCCTGGTATATCATGACTAGGAAGTATGAGCCGCTGGGTATCTTGCCGCTTATTATTATGTTTGTGCCAGTCCTGGGTATGTAAATGTTTAGTTCAGTTATTGGGAAGTTGAAGTTATTAGTACCTATTATAACGAGTAGGTTGTTCCCAAAGCCTAGGTACGCATTCGCGGTTAGGTTTAGGTAACCCGTCACGGTGGTCAGCGGTGACGGTATTGAGAGTATGAGGGAGAGGGATGCTATGAATCCCACGAGTATTATCAAGCCACCAAGGGCGTAGGCCGGTATACCCCTAGCCATAATCTCAGGTTAATGGCTTAGGTTAAAAATATAAAATTACTTCCTCATCATGAGTTCGCGAACATACTCTCACCCCTCTCATTGATGAAGCCAACCCTTATTACATTGTCGGCTATAGTCTCTAGGACGTCCACGTGGGACGTTATTATCACGGTCCTAACGCCATTACTCAGGCTCCTAATCCAATCACCAACCCTACGCCTATGCTCCTCGTCCAAGTGCTCCGTGGGCTCATCAAGTATTAGTATCGGTATTACGCCCATGACCACCCTGGCAATTGCGTACCTAAGCATTAGGGACACCAGGTTCCTCTCGCCTATGGACAACGCCTCAACGGGTAGTGAGACCCCATCATTCCTCCTGACCACCACTTCGTAGTCCTCATTAACCTCCACGGACGCGTACGAGGCCTTGTGCATAAGCTCTCTCATCATTACATTCAACTCCTCATTAACCGAATCAAGGAATATCCTCCTAACCACGGGCTTGACGTCATCAAGGACCTGCTGAAGCTTACTGAGCATGTCCGAAGCACCAACGTACTTACCCAACTCACCCTTAACCCTACCCACCTCCGACTCCCTACTCGCCAACTCACCCCTCAACTTCTCAATCCTATCCCTAAGCGCGTTGACCCTACCCCTCAACTCCCCAACCTCCCTAACCAACAAGTCCCTCCTCACACTCAACTCCTTAATCCTAGCCCTAACACCCTCAAGCTCCCTAATCCTCCCCTCCAACTCCCTAAGCCTACCCTCAACACTCAACCTCTCACTGTGTATATTCAATAGCCTAGCCTCACCATCCCTAACCCTCCTCTCCAACTCATCAACACTCGCCAACCTACCCCTCAACTCAGCAAGCTCAACCTTAGCCCTACCCAACCCCTCAAGCTCACTATTCAACCTACTCAACTCCCCCTCGATACCCTCCAACTCCCTCCTCAGTGACTCCTCACTATAGCCGCTAATCCTCGATAACTCCTCAAACAGTGAGTCCCTCCTCCTGCGTAGGTCCTCAAGGGACGCCCTAATGACGCCCTCCCTACTCAACTCCCCCTCGATACTCCTCAACTCACCCTCCAACCTACTCAACTCCTCAACCTCACCACTAAGCCTGCTCAACCTGCTCCTTAACTCATCCCTCTTCCTCATCAACTCCCTAAGCCTAACCTCCCTACTCACCACAAGCTCCTGGGCCAACTCCCTACTCAATGGCCTACCACACAATGGGCACCTCTCGACAGAACCACCCCTCAGCAGGTTTAACTCCGTCTCCACATGCTCGATCTCCACATCAACCTTGGCGAGCTCCTCCCTAACACTATTGATCTCCACGTCTATCGACGCCCTCCTAGCCAACCTCCTCCTCAGCTCCTCTGCTCTTTCCTTAAGTCCATTAATCCTGTCCAACTCATCATTCAACTCCTTAATACTACCCTCGATACTCCCCAACTCCCTCCTAATCTCCTCAGCCCTCTGCCTATAGCCCTGGACCAGCGCCAGCCTTGCCCTGACATCATCCTTCCTCCTCATTAACTCCTCAATCCTGGCCCTCAACTCGCCTTCCCTGGACACCACCGACTCAAGCTCAACGACCCTAGCCCTCAACTGGCTTAGTTGGTTTAGGGTGTTCCTCAACGCATCTAACTCGCTCAAGACCCTGCCCTCCTCTTCACTGAGCATGGAGAGCCTCTGCTTCAACTCCGCATACTCACCCTCAAGCCTCTCCATCTCCTCCTCACTACTCATTAACTTATTCAACTCCTCCTCAACAGCCCTAAGCTCACCCTCCCTCTCGCCCAGAGCCTTCTCGGCGCTGGAGACCTCGCTCTCTAGTTTGGCTAACTCCTCCCTCCTACTCCTTAATTCACGCTCAAGTACCTCAAGCCTACCCCTAAGCCCCTCGGTAATGCTGGTCACGGCCCTAAGCCCCTCCCTAACCACGTCCTGCCTAGCCCTCTCAATGGCATCAAGCCTGAGCAGGGTGTCCAACTTAAACTCGCCCTTCCTACCACTCCTGAGTATCTCCCTAATCTCGCCCTGCCTTACGTAGAGTAGTTCCGAGAATGTGTCGAGGTCTATACCCGTGGTTTTAACCACGAATTGCGTGACCTCCCTATCCCTAGCCGCAACCCTCCTACCACCCTCATCGAGGACGTAGGTCTGCGACTCAAGGGTTCTCTCGGTGCTGAAGGCCCTCTGTATGAGGTATTTACGCCCATCAATTCCCACGTACTCAAGGCGAATAACGGCGCTGGACGCGCCGCGCCTAACGAGGTCGCTAAGCCTGTACTTACCCCTAACCCATTCGGAGCCGTATAGGGCTATTGCTATTGCCTCAAGTATGCTCGTCTTACCGGAGCCGTTTGGCCCATGTATGAAGTTTATGCCCTCGGTAATTACTGCCTTACCCCTCATTATCGACCTGAAGTTCTCAATCTCAACCTTAGTAATCATTTCTGAACACCCAACCAATCAGTGATTGATTTACTACCCCTGAGTGGTACACCGACCAGGTTCTCGAGGACCTTCAACGCTCCATCCTCATCATCGGCCCTAACCCTCTCGATAATGTCCATGACGACACCCACCAACTCATCATTACCCAACCTGGACCTAAGGGCCTGCCTAATTATCTCATTAATACCGCCAAACACCCTAACCGACCTCTCACCCCCACCAACCTGTCTCTCCAGGCTTAGCCTAACGTCGACCCAAGCCCTACTGAAAAGCTTCCTAAGCGCATTGGCGTTGAAGTCCCTGGTCGAGTAGCCACCGGCCACCCTGCCCTCAACCTCCAGGATGATCAACGAACCCCTCTGATCCATGTTGCTGGCTATGTAGGCCACGTCACTCCTAACAACACTGGGCTTTGCCTCATCATACTTAACCCTCACCCTGATAAGCCTCCTAGAGACCCCAAGCCTAACACCGCTGACCTTAACGCCATTGCCACCAACATCAAGTAGTAGAAAGCCCTTTGGGTCTAGGTCCTTAACCTTCCTTAGTTTTCCATTGGAGTACTCATAAACCTCGAACTCCCTGGCATCCCATATCTCGAGTGAACCTGGGTAAACAGCGTTGATCCTCGGGTGCCTGAGTTCATGCTCGTGTATGTGCCCCACGGCGAAGTAATCAATGTCCAATTGAGCCAGTGGCTTCTCATTAATCATGAACACATCCACGTTGGGCATTGGGTATATGTACGGCGCGCCCTCGATGTATTGATGAATAACGGCTATGTTGATGCCACCACCCCTCAGGGCATTTAATGAATTGATAAGCCTATTCTGCATATCCGTGTACACCGTGCCGACCCCAATCACCCTGACTTCGCCCAGGTCCACGTAGTTATTATCCAGGTACTGAATCAAACCCATTTGGTGGAGCACGGCGAGTGGATTCTCGACTGGGTTTATGACTGATGAGTCGTGATTACCCCTTATGGCTATGACCCTTATCCCAGCCTCCCTAAGTCTCGCTAACCCCCTAATCGCCGTTATGTATATGCTGGGTGATGGTCTCTGGGTGTCGAAGAAGTCGCCACTAATTACCACGGTGTCTAACCCCCTCTCCTCCCTAAGCCGTACCAACTCATCAACCGCGCTCAGGAATGCTCTGTTGTAGTCCTCGAGCCTCTCGTCTAACCCGTACTGGCGATGGCCAAGGTGTATGTCGGCTAATTGCGCAATTAGCATTCTAACCAACCCTCAGCAACCCATCCTTAATTGCTTTTGCCGTCAGTGCTATTACGTGTGGACATGGCTCATATGTAGAGCCACACACCTCGCAGCTCCAGGTGTTCTCACCGAGCCTGACCTCAACATGGGCACCACCAACCCTACCACTGAGGACCCCAGTGTCCATACTCACATCACCAACATCATTAATTAATGAGACCGCCTCAAGCACACTCCTTGCACCGACCTTGGTGCTAAGGGCCTTCTCGACCCCCTCCCTCAACTCCTCAACGCTCAAATCAGCCTGGACACCCCATGCCTTGCTCAGGTCTATGTCTGAGCCACCGTAATCAAGCACCCTATCCCTGAGCCTAATCACGAGTGGTAGTGGTGTTATTGGACCAACCACAATGCCCTCACCAACATCAAGCATGGGTATTAACCTGCCCAACTCCTCATTAAGCACCTCACTGGCGCTTAGTACGGCCATTACGTCCCTCTGATTAACGAGCCTCAGTATTATTTGGCTATTGCATTGACTGAGTACGTCAGGGTCAACCTTCGAAGGCCTCTGGGTTATCACGACTAGGTAGACACCGAACTTACGCCCCTCACCCGCTATCCTAGAGATTATGCTTAGGCTCAGCGTTGATTTAACGGCCCTCGGTTGGGCGAACCTATGGGCCTCCTCGAGGATGACAACCACGGGGAATGGATACCTGGGCCCCGGCAGGTTCCTCACGTAATTAACCCTAGCCCTAAACACCCTACTCAGTATGTGGTATACCACGTGGTCCTGAACCTCATCGCTTAGGCCGGCAAGGTTGATGATGGTTACGGAGCCCGGCCTCAAGACCTTATCAAGTGGTAGTGACCAATACGTGTAGAGCCCAATTCTCCTAAGCCTCCTCAAGTAGACCCTGGTGCTAACGAGCAATGCCTTCTTTGTCTTACTATCTATTAAGTCCTCAAGCTCCTTCAACACCTTCTCCGCCCTCCTCCTGCCCTCATCATCAAGCGATACATTGAGTCTCTTCAACACCCTATCTACGCTCGTGTTAGCCCCGTACTCAAGGATTTCATTAATGACCTTAATCATTGAGTCCAGGGTACCCAACTGCCTAGCACCGCTGTGCTTAACAATGGTCCTGACGAGGGTGTGGACCAGGTATATGACGTACCTAATCTTGGACGCGCCCCTCGGAACGCCAGCCACGTCAGCCAGGACCTCTGGCTGGACCTTCATTGTGTTTATCCTATACCTCAAGTCGCCGGTTCCTACCTCGGACGCCGTTATTACGATGACCTTATCGAGGAATTGAGGACCAAGCCTTGAGATGCTGCTTTTTATGTGCACGTACTCGCCGTGCGGGTCAATGACGAGTACCGTGGCGCCCTTCTTCAGCAATTCCTCAATGAGTATTACCGAGGACCAGGTCTTCCCAGAGCCCGTGGATGCTATTATGGCCAGGTGCCTCCTGAGGCCATTCATGTCTATGCAGTAGGGCACTTCAGACCTTAGGGAAAGCCTGCCAATGCATAGGGCTCTATCTGGGTCGACCCTAACGAACTCGCTCACCATGCCTGTGTCGGCTAAGTACACGGGCGTACCCACGGCGGGTGTTGTCCTCGGCATGTATATCCTATCGCCGTACTTATAGCCAAGCACCATTACTCTGGCCTGGACAACCTCGACAATGCTATCCCTGGGCATGTCGTCCAGTACGTCGGCCACGTAGCCATCAACCCCAACCCTATATGGTTCACGCCTTATCCATAGTACCTGCCCAAGCACGTTCACATTAACCTCCTTATCATTGACGTAGTCCCTCATGGGTATGTAGACGTAGTCATAACGATTAACACCGCTGTTCCTCTTTATGGAAACCACGTACACCAGCGGGCTCTCCACATTAACGATAAACCCAACCTCATTAGCCATGGCTAAGCAAGCAACTCTCGATATAGTGGGTATTTAACATGATGCTGACAGGAATTATGCAGAGAAGGACAAAACTTTTACCCTATTGAGTAATCATAAGCCGGGGGAATGCGGGTTAACGTGAGGTTTAGGTGCCTTAGGTGTGGCTATGTAGGACTTGGCAATGGCCCATCATGCCCTAGGTGCGGCTTCCCATTAATAGCTGAGCCTAGGGGTGTTTTGAGGATTGATAGGGAGAAGCCGAGCATCCTTAGGTACGCGTCGGCGTTGAACTACGGCGATAGGGTCGTAACACTTGGCGAGGGCTTCACTAGGATTAGGAGGGTTAATGGCGTGCTCATTAAGGATGAGTCCAGGAACCCAACTGGGTCCTTCATGGATAGGGGCTCATCAGTATTAATTAGTAATGCTGTGGGTGAGATCAGGGTTTTGTTCGAGGAGGACTTCACGTTATCAATAGCCACCTATGCCAATGCCGCCGGGGTTAGTGCTAAGGTCTATGTTAATCCCGACCGCGTTGGTGCGTATGCGGAGCTCCTCAGGCTATCAACTATGGGTAATGTGACTATTGAATTCGGTGGTGGGCATGGCATTAACACGTTCTACGGCGAGCCCATATTTCTTGATGGTGTTAAGACCATAGCCTACGAACTTTACGAGCAGGTTGGTGAGGTGGAGGGTGTGGTGTTGCCCATGGAGAGGGGTTACCTGGCGCTGGCCGTTTATGAGGGCTTTAGGGAACTGCGTGAGTGGGGGTTCATCGGTGATTTGCCGAGGTTAATACTCGTTAAGCATAGGGCTGCTCAGATGACAGAAATTAGTGATTGGCTTGTCAGGGCCGCTGGGGCTAGGGTTGTTGATGTGAGTGATGAGGAGACCATAAGGTCAATGATTGAGTTGGCGAGGAGCGGGATGTACGTTAAGCCTGTGTCCGCCATGGCCTATGCCGCGGCCTCAACGCTTGGTGGGGATTACGTGGTCGTTATAACGGGTACTGGGATCAAGGAGTATAGGGTTGGTAGGGAGCTTGGTGGGTTAACGAAGCTTCAGGAGGCCATACTCGGGGTTTTGGAGGGTTCGAGGCCGTTAACCGCCTATGAGGTTTGGGAAAGACTGGGTGGCGTGGCGACGATTCAGGGGGTTTACAAGGCATTGGGCTCGCTGGTTAGGCGTGGCCTGGTGTCCCTTGGTTATGAGGTTCGCGGTAATAAGAAGGTTAGGGTTTACCGTTCATTATCGAATTATAAATAATTAAGGATAATTATTAATAATGGATGAAGAGGCTCGTGGATTTTGCGGTAAATAAAAATTATAAATATTTTATTACATAATTAATAGTGAGGTGGTTAGTATGATGATTGAGAAATTGCCTTCGACGTATGCCTCGATACTTAATGCGCTTGTTGAGTTGTACATGGCGTCTAAGAAGCCCGTTAAGTCTAGGGATATTGCTGAGAAGCTTGGTATTAATGAGGGCACGGTTAGGAACTCAATGGTTGCCCTGAGGGCCATGGGGTACATAGAGTCCAAGACTGGGCCCTACGGTGGTTATGTGCCGACTCAGAAGGCCCTTGAGTATGTTAAGATGCCTACGAACACGGTATTCGCCCTCGACATAGCGCCAATAACAATTAATAAGTTGCCCACGAACCTATACGTGACCGGTATTGAGTTGCTAGATGTGATTAACCCATTTAGTAATAGGGCCCTTGTTAGGGTTATTGGGGATATGAAGAATATTAGGATTGGTGATAATGTTAGGATTGGGCCCACGGCCAATAGTAGGGTCATAATCGAGGGCGTGATTACGGAGAAGAATGAGGGGTTGAGGGAGTTGGTGGTCGCCATTAATAAGTTGATAGCCATACCAAAGGTTAAGGTTGAGGCTCTAATGAGTAAGAACGTGATAACCATAAGGCATGACTCACCACTTAAGGAGGCGGCTAAGGTATTTGCCGAGAGGAAGATCAGGGCGCTCCCAGTCATTGATGATGAGGGTAGGATAGTTGGTTTAATAACCACGAGTGAGATTGCCAAGGCTTACTATGAGGGTAACCTAAACGTGAGGGTTGAGGACTACGCGAGGAGGGATGTGCCTACGATTGATAAGGAGGCCGACATATACGACGCGATGAGGCTCATGACCGTGAACAAGATCGGTAGGTTAATAGTGGTTAGTGGTGGTAAGCCCGTGGGCATAATAACCAGGACGGACATACTGCAGTACCTGGCATCACTCGATTAAGCATTTAAGGTGTAAAATGCACATTACTAAGTTGACTCACCTTTGCGACATTTGTGAGGAGAGGCCCGCGGTAATTAGGTGCAGGGTCTGTGGTAGGTACGTGTGCGATGACGACTTTGACCACGCACTAAACGTGTGTAAGGCCTGCTCAGCAACCCTGTGCCAAGTCTGCCGTGAGAGGCTTGCCGTGGGGCACTGCGTTAGGTGTGGTAGGTTGGTTTGTAGGAGGGATAGTGTTAGGGTTGGCCTTAGTAGGTACTGCATTGATTGTGCCAGGGAATTAGGCCTGATTAGTGAGGTTAAGAATAAATAAGGGGTTCATGCCATGATAATGATGAGCGAGGGTAAGCCAAGCGAGAGTAAGCCTGCGAGGAAGCTCCTAATACCCAGTTTCCTAACGCCGAGCGGGATCAGGCCTGAGGAGAAGAGGGAGAGGCGTGAGAGGAGGTTGAGGATTAGGCGTAGGAGTGACGTGGATGAGGGTAAGGCGAAGATGAACCCTGAGACGATGAAGGAGCTGGAGATTAGGGATAAGGTCGAGGTAGTGCTTGTCGGCGGTGGTTCCAGGGAGAGGAGGTACGTGTTTACGGTGATACCCAGCGAGGATGTGCCGAGGAATGAGGTTTGGTGTAATGAGGAGGAAATGAGGAGGTTGGGCGTTGCGGATAATAGCATAGCCACGGTTAGGGCCCCGAGGGAGTAATCGCATATCCTGGGGTTTGGTTTTAATAGCCGTAATGCACTACAGTGACGTGTTCAGGGGTTACCTAATTGGCGGTGCTGTGGTTGTTACGGACATTAATGAGGCCAGGAAACTCTACTCAATGGGGTTCTACGGTAAGTTCGTTAATGAGGATAAGGTTAAACTAAGCGAGGTCAACAACGTCAACTCACCACTGCAGCTTTCGATTGTTGAGGCTCTTTACCTGGTGGATAAGGGGTTGCTGGAGGTCTTTGATGGCGGCGGTAATAGGTTAACGAGGGATGACCTGGTTAGGGTTGGGCGGAGCACCGTGAATAACTTCGACCAGGTGTATACGATATATAGGGAGTTGAGGGATGGGGGCTTCGTCGTTAAGAGCGGGCTTAAGTTCGGCTCGTTATTTGCGGTCTACGAGAGGGGACCTGGGATTGACCACGCACCAGTCCTACTACACTTCATTGAGCCCAGGAGGGCCGTGAGTGCGCTTGACATAACGAGGGCAGCAAGGCTCAGTCACAGTGTGAATAAGAGGTTTGTTCTGGCAACGCAAAGTGAGGCTGATGGTAAGATGCACTACATAGCCTTTGAGTGGTGGAGGGCGTAGCGCATCTTCTCATTTATATCCCAGTGTTTATTGATTACTTTGTATATTCAAGGATATACTTATTTAAGAATGTATTAATTAATGCAGCAATGGGTTCTCAGGAGGATACTAGGTCCGCAGGTACGCTTGGCTTTGTTGGTTCAATACTAATGTTGATACCCTACGTAAGCATAGTAGGCGATATACTAGTCCTAATAGCACTGTATAGGTTGTCCAGGGCCTATGGAAACAATGCAATTTGGAGTAATGCACTTTATGCGTTGGTAACGGCTATAGTTAGCGGCATAATCCTGGCATTCGTACTGGCGGGTACCGCATACCTATCACTTATTTACATGGGTCCTGGCGCATTGAGTAGGCTGGGCATGGCTATAGCCTTTTTCGTGGCCTTCTACATAATTATTTTAATAAGTGGTTTCTTCTTAAGGAATGCCTATAATGAGTTGGGTAGGTCAAGCGGTGTGGGTGATTTCGAGAGTGCAGCTAGGTGGTATTGGCTCGGCGCAATACTGACGATAATCATTGTCGGTCTAATACTCTATATAGTAGCTGATGTATATGCAATACTCGGCTATAGTAAGTTGAGGGGTTAATGCTGTCGTATTAATCGTGTAATTATTAATATTGCAATTAAAAGTAGGGCGATCACTAACGCAATGCTGTAATAACCAATTACCGGCGCCTCGACAATGCACCCAACATTAATTGGAACTAGCAACTCCTGGGTCATTCCATAGGCACTCGTCGTACTGCTAAATTCCTGACCACCGCACTTAATGATTACCTGGGTAAAGGGCTCGGGCAATCCCAGCAGGTCCCTGACAATGAAATCCCTATACTCGGCGTTGAGTATTGCCGTGCCACTCACGCCATTGATTATTAATGGGGTTCTCAATTCGTAGGTAATGCCGTTAATGCTCACGTTGGTCACCTCCTCACCATACCTGACCCACCCCAGGTATACCGTGCCGACGTAGGCCCCATTGATTGTGTATAGGGTTAATGAGGTGTTGTACTCCCTGACCCAGTTGAGGGTTATGGTCACGGGTCTATCCATGAGTAGGATGAGCGTGTTATTCGTAATGACGTAATGCGTGGCGTTTGTCGTGAAGCCTATGAATACAAGCCTAGTCCCATTGCTGAGGTAAATCATTGTTTTGGGTACGGTAATGTTGGCTATACTATCCTCATTATACCAACCACTTAGGTTCGTGAGTTGGTTTGACACGTCGACTATGTTTAGCCTGTAATACCTGGTCCATAGGTAATTAACTACGTATGACTGATTCATTACTAGCTTTAACTCCGTGGAATTAACATACTCATTATTAATGAGTAGACCGACCAACCTAAGTAATGTGTTATTCCCAAGGTAAACATCCCGCGGTGTCGTTACGACTACCCCGGAATTAATGGGTAACGGCAACGCAATGGAGGTGATGCTTTGATTATTAAGTAGGTAGTCGTTGAGTATGAGGAACGCCAGGTAATCAGCGTTGATCAGAGGCCCAAGGTACTCACCACCCGTCGTTACATACACAGTACCTGGTTCGATCGCGTAAACCCTGGCATTAACCACGGTCTCGCCAGTATCGCTACCCATGCTCCAGGCACTGGGCATGGGAATTAAATCACCACTAGGCCCCCTGTAATAAAGGGACAACGTAGCATTCAACTCATTAACCCTCACCATCGCCCCACAACCCGGGCCCCCAATTACGAACTCCGCATCAATTAGGTAACCCAGTGGTGAGTATTCCGAGCCATTCACGACAAGGTGTGGGCCCCATGATGGCGTCATTAAGAACGTGACATTATCAACAAGCGTATTAATGCCACCCATTGAGTAGCCAATGAGTACCTGGGGAAAGCCATTAACTGTCTTGTTCGTTATTATCGTCAGGTTCACGGACAAGGGCATTTCATAGGGTGTCCAGTTACCCATGTATGCGTAGACCTCGTTATTCATCACCGAACCACGCCCAACGATGAATAGTGGGTCCATGAATAACTCAGCACTACTCATGTTCCAAACATTCACCAGCGGCGCCATTAAGCCGTAGGTTGGGTCAATGATTAAGACGTTTTGAACCCAGTAATACTGGGTTTTGTTGTTAACTACCATCTCAAGCACCGCATTCAACTGGAGGGAGAATGAGCCGGGCGGTAGTGGGGGGCAGTTGGTTAGTGGTTGAACGCCAATACTCAGTACCCTCGCCTCACCAAGGAATTCGTTGGTCATGTATGAGTATGGTATGTAACCCACCTGTGAGGGCATTAACCCATAATCAACAATACCAATCGGCGCATTGATAATCGGTGTTGAGTAGTTATGAGTTGTCACGAGCATTGCCTGGGCTGTTGATGAGCCATTATTAATAACGACAATATAATACTCACCACTGGGTAATTCGATGGTAGCATTGAGCTCCTGCCCGTAATATGCAAATAACGGTTTGACTAAGGCCCCAGACTTTAACTCACTGAAACCCTGACTGCTTAGTACGAGTAGTAGCACATTCATGTTGGAGGTTAGGTATAGCCCCATTGGCCCGGGACCATAAACACTCACTGAGTAGTAAGTGCCTGGGGTTATGGTCATTATGTACGTGCCTGAGCCAATCACGTGCCTATAAATGACGGCATAATTGATCGGGTATATGTAAATCCCGTAATTACTAATTAATGGATTGATGGAGTGGTACACCGTGCCGTTGGGCAGAGTCACCATTATCGCAAGTAATACCAGTGGATTGAGCACATGGGATTATTTAACTTAAGGCTTTAAAAGGATGATTAATTACGAAATAACTTAAAAGAGTACGCAACTGAGCGTGTCTGAATGGAACTAAGCAATAAGCTTGCCTTGATAGGCGCCATCAGGGCCCTGGGTGGCTCACTTCTTTGGTCATTCACGGGATTCGCACTATTCCAGTATTACAAATTATCTCTAACCCTGGTCTCGCTATTTTACGTTGCGCAGGCCGTGATCAGCTCCATAGCCTTCATAGTGGGTGGTTACTTAACGGACTTGCTGGGCCGAGTCCGGACCATGGTTGTCTCGGCGGTGGCATCATCAATAGCCCTATTCCTTGCCTACATAATTAATGAACCACTCATTGTAATTATCATGGTTCTCACACAGTCCTTCTTCAATAACGCCTATGGAGTTGCCAATACATCAATCGTTGGGGACTACGCAAGAGGATTTGCATCACTTGTTAAGTACTTCAGTAGGCTTCGTGTTGGTATAAACGCTGGTTGGGCCATTGGGCCGGCCATAGGCGGCCTACTGTATGAGGTATACGGCTTCAGGGTCCTGATGCTTCTAGGCTCATTAATACCGCTGGCTGCATTACCTCTACTGATCACCTTACCTGAGCCCAATTACACTGTTGAGACCGGCCTTACGTTTCATGTGAATAGCGCCTTCGCATTATTCCTAATACCATCCTTCCTCACCTTCCTCGTAATGGGTCAACTCGGCTTCCCACTACTTACGTACTACAATGCGCGTGATGATCTAACTACGTTTCAGGTTGGCCTACTTTACATGGAGAACGGGTTACTCGTCGTCCTCTTACAGGACCTCATTGGTAGGTACTTAAGGAGGCCAAGCCTAATATCGCTTGGCATGGTTATTTACGGCGTGAGTTACCTAGCCGTGGCCTTCGTGCCAGGCTTTACCTGGGCCGTTGTCGACATGTTCTTCATAACGCTTGCTGAGATGATTGTTTCGCCCCTATCCCAAAGTATAGCCAACACACTTGCCGACCCGAGGTCTAGGGGTCGTTACATGGGCCTATACTCATTAGTAACCGGCTTGGGTAGGACGGTGGCCTCGTCAATCTCAAGCATCCTCCTGATACACGCAATTAAGCAGCCACTCACGCTATGGGGCTTCGTATTCGCAGTAGCCCTGGCGTCATCGGGGTTGTATACAGCAATTATTAGGGGTGCGGTGGTGGTTGAGCGGAGGGCGTAATACTCATTAAGGAGTGGCGATTTTCTGCACTGTGGGTTATAGGCGTAGCCTGTGGCCGGGCGCCTACATAATGGCCGCCGCAGCCCTCTGGTCGACAATAGGCGTGGCGAGTGTGTATAGTGCGAATCCGATCATGCTAGCACTCTTCAGGTCATTATTCGCCTCCATGGCGGCGGTGCTAATTCACAGGTCGTTAAGTAGGGCATCCATAATAACCGGCGTGGCGCTTGGCGTATTATTCGCGGCATACCCACTGGCTGCGGTCATGGCTGGCGTGGGGTTAGCGGCGTTCCTCCTATATACGGCGCCTCTGTGGGCGACGTTGACCGCACTCGCCATGGGCGAAAGGCCGGGTAAGCGTGGTATTATCGGTGTCTCATTGGTGCTTGTTGCCATAGCGCTGATTGGTGTTCAAACCATTGGGGGTTCAATAAGCCCAGTGGGTGTGTTCATGGGTCTCTTATCCGGCGTATCCTACGGATCATACATAGCCCTCGCCAGGAGGTTTGCCAAGGCTGGTAATGAGGTCGACGTTTCCTGGGGTGCGATTCCGTACACCCTAATCGTAACGGCGCCAACTGCCCTGGCGTACTCCATCATTACTGATTCCTGGAGACCAATAATTAGGCCTGCCCTGTGGGGTGTTTACCTCGGGATAGTGACTACGGTAATACCATACAGGCTCTTCGCAATGGGGGTTTCCAGGGTGAGGGCCTCCACAGCCTCGGTAATAGCTACCCTAGAACCTGTCCTGGCAGCCATCTGGGGCTTTCTGTTTTTTAGGCAAATACCCACGGCAATGACGTTGGTGGCCTACGCCCTAATAATAATTGCATCAGTGATAGTGTCCCTGGAAGGTGGGGTTTGAGGCGTTATTAAAGTAGTGTTACAGGATTTTAAGGGTTATTAGAAGATGGACAGAGTAGTTTTAGTAATTGAGCGTTTGCGTGTAGGTGCATTATCGATGGTAATATGAATATTGCCAGCATTAGGTTCATGAAGACAACGGCTGTTATGAATACGTAGAGCCAATCCTTCTCCATCGCGAAGGAAGCAATACCGAGGGCTACCCTAAGCACTGGGGTGGCTATCAATACCATGAGACCAAGTATTATGAATGAGAGTGGGTCTAGGTTGGGTAGCCTGGACAGGGCGTAAGCCGGCGGTATTACCGTGGTGTTTATTGGGGATGTTGGGCTCATGACTAGGGTTTCACTACACCCAAGGGCCTCACCCTTAACGTGGAATAGGGCAATACCAATCAGTATTAGGGCTATGCTTATTATCACGCCGTACCTAAGGGTTAAGCCGATTACGTAGTCCATATCCCACCTAGGCATTCACACCACCCCTAACGGTCTTTCTCTCATTCCTAGCCATCAATATGCCGTAGCGATAATAAAGTATTAACATCACTATTGCCGTAAATACTATACTCAACAGATACTGGGTTGCCACGGCAATGGTTATTATGTGGTCCAGGTATAGGCCCTTTAGCAGCATCTCCATGCCCAGGAAGGCGAGTATTGCCAGGAAGACCCACCTGACCTGCTTATTCGTAATCCTCACGAGTATCTTCGTACCACTCATAGCCCCTATCAGGACGCCGATGGCCGTCACGGCAGCCATCATCGGCTGTATATATCCGAAGTACCAGTACAGGGCACTACCTGTGGCTGCTGTTACTCCTATCATGAAGTTGCTTGTTGTTGTGCTTACCTTCATGGGAAGGTTCATTGCCCAATCCATCCCGAGGACCTTGAGTGCGCCGCTACCAATACCCAACAAACCACTGATGAAGCCTGCGAAGAACATTATTAATTCGCCAAGCCACCAACGAACACCCCAGTACTTAACCTCCATCTTAATGGCATCATCGTAGTAACTACCATAAAGTTTAAACACCCTCGTGGTCCAGTCAGGCTTCCTTGGGTCTGGTATCTCGTACTTACCCCTCTGGGCCGTGGGTATTATTGAGGTTAGTATGACTATTCCAAACACCACGTATACAATCCAAGCAAGTCCGTGTGCGTATATGTAGGCTGCCGTTAAGGAGCCAACTATTGAGCCTGTCGTCGTGGCAATCTCGAGGCCCATGCCAATCCTCACGTTGGTTATCCTATCCCTAATGTAAGCACTGGCTGCACCACTTGATGTGGCTATCGTGGATATTAACGATGCGCCGGCTGCATAGGCAATTGGTATGCCCAGGAATAACGTGAGTAGGGGAACAAGCACCGTTCCACCCCCTAACCCAGTTAGTGAACCGAGCAACCCAGCTACTATGCTAAATACAAGTAGTTCAATACAACACTCTATTGTTTTAAGCAAAACCATGGTTACCTATGCTGATTAGCATGACCTTAAAAAACTAACTTGCCCCGAGGAGTTTGTTGTGCATTCTACGTGCGTTACTAAGGAATCTTCAAATTTAAGACATTAACCAGGTCCATTATTTATAAACATCTATATTCCTATTATTTTACTTAAGTAAAATGAAATGCCACTAAGCCATATTACTCAATTTTCCACGGATTTCGGGGATTGCGTCGTACAACTTCTCAATTAACTCCCCCTCATCAATCCTGATCAACCTGCCATCCCTCACCACAAATTCCCCACCAACCACCACATCATTAACGCTATGACCACCCAGCAATGACACTACGGACTCCACGGGGTCGTAGATGGGCAGCGCCCTGGCATCATCAAGCCTAAGCGTTATTAGGTCTGCCTTGAAGCCCTCATTAATTACGCCCACATTATCCCCAACCAACAATCCACCCCAACCCGTGAGCGCCCTTAGAATCGTTAATGAGTTGAAAGAGGACTTATCATAGGCTATACTAATGGTTAACGCCTTACCCACGGCCCTGGCGACCTTAGCCTCGTGCAAGAGGTCTAAGCTTGTGAATGCACCACCATCACTGCCAAAGCCAAACAATACGCCATCAAACATGGGTAGCCAATGAGGTCCCATGGCTATTGAGTCAACGGTCGGGCACCAGGCAATCCCCAACCCCCTATCCCTAACAATGGCCCTCTCCCTATTAGACAAGTAAACCGCATGAGCAATAACCGTGGGCTTTATTGACGTTAAACCAAGCCTATCAAATACCTCGAGGGGCCTAGCGCCGTACTTAGTGAGTGCATAATCAATCTCGCCCTGGTACTCGCCGAGGTGGTAGGTTATGCCTAGCCCCTTGCTTAGGCAAAGGTCCCTTAGGCCGAGGAGTAGGTCCTCAGTCACCATCATTACCTGCCTAATCGAACACCAAACCCTAACCCTCCCACCGGCCTCAGGCAGTAACTCCTCAACCCTACGCATTACTTCCTTAGCATCGATCACCTCGTTATCACGTACGTTGAAGGTTGAGGGTGTGATCACGCCCCTAATCCCAACCTCATTAATGGCCCTAATCAACTCCCTGGGCCTTGGTGCGCCCGCTTCTATAAACAGTGTGACGCCGTTCTTAGCCATGGCGGCGACACTCACTAGGGATGATAGGTATGCCAGTTCATCGGTCAGTAAGTCCTCAAAGGGTATTAGGAGCTTGGTCCATATTGGTGGTAATGCGAGTCTCTCATCATTAATGAATGACCTAAGTAGTACTTGTTGTGTGTGGGTGTGGGCGTCAATAAGCCCCGGCATCAATATGTGTTTGTCCCTGTTGATGACCTCCTCACCCCTGTATTGGCTGAGTACGTCGTTTGCCCTCCCCACGGCCTTGATTAAGCCGTTATCTATGGCTACGGCCCCATCCTCGATCACCAATGGATTTGACATTGTTATTACGTACCTAGCCCTAATGATTAGGTCGACCCGCTCCATTAATAATCACTCAGGAGGTATCTCGACGTATGCCGCGGATATGTCCATACCATACCTCCTCAGGTATATGGATCTGGCCACCAAGTAGGCTATAACGCCCAGCACGAAGGCGCCGATTATTACGCCGTAGGCCAACCAGTTGCCGCCCCAGATCTGTGGGTAGGCTAGGAACTCATAGTCCAGGTAAATAAAGACTAGGAACTGAAGAACACCAGCGGCAATGAGTGCCGCCCTAGCCCTGCCACTCAGTTCATTGCTTCTCCTGAGCGCTATTATTACCGCGGCAATACCCACGAGTGCCAGGTACGTTAATGGCCCGACCTCGGTGCCGTAGAGCGCAGTGAATGTTCCGTAGAATATCCCTGTTAATGTAATAAGTATTGCCGTCACCACTAGATCGAATAGGTGTGCGTATATTGGTGTTCCGAACCTCGGACTCACGTAAGCGAAGGCACTGGGCCAAACCCTGTCGAAGGCCAGCGCAAACCAGTACCTAACGATGACTATGGCGCCGTAGGCCAATATTGCGAGGTACCAAGTCACTGACGAAATGCCAATAAACCACTTAAGCGCGTAGTTGCTTGATAATACCATCGCTATTGTCCAGAAGTTAATAATGCCATTGAGGTTAGGGTTGGATAATGCTGCAGTAACGAAGCTAAAGCCCAGCGAGTAGTACATGGCCTCAAACCCTATGGTTGCCATTACCATGGTGATGAGGGCTGCGACGGGTACGTTGTACTTAATTGCGTTTCTACCCCTTATCTCAGAGGCTATTGCGGGCCCAGCCATTAGCCATGGGTATACGTAGAGGGCGAAGAAGGGTATTACCATGAGTATGCCGCTTAACGTGGCCTCGGGCCCCCTATAGCTACTGGCCAGTGATGAGTATGTGTAGCCGCTTGGTAGTAGGTTATTGATTGCGGCTATTGCCGCTGACCTAGGTGTTAGGAGCATTATGGCTATCGCAATTGCTAACCCAATCATTGATACCGTGGTTAGTACTGTCATTAGTCTAAAGCCGTACTTAGTACCCAGTATGTTGGCCAGGACTATAACGGCGAAGAAGGCGATTGCCGTGGCCGTCATGTCCCACGTATTGAAGGACACATTCAAGCCCAGCAGAGGTAGTACTGACTCGAGTTGGAAAACGCCGGCTATCGCAATCAGTGCGTAGTATGCCAGGGCCTGTATTACGAATGCCATGACCAGGCCATTAATGAGCCAGGCGGCCCTAGGCCCAAACGCCCTGGTTAGCCACACATAGTCACCGCCAGTGCGTGGTATTAACGTGGTTAGTAATGAGTAAACGATTATTTGAGGTATTGAGAGTAGGAATGCAATTAGTGATGCATATACGAAGTTAACACCAACCACTGTTGGTAGGGCGGCTAGTGTGAAGCCGGCCGTGCCGAGGGCCGCGCCTATTGACATGTTGGCGATGTTTATCGACACAGCATCCCAAAAACCAGCCTCTTTGACTAAACCCGTGGATTCCCTAAGAAATACGCCCTGTTTAGCCCCCATTGTTCCATCGAGAATTGGAATATTTAAAAATCTTTCGCGTAAGAACTTACGATTTTTCATTTAAATAATTAATTAAATTGTTTAATTAATTCATTAAACAATAAATCGAAAATGAGGCTGTATTAATTACGTGGACCTGGCTTATTGTTGATGAAAAGTATTTAAACAGAATGTGAAGTGCTTATTTCGTGGTTGTTGGGATCCTTGATTTCGGTGGTCAATACAATCACCTAATACTTAGGCGTGTGACTGAGTTGGGCTTTAGGGGTGGGTTTCTAAGTCCGGATGAGCCGCTCGATAAGGTTAAGCAGTTATTTGATTGCTTAATCATTAGTGGTGGTCCGTGGAACATACCCGAGGACCTGCCCAGGACGGGCAACGCCATTAATTACATCCTCGAATTCCCAGGGCCCGTGCTCGGTATTTGCCTTGGGCATCAATTGATGGCGTATGCATACGGTGGTGAGTTGGTGAGGGATCTCCCTGAGTTTGGTGGTGTTAGGGTCTATGTTGATAGGGAGGACACAATACTTAGGGGAGTTCCCAGGGAGTTCGTTGCCTGGGAGAGCCACAACATAAGCGTTGCCAGGCAGCCTAGGGGCTTTGAAGTAATTGCGCATAGTGATACCGTGCCCGTTGAGGCGATGGTTAATGAGGGAATTAGTAGGTTTGGTGTCCAGTTTCATCCCGAGGTTAGGCATACGGAGTATGGACTCGTGATTATGAAGAACTTCCTTGAGTTATGCCAACATGCGTGATGCGGTATTATTTATATATTTGATTAAATAATTAATTGAGTAATACGGGGGTTCATGGGGCTAAGGTATTTAAACAATCCATTGAACACAGAACTAACATGGAGTTGGCGTGGATCGATAAGGCGGTTGAGGGTATTAAGTCGTTACCCATCAAGTGCGCTGTCGCGGCGATATCGGGTGGTGTTGATAGTACTACGGCTGCTGTCCTCGTTAGGAGGGCCATCGGTGATAGGCTCAGGGCGGTGTTCATAGACACTGGCTTCATGAGACTTAACGAGCCAGCACACGTTAAGGAGTTGCTTAGGGATGTCCTTCCAATAGAGGTTATTGATGCGCGTGATAGGTTTTACCGTGAGATGCTTGGGCTTAGCGATGCTGAGGAGAAGAGGATTAGGTTTAGGGAGGTTTTCTATGAAGTGCTCTCTGGGGTTGCCAGGGAGTATGGCTGTGATTGGCTTGTCCAAGGTACAATAGCCCCTGACTGGATTGAGACGAGGGGTGGCATTAAGACGCAGCACAACGTGCTTGAGCAGATCGGCATAGACACGGTGTCTAAATACGGCTTTAAACTCATCGAGCCGCTCAGGGAGCTTTATAAGGACCAGGTCAGGGAGTTAGCCAAGGCGCTCGGTGTACCAAGTGAGATAGTTAATAGGCAGCCATTCCCAGGGCCTGGACTTAGTATTAGGGCTGTGGGTGAGTTAACGCTTGAGAAGCTTGATGTCGTCAGGGGGGCGACGGAAATCGTTGAGAGGAGGTTAGGGGGTATGGGCTTGAGCCAGTGGTTTGCGGCTGCGTGGGAGTATGACGTGGCCTCAAGTGAGGATTTATCAAGGATTATCAATGGGCTTGGCAATTTCAAAGCCTACGTATTTAAGGTTAGGGCTACGGGCGTTAAGGGTGATTCCAGGTCCTACGGGAACGTGGTGTTGGTTAGGGGTGATCCAAGTAATTGGGGTTTAATCTACGACCTATATAGGTACCTGGGCACTGCTCGTGATGTCACCCACGTGGTCTATGAATTAATGGGGAGAGGTTCTGGGAAGTATTTCGTCTCAATAAGGGCTGTGCTCACTGAGGATTTCATGACTGCTGACGTGGCCAGGATACCGCAGGACACGCTCATGGGGATTGCGCAGGAAATACTGGGTAGTGATGAGAGGGTTGCCGCGGTTGGCTATGACGTGACACCGAAGCCCCCGGCCACGATTGAGTATGAATGATTTAATGGAGGAGCCTCGCTAACTTAGTAACGAAGTCATTACCAAAATACTCACTAAGCCTTAAGTTCCTTATCACGGATTCAGGGTCTGAGCCCTGGGCCTGGTTCCTAACGACCTCACCAACCTCCCATGGGAATAAAACCCACTTATCCGTGACGCCAACGTAGTAATCAGGCTTGACCCTCGACCAGGGCTTAACGTAGAGGGTCGCCACCCTAACCTCCCTGGCACCATAAAACCTAGTTAGATCCCGGGCGGTGGCCAGGGTCTTACCCGTATCCGCCACATCATCCACTACTAAAACGCTTTTACCCCTTAAATCACGTATTATTGGGTAGGTGACGACCGGTTCCTCACCCTGGCCGATCTTCGTACCATAGCTCACAAGGCCAAGTACCGCCAGGTCATCAATACCGAGGAAATCAGAGACCAACTTACCCACTATGTAGCCACCCCTTAAAATTGCGATTATTGAGTCAGGCCTATAGCCCGATTCCTTAACCATTAACGACAAATCCAACGTCAAGTCAACAAGCCTCTGCCAATTAAGGACTAGGAACTCCATTAACCAACTCAATTAAACAATGATGTTAAAAGGCTTTCCTCAATTAGTTACTGGTCTTTACCACAGGCAATTAAATAATAATTGAGGATTTGCCCCCTGCATGCACCCACACCATTGGGTCCCAGCGGCCCGGTTTTGCCGGGTCGTTGGGTGGCCCAATGGTGTGAATGCAAGGCAGGTATGGGCCTCGTTATTACCTAGTCTTGTTATATTTATATTATTTACCCTTATCGACTGTTCCTAAAATACATATAAATTATATGTATAGTATACATGTATTATAGACTTTATATTTTTGACCCCAACTTTTTATTCGATATAGGCAAAAAGTTGAAAAGTAAGAATAGAAATAAAACATTGTGGGAAAGATAATTAAACGATGTAGGGAGAAGTTTCTCGACTGCGCATTTGATGTGATAGTTAAGGCTAGGCTGGGGCTCGTTGACAAGGACGAGGCACTCGACGCCCTTTGGGAGTATCTCGTGAATATAGACTATGAGGTGAGGATGCTCGAAAGAAGGGTCAGCATGAGTAATACCACGGAAAAAGAAACCAATAATGGCGAGTATTACTTTTAATTTCCATAATCCCTATGGAGATGTAAGGAGGATTACCAGGTTTAACGCTAGCCAAGATTTAAACTAAGCACCTTAGCCATACCAAGCGCCACCGTGCTTAAGCAGTGCACTGTAAAGAAATCAGAAGTAGCATGTAATTACCGCATTACCATTTTTACGCACATTAAGAGCATAATCATTACATAAACCCACCTGGGTCGTAATACATTAGTTTAATGCGTAGCCTTATGTTAATATCCTTAATCGTTAGATATCACGTCAAGCCTAAGAAATGCATATGGATGAATATTCATAAACCGTAAAACTCCGCTCAATTCCGCTCTAATCACTTTCTCCGAACACCCAAAGTAAAAAATCCCGTGAAATAAAAGATTCTGATGGTTATGGGTCCAAGAATAAAGTGGTTGGTGGCGGCTATGGTGGTTGTTGCTGCAGTTGCCTCCCTGCTCATCAAGGCCTTATTCTTCCCCGCACATCCGATCTTTGTCGCTACCATGCCCACCTATTATGGCCGAGTCGCCTGTAATGATGGTTATGACTTAGTTATTCCAGGCAATACGACAATAGTCCTCATTTACCACGTCCACGGCAACCTAACAATCAACTACGCATCCCTCGAAATCGACTTCCCACTGAGTATCATAAACAGGACACTCTCAGCATTATCCAGCGTCAACCCCGGCAATGCCATGTGGTTTGGAGTTTACCTAAATGGTAGGTTGATTGCCGTTGGTAACTACACAAACCCCGTGGATGCCTTACTCTACGCCGTAAGTCAGCCATACCCATATGTCTACTACAACACGACAGTGAATAGGTACGAGACGATTCCCAATAGGACAATGACCTTCTGGCAATTCATGAAGGCCGAGAACATCTCGGTATTCCACACGGCAATCATTGCCAGATTACCCACGGCGATTAACGTTAGACCTGGCGATACCATAGCCCTCATACTCTACTCCGCAGTCCCTTACGCATTGCTGGTCTGCAGCATTACGAGCGAGGCCGAGGAGGTGCAGTTAATGGCTAGGTATGGCTGGGTTGGTAAGCCTGGCACGCCATTAACGGCCCAACAATTGATTGAGGCTGGTCAGTACATAACCGAGGTACCCACGATATACCTAATGAGCAAGCCACCAACTGCCGGAAGCCAGGAGGCAATAAGCATAAGCGGCGTAAAGCCATACATAAACAACACAGCACCAATATACGCATTAGCATACTGGTAATGAGCGTAACGGCAAGAAAATTAGGGTAATTCAACTACCTTCAGAAGCTCACTGTGTGGTTGCCTTCCTTGGTAGACCTGAAGCCTTGCTAGGACGTCCATGAAAATAGCGGGAAGAAAAGCAGTGCCGCCGGGTCCTTTATTTCTATGGTCGTCACCGTAATCAAGTTACTCCACTAGCTATTAAGTCAGCGATGGGCATCACAATTATCATTATATGCATATGCTTAACGGCGTTAGCTCCTGGTGTTGGTAATGCTTAAAAAGGTATTTTACATGCTATTGATTATGCCTAACCTGTACCTGTATGCTGTGGTTGCTCTGGTGGTTATTCTCGTGGTTGTTGGTGCTTACCTCGGCATGATGGTTGGTAATGAGGCTTCGAAGATCTCGACATTACAAGGTGAGGTTAAATGCATTGAAGATGAATTATACGGTATTGAAGACACAATATAGTCAGCTCGAGATTAATTACACAACATTACAAGCCCAGTACAATCAACTACAAAGCCAATACCGGCAGTTGCAGAGTGAGTACTCAAGCCTAATGGCAAATTACACGGGTATTATAAATACATTATCGTCCTTCAAGTCAATGGCTAAGCCAACTCTTTATTACTTCCAGAGTGGCGAGGTCGGTAGTTTCATATTGTTCCTTAACATAACCAATCCAACGAGTGAGCCCATGAATTTAACCATGGAGGTTTACGTAGGTCCTCCTCTCTCTACTGACTTAATCACCTTATCAGCGATAATTTATGCACCGCCAAACACTACATTAGCATTACCACTAATGCTCGCGCTCTATAACTCATCAGCATTAGAATTCACGGGGTTTGAGTGGAGTGGAGGTTTCTCTGGATTTTACTCATTGAGTATGTTTACGAGAATGAACCTTACAATCACAATACTCACTAATAAATTAACCAACCTAGGCTTAGCGGGTGTCACATATAATACATCAATAGTCACGGCATTACCTGTCAATAAACCATTCGGCTACGCAATAGCTTACCCATCGTCTAGCGGCATGACTATATACCTTGACAACCCACTCCCTAATCCAATAGTCATCAACAGCTACACGGTCTACGCCTATAATAACACGGTATTGGTATCGTGCAAGGTAGGTACGTCACCCACCATAAATTCCACAACCCTTACCGAGGGCTTGGACTTACCAACACAATCAATTAATTATTCGTACTTTTCAACCCTTGTGATAACGCCAAATGGTCCAGTTGAACAGACAATCTCGTTGGGGGCAATATCCTGCAGTAATAATTTCGTATTTCCAAGTAGCATAGCCCAAATGCCCTACGGCTATGTAGTGCTGAATACGAACATTGGGAACATAACAATACCACTACTGCCAGGCTATGGCTGGTGGTTTAGCTAATTATGAAGACTTCATGATTAACCAAACTCAAAAATAAGCCTGATTATTTATAGCACCAAGGTATTCTCGATTTAACCAATTAATTAATCAGGGCATTAACGTAAATGCTAAGGATTAGGGTAATAACTCGATATTACTATGCTTGGCACGAAGGAGAGACTATGAACCAGGAAGAACTGAACACATTTTGGTGCGGCCGCCGGGATTTGAACCCGGGTTCTGCGGCTCGGGGGGCCGCCATCCTAGACCAGTCTAGACGACGGCCGCAGAGTAATAGTAGGTCTTGAGGGTTTTAAGTTTTAGTTTGGGCTGGGTTTAATGTTGAGGGTTTGGCATTTTTCATTCAATCTAATTTACTACGTCCAGGCATACCGCTTAGTGGTCTAGTTGCGTTTTAGTGGTTAATTATTATATTTAAGGTAAATGCCTTACGATGCGTTGATTTATTTCATGCTTTCTCACTCCTATATTGTTGTTGCTATTTATATCATGGTGGCGGGTATATATTATTCTCGAGATAGTAAATTTTAAATATGTGTTATGTTCGTGCCTATATAGAGGTGACCAGATGGAAATGGAAACCCTGTACTAGAACGGGAGGTGAGGATATCTAAGGTTGGTGGTTCACTGTTAACTGTGGGTAATGTCCTTAATGTGATCGGTAGGGTTGTTGGTAGGGATTACCTGGGTAATAAGCTTGTGCTTGTTGTTTCGGCTATGAAGGGGGTTACGGACCAATTAATAAGGGCCTTTGATAATCACGACCCAAACGCACTTGATAATGCATTATCAACGTACATGAGTGAAGCCCTTAATCTCGGCCTTAATGACCTGGCATCCTTCCTCGAACTCGCGCGTGAGGAGTTGCGTAGGTTCATAAACCTCGGTGAGCCTTGGGTTAGGGATTACGTGATCATCCACGGTGAGTTACTCTCGACGTTGTTAATTGAGAGGGCGCTGAATGATTTGCTTGGCTTAAGGGCTAAGGCTGTTTACGAGCCTGGCATAGTTACGGATAGTAATTGGGGCTTTGCATCGGTTAATCACGAGTTGAGTAGTAAGTACGTGATTGAGAGGGTGGGCGGCGTATTGAGTAAGTATGATGTTGTTGTGGTCCCCGGCTTCCTGGGAGTAACCAGTGATGGTAGGTACACGTCCCTAGGTAGGGGTGGTAGTGATTACACGGCGTCCCTACTCGCGAGTTACCTGGGTGCGTCACGGTTAACCTTCTACACGGACAGTGGTGGTATACTCAGTGGTGATCCAAGGATTATAAACGACGCGGTACTCCTTAGGGAGGTTGGTTATGACGAGGCCTACACGGCGTCATTACTTGGCGCCAAGAAGTTCCACCCAAGGACCTTTGAGCCATTATTAAAGAGTAAGGTCTTAACCATCATAACTGATCCCTGGCGTGAGGATGGTACGTACGTAGTAAATAACTGCATCACAACGCCCAAGCTAATTACCCTAAATGAGGTTGGGGGTGCGTTCAGGGTCTCCGTGGTGGGCTGTAGAATTTCACAGGTGAGTCACCTGAGGGGTGAGGCGTATGAGATAATGGCGTCATACGACGCTAAAGTAATTAATGATGACCAACACGCGGTGTCGGCATTATTAAATGAGTGGGATGACGCGGTTTCCCTGGCAAGGGACCTCCATAGGTGGGTGAGGTCATGGATCGCGTGAGGGTATCAATACTCGGGGCCACGGGACTCGTCGGGCAGTGGATGGTTAAGTTGCTGGCTAACCACCCATTCATTGAAGTCGTTGGTTTATCGGCATCCCCGGGTAAGGTTGGTCGTAAGTATGGCGAGGTGGTTCACTGGTTCATACCAGGTGATGTGCCTGAGTATGCCAGGGACATCACGCTGGTTTCCACGGACCCCCCAGACCATAAGTCGGCCGATGTGGTTCTCTCGGCATTACCAAACGATGTTGCCTGGCCCATTGAGAGTAGGCTATTGAGCGCTGGGTTGAACGTTATTTCAAACGCGTCGCCGGAGAGGATGAATCCGAGGATCCCACTGATAAACCCTGAGGTTAATTGGGAGCACCTAAACATACTCAGGGAGGTTAAGGGTAATTGGGTTGTTAAGAACCCGAACTGCACGGCTGCGATAATATCAATGCCCATAAAGCCTATTCAAGACCTAATCGACTCACTACACATAGTTACACTACAGTCTGTCTCTGGGGCCGGCTACCTGGGTCTGTCCTACCTGGCAATTGATGGTAATGTAATACCATTCATAAAGGGTGAGGAGGAGAAGATCGAGGCTGAGCTGAATAAGATGTTGGGTAAGCAATTCCCCGAGAAGTTCGAGCCCTGGGGCAAGCCTGTGTACGTAACGACGACCAGGGTACCCGTTAAGTATGGGCACATGGCCGTAATACACGCCGTGCTGACTAAGGATGTGGACACTGAGTATATAATTAATAGGTTGAGTAGGTTTAGATCCCTACCTCAGGAGAGGGAGTTGCCCACGGCACCCAGGGAGCCGATTAAGGTTATTAATAGGGTTGACGCACCCCAACCTGCCAGGGATTTGGACCCAATGGCTGTCAGTGTCGGTAGGGTGTCGGTTAGGGATAGGGTGTTAAGGCTTGTGGCGCTGGGAGATAACCTGGTGCGTGGTGCAGCTGGGATCACAATACTCACTGTGGAGACCATGAAGGCTCTGGGCATACTCTAAAAATGCGTTAATCCCCTAAATGATTAATTATGTACATTAAATCCGTTAATACGGCTTGCGCAGTCTCCATGGGCCCGGCCCCAGGCCCTATAACCATAACATCGCCTAGGGTGTCCGTGTTAATCCTCAATGCGTTCAAGTTCTCATTAACGTGAGCCAGAACATCACTCCTACTCAATGGGACTGGCTTAACGTACGCAGTCTCCGCATTGGCGTAGGCTATGAGCTTAACAACCCTATCCCCATAGGCCCTAATGTCTATGTCACGTATACCCCTAACCTCCATGCCCTCAAGGCTATGCCTCCAACCAAGCACCCTCGAAATAATGATTGCCTTCAGCGCAGCATCCCAACCATCAATGTCCAGGGATGGGTCAGCCTCCGCATAACCCCTTTCCTGGGCCAGCCTGAGGGCTTCGTTGAAGTTCATGCCCTCGTACATCCTCGTGAGTATGTAGTTTGTGGTGCCGTTGAGTATGCCCATGAAGTAATTAACCTTAATGCCAGGTAATAGGTCGATTATGTTGAAGGATGGCGTGCCCGCCATCACCGTGCCCTTAAACCTAACAAGCCTATTAAACCTCCTGCTAAGTTCCATCAACTCATCGTAGTGGAAGGCTATTGGGCCCTTATTGGTCGTAATCACGTGCTTACCGCTCCTGATGGCTGTCGATAAATAGGTGAATGCGGGCTCACCCCTATCCTTAACGTTTAAATCCGTGAACTCACAGACAATGTCTGCATCGCTCCCCTCAATAAGCCTGGGAATCTCATTAATGTCCACCCTCTTACCAAGCAATTTGCCGCTACGTGCATCATCAACGACACTAGGTCCTGGATTAACTATATGCCCACGCCTCCTATCAATTATCTCACTAACATAAACATCAACACCAAGTAAATCCCTCTTTAAATTCAATAACCTGAAGAAGGCCTGACCAACATTCCCAAAGCCAATTATCAATACCCTATATCTCCTCATGCGTTATTAATAACATGTAATTTATAATTTATTTAAGAGCATTACCATGGGACAATGCCCTATTAATTTAATGGTAATGCTTAAATAACCTAAATAATTGAGGTTACTTGGGGATTGAAATGGAAACCCAGGCATGAGACCTAGATTCCTCAGTAAATACATCCTAAAGTGTCCAAGGTGTGGTTTCGAGACCGAGGCGAGCCCATACGTAATGAGGTGCCCAAGGTGTGGTGAATTACTTGATGCATTATTAATCGCTGATAGGGTTAGGTTGAACTGGGGAGGTTTACGGGGTAGGGGTGTATGGAGGTATAGGGAATTACTGCCTGAGCCGGGTAATACCGTCACGATGGGCGAGGGCGCAACGCCATTAATTAGGTTAAGAGGTCATGGCAATGCCTATGTCAAGTTTGAGGGTGCAAACCCAACGGGCTCCTTTAAGGATAGGGGGATGACTGTCGGCGTTTCATTGGCGTTGTCAATAGGTGTTAAGGGGGTTATAGTGGCGTCAACGGGGAATACTGCGGCGTCCGCGGCGGCCTACGCGGCTAGGGCAGGCCTTGAGTGCCTAGTGGTTCTACCAAAGGGTGGTGTTGCCAAGGGCAAGTTGGGGCAGGCGATGCTGCATGGTGCGAAGATCGCCGAGGTTCCTGGCACATTTGATAATGCGTTGGAGTACGTATTAGAGGCTGTATTGAGTGATGGCCGTGTCAACAACGTTAATTACTACCCACTTAATTCGATAAATCCCTGGAGGTTGGAGGGGCAGAAGACCATAGCCTATGAAATTGTGGAGGAGATTGGTGTCCCGGATTACGTCTTTGTCCCGGTGGGTAATGGTGGCAATATATACGCCATTTGGAAGGGGTTTAGGGAGTTGGTGGATTTTGGCGTGATTGATCGCGTACCGAAAATGATTGGTGTCCAAGCATCAGGGGCTGCGCCGATGGTTAGGTATTGGAGGGGCTTGGGTGAGGCGAGGATTGATAACCCAAGGACTGTGGCCTCGGCAATAAGGATTGGTAGGCCAATTAATTGGTTTAGGGCTTATAGGGCTGTTAAGTATAGTGGTGGTGAATTCATTGAGGTTAGTGATGATGAGATATTAATGGCTCAGAGAATGCTTGGTAGGGAGGGCATCGGCGTCGAACCTGCCAGCGCGGCATCACTGGCTGGTTACTTAAAGGCTTTGGGTGAGGGCATGGTTGACGCTGGGGATAAGGTAGTATTAATAGCCACCGGCCACGCACTAAAGGATCCAGACACACTACTAATGAATAGTAATGTGAATATGGTTAGTGTCTCGTCATTGGATGAGTTGAGGTCCCTAATAGTTGCCCAGGAACCAGGAATATAGTATATAGTGATTACCCTGGTATTAATAGAAGAACATATGCAATCAGGTAAAACTTAAATAAACTAAGTATGTGATGAATCGGTGAGTTATGAAGCTGGAACACAGGTAAGTAGGTGGCGTAATGTCGTTGGTTCAATGCTGGGTTGGGGCTTAGATGCCTATGACTTCGTTGCCTATGCCTTTGTAGCGCCAGTAATAGCGCAGGTATTCTTTAGTCAGCTTGGTCGTTTAGGCTCAATGCTTGCAACGCTGGCCGCCTTCAGCGTTTCACTTGCCGTTAGACCACTCGGTGGTGTCTTCTTTGGTAACCTTGCGGATAAGGTCGGTAGGAGGTATGTACTGTACATGACAATGCTTGGCGCCGGCTTATCAAGCTTCCTAATGGGCTTCCTACCAACCTATGCCCAGGCAGGCCTAGTCGCCATTGCACTCCTCATAATACTCAGGTTCGCAGTCGGCTTCTTCCTGGGCGGTGAGTACTCATCGAGTGGCGTCATGGCTGTTGAAAGTGTCACTAAGTGGAGGGGCCTGGCCAGTGGCATTATGCAGGCTGGTTTCGACATTGGCATATTCGGCGTGACCTTCACATACACTCTGGTGGCTACCTACTTGCCAGAGAACGCAATGTATACCATTGGTTGGAGGATAGTGTTCTGGAGTGGCATAGTGACCACGATCATTGGCTGGTTATTTAGGAGGAGATTCCTAACCGAGGCCCCTGAGTGGGAGGTTGCGGAGAAGGTGAGGAGTCCGTACAGGACACTGTTCACTAAGTACTGGCTACCCGTAATAACGATACTACTGGCCACGATGGGCTTCCTCTACGAGTACTACGTAATGCTTGAGCTCTCACCATTCGTACTACAGAACGTGCTTAATTACTCATCAGCCCTGGCGGGCCTAATACTCACAGTACTCTCCGCGAGTGACGCCATTGGCAGTATCTTCGGCGGTGTATTGGTTGATTGGTTCAGGAGCTCGGCAAGGGCCTTACTGGCCACGGCATTAATAATCATAGCCCTCATATACCCAACAATGTACGCAATACTCATACTAAGCAACGGCTGGTTAGTACTGCTCTGGGACTTCATAGCGGTGCTACCCGTCGGCGTACTGCAGGTCTACATAAGGGACCTACTACCACCAAGCGTCAGAGCCACAGGCGCCGGCCTAAGTTATAATGGTGGCACTTGGTTGGCGGCTTGGGCCGCAATAATAACGACACTAATGGCAGGAGCCTCCACAAGGCCGGAACCCTGGCTAACGGCAATAACAATAAACATGATTTGGAGTAGCATATTAATAGTGATAAGTTCTATGATTGCAATAGCCCTCATTAAAAGGGCCCGTCGGGAATAATACTTCAAATTAATTAAACCCAAAGATTGTTAAAATTAAGTTATATAGAATTATAATGTAATGTTTATAAATTATTAATTCCGTGTGAGGGTTGATGTCTTGGAAGGGTGTATTATCCCTTAACTTCTATGAGGAACCAAACGTTGGCTATAAGGTACATAGGCTTCACTTTAATGAGAATTTATTCCTACCACGTGAGTACTACGAGAAACTACTTACCGTGTTGTTAGACCCTGACATGATTAGGTACTATACTGAGCCCCTTAACCCCACGTTTAATGAGGCGTTGGCTAAGTACCTCAATATTGATGTTAATAATGTGTTTTCCGTAGCCGGCGGTGATGAGGGATTGAGGTTACTCATTCAATTTGCGCTACATGGGTTTAGGAAGGTCCTTATCGTTGAGCCCACGTACTCAATGCCCAAGGTCCTGGCAGAGTCCATGAGGGTTGATACCGATCAATTCCTTCTTAAAGAAGATACCTACGAACTAGATATTGATGGCATAGTTAAAATTGGGGATTCTTACGACGTTATTTACATATGTAATCCAAACAATCCAACGGGTAATTTATTCAATAGGGAATTAATTGAATACTTATTGCCCCGCGTTAAATCTCTCGTGGTTATTGATGAGGCTTACGCAGAATTTGCTAGGTATAGCCTTACCGATTTAATTAGGGATTATGATAACCTGGCAATAGTGAGGACATTCTCCAAAGCCTGGGGCCTGGCGGGTCTCAGGGTGGGCTATGTAGTAGCCTCTGACGTGGTCATTAATGGACTTAGCAGATTATCATTATCTCACAACATTCCATATCCCTCAATGGCCTTGGTATTACGGGCCCTGGAATTAAGGGATTACGTTGAGAGGAGCATTGATGAAATGATTAATGTAAGGGAATACATGATTAAGTCATTGAGAGATTTAGACTTGAGACCAATACCCTCAGTAACCAATTTCGTAACATTCCACGTGGGTAGTCCCAACAGGGCTGATGATATATATAGCAAGTTGTTTAATAAGGGCTTCGTGGTCAGGAACTTAAGCGGTAAGGTTCTTTGTGAGGATTGCCTTAGGGTTACGGTGCCCCCCAAGCCCATTGCCACAGAATTCATTGACGCATTGGACGATGTTCTTCGTGGTTTAAATAAGTAAGTTACATGGCTGTGCGGTTAGTGTAATTATTATTTTTAAGTCTATGGTAATACTTATATACCCTAAATATATGCGTTCCCGATGGCACTGGAACATGCATAATGGCAATCCCGTCAAAGGGTCGTTTAGTACAACCAACGATTAAACTGCTTGAGGATGTTGGTATTAGGTTGCAGGTTTATGATGATAGGGCGTTAATGATACCGACAAATTGGTCGGACTTAAACATCATTAGGGTTAGGCCTGAGGATATACCGTACATTGTTGAGTCCAGCGCCGCTGTTATGGGTATTACGGGGCTTGATTATGTCGTTGAGAGTCAGTCGAGGGTTAAGGTTGTTGAGAGGTTGGGCTTTGGTAATGGGAAGATCGTAGTTGCTGTGCCGAGTACATCAGGCATTAATAGCATCAATGATATGGAGGATGGGATAAGGGTTGCGACGAAGTACGTTAATTTAACAATGAATTATTTCAAGGCTTATGGCAAGAATGTGAGGATAGTCAGGATATCGGGTAGTGCCGAGATAATGCCTCTCCTCGGCGTGGCTGAGGCCATAGTCGATGTAATGTCGACAGGAACCACACTAAAGATTCATGGATTGAAACCGATCGGCGTGATCACGGAGACGGAGGCCGTACTCATAACCAGCAATACAGGGTTTGATAAATGCGGCGAAGTAATGGAGAGATTCCTCCTACTACTACGTGGCGTTAAATCCTCAATTAATAAGAAGTTGGTCTTAATGAACGTACCCACGGAGTACCTGTCCAAGGTACTATCCATATTACCCGCCATGGAGGGGCCCACCGTGGCCGACATCGCGAATAAGCCATTTAAGGAGGTAATCAGCGTGGTCCCTGAGAATGAATTACCGAGTCTCCTCGTTAAATTAAAGAATGCAGGTGCCAAGGACATACTGGTCATGAGTATTGAGAAGGTGATTGCTTAATGATTATCATACCATCAATCGACATAAGCGGTGGTTATGCAGTCAAGAGGGTTAGGGGTGTGAGGGGTACGGAGTTAATTAGGCTCAGTGTGGATGAAGCAATTAAATTAACGAGGAGATTCAACTTCGTACACATAGTCGACTTGGACGGTGCCGAGCAGGGTAGATTAGTGAATATTGATTCAATAGCCAGGATAAGCCGTGAATTCAACAGTAAATGCGAAGTGGGCGGTGGCATTAGGACGCCCGAGGTCGGTAAGGAAGCCCTTAAGTTATGTAGTAAGGTCGTCATAGGCACCGCAGCCCTCGAGGGGCCAGGTGCCATTAATGAGTTCATTAAGAGCCTTGGTTATGAGTCTGTTGTGGTTTCGATAGACGTATTGGGGAATTTCGTAATGAGCAGGGGCTGGACTAAACCCGTAGGTGAGTTACAAGCAGTCATAAACTCATTACCCAGGGTACACACCCTAATTTACACAGCCATTGATGTGGAGGGTACCGGCGCGGGTCCCCTAATTAGTCGGGAAGTAATTGAATTACTGAGGAGTAAGGCTGACGAGGTTTTCTACGCGGGTGGCATCTCCACATGCGGGCATATCGAGCAATTAAGGGATTTGGGTCTCGATGGGGTCATTATAGGCTATGCACTCTATGTGAAGGGTGTTGACTGTGCAGGGAGCTGGGGTTAGGCGGGCTGAGGTTAGGCGTGAGACAAGGGAGACGAGAATTTACGTGGAATTGGCATTAACCCCAGGCGGTATTAGGGTTTCGACACCAATTAAATTCCTCAACCACATGCTTGAGACATTCATATTTTACATGAATGCGTCGGGGGAGATCGTAGCCGAGGACCTGAGGGGGTTCGATGATCACCATGTTGCTGAGGATGTCTCCATAGCCCTGGGCATGGCGATAGATAGGGTGTTGGGTGATAGGGTCGGTATTAGGAGGTTTGGCTGGTCCATGGTTCCCATGGACGACGCACTCGCGGTGACTTCTGTGGATCTTGGGGGCAGGGCTTATTGGGTGTTTAGGGGGTCATTCATTGGTGAGAGGATTGGCGACTTAACGACACAGATGATACCCCACATCATTAGGACCTTAGCCACGTACTCAAGGGCGACCATACACGCGGAGATAAGGTGGGGTGAGAATGACCACCACATGGCCGAGGCGCTGTTTAAGTCCCTGGGACTCTCGATGGCGCAGGCCATGGAGTACGTTGATAACTCAGTGAGGAGTCTGAAGGGGACCCTGCAATGAGGCCCCTAGGCATCGTTAGGAGGATTATACCCTGCCTCGACGTAGACGCGAACGTGGTGGTTAAGGGCATCAACTTCGAGGGTCTTAGGGTAATGGGCGACCCGGTGGAGTTGGCGAGTAGGTATGAGGAGGAGGGTGCCGACGAGATTTTCCTCCTCGACATAACGGCCACCATCGAGGGTAGGAAGACGTTCCTAAGGACTGTTAGGGATGTTGCAGGCGCGATAAACATACCGCTGGGCGTCGGTGGTGGCATAAGGAGTCTTGAGGATGCGGACGCGGCATTTAAGGCGGGGGCTGACAAAGTTAGTGTGAACACTGCGGCCGTTAGGAACCCTGAGTTAATAACAGTACTTTCCAGGGAGTATGGCGCACAGTCGGTGGTTGTGGCGATCGACGTTAGGAGGCGCGGTAATTCATGGAGGGTCTACGTGGAGAGTGGTAAAAGGGAAACCAACCTTGATGGTGTTAAATGGGCCAGGAGGGCTGAGGAACTTGGCGCTGGCGAGTTATTAATAACGAGCATTGACGCGGACGGCACTAGGGCGGGTTATGACGTGGAGCTCTATAGGGCAATTTCTGAAGTAGTTAATATACCAGTCATCGCCAGTGGCGGTGCTGGTAAGGTTGAGCACTTCGCGGAGGTCCTGAAGTACGCAGACGCAGCCCTCGCCGCGAGTGTTTTTCACATGGGGCTAATAAACATTCAGGGGCTTAAGGCTTACCTAATGGAGAGGGGCATTAAGGTGAGGATGTGATTTTATGAATGTAAGTTGGTGACACGCTAATTATTGAGATTATTGATATTGATAATGTAGATGGGTGTTGCCGTTAAGGGGTTCACGGGACGGCTTAGATTTCGTTAAATTCTGACGAGGGGTTTCCAGCGTCATTAAACAATATGCGTAGGTTACTTATGTTGTTTGAGTCGAAGCATGAGCGGGTACCCAGGTGGCATGCATTACCGACCTGATACACAAGTAGGAGTACCGCGTCCCTATCGCAATCAACCCTGAAACCTACTAAGTATTGGTAATGACCACTGGTCTCACCCTTTAGCCAAAGCTTCTTCCTACTCAATGACCAGTAGTGCACCATGCCCGTGGTCAGCGTCTTTATTACGGCATCCCTATTCATACTCGCAACCATCAACACGTCCTTCGTCTCGTAGTCCTGGGCCACGGCTACCACGGTATTGTCGGTATGCCTATACCATAGGGAATCAGCGATCTTCCTGGCCTCATCCTCACTGAGCCTAAGCACCTTAATGTTGCCTGGTGGATTGAACATTATATTTACCGAGGCATCCCGACTATTTAGTTTTTCTGTATGGGGCATAATTGATATAAAGCATATATAGACTTAAGCGGTGATGGTGTGTCAATTCCTGGATGAGTTGCAGGACATAATCGATGATAGGATTAAGCACGGAAACTCCAATAGTTACACCCATAGGCTGGTCAGTGGTGGTGTGGACTTGATTAGTAAGAAGGTTGGTGAGGAGGCTGTGGAGGTCGTAGTAGCCGCCATGAGGGGTGATAGGGATTGGGTAGTTAGGGAAACGGCGGACTTAATGTATCACTTACTCGTTCTCCTCAGGTTCATGGGCATTAAATTCGATGATGTGTGTGAGGAGTTAACCAATAGGCACATGGCGAGGATTGGTCCCAATGGTTAGGGTCGGCATTATAAACTACGGCGTAGGTAACCTGGGAAGCCTAATTAATGCATTTAGGAGGGTTGGTTCTGAGCCTACGATCATCAATGAGCCTGGTGAATTCATGAACGTGAACGCCATAGTGCTTCCAGGCGTTGGCTCCTTCGACGCCGCCATGTCCAGGCTTGATAAATTCAAGGACGCACTGACAGGGATTAGGGGTTCAATGCCGATACTCGGTATTTGCCTTGGACTACAGGTAATGTTTGAAGCCAGTGATGAGGGTTCACTGGGTGGCTTATCATGGTACCCAGGCCGAGTCAATAGGCTGAAAGGGCCTAGGGTGCCACACATTGGTTGGGACCTCGTGAAAACAGTGAAGCCCTGTGAATTACTTAGCGATAATGGGTACTTCTACTTCATGCATAGCTACGCCGTGATTAACCCGGGCGGTGAAATACCGTACTCGGGAATCACGCATTACGGAGGAGATAGCATACTCAGTGTGTTGTGTGATGAAAGAGTCGTAACATTTGGCGTTCAATTCCACCCAGAAAAGAGCTCCAAAAATGGCCTTGAGGTATTACGACGATTTATCGAGATTGCCCGTAAGTAGCCACTCCGTTATTGACCTAGCGTGGTTATTAAAGCCCTCCCGCACAGCCAGTGAGGCTCCATGCCTTGCTAAGTCACTTACCAAGTCCTTACTAACGGCTTTAACATAGGCCACGGGCTTCAGGAAGTCATAAACCGAGAGGGCACCCCTCCACCTAGCGGAGGACTCGGTGGGCAATACGTGGCTTGGGCCGGCAACGTAGTCAATCATTGCGGAGGGCATTGAAATGGACACGGCACCGGCATTCCTAATATTATTAATTAGGTTCCCCAGGCCCCATAGCGTCACGTGCTCTGGCGCCAACTCGTTTATTAAGTCCACGCAATCCTTAGGCCCATCAACGAGCGTTGATAAGTAATTTAGGTTATTGAGCCTCGACTCGATGGCGTTCAGGTACTTCTCATCCCAGGTAATTACCACCGCGATCGCCGAGTTATGCTCAAGCTGAGCCATAATGTCCAGGGCAACGACGCCCGGATCAACCGATGGGTCCGCACAAACTACAAGCTCGGTTGGGCCCTCAATACCGTCAATACCCACGTACTGCGAGACCAGGTACTTAGCCGCCTGCACATAGGCATTACCTGGTCCAACGATCTTATCAACCTTGGGTATCGACTCCGTCCCAAAGGCCATGGCAGCAACGGCCTGCGGACCACCCACCCTGAACACCCTGGCGTTTAACTTGAGCGCCACGTAGGCTATCTCCGGGCTTATGCTGCCGTCCCCATTCGGCGGTGTCGTCACCACCAACTCCTTAACACCTGCCACCCTGGCTATGACACCCGTCATTATGAGTGTCGAGAAATAACCCCTGGGCACGTAAATCCCAACCCTCCCAATCGGCACCCACCTAACCCCCCTAATCAACCCACAACACTCCTCCTCGAAATCCCTGGGCATTAACCTACGGTTAAAGTCCTCCACGGACCTGTAAGCCGCATCTATTGCCTGCGCAGTGTCCTTATCGACCTTAGACGCCAGCACCCTTAACTCATCTATGTCAACCTCAATCTTCGTAAGCGCGACACCATCGAATTTTCTAGTATATTCAATCACGGCCTCATCACCCCTAGCCTTAACGTCATTCACAATAGCCCTGACAGCATCTACGTACTTATCTAAAGTCCTCACCCTCCTAAACTCATTAAGGAGTGACTCCTTACTTAGCCTCAGGGAAGGCACCCATAAGCGCTTAAATACATGCTTTTAAGCATGCCACTGGCCATGATAATCATCGACGTGCCGCTTCACATCACGAGTATTTGGTTACCGATATATGGAAACGACCCAGTGAATACGGGTTCTTTGGGCTGCGGCATCGTCATAAGGCCCGGGGTGAGGTTCATGTTTAAGCCGACGGCCAGTCCTACTAGGTATGGCATTGACCACGTGGACCTGGCACTTAGGGAGTTGGGCGTTAATGCGGAGGTTAATTACTCATCGCCCGTGCAGTTAGGTGTTGGCTATGGTATGAGCGCCGCACTCGCGCTAGGCACAGCCCTGGGCGCCGCCGTAATTGCGCGTAAGCCGTTAATAAAGGCAGCCCAGGTTGCCCACGTGATTGAGGTGAGGCTTGGTACCGGGCTCGGCGATGTGATTGCAGAGTACTACGGAGGGGGCATCGAACTAAGGCTAAGGGCTGGTGCCCCTGGGATCGGCATCATTGATAGGATCCCATACCCACGGGATTTAGCGATCGTAACCGCGGACCTGGGTAGATACTCGACGAGTGATATGCTCCGTGAATTGAGGGATAAATTGGCAACGTTAGGCAGTAAGTACGTAAATGAATTAATCAGTGAGCCAACCTATGAGAAGTTCACGGAACTAAGCACGGCATTCTCCAGGGAAGTGGGCTTCCTAACCAGAGACCTTGAGGATAGGGTAAAGCCATGCGCACGTTATGCCGACGCCTATTACGTTAAGAAGAGGGTCCTGGTATTCCTAACGCGTAGGGATGAGGTCGAGGCATTAATTAATTGTTTAAGGACCGTCGGTTATGAGGTGAGGGTCTTTGAACCATCAAATGAGGGGGTTAGGGTAATGATTAATAAAGACGTATTTAAATAAGATACATTAAGTATGCATAAATAGAGTATAACTATTATGGATATAAGACTGAGGAGTTACTGATTTTATAGGATTAATAATCACGGTAACAGGTACACTAAGCGCCACGTTGTTTTAGCTCGATGGTGAGTTCAGGGAGATTAACATGAAATTCGGCAGATTTATGAGAGGTTTAGGGAAGTTGAAGGGGGACTCAGCAATTTTCCAATTCTACAAATTCAATAATCATCGGATTCATCGCGATGAATCCGATGATTATTGAATTCCTGGGGTTAAGGGATTGATAAGCTCTAACGAGGTATCATTCCTAATAAATGAGGTCATTAGGTTGTCTAGCCAGTAAGGCTTGACACAATTGCCAGGGAGGAGCTTAAGTGTATAAGGTTGGTGTTCTCCAGGCTATGTTAATAGGATAAGTGCTGAGGAGCCAGGAAGGGTTACGGAAACAGCCAAGCGGTGGTGAGAATGACTCGAAAATAGCCTATAATTTCTTTACACATGTATGTTAAGGGGCACTCAAATTATATGGAAAGAAGGGTGGGTGATCCCAAACCCTTAATCAGGTAGTGTTTCCATGTATGTTAGGGTTAGTGGTACTCTCTTTTCCTTCTAATGTATGAGACTCTGCGAACACCGCTAGGCCCACTATGAATATTACTGACGAATAGAAAGCGACTTGAAGAACCGGATCGAGGCGAGGGTTTACTGTTCGCCAGCCGCTATGAGCAATATCCTAGGTATTTCCGTAAGCCCCAGCGTTACTTTAACGTATTCGCCATTAAGCGCTAAACGTGATAATTATTAATAAATGCATGTATATAAAGAAATTACACCTAAGACTTGGAAAACTCAAGCGTTATACCCTTACTTACCAACTCACTTAGCCTATCCCTAATGAACATGATTACAGACCTTAAATTCTCCTCATTATTGAAGTTCCTAACAATCCTTATCAACTCATCCCTGGGCATTCCCCTCATCTCCTCCGCGAACTTTATCATGTTCGGTATTGCCCTAACCACGTTATCGACAATCGTAATGCTCGCCGCCCTTGATGTCCTCGAGAGTGGGTTTAGGTCTATGGCGATCACGATCTTACCCATCCTCCTGAGCGCCTCGGTCCTATCGCCATCCTCAAGCGGTACTAGGACCACGTCCGCAATGTATATGCCTCTGCAGGAAACCCTACGCCTCTCACTGAATAACTCAGGTATCGTGCAGGACGCATCATCACCAACGCCAAGGACCTCCTCAGCACCATTCTCCCTGAGCACCCTGGCGATCAACTCCTCCCTCTCCCTAGTCCTATAGAATAGGTTAACCTCGAGCTTTGCATTAACGAGTTTAGCAAGCTCGATGACTTGCCTCGGCACGAGAGCCGCAGTATTACCATTAACCGAGATAACTGGGTGCTTGGCAATCAATAATGCAGCCACGGCAACCCTCTCCGCGGTCAGTGCCGGGGGTATTGATGACTCACCAATGAGGTAATCAAAGCACTCACCACGGCCATGAGCGATCAAGCCCTGAGTCGCCACGTAGCCCTCCTTAAACCCATCAACCAGCCTCTCCCTAATTAGTAGTGACTCCCTCCTCGGGTGGTTAGGCGGTACCCAAGACGCGCGAGGGTCCCCAATCATTACCGTTCAATACCATGTGCATTCTTAAAACTTTAATTCAAGAATAAACAAGACCCATTAATATGGAGAGGAGGAAGGTCACGGTACAGACGATAATGAGCATGAAGGGTAAGCAGAGAATTGCCATGATAACGGCCTACGACTACCCAACGGCGAGGTTGGTGGATCAGGCGGGTGTTGATGGCATATTGGTCGGTGATTCCTTGGGGATGACCGTATTAGGCTTCGAAAATACCCTAAGGGTCACGCTCAGGGACATGCTCATACACGTGGCTGCCGTGGCCAGGGCGAAGCCCAAGGCGCTGCTCATAGCTGACATGCCCTTCATGACGTACGAAACGGGCGTTAGGGATGCCCTGAAAAACGCCTCAAAACTCATTAGGGCTGGCGCCGAGGCTGTGAAGCCTGAGGGTGGTCAAGAAATATTCGATGTGGTGAACAACCTGGTCAAGTTTGGGATACCCGTGATGGGGCACATAGGACTTAATCCACAGAGGGTTTTATCCCTCGGCGGATTTAGGATGATTGGAAGGACTGAGGAGCAGGCAAAGAAGTTGATTGAGGACGCAAAGGCGCTTCAGGAGGCTGGGGCCTTCGCGATAGTCATAGAGATGGTCCCCGCAAGCGTGGCTAAGGCGGTGACGGAAAGCATTAAGATACCCACAATATGCATTGGCGCCGGCCCTCACTGTGATGGGCAAATACTCGTGATTCACGACGTCCTCGGCCTCACGGAGAGGCCGCCGAGCTTCGCCAAGAAGTACGTGGACTTGGCATCCATCATAAGGGATGCGGTGGCTAAGTACGTGAGTGAGGTTAGGAATGGGGAATTCCCAAGTGCTGAGTACTATAAGGACATTAAGTCTTGATGACATACGTACTCATACAATGCCCTCAGCATTAAAATTGGTCAATCACACCGCGGCTACTCACGCAGTATTACCCATACCCTTTAGCAACTCCTCATAATTACTAAGTATAACCTCCTGCAACTGATTGATTGAGTAACCCTTGGAAATCGCCGCGATGGACACACCGCCAGCACCAACCCCCTCCTTCACGAATCCACCCTCATAAGCCCTCAGACCTTCGTAGGGCATATTACTGAAATCAAGGTTCGCGGAGGCCACGGGAACATGCGCGACCTCCCTAACGAGGCCTATTAAGTCTGCAGTCCTATCATTAATCAACCACTTGGTCGTCCCAATGGCTACGTTATTGAGCACGCCCCTATCCACGTGCTTTATAAATGCGAGGACCGCAGCCATCTGGGTCCCACCGGCCAGGAGGACCTTGGCGCCCCGCCTAGCTGCGCCAATGGCTATCGACGCCATGGCCGGTATCACCGGATCGCCAACCCTCGACACGGCCTCCAACGGGTCCTCCAACGGCTTGTCGATGCCCGCGTTCCTCAGGGCCTCCTTGACGACCGCTATCTTCAAGTCCCTCGGGTTAACGGGAGATGCACTTGACATCTTATTCCACGCGTCGTAGCCCATGGCCACCAGGAACGCCATTGCCGTGGTGGTCCCCGCAGGTATTGACTCGCCAATGACAATCGCCCCGCTTACCCTCGCCAGGTTCTCGCCGAGGATGACGCCATTGCTGAAGACCCTATCAACGATGCTTCGATCAATTGCAAGGCCAGTCCTAATGTCCCTGCCAGGCTCTCCCTGTAGGTCAATGATGGGTATGTTAGGCCTGACCCTAGCCCCCGCATTAACAACGAGGACCCCCGCACCCGTGAGCTTGATGACGGCCCTAGTGATTAACGCTGGCGTAGGCTTACCATCTGGCGTCATGGGCACGGTAGGTATCACCTGGCATCTACCAAGCACTAAATACTCAGCATCAGCCGCCGGCGTGTAGTGGGTTAGCTCTGGCTTGGCCCCGGCGATGGTTATTCCAGGCACTAAGCTCGTGTCTGTGGTTCCTATGACTAGAGTAAAGAGGAAGCCTCTGCTTAGCTCCCGCATATGGCTTGAGAAGTCGCCCAGGTGGACCGTTACTGCCTCCATGACGAAATAGGATAGAAATCCTACTTATAAGCATTTACCTCCAGCGACTTAACCAGCAACCAAAGCACATAATTAACGGGAGTACTCACGCCAACCTCCCTACCCCTGGTCACTATGGCTCCATTTATGTAATCCACCTCAGTCCTCCGGCGATTCAGTACGTCCTGCAACATTGATGATTGATTATCCCTAGTGGCCTCGGCAACCCTTAGGGTCTCGACCAATGGATCGCTGGGTAGCCTAATGCCCAGCCTATTAACCACATCAACACCCTCCCTGACCACTGCCTCCACTAACGCCCTGGCGTTGGGGTCCTCGAGAATCACACCATTCCTAGCTCTCAGGATCGCGGTTATTGGGTTAATGGCCGCGTTAACAATCACCTTCAACCACCTGTAGGGCTCAATGTCATCAACTACCCTGACATTGGCGCCCCCGGCCCTTAGGACATCGGCAACCTCACCCACGGAGCTAGGCAGTATCACCTCACCAACACCCCTAACCTCAGCCACACTGCCACTCCTCGTAACGCCATACGTAATGACAGCACCATAACCAACGCCGAGCCTCTTCCGGATTAATTCAACGCCGCCAATGCCGTTCTGAAATATCACGGGGATATTAACTACCTTATCAATTATGGACTCAGTGTCGTAAGCCTTAACGGCAATTAAGGTATACTTAACATCACTGGGTAATTTATCAACGAGCCTCACCCTAACCTCACGCTCTTCACCGAATTTAATAACGTAACGGCCATAGTGAGTCCTCGTCACGACATACGGCACGTAACCGGCATTATTGAGGAAGTGGGCGAGGAGAATACCCACACCGCCAAGTCCAATTATCCCAAACATCATTAATCCCTGATTAACCCTTAAAATAAGCATTTACGCATGAAATCCGTGAGGGTCATTGAGATATTCAAGTCCTGGCAAGGCGAGGGACCCAACGCGGGTAGGGAGGCGGTCTTTCTAAGGCTAGCCCTCTGCAACCTAAGGTGTTCGTGGTGTGACACTAAGTATTCGTGGTTTGGCGGAACTGAAATGAACGTTCATGACGTGTATGAGGTCTTGATGAAGACCGCCGGTGGCGTAAGGCACTTGGTGGTGACTGGTGGTGAGCCGCTGCTCTGGTCCCGTGAGTTACTTCAATTACTGCGTTTCATAAGGGCTCAGGGATTCTTCGTGGAGGTTGAGACGAATGGCACGCTTAGGCCCGGCGAGCTCGTCAACTACGTCGATGAGTTCAACGTGTCGCCTAAGCTATCCAACTCGGGCGTTTCAGTAAGGGTTAGGGTTAATGAGTTGGCCATTAGGGATTTCGTGATGAGTGGCAAGGCCATCTTTAAGTTTGTTGTTGATAAGCCTGGGGATGTCGATGAGGTTCTTTGGTTCATTAATAAATTCGGTATACCACGTGATAGGGTCTACTTAATGAGTCAGTGCACGACACGTGAGGAGTGCATTGCAAAGGATGAGGGCGTTACCAAGCCCATGGCCATGAAGCTCGGTGTTAATTACACACCGAGACTCCATATTTTAATGGGATTTAAGTGAAAGCTTAAATACTCATGCACGGCCCAGGTCAGGATGTGCACAATCGGTGGGGTGCTGATTTTTGGCGATAGGTTAGATAGGGATAGGGCCAAGAGGATTGAGGAGGTTCTAAGGATGATCGTTGTCAAGGGCGAGGAGAGGGGCCGTGACAGCTTCGGCATCGTTGCCCTGGACAAAAACGGCGAGTTGAACGTGTTCAAGAGCAGGGATAGACCAAGCATTGCGGTGAGTAGGATGCCCAGCATCATCAATGAGAATACGGTGGCTGCAATATTCAACAATAGGGCTGAGCCAACGACGGAGTACGTGAGGGCTAAGACGGAGGATGACATACAGCCGATGATTGGCGAGCACGTGGTGGTGGCTCACAACGGCACGATAGCGAACGATAAGGACCTGGAGACCAAGTTCAACCTGACCCGTAGGTCCAGGATAGATACTGCAATACTCCCACCCCTACTCGAGAGGCTTTGGGATGGGTCGCTGAATGGGCTTAGGGATGTGTTGATTAACCACGTCATTGGCAGTTATGCACTGGCTATAATGGATACCCGCAGACCCGGCAAGGTCTGGCTCGCCACAAACTTCAAGCCTCTATATATGGCTTGGTACAGTGACCTGAAGGCCCTATTCTTCGCGAGCCTGGATGATTACCTAGTCAATGATCAAGGCAGGCCCATTTGGGATATGCCGACCATAAGGCGTGTGGAGCCGTACACGGCCATGGAGATTGGGATTGATGGTACCTGGTCCACGGTATCACTAAGGAGGGAGGAGCAGGGTAGGAGAAGGAGGGTCCTCGTAATAGCCAGTGGTGGGCTTGACTCAACCACGGCGGCCACGTACCTACTCAAGCAGGGGTATGATGTGGCATTACTGCACTTTAACTATGGGCATAGGGCTGAGACCCAGGAGGATAGGGCTATTAGGAGGATTGCTGAGTTCCTCGGCGTCCCATTGCTTGAGGTAAGCATGGACTTCTTCAAGGTGGTTAGGCACTCACCACTCCTCGGTGATGGGGAGATTAATAGGGTTGATGAGGGCAGGGAAGGCGCGGAATTTGCGCATGAGTGGGTTCCCGCCAGGAACTTCGTGTTCATAGCCCTAGCGACAGCCATTGCCGAGGCTTACGGCTATGACTACATAGCCACGGGAATTAACCTGGAGGAGGCAGGGGCTTATCCTGACAATGAAATGGAGTTCATAAGGCTCCTAAACAAGGTGATGCCCTACGCCGTTGGCCCCAATAAGCATGTGGAGTTACTAATGCCCGTGGGACACTTGGTTAAGCATGAAATCGTTAAGCTAGGTCTCGAGGTCGGCGCACCGCTACACCTGACCTGGAGTTGTTATGATAATGGAGAGAGGCATTGCGGTAGGTGTGGGCCGTGCTACATGAGGAGGTGGGCGTTCAGGATTAATGGTGTTAGGGACCCCGTGGAGTACGATCTACCAGTCGAGGTTGAGGAGGAGTTCTGGAGGGATGCGAGGCCATACAAAATCCCTAAAAGGCCAAGCAAGTAGCGTTGCTTGGTTTTAAACCCAAAGTTAGAGATTAGGCTGATGAGTGTTAGGGTTGGTAGGATTAAGTACGGAAGCTTCGCCTATGTTGGTAGGATAAGGGTGGGGAACAAGGCGGTGGAGGAGGTGGCACTACTTAATAGTGGTTTTGAGGCACCTACGCCACAACTACTAATCCCGATAAGCACTGCGAGGGCCCTCGGCCTCTGGCCACCCACTGAGGATGCCAGGGAGGTTAGGGTTGACACGGCCGGTGGCCCATTAAATGTGTGGTTTTACCCAAGGGCCGCAACCGTTAAGGTGGTCACGGGCGATGCCGAGTCCAGGGAGGTGCTGGTTGACGTTCTGGTCTCGCCATTGGCCGATGAACCGTTGATAAGCGATTTACTCGCCGATGAGCTGGAAATAATTGTCGAATCCTTCGGTAAGGGATTATGGAGATTTAGGAGCGATCCACCAGGTAAGTTAAGGCCCTCGGAAGGAAAGCGGTAATTCCATAACCATGCATTGCCTCATCACCTCATCGATTAACGACTCATCGCGCCGATTTCCTCAATAAAGCGGAGGCTGGTTGGGCATGGTGTAATAGCGGTTTAATGCTCTTAAGGCGTAGTAAATCAATGGGGGGTTCTAGTTTGAAAACTGAAACGTAAACATATCATATTTTTATACTGAGCTCCACGGTGGTACGTACTTATCTATTTCATTACCGTACACAATACCTAATACCTCATTAATCCTTTTCCTCAATTCATTGGTGGTATCAGCAACTATGTTTATGTGGCCCATCTTACGCCTCGGCCTAACCCTGGCTTTACCATACCACCAGACGCTGGTCCCTGGTATCGCCAATACCCTCTTAATCACTTCCTCATCATAAGGCACGCCCAGCATGTTTACTATGCCCGAAGGCCTCAGTAGCGTAGTGGGCCCCAGCGGCATGTCTAGGACTGCCCTCACGTGATTCTCGAATTGGCTCACTGCGGCGCCCATTAATGTCCAGTGGCCTGAGTTGTGGACGCGGGGTGCGAACTCGTTGATGAGGACATCCCCCTCCCTGGTTATGAAGAACTCAACCGTGAGGACCCCAACGTAGTTTAGGGCATTGGCGAGCCTCACGGCTATCTCCCTGGCCTTATTGGCTACTTCCTCATCAACCTCCGCAGGGGCTATGCTATAGAGGAGGATCCCGTTATAATGGTAGTTCTCCGTAACTGGGTAGGTGAGCACCTCACCACTGCTGGACCTGACTAAAACCACCGAGACCTCCTTACGTATGTCCACGAACTCCTCGGCGAGCAATGGGAACTTCCTAGGCACCTTACTTAGGTCCTCCCTCTTCATCACGTAGTACTGCCCCCTACCATCATATGCACCCTGTGGCTCCTTGAAGACCACCCTCCCAAATTGCTCAAAGGCTCTATCCACGTCCTCAGGGCCGTTGATGATCATGAAGTTGGGCACGGGGAAGCCATTGTCCCTAAGGAATACCTTCTCACGGATTTTGTCCTGCTTCAGCCATATTGTTAGTGAGTTGGGCCTTAACTTACCAAGTGACTCAGCAGTGCTCACTGCGTTGGGGTTTACGTGCTCAAATTCGAAGGTGACCACATCGGACTTATGCACCAATTCCCTCCATGAGTTACCGACGTACTTGCCATCCGCCACGCCCAACGCCGGCGCCTCCGGGTCCTCGTCATGCACGAGGAACTTAATACCCAACTTCCTACTCTCTAGAATCATCATTAAGCCCAGCTGCCCACCGCCTAGGATGCCCAATACCCTGCTCATAGGCTGAGCGCCGTGTTCAGCACCTCACTCTTCATGGACTCCATGAGTTCGATTACCTTAGCCCTAATGCTTGGGTACTTAATGCCGAGTATCCTCGCGGCCAGTAACGCCGCATTCCTAGCGTTGCCTATGGCGACGGTGGCGACGGGGGTCCCATAGGGCATCTGCACTATTGATAGTAATGAGTCAAGCCCATTCAAGTGCTTGCTTGGTATTGGTACGCCAATTACGGGTAGGGGCGTCAGCGAGGCCGTCATGCCGGGCAGGTGAGCTGCGCCTCCGGCGCCGGCTATTATTACCTCCAAGCCCCTATCAAGCGCCGTCTTTGCGTACTCAAACATGAACTCCGGCGTCCTGTGTGCCGAGACCACCCTGGCCTCATTGGGTATGCCCAATTGGTTGAGCAGCTCCACGGCCTCCCTCATCACGTCCCAGTCATTTTTACTGCCCATTATCACGCCAACCAGTGGTTTCGTATTCATCGCGTTTATTGTTTAAAGAAAACTTTTAAAAGTATTTTTTCATTATTAGTCGTAATATGACCGTGTATTGTTTAAATAATAAATTAAACGGTGACCGACACCATGCCCCTCAGTGATAATGAGAAGTCGGTAATTAGGAAGTCCCTAGGTAGAGAACCGACTCAGGCCGAGTGGTTGGTGTTTGAGGCTGAGTGGAGTGAGCACTGCTCATATAAGAGCAGCAGGAGGTTCCTTAAGTTACTACCCAGCGGGGCCCCACACGTGATTAGAGGGCCCGGGCTTGATGCGCCATTAATCCGCGTGGGGAACCTCGTGGTTAGTTTCAAGATAGAGAGCCATAACCACCCATCTGCCGTGGACCCCTACGACGGCGCCGCAACGGGCGTTGGGGGCATCGTTAGGGACATATTAACCACGGGTTTAAGGCCCATTGCATTAATGGACAACCTCCACTTCGGGCCACCTAATAATCCCCACTCCCAGTGGTTGATGAGGAACGTTGTTAGGGGTATCTCGGACTATGGGAATAGGATTGGCGTGCCCGTGGTCGCGGGTGAGGTGTGGTTTGACGAGTCCTTTACCACCAACCCAATAGTCCTGGTGACGTGTATCGGCGTTGGTCGACCTGAGGACGTCGTGGTCGGTGAGGCAAGCCCTGGGGATATAGTCCTAGTCATCGGTAATGACGTGGGTAGGGATGGGATGCTCGGTAGTTCCTTCGCATCCAAGATCCTGGAAAGGAACGAGGATAACATAGGCGCTGTGCAGGTCGGCAATCCATTACTTGAGAAGTTACTAATTGATGCATTGATCGAGTTGAGAGGTAGGGGGTTGGTTAAGGCGATTAAGGACGTGGGCGGCGGGGGCCTGGCCACGGCACTCAGTGAATTGGCCGATCAATTCGGCCTCGGAATTGAGGTTCATCTGGATAGGATTAGGACTAGGGAGGGCATGGCGCCCGAGGAGATCCTGGTCTCCGAATCCCAGGAGAGGATGGTGATCGTGGTAAGTAAGGAGGGGCTTGACGAGGTTGAGGGCATTTTGAGGAGGTATGGGGTTGGCTATGACGTAGTAGGAGTACTGACTAACAACGGCATGTTCGTGGCTTACTACGGCGGTGAAGCCATCGTTAACCTACCCGTGAAGCTCATAACCCACGCGCCGGAGACTAATTACGACATAAGGGAGCCGCATTACCTGGGTGAGTTGAGGGCGATACCGGAGCTCCCTGACGTGCCCCTCGAAGAGGCATTGACAAAGATACTGAGTGATCCTAATATGGCGTCTAAGGAACCAATATTCAGCCTGTACGACTATGAGGTCGGCGTTAGGACCGTGATTAAACCAGGTAGGGCTGGCGCAGCGGTGCTTAGGTTACTTGACGTAGATGGGGGCGATGGTAAGTTGGGGATCGCCGTGAAGGCCGATGCCAACCCAAGGTACTCATTCCTCGACCCATTCATTGGGGCCGCCAATTCCCTAGCCAAGGCCTACAGGAACGTAGTCGCCGTTGGCGCGGAGCCCCTGGCGGCCGTGGACTCAATAAACGTGGGTAATCCCGAGAAGCCCGATAGGTATTGGTATTTCGTAAACTCAGTGCTGGGCCTTGCCTGGTTTGCCCGTGAACTGGGCATACCGGTAGTCGGTGGAAAAGTTAGTTTTTACAATGAGGATTCCAGGGGCAATGTAATTAAGCCCGTGGTTGCCGTGGCGGTACTGGGCCGGGTGGACGACGTTGATGAGGCCGTCGACGGCGGGCTCATTGGGGATGGGGCGTTAATAATCATAGGCAATACATCCAACGAGATGGGGGGTTCCGAGTACCTATACGCGGTTCACGGCATTGTCAGGGGCATACCACCAAGGCCCAGGCCGAGGGATGAGGTTAGGAACTCCAGGGCAATCCTTAGGCTGATTCATGAGGGCCTAGTGACCGCCTCAATGGATGTCGGCGTTGGTGGTTTATTAACCACGCTAAGTAAAATGGCTCTGATAAACGGGGTTGGTTTCAACATTGATTTGTCCAGGGTGCCAACTGATGAGTGCGGCATCGACCCAACGGCATTGGCATTTTCCGAGACGAACGCTAGGTATGTCATCGAGGTTAGAAATAAGGATGTTGATAGGGCTATGGGCATCCTCAGCAGCCTGGGCGTGCCATTCTCGGTAATAGGCGGTTCAGGCGGTGATCACTTGGTGGTCCGCTGGGGCCATCATGAGTTGATGTCCCTGAAATTAAATGACCTAAAGACTGCGTACAACTCACTATGGGGTGTAATGTGATGTGCGGCATATGGGCATTCCTAGGCCACAATGCAGGTAATTACGTGGTTAAGCTAACCCCATGGCTAATCCACAGAGGTCAGGAAGGTGTCTCGTTCGTGTGCCGTGTGAATGGCTCGTTCATGAAGGTGGGCGACGCCTCCACGGTAGCCTCAACGCTATGCCTCGGGCACGCCAGGTACAGCACAAGTGGCCCGTACGGCGTAGAGCTCCAGCCAATAGTGCTTGGTAATGACTTTGCCCTGGTGTTCAACGGCACAATAACTAACTACGTCGACTTAATCAGGGTATTGAGGGGTCTCGGGGTTGACGTTGGTGTTAACTACGACGCATTAGTTCTAGCCCACTACATGAGGGAGCTATTAGTTAGGTTGGGCGTTGATGATGGAATCCGCGAGCTATTCCGCACAGTACGTGGTGGTTACTCAATAATAGCCATTTGGAGGGACTCATTAATAGTGGTTAGGGACCCCTGGGGCTTTAGGCCCCTTGTCATTGGCGGTGATGGTAATGGCATAGCCATAGCCTCGGAATCAGCGGCACTGGAGGCCCTTGGCATGGCTTGGCGTGAGGTTGAGCCGGGTAAGGCCCTCGTGCTTCGTGGATCAGGTAGGGAGTACTGGGTCGACGGGCCCAGGGTTAGGAGGGCCTACTGCGCGCTTGAGTACATATACTTCCTCAGGCCAGATTCCCAGTTCAATGGGATCAGCGTTTACGAGGCCAGGCGTAGGCTCGGCATGGCACTGGCCCGTAAGGAGGCGGTTCACGACATCGACTTCGTATCTCCAATACCCGAGACCGCCAGGATAGCGGCGGAGGCCTACGCGAGTGGCATTGGTAAGCCAATACATGAATTGGTGGTTAAGAATAGGTACGCAGGCCGCGGATTCATTAAGCCTCCTGGGGAGAGGTCCCTGGACATGTACGGGGTGGTTAAGAGCGCCGTTAGGGGTGCGTCCGTAGCCCTAGTCGATGATTCAATTATTAGGGGCGATACCCTCAGGAAGATCCTTCCAAAACTAAGGGCTTCAGGTGCGAGGGCTATACACGTTAGGGTCTCCTCACCACCCATTAGGTACCCGTGCTTCATGGGCATGGACTTCCCAACAAGGCGCGAGTTAGTGGCCCATGGGAGGTCGATAGACGAGGTTAGGGAGTACCTCGGCGCGAACTCCCTAGTATACCTAACGGTTGATGAGCTCATGGACGCCATAGGAACCACCGAGCTCTGCACCGCCTGCTTCACGGGTAATTACCCATTTACTGTGAACATTGACGATGCCGAAAAGGCGTTCACGGGTGGTAGATCGTGGTAGTCGCGGGGGTCATCGGCGTTGTGTCATTCCACGACGGCTGGGACGTGGGTGAGATACTGAGGTACGCCCTGCCCGTACTTAGACATAGGGGTGATGATGCGTGGGCAGTAACGCTCGGTAAAGGTGGCGTATTAACCGGGCGCCAGGTTAGGGATGAGGATCAAATACCGAGTGGTGAAGCCGGCCTACTATGCCTCGGCACTGATGGTGATGCCAGGGGCATCGTGAGGTGCGGCCACGCAGACGTTGCGTACTGCCTCGAGGGCTTAATCGTGAGGCCGCAGGACGTGTGCAGGCTGATTAATGGTGAGGTTAAGGCCTTCCCATACACATCGCTGGTGGCCCTGACGAGTGACGGTGAATTAATTGCGCATAGGCCCATCACTGGGTTGAGGGGCTTGGCCATTGGCGCGTACGGCTTCGACCTGGCCATGGTATCGAACGAGAGCTCGGCCATTGACGCGCTTGGCGGTGACGTAAGGACGTTCATCAGGCCTGGATCCACGGTTAGGATCAGCAGGTTGAACCTAACAATACAGGAGGGCCCAGGCGGTTCCAGGGGTATGCTATGCGCCATGGAATTCATATACCTATCAAGGCCTGACTCGGTGTTTGATGGGCACCCAATTTATGAGTTTAGGAGGGCGTTGGCGGTCAAGTTGGCGGGTAGATTAATGGGCAGGGTTGACGATGTGGACATCGTCATAGGCATGCCCGAGACTGGGGTGATCTACGGCATTAAGGTCGCCGAGTCATTAAGGAAGCCCTTTGAGTACGCCCTCATTAATATCGAGAGGCGTAGATCGGCTTTAAGGAGGGAATTACTCGATAAGTTATCCTCCATCCACCTAAAGCTCAGCCCAGTCACAAGCGCCGTCAGTGGTAGGAGGGTCCTACTTATTGACGACTCATTACTCACTGGACTATCCATTAAGGAGGCGTCCCAGGTCCTTAGGCACAGGGCTGGCGTGAGCGAGGTTCACGTGGCGATAGCCAGCCCGAAGGTCGTCAGGTCCTGCCCCTACGGTGTCGACATGCCGCCCAACAATCAATTACTAGCCAATGCCTTCAATGACGAGAACGCCCAGAGGGTGCTTGAGGTTGATTCACTGACGTGGTTAAGCCTCGAGGACCTGTACGAGGCGGCTGACGAGGTGGGCATTGGTAGGGATAGCCTATGCACATACTGCTTCGGTGGTGCGCATGGGCTGGACCTATGAGAAGGCTGGGATAAGCCTGGCCAAGCATTGGGAAATGCACTCGATAGCCCGCGAGGTGATTCACGAACTCTCCAACGAGCTGGGCATTGGGTTGGTGGAGGGCGGCTTTACCAGGTCAATTAACCTGGGCAATTACGAAGTAACCCTCCACACGGATGGCGTCGGCACTAAATCAATGGTTGCCTGGTCCACGGGCAGGCTCGAGGTCATTGGCTGGGACTGCGTCGTCGGCAACGTCAACGACATCGCCTGCGACGGCTTCTCACCAATGGCGCTCACGGACTACATAGCCATATCCAGCAATGACGCTGACGCCGTGGGCAAGGTGCTCAGGGGCATTAGGGATGCGGCCCTTAGGGTTGGGGCTGTGCTGCTGGGTGGCGAGACGGCCATAATGCCCGACCTAGTTAATGGCATTGATGTGTCCTGCACAGTACTTGGGATAAGGAGGGTCAGAGCCGTGGGTAACGCCGCGCCTGGCGATGTGGTCATTGGCATTGAATCAAACGGCCTACACATGAATGGGTATACCCTTGCCCGTAAGGTCCTCCTGGGTAGGTATGGCGTGAATGATGAGATTTGCGGTGATGAGTTGGGTAATTGGTTACTGAGGCCTACGGCCTATTATGGCGACCTTTTAACTAAGCTCTATGGCCGTGGGTTGATTAAGGCCGCAGTGCACGTGACTGGGGGAGGATTCACTAAATTAAGGAGAGCCATTGGTGAATTGGGGGTTGAGCTTGAGGTCCCTGAACCGCCGTGCATATTCAGGGTGATTAAGGAGGTGGGCAACGTTGGGTGGGATGAGATGTACAGGGTGTTTAACATGGGTGTTGGGCTCATGGTCTTAACGAGCGAGGGGCAGGTCGGGGAGGTGACCAGTGTGATTAGGGAGGCAGGATTTAATTACTGGGTCCTTGGTAAGGTCACTAGTAGTGGCGGTATCAGCATTTTGATGCCGAATGGCGTTAAGCTACGCCTTTAGGGTATATTAAGCAATCTATTCATCTCCTCATAGGCCCTAACCAGGTCCAGGGCTGAGGCACCCTTCCTAAACAACTCCTTGTCCAGGTGCCTGCCGTTGATTAGAATCCTCATGGTATCGCCACTGATTTCATCTGCTAGGACGATGTTGCCTGACTTATCGAAGCCGAACTCCAGCTTGAAGTCCACGAGCGTGAGCCCCCTACTCGCCATGAACTCGCTGAGTATTGAGTTAACCCTCAACGCGGTGTTTATTATTTCATTCAATTGCCCATAATTTACGAGGCCCGCCTCTATTATGTCGTCCGTGGTTATCAATGGGTCATGAAGCTCATCACTCTTCAAGTGAAACTCGACAAGGGGCTTCCTAAACTTCGTCAGTGGTTTCACCAGGGGCATCCTCTTTAGGAATGAACCATAGGCGTAGTTCCTAACGATAACCTCTATCGGTATCATCCTAAGGCTCTTAACCAGTATTTTCCTATCACCATCCCAATCAACCAGGTGATTCCTAATGCCATACTTACCCAGTAATTGCATGAAGAAGACCGTTTGAGCCGCGGCCAGCCTACCTTTACCTGGGGCATGCTCCTTCCTGGCGCCGTCGAATGCCGTGACCTCATCCTTAAACTCCATGATGAGGAGCTCATCGTTAACCTTGTAAACCCTCTTAGCTTTACCCTCATAAATTAACTCACCAACCCAGTTATCAACCATACCTAGTCTAGGTTTGGTTCTGGTTATTTAAGGTTTACTTAATTGTTTAAATATATACCCTGTATAATACCGTGGTTCTCTCCCTACATTGTTTAATTAATTATTTGAACAATATGTTTAATTATTTAATTGAATAATTTAAGGAAAACAATTATTAAGGGGTGACGTAATTGTTTAATTAATTATGATAAGGAGTAAGGTCCTAATAGTGGGTGATGGGGCTAGGGAGCACGCACTGGCTGTAAGGCTCAGCCTGAGTGTTCATGAGCCTAGGGTAAGCGCGTTGGTGGCCCATGAGAATCCAGGGATTAAAAGGGTTGTGGAGAGGACTGGGGGCGAATTGGTGAGGTCGAGGCTGGACCCCAGTGGCTTGGTGAAGGCCATTGATAGGGTTAATCCTGACATAGTGGTGATCGGCCCGGAGGAACCGCAATTCGCGGGTGTCGCTGATAAGGCCATCGAACTCGGCATACCCACCTTCGGTGTGCCCAGGTCATTGGCCATCATAGAGCAGAGCAAGGCCTTTGCCAGGGCCTTGATGTGGAGACACAGAATACCGGGTAGGATCGCCTTTAGGGCGTTTAGGGACATCGACGAGGCGCTGCGCTACGTGTCCAACGCGGGCTCCGTCGCGATAAAACCCGCCAGGCAAAGCGGTGGTAAGGGCGTCAGGGTCTTCTGGGATAGGCAGGCCTACCTAAAGGACGGCGTTAATAAGGCCAAGATGTCCCAGGTAATCGCGGCATCAAGCGACGTTAAGGCCTACGGCGATATTGACGACCTAATAGTGGTCGAGGAGGCGGTAACCGGGGTTGAATACACGGTGCAGGTGATCAGTGACGGTAGATCCATCATAGCCCTACCACCAATTCAGGACCACCCACACGTGTTCGACCACGACATAGGCCCCGAGTGCGGTGGGATGGGCGCCATAGTGGGTCCAGGGCCATCATTACCATTCATAACCCAGGAGGAGTACGAGGAGAGCATCGAGATAGTCAGGAAGACGCTGGACGCACTACAACACGAGGTGGGGCTTAGGTACGTCGGTGTATTGAGCGGTCAATTCATGCTCACGACATACGGACCGACACTAATTGAGTACTATAGCAGGTTCGGCGATCCCGAAGTCCTCAATGCACTGGCGATGCTGGATGGCGATTTACTCGAAATCATTGAGGCGGCTGTGGAGGGCAAGTTATCAAGCGTTAAGTACTCATTTAAGGAGGGCGTCGTGGCGATATCTAAGGCAGTGGCGCCCCTGGGATACCCACATAATAGGGACTTGGCACGCGGGAGGTCAATAACCATAGACATGGGTGAAATAGGGAGATTGGGCTGCGAGGTATACTTTGGTTCGGTTACTGAGGAGGGCGGGACCTACAGAACCCTGGGTTCTAGAGCCGTCGAGGTCCTCGCCGTAGGCAATACGTATGAGGAGACGCATGAGAGGGTTGAGAATTGCATTGCCAATATTAAGTCACCAGACTGGCAATTAATACATAGGCGAGACATAGGGAGCAGGGAATTGCTCGAGAGGAGGATGCGGGAGGCTGAGCGGGTCAGGACTGTCTATAGGTGGAGGAGGAGCCATGGGCTGGGCAGGGTGAGGATCGACTGGGTACCCGGCGGTGAAGTGACGATATATGATTACACATAAGGGTACGCCACCGAGTGTGCATACCGCAGTAATAATATATTAAGTCCCTTCACCAATTATATTAAAACTAAATAACATAATCAAACCGTAAGCCACCCACACCATGGATGGTGGGGCCTCCTGCCTCATTACACGCCCTGCCCCTTAAGTATTCCAGGGGTAATGGCTAGGCTTCACCGTTAAGCCAGCCCCCAGCTCCACGCTTTTAATGCCTTAATAAAGTCCTGCCTCTCCAGCCAATTTCCATTCCCTCTAAACGGTGAGCCTCACCAAATACTTAATCCGTATAACCCAGTTAATGGTCATTGATGATCAACCACGCACTATCTACCCATTTGTTGTTTCATGAAACACCATTAAATAGCGAAAACATAATAATACATAGTCAGACGTAGATAACTATAGTAACATAAAGTTATACATTAGTTACTAACTTTACAGGCATAAGTCAAATTAATTCCGTGCAATCATCAAAACCGATGAACACGGTCAACAACCCCTTTAAGCCACTGGATGACATAAGCATGAGATCCTTCCACCTTAAGTACATGTTAGTGGCTGCCATGGGCACCTTCACTGATGGTTACGACCTAACAGTATTAGGTGTTGTGCTGCCCTACGTGTTAATGAGTTATGGAATATCAAGCCTGAAATCACCAGCTGGGGTTTTCTGGTCAATATGGCTGAACGCATTACCCGTGCTCGGCTTCTTCGTGGGCGCACCACTGTTTGGTTACCTGAGTAATCTAGGTAGAAAGACATTCTACGGGTGGGATGCACTATTAATGGCCGTAGGTGCGGCATTTCAACCCTTCATGCCCAATCTAATATTATTGGGCGTGGCTAGGTTCATTATGGGCATTGGGCTGGGTGCAGATTATGTCCTATCTCCCACCATAATCGCCGAGGTATCGAATGCGAGGGATAGGGGTAAGTTATTGGCGCTTGGTTTTGGCGGTTTTTGGATTTTTGGATCAGCTGTGGCGGCCATTGCCGTGCTCATAATGTTAATTGCAGGATTCAACCCAGGCCTAATATGGAGGGTTGCATTAGGCATTGGTGCCGTGTGGCCGGCAGGCGTTATTTACCTAAGGAGAAGATTCCCAGAGACTCCTAGGTACTCTGTAATAATTGCCAAGAACTTTGAGGAATTTAGGAGGTTTATGATGGCTATATTTGGCGCTCACTACAATATCCAACCCCAGCATGGTACCCTGAATCACGAGGAGGCAGAGGAAATAATGCTATTTAGGAAATACCTTAAGTACATAGCGCTTGGTGCATTGCTATGGTTAATCTTCGACATACCTGCCTATGGACTGAACTTCTTCGTATCATACATAGCACAAAGCATCAAGATGACCCCTGTTTACCTGCAATTACTCGGCACAGCCTTCACACTACCCGGCATAGTGCTAGCGTGGTTACTACTCGATAGATGGGGTAGACGCAATGCCCAGGGATACGGCTTCTTACTCACTGGCCTAACATTCCTAATATTCTCATACTTCGTCTACACATACTCCAGAAGCCCTAATGCCGCCGCACTACTGTTTCTACCCACAATAATATCCTTTGGACTCGCTAAGACTTGGATGCAGATGGGGCCAGGTTCAGTAGTTGCTGTTGGAGCGCACGGTGTCGAGTTTTCCCCAACAAAGATTAGGGGTATTGGGCAAGCAATCAATGTCATTAGCGGTAGAACCGGTGTCCTAATAACTACCTTCGTATTCCCAACACTCTTTGTTGCCAGTTCATACACGGCCTACATATTCCTCGGCCTAGTCTCAGTGATAGGCGCCGTGCTGACCTTCACTCTGATACCCGAAACGAAGGGGCTAGGGCTTGAGGACATATCGTTAAGGCTCTCAGGGGATTCTTAAAATAATGAGTACCTGGTTTCAACTTCAAAAATATCTAAATATCCAATTTTTATCTACTAACCTTAATCAGTGATGCCGCCAATCTAGCCTTCTCCCTGGCCTCCTGTACGGTATTCCCCGTGGCTAGCACAATGCCCATCCTCCTATGCCTATAGGTGAAGGGCTTCCCGAATAGCCTAACCTGGACCCCCGGTATCCTAAGTGCCTCCTCTAGCCCAGTAATTCTCGGTGTCCAGGTCTCGGTGTCCGCGAGAATTACGTGGGCGGCTGCAGGCGTCACTAGCTTAACCTCGGGTGTTGGCAGACCCAGCGCGCTCCTCACGTGGATCTGGAACTCGTTTATGTCCGTGCTGACCAACGTGACTAGGCCCGTGTCGTGGGGCCTAGGCGCCACTTCGCTGAATAATATCCTGCCGTCCTTGGTGATGAGTATTTCAACTCCATATATACCGAAGCCGCCCAACTCATTAACCACCTTAATGGCGTACTCCCTAGCCCTCTCAACGACGTCACCACCCACGGTGGCTGGGTGCCAGGACTCCACGTAGTGATAGATCCCCTCAGGCCTCTGGTGCTCTATTGGGGGTATTGTGGCTATTACGGCATTACCACCCAGTGGGTACCTATACGTTAATACCGTCAACTCCCTATCGATTTTAACGTACTCCTCAACCACGACCCTCCTACCGCCACCCCTCGCGTGGACCAGGGCCTCCCTAAACCCGCGTTCAGCATCCTCATAGCTACTGATCAGCACGTGGCCGTGACCGCTCGAGCTCATCTCAGGCTTTATTAGGCAGGGAAAGCCCAGGTCCTTACATGCCCTCCTCACGTCCTCCGCATCCTCAGCGAAGAAGTACTTAGTGGTCGGTAGTCGGAGCTTCTCGGCGGCTAACCTCCTAAGCTCAATCCTATTCATGCAGATTTTAACAGCCCTGGCGTTGGGTATGACCCTAAAGCCCTCCTCCTCAAGCTCGATAAGCGCCTCCGTGTTTATGGCCTCTATCTCCGCGATTATGGCGTCGGGACCCTCCCTACGCACCAGGGCCTTTATGGCGTTGCCATCAAGCATGTTGATTACGTACCTCCTATGGGCCACGTGCATCGCCGGGGCCATATCATACCTATCCACGGCGATGACCTCAACGCCCATGCGCTGGGCCTCAATGGCCATCTCCTTCCCCAATTCACCACTGCCCAGCAGCATTATCTTCCTGGAATCCTCAAGAAGTGGTGGGCCGAACTCCATCACCAACCACCCCTGAGACTCTCCCTGAGGCTGAGCCAAAGCTTAAGTCCACCTGGCATGAAGCCCCTTGGGGCCAGCACGGCCTCTGCTGACCTCTCAGGGTGCGGCATTAGCCCAAGTACATTACCCTCGTAATTCACCACCCCGGCTATCGAGGCTACGGAGCCGTTAGGGTTCTCCCCAAAGTACGTGAAGGCCACCTTGACCTCATCAATATTATCTATGAAGTACCTGCCCTCACCGTGGGCGATGGGCATCGAGATCACCTCACCAGGCTCGTATAGCCTGGTGAAGGGTGTCTTAGCATCATTAACCCTAACCCACACCCACTTGGCTATGAACCTGGGTGGGTCATTGGGCAGCAACGCCCCAGGCAGTAGCCCCGCCTCAACGAGTATCTGGAAGCCGTTGCAGATACCAAGCACGGGCACCCCACCCTCGGCATCCATAACGACCTCCTTCATCGCCCTGGACCTGGCGGCTATCGCACCTGCCCTCAGCCAATCCCCATAACTAAAGCCTCCAGGGACCACCACGGCGTCGTAAATGCCGTGCCTAAAGTCCTCATGCCAAACCAACTCGGCGTCAACCCTAACCACATTCCTGAGCACGTGGATCACGTCAAGGTCCCCATTAGTACCTGGAAACCTGATCACCGCTACCCTCGGCATTCTCAACACCCAGTATTATCAGTCTGTGAACCGTTGGGTTGAAGACCCTGGTCTTCTCGCAGACATCCCTAACGTACCTGACAGCCTCCGCATCATCCCTAGCCCTCACAATAAAGCCTAGGTACTTACCACTGACAACCCTATTAACATCACTAAACCCACTGGCTAAAACCAGGTCTCTTAATATGGTCTCACCCTCGGGATCACGGGAACCCTTAAGTACGATAGCCACGTGGACCAGGTACCTACCCACTGCCTCGTTCATTAATTAATCAAATGATTAAAATTATTTAAAGGTTTTCCTTAGAAAATGCCAATTATTATTTAAATAAATAATTAAACAATAACCCGACCCGCCAAGCCCTCACCCATTAATAATAATGGAAATTCAATGCGGTGAGCCCGAGCTATTAATTATTTTTAACTAAATCAAGTGGCGTCGAAACTCAGTGCTTACCCAATGCCAGTTCCAGTAGATACTTATGTACCTTCGTTGTAGTCAGTTCTGGATGGAATGCGGTGGCCATCATGTCGCCTTCCTGGGCCGCGGCGATGACGTTACCCAACCTGGGGTGCTTTACGTAAGCCAGCGCTCTCGCATTGCCCCAAGCCCTGACTATGGCTGGGGCCCTAATGAAGACTGCCCTAACCGTGCCAATACCGTCAATGCTTAGGTCGGTCTCGAAGGAGTCCCTTTGCCTACCGAAGGCGTTTCTAACCACTGCTATATCCATGACGCCTAGTATTGGTTGCCCGGTCTCGCCGACCACGGAATCCCTGACCTCCCTGGCCATGAATATTGCGCCGGCGCACGTGCCTAGCGTCGGTAATCCATTGATTATCGAGTCCCTGAGCCTATCGAGTAGGCCGACGCGTCTGGCCAACGAGCCTATGGTCGTGGACTCACCACCCGGTATCACCAAGGCGCTTAGGTCGCTTAGCTGCTCGGTCTTCTTAACCCTTATGATATCCACGTTAATCCCCAACTCCTCAGATGCCCTCTTAATGGCGTATTCATGCTCCTCAACATCACCCTGAAGCGCAAGTACGCCGACCCTCACACTAGACACCCCTGACCTGGAGTAACTCCTCCGGCTTCAATGACCTAATGTCTATGCCCATCATGGATGCCTTCTCGCTAACCATCCTCTGGGCCTCAACGACGACCTCAGGGTCATCCCAATGGGCTGTGGCGATCACGATAGCCTCAGCCCTCTCCCTCGGGTCCTGGCTCTTGAAGATCCCTGAGCCGACGAAGATTCCATCAGCCCCGAGCCACATCATTAAGGCCGCGTCGGCTGGCGTGGCTATACCGCCGGCGGCGAAGGTTATCACCGGCAATCTGCCCAGCCTAGCCGTCAAGGTCACCAACTCAATTGGCACCTGGCACTGCCTGGCGAAGTCCCTCAATTTCTCCTCGTCGCCATCCCCATATGCCGCGTACAACTCATTAATCGCCTTATAAAGAACCTTGAAGTGCTTGACAGCCTCACTGACGTTGCCCGTGCCCGCCTCACCCTTAGACCTTATCATTGATGCACCCTCACTAATCCTCCTAAGCGCCTCGCATAACTCTCGGCATCCATTAACGAAGGGTACCGAGAACAACCACTTATTTATGTGGTGCTGCTCATCAACCGGCGTCAATACCTCGGACTCATCTATCAAATCAATGCCTATTTGCTCGAGTATGAAGGCCTCGTAGTAATGACCAATCCTAACCTTCGCAGAGACGGGTATTGTTATGTGCCTCATTACGTCCTCAATGACCTTAACATCCGCCATCCTAGCCACACCACCGGCCTTACGCACATCGTAGGGCAACTTATCCAGGACCATGACCCCCACGGCGCCTGCCTCCTCGGCTATTTGCGCCTGCTCCACATTCGTCACATCCATTATGACCCCATTCCTAAGCATTGATGGGAAGCCGACCTTAACCTTCACCGTGCCGGTGATTATCCCGTCTAGTTCATAAGGCCTAGGCCAACTAAAGCCCCTCTCCCTAAGCCTATCCCTGAGCTCCAGCATTCCGTAGAAGAAGTCCCTTAGTTTCTCCAGGTATTCGAAGGAGGGCGCTACGGACATCAACTTAGGCTTGCTTAGGAATTATTATAGCTTGTTAAACGTTTAATAACCGGTAAGCGGCAATCACAATCAACGTTTTAATAAATCCCTCAACTTATTTATTAACCTAAGGACGTACTCCCTATGCAACTCATACTCATCTTTCGTCATGAAGTTATGGTAGAAGTTAGCATGCAAGCGTTCGGCAGCTCCAAAGTAAAGTGGTAGGTCTTTATCACCAGTCTCCCTAAATAGTCTATTGATTATTACGTCGTAATCCCTGTGGCTGTAGTGCTCCCAACCCCTAGCCTCAGCGATAGCGTTCAGTAAAGCAGCCACCGCGCCCCAAAGCTTTTCACTGGCCTGAACCAGATCTCCCTTAACGTACTCCTCATCACTATGCTTAAGTAGCTCCTCGTGAATCTTCAGGTATATGTAAACCCTATCCTTAGGGTCAAGCCTCTGAGCCAGCAAATCGGCCAGGAATAATTCCGTCGTGACGCCCCTCTTCCTGCTCTCCTCATTGATCAACCTGAGCAATTCCTCCACATGGGTTATCAATTATTGAACCCCTAATAAGGGTTTGTTTAGTGCGTTCAATAAAAGCTTAATAATGGGACAACCTTACTGCATAACCGATGAAGACCTAGACATGGCTGTTAGAGCACTTAAGAAGATAATAATTGAAGATAATAATTAATGAGGTGAGGGCAGCGCTTGATGCTGGTGCTGACGTTGTTCAATTCGATGCACCGGATATTCTTCAATTCGATGTTTATGGCGAGTACAACCCAGATAAGGGCAGGGCTAAGGAGAGGGTTAGGAGGGCCGTGGAATTAAATAACGAGGTGCTCTCGAAACTACCCACCGAGCACTTTAAGCGCATCCAGGTAATCATCAATTGTTGGGTAATACTGCCTAACCTGTTGTCGGTACTTATCAATGAGCTCCCTGGGCCTTGCGGCATCCATACACCAATAATGTAAATGTAATTGTAGTTATCACCAGTGAAACACCAACGATACCGCGCCCACTGGGTCTCTCGCCCATGCCAAGGGCCGTCAGCGTCGCCCATAGCGACGCTATGTCATACACCGTATATAGGCACATGCTGTGTGAAAAGACAAAAACTAGCAAACGCCACCTAAAAACAGCATGAACACTCCTAATACGGATTGCCCTTGAACAATACAAGCATGTAAAGGGCATGGACAATAAATGGCACCGAATATAGTAAGTAATTCAGGGTGACGCTTAGCAAATCCTCGGCTGAAGACTGTGAGCATCATGTCCTATCTCTCTATTACTAGGTTTTATTACCTCGTTAATGCTGAGGAAAATCGTTATTTGAGTATCTACGGAATTAGGGTTTATCTCTATTGAGCCCGTGGGCCCTGGGCGGGGCAGTTTAGGTTTGCCATCGCCTTAGCTACCCTCCAAGCCCTCTCGGTCTTGCCTTCGTTCACTGCCTCCTCATGCATCCTCCTAAGCACCTCACAGACCTTGGCAACAAGCTCTGGGTACTTCTTGATTTCATCGTTGTTTATGTAGACCGCGAAATTCTTGTTTCGTTTGGATAGCTTGGCGTTATAGCCTGCGTTTCTGAGTTTCTTTAGGATTGTCTCTGCGTCCTCAAGCCTACTACGCATAATGACAAGCTCTACACGATTATTTCCTACGCGCACATTCATCCTAACGCCGGCGACCTCAACTGACGACCTACCCCTCGGCTTAACCTTCGCACTAGCCAACGCCACTAAACGCCTGAGTTTCTCGGCGTCGGGCAATGAGCTCAAGTCCTCAATCATTACCCTAATTAACGCATTACTGAGCCACTTCCTGGCGAGCTCGACAGCCTTTGAGCTGTGAATCATATACTCCTTAGTATTCCTATTATTGTGATCTTTAAAGCCGAGGTTCTTTATCCTCTCGATGATGCCCCTCCACAACTCGTGCTTCAAATCACCAATCGTGAGCCCAATCCTCTTCACCCCAACATTGATATCACCATCTCCAAAAATAGTAAACAATAGGAACGTTAGAAACTCCTCATCACTAAGCTTAGAAACCTCCTCGGCAACCTTGGTTTTGCTCTCGACTTCATTTCTATGATCAACGGCCGTTAAACGCCACTTGATGTTGACGTTGGTCTCATTGAGGTTCATACTGGCTATGCACATAGCATTTCTCCCAGGCCACGTCAGTATCCACATCACAGACTGCCAAAGCTGGTTGGTGTTCATCACTAAGTAGCCCCTTTTATCAATCGATCCATCGGTCATCATCAAACCATAACGCATGGGCTTGAGCACATCATCACCAAACAACCTGGGAATTACGATGTCAGTACCCCTAAGGCCTACCAGTACTGTGTGTATTATTACACTATTTGAGTTGGCAACCTTGCTTATTATAATTGTTATGTTTCTAGCGTAAAAGTAAATGCCAAAGCTCTTGTTTTTATTGAGTGCTTCACCTCGCACGATTATCATTATCTCGCCCCTCCTTAACTTTTCGATTAATTCCTCGAGCTCTTTTCGGTATGCTGTCAGCCACTTTTTCCTGGCTTGTCTGGCTAATTGTAGCATCTTCCTGCCGATGTCGATCATTGCCTTCCTCAGTTCGGTGGTGGTTGGGTCATTGCTCTCCTTGGCCTTTTCTTCCATCGCCATTAACCAGCCATTCAGATCGTTGATTGCCTTATCAAATGGCGTTGTTGATTCACCCAACAATACATCCCTGTGCCTCTCGACTCGGTCAAGGAACTCGTTAATCAACTTCATTACCTCCTCGATTACTCTCACGTCGCTGACCTCCTCGCCACACCTTGGCCTTCTCTTGCCTTTTACTTTGACGCCCCAGCATATCCTTATGGCTGGGCCCCAATCCGCGGCGTGGCCCTCACGCAGCATAGGCAGCCTAGTCGGCTTATCGCCCCTCCCCTCCCCGCTCTCAGTGTCCCCACCGTAAACCCCCAAACGGTGGGGTTTTAATTCATCTGCCGTAGGTTTCCCTACGGCGTCATCGGGGGTTTGCCCTTTAATCCCGTTTTTCCCGTCCATGCCTGATCCCCGAGATTTATCCCTACCCCAGCGGGGTCGTTTCACCGGCAGAGCCCCGGTAGCCGCCTCACGGCGACACCCAGGGATGCCAGCTACTCCACCCCACCGGGGCCTCACCACCCACTTAGCCAGGGAAAAGGAAGGATAAAGAACGAAAACAAGGAAAACAAGCCAGCGTGGGTAGGCGCCCCGGTGGGGTGGAGAAACCCCCACCGGGGCAGGGACACCTCGGGGATCAGGCATGGTCGGGAACCCCACCGGTTTGGGGGTCTGGCGGGGACAGCCTCTCTTCCACCTACAGCCTTAAGTACTTATCGCTCCCAATAAGCCTTGTGCTTAATAGCCACTTGTCCAGTAATCCCCTGGGGATTAACTTACCAATTTCCCACGTTTCTCGGTTTTCTCATTAATAACTTGTTCTAGCAAAATATAGAACAATATTCTTTTCTTCCCCGCACACCGCGGCACATTGGTTATTTCTGCCTAGGGACTGCTGTACAACTTGCTAGCTTACTTTCCTGGTCACTGCCTCCGTGCCCCCTCAACACCCCTCCCGCCGGCCCTGTGGGTTTGGCTCTTGGTGATCCCAAGCCCCCATCGCCATCCCACGGGCGGCACCCCCAGCCTTCGGACTCCCGGGGCTCATGGAGATCCCAAGCCCCCACAGCCCCCCACACACGCCGGGAGCCCCCCCACGAGGGGAGCCACCGGCCCGCAAGGGAGAATGGGGGAGGAGGGGGTGGGTTGAGGGGGCACGGGGCAACTGGGTAGTTAGGCGACTGGGCAATTAGGCATCGAGTACCTACTCTAAGCCCCTCTACCCAGCCCACGGGCCCGCTGGATCACCCCCGAGGATTCGCCGGGGCTAAACCCCGACGCTATACCTCAGGGGCTCATAACCTCCATTAATAATTAAGGGTCAGGGCTTAAAAGGCTGGCTGGACGGGCTTCATTGACCCACTGAACCACAGAACAATGTACCACGCTGTTGCGGTTAACGACTTCGTGGAGGCCCACGGAGTCACGACGTAAGCGCCTGCGATTGTTTACGTCGTGGACCATACGTTTTTCAAGCCCTTTCCTGGAATTATTTAGAAAATTCCCACGGTGTTGTTCCTAAATCCCATTATTAGTGAGGTAATTGTTTGGGGTGGCAATAATTATGCAGGAACAACCCCATACATACCACTTACACCACGGGATCAGCAAAAGAATCAAAACTACATGTACCATGGAGTGTTTTATACGTACTATTGGTTTTCTTTGGATGAAAGTAATAAATATGCATTAGATGTTTACTTTATGGTTAATGGGAATATTTACAATAATAACTTACCAATGCAGTTTGTTCCATCTATAGGTGCATATGCGTTATCACCATTATCACCATCAACATACCTAGCAACAAGCTACCAAAACGCATACCAAACAGCATTCGAAGCCGAAGGAAATGTAACACTAAATCTATATAATACAATAGATTACAATTCTTTAAAATCAGAATTCATCAATGGAACCTTTGGTTATAATGAAAGATATTATAGTTTTGTAATAGGCCAAGAAAATACGATAAATGAACCACCATTAGTTGAAGAAATAGCCAATTATATAGATACCCCCTATTTGTTCATATCTACAGGTTCTGGGGGAGGAGACGGTTATATGTATCTAAATTGGATAATTGCTACTTTTGGAGTCCCTTATGAGCTAGTTATACCTTAAAGTTAACTATATCCTGTACCACTTGCTTGTGTTATAAATTGCAGATAATAACCTGTATTTCCTCCTCCAAATCCCCATGGTACTAATGTTCCATTATTCATTACTATAACATATCCACCTACAAAACCGCTCATACTTTGTAAATTTAATGTTTCTGTTAACACCGTTCCCACTCCAGGTTGGTACCATAAATCTGAGGTACTGGCTACTATTGCTGCTTCTTTGTATCCTACATCCAATGCGTATGCTAGTTTTGTTAAATCGTTTTGGTCTGTTACCAGTACTGTCCAGTATCCTGGGTTGACTTTATCCAGCAGTATTGTGTCTCCCTGTATCGGTATCTTTACTACTCCTGTTGAGTTTCCTATGACTACCTCGTAGCTTAATGGTATGAAGTTTTGTCCATTAATCATTGTTCCAGCATTTTGTTGGTTGAATGAGTTGATTTCATTAACTGCTTCACTCAGCACTGTGCTGGATACGTTGTATGTTCCTAAGTCGTGTAAATTGCCTTGTTGATCGTAGTAGAATAGTTCGTACTGCCCACTCCCCAAAGGTCTCAAGAATGCGTATGGGGCGTTAACGGTTAGGTAAGCCACCGACGGCTTCGAGGCGAATGGATGCATCAGTAGGATCAAGGCAATGGCTATAACAACAACGGCAACCACAACACCAACAACCAAAACCTTACCAGGCACAAAACAACAAACCAAAAAACAAATTAAAACATTACCCCAAAGCCCAGGCAATGAAAAGGCAGGTAACGAAACCTTAAACAAACTTCCTTAAGGAGTTAATAAAGTAATTAGCGACGCATCAAAGGATGGGTAAATCCCCTGGAGTAACTATGCGGTTGGTGAGGTGTTATTATTCCTGGATGGTTGTGTGGTTGTTGTTAGGTCCGTGGGTAATGCCAGTGGTTATGAGGTGTTTGGTTATGGCGTTGGCTGACTTAGTCCTTGAGGGGCTTACGCTGATACTGGCTATTGCACTTGGCCTGGTGCTAATTGGTGGCTTAGCTTACTTGACGATCACCGTGTCGACGGTAAACAACGCGAGGCTTGCCTACGCTGGCCTTTACATATACCTGCCGCAGCCCATCTACGTAAATGGGACGTTGTACGTGCCCATGTACAACATTGGTTATTACAGGGCGATTGTTAAGTACGTATACGTCAGGGGCGTTGATGGCTCGATGCATGTGTATGCACCAAACCTGGTGCTTGGTGTGAACCAGTACTACGTGTATACGCTGAGCTTGAGTTATGAGCCTGCATCAATAACGGTGTTGGCATCGCCAGTGGGTTACCCGGGGATTATCAAGGAATTCAGTGCCAATGTGTCGACAGTAACCTCAATACCGCTAATACCACAGGCACAGTTACAGCCAGGCTCCGGCCTCATAAATGTGGTGGTTAATGACCCATTCGGCGCTGGGTGGAGGGTGGTTTGGAGTTATGCTGGGCAGTCGTACTCAGTGAGCGAGAGTCAATCCTACTCGTGGTTCATTAATCCGCCCTACGTCCCAATACAGATACAGTTCCTTGCATATATAACTAACACTCCGCACGGCTACACATGTCAGATAGTGCCGAGCCAAGTAGCTAAAACGTACACCGCAGGTAGCATCCAGGCGTTCAACGTGACGTGCTCAGTCATGCCAATAACGGTGAGCGTCGACGATCCATACGGTGCTGGGTGGAGCGTGTCCTGGAGCGGCGGCGCCAGTGGCAGCAAGAGCGGCTCTAGCTCTGCGTCGTGGACGGTATCCGCCTTGAGCACCGTAAACTTCCAAGCCTCGATAACGAGCGTGCCCAGTGGATACAGCAGTTGCAGCATAAGCCCGACCTCCACATCCGCAGGCCCAGGCCAATCTGTAGCATTCACGGTGTCCTGCACGGGTAATCAATCGCCAAGCCCACCACCGGGAGGCGGAGGTAGCTCATACACGGTTACCGTGTATGTCTACGCGCCCAGCGGCGTGTCGTGGACCGTCTACCTGGATCAATACATCGCCGGCTCCACAATTGACATTGATTGGTGGAGTGGCGCCGGTAACGGCGGCCCATACACCGCCACAGTTAGTGGAGGTCTCACGTACCTATTCACAGTCAAGAACCTACCCAGCGGCTGCACAGCCAGTGGAAGCCCATACGGCATAGGCCAAACATTCACACCCAAAGGCTCATTCACGGAACAAATAACAATAACCTGCACCAACAAACCGCCGCCTCCACCTCCTCCACCACCCAGCAACAACCAGCAGTGTACTTACTCCTACTCGTCGTCGATAAGCGCAAGTGGTGTGCATGGCAGCATACAGCAAAGCGTTAGCTGCTCTGGGCCGAGTAGCGAGCCTGTGGGCAGCGGGCAGGTCGGCATGTACGGCTGCACCGCACCACTTACAATAACGGATACAAGCGGTGATGAGTTCCAGTTCCAGAGCTGGAGCGTCAGCGTGAGCCCAAGCGGCTACGCGTGGTCTGGCACGACTGACTTGTCGGAATTCGGCGCACCACTCTACTGCCCATCGCCGGCAAGCGTCAGCATAAGCGGCACCGCAAGCTACACCTTCCTAAAGTGCACATCCTACACGGTGAAGTTCACGTACTACACCTCATCCAGCGCCACCTTTGAGTGGAGCTTCTGCCCAGACGACCCAGCAAACTCATGGTCAGCAACAGGAAAAATATATCAAGGAACTGGCATACAGGTGACGGCAAAGGTCTACGCAAACTTCGGCAGCGGAAGTGCATCATTTACAATAGACAACGTATGCCAGTACGGAGTCCAAAGCGTTAACACAAACCCATCAGGCGGAAGCGCCTCGGGCTTCACAGGATCAGCATCATTCAATATAATAGTAGTATGCCAATCATCAGGAGGTAAAGGAAAACAATGAATTTACTTTTAATTTAAAATTTTAATTTTTATTATGACTTTAGCTCGGATAATTCCACACCCAATAGCCCATGTATACGTCATTTGGGTTATAATAGCCCCAAATTGTATTAACAGACTCTCTCCAGTAGTTTATGTATTCCTGCGGTAGCGTTATGTACAACGCCGCCTGCGGATTCGGCGCGTATATGACGGTTATGTTGCAGGCTGGCCCCAGCGTTGATAGCGGGTATCCAAGATTCCTCCCAACAGTCACGCCGCCGTATATGAACATGACGCCTGTGTAGGTGGTATTCACGCTGGGTATAACAAGCGTGGCGTTGCTGTACGTGCGGTTACTCAGGATTAACTGCGAGCCGACAAACGCTGGCTGATCACTAAACTGAAGCAGTGTGATCCTCTGGTAGTATATGCCGCTCACATTGATTATGCCGGCCGGCGGGAATTCGCCGGCGGATACGGCGAATGGGCCACCGCCGGTGGTGTCCCCGCATATGGCTATGTAGTAGCCGTTAAAGGTAACGTTATCCAGGTAGCAGGCATTGTAAGTGTACAGGCTCATCGGTTTCGGCGATAGGCCGAAGAAGGCCGTATCTAGCAATCCATAGAGCTGTGCGTAGTGGTTTGTGGAGTTGTAGTATATCGGCGGTATGCCATTCGCAACCAACGCACGATACAGCACTGGATTGCCCACTAGGTATTCCTTGGGTATTAGCCACGCGAACACGAACCAGGCGGTGTTGTTCGGCAGTATGACTAGGTCGCCGGCGCACTTACCGGCCATAGCCACGATGGGCGCCAGCGAGGCGTTGCCGACGTAGACGTACACAGTCCTATTCACGTAGACGGGCACAGTCTGGTTCACATACTTAACAACCGTCTGATTCACGTACTTAACCACCGTGTGGTTCACCGGCACGTAGACCGTCTGGACCTGCGTCTGGATTAGCCCAAGCGACTTGGCAATGGGCTGGAGAGGCTTGACGTGCGGGCTTGCTATTACTGTAGCTAGTAGTGCTATGGCTATGATCCCCGTTATTGTTATTGCCTTGGTTGCTGAGCCTGTGTAATACCACCAGTTGCTTAGTCCCATGGCGCCTTAGTTTCTTCCCTTGCTTAATAGTTTTATGGGTCGTTGTTTCTACGTACTATTTCCCCAGTGGTCTCAGGGTTATTACTATGTATTAGTGAGCAACGGTATTTCTGAGTACGTATTTCTATAGTGGATGTGGCGATTATTGACTTGGTGGAGTAACCTGAAGATTGTTATTAAGCCATTGGTGCGGTAATGCTTGTGGTTAATCCATTGATTGGTGTTGATTGTTAAGGGTTATGGCATATACTTATGTTTAAACTACCTCGCCTATTACTGAGTCCTTAGGATAATGATGAGGGGAAGTCGATAAGTACTGAATCGAGCAGTGTGTTTAAGGGAAAGCTTAGTGTTCTTAAGACGATCTTACAACATTGGCTAGTTCTGGCATTAAGCCCATGATCATCTGCTGCCTACTCAGGGTCCTCAACCAAACCCTGCCGGGCCCCTCAACATGGGCAAACCACAGTCCCTCCTCGCCGAAGAGCATTGTCCTTAAGCCACCAACGCGCCTAATGCCAACCCTCATGCCCTCGTCAAAGGCAAGCACGTGGCCAGCCTCAACGTCGATACTATCGCCAGGCCCGAGCTCCAGCATTAGCGCGTCGCCGATGGCGTGGAGGAATACGCCTCCATGGCCATGAAGCCTAGCCATTAGCAAGCCCTCGCCACCAAGCCAGCCGAAGCCCAATCCCACGAGCTTGATATCGTAGTTAACCGTGGGCTCCATGGCTAGGAAGGCCCTATGCTCAACCATAATGCCATTACCATTTAAGTCGATCCTCACGATCTTACCTGGCGCGAAGCCGGCGATATCTACGATGCCTGGCCCTCGAGTTCTAGCACGAAGAAGCTCGCCCCGGTTAATGCCCTCTTCAACCCAGCCAGTAGGCCTCCACCTGTTGTTGCCTTTATGTTTACGCTTGAGGACTTCCAAATCAGGTGCCCACCCTCGGCGTAGATCTTCTCGCCAGGACCCAACTCGACGTAGAGGTGCTGTATGTCGTTACCCATTATTTTGAAGTTTGCCATGGTAATCACCTATACTCCATGTATTTAAAGGTTGGTTTCATGGCTTAAAGGATGGGATTGTCATGGGTAAGTTTAGTTTATTAATGATTCCCTACGTTAATTATGCAATGAGGCTGGGGGATACGGTATTAATAATTGTCATTGCCTTGATGGCGTTAGTATTTTTAGTAAATCCATCTCTTGATAGCCTAGTGCTTTCAGGTATTAATTACGTTATTAATAGCGTAATTAACAGTACCGTGACCATGCCGGTAACAAAGCCTGCTAGTGGTCCATGCACTTCCTGGGGTCTCGTTAATGTTAATTTGACGAATAGTGAATCCCTATTTATTGAGGTTGTTAATGGCTCATACGTTTACCTACTCACTAATTCGCAGTTACATTCATGGGGTGGCGGGCCTGAGGCGCCCAGTAATTATACTTGGTTTAGTTCTGTGCCTGGCATTTACGTGGTTAGCCCCGGCCCTGGTAGTTATGGTTTGCTTGTTTGTGGTAATACTGGGATTGCGTATAGGATCCTTAACTATACTGCCATGGGCATCGCGGCCTATTACGGGCCGGGCTACAGCAATATAACGAGTGATGCCGTGCTTGGTCTCTTCAACATAACCAATGCCTACGTCGAGAATTCCACGGGTGCAGCTGGGCCTGGCTTTTCCCTTCAGTTGAATGCCTATGTCGTAATTAAGTATGGTGGTAATTACATGGTTCATTGGGTTCAGGATGCGCTCGTGGTCGTGGATGGCCAGTACTGGTTCCAGGGTGAGATGGATGTTGTTAATTACGTTGGTTCGTCTAGGAACGTTGTTTATGAGCAGGGTAGGTGCGTGCTTGGTTGCTTCGAAACGCCGATGGCCGGCTTATTAATAATATCCGTAAACTCGACGGGTTACGGCGTTGTCATTAACTTCGGCTACTCACTGCTTCAGTTGGGTAATGAGACCTTCAGTCCGAGGGTTTATTGGTTTGCCCATGAGTTAATACCGATACCCAACGCCACGGCATACATAGTGACTAGCCCTACGGAGGGCCCATACGGCTGGCCCATGGATACGGAATTCGTGATTGGCGGTCCAGGTAATGGTGGCGGTGTTGAGTTTAGGAGCCTAGATGCATACCTATCGCTGCTTTATTGGAATGGCACATCATGGGCTCCATACCCAATAACCTACTCCTTTGGTATATCCACCGGTGAATATGCGGTCAATGTTTACGTACTGCCGATTGGACCCTCAACGGCTGAGTTGGTTGTTGGTCACAATAATTATCAGCAGTTGGGTGGTTAGTAACCACAGCGTTTATTAATGCATACATTAATAATGCTGCGTATGGTTAGTGAGGATGTTGAGAGACTTAAGAGAAACCCTGAGATACTTATTGAGGCTTTGAATGAGTTGCTTACGACAAACCCTGAAGCCCTAATTAGGGCATTGATGAATAGGCCTGAAACCCTAATTAGGCTCGTGGCATTAACCGCTTCACTACCATTAGTAATACCAACGATGTTGTTGAGGATACTCGCGGCCCTCGCGAACCCATTGGGTAGTCCTGGTGATATGGATGCGTTGAGGGCTAGGATAAGTGATGTGGAAAGGAGACTTGATGATATTGAGAGCAAGATGGTTAAGAGGGAGGACTTAGAGTCTTTAATTAAGGAGTTAATTAGTAAGTATGGTGTTAAGGGTTAGAGGCCCCTATGAATCGCACTATGCGTTGATACTGAGTGCACGTAATCGACAAGCCTCCCCAACTCCCCAATCCTAGCACTTATGTAATCATCATTACAATCGGTCTGTGATAGACATTTAATTAGGAAGTCCCTTAAATCAGCGCTGGCCACTTCGCTTGGTATGAAGTCATGGGCAACCTGGCTCATGTGCTCAGGGTCCTTAACCCTAATGCCCTTAACAGCTAGGAAAGCATTTATGGCATTGTCATAGATTGATAGGCTTAATTTCACGATATTACTAAGGATAGTCACGTCCTTAGTCCGTTCATAATTGCTCACTAGGTTCACCAATGTTTGAAGGTCTCTCCGTGCAGTATTAACCAGTGATATTGGGTCTGGCCCCACGCATTATCACACTAAATCCAATTTTTAAAGCTTAAGCTATAGAACATCTTTTTCTATAGTTTCTTGAAGTAAATACTGCTTGACATGGGATCAATTATATAAACAATAAAGGATTTAATAATGGCATAAATATTTTACTTTGATTAAGGTCAACGCACATTATAGATGGCATCCCAAAAGGCCTTCTCATAATTCTGTATAATATACGCCATGTTCCTGGCCCTCACGACTGACTGCTCATCAATACCCCTGATTACCTCAAGGGCCTTATTCTCAAGTTCCGTGAATGGGCCTTTAAAGGCTTCGAAGAAGCCAACCTCCCTAATACCGTACTTGCTACGTAATGCATTACCAAGCCGAGTCACGTTCTGACCCCACACTGGCATGTTTACGATTATTGCTAGGGCAAACTCCTGAACAGTGGCGTAGTTAGCTAGCCACGCCAGGTAATGCGTGTACTGCACGGCCTCTGGCACCACCTCGAGCATTAACGGGTCCCTAATCTCTATATTCAGCTCCCTCATCAACTTCATTAATTCGTGAAGTGCGTTGTAGTCACCATCGAGTAGCATCTTCATGAACTCGAGCTCCGTGATGTTCCTCGTCCTGCTCAGGGCTATAGCCAGTGACCTCAAGTCGTGGTTGACTATGTACCATTGATTCATTACAAATGCCTTAATTGCATTTATGGATAGGCGTCCCTCCTCAGCATCCTTAATCATTGGGTGGTTTAGTATTGTCTCGTTGAGTGGTTCCAGGGCCTTCCTAATACCTTCAAGTAGTTCCCTGGGTTCCACGGCTTAATTTAATCAGTTTAATTTAAAAGCGTAGTATCGCTATGCATTATGGTGTAGCCTTATTGGTGATTGAATGAGAATAAGTACGAAAGACCCTGGTAATGTTAAGGAATTTAGGGCGTTACTTAGGGTATTGGTTAATGGCGAGCATGTTGAGATTAATCGAGGCATTATTGAGCTTGCTAAACTCAATAAGGTACTGCTTCATGTGCTTAGGGTCGTTAATTATGAGGGTGAATTGCGGTGGGGTCAGGAGAATGGGCTTAGGAGGGTTATTAATGTGGTCTCTGAGGTTGAGGATGCACTAAATGGTATTGAGCATGCCTTCATAAAATTGATTAAGCCCGTTGTCTACGTGCCGGCGGATGTCGATGTCCTGGTTAGGAGGGACCAAGTCCTATTGGCTGCGGCTAGGTTGATTAGGCGTGGTTATAGGCTGCTGCTTTATGAGCCGTACACAATAACGCTTGTTAAGGATGGAATTAACGTAGACCTCTACGTACACCCGTCAGTCGCTGACCTCACCTACGCCAGGGGTGAGGACTTCCTTAGGTTGAAGACAGTCGGTGAGTATCATGGCGTTAAGGTTAGCGCAATCAATAGAAGTGCCGAGGTTGTTTTAACGATACTCCACGCCATATATAAGGAGGGCATCATCACACTTAATGATGCATTAACGATAATAAACTGGTTAAGCGATGATGCTGTCAATCTGTGCGAGCAGTTAAGGTGTGGGCGTGCGATGGAGTTGGCATTATCCATAGTGCTATCCTCAATTGCTGGGTCATTGGTATTGCCGTATAAGTTATCGATGGGTCTTTGGTTTATGAACCTTCTAATGAGGGTTCTGGGACATGGTGAGTATGCCCCGTCAGTGTTTATGGGGATTAGGAGAATTGGTGATTCTAGGTCAATGACCCAGCTCATTAATCGCATTATAAGGATAAGCTATTAATGCGTCATTCTCACTTCCCCATACATCCCAACTGTGGCTCTCCACCTTGGTGGAATTAGTATTGTTGACCCGTATTCCTCGATTACGGCTGGCCCCTCAATTACCTGGTTCATCGGTATGTCCTCACGCCAGTAAATCGGCGTCTCAACCCAGTCATCGAAGAAAACCCTCCTGAAACTCCTCGGCTTAGCCTCACCCTCAGCCCTTGGTGCCCTGAACCTCGGCTTAACCCTGGTTATCACCGCAAATACCCTAATCGTCACAACCTCAATGGGCTTATTCAGCCTAAAGCCATACGTCGCATAATGCCTATCATTGAATACCCTCTCAACATCATCCATGCTCGCCGGCCTACCGATGGGTATTGTTAACTCCCAACCTTGCCCGACATACCTAACATCGGCATACCTAAGGAAGTAATCAACCCTACCCAACCTACTAAGCAACTCATCCTCAAGTCTCTTAAATCCGTCCTCGAGGTCCTTTGGGAATGATGACCTAGCCTCAAACCTCTCATCAGCCATTAACAGACCAAGGGCGCTGAAGGCTCCAGGTTCAGGCGGTACGATCACGGAGTTAATACTCAACTCCTCAGCTATGTAGGGTGCGAATTGAGGACCAGCACCACCGAAGGCCATTAATGCGAAGTCCCTTGGGTCGAGACCCCTCTCGACAGTCACAAGCCTAACAGCCCTGGCCATCTCAACAACCGCAAGCCTAATTGCCTCAAGGGCAACGTTAATTGAGTCGCCAAGTCTCGATAAGCCCTTAACCGCGGCATCCCTATCAAGCCTCATCTCACCGCCGAGTAGGTATTCACCTATCCTGCCAAGAGCCACGTTGGCATCCGTCAGTGTTGGTTCCTTACCACCCCTACCATAGCATATAGGCCCTGGATCAGCCCCGGCACTAATTGGGCCAACTCTGAGCGCCCCAGCATCATCACGCCAAATAATCGTCCCACCACCGCTCGAGACCTCGGCAAGATCAATAAATGGGAACCTAACTGGATAACCACTACCCTTAACAAGCCTACCATGATGAACCTCACCACCGACCTCATACTCCGTGGTCACCTCAGGCTCATGCTTAAGTATTGAGGATGCCTTAGCCGTGGTACCACCCATGTCAAAACCAATGACATTCTCAACACCAATTAATTTAGAGAACTCCGCAGCAGCCACGGCACCAGCCGCGGGCCCCGACTCAATTAATTGAACGGGCCTCTCCACGGCCTCATTAGCGTCTATGAGACCACCGGCGCTCGACATTATGTAAAACCTGCCAATACCAAGCTCCTTAAGTCCCTCGGAGAATCTGGCTATGTACTCACTGACGATGGGCATGAGGACAGCATTGACGACGGTGGTCGACGTCCTCTCATACTCCCTAGGCTCTGGGGCAACCCTGCTTGACAGGCTCACGTACTTAAAGTACCTCCTAAGTACGCCATCTGTGATTTCCTCATTACTTGGGTTAATGTATGAGTGAAGGTACGAAACAGCGACGCTAACAACACCCATAGACTTAGCCCTAACCGCGTATTCCTCAACCTCCCTAGGATCAACACTCTTAGCCACAGTACCATCAGCCATAACCCTCTCATCAACCTCAAACCTAAGCTCCCTAGGGACTAGGGGCCTCGGCTTATCGAAGAATAGGTCATAAAGCCTAGGCCTATTTTGACGACCTATCTCAATAATGTCCCTAAAACCCTTCGTAGTGAATAAAGCCACCCTGGGAATCTCAAGACCAACCTGCCCAAGCAGGGTATTAGTGCCGATAGTCGTTGCATGAAGAACCTCGGAAATAGGCTCCCTAATTTTCCTCAAACCCTCAAGCACCGCAACCTCAGGACTCCTCGGAGTACTGAGGACTTTGATTGAGTATATAGTCCCATCATCCCTGAGAACGACGAAGTCCGTAAAGGTACCACCAACATCAACAGCAACGATTGCCATCGGCTGTCACGGTAAATATGCAAAATTACGTTATTTTTATATTTTTACTATAAAGATGTAATTACCGCTGATTGAGCTATGAATAAGTGGGAAATATTGTTGCCAGGTATGCCCATAACTACAAACCTAGGATTTTTAGGTCTTTGCAATGTTGTTTTAATAAGGATTGATGATAAGTACGTGATATTTGACCCTGGGCATTATGGAAATAAAGAACCATTACTTTCTGCACTTCGTAATAGGGGATTGGGCGTTAATGATATTGACTATGTCGTGCTATCTCATCTTCACTTTGACCATGCTATAAATGCATTATTATTTCCTAGGGCAAAGATCATAATTTCAAGGGATGAAATATATTATGCACAATCTAATCCTAATGACCCATACCTAGTGACATACTTAATTGATCTGATTAAAGATAGATTAATTACTGTGAAGGATAACGAAGAATTCCTCGGAGCAAATTTCATATTACTTCCTGGGCACACGGGTGGGACCATGGGGCTTCTACTTAAGGATAAGGTATTACTCGCAGGTGACGCCATTAAGTATATGTCTGAGGCGGTAAATAGAAGGGCATCATTCACCTATTACAACGGTGAATTAGCTAATGAAAGCATTACGAGAGCCCTAAGTATTGCTAAGGTGATAATTCCAGGCCATGACATTCCCTTTATTGTTGAAGGCAATTCAATAAAGCCACTTATGGATGAGCCTTTTAATTTTCAATTAACCTTAAGAGGACATGTAAAATTAACAATTGTTAATGAATAATTAAGTAGCTACTGGACATCACTAAATAACATTCCTAAATCATAATTTAACTTTACACGTACCCCCAACTCCTTTAAAACTGACCATAATGTTGCACTATTACTACTTACTACGGGTTTATTTATTCGCCTTTCAATAGCGCTAATAACCTCGAATGTTCTCCAATTAGTGCATGATATAAATAATACATCGAAGTCTGAACCAAATTGATTATACGCGCTTAAGGCAGCTTCATAGGCAGTCCTTGGGTCAAGCGAACCAATCACTGTGTTATCCACAATACCGAGCCCACGTATATTAACAACCTTAAACCCATGAGCCTCAAGAAAATCCCTCTCCTTAACATTTAACTCATCTATATACGGTGTAACAACCAACACCTTATTGGCGCCTAACTTCTTAAGGGCGTCAATAACCGCACCAGCCGTGGCCACAGCCCTAACTTTGGTTAAGCGTTCAATTCTTTCCTTAATCTCAACATGATGATTTGGACCCTTAAACAGACTACCTGTTGTACATGCATAGGCAATAATATCTGGGTTAATAGTACTTAACTCCATGGCAGCTCTCTCGGTCTCCTTCTCCATCTCCTCAAGGCCCTTCAACGTAACCTCCCTCAGTGTGATCCTGGAACTATGTATAGTGATCTCCGGCTCCTTAATTACACGGCTAAATTCACGCTCAACGGTGGTATTCGATGATGGAATTATTACGCCGATCTTAAACCAAGCCATTAATCTTATACCTTATCATGAATTATTTAAGCTTTCAGCTTTATAATTTATATAAAAATGATGAGTAAAAACTTAAAAATAGAACTATATAAAATATTAGCTTGATTAAATATGGTATCAATGAGAACACTCGCAATAATAAGCACGAGTATAGGTATTGGATTTGAATGGTATGATTTCTTCCTTTATAGTTTATTAGGACCCATCATAGCGGAGTTATTCTTCCCATCAAAGGTGGCCGTGTTATCTCTCCTATTATACTATCTAGTTTTTCTAATAGGCTTTTTAGGTAGGCCACTTGGTGGTATCATTTTTGGTCATATCGGTGATAGGCTCGGTAGGATCTATGCTCTCTATTTCACATTATTATTTGCTGGTGTAGCCTCGCTCGTGGTTGCGGTCTTACCAACTTACTATCAAATAGGTATTGTGGCTCCAATAATACTTGCGGCAATGAGGTTCTTAGACGGTGTTGCACTTGGTGGTGAGTGGGGTGGTTCATTCTCATTAACTTCGGAGTATATAAATCCAAATAGAAGGGGCCTTTACTCGGGTATTCTTCAGTCAACGGTATCAATTGCATCGTTATTAATAAGTGGTTTAACATTACTGTTAACATCTATATTGGGTTCCACGGGCTTTAAGGCAATTGGTTGGAGGATATTATTTGGCATAGGCTTTATAATTGCAATATTAGGTGTCTTTGTTAGGCTTAGGGTTGAGGATTCGCCAGTATTTAAGCAATTACAAAGCAGGGGTCAAATTGTTAAGAGCCCATTATTGGAGGCCGTGAAGAAATACTGGAAGTTGATATTAATTGGTTTATTCCTTGTCGGTGTCTTTAACGGTATTTGGTATTACATGAATTATGCCTTCTCAATAGCTTATGCAACAACAATAGCTAAGGAGTTCGGTAAACCATACGTTACGTATGTGGTGACGCAGTTAGGGATATTCATTGTTTCAATAATTGGGATATTCGCATCGATATTCTTTGGGTATCTTTCGGACTTAATTGGTAGGAGACCGCAAATGCTTGCTGATGCCGTGTTCGGTATCGTCTTCGCAGCACCATACTTCTTAATGCTCATAAGTGGTAATCCCGCGTTAGTCATCACCGCGCTGGTGATTGGTGGTTTATTCGTTTACTACCTGGCAGGTGCGATAACGCCGATAGTATTGGTTGAAATGTTCCCACCGCAGGTTAGGTATACGGGCATATCAATGGCTTATCAAATAGGTGTTGGATTCCTTGGTGGTTCTGCGCCATTGATAATGACCTACTTAATCGCGGCTACTCACAACATATATTCACCAATATACTTCATGATAGGCACCGGAGTGTTGGTATTGGCAATGGCATTACTGGTCGGCGAAACCAAGGGAAGGCTATATATGGGTGAGGAAGTCCTTAAGCAGCAATAAAAATTTAGGGAACTACTTACTAAAAAATAGCATTATGATCAATGCTAGGGATTTATTGAGGGGCGCCTTTGATTTTCATGTTCATAGCGCCCCCGATATTGTGCCCAGACTTCTTGATGACATTGATTTAGCCAGGTTATATAGGGATTATGGCTTTGGTGGTTTTATCATTAAGAACCACTATTCACCAACCTATGATAGGGCATACCTAGTTAGAAGGGCTGTGAATGGTATTGAGGTCTTTGGTGGTGTCGTACTTAATAATTCAGTTGGTGGTTTGAACCCAAGGATTGTGTATGTGGCTGGCAGGTCAGGGGCTAAGGTTGTTTGGTTTCCAACCGTTGATTCGGCAAATGAGAGGTCATCATTACTTAACTGGCGTGGTAAGCCCAACCCACCGGCATGGGCTAAGGCTCAACTTGAGCTTCATGATAGGGGATTACTTGGTAATGCCCTAAGTATATTTGATGAGGATGGTAGGATTAGGCCGGAGGTTGATGAGATCCTCGACATAATTAGGGAGTTCAACATGATATTAGCCACGGGCCACCTAAGCCCAAGTGAAGGCATGCAGTTGATTAAGAGGGCTGTGGAACGTGGCGTTAAGAAGATAGTCATTACGCACCCTGAATTCCCAACGACTAGGTACAGCATTGAGCAACAGAGGGAACTGGTTAATTACGGTGTTTACTTCGAGAGATGTTACGAGTCTATACTCACGGGTAGAGTGAGCATAAATGATGTTGTGAAGGCAATTAGGGAAACTGGCATTGAGAAGAATATACTATCAACGGACCTAGGCCAAGCGCACAATGAACCACCTCCACAGGGTTATATAGAGTTCGTAGAGAAATTAATCGAAAACGGCATCACTAAGGAAGAGATAGAGATAATGACGAAGGAGAATCAAAGGAAGTTATTATATGAATAGGTAGCATGTTGAGATAATCAAACCCTCATTACTACTACTGTGCTTGCCTGCATTAGGTCGCCCCAGGCATGGGCGAGCCCAGTATATACAGGCTTCTTAACCTGTCTCTTACCTGCCTTACCGGCTAACTGCCAGTAGATTTCGGCTACCTTCATTACGCCGGCGGCAGCTATTGGATTGCCGACACCGAGTAGCCCACCTGATGGGTTTATTGGTAAGTCACCATCCCTTTGGGTGACACCCTCCTTTGTTAGCTTTGACGCCTCACACTTCTTGGCCAGCCCAAGGCCCTCCATATGGTGTAGTTCCTTATAGTCGAATGGGTCGTAAACCTCTGCAACGTCAATCTCCTTCCTCGGGTTCGTTATTCCAGCCATCCTATAGGCCATTTGGGCAGCCACATTGGCGTACTCGGGGAATGCCAAATCCCTGTTAGTCCAGGACGTCGTGTCCAGGGCCCAGCCAACACCATCAATCCAGACAGGCGTGTCTGTCTGCCTCCTCGCGACATCCTCACTGGCGACCACGAATGCCGCTGCTCCATCGCTCACTGGTGATATGTCCAGTAATTGGACGGGCCATACCAATACCTCGCTCTTGAGCACGTCATCCACCGTTATGTTGGCGGCCACCTGAGCCGCTGGGTGGTCGAGGGCATTACGCTTATTCTTAACGCTGACCAGGGCTATGTCCTCCTTCTTAACACCGCACTTATACATGTACCTATGCATCTCCAATGCAAAAATCCAAATTAGGTTCGGCTGGAGTGGTACTTCGGTGACTGGGTCCCATATGTACCTAAAGACTGCCTGTGGGTGTGGTATGTCCGCGTCGCTCATTTTCTCCTCAGCTACGGCCAGCACAGTCTTACAATGCCCACTGGCCACGTGCCACCAGGCGGCTATTGGGACCATAACGCCAGTAGCACCACCAACGAAAACGCGCATTGTCGGTTTACCAACACCACCAGCCCCATCGGCCAGGTACTCACCCTTCATGTGGACTCCATCAAACGTGTCTGGCGCTGAACCTATTACTACGCAGTCAATGTCCTTAAGCGTAAGCCCAGCCTCGTCAAGTGCTTGCTTGGCTGCTATCCAGGCAAGCTCCTTGGGTGTCTCGAGCATCCTCCTCCTAAATAACGTTAATCCCGCGCCAATTACTGCGGGCCTGTGCTTTACGTAAATGTTCCTACTCATAAATTACCACCCATGGCTTGGTTCTTAAGCATTACCAATCACCTACTTAACACAGCAACGACGCTTGTGGTGGTCGGCACACCACGCCATGAATGAATAACAGCCCTCTCAGCCTTACTCAACTGCATTCTTCCAGCCTCACCCCTCAGTTGAAGTACGGCATCAACAAGCCTAGCAAGCCCGTGAACCTCGAGCGGAACTCCCTCGCCAAGCGCACCACCGCTCGGATTTACTGGGAATAGGCCATCCCTATCAAAGGCTCCCTCAAGGAGTAGTTTATGGGCTTCACCAATTGGGGCTAGTTTTAACGCCTCTATGAATTGCAACTCCTTAAAGCTGTATCTCGCGTCGATTTCAGCAAAGTGAAGCTCCTTAATTGGGTCCTGAATGCCGGCCATCTTGTATGCCACCTCCGCAGCCTTCATAGCGTGTATCGGAAATTCCCAATTATGGAATTCAAGCGATGGATCCTCAGTAATCCAATGTATGCCATCAACCCACACGGGGGTGTCTGTGTACCTCCTGGCCACGTCTTCGCCGGCCAGGACTACTACGACTGCGGCATCGACAAATGGCGCGATATCAAGTTTTGTTAGTGGTGATACAGCATATGGCGAATTTAATACCTCATCAATGGTTAGGTTAGCGCCATAACTAGCTCTATCGTTATAAAGGGCGTTCCTCTTATTCTTAACCACAACGTAGGCCAGCGCCTCCCGTGGCACGTTATAACGCGTCATGTAGGCCTGGGCCTCCAATGCCGCCAACGCATGATAATTGGGTGTGTTTATTGCCCTAATCGTTATTGGGTCCATGGCGAATAGCATGACATCGTGCATGTTAATGATGTCACTAGGCTTTGCATGCGACTCCGCAACAACAATATCAAACTGCCCAGTCTTAATTAACATGTATGCGCTAGCCACGCATTGAAGTCCATCACCCGGTGTCGTGAATACGGGCTTCAACGTACCGCCAATAGGCTCTGGCGCAAACTCATCGGCTATGGCTATGCCCTCCCAAAAATCCTCCTGGCAACTGGCGAAGGCGTCAACGTCAGTCCTTGGGTTCAGGCCACCGGCATCCTCATACGCGCGGGTTGCTGCCTCGAACATCATTTCCCTAAACGACGCCTCCTCAACCACTGGCCTAAACCCGTACCAACCAACCCCAATGATTGCAACTCTTCTCGACATAGTAATCATAATCCCAGGGTCCTTTTAATTTATTACCCACATACCCACTGTTTGGTTCATCAAACATTAGCCTTAATAATTACCAGGATTATGATTTAATCGTAACTCCATGGTAAACATATACGTATTACTCATGGTGGATTACCTGTTGGTGCTTGCTGTCCAAGTCGCAGCATCAATACAGGACTTAAGGACTAGGGAGATCAGTGATTGGACGTGGATAATAGGCTCAATAATGTGCGTACCGCTGGGCCTATACGTAGTGATAATGCTTAATCAATTAATTCTATACATAGTTAGTGTGGTTGTTGGTTCGGTATTTGCATTAGCGGTGTATTGGCTGAGGGCGATGGGTGGTGCGGATTCTAAGTCGATAGCCTTTATATCGGCCTCAATACCCACGCTACCCATGGCGACCCCCGCATTGACAATAATAAATATTACGCCATTATCAATACTGATTAATTCATTGATAATAGCCCTGGTACTGTACATACCATACAACGTGATTCAAAACATTAGGTACGGCAGTAATTGCGAAGCCTTGGCCAGGGTTAAGGGACTTAATAGGCTAATTTACTTATTAACGCTCATGTGCGTGCCGGTTCATAAAGTCCTTAGAAACCCCAATAATTACGCAATATCCCAGGTACTCACTGAGGATGGCTTTCAACCAATAATTAGGCTTGGCCTTGATGTGGATGATCCCAGGGAGTTACTGATAGAGTGGCTTTCCAAGGGGAAGATCAGTATAGGCACCCCCGTACTGACTTCATACCACATACCCTTTATAGTACCAATAACGCTTGGTCTCGTGGTTTACGTGTTAACTCACGTGAATGTGTTAACACTTATTCTTGCCGCACTGTGAGGAATGAATACGAAAATTTTTATTTAGCCTCTATATCGATGACTTGTGGTATTTGACGATAAGGACCTTAGACCTGTTAGGGGAATGAAGGACTTAACGCCTGAGGAGTACTACCCAATGCTTCAGGTTTTTGATAAGTTGGCGAGGGTCGCCGAATCCTTCGGCTACCTAAGGGTTGAGACGCCAGCCCTGGAGCACTATGAAATACTTAAGGCTAAGGCTGGTGAGGATGTAATTAACGAGATCTACTACTTCAAGGATAAGGCAGGTAGGGAGGTTGGGCTTAGGTTCGACATGACCGTGCCAGTGGCCAGGGTAGTCTCCTACAGGGTTGATGTGCCAAAGCCCATTAGGTGGTATTACATAACGAAGGTTTGGCGTTATGACGAGCCACAGCACGGTAGGTATAGGGAGTTTCACCAGTTTGGTATTGAGTTCATAGGCTCCTCAAGTGTTAGGGCTGATGCCGAGGTCCTTACCGTTGGTGTTGAGGCGCTCAAGGCGCTTAACATTGGTGATTTTAGGGTTAGGATAAACGATAGGAGAATAATCGACCAATTACTGAGTAAGCTAGGCATCTCTAACGAACTTAAACCTAGTGTTCTCAGGGTCATGGATAAGAGGGGTAAGGTGCCCGATGACGAGATACTAAGGATGTTGAGGGACCTTGGGTTAAGCAATGATACTGCACAGGAGGTTCTCAGACTCGCTAATACCAGTGAGGGTATTGATAAGGCCATTGACTCCTTTAAGGAGTTCGGCGTAAGTGATGAGTTCATTAAGTACTATAGTGAGTTAATAGATCTTCTTGATATGTACGGCGTGCGTAATTACATGGACCTGGACATGGGAATTGTGAGGGGTCTTGATTACTACACGGGCATCGTCTTTGAGATGTACGTGCCTGACTATAAACTATCCGTTGGGGGCGGTGGTAGGTATGATAACTTAATCGAGATCTACAGTGGTAAGCCAATGCCCGCCTCGGGATTCGCCATGGGCATTGAGAGATTGCTGGAGGTTCTTGAGCAGAGGGGTTCTATTAAGCGTGCTTTCCCGCAGATTGATTATTACGTTTACGTGTTGGGTAATGATAGGAATTACCTAGCGCTTGGTTATAGGTTAGCCGCTAATTTGAGGGCTCGTGGTAATAAGGTCATTGTCGATACGGGTGAGAAGAGCCTTAGGAGTGCGCTTGAGTATGCGTCTAAGGTGAATGTTAGGTACTTCATAATAGTGGGTCCCAAGGAGGTTTCTCAGGGCGTCGTTAGGGTCAGGGACATGAGTAACTGGAGTGAGAGGGATGTTCCAATCACTGAGTTCGGGATTAATGCTAAGGGTGAATAAGTAAATAAAGGGGTTGCTTAATGTTAGTATAATGGTCAGAGAGGAAAGTTCGGGCAATTCGAAGTACCTAAAGGCTGATCTTCTGGATGTAATTGAAATCCCCGAAGAGGGCGTTGCAGTCATGCTCTTCACGACGGAGGAGTGGGATGATAGGGTACTACCCATTAGGATAGACGTGACCGCGTCATTCTCAATAAAGAAGGCCCTGGGGCTAGTTTCGTTTCATAGGCCTTTAACCCACGATTTACTCGTCGACTTAATTAATAGGCTAGACGTCGTTGTTGAGAAGGTTACTATTGATGCAATGATTGACGGTGTTTACCTAGCCACGATATTCATTAAGGATAATAGGACAAATGAGACATTTCAATTAGATGCCAGGCCAAGTGATGCCACCGCAATAGCCGTGAGGCTTGGAGCACCTATTTACGTAGCTGAGCACCTAGTCGCCTACACAGAGCCCCTCGAAAATTATAGGGAGTTAAGGGCCAGGTACGGCTTCAGTTTTAACAAGAATTTCTAACTAAGACGTTCACTCACCAAGCGCCACAAGGACGACCCTCCTATTCCTAGGTCCATCGAATTCCGCGAGAAAGACCTCTTGCCAGGTTCCGTGGATGAGTTCGCCATTAACGATTGGTAGTACGTAGAATTGCTTAAAGATAGAAGATAGGAGGTGCGCATCGGCGTTATTATCGATATCGTTGTGATAGTAATTACCATTAACGGGTACTAACCTTTCGAATAAGTTTTCATAATCCCTCCTTATCCTTGGTTCGTCCTCATTGGCGAATAGGGCTGAGGTTGCGTGTGGCAGGAAAACCAGGACTATGCCATTCCTTATGCCGGAGCTCTTAATGAAATCCTCTATGTGGCTCGTTATGTTAATGACCTCCCTACGCCTCCTACTTTGTATAGTTATCTCCTTCGTGACGACTCTCATAACGCATCAACTAATCCTGCGCATTTAGTAAAACCTTACCCGCATCACTGGGTTATTACCTCAACTGCTTCTGTATTAATGAGATGAGTCTCTCTAACTCAAGCATTGTGAGTCCTATTGTCGAATTATCACCGCTATGCACCAAAACGCCGATTACAAAGTCCCTAAACCTTTTAATTATTATATAGCCCGTACTTGCCTGAACGATTACGTGGCTGGAGTCCTCATTAAGTAACTCCTTACTAACCCTATCACCCACGGCGCTGAGTGAAGCCACCATTGCGGCTACACGGTCTGGGTCAACATCGATCCTAGATGCGTGAGCCACTAATAGCCCGTCAAGGGATGCAATGTATACGCCACTTATAATATCAGTGCTATTTAGGAACTCCTTAACAACCTTACCTAAGGTCTCATTGGTCTCCTCCATTACCTTATTATTCAATTCCTAAGTGAAATATAAACATATCTTTCAATTACTTCATAACAACGATTCTCCAACCACTCTTAAATTTCCTGATCAAATCCCTCCTAACTAATTCCCTGAACAACTCCACATAGGCCTCACTTGGTTCAGCACCCCTTAACTCGATGTTGTACTTACGGGCCAGGGACTTAACATTATTAACGCAGGCCTGCCTGAGTGGGCAGGTTGAGCAGTAATTACTCAGTGGTTCACCATTTATTATCACAAGTCCATGAAATGGGTCAATAAATGCGCCCTTACTCATTAATATACTAAGCATTATCTCACCATCAACATCACGTACATCATAAACAACGTAAATGCGCCCACTGGGTAAGTACCTATTACCACTCTTAATAATCCAACCAGCATTTAACATTCTCCTTAAATGCCTCGATAATTTACCTCTCTGCAGGTTTGTCCTCTTCATAATCTGCGTAAATGTGTTATGTCCACTTATCACGGCTAGCATTATTTCGAGGTTCGTATTATCAAGTATCACGTTGAAGTCCCTCTCCCTCATTAGCACATACTCGCTATCATACCTTGGAATCACGCCTATATTCTCGCCATTAAGTGTCACCACTATCTCCGGCTTAACAACAGCATTCATTAGGTAACGTGGTTAATGACTGGCTTATTAACCAATTTCCAGAAGTCATTCTATCTAATCAGGGACTGTGGGTATTCCTTTTAATCTGCCTTACTAAGGCTTAACTATGCCATTTAAGAACTTTGTGAGGCTTGAAATACCCGACGTAATACTCGTGGAGCCCGTGGTCTTCCCAGATGTCAGGGGCTTCTTCGCGGAGCTTTACAAGAGGACAGACTTCCTAGCTGGCGGTATTCCTTATGACTTCGTCCAAGTAAGCCTAAGTAAGTCGAGGCGTGGTGTCGTACGTGGGCTTCACTACCAACTTAAGCCCATGGAGCAGGGGAAGCTAGTCACGGTGATTAGGGGTCGCGTAGTTGATGTGGCTGTTGACGTTAGGAGGGGTTCACCCTGGTTTGGTAAGTACGTAATGGTCGAACTCTCGGCTGACAACCCGAGGCTACTCTGGGTACCGCCGGGCTTTGCCCATGGATTTCAAGCCCTCGAGGACGACACATTATTCCTATATCTACAGACCAAGGAGTATAGCCCGCAGCATGAGAGGTGCGTTGCCTGGAATGACCCTGAAATAGGCATACCATGGCCGATTAGGGAAAACGTGATAATCAGTGAGAAGGACAGTAAATGCCCACCGCTCAGGCAGGCGGAGACGAACTTCGACTACCCAATATAATCAGCCCTCACACGCATCATCACGGTTAAATCAGTAATCGCTGGTCATCACAACAAAGCTTAATACGCAGCCCCCTTAAATAATAATTGTAATGATGAGTTGAACCCACGCCGATCGATGGCGAGGCCTAAACCGGCTGAGGCTACTCCTTAATGATTACCAGGGGCTCGCCAGAGCCTATGTAATGCTTAATCCACTTGTTTCTTAGGGCTATGTTCAGTTCAGGGTCTAAATGTGGCTTCACTGTCTTTATAAACCTGGCTATTGACTCTCTCTCGTGGATAACCAGGTAGAGTTTGCCGTCATTGCCAGGAAACACATTACTATTAATGCCCAGGAACTTCAATGCAATCCTCAATGCAAGTCCCAGCGACTTATTTGGTATCCTAATGCTGAGTACGAAATTGGGAATATCAAGGCTGGGCTCTGGGTCGATTAATTCCCCATAAAAGTCATAAAGCCCCCTGAGCAATCTAATCCAATCATTAATGTTAAAAAACATCAGCAACCTAGTTGGCTTCTGCAGGATTTTATTTACCTCATCGCATAGGCTACTTGTTGCGTTAAGAATGTTATTACTCATGGTGATTCCAGGCTCTAATGACCTCACGTAGTCAACAGCGTCGGAAAAGCCCTCAACGCTTCTCCACATCACCGAGCACTCATTCATGAAGGCGCCAATTAGGTATGGGTCCACGGGAAACCTCTTAATTATATGCTTTAATATACTTACTACGTCCAGTATACGCGTTGATATGAGTATTGAGAGGGCCATGGACATACTGAGGAAGTACCCACTGTGTAATCACTGCCTGGGTAGGTTATTTGCCAGGTTGGGTACTGGGCTTGATAATGAGGAGAGGGGTAGGGCGATTAAGGATTACTTATTGATGAGGATTCATGAGAGGATATTAAATGAGGGATTAAGTGATGAGTTACTCAATGATGTTAAGGCGCTGGCAGTGAGTGGTCATGAACCAAGCATAAAGTTCCTAAGTAACATGGGTATTAACGTATCGCCAGCTAGATGCTACGTGTGCGGTGATACGATCTTCAACAGACTTAATGAGTGGGTTAATAATATTGTAAATAGCCTTAGATCCCTTGGCATTGAGTTTAGGTCCTTTAGGTTAGGTAGTAGGGTGCCGCTGGATATCCAGAATAGGGAGTTGAGCATAACCACAGAGTTTAACATATCGAGTGCCGAATCCATTAAGCGCGAGATCAATAGGGAGTTGGGTAAGAGGGTCTCGGCGATGCTCGGTGTATCATTTAATAGGGAGGAGCCCGACGTGGAGGTGGTCATAGACGTTAACACAGGTTCCGTGGAGGTACAGATAATGCCAATATACATATCGGCTAGGTATAGGAAGGTCCATAGGCTAATTAATGAGGAGGGTCAGGTCAAGTGGCCCATTGATAGGGTAATCCAGGCATATAATGCCCAGGACGTGGTAATACACACTGGTGGTGAGGATCCAATGGGTGTCAGGGTCCTTGGTAATGGTAGACCAGTAATACTGCAGGTGGTCAAGCCCAGTAAAAGGCCTGACGTTAATGATGTCTATGCATTGCTTAAGGATTCAGGCTATGACATTGTGCTTGATAACCTATCTAGGGTTAGGGCCTCCGCAGTGGTTAAAATGAAGGCTAGGGTCAGGGATTACGTGATTACGTATAGGGTCCTAGCAATTACTGATAACTCCGTTACTAACGAAAACATTAAGTCACTGCATGATTACTTCAGGAATAGGCAGGTGGTCCAGGTGTTTAGGCGTGGTCGTAGGATTAGGAGAAGGATTAGTATGGTTTACGAGCTTGATGGTAGGGTTATCAGGGATAGGCTTGTGGAGTTCCTGATTAGGTGTCAGGGCAACCTATACATTAGGGGCTTTGTGCATGGTGGTTTGGGGGATGTCGAGCCGAGCATCGCCGGTACATTAGGCTTTAGTGTTAGGCCTGTCGAGATTGACATACTCAATATAAGTGATTAGTGATTAATCATGATGCTGATGCCTTAGTCTCGGTGGGCTGGGCCTTGAAGGGTACAATGTGATCGGGCGTCGTTATGATGACCTTTCTTTTACCGCCAACGTATATCTCGATTTCGTAGGCCTTACCCCTCCTGCCGATTATTGTGCCCACCTTGCCCTGATACCTCCTATGCGGTGCCGTGGTTATGAATGTTGGGTCTATGTCAATGACAACCTTATCACCCACATTATACTCATAGAGCCACCTGGAAATCCCCGGCCTACCCTTCTCCCTGGGCTTCTTACTGAGTAGCTTCCTCGACTTGTAGCGAAGACCGTGTGTTCGGTGCACGATGAACCCCAAGCACCATCACTCTATGGAGTATTTAAGCATTCCCTTCATTAATGATTAATTTTCGCCAATCCTTAAATTTAAATAGGGATTTTTATTAGGGATTTATTGTGGTTAAGCGTATCATTAATTCTGAGGATATTCCCATGGCAGAGGCACTCAGGATTCTCGAGGAAAAACTACTCAGTGCTAACCCCAGTATTACGGATGAGGTTGTCAACAACACCCTGGACTACCTCAGGAAGTTCTCCAAGGTTGGCCCAGACAAGGCTAGGGAATTGATTTCGGAGTTGATGAAGAGGTTCGGCCTGGCTAGGCTAACCACTATTCAGATAGTTGATTTGATGCCACAGACGGCCGATGAGCTTAGGGTACTGCTTGGGGCTGAGAAGAGGGAGTTTAGTGATAAGGATGTTGAGGAGATCCTTAACCTACTAAAGAATGCCAGGGGTTCTTAAGGGGTGTTCTGAATGGTTAAGAGGGAGGACTACGCATACATACTCGATATAATACCTCCGGAGCAAATGCTCATTAAGGATCCGTCCCTAATAAAGAAGGGCTTCCCAAGGAATGAAGTCTACGTGCAAGCCGTTGGTGAGCAATTCTTCACGTTACTTGAATTAACGCTTAAGCCTAACGCAACGGCTGAGGTTGGTGAGAGGGTTTACATAGGCAGTGGGACTAGGGATAAGGTGAATAAGATTGTGAGGAGGATTAGCTATGACGAGCTCACCAACGAGGCTAAGAACGCTCTTCCCGAGGTTGTTGCCAAGATTGTTAAGGCCCAGGAGAATAGGTTCGTGGACTTCTTTAATAAGGCTGGGCCAATAACCCTTAAGATGCATAGTCTTGAGCTTCTCAGGGGCATTGGTAAGAAGACCCTTTGGCAAATACTTGAGGAGAGGAGGAAGAAGCCCTTTCAGTCCTTTGAGGACATAAAGAGTAGGGTTGGTATCGATCCTGAGAAGTTAATTATTGATAGGATATTGAGGGAGTTACAGGGCGCTGACCAATACAGGATTTTCGTTGGCTAATTTTAATTTACCTAACCCTAATTATCTTCCTCCGCCCAGCGATATCCCAAACCTCAACCTCAACACCAGGCTCAATCCTACCCTTAACCTCCTCCTCCATCTGGTCCTGACCAACCTCAAAGGTACTGTAATTCCTAAGATCCATTAACTGCCAGGAATCACCCACCTTAGCCACGACCTGAGCAACGAACTTCTCAATAATCGGCACCTCAACCTGGGCATCAGCAGGCACTATTAATGTCCTCTTTACATTATCAAAGACACCAATACCCACAATCCTCACCTTGGCGGAGCCATGCTTACCAGTCTTACTCTTCTCAACCTCAACCACCTTACATGGCTCCCCATCAATCATTATGTAACTGCCCTCCTTCACAGAACCTGCCTCCGTTGGTTTCGTAGACATACAAATCGACATAGCTAGAGCTAATAAAAGGTTTTCTGTCGAGTAATTCCCTGAGAAATTACTTATTAATTCGCTTGGTTATGCATTAGCCTGAGTATTAATGAGGATAATGATGTACATTGGCAAGTATGAGGATTATGCATTGGCGAAATTAATTATCAATAGACTCAGTAGTAATGGGGTTGAAACAATCGCCGCTAGAGACGTGGAGGTTAAGAACCTAGGCATACCGAAGTGGGATGGTTCCCAAGACGTTGACATGGCAATGGTGATTGGCGGTGATGGGACTGTGTTAAGGTTCATTCATGAGATCGCAAATTCCATCAACACCCCCATACTCCATATAGGGACTGGCAGGGTTAATTATTTAAGCGATGTGAGCGCCAGGGAGTTACCCCAGGTTCTTGATAAGATAGTTAAGGGGGAGTATACGGTTGAGGAAAGGCTCACATTGAAGGCTATCGCCACAGATTTCGAGTGCACGGCATTGAATGAGGTTTTAGTTAAGGGCGTCGACCCAGGTCACTTGATAAATGTGACTATCGTTGAGGATGGCGGTGAGGAGATAATGAGGGCTAGGATGGACGGTGTCATAATAGCTACGCCGACTGGTTCCACGGCGTACGCATTAGCGGCAGGAGGCCCAGCAGTCGATAGTAGATTGGCCGTGAAGTTAATAGTGCCCCTTGCACCCTTCTCGAGGGCTCTGGTCCCCATTGTACATCCATACGAGGTACCCGTTAAAGTATTAACTAGTGAAGTTGCTCATATCCTCTGTGATGGTATTGTTGCACAGAGGGGTGCCGAGATACGTATTGTGCCGAGTGATAGGAAGGTTAGGTTTGTCAGAACCCGTCAATATAGAATGTATGATAGGTTATTTAGGAGGTTATTCATACCATGAGTTCCAGAGATACCGTAATACTTGACGCATCTGCAATACTTCACATGAGGGATTTACGCCCGTTAATGGGCATGGGTGATTTGGTGACGACAAATCACGTAATTAATGAGTTAAAGGATGCGAGGGCTATTGTCGTGCCTGAGATACTGAATATAAGTGTTTATGATATTAGTGAAGATGAGATAGTGCGTGCACGGAGGAATTACCACTTACCAAGACTACTAAGTGATGCGGATGTGTCGTTAATAGTCTTAGCCCTGAAACTGAGGGATAGGAACCCTATGGTGATTACTGATGATTCGTTATTAATAAAGTTCCTTAGGAAGTTGGGGATTAGGTATTCGGTGATTTTCCTGAGGAGGCGTCAGTAGGGCCTTGGTCTCAGCTTAAGCCTCTTTGGTACATTCTCCTCGGGTATCTCAGCACCGGCTAACTCAATCGTTACGGTGTCCTGGAACCAGGGTGTTGACCTGCCAAAGGCTCTCGGCATGTAATTCCTAATCTTACGACCCTTATGAACAGCTGCGTGAATAATAACCACATTATCAACATTAAGACCCCTATAACTTGCGTTATTCTCAAGGTTCTTAAGAACCTCAAGGTAAGCCTTAGCAACCTTAACAGGCCACTTAGCCACCGGCCAGCCCTCCCAGGGTGTTGTGTGGTGCGCCTGCTTCTTGGTGAACCTCCTTATTGGTATTGGAGTCCTCATCTTAATGACATTGTTTAGGTACTCCTCAGCCTGCTTAATAGTGAAGCCCCTGATAAACCTGGCAACCTCAACAGCCTTCTTCCAACTAATCCTATACTCATAACCAAGGGCCTTGACCACCTGGTCCTCGGTAATACTCGCTCCATAAATCTCCTTAACCCTCTTGATTATGTCCTCGGCATCAATGCTCCAGTCAATCCTAGCCATACCCAAACCAGCGTGAGCAGTGCAATATAAAAATATTTACCCAACATTATCACGCTATTGCAATTAAACGACGTACCGAGCCCTATCACGAATCATCATGGCGGTCCATTACTAAAGGTGCCTACGCACGTGACTATGTAACGAATAATTGTCTATATAGTTAGTATAGAAGTCATATACCAATATACGTATAAAATACACCCATATGTATCGATTATAACTATTATAACTATATTATTTGTTTTAATAATTATACATTTTTTAACATTATGATGAGTAAAGCTTATAAATAGTTGTATTTTATTCTACCTTCGTTATGGATGACATCGTAGATCTAAGGAATAAACAAATTGCCTATGAAGATATAATTGAGAGACTTGATGAGAATATTGCCAGTAGGATTTACTGGTTGGTCTCAATAATAACGGCATTGGGAGGCTTTCTATTTGGTTATGATACGGGTGTCATTGGGTCAGCACTTATTTATATTGGTCCATATTTTCATTTAACATCATTTGAGGTTGCCGTACTAACCTCATTTACCAGTGTATTTGCCGGCATTGGCGCCCTGGTGGCTGGTCCGTTCATTGATAGGTTCGGTAGGAAGAGTCTCCTGATAATTGATGGAATATTCTATGCGTTGTTCGCTGTGTTATCTGGCCTGGCGATATCGTCGATTGACTTAATCATTTGGAGAAGTCTCGTTGGGTTTGCCATCGGTGCCGACACGGCGGTGGCCACGGGCTACATATCCGAATTCGCACCCAAGAGGCATAGGGGTAAGTTGGCATCACTTCAGCAGTTAATGATTGTCGTGGGCATGATGACCTCCTTCTGGGTTGGTTACTACCTATCAATGGCATTGCCTCAAACGACAAATTGGAGGTGGATGTTTGGCCTTGGTGCGATACCGGCGGTAATACTCGTGGCCCTAAGGTTCTACTTACCGGAGAGTCCCAGGTGGTTGCTGATACAGGGCAGGGAGGAGGATGCGAAGAAGGCCTTGGCTAAGTTGGGGGTACACGTTAGTGAACACATAATTCCGCCGAAGAGGGAGTTGGGATTTAAGGAGGCTCTTTCGAAGCAGTATATCAGGAGGATCCTACTGGTGGTTGGGCTTTGGTTGGTGTTTCAGCAGGTGACTGGCATAAACATAATCCTCTACTATGGCCCGTACATATGGAAGTACCTTGGATTCACGGGCCCCAGGGCCATACTGTCTACGGTAATACCGTACTCCATAGGCTTCATAGCAACGCTCTTCCAAATATACCTAGTGGATAGGTGGGGTAGGAGGACGCTCGGTACTATCGGCTTCACGGGCCTACTCGTGAGCCTCGTGATAATGACGGTGGGCGCCCACTACTTTGCGCTGAATGACATATCCATAGCTGTGCCACTGATATTCTCGGCAATGGTTCTCTTCCAGGTATTATTCGCACTAGGCGTTGGTGGTGTTGGTTGGGTGTTGCAGGGTGAGACCATGCCCACGGAGTTTAGGGGTAGGGGTGGCGGTATATTGGCTGCGATTGATTGGTTCGCGAACTTCGCCATAATATACATATTCCCAATATGGCTCTCCGCCTACGGCATGTTCAGCTTCTGGGTACTGGAGGACGTGCTTGCCCTGGCCGCCGTGATATACGTATTACTGCTCGTGCCTGAGACAAAGGGGTTATCGGTAGACCAAATGCCACAACTATTCTCAAGGCCATTACGGGAAATAAGGAAGAGGCAGTAATCACTGATTGCTAATGAGAGGGTATCATTAAACTTCTCGCTACTTATCATAGATATTCCTGATTAGTTCCGTGTAGACATTTACTGCGTTCACTATATCGCTTACATTAATGTACTCATCAGGGCCGTGCGCAGATGATACGTTGCCAGGTCCGTAAGTCAGGGAGTCAATACCCATGTTCTGTAGGTAGCGGGTATCCACTGGAACCCTAGATATTGTAACCTTGGGATTCATGCCGAGTACGTTTTTCACGGCATTCATAAGCTTTGTTAATAGCGTTGATTCTTTGCTTATCGCGGGTTCAATCTTATTCACAATGTGGACCTCTACCGTAGACTTAATGTTGTTACGTAAATTATCAATGCCGCTCATTATTTCGTTAAGCGCGTGTTCGATGCTCTCGCTTGGTAGTATTCTTCTGTCTATTGAGAATTGAAAGTAATCAGGTACGAGATTACGAGAAACACCACCCCTGGCAAGCCCTCCCAAAGTAATGGTTGCTCTCTCACCCATGAATTGCCTACTCTCAACCTTAGGCTTCAACTCCTTAATTAATGCATAAGCAACCTTAATGCCATCCTCGAAGGCGTTGGTTCCATACCACGGTTGTGAGGCGTGGCTTGATACGCCTCTCACAATAACATCTAATTGTAGTATCCCCATACTACCTATCCACACGGTGTCAAGTCCCGTGGGCTCGGCAACAATTGCGTAGTCCGGCTTACGAATCTGGTTAATTAAGTAGCCAACGCCACTTTCACCGCCAATCTCCTCATCGGGTGTGAAGGAGAATTCTACACATCCATGAAACTCCCCTAACTCACTAAGCCGTTCTGCCAGTAGTACTAGGGCTGTCACGCCACCCTTATCATCAGATGCGCCCCTACCATAGACCCTACCGTTGATGAGCACGGGCTTGAATGGTTCTGTTACTAACCAACCACTTCCTCCAGGGACCACGTCATAATGCGCATTAAAGTGAATCCTCTTATCCCTGACATTACACAACTCAGCCAGTAATATGTACCTTGGGTAATCCGCAAATTCGGGGTAATGCTCCTTAACGACTGATTTAGGAACCTTAATAATTCTCGTACCTAATCCATAACTAGTCATTAAATTGTCCAGGTAAGTAACTACCTCTAGGTAATTTTCGCCAGGCAGTGCTACCGTCCTCACTTTAATTAAGTCCATCAATACATTGACTACCTGTCTTATGAGTTCACTCATTCCTCACTTAACTCATTGTATATTGCTAATAATTCCTTACCAACAACACTCGGCGAATGCCTCTGAGTAACAATGGCCTTAGCCCTAGCACCAAGTTCCATGGCGTAATCGGGGGAGTTGATTAACTCCTTAACGCTATCCAGGAAGCACTTAATGTCATTAACCTCGCATAAAATGCCGCCATCACCAACGACCTCGGGTACCGAATCCACGTTAGATGCGACGATGGGTATCCCCATACTCATAGCCTCGAGTGCCGTGAAACCATAAGCCTCGCCCCTGGTTGGGAAAAGAAGCACATCAAACTCAGCCATTAACTTAAGTAATTCATCCCTCCTCATTGGATTGTGATACTCAATGCCCTCGACCCTCCTTGGGCTTTTACCAACATAAACCTTCCTAACACGCCTTGGTAATTTAGACATCACATTCTCCGCAATGTCACCACCCTTCCTATGGTACTCAACGCCTACGAAGCCCACCGTTATTTCATTATCGATTTTCCTAAAGCTCGTCCTCATTGGCGGTGGCACAACCCTAACGTCCCTAAACCCCTCCTCCTCAAGACCCTCCTTACTCCATTGAGTCCAGGTTATCATTACCACGTTATCCCTATTAAATAGGTACCTAAACGTCTTCACGGCAAGCCTATACAGCGTACCTTTCCTTGACCTGCCTATGTACTTTTCGAATAGGTTAAATATTGGTTGATCGATTTCCTGAACCCACGGTGTGCGCGGTATGAATAGGTTTAGGAAGAAGGCATGCGTTAACCCCCTCAGTTTAAGGGAATATACTGGTTCTATCAACGCCTTAAGAAACCACTTAGTCGTTGTGTCCCTGGTTATGTAGAAATCGTTAGATGATGGTGATAAGTCAACGGGTTCATTAATGACCCTATAATCAACGCCAGGCGGTGGGTTTTCAAGTCTCAACCTAATTCCAGTCCTTATCTCCCCAGAAACCCTATTCCTACTTACAATAATGTTCACAAGCATAAGATGCGTCGTAAATGAGTAAACCAGGGCTATTATAAATATTAGTCTCCTTCATTCAGGTTAAATGTTCTAATAATGGTATTGAAATAGCTCTCGGGATCGCCAACACTAAGCCAGGAATCATCACTAAGTAGTAATCCATAGACCTCACCACCGCTGTTAATCACATTCTCAATGCCATACGTCAATTCAAGCTCGCCATTCACCCTGGCTGACCTAAGTCCATCAAATATCCTCCTATTAAATATGTAAACTGCCGATATGGCAATATCGGACTTGGGATTACTAGGTTTCTCTTCGACATTCAGCACCCTAACTAAGCCATAGCCATTATACATCCCCTCACTCCTAACAACCGCAATGCCATACCTACTGGGATTATTAACCCTCCTGAGGAATAACACGGCGTCTGGCCTTAACTCCTCAAACAACTTAACCCCTTCTAGGTACCCTTTTGTTAGGATGCCATCATCTGCGTGGACGAAGAATGGATCGTTATTAACGAAGTCCTCGGCCCTAAGCACGGCATCGCCAAAGCCAAGGGGCTTCTCCTGAAATGTGAATGATATTTGCGCCCTTAATGAGTCAGTGAATAGCTTATCCATTAGGTAATCGATTAGTGGCTTTCCATTCCTACCAACAACAATTATGAACTTAGAAACACCAACCTCCTGAAGACGCGCTATTATTAAGTCAATTATAGGGATTAACATCGGTGTTTCATTCTTACGTATTAACGGCAATAACGCCTTCGGCATTATAAGTGTCATGTTCCTCATCCTCGTACCAAGCCCGGCCGCGGTGATGACAGCCTTGGTAATCATCAACAGGCTAGGTTTATGGTGATAATATATAAGTATTTCACTTTCGATATCAAAGATAGTCAAGCAATGAACCCTTCCTTCTGGTGTATCCTTGCTTATTGCCTCCCTCCTTACCTAAATTAATTGTTGATGGCTTAACCACCCTACCCTCCTTAGTTAATCTCCGGGCCTGCTCAATTATCGAGCGGGCGAGCTTATCCCCAAAGCCCCTAATCATGCTTATGACCCTTGGATCAGCATTGGCAATATCCTCGACACTCTTAAATCCAGCGTTATACAATGCCCTAGCCCTGGCCCTACCAACACCCTCAAGGTTCACCACCAGTTCTATCAATTCATCCTTAACTCCATAGGTCAGCCTCCACTTAAGTAGGTTCAGCCTCTCCTCATGCCTCCTCATACCCAATGCACCAGCTAATCTGGCCACGGCACTTGCCAACCAATCCATTAAGTCGCTATACACCCTCAAATCGCCAGGCCCCACGTCATAGTTCTTATATAAATCATCCTCGGAGACCTCGTTAGCCCAGTCAAGGAGCATCACCGCAGTCTTTACTGTGGATAGGTAATCCTCAATTTCCTCATCCTCAAATTCCCCATTCTCAATCTCATCCCTGGTGATTGGCGGTTTAATTAATAGGTAGTCCCAATTATCAAGCACTAGCTCCAGGTAGTCATCAAACTCATTCCTCCTAACCCTAAGTCTCGGCACCTCAGGTGACTGAATTATTAGGTGAGTGTACCCGAGGTCATTGGTCTCATCCCTAGCCTTGAGACCACGGATGTAGGTATTCGCCGTGTATGGATCCAGGTAAAGGTTATTCAGTAATGAGCCTAAGGGTGTCGCTACCACATTATCGTTTCTCCTCTCAAGGAACCCAGACTCAACTAAGAAGTTAATTACATCATCAATCTTCCTCTTCAATAAGTCTCTGAGGAATTCATTTTTCTGGAAACCACCTTGAACGTAGCCCAGGGTCGATGATACGAACCTCATCACATCATCGATACTTGAGGCATAACCACTGGCTATTGCGGAGAGTATGTGCGTGGCTAGGTTCTTATCCGTCAAGAACTTAGACCTAATATCCTCAACCCTGGCACTTATGTAATTCCTAATTAAGTAATCGATCTCATCCTCACTCCTAGCAATGAGCACGGCCTCTCCATATGGGTCAAGCCCAGGCCTACCAGCCCTACCAGCCATCTGCTTGTACTCCATGACTGGAAGCTCCTCCATGCCAATGCCGGGTTCGTACCTCCTATACTCATGTATAATAACCCTCCTTGCCGGTAAATTAACGCCAGCAGCCAGCGTTGTTGTCGCAACAACAGCCTTAATCAGCCTATCCCTAAAGGAGTTCTCAACAATAGACCTGGCGTCCATGTCAAGGCCGGCATGGTGAAACGCGACGCCGCACTTAACAACCCTCGCCAACTCCTCACCAAGTAACTTGGATTGAGATGCCTCGATTATTGAGTTGGAGATCTTCATTAATGTGCCTGGTTCTATGATCTTTGCCCCATAATTACATATGTAATGGGCTATTTGCTGAGCCAATTTAACGGTGTTTGACCTTGAATTCGTGAACACGAGCGCCTGACCACCGTTGACTATCGTATCCATTACAAGCGAAAGCACTGGGTTCCCAAGGTCCTTAATTAGTGCCCGGGATCCATCTGAGTAGTAAATGACACCATCGTAGTACACACCCTCTTTGAGCTTAACGGGTCTCCAGTCAGAGACCACGAGGTCTGCGTCGAGGTAGTTTGCGATTTCCTCAGCGTTGCCGATGGTTGCTGATAGAGCCAGTAATTGGGTACTGAGACCCAGTGCCTTTACCTTAGCTATTATCGACTCTATCGTTGGTCCCCTCTTATCATCATCGATGTAGTGAATCTCATCAATAACTAAGACACCGACCTGCCTAAGCCACTCAGCCTTATGTCTCAGTAGGCTGTCGAGCTTCTCGTACGTTGTAACCACTATGTCGTAATTCATGAGCCAGGCATCCTCCTTATCATACTCGCCAGTAGTAACGGCGATTCTAACACCGAGTTTCTCATAAATCCTCAAATCCCTAGCCTTCTCGTAGGCCAAGGCCCTCAGTGGAACGGCTAATATCGCCTTGACACCTTTAGTAAGTACTGCGTTTATCATTGCCAGCTCAGCCATCAGTGTCTTACCGGTGGCGGTGCTTGTGCACATGACGATGCTCTTACCATCAAATAAGCCCTTACGCACGGCCTCCTCCTGTGGTGGATAAAGCTCCTGAATACCCCTCTCCCTAATTACGAAGTCCCTTAGTATGTCTGGAAGTGGCAGGTCAGCGACACGCAACTTAACCAGCCAGGTAATAATTCCCAACAGGATTAATAAAGAGTTTAGGCTAGATTAAACGCACAACTCATGGGCCTCAACACCGATGTCCCAAGTACTTGGCCAATTATTGCCGAACCTATCAATGAGGTATGGCCTTGCATAGTCAGGCCATGAACCACTAATCACGTAATTAACCACCGCCAATGCCAGGGCGGGCCCCACCTCGGCTCCATAGCCATTAAACCCACCAATTAACAATAGGTTTTCAGACCCAACAGTACCAACCACGGGCCTCATGTCCGGCGTGATTTCACAATAACCAAACCTAGACCCAATAAGCAATACCCTACCTAGCCTGGCCCTGACCTTACCCCTAACTTCATTCAGGAATTCTCGATCAACACCTCTATCCCTACCTGGCTCAGTAACTTTGGAATTACCATCACCACCAACGATTATCGAAAGTCCTAGTTTGTTTAGTGCATTATCAATCCTTAAGCCGAGGGGCCTCACGTAAATATTAAGTACATAATCATAAACTATGGTGCTAATCCCCCTGCTAATGAATGCGGCTGCCTGGCATTTATAGGGTAATAATGGTACATTTAAACCAGCATTCCTAATCATTATGGAGTTCCAAGCACCTGAGGCAAGAATTACATAATCTCCTTTCAACTCGTTATCATTTATTAAAACCCTAACATCATGATCACTGAACTTAATAGTTGCCGTACCATTAATGTAATTAACGCCGTCGATTTTATGAACTCTATTCATCAATGATAGGTAATTAACGAAGTTATCACCATTAGTACTGAAGATGTAAATCTCCTGATCATTAACCCTCTTAAGTCCATATTCATGAACATCACTAATTACACGCACTTTAGCTCCAACCTCATACCACATACTCATTATATGTAATGCGTCATTATAACATGCTTCCGGAATTATGGTGATGGACTCCATGGGCCTTAATACATCAACCCTTAACTCCCTGGATAATTCCATATATACATCCTCACTGATCCTCGCCAACCTAATATCCTCAGGAAATCTCAGTAACTTTGAGTGAATAAGCGGAAACCTTGGTTTTTGAAGACCTGAGTTAATTAAAGTGACGTTAACGCCCCTCAATGAGAATAGGTGCGTTAGTACAGTCCCTATAACTCCCCCACCAATTATTATGACGTTCATTCCAGGGCTTAAGCACTTAATTATGTATTAAGTATTAAGGTCCTCACAGGGTATCTCATGAACACCGATGTTGCTTGGCCGCGTAATAATTAATGCATGATCCCTTAAACCACGGGCATGCAGTAATTCATTTATGCGTTCCTTAGACGGTTCAAAATCAAATATCCCAAAGAGTGATGGACCAGCACCAGCAAGGGCTACACCGATCGCCCCGGCCTTTAGTAATGCCTCCTTAACCGCATTGTAGTGCGGGTAAAGCTTAGCCCTTACTGGCTCAACAACTGCATCACCCATTAACGCCTTACCCAGAGCTTCCCTATTCCCAGTGATTAGTGCGTAAACGAGCATTGACGCGTAAGCTGAGTTATTCTTAAGGCTATTCATGTCTACGGCATTAGGCAATAACTTACGCATCTCCTTAGTACTAGGCTTACTACCCGCCATGACAATCACAACCCAATAATTATCGGGTAGGTCAACCCTGACAAAGTCCCCAGTCACCGGGTTAATAATTACTAACCCACCCAATAGGGATGCCGCAACATTATCCATGTGCGGAGTACCCGCCGCCGCAACTTCACCAAGCGCCGCAATCCTAATTAACGACTTATAATCAAGGCCAGCATTAAGTAGTTTATTCAGGGCGTAAGCCATCGCCGCGGCATCAGCGCCACTACTACCCAGCCCACTTGCAGGCTTAATATTCTTCTTAACTACGACATGTACGTGAAAATCTATGCCCATAATTCTCCTAAATTCCTCAATAACGGGATAAAGCGTGGTGACCTTATAGTCACTGGGTAAGTAATGCGCATAATTGCCGATGAATTCTACACGGTCTTCTCCTCGGCTTAATTCGATATAAGCATCATCATAAGGTTCCATAATAGCTAATGACATCACATCAAATCCAGGCCCTAAATTGGCTATAGAGGCTAGGCTTCTAATGCATATCGACATCGATGCAAAGTATAATGCCTATTTATAATTATTAACCTAACAACCATTATCTATTTATCCAGCCATTAAAGAATCACGCCCTCAATCATTCCATAGCCGGGGTTCCCGCCAGACATGTATGAAGTATCAAGTAATTCCGTTGGGTATAATAACCTAATGCTTATATTGTTATCCCTAATTATATTCGCCCAATGGGCTTTACAGGTTACGCTCTCAAGTATTAAGGCGTCTGGTTTATGGCGCATTAAATCTTCGATCTTCTGCCTAGTTATTTCCCTAGCAATGTCTGGGTGCCTATCTGGGTACATCATGCCAGCTCCACAGCAGATATCGGCTGTATCTAAGCCCCTTATCTCAAGACCTGGTATCTTGCTAATGATACGAAGTATTGCGTCATGGGCCTTAGCCGCATTCATTAGGTGGCAGCTATGCTGTATTGATATCCTCATCTTAACGGGACCAAGCTCACCAACAAGCCCAACCCTATCAAGGAGTTGTAAGGTATTCATAACCCTCTGCCTAAGATTTAGCTTCGCATTAAGTAATCTCTCATACTCAAGCCACTGCGCCTGACAACCACCTGAGTCTGGAACAACTATGTAGTCTATGCCATAGGCCTTATCATACTTGTCAAATACATCGATATTGTGCCTCGCAAGTTCGACGGCCTTATTAAACATGCCCATGTGCATGTATGGTGCACCGCAGCACTTGAATTCCCTGGGTACCACGACTTCGAACCCATTCCACGTTAATACCCTAATTGTGGCGTAGACTAGGTGTGTATGGGATTGCCAGGCAACGCATGAATTGGTCACGAATAATAGGACCCTACCCCTGACGGGCTTATCACTCGGTACTCTAAACACCTTGCCGAGTACATCATCAAGTCTCTCCCTATCCCTTGACCTCGCAAATCCCTTCATATGACTTGGTATTCCAGGTAGTGAATTGGATACGGACAGCGCCAGTTTTATCGCCATCGGGCTTTCAAGAAGTTTGAACCCGGTCCTTACATGCCATGGATATCCATAATTTATTAGTTTATCACCCAGGTAAGCGTATGCTGCCTCAAGAACCTTACTATACTGAACGCCTGATGGGCATGCAGTCTCGCACCTCCTACAGATCACGCATGCATCAAGATGCTCAAGTAAGGTCTCAGTGGGTTGCAACTTACCCGTTAACAACGCCTTGACTAGGTATATCCTACCCCTTGGGCTGTCCGCCTCGTTCCAGGTAGCCCTGTAGGTTGGGCATGTTGGCAGGCAGAAGCCGCAGTGTACGCATTTATAGGCTTCATTAAGCCCCTCCTCAACAAACCTCCTATACAGGTCATCACTACCCATTATAGACCACCCACGAACCTCCCAGGGCTCATTATACCCAATGGGTCAAAGACGGATTTTAGCTTAGACATTATGTCTAGGTTCTGGTTAAGACCCCAGACGTCAATTCCACGCTTAAGTTCAGGGGGTGCCTTCAAAATCATTAAGTAGCCACCTAAATCACCCACCTTACCCCTAATCGTATTCAATGTGTTAACGTCGATACTATTAATGCCTAGATAAGCCTCACCAATCATGGGCATCTTAACCAGGTAATCACTCGGTAATTCCCTCAGGGCATTATTCAACCTTGCTTGAGGAGTCACCACCTTAATAATAACATTATAGTTATTGAATAGTTCATCCATTGACGTTAGCTTGTACCATAACTCCTCAGCCTCATTACCGTAGAATACATCAAAGCCCGAAACCTCACTCAGCTTACCCAGTCGGTATTCCACCTCCTCCTTAACACCTTCAAACCTAAGGTACATTGTGCCGTTAACGACTATGGCACCGTAGGGCTTCAACCTCCTTGTTATGAATAGATCAAGCTCCTTATTTAGTCTCGTAACGGCTATTACATCGGGGATTGCAGCAATCCTAGACATAACCTCATAGATTATACCCAGGGAACCGCAGGAACCAATGAAGAGCCTCTTCACGTTATAGCCGGCCACATCCTTAATCATGCCGGTACCCCACCTAACCACCGTCCCGTCAGGCATTACGGCCCTAACCCTAAGTGTTATGTCTCTCGTGGTCATGAACGTATAAGCCAACGGACCAAATAAATTGCATGAAAATACGCCACCAATACTTGAGCGACTTGACAGGGGTGGGTCAATAGGTAATCTCCTACTTACCCTCCTCAACGTCTCCTGAACCTCATTAAATGATGCACTAACGCCATAAACGCCAACCATCTCCTCCGGGTCAGGCTCTATGACTCTATTTACACGGCTTAGATCGAGTGCCACGTCATAGGACTTGGGTATATTGCCTATGAAGGTCTTAGACCCATTAACTATGGGTATCACACTTAGCTTCTCCTTACTTATACCCCTCATCATTGTACTAAGCTCATTAACATCCCTCGGGTACAACACAACCTTGGGCATTAGACCGTCAATAACGTACTTACTCGTCGGCTCCCTAATTGAATCGTTACTAACCTCCCTCTCAATACCCTTAAGCGCAGCCTCAAGCGCCATGTAATCACCTCGGGAATATCTTGCCAGGGTTCATGATACCCAACGGGTCAAAGACTGACTTTATGTTCTTCATTACGTTCAACTCATAATCAGTATAAAGCAGACCAATAAGATGCTTCTTGTAGTACCCAACCCCATGCTCGCCGGTTATTGTACCACCAATCTCAACACACATCCTAAGTATCTCATCCTCAGCCTGCAAAGCCCTCTCCCTCTCGCCAGGTCTCCTCTCATCATACAGTATGAGCGGGTGCAGGTTGCCATCACCTGCATGGAATACATTGGCAATCCTAAAACCATACTTATTACCAATCTCCCTAATCCTGTGCAGGGCCTCCGGCAATTTCTTCCTTGGTATAGTGCCATCACCAGTTATGTAATTCGGGCCTACAAAACCCATGGCGCCAAAGGCCTGCTTCCTCGCATTCCACCACCTATTGGCCTCAGCCCTATCTTTAGCGAGCTTAACCATGTATGCGCCTGAGGACTTCAGTATCTCAATTATCCTACTGGCCTCGGCATTCGTGCCAGGTTCGGAACCCTCAACGTCAATTAGGAGTATGGCCTCGGCATCAGTGGGTAATCCACCACCCCATGGACCAGCTTCAATCGCGTTAACCGCTATCTTATCCATGAACTCAAGGGCCACGGGCCTAATCCCAGAACTTATGATTCTAGATACAGCCGTGCCCGCGTCCTCCACCGAGTTGAATGCGGCTAATATGGTCTTAACAGACTCATAATTACTAACAATCCTTAAAACAGCCTCTGTGACTATTGCCATTGTACCCTCAGAACCGCTCATAATACCAATGACGTCATAGCCAGGGTTCTCAACAACCTTACCGCCAAAGAACCTAACCTCACCATTGGGGAGAACAACCTTTAACCCGCGTACATTATTAACCGTAACACCATACTTAAAGCACTTAACACCACCCGCATTATGACTAATATTACCACCTATTGTTGAGACCCTCTGACTACCTGGGTCAGCTGGGAAGTAGTAACCAAGGTCTATTGGGTATTGATAATTAAGCTTAGCCAGGGCATCACTAACCCATAGGTTAATGACCCCGGCCTCAACTGTGGCAGTCTCATTCTCGACATCAAGCTCAAGAACCCTATTCATCCTGGTCAGGGAAATCACAATACCACCCTCAATGGGCAGAGCACCGCCACTAAGGCTTGTGCCTGAGCCACGGCCAATAATGGGTATCCTATTCTCCCAGGCAACCCTAACGACCTTAGCAACCTCCTCAGTGGATCTGGGGAAAACAACCACATCAGGCTTAGCCGTATATACGAAGGAACCATCAGCCTCATAAACCGTCAACTCAACATCATCAGTAATAATATTATTACTACCAACAATTCTCTCTAACTCAGTAATAATATCTTTAGTTATTCCCATATAAGTATGTATAGATAAATATTTAATAAATATTGCTTAAATGATATTTTATCTATAGTTATTAATTAATAATAAAGATTTATATTTTTATTCATGTAAATAAAGAAATAAATAATCACTTATGATTCATTTTTAATAAATTTTTTAATGTGCCATAATTATTATACCTTCTTTGGTGGCTTTGGTATTTTCCAGAGCAATGGTATGGCTAATAATGCGGCTATTATACCGAAGAGTCCGGACACTATCATGGTATTTATCCAGCCCAGTGCTCCGATCATTATTGCCGTGAGTACGCCGCCGTAAATTGCACCACTGCCCTTAGCAATTGCGTAGAGTAAGCCGTAGTTATTACCTGACGCGACCTCACCGTAGAAGTAACCAACAGCTGCCGGGTTAACGGTGTATATTGATGCCCAGGTCAGTATTGCCAGAGCTACGGAGACTACGAATCCAATTTCATTATGAACAATACCAAATAGAATACTTAGCAGCGTGAATACGCCGGACAGGGTATAAAATAGGATTAGCGTCTTAATAACGCCAATTGCATCAGACACGACACCAGTTATGAATTTACCTAGCCCAGCCATTATTGAAGAGCCAAGCGCTGCTGCCACGGCAACAACTAGGGCGAAGTGGAAGTAGAGACCGTATTGAACGGCCTTAGAGACTATGGTCAACCCCTCAGATGCTACTAGGAGGAATGTTATGACTAATATCCAGAATTGCCAGGTCCTTACGGTTTCTGAGAACGTGAATTGGTAATCAGTTGCGCGTATTAGCTTTGACCTTGAGGCTTGTGGATTATACGTGGGTGGTCTCCAGCCCTTCGGTGGGTCCTTCCTCATTAGGAATGCTGAGATGAGTATTATCACGAATGAAACAACGGCAAGACCAAGCATTATGGATTTAAACACGGCGATCGGGTGCATTTTTGGCAATACACCAATTAATAGTATTATCGGTATTGAACCCCAACTGAACCCAGCTGATATTGTGCCGGCCACGGTAGCCCTATAGTCGGGGAACCACTTATTGGCTACTGTGACGCTGTTATTATAAACAATGCCAGCCCCAATACCACCAATAATCGCATAGACCCATAGGAGGAGTGCTGGTGAGCCAAATATGGCTGCGAAATAGCCAATACCAACGAGAAACGCCGCTATTAACTGGAGGAACCAGGGACCATACCTATCCCTAACAAAGCCCGCGGGCCAACCAAATACTGACTCTAGAAAGACGTTAACGGTAAATACCGTGCCTAGGAAAACAGCACCAATGTGGAAGAATTGGGTAACATCGTGTGAGAAGGCGCTGAAGGCGTACTCATACGGACTTATCATGAACATAGCCAGGAAGGCCCCAATAAAGGCAAACCACCTACTAAAACCAAGTATTTGTTTATCAGTTAATTGGGAACCTCCTGTCATATCATTAAGATTATTATTTCAATAGTTATAAATATGTCTAAGAATATATTCAATAATAATCCTTGTAAAGTAAATATTCATAATTTTTGATGTTTATATATCATGAGAAACGATTTTAAAAATAAAAAATGTTTCATATTTTTTCAAAAGAAATGATTATTTTAGCATTTATATTTTAAATTCATTGATCAAATAATTGTATTGATAAAAATTACTTTGATTTTAAATCGAACATACATTATCATTTATTTAGTGGATGCCTTAGTGACTTCTGGATATGGTAATTCCCTTGTTAGTGGTATTAGCCCTGGTATTAACCACTTCTCCCACATCTCATCAACCTTCTTCTGTATATACTCAATATCCTCATCGGTCAGGTGCTTAAACCTTGTCTGTCTTCTCAGGTACTCCTTAACGGGCTTCCTCTTAATTTCGCCACTTGCTATCCTAGCGCTAGTGCTTGTTAACCTGAACTTGCCATCCTCTATCTCGAAGAGTGGCCATATACCAGTCTCCACCGCTAGCCTACCTATTTCATGGCTGTACTTGGGGTCGTAACCCCAGCCCTTCGGGCATGGGTCTAGTGTGTGTATGAAAGTGGGTCCACCAATCTCTAAAGCCTTCTTTACCTTGTTGTATAGGTCTATTGGGTCTGCGGCTGTTGCCGTGGCCACGTACCTAACCTCCGGGTGTCCCACAGCCATCATTGCGGCCATGTTCTTCTTCCACCTATACTTCATTATTCTTACTTGCTTACCGCTTGGGCTGAAGGTTGTTAGGGCTCCGTATGGTGTCATTGTTGTTTCTTGAATATCTGTGTTTGCGCTGGATTCATTGTCGTACATGAGTATTAAGAAATTGTACTTAGTGTGTGTTAATGCATTTGAAACCTCGGAAAGTCCGGCATCTGCGCAGCCCAGGTCGCCGCATATGCCTATCACGTTAATCTTCTCATTGGGTAGTTTGCCCTTCTCTATGAGCGCCTTAAGTGCTGCTGCTGTACCAACTACGGCAGACCCAGTGCCGGATAATTGGGTGTGTATCCAGGGTAATGCCCAGGCGGTTGTGTAATAGGTCGTGTTAGCAACGTACATACAGCCCGTAGCCCCAATGACAATTGTGTTAGGGCCTGCTGCCTTGGCTACCCACCTAAGTACCATTGCCGATTCACAGCCCTGGCAAGTCCTATGGCCTGCATCGAAATACTCTGTCTGAGCCATCATTAGGAGGTCCTTGACTGTCCTAGCGAGCTTGATAGAGATTGTCACGCCCAATCACCCCACCTCTTCCTTATAAATTTTTCTTCTTTTCCCATTTTACTCTCTAACTCCATACCAAATCACCCTTTGCTCAACCTTACCTTTTCTAGCAGCATCCAAGGCCATATTGAACATATTAATCGCATCATTATAGGTAATCTCCCTACCACCGAGCCCACCGATAAAGTTCATCATCAATGGTCTACGCTCAGACTCGTATAGCGCACTCCTAATCTCTGTGAAGACAGCACCACCATCAAATGGTGAACCGAATGAGTAGTCCCTATCCACCACAGCCACAACCTTAACACCACTCAGGTAGCGTATAATGTCCTCGGTTGGGAATGGCCTGAACCACCTAATCCTTAGGAAGCCAACCCTCTCACCCTTAGCCCTCAGCCTCCTAACAGCCTCCTTAATTGGCTTGGAAACGGTCCCCATGCCGACCATGACTACGTCGGCGTCCTCAACCATGTACGGCTCAACGAATGGGTTACCATAGTCCCTACCGAAGATCTTAGCGAAGTCTCTATAGGTCTCCTCAATCACCTTCCTTGCATTCTTCATAGCCTCATCCATCTGCTTCCTAATCTCCGTAACCCAGTCCTCGTTGACCTGCGGTGCAACACTAATTACGTTGCTTGGATGTAGCTTCCTGTTGCCCAGGTCGTATGGCGGTAAGAACTTCTGAACCTTTGACTTAGGCGGTATCCTAAACACGTGCTCACTATGCGTCAGGAATGCGCCATCCATTGATATGCCCACTGGTAGCATAACCCTCGGGTCCTCAGCAACCCTATACGCAATCAATGTGGTATCTAGAGCCTCCTGGGCAGTGTCAACCCAAACCAGGAGCCAGCCCACGTCCCTAACCATCAACGCATCATTGTGCTCAACTCCGTATGCTCCAGGGTCATCAAGAGCCCTATTACCTATTAACGCAACCACTGGATACCTATCGGTGCTTATGGCCACGATAGCCTCAATAGCCAATAACCAACCAACACCGCTTGAGCCAACAAATGTCCTCGCGCCAACGGCTGACGCGTGTTTGACGATTTCGAACTGGTCATGCTCATGGGCAGCCACTATGTACTCGGCCTTCATGTAACCGTCAGCTATTAACTTAGCCACAGTCTGCATGACGCCGCCGTAAGGCCTTATTGGGTATGCCGACGTCACGTCAACGTCAGCAAGCATTAATGCGTAGGCGACAGCGTCAGTGCCCGTACCAACGACCTCCACTTCCTCATCTCCCTTAAGCACCGCCTCAAGACGTTTTGTCTCAAGTGCGGAGACGGACATGCCCCATCACCTCTTTCTCACACTTATTATTTGTGCCTTTGGTAATAATGACTCAAACCACTTCCTATAGGCTTCCCTATTCTCCTTCCAAGCCCTATACTCATCAATGAACTTTCCATAGCCATCCTCAAACTCCATCTCATCAACCATAATTATCGTGTCAGGCACTGGGCATACCTCAGCACACACTCCACAACCCTTGCAATAGGCTAGTACTGGGTTGAAGTAACCGTCTGGTGTTACGTCAAATACAGAGTCTGGGCAGTACTCCCAGCATAGACTACACTTAATGCATTTATCGAAGTTTACCACAGGCCTATAATGCTTGGCAGTGCCACCGGTGAAATACGGGTTCCTCTGGTTCGGCTTTAAGCCAGGTATTGCACCGCCAATCATCATGTCCTTCCAACCAGGTAGGTGAGGTGGTTCGTACTTATACGGCAGACCCTCGCCAGGTTTAACCTCCCTTAGCTTAACGAGTGATTGATAGGCCTCCAAAGCCCTGTTAACCCTCTCGCTGGGCTTATCAAGGCTCTCCAGATACCTCTTAACATCGTCAATGGTAAGTACGTTGGGCATTACCTTAGCAATGGCTCCAAGGACCCTCTCCACAGTTCCATCATCTGGGAATGTCCAGAAATCGCCAATGCTCCTCTCGCCATAAACCACGACTAGGGTATACGGTGAGTCCCTAGTAGGTATGAACTTGAGTAGTTCATCAGGGCTCCTCTTGGAAACCACGATTAATAACCCACCAGCCCTCAACTTCAGGTGGACTGGTTGAATACCCTGCCAAGCCCAGGACTCAACACCCTTAAGTATTGTGTCGTCAAGCACTATCGAGACATCCACATAGTCAGGCTCAACCCTCGCAGCCTCAGCATCAAGAATCTCCTCATTAGCGCCCTTAGCCACTACCACGAAGTACTTAGCCGGTACACCATCCCTCTCTGGATCATCACCATATCTCTGGTAAGACAATGCGACATTACCTGCCATCCTAGCCGCATAAACAATTCCCCTGGATAGATTCCTCGCCAGGTGCCTCTGGTGTATTCCCCTGTAGATGATCTCTATCGTGTATATACTTGGAGCTTGAACAGACATTTTAATCAATCATTAATAATATTGTACTTTTAAAGCAATGCCTTCCTAGGTATACTAAAAATAACACATTCGATGCGTGGTTTACGTGGACTCCGGTTTATAAACAATAATATATACTATATATAGATTTACGAAACCAGTTGATTAATTCGTTCTCTGACCCTGGCCAGGGCCTCCGCATTCTCCCTGAAATCATCCATTAGGTTGTTTACGAAGTTCTCATCAATCTCCTCGGGCCTAGCTAGGGCTTCCTTGACCATCTCCTCGAGTGTGGCGCATCTTCTGAATACGTAGTACATGGCGTCAATATCAGCATCGCTTAAGCTTATTATCCCGACTTCCATGGCCTTGGAAATCACGCTCCAACCCCAATCACCTATGGTTCTCTCCTCAGGAACATCTATGTTTGTCTCCTTCAGTCTTTCAAGTAATTTCTCCACCGTAAGCGTCACGGCATTTCTTAACCCAGTAATTATTGCATTTAACCTATCAATCACAACAATGCTCAAAAACAAATGAATATAAGTATTTCGTGCCTGAATAAAAGCAGTTTAAATAAGCACCCTCTTAACGTAACCCGGCTTCGGCATGTAAATATCACCTGACTTAAGGAGCATGTTTATTGCCTTATCCACCGCCTGCCTATCAAGACCAGCCGCCTCAGCCTCCTTATACAGGTCCTCAATCTTAACAGGCTTACCACCACTCGACTCCTCTAACTGAGCAAGCAGGTTCATGATCAATGCCATCCTCTCCTGGGCAGACTTGGGTTTGCCTGTCATTATAATGTCAATGTCTATCTTCCCAGACTCAACATCAATACCAACACTACTCAGGTACTTCATGAAGAGCCTAATGGCCCTATCGGCATCCTCAGCCTCAACCACGGGGCTAAGCCTCATCTTAGCCTCAGCCTCAGAAAGCCTGATCAGGGCCTCCAATTGCCTTGCCGTTATTGCAATTGGCGAGTCTGGCTCCCTGGACTTAGCCCTCATCTGCACGTAGAACTGAACAATCCTCTCCCTAGCCTCAGGCGTCAGCACAGGCTTGACGTGCTTACGGGCATAGGCAATGTACTTCCTAAGTAGGTCAGGTGGTACTATGTCCGCGAAGCCCTCGGGAACCTCACCAGCATGTAGCGTGGTTATGTGCTCCGCAATTGCCTTATCCCTATCGAGGTTTGGCTCATCCCTAATGATGAATATTAAGTCAAACCTGGAGAGCAACGTCACTGGTAAATCCACGTTCTCAGCCACAGTCCTATTGGGCAGGTACCTGCCAAAGGCTGGGTTGGCCGCGGCCAGGACACTGCACCTAGCATTTAGCGTCGCCACAATGCCCGCCTTAGCTATGGAGACCGTCTGTTGCTCAAGGGCCTCGTGAATCGCGACCCTATCCTTAGCATCCATCTTATCAATCTCATCAATGACGGCCACGCCCGTATCCGCGAGCACCAACGCGCCAGCCTCCAGGTAAAACTCGCCCGTGTCCTTCTCACGCACTACGGCGGCGGTTAAGCCAGCCGCTGAGCTACCCTTACCCGTGGTGTACACTGCCCTGGGGGCTATCTTCGTGACAAACCTCAGCAACTGCGTCTTAGCCATACCTGGGTCGCCAACGAGTAGTATGTGTATGTCACCCCTAACCCTAATACCGTCTGGGTAAACCTTGGGCACACCGCCGAATAATAGGCATGCTATTGCCTCCTTAATGTCCTCCATGCCGTATATCGACGGCGCTATTGACTTGATTATCCTCTCCCTAACGTCAGGCATCTTCGAAAGCTCCAATATCCTCTTCTCATCCTCAGGCGTAATCTCAATCTCCACCAACTCCCTCTGCTGACTCTCCACGTAATTAACCTCCATGAAGCTGGAAACAACGGGTGGCCTACCCTTCTTTAGATCGGATAGGTCGAGGTTCATGATACCGACCAGGTAAACCCTATCGCCGGGCTTCACCGTGTCGACTAAGTCATCAAGCAGTATCGCCTCAATACTCCTCGGCAACTGGCCCGGCGGTAGCTCCTCTGGCTTCTCCTGAACGATTATCTTCTGCCAATCAATGAACTCACTCCTCTCCTCAACAAACACCATACTATTCAATGCACCACACTTGGGGCAGCGCTTAGGCGGTTGGACGAACCCAGTGGTTGGCTGTGGAATCTCAACCTCATAACCGCACTGTGAACACCTAAACACGGACTTCCTGAGGTAGTGCTTGGGTGGTGTCTGCCTCGTTATTATGCCCTCAACCATTATCAACTTACCCAGGACCTCACTCCTCAGTCTCCTAATGGGCAGGGACTCAGGGAGTCTCCTAAACCTCATGTAGAAGTTCCTAACCGACTTAGCCAGTTCAGGATCCCTCTCAGTTATTGCCTGCCTAACTGCCTCGGAACCAGCCTGAATAATCAATTGCGGCCTCTCCAGGAGCATATCGGCGAGGTCCTTACTGCTGATTAGTAGGTCGTGAAAGTCAATCACTAGGGACCTCTTCCTCTGTATTATCATGTTATTAATCTCATCAACATACTTATCACTGGACTCAATGAAACCCCTAAGCCCCTGAATCAGTGAGTCGAGACTAACCTCTGCGGTCTCCGGCGTCGTCATTGCAATCCCACCACTGCATTGAGGAATTCCTTAATTATTGGTGCGATGGATTTAACGAGCTCCTCCTCCTCAATAGTCAATTTATCCAGGAAGTCCCTCGAGTCAGCAATACTGGGGTTAACGGATAACAGCGTGAGTATCTTCCTAAGCCTCAACTGGGCGAGCTCCCTCAACTGCTGGGCATAAATCCTAACGCTTTTCTGGTCACCGCCAACCATGCTAAGCCTAGCCCTTACGTAGAAGTCCCTGGGTAACTCCCTCAACTCGCTGGGAGCCCTGTTCTCAAGCCAAACCCTCTTAAGAATCTCCTCATTACCGACCCTATCCTCATCAAGTAATGAAGCCACACCACGCTTAATTAGGACCTCAAGCACGTTGGGCGGTGCATTAATCACAGAGCCGGCCTTGGCAGGGGCAATGCTGATTATGCCTAGGTCAACCCCATCCACGTCCCGCGTCAGCACAGCCCTAACACTCGGCATTAAGTACGAAAAACCCATCAAAAGTAACTACCACAAACCAATTAAAAAGGCACTACAGGAAAAGGATAAGTAATATGGTAAGAACTTAAGGAATGAAGCAGCGGCGATCCAACCCCATCACATCCTCAATAGCCCCTTCAATCTCCTCAACAGTGATAGGCCTACCTAACCTAATCGTAGTCCTACTCCTCCTAACAGGGATAAGCTTAACAACACCCTCACCCTCGTCATAGACAACCCTAATTAAATCACCAACCTTAATCCCGAGCCTCCCCTAATGCCCGCGGGTATCGTAACCCGGTAATCCCTAGTAACCTTAATAATAATCTCAATCATAATAACCAAGACATAGCTAACTACTTAAACATTTATTCATTACACAGCAATGATTTACTAGGTCTAGAATTTGACTGCAAGACCCATCACCCTAATTGCTGAGACTTAGTGACGTCCATATAATCAACCTCAACCACATCCCTAGGATCAACACCGAGGGACTTACTCAGGCGGTCAAGCACGTCGCGGGCATAATCAACATTAGCACCATAGTTAGAGAGGGCGGATAATTGAAGACCGGAGTGGGCAATAATCCTAACCTCAGTCTCGGAATCACGCTCAATAACAAGGGTCATGCAGGATAGGTAATGACCAATCCTAAAGAAGAACTTCTGCCCAAACGCAACGGCAACCCTAGGACTCGTACTTAAAACCGTGAAGTAAACATTGGACGCAGGATCATAATCCCTAACTGCATTGGCAACGGAATCAAAACCCGCAGGGAAGACGGCCCTAATACCATGAGCCAAAACCCTACTACTCATCAAACAAGCATGAACCAAGTAAGCTCTTAAAGATATCTACCACATCGTTATTCCTGGGATCATTAAGGGCTTTATCAATGGCGGAGTGAAGTCTTGAATCACCGTACCCATAATCACGAAGAAAATCCTCCAGAGACGGAACCACAAAAATAAACCGAAAATAAACATCACCATCCATATACCTCAAGACACAGTCATAGTATACGAAGGACCCCACACGGATTCCCTGCCCGCAATTCATGCTCGGTTTATATAGCGAAAACTTAAGGGGGTTATTAATGAGACTGACAATATTACGCCTTAATTTATCGAAGGCACTATCTGCATCATTGGAGTCGGAATCACGCAGAATCAACACCCAGGTAGATGACCCATGGACGGAACGTAACTTACTAATTAGGAGCCTAACATTACCATCAAGCCTATCCTTACCACCCTCAATGATGACAGGAACGTAAGAAAGCCGTTTACCGTCCACGATGTGCCTAATAATGAAGTCCTTATCCCTGGGATCCTGGTCCTTAACGTCACACTTAACGTTTATCTTACTGATCAATTCCTTAATAAATTCATAATCGTGCTTACCCTCACATAGTATAATCAAAGCATGGCTAGGGACCCCTGAGGTCTGACTTGAGTTCATCCATCTCTTCATACGCCTCCTCACCACTCAACTGCTCATAATCAATACTACCATTAGGCATCAAGTAGAGCCTAACAAGCTTAACCCTACCAAGGACACCGCCTTTTTCAGCCGCTCTAAGCAGGTAGTCGAGGAACTCAAGTGACTGTGTTGCCATCACGAACTGAATACGATCAAGGAACCTGGGCTCAACCATGTACTTAGTAATCACCTCCATAAAGCCAGGGTGTAAATGAGCCTCTGGTTCATCAATCAGGGTAACGTCAACGCCCATGACAATAAGACCGAGCATCCTAACCAAGGCCTTAAAACCATCACCCATCAGGGCGTAGGGTACGGAGACCCTACTACCATCAAAATTAAGAATAACTTGCCCACCCCTATAATCATAGAAATAACGAACCTCCTTCCTCAATAGGTCAATCAATTCCGTCTGCTTATCAGGGGGTAAATCATCTATTAAAAATGGGTGTAACGACAAGTGCTGAACACGTATTGGTTCAACACTTAACTTTTTACTAGTGAGAATAATCCGACCTCCCGAAATAACTTTCCCCAATTGAATATTTAATAATCTCCTGGCTTCAGAAGAACTCAATCCTAGTTCCTTTAACTTACCAATTATATCTTCACTAACCCTTACTTCACTTAAGGGTAGTAATGCAGCATTGAGTAATTCACCATCAACATACGTACTTACGAAAACGGCATTCACTAACACATCATCTACACGATTACTAAGTACGGAAATCACACCATCAACAAACTCCTTAAACGCCTCAGTAATATCCTTACCATCCTTACGTTCCCGTAATACTCGACGAAATGCCTCAATAAGTATTTTCTGAGATGTCGGTGTTAATTCAGTAATTGATCTAATGATCTCTCGTACCGCGTTATCACGAAGATCACCCAGCCCATTAATGCCCCTGATCACCCTCACCTCAATACTATGCTTCATGCCCTGGCTAACCACATCGCCGGAAACAACCGCAACACCTTTATTACTCCTCAAATTAATTAAGTACCTGCTCCTTAACCCAAGGTTCGAAAGCACGTCAATGCTGGATGTTATTACCCTAAAATTGTTAATTGATGAGAGGAGTAATGTAATGGCTTCCAGTGCCGTGCTTTTGCCCGTGTTATTCCTACCAACGAATATCGTGATATCGCCAAGTTCGATATCAAGCTTAGTAAAGGGGCCATAATCCTCAAGCGACAACCGCCTTAATACAACAACCACAGAGTAATTACAACAACGTAGTTAAAATACCTTTTGAGGAATTAGGGCACGGCATATACGCCCCTGGTTGCGGCAAAGGCGTAGATGGGTATTAAAGTGATGATTATTACTGGGACGTGGGTAGCCGTGTAAAGGACGGCTGAATCATTAGACGTGGGTGCTGAAGTACTTAAGCGCAGTGGGAAGCCTGTGACGTCATATATAAAGCCGAGCTCGCCGACGGGCATGACAAGGCATAGGGCTAGGTAGACCAGGGACTGAAGAAGAACCCTCCTAAAATTAAGCCCAAACTCCGCATCATCATCCCTGAGGAACTTGGTTATTAGGGCGAAGCCGATAACCGAAAAGCAATAGGAATAATGAGGATCCAGGCAAACCAAGCCCATATAACAAACGGGTGTAATTCTGAGGCATGTCAACACTAAACTTTAGATTCAGGGATATCCACATCACTATTGTGTATAGCTCACGTAGTATTGCTATACGTGGGAACCACTGGGTACAAAATAAGGGAATCTAACCAGGACTAGGATTGGGAAAGGTTGATAAGGGAAGTGCTGGTGAGTAAGTAATTGGATGAGCTTCTCCCGTCCCCACTGAACCGGTGATGTAAACCGGGCCGACGGTGATTAATTAACAATCCTTAATAATCATCTAACCCCAGCTCATCACCCCCTCAGCCTAGGATGCGCCAATCACCACCGCTCAATGCCTAAAATGCCTCATTAACCTTGTCCAGGAATTTTTCAAAATAATACCAGCGATATACATATTAGTTAGGATTAAGATAAGGTAACTTAGTGAACCGAACAATGAATAAGAGGGGACTCATAATCATCCTTAGCGTGGCTGCCCTATTCGCCGCCGTATTACTCACGTACTTACTCCCATTGTACTACGAGCCTGCCTACCTCACGGTTAAGCTAATCTTTCCCGTCACTAAGTATCCCAACGGTACCACCGTGGTTAATCCAGTGCTACAATTTGTCAATGGCGGCTTAGCCGTATTGATGCTACCGAATGGGTCTCAGTACGTATTCAATATAACGAGTGTTAACGGGTTCATGAGCCTATACAGGGTGATGCCTCAGGCATTTATCAAGCTCAGTGGGTCCAAGGCCATCGTCCTGATCATACCGAACGCATTCAGGGGTTGGGTTAGGGTAAGGGGCGTTAACGTAACACTAACGTACTACTTCTACAATTACACCGTCATAAATGGCTCATCCCTAGAACTCACGTACCTACTCGATAATCAGGTATTGCAGGAGTTAAATAAAACGGATCCAAGTCTCCTCAAGTACGTGCCCTACGCCATAAACGTACTACTAGCGAAGCCCAGTGAATACGGTGATAACATAATTGAGACTGCCGCTATTAAGTGGATTCTTAAGGACATGCTTGGTTTAATACTAGCTAAGTCTGATCAGTATGTTCAGTATGAGACTGACTGCGTATTAAATATTTACTGGGCCACGGGCTGGATAAACGTCGGCGGCATACCTGGGTACACCTTCTACAACAAAATAACCATTGGCGGACAAGTATGGAGTGGCCGGGGCAACTTAGCGGCACCACAAATCCCATTCTCACCACCGGTCTCGTTTGTCCAGGTTAAGGAGTCAACGGGTTTCTACTTCGGCATTAATGAGAATGGTTATGGCATCTATGGGCAGGTTGCGACTGGATCAGTTACCTGGGACCTATACCCAGCGGGTATTTACTACGTTACATCGGGCACGGCAATACTCAACTCACCATCAAGCTCCGGTTGGCTGTCTATCTGCGGTTAATGAAGATCTCATTCTCATGTTTAAAATTCAAATTAAAATCCTCATTATACTCATACCCATTTTACTACATGAATTACCCCGGTACTTTACCCAAAGATATCCCCTTAAAATTGCCTTAACCTGGTATCATGAACCACGCCCTACCTCTCCTTATGAAGCGTTTCCTAGTCTCCTCGGCCAGTTTCCTAACCCTGTCACTACCCACGATAATTCTACCCTCGATTAATGCATTTAATGCCAGTGGGTTCATGGCATTAACCATCCTGACCAATTCATCAAATGTGTAGCCCAATGCCTCAATACGCCCCCTCTTGAACCTGAGGAGAAGACTGATTCTGTCCGGTATGGGAATGCCCCTGAAGGCGTCGCTGATCACTAGGACATCAATGTCGCTCCAGGACCCGTTTAGATTCCTCGCCGCTGAGCCGTACAGTATAATAGCCTCAACTGGTATTGCGGATGATATGTCGCTGACGTATTTCCTTAAGTCGCTAAGCCAAGCTCTCTTAGTCTCTCCCTCACCCACGTTATGATTGCCTCGGCAGCCTTAATAGCCCTTTCCGCAACTTCATTATCATAATACATCGCGGGGTATCCACTTTCGAAGGAGTTTGGGTACCTTGCGGGTATGTAGTGCCTATCCAACTCCCTAGCCAATGGCATCAATCCCTCGATATTGTACCTATCCCTAAGCATGTCAAGGAGCTCAACTATACTATGCCCCCACGCGCCTACGCCAAGCCCGTGAAGCAGGGCCTTAACGGCCTTTTCAGCAGCCTGCTGGGCCTGGAAGCATGCCCACTCATAGTAACCACCAGCCAAGCTACCCCTAGCGGCGTCCAAGTCCCTGAGGGACTGCCTAAGCCACCTCTCAGCCTCACTCAACCTATCCACAGCCACTCACCTTAAGGCTTGTATTAAAGGGTTATTAAACCCGCAATGCATTACTCATTGATGAGGCACGTTTGGGTTAACGCCAGGATTGGTAGCGTTGACTTGAGTAGGGTTATTGAGGTTAAGGCCCTGGTAGACACGGGCGCAACCTTAACCGTGATACCACGCTCACTGGCCAATGAGCTTGGCCTGGTGATTACCGGCAAGTCTAGGGTTGAGACTGGGGCTGGGGTTATTAAGGTTGATAGGTCTAGGGCCTGGGTTGAGGTTGAGGGAAGGGGTGAGGTCGTCCCAGTGCTTGTTTCCGACGTAATCGATAAGGTCCTAATCGGCGTAACCACCCTTGAGGTCCTCGAGCTCGAGGTCGACCCAGTGACCGGCCGCTTAAGGGAGAGGACATTACTCCTATACTAGGCGGCTTAGGTGGAATCCACACCACCTAGGCCCATGGTACTTAAGGCCTTCGTTAAAAGCAGCCTATCCTCAGTCCTGCAGACAATGACCGTGCCCCACACAACCTTACGAACCCTAACACCAAGCCCAACAAGCTCATCCCTAAGCCTCATAGCCTCCCCGGAATCACCCAGGGAGATCAATACGCAGGCCTCGGTATACTCATAACCATTACCATTACGAGCCCTCGCCTCATGCACATGCCACCTCCTAATACCATACCGCCTAAGCACGCCAATCACATCATCAACACTCGGCAATCTCCTCGGCTCGCCATAAAACCTCTCATAAACACCAAGCATCCTCAGAATACGCCTAGTATCCTCAATGGACACGTATAATTCGTAGCCCCATTTATTTTCTCGAATATTGGCATTTATCTCGAACTTTTGCTTTAGTAGTGCTGCTATTGCGTCTAAATACTCTTTACTTGCGGCACTCTTAGTTAAATACCATCTATTTCCCATATTATGTTTACGAATAATCAGCTCAAATCCATCAATGTCAATAGTAGGCCACTTACGATAGCCTTCGCATAGTTTACCGTATTTAATGGCTTCAAGCAGATCAAGAACTCTCTGCGTTAAGCCATACTTAGGCCATTTCCCTGCCCACTCCACAATGTCCTTAATAACCTCAGCTTTAACAGGACATACAATATAATGTTCGCTATTTCGCGCACCATGTCCTCCAAAGAACTTAGAGTCGCAATTATATAAGGTGCATAAAAACCTATTCATGAATTTAAAAATAAGTGGATCAGTTATAAATGATAAACCTATATCGAAAGCCCCACGGTTAAAATGGCCTCTAACACCATCACCAAGGTACCAAGTGAATATCGAGTCCCTAGTTAATAATCCATTTATTGAATACTTAACAAACTTTAATTGTTTTCTGAGGATTATATAATAGTGAGGATTATCCCAATTATTAAGGGTCCACTTAAGCCAATCCTTTAGCTCACTGGTAATAAGGTTATGATTTATATCTATAAGTTGGTAAATATCATCTTTGGTAACGAGATATATTGAAAATTTTTCTAAAAATTTCGCATTATCACTGATTATATGTTTAAATGAAACTGATTTTTTATTCTTACCTTCTATTAAGATCACCGATATATAATCCTTTACGTAATTCTTACCGGAGTAACTTAGTAATGTGAAGATAAACGATGTCGCGAGACTAGGGTCTGGAGTATTTATTGCTAATGCAGTAACTTTATTTTTATCACGTATCAACGTAGCATCACTAATGAAAAAGCCGCTTAATAATGGTATAGCTTTATCATTATTTATCAACGTATTGGAATCAGAAGCTATTCCAACTTTAAGGTGAATATCTGTAGGGTACATTAAAGAACCGAGTTTAGAATTTCTCACGGAATCTCTTGCATATATATTCTTAATATAATCCCAATTATTAGTTATTAATTGCCTTAATGCAGATAATAAATTATGTAATTCCTGAATATCCAGTGTTTTATCGTTATAATCATGTATTATCATTTCAATATCATTAACATAATTGGAAGAGCTATGCTCCATCATTATTAAATATGCTCAACATAATTTATAAATTACTTTCACATAACTCTCTCATTCTTCAAGATAAATTACTACGCTAAAAATAATGTAATGGAGGAAATATTTATAAATCATTACAAACATCGTGTGTATTAAGAGGGGATATGCCTTAGCCATGGGTCACTGACAAAGGCAGGTAAGGTGAGGAGTCAGACACCTAGGATTCCGCCTAAGCCTAAGAAGAATCTTATTCCTAGGAGGAGGAATAGTCGTAATTATAGGCGTTTGCTTTATAGGCTTGGTCAGGGTCAGCAGGTTTCGTAGTTTTGTTTGTTAAAAATTTGTTTTGTTTCTTTGTATTTTGTTTTCCTTGGTTGTTTCGTATAGTATTGTTGATGCGATTAGTAGTGTTGTTGTGGTGATTGTTGGGTAGGGTGTGTCGGTTATTGCGTAGTACCATTGGTCCTTAATTAGGGTTCTTGGTGTTGTTTCATACGTGGTGCAGTGGCCTAATTGACATTGTGTATAGATGATTGTGTTGTTGCTTGTGTAGTCTATGTATAGGTTTGGTCCTAGGTCTCCGCTTATTCCAGACCACGTGGACCTGGTTATCCTGGTTATTACCTTGCCGTTGCCCGCATTAACTATTATCATGGCTTCGGGTAGGCACACGTAGCCGCTCGCCGTGTATGTTAATGCGAATGGGCCCGCCAGTACCAGGAAGTAATTGCCCACTAGGTGGATTGCGCCGGCGCTGAAGGAGTATATCTCCACGGCGTAGCTCGGTGCGCACCAGGGTGGTTTGTAACTCCAGATTGCCCTGCTCACGAGTACCGTGCCATTTGAGGCCACTGTGCTCATAATCAGCGTGTTGTTGCTCATCATTAGTATTATGGCTTTGTCTCCATACGTCGTTACTGAGGTTAGGTAGCCCATTATTGGTATTGACCAGGTCTCGTTAGTCACCATGTTCGTACCACATATGCGGGGCCCACATAGGTAGATTACCGTGTCGTTTATTACGCCGTAAACCCTGGTGACACCCAGTGGCGACTTAATGAATATGCTCCTTACTACCCTGCCGTTTATCCTATTTAGTAGGTATATGCGTATTGCCTTGTTGCACGGTATGGTCATTAGCACATACTTAATGCCCTCATGGATTCCCACAACTACTGCTGAGCCATATGGGCCGCACACGTTGGTTAATGTTTGATTCCAGGCCAGCGTGATGTATGGTGGTGAGTCGCTTAGTTTGTAATAGGTTATGATCATGCTGTTGGTTGATGGTGGGAATATTAGTATATACACGTGATTATTAATCACGTTGAGTACGGCGACGTACGGCGTGGCTTCAATTGCCGTGGAGCTTATTACGTTACCCGTTAATGCGTTTATCACGGTTGCATTTATGGTTGTCTCGGCAATGATCCATTTATCAATATGGTAAACATATTGGCCGTAGGTTATGAGAAATAGATCATTATTAACTAGGGAGAAGGCAATTAACGGTGATATGAGACTGCTTGATACCACGTTCGTCATCCACAGCGTTCTGCCATTAATCATATTGACACCCTTAATTATTATTTCAGTAATTAATGTGCGAAATGATGGTGGCGAATACTCGCCATATAGAATCACCTCATTATTCCTCACAGCGATTAACTGGTACGGGCCTATACTCAGTGTCCCTATGTATGGGAATGGGCTACCGAATACGTACATATACACCAAGTAGCCTTCAAGTAAGGCCAATGCTATTATGGCGATTAGCAGTGCCTTACGGATTAACTGCCCACCCATTAATAAATTACTTGCTAGTGCAGTTTCTTATAAAAGATTGCCAATGCAATCAGTAGTGCGGTTGTGGCGAGCGCAATGTATGGTGTGTCGTTTATTAGGTAGTACCACCATTCGTTGGTTATGGCTTTGGGTGTTGTTAGGTAGTAGTTGTATTGGTGGTGGAATGTGCGTGAGTTTGGGGCGTTGTTTATTGAGTATACCACGTAGTCATTGCTTAGGTAATTAATATCCAGTGCTTGCCAGAGATTGTTAAATGAGTATGGGTATGCGTATAGGTACGCGATCCAGGCGGGTTTAGTAACGCTTATTACTACATGGCCATTGCTTAGGTTTAGGATCACTATTGATTGAGGCATGCAGCCGAATCCTCCGCCGCTGATGTACCATATTCCCTCGGGGAGTATGATTATTAGTGCGTAGTCCCTGATTGGGTATGACTTAGCCATGAATGTGTACCTAAGCCCCACCGAGCATAGCATTAGTGGCGCTGTGTATGTCCATAATTCCCTGCGAAATAGTAATGAGCCGTTGCTTGAAATGCCGTAGGCCCATATTGTGTACCCCGTGGTTGTCAGTACCAGGGCCTTATCTCCACTGACTGTTACTGATGTTACGCTGCCAATTATTGGTAGTACCCACGTTCTATTGCTAATGAAGTCTAACCCACAAATTTTACCTCCGCACTGGTAAATCAACGTGTCTCCAGCAATGCCGTACACGTCTGAGCCCACGTCAGCCCTTAGCATTAACTTACCATTACTTGCATTCAACACGTATGTGAGGGGTTTATTATTGCACGATACTGTTACTAGGACGTAGTTACCAAATCTCTTAATTCCCATTGCAACTATTGAGAGTGGTATACAGGAATTAACAACCTCAGTACGCCAAACCTCAACACCATATGGTTCCCTGCCTAACAACCTGAGGTCAATTATCGTGGTATTCACAGGCCTTAACGGATCGCTCAATGGTATTATCACCACATACACATCTTCACCTATGGCATCCATAGCCATGTAATACCTCGTTGATGATACTGCCACCAGTACTGTATAGTTAATGATCTTTCCCGTAAATATGTTAATCATGGTTACGTTAGCCACAATCGGCGATTCCTGATCATCATGTATACCCCCATAAAGACTATACGTCGCGACGAACAACTTATTACCAATTGGTATGAAGCGTATTAACGGAAGGAGACCTGGTATGTAGATGGTATCCATCCAAACATACCTACCACTGGTTATATTCACTCCCTTAAGGTTTATTGAAGCCAACGATACCTCATAAAGAACCAGTATGCCTTTATACACGCTGGCTACGTCATAATCACCATAATAACCAAGCACCTTTACGTAGGGTAATGGTGGTGCCAGTAAGTACGTGTATATTAAGTATGCATCGGTAATTACTAACGCTATAATGATCATTATTAGCAATGCCTTGGTATTGATTCGCCCAACCATTTTGAGTAATTCCTTGGGTATTCTTAAATTCTTTATACATTTATGCTCACTTAGCCATAAGTCCTTTTAAATCAGCTATCACTCCTGATTTTAAATGGGTGCATGTAGTGAGCAGTGCCTTAGGGTGTTGGGTGTTGTTAGGGATATAATTATTAATAATAATTATAAGGATTTTATTCAGTTTGCCGTGCTTTACGGCTCACTGGTTTATGGTGTGTTTGGTCCCCTTAGTGATGTGGATGTTGCGGTGTTGTTTAGGGATGGCGTTGACATTGTCGATGTATTACCCATGTTAATCAGCGACCTCGCCCTGGCATTGGGTGTTCCTGAGGATAGGGTTGACGTTGCCGTACTTAATGACCCACTACTGCCCTTTGAGGTTAGGTTTAGGGCTTTGGCTCAGGGTGTGCCCGTCTACATTGGTGACCGTGGGGTATTCATTAGGGAGGTTGTTAGGGCAATTAGTCTCTACGGTGATTACCAAGTATTTTTGAGGGTTAATGGATTTAATGAGTTGATTAAGAGGAGGATTGGTGGGCTGCGTGGGTCGATTAAGTGATTTGTTGGCGATTATTAAGAGGAATGTTGAGGAGGTTGACACCCTGGCCTCTAGGTACGGCACTGATGAGTTACTTAATGATTATGTGCTGCTGAACGCCGTGTTACATATGTTACAGGTCGCAATACAGGCATTAATCGACATGGGCTCGCACATAATGGTTGAGAGAGGGCTTAAGGCGCCATCAACGTACTCGGAGGTACCCATTTACCTGAGCCAAGCCGGTGCTATAAATAGTGATGACTCGAGGATCTTTAGAAGAATGATAGGCTTCAGGAATGTCCTAGTGCATAATTACTCGCAGGTCTCTATCGATGTCCTCCGCGAAATCCTGGCCAGGGCATTGTATAGGGATTTACTGAGGATTGCCATTAAGTTGTTTGATTATGCCGTGAGTAATAATATTGATGTTTAGGTTACTGCCTTGGCGTTAACCTTATGATTATTGTATTAGTCTCGTTAATATTCGTCGAGTAGTAATACTGCACGGTTATGGTACCAACCAAATGCGCGATCCCGGTCTTCACACTCATTGACTCCACATTCATCGTTAATTCAATGCCACTTACGTAGGCAATTACGTAATTACCAACCCTAGTAATGTTAACTATGAATTCCTGGCTGGACAGGAAAACCCTATTACTGCCGATGAACCCCTCGATAACTGGTATACCCATTATGAAAATCCTCGTATTACCATACAACGTGGTTAACCCAACCTCGTCATAAGTGAGGAAGCGTAGTAACAACCTCTCAATACTACATGCCCTATCCTCCTGAGCCACTATCCTTGATGGTATTATAATTATGGAATTACCACTGTGGGCCGCGATGCAGGTGTAATTAATGATGCTGGGCGGCGTTGTTAAAACTAAATAGGGCTTTGGATTAATGCATTATTAATGCCAAGTAGGCTTAGCGTTGGTGTTAATATTGATGAATTAATTAATAGGGTTAAGGAGGGTGGTGCTTACTTTGGTGTCGAGGAGCTCGGCGGATTTCCAATGATATTCAGAGATCGTGAACGTGAGGTTAAGGCGCTCCTTAGGGAGTTGGGTGGGGTTGGGATTGTTTATGGGCCATTGGGTTGCGGTAAATCAACATTCCTAAGGAATTTCTCGGCAGCACTTGGGGGTGTTAGGGATGATGTTATTGCCATGTATGTAAACCTTGAGGAGAGGACCCTGGCGAATTCATTAAGGACTTACGCAATTGGCTTGGGGAGTGATGTTAGGAATGCGGTGGTTAAGGCGTTTAACAGTAATATAATGCCGATAATTACTGGAACTGAGCCTGGCCTACTTGTTGGCATTAGCAGGTTTTTCTATGATTTAATTAATGAGTTGAAGGTTAGGAGGGAATTGAGGGATAAGTACGTTGTGCTGGTCTTTGATGAGCTTGATAAGCGCTATAGGGCTATGCTTAATGTGGGTGATGACGCGCAAGTTGGTTATGGCGTTGTTGAGGGTGAGGTCATGGCTTACGCGGGGGCTATTGAGGAGCACTCTAGCGTTATTTACGATAATGTCAGGGGTTTAGTCGTGATCTTCGGCTTTAGTAATAGGGTTGCCGTGGATATAGCCAGGAGGGGCGGGTCTAAGGGTGGACTTAATAGTCTCCTGCTTTGGTATCTGCCGAAGGAGGAGTTTATCGGCATAATCAATGATGTGTCTCGGAGAGCGCCGCCATCCAAGCCCATTGATGTTGAAGTGCTTTGGCAGTTACTTGGTGGTAATATTAGGGAGCTTGCAATGCTTGTGCTTAGGTATGGTTGGGACGTGAATGCCTGGTTATCAAGCACGGTAATTAGGAAGGTAAGGGACGTCATTATCCATGAAGTAAGGATTAGGAGTCTCGAAGTGAATGCGTTATTAAGTAGGGCCATTGACCCAAGCCCCAGGAATGCCTATCTACACCTTGGTGGAGATTACCTAATGCGTATGAACATCCTCATTGACATCTATGGGACAGTACTATCAGAATTGCCAAGGGAACCCTGGGTTGATAGTGATTTTGCGTACCAATTACCTGCCTACTACTGGGCTTTGAAGGCCATGATTGACAAGTCCACAGTTGATATTAACCCAGAGGACGTTATTGATGAAGTGACGGGAGGGCATAGATAAGGAGGTGGCATTGCATTGAATGTTCAAGCCTCCTCAGGTGTTTCGTACCACCTAACCCTCTCCCCAATGGCTGCCCTCATCCTCCACTTCATGCTCTTTGGTGCCCTGTCCATGGCTTCCCTAATCCTATTCAGGCTGTTTACGACCTTGTCCTTGACCTTCCCTGGCAACTCAATAGTGTTTAGGTAATTTAATGTTCTCTCTATGTTTACCGTGGTCGTCTTGTAGAGTCCCCAGTCGTCTGAGGTCAGCTCTATTATTCTGCCTAGGTCTATGGTGCCAGTGTCATCCCTATCGCCCAGCTCGAACTTGTAGAGCATGGCCACGATGTCCCTGAGATCCTTCTCATTAATCTCCCAAATCTGGAACTTAGTCATTAGTAGGTCGCTTGGTGGTATTGTTGGACTGAACCTCTCAAGCCTATCCTTAAGCTCTATTACGTGGCTCTCCCTAAAAATGTCGAGGAAAACGTCAACCCTCGTATTCATTTGCGTATCGAAGAACCTAAGCCTCTCAGCACCATGAAGCGCATTAAACCTAACATCAGCCCTTAAACCAAGTCCCTCAAAAATCCTCGTAATCCTCCCTGAGTCCCTCCTATGCGCCGCTATATCGATATCCTTAGGCTCACGTAAAAGCATGGGAACCTCAGCGTATATATCACGTACTAGGTAAACCACGGCCACACCACCAAGCAACCTACATGTTATTCGGTTACTATCGCAGGCATTAACAAGCAATAAACCCCTCTTAACCCTCTCCTCAATGGTACCTTGCGACATTGCGGTCTTACTAAATCGTTAATTTATAAAATTTTTATTTCTATGAACCATCACGCAATGTAGTCCCTTCAATTTACATTTTACAAAATAGTTATAGAAAACATGGGATATATACTATATTTACGCGGTAGAAGACTTTATTAAGCCGGGAGCATCTAATTATGAATCGGGAGGTTAAGGTGGAGGGTGACGACCAATCATCTAGTTACGAATCAATAATAAGCACAGTCTATGACGAATTAGCCCCCATCTATGAAAGAGTCTTCCTTAGGCTCTCCCAGTATTATAGGCATGTGTATAATGAGTTGTATGAGATCTTTAGGGATTACTTCGATGGGGTTAAGATACATAGTAAGGTTCTTGACCTAGGTAGCGGTACTGGCGTTTGGACAATGCTCCTCAGGAAACGTGGATATCACGTGGTCAGCTTAGACATATCCCGCGCATCACTCATTAAGTGCACCAGGTCAAGGAGGTGCAGCGACCCCGTGCAGGGAGACGCCATTAAACTGCCCTTTAGGGATGGCTACTTCGATGCCGTTATTGCCTACGGCAGCGTCTTTAATCACATCGTGAAATCCGAGGATGCATTCAGGGAGGTCTCCAGGGTTTTAAGTAGCGGTGGTTATTTACTATTTGATGTGGATAACCTAATCTGCCCCGACATGGCCTATGAGGCATTACTTGGTGGTGTGTCAATAAGGGGTTTCCTCAGGGGATTAATCAGTGGTAGGGGGCATGTGGGTTATTGGTATGGCCACGGCAATGAGGCAGTTCCACTTAGGTTCTTCACGATTAAGGAAATACTGAGTATATTGGGTAGTTATGGGTTTGAGGTGGTGGATCTTAAGGGTATTCATGTATTATCGAATATAATCCCATCCAGGATACATCAATGGGGTAATGGTAAAATTGCGAGGGTTGCATCATTACTATACACATTCGATAAAGTGCTGAGTAGGCGTACTCCATTTAAGTACGTAGCCACCACATTCCTAATTATTGGCAGGAAGTTAAACTAATTCCTTATTATGAATTAACCCTGGTATTGCTCATCAAGTCTCTTAATGGCTTGATCAATCTTCTCAATACCCTCATCAATCTGCTCCCTGGTTATTACTAATGGTGGTGCAATTATGAACCAGGACGGCCCATTAAACACATAAACACCCATGCTAAGTAGCTCAGCAGCAACTTTATCAACTGGCGTAGCCACGCCCCTGTACTTATCCTCATACGTACCGAATGGGGTCTTCCTACTATCCTTAATGAACTCAATGGCCCAGAACAAACCAACACCCCTAACGTCACCAATACTCCTGTGCCTCTCCTTCAACTCCTCAAGCCTCTTCGCAAGGTACTCACCCATTGCCCTAACATGACTCAGTAAGTCAAGCCTCCTGTACTCCTCAATAACCGCTGGTATCGCCGCAAGGGAGACAGGGTGGGCCTCAAATGTATGGCCATGCGCGAAGAACTCATCCTCAAAGTAATCCGCGATCTTCCTACTCACCGCCGTTATCCCGATGGGTACGTATGAGGCCGACGCACCCTTAGCCGTTGTTAGTATGTCCGGCCTAACACCCCACAGATTCACCGCCCACCAGTCACCGACACGGCCCCACCCAGTCATGACCTCATCAGCAATGAACAAGACATCATTCTCCTCAGCAATCCTCCTAAGTGTTGGTAGGTACTCCTTGGGTGGCACAACAACACCGTTGGTACCTGTGATTGGTTCGATGAGTATCGCGGCCACATTCCTCTCATTCTTAATGACGTAATCCACGTAATTGACACAGGCCAAGCCGCATTCAGGGTACTTAAGGCCGAGTGGGCACCTATAGCAGTACGGCTCGGGCACCCTGACAACGCCATGCATGGTGTGTGGCTCAATGAACCAACGCCTATAGTCGCCCGTCATGGATATTGACGCAAATGTGGAGCCGTGATACGACCTATACCTAACAATTATCTTATAGGCGGGCCTCTTAAAGAGCCTGGCAATCTTAACAGCGGCTTCGTTGGCCTCAGTGCCGGACGTTGAAAAGAAGAACTTAGTTAAGCCCTCAGGCATTATCCCAAGCAACGCCCTGGCAGCCCTAGCCCTCGCCTCAGTCGCGAAGGCAGGCGATATGTACTGCAGCGCCTCTAATTGCCTCTTGATCACATTAATCACGTTCTCATTACCATAACCAAGATTAACATTGACAAGCTGCGATGAGAAGTCCAGGTACCTCTTACCCTGTGAATCATAGAAATACACGCCCTCAGCCTTAACGATATTCATAGGCTCCCAACCCCTCTGCCTACGCCAAGTGCCGAATAAGTGCTCACGAACGACCTTACTAACATCCTCACTGCTCATATGTATTCATTATTAGAATATATTAATAAATTTTATTGTGGAATTCTTAAATTTTTTACTAACAAATTAACATTAACATAGAATTTTTAATAAAATACTTAAATGATCATGCTGGTAGGAATGTTGGGTTCTTATCCGTTGCAGGCTTTATCGACTCATCGCTCAATACAGCCCTTATATGCTTTGGCAATACGAAAATTGCCCTATGTATATCACCCTCGTAGAACTTAAGTTCACCACTTATTCTCTCCCTAATTCTATTATTAACTTCGTCTGGCGTTAGTATTGCTGGGTCGTATTTCTTAGACCCGATTACGAAACCCCACGTACTGTCGTACGAATGCATATAGACCTGGTAAGCCCTGGTTATTGGAAATACCGAGGCTACGGTCCTATAGATCGTTGCGAATGTCCTTAATGAGTATGAGGTTGATGTTGCCTGGGTCACCATTATACCATCATCACTCAGCCTATCCCTAACAATGCTGTAAAACTCAATGGTATATAGTAGGTATGATGGCCCACCCTCAAGTGGGTCTGTCAGGTCTAGTATTATCACGTCGTACTTATCCCCTGACTCCTCAAGGAACTTCCTACCATCCTGAAGTATGAGCTTAAACCTTGGATTGTCAAATACACCCTGGCTCATCTCAGGTAGGTACTCCTTAACGAGTCTGACTACTTCATCATCAATATCAACCATGATCACCTTCTCAACACTCCTATGCTTAAGTACTTCCCTCGCCGTAGCACCCTCACCACCACCGAGAATAAGCACCCTCCTTGGATTTGGATGAGTAATCATTGCTGGGTGAACGAGCGATTCGTGGTAAACAAACTCATCATATAATGAACTCTGTATCTTACCATCAAGCACCAACGCCTTACCCAAGTCCTCAAACTCGACAATGGCAACCCTCTGATACTTAGTCACGCCACTATACAAAACCCTCCTAATACCCCTAACATGGTAACTAAATGGCGTATTAAACTCAATGAACCACGTACCCTCCTTACTCACCTTCTCAAGACTCATCATGCGAATTACCACGCTCGACTTTTAAGCATTTTTAGCATTCATTCGCCAAGTATTTTCTCGTATCAAGGCTTAAAATCACCATATAATAACGCTTCCACCGCTGATTAGGTGCCCACTTCAAAGACGAATTATTTAATTATGAAGTTGGTGCGGGGGGTGGGATTCGAACCCACGCAGGCCTTCGCCAGCGGATCTTAAGTCCGCCCCCTTTGACCAGGCTCGGGCACCCCCGCAGGTTTAGTTTACTTTTCACGGTCTTTTTAACTTTTTTGTTTCGACCTTCGTTGCTCTTGCTGGGTCTTCATGGCTATGTTCATTTATTTATTTTCATATATTCTTGTTCAAGTATAGTTTGTCAAGGGGTTAGGCAAAAAATGCATTTTTATAAAGGTATAAATTTCGAGGTTTCATAATTTCCCGGTTATGGGTAAGGTCGTGGATGTTAATGTGGCATTAGACGTTATTAGGGATGGTGATGTTATTGCGGTTTCTGGCTTTAATATGGCTACAACCCCTGAATACCTACTTATTAGGCTTTATGAGAGGTATAAAGAGACGGGGCATCCGCGTGACCTATTCATAGTCACCGACACATTACCTGCGTCTAGGGGGCGTGCGCTGGATTTGATTGCTGAGCGCATGATTAGGGATAATGACTTTGGCTTCATTAGGGGCTTCATGATAACATTCTTTGGTGTAGCCCCATCGCTGCAGAGACTGGTTATTGAGAATAGGGTTGAGGCTTACTCGTTCCCGATTGGCGTGGCGACTAGGTGGTTTAGGAGCGTGGCCTCTGGCGTGCCCACCATTACCAAAGTTGGGCTTGGCACGTTCCTCGACCCCAGGCAGGACGGTATTTATCTAAATGGCCTGGCGAGGGAGAGGAGGACGTGTAGGGTTGAGTTAATTAGCATTAATGGTGATGAGTACCTACTCTACGACTGTCCAAAGCCTAGGGTTGGCTTAATTAGGGGTAGTACGGCTGATGAGTTCGGTAACCTAACAATGAGTGAGGAGGCTATTTACGGCTCGGTACTGGCCATTACCCAGGCCGTTAAGGCCCAGCCCAACCCAGGCGTTGTGATTGCCCAGGTTCTTTACGTGAGTAGGTTTGTCAATCCCAGGGATGTCCATGTGCCAGGCCCGTTAATTGATTACATCGTTACCTCACCGCCCGAATACCACACCCAATCAGCCAGTGTTAGGTATGACCCAAGCATTTGCGGCCGCGTTGTAGTTAGTAACGCGTGTTTGCCCAATAATGATAAGCCTAACTTTGAGTATGTAATAGCCAGGAGGGTCGTGCTTGAGTTCGTGAGACTCATAGAGAAGTTGGGTAGGCCGATAGCCGTTAACCTCGGCATTGGAATACCCGCCCTAGTTGCGAAGATCATAAGGAGTGAGGGCGTTGACGACTACATAGTCACTACCGTCGAGTCAGGGCCCTGGGGTGGAATTGCACTTAGTGATGATGACTTTGGCGTTGCGATATCGCCTAAGGCAATATTACCAATGCCGGACCAATTCATAATGTATGAGGGCGGCATAATAGACGCGGCATCGCTGGGCTTCATGCAGGTTGGGCCCAACGGGGATGTGAATCCGAGCTTCCTGCCTGAGAGGGTCACGGGACCTGGCGGGTTCCCGGTAATTGTCCATGGTTCGCCAAGGCTTTACTTCGCGGGGGCGTTTACGGCTGGTAAGAGGGATATAGCGGTCGTGAATGGTAGACTGACTATAATTAGGGATGGACAAATAATCAAGTTTATTAAAAAGCCCTATAAGGTTGGCTTCAACGCAGAGCTTGGCCTTAAGATGGGTAAGGAGGTCCTTTATATAACCGAGAGGGCGGTGTTTAGGCTAACGGGTGAGGGATTAGTGCTTGAGGAGTACGCGCCTGGTGTTGACATCGAGAGGGATATACTGGCTAAGATGGAGTTTGAGCCAATAGTTTCGAGGCACCTACAGCCAATGGATGATGCCGTATTTAGGGATGGGCCCATGGGCCTGCTGGAGGTGGTTGAGAAGGCTGTTAGGCGTTGATGATGGCGTAACCGATTATCCTTGGTCTCCTGGGCTTGGCGTTTACGTTTACTATCAATGCCCTACCACTGGCCATGGGTAATTCCCTGGTTAGGGTGATGCCATTACCCTCGATCTTGCCCATGACCTTAATGCCATTGAATATCACGTGAACCTCCCTGGCATCATCACTCCACCTAAACCTTGTAAATCCATTGATGGAGTTCGTGAACCTGGTGCCCGGCCTAATGAGTGCCTGTATACCCTCAATATCCTCTAGCCTTACATTCCTAAGTGCCAAGCCAACACGTGTGCCTGGCATTACTGAGTCCTGGTCCTCATCAAGGACCTGAATACTCCTAACCTCAACCTCCAGGTTCATTGGGTAGGCAATGAACTTATCATGAATTGATACCTGGGTTAATGCGTAACCAAGCACAACAACGCCGACGCCCTTAACATTGAATGCCCTATCAACATACACAAGACCCCTATCGGGGACCTCAACATCAAACTCCCTAAACTCTGAGATGAACCTGGAAATGCCCAGCTCGCCGAAGTACTTCATGAATAGGTTTGTATCATCCGCAAGAACCACGCCGGGTATCCCAGAGGCCTCAAGAAGTAGTGCCTTCTCGCCGTCGAGCCAGGTAACCTCATTATTAACCCTGAAGTAGAAGGAGCTCGATATTGATAGGGCTATGGCCTCATCAAGTACGCTATTTGGGCTTGGTATTAAAATGCTTCGGACAAGCTCACCAACCTTCCTATAATAAACCCTCTCCTCACCCCTATCCCTCTTGCCTAACATTGACGCTACCCTGAAGGCCTCCTGCTCGTTGGTTGATAATACCGTTATGATGCTCCCTCGAAGCACGAGGCTGCGCTTAGGGAATTACCGTTTTTAAACCTATCGTATTAATTAAGTAAAATGATCATGGGGGCAGGATGTTAATGATATCGCCGGCTATCTCAGCGAGCCCAAGCTCCTCGACAGTCCTCCTCCTCGGGTAACCGGTGCTCGGGTCCCAACCAAGCGTCTCCCAGTACTGCTCCCTCATCCTCTCCACATCCTCCTCAGTCAACTTAACGCCGGCGAGTGGCCCCTCTGGAAATGGCTCGAGAACCCTCCTTGGCAGCTTGAAGTCCTTCTTCGGGTTAACGCCCTCCCTAACATTGAATAACTGCCTAAGCGTGTGTATTCTATGGCCAACCTTAAGCAACTCCTGCGGTGTATACTTCATGCCCGTGACCGCGTATATCAGGTCTATGTACGGTAACGTCCTATAAATCACCTGGGAAGCAAACTGGCAGAAGCCTAGGGAGTTCTCCACCTGCGTTGACATGGCTATTATGGCCGCCTTGCGACCCTTATCACCATAGTCATACTTAGGCGACGCGCCCAGGTCCAGGCCTACGTCGAAGGGCGCCCAAAGCCTCTTACCACCCTCACCCCACCAATGAACACCACCAGCCGTGTGCCTAGCCGGTGTTGGATCAGCCGTGTACGTAATGGCCAGCCCAGGCAGGAACTGTGGGTGATGCGCCGGTAGTTCCTGACCACCAACATGCATTGCGTACTGCTCGGCGCCCCTGCCAATAATCTCGGCAGCCCTCTTAACGCCTTGACCAAGTACCTTACCAATGCTCTCCGCCTTACCTATTAACTCAACGAGCTTGACTACAGCATCAGGATCACCCCACCTGAGTGGGAAGCCAACATCCTTCTCAGTCAGTATCCCCTTTTCGTATAACTCAAAGGCGAAGCCCACGACATTCGCGGTCGAGATAGTGTCAAGCCCATACATATTGCAGAGCTCGCCCACGTAAACCACGGAATCCTGATCTGCGTTTAGGAGTGCTGGTCCGAAGAGTGATGCGGTTTCGTACTCAAGCCTATGGCCCATGTCGACTAGGCCGTACCTGGTGTTCCTCCTAATCCACGCGCCGCAGGACACTGGGCAGCTGGCGCAGCCGTAGGGCTTAATGTTGTCTTGGATTACCGTGTTCGTCCCAAACCTCTCCAGGTTCTTGGTCCCATAATCCCTAACACCAATGCCTGCCCAATTCTTGATTGGTGTATCGCCAGATAGTACGCTGGTGTCCAGTGTGGATATTGTGCCATACTTATGCCAGATCTCGTAGGCCCTAGCCCTCGTCGTCTTTAGGGCGTCGAGCATCTCCTTAATCTTTTGCCTAAGTAGGTCCCTATCATGTATCTCCGGCTTCTTATCACCAACCGCGACTATTGCCTTCAACTTCTTACTACCCATAACGGCGCCAAGCCCAGACCTGCCGTAGGCCCTACCATACTCATTAATGATGGCGGCAATCAACTGGAGCCTCTCGCCAGCCGGGCCAATACTAACCACCTGAGCACCCCTGTACCTGCGCCTTAACTCATCCTCAGTCTCCCTTGTGTTCCTGCCCCAGAGGTCCGAGGCACTCTCTATGTGTATATCACCATTATCAATCAATATATAGACGGGCTTCTCGGAGACGCCGGTGACGAATATGGCGTCCAACCCGGCCTCCAGCAACTTAGGCCCAAACCTACCACCAGCGTTTGAGTCGCCCCACCCGCCAGTTAGTGGTGATTTGCCAACGGCCATGGACCTACCAGTCATTGGAATACCACTGGCGTTTAGTAGGCCGGATATTATGCCAAGTATGTTGTCGGGACCCAGTGGGTCAACCCTGGGCTTCATGTGGGTGTATAGGAACCAGACGCCTAGCCCATAACCACCCAGGAAATTCCTGTAAACCTCATCGGGCACCTGAATCTTCTTGATCTCGCCCGTCGAGAGGTTGACAAAGCCCACAACCCCATTAACACCCTTAATGGTCACGATAATGCACTCAACAGTCTACCTTTAAAGTTAAACCCAGAGGTTTAATGGCACAAATCATTAATTATCCTTAGCCGTGAGGTATGGGGAATAAAATGTGCCTAGTGAGGATTAAGAATCCTCCTAACACCCTCACTCCTGTGCATCTGCTCGAATAGGTATGACGAGACCCAAAGCATGGCACCAGCCACCATGTAACTACCGCCAATGCCTATGGAATCAGCCAGGTAACCAGACGTCAATGACCCAGCCAGGTATGCGGAACCGGTGATGAAGTTGTAGGCCCCAAGGCCCCTACCCTCCTCACCACTGCCGAGCCTCTCAAAGACCATCACGCTCGATGCGGTGTAAAAGGTTGAGAAGGCAATGCCCGCCGCCAGTGGGTATAGTGTTAGTCCCGTAATCATCATGGCCTCAGGCGTCGTTGATGTCAAGCCAATTAGGAAGTATGAAAGACCCCTAAGTATTAATGCACGGGATGACGCCCTGGCATTACCACCGAATAGGCGTATTATGCGAGGCGTTATCATGAAGCCCATAATTTGAATTCCCATGCCCACGGAAATTATGGTCATAACCCAGGACCTCGATAAACCACCAACCCTCAGCCCATAGGGATAGAGCGTGTTGAAGATCCCTGATGAGAAATAGAAAATAACAAGCGCCAAATAAAGAGTAACTAACTCACCTAAACCAACATCACGCACACGGCCACTAACCAACTGCCTACTCAACACTGGCCCTTCACCATTGCTTACCCGTGGCACGGAGACTAATGACCAGGCGAAAGAGATTATGGGTAGTAGGCCCATGATTAGCAAAATGGCCTTAATGTCCATGAAGCCCGATAACACGGCTGCCGACACATCACCCACCAGGTAACCCATTGAATTAATGAAGTTGAGCATGGAGTACGACTCATTAAGCCTAAGCCTACTCGAGGACTTAACGAGGATGAAGCTCGTGGAAACACCAACAGCGGAGGAGAATAGTGACGATGCAGCGTAGTAGAGGGTTATCTGCGGAACATTGGGTGCGTAGGTAAGTGCCAGGATGAAAAGGGCCGTGCCGAGGAAGCCCAGGGCAAGCACATCCCTACTACCGTACCTATCCAACAGGAAACCCCACAGCAATGGTGCGATTATCCCAGCGGCAGAGCCCGCCGCCATGGCATAACCAACATCCACCGGGCCACCTCTTAACGAAGCAATTTCAAGAGTTATCAGAGTACCCAATGGACCAATGGCAACGCTATAGGGCAGTAGGGTTAATATCCACCTAGCATTCCGCTTATCAACGATATCCATACCACGGCAGGCATATTTTAAGACACATTTAAAACATACCACGCGGAAACAGCCAAAGGAAACAGAAAGCCAACACCACACCAAGCTCATTTTGCAATTAAAAGGATGCCAGGACTATTACTAAGCCCTTAAGTCTGTTAACGATAGTCTTGGTTATCTCATTAAGGTATTGGTCATTGAACTAACGACCCCTTTAAATAATGCCCATGTACCTTATACTCTCTCGGCATCCATTGTTAGGTCGAGGGATTTGGCGCTATGTGTTATGTAACCGCTGGATATTATGTCGACACCTGTTCTTGCGTACTCAACTACATTATCGGGTGTTATTCCGCCACTGGCCTCGAGTATTACCTTTCCCTTTAATTCCCTGACTATTGGCACTATATCGCTGGGCTTCATGTTGTCAAGCAATATGGCATCAGCACCTGCCCTGTAAGCCCTAATGGCATCCTCATATGTAGACACCTCCACCTCAACCTTCTTAGTAAAGCTCGTCCTCTCCTTAATCAACTTAATAAGTCCCTCAAGGTCCCCATAAACCGCTATATGGTTATCCTTAATTAGCACGGCATCAGCCAGGTTAAACCTATGCGGATCACCGCCACCAATCTCTATGGCGTACTTCTCGAATACCCTAAACCCCGGCGTTGTCTTTCTCGTACCAGCAATCCTAACCGTTGGGTTGACAGACCTTGCCAACCTAACCATCGTGTTCGTTGCGGTGGCTATTCCCGAAAGCCTTGATAGGAGGTTTAGTGTTAATCGTTCAACTGTTAATAACCTACCTGCATCGCCAATTATTTCGATTATAACGTCACCCTTACGTATTGCCTCACCATCATACTTATGCGTAATTACCTCGAAGCCGAGGTATTTGAGGAATGGAACTATGAATCTAAGTCCGGCAATTATTCCCTCATCCCTCGACCTAACGACACCCCTGGCCCTAATGCCCTCAAGAAACCTACTGGTTATGTCCTCGGGATATGCGTCCTCCTCTAGATAATTAAGGAGCCTGGTTATGTATAGCTCCTCGATCATGCGGACACCTTGAAGTAAATCCTCCTTCGCCAATTAGCATCCTTGCTCGGGTAGTCAACCCTGTAATGAGCTCCCCTGGATTCAGTCCTAAGTAGGGCGGCGTATGCCGTTAGGTAGGAGACCAGGGCTGCATTAGACTCCCTACTGTTGACGGCTACGTTCATCTGCTCATAAAGGTCCACGGCTTTCCTCAGCCCATCACCGCTCCTGAGTATGCCCACGTACTCCCAATTAACCCTCCTAACCTCGCCAATGCTCATCATGGGCCCGTGATCCCTCAACTTCACAGTCACCATTAAGCCATCGTCAAGCCTCGGCCCATCCCAAGGCTCGCCTATGTACCTGGGCAGGTTAAACCCCATGATCAACGCCTCAAGCAACGAATTGCTGGCTAGCCTATTAGCGCCATGTAGGCCTGTATCGGCAACCTCACCAATGGCATAGAGGCTCCTGATATTCGTCTCGCCCCTAACATTGACCCTCAACCCACCAATGGTGAAGTGCGCGCCTGGGTGGATGGGTACCCAATCCTTATTACCCAATCCGTGTCTCCTTAGGAAGTCATTGACGCCTGGGAATTTCCTCTCGAAGTCCTCAATACCGCCTAGGTCCATGTACACCCTATGCCCACTCATTAATTCCATGTAGATTGCCCGGGATAGCACGTCCCTTGGGGCCAGCTCACCGCGTTCATGATACTTAAACGTAAACCTCACACCAAACTCATTAACCACCCTCGCGCCCTCACCCCTCAGTGTCTCCGTTAGAAGCATCGTCTCGTTGCCTAGGGTGGCTATTGTTGGGTGGAACTGAACAAACTCCATGTCTGAGACCACGGCACCAGCCCTGAAGGCAATGGCTATGCCATCGCCCGTGTTGGTGGGCGGATTGGATGTGTACCGCCATAAATACGCATAGCCACCCGTCGCTAGCACCAGGTAATCCACATTGCTAATTAAACCCCGTTCCCTAGTCACAAAGCCCTTAACCACCCCATCCCTTACCTGCAGCGCCGTCAACTCATCCTCAACTATATTCACACCAAGCTCAAAGGCCTTCCTGAGCAGGAACTCCATCAATGCCCTCCCAGTCTCATCAGCCTTATGATGAATCCTCCTCCTGGAGTGCCCACCCTCAAGCCTTAGGTCACTATCGAACTCAAAGCCCATGTTAGTCAACTTCTCAATAACCACCGGCGCCTCACTGGTGAAGTACCTAACGGCATCCACATCGCAGAGCCCATCACCAACCCTCAGTGTGTCCTCAGCGTGCAGTTGCGGTGAGTCGTCGATCGATGTGGCGGCCGCCACACCTCCCTTGGATATGAAGCTTGAGCCCCCATGTAATTCCTTAGTTATTACCGTAACTCCACGGCCAGACCTCCTCAGGGCTATCGCAGCCGATAGGCCGGCGATCCCATCGCCAATTACGTAGATCAACCACATCACCCCTCAAGGAGCCTCCTCGTCCTCTCGAAGGCGTCCCTAATGGCCTCCGCAGTTGACCTGGGGATCTCTATCCTGTGAACCAGGTCCCTTAGGGATCTACGTACCTTCTCCAGCGTCACCATGGCCATGAATGGGCACCTGGCGTAGGGCTCAGTGGTTATTGGGTAAAACGTCTTATTGGGCACCTTGAGCCTTAGGGCGTTTAGCATTCCAATTTCCGTACCAACCACGAACTCGTCATAACCACTGTTCCTGGCGTACTCAATCATCTGGTTGGTGGAGCCCACGAAATCCGCCAGGCCCAACACCTCAAGCGGCGCCTCTGGGTGAATCATTACCCTAGCCCTTGGGTACCTGGCCCTCGTCTCCTTAACCAACCCTACCGTATAGCTTCCGTGAACTATGCACTTACCGTTCGGCGGCACCTTGATTATTCTCTTACCGGTCAGGTGAGCGACGTAGTCCGCCAGGTTTGAGTCAGGGCCGAAGATAACCACGTCACTACTTAATTTCTTAATGACCTTAACGGCGGTTGATGACGTAACTATGTAGTCAGCCAGTGCCTTAACATCTGCATTACTATTTACATAAAGGACCACGGGGGCGTTGGGGTACTCCTCCTTAACGCGCCTCAGTGTATCTACGTCAAGGGCATCGGCAATCGTACAACCAGCGTTGAGGTCCGGTGCAAGCACAATCCTGTCATAGTTAAGGGCCTTGGCTTGCTCAGCCATAAACCTAACACCGGCGAAGACTATGACCTCAGCCCTGGTTTCCATAGCCCTAAGCGCTAGGTCATATGAATCGCCAATGAAGTCCGCGACAACCTGTATATCATAATCCATGTAGTTATGGGCAAGTATCACGGCATTCCTCTCGCGCTTTAAAGACAAAACCTCATTAACTAGGTCCTTAGTCCCCATCACCGATGGGCCATCTACACCGTAAGATATTCTCTACCCGGCAAACAGTTAGTGGCAAGTATAAAGCTGAATTTCGAAAACTAAGGCAAGAAATGCCATCTAGGGCATGTACATCAGTGATAATTAAGTATTACGTAATTTAGAAATATCTACATTACCGTGGCGTGGCATTAATTAAGGGTTTCATGAACTGGGCATTATCTTAGTAGTAATTATTAATTTAAGAAATAGAAAGCAACCCTACATCTAAAATACACACTAGTCACGTTAGTGCGGTAGTGAGAGATTAAAAGCCGCACGTGTAAGGTGCCATTTGAGACCACGTTACTTACGGAAACTACCCATAAAGCACTCAGGAAGGTAGTGAAGTATTACCTAAGCAGATACGAATAGTTTCCATAGATGCGAATCTACTCAATGCTTTAACCACCTCCTTCCTTTTATTATCATCCTTAACCCTCCGGTACTTCCTACAAAGCACATTAATAACCTGCACCCTAATATCCTCATGTCCCTCAATGAGCCTTGCAGGTATCGCAATAACAATATACCCACCACTCCTATGAACCCTAACCTGAGAAACAAAGCCCTCACCATAACTAACCCTCAACTCCTCAAGAACCCTACCAACCTCAACCCAATCCCTAACCCTACGCAACAACGTAACCGAACCCCTACTAACAGCCATAGTAAACGACTCACCACCAACCAGAACCCGCGACTCACCAAGCCTAAACTTAACCTCCATACTAGCAATTTGCTTTATGTCCAGCCACTTCTTAATACTGAGAGCATCCAACAAGTCTCTTAATACTAATGGTAAGGCATTAACCATGGCCTTAGCTAAGTCAGTGGCATAACCGCTGGTATACGTTATTTTAAATGTGTTACGAAGTGGGTCTTGATATTCTCTAAAGCCCATACTATTCAGCTTATCAAGTATTGGTCTCCACATATCAAGCTCAGCAGCACTTATTACCAAGCGAATTCTTGGCTTCTTAATCCCTGCATAACCATCACCAAGTACTGCTGCTAGCATAAAAATCAACAACGCCTTATCATTCAAATTCTTGACAATCTCAAAAACACGATCTTTAAATGAAGGATAGTCATTAGCGCCTAAATACCATAGTATTGATACATCATTTACATTCACACTAATGGCATTTATATGCATGGATATCTTACCCGGATAAAGTAGCGCTCAAAGCAATGCTTGCCAAGGCTGTGAAGTATTCATACTAGGCTTACCATTGTTCACACCCTCATCAGTGGCGGCAAAGCTAATCTCAATGCCATCAGCACATCTTTAATGGATTCATCATGATCAACATTAATAATATTCCATATGTCAGGTACTTTAACAGTCATAACCCTAAGATCACTAAGTTCTAAATGAACTATTACGCCTTCACCCGGCCTTTTAGCTGTTAATGATACGTACTTACCATGAACACTGTTTATCAGCGAATTGCCCGTCCTTCTAACGATTACCTCTGCCCTTTCACTCATTAAGTCTTCGACTAATTTTCGAATATTACCACCTACATCATTTGTAACCCAGTATTCCTTAAGTACATCAATATACCTTATATACTCATCAATCACCACTAACAGATTATTCATTACCTCATCACTATACTTACCCTTGAACTGTTCCTTCACATTATCTCTCACTCTGTTCCACTCACGTCTCCATACATCAATCCACCACGTATCCCAAACCTGCCACTTCAATATTCGATTAACAGCCTCGGTAAGTAGATTAACGGACTCATTAAGCAATTCAACATCATTAACCTCACCACCGCATGCATATTTATGGCCAACCCTAACACCACTACAAAACTTATTTCTTTTAATAACCTCATCACTCACCGCCTGCTTATCCTGAGCAAAACGCATACTTATAGTAAAAATACTCAAAACAACTAATAAGGCACCCAGGAAATGAAGGAGGTACTCAACGTGAAAGGTAACAGGGGTAACTAAATTAATGCAATAATAGCCAATTTAATACTAGAAAAGATCCATGAAGATTAATAAGAGATTTAAAGAAATGTTATTAGTAGCGGGGCCCGGATTTGAACCGGGGACCTCGGGGTTATGAGCCCCGCAGGCTACCAGGCTACCCTACCCCGCTGGTTTATGGGTCCTTCCTTGTGCTTTTAAGGCTTTCGCTGTCCTGTGGGTGTTTGGGTGGGGTATGGTTTTGGTCTTGGTGGGTTATAATGGTGGTGATGATGGTAGGGGTTATGATGCGTGATTGTACGCTGGCTTTAATGCTGATTTTCTTCGATGGTGGGGTCTTCGTGGGTTTATTGGTTTAATTGGTTGGGGCAGTAGTTGATTAGTATGGCGTTTACTTCGTCTTCGCCGAGTGCCGGTATTAGGTATTTTGGTGCTTCCCAGCATAGGTAATTGTCCTTCGTGTAATTGCCCTTTATGTTTATGGTTATCCATTCACCAAACATTGGTTCTTCGTAGATGAGTATTACGGTGTTTCCAATAATCTCTGTTTTGTTTGGTGGGGTGTTTCGTTTATTATAGGTATGCGCCTGGTGGTATCTGTAGGTAGTAGCCGTTGGGCATCTCCTCCTCGACACTCACCCTAATTATTAATTCCCTGGGCATTGGCGGCGGTCTGGCGTTGAGGCTTATGACTGGATAGACTAAATCGTTAATCCTGCTCATGACTTGAATGGTGTATTTCGTCATGTTCACACCCACTATTGATGGTAGTAGAGGTGTAGGGCGTTGGAGCCCTGTACCGCGAGGTTCACGACCCATTAATGCCTTGCTTACTGAAATAGTTGGTACCTAAGGGTTATGTACTACTTATTGCGCTACTTGATGAACCCTCGCATTAACCTCATCCATTGGGGAATGGCTTTTATTCTCTGTTTCCCTGAGGTTCTTATGAGGGTTTTGGCCTTTGATGTTTATGGGACCCTCTTTGACGTTAATAGTATTGGTAGGAGGTTGGGTGACATGGGCTTTGTTGAGTTGTGGAGGAGGAAGCAGTTAGAGTATACCTGGCTATTGACAATAATGGGTAAGTGGATGAGCTTTAGGGAGGTCACCAGAATGGCCCTTGAGTACGCCCTAACGCAATACAGGATTGATAAGCCAGTCGATGAGTTAATGAGATATTGGGAGGAGCTCGAGCCATTCAGTGATGTTTACCTACTCAGGGGGCTCGTGGGTAGGGTTAGGATGTACGTCCTCACCAACGGTGATGAGGGCATGGTGAAACCGCTACTGAGTAGATGGGGCCTCGCGGACTTATTCAACGGGGTATTCACCGCGGAGAGGGTTAGGGCTTACAAGCCGAGCCCGGCGATCTACAGGACCTTCCTTGACTTCATCGGTGAGCCTGGGAGTGAGGTTTGCCTGGTCTCCTCAAACTACTTCGACGTGGCTGGCGCCAAGAATGCCGGCGTGTGCGCAATCCACCTAAACAGGAGGGGCTCACCGCCTGAGCTTGGCGTTGTGGCTGATGCTGAGGTTAGGAGTATTGAGGGGTTGGTAAGTCTCTTCAAGCCCTAATTTGACAGTAATGCTTAATTGCGTGCGGTTCATTAATTGTATTAATGCCTTCATATGGCTAGTGGCGTTGGCAATAAATTGCTGGACCTAGTTACCGTGGTCATACCAACGCGAGACGAGGTTAAGGGTATTGGGCTCGTCCTCGATGAACTCATTGGAGTTGGTGTTCCCAGGGATAGGGTCCTCGTTGTTGATGGTGGTAGCACTGATGGTACTGTGGATGTGGCTTTGAGGTATGGTGTTAGGGTTGTTCAGCAGGAGGGTAGGGGTAAGGCCATGGCCATCTGGACTGCGCTCAAGTACGTTAGCACGCCGTACATGCTCGTGATGGACGGCGACTACTCATACCCAGCCAAGCACGTTTTGGAGTTGGTCGAGGAGATCGTGAGGACTGGGGCTGATGAGGTGATTGGTGTCAGGAGGCCTTTGCCCGGTAGTCAGAGGCTCATTTATAGGTTTGGTAATTGGTTGTTGACTAGGGTCTTCAACCTGCTCTTCGACACGAGGCTTCACGACGTATTAAGTGGCATGTACGTAGTCAGGGTTGAGGCCTTGAGGGACGCGGTTGCTGAGGTTGGTGGGTTCAGTATTGAGGCTCATATAGCGGCTCACATGGTTAGTACGGGCAGGGTGATTAGGGAGATACCCATTGAGTATAGGCGTAGGGTTGGTAAGAAGAAGCTCGGTGTAAAGGATGGCCTGGCGATATTCGGCGACATGGTGAGACTAACCACAAGGTATAACCCCATGCTAATCCTATTCCTAATAGGCGCATTACTACTCATACCGGGGCTCGCCCTAGGTGCCTACGTTGGTTATTGGTACCTGTTTTATGGGATTAAGTATTACTTGAAGGGTTTGGTTGCCATAATGCTCACGTTAATCGGCCTACAATTCCTCGGAATGGCGGCCATGGCAATATACATGAAGAGGATGGAGTACAGGCTCAGGAAGGCGATTGAGTCATTACGTAGGGACCCTGGCGTGGAACACATACCTAGTGGCCATGATAGGTAGACCAATAAGGAACTACACACTGGCTCTGCTGTCGATACCATACCTAGTATCCCCAGTCATAATATACTACGTAGCCAATTACGTACTTAGCCTCTACCACGTACCCGCGAGGTACCCACTGGTCCTCATGGGCAGCGGCGTCATGGGCGTAAACTACGGTGGGGCCAGCGCGCTGATGGCGATAACAATAACACCACACCCAATATACTGGGCTGCCCTGACCGCGGGGTTAATGGCGATACCGGCGGCCATGGAGGTGAGGAGGGTCAATGGGCCTGGGCGTGGATAACGACTCATCACCAAGGCAATGCTTAAATAATGGCTTGGTACAGCCTATAATTAATAATGTTTATACCGCCCGAGGAGGCCCTGGGACTCATAAGGGACTTCCTGAACAACACCATAAATGCAGTCAGCCTGCAACTAATACAGTCAATAAGGAGGGTAGCCATTAGACTCGGCGTTTGGTGGAGGGTCAACTCACTTCGCAGGGGCCTCCTCGAGGCGGCAATTCCATACCTAAGGCGAGGTCTCAGGTTCAAGTCACCGAAGGCCCTGGAAATGCTCAGGGAGGCAGTAATAGAGGCGCTAAGCCTAGTACTAATGAGGAAGGTGAGGTTCATAGCCTACCTAGTGGGTAGGAGACTAACCGAGAGACTTGGCTGGGTTAGGGCAGTGGTTAGGAGGGTCCAGGACATGATAAACATAGGCCTAATGTGGCTAAACACACCAATGATGTATAGGCCAGGACTGGCGTGAGAAGGATAAGGCTATCCCTAGCGCTAAGCCTGGCGGTTGAGTTCGTGGATAGAGACCTAGCAATGAGACGCGTTGAGGAATGGGCCGAGAAGGGTGCTGGGTTTCCGAAGGTCATCTATGGGCCTGAGGGTTGTGGTAAGACGGCTTGGCTCCTGCAGTCTGTGGAGTTGCTTAGGGATTATGGCTTCGACGTGATCTACATAAACCCCATTGAGCAGAGGTTCATGGCTGAGGTGGGCGTTGAGGATGTTAGGAAGAGACTGGTTGAGATCCTCCGTGAGGCCACCAGCGACGCCTGGGTCAGGGCTGTGTGGGTGATCATTGACCTAGCCAGGGAATTAATAAGGATGAGGAGGGGTAGACTGGCGGTTATCGTCGACGACGCCTTCCAAGTCATAGGCCTTGATAAGGCGGCCGTATATGTCAAGGGACTGCTCGGGCTAATAGAACACCCACCTGGGGATTACGAGAAAATAGTCACGATAGTAGCCACGAGTGAGGGTGTGAGTTTGAGGGAGATTGGTAGGCATGAGTGGTCCGACATAATGCCCATGTGGAACATGCCGAAGGAAGGCTTTAGGCAGTTGTATAATCAAATACCCGGCGATAAGCCACCGTTCGACGAGGTTTGGCGAATAACCGGAGGAAACCCAAGGATGTTGGAGAGATTCTATGAGAATAATTGGAGTGTTGATAAGGTGGTTAATGAGGTGATTAATAGAAATAAGTTAAGGCGATTCGCAAGGTCTCTCTCAAGCGTCAAGAGGGCTTGGCTCATGGAGGCGGTTAATGATCCTGACACGTTATTCGCTAGGGAGAGGATACCTTTCATGGACAGACTGGTTGAATTGAACCTGATAATTGATGATGTGCCCGAGAGGAGGGAGTACCTATGGATAGACCAACCACCACCAGAAAAGGATGAGGAACTAGGGATCGGCAAGTACGTCGCATGGCAAAGCCCAATACATAGGGAAGCCGTTAAGAGGGTCCTTGAATCCCTGAAGTAATGAGGAGGATTGAGCTTAGGCTCGCTAACGTAAGGATTAACTTCGTGGATAGGGATTCAGCGATTAAATGGATTGAGCAATGGATTGATAGGGGTATGGCCCTTCCACACGTAGTCTATGGCCCGGAGGGCTGTGGTAAGACCGCTTGGCTAATGCAGTCGGCTGAGGTGCTGAGGGATCATGGGTTTGAGGTAATCTACGTAAACCCCATCGAGGGTTCATTCATTGTTGAGCTTGGTATTGAAAAACTGAGGAATAAACTAATGGATATAATCCGCGAGGCCACGAGCCAACTCACCTGGGGTAGGGTTGCCTGGGCTGTGATTGACGTTGCCAGGGAGGCCATTGAGGCTAGGGTGCGCAGGCTAGCCGTGATCGTCGATGATGCCTTTCAAGTGATTGGTTTAGACAGGGCAGCCATATACGTCAAGGGACTACTTGGACTGCTCGAACACCCGCCAGCCAATTATGAGAGCATGATAGCAATAGCCGCAACAAGCGAGGGCGTCAGCCTAAGGGAGATTGGAAGGCACTCGTGGTCGGACATCACGCCAATTTGGAACATGCCGAAAGAGGGCTTCGAGAAACTCTATGAGCAGATACCGGGCAGTAAGCCGCCATTCGAGGAGGTGTGGGGATTGACTGGTGGGAATCCGAGGATGCTCGAGAGACTCTACGAGAGGGGTTGGAATGCTGATAAGGTCATTGAGCAGTTAATCCTGGATAGGGAAGTGACTAGGGAGTTCATTAGGCGGTGGAGGAGGGAGATGGAGGCCGTACTTAGCGACCCGGATTACCTATGGAATGAGGGGCCCAGGGAACTCGCCAATGAACTCATCAAGAGGAACCTAATAATCTACGGAATACCCAGCAGGGACCCGGACCAATGGGTGGACACACCACCGCCTGAGAAGGATGAGGAACTCGGGATTGGCCGCTACGTCGCGTGGCAGTCGCCACTGCATAGAGAGGCGGTTAGGAGGGCGTTGCAGGGGTTAATGTGAGGAGGATTAAACTACCCCTGGCCCTAGACCTGCAGGTTGAGTTCACGGACAGGGAGATAGCCCTCAAACGCATTGATGAGTGGGTTGATAGGGGCATGAGGCTTGTGGAGGTTGTCCTAGGGCCTGAGGGTTGTGGTAAGACGGCTTGGCTCCTGCAGTCTGTGGAGTTGCTTAGGGATTATGGCTTCGACGTGATCTACATAAACCCACTCAACGGGCGCGTCTACGCTGAAGTTGGGATTAAGGACCTAAGAAACGAGCTCTACAGGCTCGCCCAGGAGGCGATTAGCCAAAACGCCCTGGCGAGGATTGCGTGGATAGCCTATAACGTAATTAATGAATTAATAAAGGCGAGGAGGGGCAGGGTAGCCATACTCGCAGACGACGTATTCCAGGTGATTGGCGTTAGGGAATCGGCAATGTACGTGAAGGCACTGCTCAACCTAATCGAGTACCCACCAGCCGAGTACGAGAGGGTAATAACAATAGTAGCCACCAGCGAGGGCGTGTCGAGGAGGGAGATAGGAAGGCACACGTGGGCCCACCTAGACATCATGTGGAACATGGCGAGGGACGGCTTTAGGCAACTCTACGAGCAAATACCCGACAATAAGCCAAGCCTCGAGGAAGCGTGGAAGCTAACCGGCGGTAACCCGAGGATGCTGGGAAACCTCTACGAGAACAGGTGGAACACGGATAAGGTAATCAGCGATATAATCAGCGAAAAGAGACTAAGGACGTTCATATCATCCCTCACCAACACCGAGAAATCCTGGCTCCAGGAAGCCACCGAAAACCCAGACACCCTAATGAATAGGGAGAGGATACCTCTCATGGACAAACTCGTCGAATTAAACCTAATAATTGATGATATACCCGAGAGGAAGGAATACCTGTGGATCGGAGAACCACCGCCAGAAAAGGATGGGGAGCTGGGCATTGGTAGGTACGTGGCATGGCAAACACCAATACACAGGGAAGCAATCAGGAAGGTACTAGGGGAGACTAAGCCATGAAGAGGGTCAAACTCAACTTCGCAGGCAAGGAAATAGAATTCGTTGATAGAGACTCGGCCCTCAGGAGAGTTGCCGAGGAATGGGCTGTGAAGGGTACCTTCCCAGTCCAGGTTGTCTTGGGGCCTGAGGGTTGTGGTAAGACCGCCTGGTTGCTTCAGTCCATTGAGTTGCTTAGGGAGTTTGGTTTTGAGGTTGTTTATGTTAACCCCGTCAATAGGCTTGCCCTCGCCGAGATAAGCATCAACAGCCTTAAGGATGAGTTCCTGAGACTAATTAAGGAAGCCATTGCTCAGAATGCCCTAGCGAGGATTGCCTGGATAGCATATAATGTGGTTTATGACGTGATTAAGGCGACCAGGGGAAAAATAGCCATCATCGTTGACGACGCCTTCCAGGTAATCGGCATAAAGGAATCAGCCCTATACGTAAAGGCACTACTCAACCTAATAGAGTACCCACCCGAGCACTACGAGAAAATAATCACAATAGCAGCAACGAGCGAGGGCGTGTCGAGGAGGGAGATAGGAAGGCACACGTGGGCTAACCTAAGGGTTATGTGGAATATGCCTAGGGATGGGTTCAGGCAGTTGTATGATCAGTTGCCCGGCGATAAGCCGCCATTCGAGGAGGTCTGGAAATTGACGGGTGGAAATCCGAGGATGTTGGAGAGGCTTTACAATGCTGGTTGGGGTGTGAAGGCCGTCATTAGGGATATGCGTGATGAGAAGGGCCTTGACGCATTCATAGACTCACTTACCAGTGAAGAAAAGCGTTGGCTTGATGAGGCAATCAACGACCCAGACACACTCATGAGCAGGGAAAGAATACCACTAATGAATAGGCTAATCGAGCTAAACCTCATAATCGAAATACCGCAGTGGAGGGATGAATACCTATGGATCGATCAACCACCGCCGGAGAAGGACCCAGAGCTGGGGATTGGCAGGCGCGTCGCGTGGCAATCACCACTGCACAGGGAAGCAGTCAGGAGTGCATTGCAGGGATTAATGTGAGGAATCCCACTGAAGGCTCGGGGCATGGGCGCTGAAAACCTCGAGAGGCCCCTACCCAAGCCAACCACGGAGAACTACATAAATGCCAGGCTCCTGGAGTCCCTAACCGAGGCAAACCTAGCCATCAAATTCCTTAATGAAGGCCTAGTCAGAAACGCGGCGGGCAAAGCCTTCCAGGCCTGGAGGGCTTTATTGGCTGTATTACTGAGGCTTGAGCTTGATAGGTTGCTCCAGGTGGTTAGGACTGATGAAGTACGTGGGTGATTAATGGGGAGGGTTGTCCCTAGGGTTTCAACGGGCAGGATGAAGGTGCTGGCGCAAATGCTTGAGGAGATTGATTATGAAGCGTTATCTGCTTGGACAGCGGTGGCCCTGGAACTACACGATTATCAGTACAATGGTCCGGACCCGGATTTGGCGCTGTCGAAGTATAGGAGTAGGCGGGAGGCTGCGGTGGACGTAAAACTACTCATAGAGGAGCTGACCAAGCGCATTGAGGAGTTGAAGCCAAGAGTAAGGTGGAGCAACGACCTAGAGGAGGCACTAAATGAACCCAGGAAAAACCCAACTAAGGATAAACAATGAAGAGGGTCAAACTCAACTTCGCAAATCAACAAGTGGAATTCGTGGATAGGGACCTCGCCCTTAAACTCATTGAGGAGTGGGCTGGGAAAGGCACATACCCGGTGCAGGTCATTTATGGCCCTGAGGGTTGTGGTAAGTCTGCTTGGCTTCTGCAGTCTGTGGTGTTGCTTAGGGAGTTTGGTTTTGAGGTTATTTACGTTAACCCAATTAATAAGGAGGTTCTTGCCGAGTTCGGTGTGGCTAGTCTCAGGGATGAATTCCTTAGGATGGTTAGGGAGGCTCTTGCCCAAAATGCCCTCGGTAGGTTGGCTTGGCTTGCCTTTGACTTCGCCAAGGAGTTGATTAGGGTGACCAGGGGCAAGGTAGCCGTGATAGTCGATGATGCATTCCAAGTCATTGGCGTTAAGGAGTCTGCATTGTACGTGAAGGCACTGCTAAACCTCATTGAGTACCCACCCGAGCATTATGAGAGGATAGTCACGATAGTAGCCACGAGCGAGGGTGTGAGTTTGAGGGAGATTGGTAGGCATAGGTGGGCTTGGTCAACACCCATGTGGAACATGCCTAGGGAAGGCTTCAAGCAACTCTACGAGCAATTACCCGGCGATAAGCCGGACCTCGAAGAGGTTTGGCGAATAACCGGAGGAAACCCAGCAATGCTAGAGAGCCTATACAGCGCCAACTGGGACGTAGGTAAAATCATTGATAAAATCACCAAGGAAAAGGAACTATCACCCGACTTCATTAAGAAGTGGGCGGGTCACCTTAGGGAGGCCGTTGGTGACCCTGATTACCTATGGTTCAACGCACCCGGGGAATTAATCAATGAGTTAATCGAGAGGAACCTCATCATCCACTTCCTACCCAAGAGAAAACCAGACTACTGGGTGGACACACCACCGCCAGAAAAGGATGGGGAGCTGGGCATTGGTAGGTACGTGGCATGGCAAACACCAATACACAGGGAAGCCGTGAAGAAGGCCCTGCAGGAAGTAACATGAAGCCCAGCAGAGCATTGAGCGCTTTTAAACCCAGGCCCAGCAACTAGGTGGGTATGAGCACCGAGACAATCGAGAAACCACTGCCGAAACTCACCACGGAGGACTACGTGAGCGCCAGGTTACTCGAAGCACTTGTTGAGGCATACCTAGCCATTAGGTTCCTCAGTGAGGGCTTGGTTAGAAATGCGGCTGGTAAGGCTTTTCAGGCTTGGAGGGCGTTTTTGGCGGCTTTACTAAGGCTTGAACTCAATAATCTTCTTAAGGTTGCTAAGACTGAGGAGGAGCGTAGGTGGTTAATGGATAAGGCTGTTCCCAGGGTTCCAACCACCAGAATGGTAGCATTGTCGCAGATGCTTGAGGAGGTTGGGTATGTTGGGTTATACTTCACCACAAGCGCTGCCCTAGACCTACACGACTACCAATACAACGGGCCAGACCCAGACATGGCGTTATCAAAGTTCAGAAACAGGGAAGAAGCAGCAAAAGCAGCAATGGAACTAATCAAGGAATTAACAAGAAGAATAGAGGAGGTAAAAACTAGAGTAAAGTGGGGTAGTGATCTGGAGGAGGCGTTGAGTGAATTAAAGAGGGTGCTTGGTTAGGGGCTTGTAATGTTAGATAGGTTTAATTAACTGGAGGGTATAGTGGTGGGTGTGTGGGTGAGTAATGTACAGTCAAATGTCGTGACTAACTCTGGGTCACAGGCCCCTGTGGTGGCGGTTGCTAGGGCTTATTATGACGCCTCGGTTGAGGTTGTGTCTATTAGGTTTAGGGATGGTGAGGTTAAGTACGTTATTGAGGGTGTTGGTAACTTCGCAATATTCGCAGACGATAACGGCGTATGGGGTGTCGACCTTGAGGTTAAGAGGTGGGTGAGCGACCGCGGTGAGGTTGTTAACGTGTTTAGGAGGGTTAAAGTGGGGGTTTATGGTAACGCCACTTGATGTAGAGATCCTAGACAGCCAGCCAGGCCTAATTGAGGTTGAGGATTACGTGACTATTAGGTATAGGATAGTTGGCGTTAAGGCAGCTAGGGTTGGCGAGGGCTACGAAATAACGGCCCTCATTGACGTGGGGGCTAGGTTTAGTAAACAGCCACAGCAGGTGGTTGGCCTATGCGGTGATAACGTGCCCTACAGGCCCGCCTCCTTCAAATTGGTTGAATTGGCCCACGCTGTGGTTAGGGTTGATGGGAGGGTGTTCGACGTCTATATAGAGCCCATGGCAGTAATGATCGCTGATGGCTTCATAACAGCCACGGGTGAGCCATGCGTAGCCATACACACGGCAATAGGCTGGATTACCAAGTAGCGTACTCAACGCATGCCTTAATTAAGCATAGGATGGATGTGGCAAGGTACACTGGGCCGGAGACGCTTAACATTATAGCAAGTAAAGCCTACATGAATGGACACGGTACACCGGATGAGGTGCCTGATAATCTTAAGGGTATTGAGATTGAGAGGAGGATGATATTATGAGGATCATACATATCCATCATAATTATTTTCCAGTAGTTGGTGGTATTGAAGTCACAATGAATAGGTTAGGTCTTTGGCAGACTAAGTTTGGTAATGAGGTTTACGTCTTGACTGGCAATATTAATGATGGCTTTAAGGGTGATGGCATATTGAGGGTTCATAGAGTACCGATAATTCACATACCTAATTACCGTGAGATTTCTATACCGATAAATGTACCTAATGAGTTATTGAAGAATGCCGATATAATTCAGGGGTATAATCAAAATAGCTTATTTACATACATCATCGAGAGAAAGGCTTATGAATACGGTAAGCCTATCATTACATACCTCATTGCAGTGGATTATCTACATAATCACTACAGGCTATTAATGAGAACACTAGGTTTCAAGTACCAGGTATACTTAACCAGAAGGTTCATTAAATTGTCAAGGCTTTTATTCGTTACGAATAATTATGAAAGAGAATTATTGATGAGTAGGTATGGTGTGGATTCAGCGGTTATTCCCCATGGCATTGATGATGAATACTTAGAGGAGCCCAGTAGGGCCTGGGCCTTTAGGAATAAATATGGGATCACCGATGAGATATTTACCTACATTGGTAGGCTTCATTGGACTAAGGGTATTGATATGCTTATTAAAGCTTTTAAATATGTTATTAATAAATTTGATAATATAAGACTGGTGTTAGCTGGGAAAGGAGACCGTAAATATATTAGTTACTTAAGTAAATTAATTGATAAACTTAGACTTAATGGCCTAGTTTTAATGCTTGGATATATCAATGAGGACGATAAAATAGCGTTAATAGACGCGTCAAGGGCCGTGATCTTACCATCGAGGCATGCTGGCGAGAGTTACCCATTAATCGCTAATGAAACTGCCGCCAGGCTTAAACCATTAATAGCGACAGGCATTGGTTCAATACCGAGGCTTAGCATGGAACATATAGTAATAACAGAACTAAACGAGACCAGCATTGCAGAGGCTATGATTAAAATGCTAAATAGTGAATATTACAAAGATTACGTGGATAAGGCTAAAAAGGTCAGGGAAAGGCTACTTAGATGGAGTGATGTGGCTAAGTTAACGATTAAATATTATAACGAGGTCATTAAGTAGCATGATAGCGGAATCTACAGAAGGATTAAGCTTAACGAGGCTATGATTAAGTTAATTGATGATAGGTATTATGGGAAAGTACCTTTAGTTATTAAAGAAGGAAAAGACCCCAACCTGGGGCGAGGTTGCTGAAGAGGTGTTAAGGCTGTGGGTATAAGCTTCCCATCAGCGTTACTGCTATTAACGGGCCTATTTACGGTACTATTCACGACACTGCTCATATTAACACATAATAAAGGTGACCGTGAGCCACCCTTGAGCCATGGGACGGCCAACGCGATGCTCACAGCCGCCGACGTATTGGCCTTAGTCACGCTGTTCCTTAACTTAGCCACGCCCATTAGGGCGGGTTACCCGATGATTTACGAAGTAGCCATAACGGCAATAGCCGCATTAACGATAATACCAATGATTGCATCTAAGCCAACGGACTCCATGATCTCCAAGGCCCTGTCATCCGTAATAATGCTTAACATAATACTGCTAAATGATCAATTGCCAAGCACTGGCATTAGTTGGGGAGAGGGGATAGAGATGTATAGGGATATGTATATGGCTGGGCATTGGAGCTTCAGCTTCGCCTACAACCCGGCCTATAACCCATTCCCAGCCCAGGTGGCTCAGGTGGTTATGATGGCTAAGGTCCTTAACCTACCCTGGTATTCGTCACTGGTATGGGGTATTTGGTATGCGGTATTCACCATAGTCTACGACATGGTCATATACATGCTGACGCTCAGGCTGACGCAAAATAAGGCAGCATCCGTGCTGGCGGCATTCTTCGTAGGGGTAACCCCTGAGACTGCATTAACCCTCAACCCACACCTATGGCTATCCAACCTATTCGTACTAATCTCCACGGTGACGTTAATCAACGTTATAGAGGGCTTTGAACCGGCGCAAAACGCAGTAATCAGCGCCCTGAGCTACATACTGGCCGTGCTCTCACTAACCACAGCCCTACTAATGCTGCTGGTGCCTATTTCATTCATAGTGGCATGGTATGTCTTAAGGGCCCTGAGGCTATATAAGCCAATTCACCAGGGGGCTACCTCGGCTAGGAAAGGCCTAATACTATTCCTATTCGCAGTATATACGGTAGTTACCCTACTGGTCTTCCTATACACGCAGGGCTACTTCACGTATGTATACCCAATGTTGGATAGCTTAAACCAGGCAATATGGCAAATATTAATTAGATTATTCGTAAGAAGCATAACTAAGGTTAAGGGTGTTCAATACCACTTCCTATACAGTGGGGCTAACCCAGTATTGGCCTATGCGTGGTCGCTGGCATTCTCAATAGCCGCATCGTACCTACTTTATGTCGTGTTTAGGAAGAGGAGGGAGAACGTGTGGTTAATGACACTCCTAGTGGTGGGTCTTGTTGTACCAGGGATAGCCGCCGTGCAGAGGATATTTACGGCAACATATCCAATAACGGTGAATGCCTACACCGCAATACCCCTAACCTTCCCGATAGTGGGCCTTGCCTTAACAAGGCTTAAGGATAAAAGTAAAGCTATTCTAATGCTCTTAATACTGCTACTGGTGGCGATAGTCCCCATAGCCTCATACGACCCAAGCATATCACCCATTGAGTACGCCAAGATACACCACTACAACGTACCCCCATTAACCAGGAGTGAGTATGAATGCACATTGTTGTTAAACAACCTACTGCCCAGCAACACGGGTCCACTATACGTATATTCGCCGATAATGGGTACATTACCGTGGTATACGCCTAGCCTAGGCGGCGTTGGCGCATATCCAACTAACGTGATAGCCCAAGCATTGCCCATGATACGCTTCATATATAATGAAAGCAGCGTGAACGTATACGTGGTAGTCTACAATGGGACACTGAGCAAGGCCTACTACGTAACCTTAGGCCCAGGCATACCGCCAACAATAGTGTATAACCCATTAAACAACCCTAACATCATATTCAACAGCAACTACGCCACACTGCTTGAACCCTCATGAAGACTATTGCCGTAATAGGCGCCTTAGACCTTTACACGAGGCATGAATTAGGATTGATAGCTACACTTAATTATCATGGTTACCATACATATGCTATTGCATTAAATCCATTCATTAGAGATATTAGGAAGAACAGTATGTGGGTAGAAATTGATAGAGGGCATTCTAAAGTAAATATTATTGAGATACCATTAAATTATGGATCTAGCTCATTAATTAAAGCATTAAGCTGTTGCATTAATGAGTTAGATATTATTATACTAACATCCGGAATTCCATGGAAACAAAGCATTAGTATATATAATTATATTAAGAGATCTATTGGCGCATTACTCATTACCAGGTTCTGGTCTATAAGGGCGCTTAAACTTATAGATAATTTATTGCACGGATCATATTATGACCTTGCATTGTTTATGCCATCACTTTTTGTAAATTACGTAAAAATGATATCCTCTAATGCAATAATATATGAAGATCACTATACATATAAAGTCGGTAAATATATAGCACCACATATACCAGGAAGTAAGATATATCCTACGCCAGGTATTCCTAAAGATACTATTAATGAAGTAGATGAAAAGGCATACGAAATAATTAACAATATTATCAATAAGTATGGGGGATATGTACTTGCTTCAACGATACTTATCAAGGCTTTTGATATAGAGAAGTATGAAGCAGTACCGCATGCATTACTTATTTATGGTATAGCACGGAGGAATCCAGAGATACCAATAATTGTATTTGGAAGTACTAAAGATGAATTTCAGAGGGCTTTTCCCGAATTAGCAAGAAGGCTTCCTCAAAATTTAGTTTTTATAGGTAAAGGCTTATCGAATAAATTTATAAGATATCTTTATCGAAATGCATCAGTGGTAATTATATATATAAGTAATAGGAGCGTATCTAATAGATTTCTTGAGACAATTTATTTTAGAAAACCTATGATATTCAATAGGACAGCCCTGGAGTTATATCCTGAATTGGTAAAATTTATTGATCTTAATCTATCATTAGCAGATAATTTAGATGATTATACGAATAAAATAAAGATATTATTTAAAAATGATAAAATACAGGAAGAGTTAAGTAAGCAAATAGGGAATGCATACGAAATGTTATTCTCAAGTACCGGTAATATACGTGCCTTAGAAAGATTTATTGAAAATTCACGATGAGGATTGTCTTATTAACGACTGATTATCCACCATATTCAGGAGGTGGTATTGGCACATTCACATACGAACTAAGTAAGGGGCTTGAAACATTCGGTAATGAAGTCTTCATAATTTCTAAGAAGCACATGATTAATTATAATTCTCAATCCTTAAACGAGTACTTTCTTACATCGCCGGCTATACCACCTAAGGATATCTGGTTCTACATAACAAGGAGCTATAGCATCACTAAGCTAGTAAAGGGACTTAAGCCTGATGTGATTCACGATGTAAGCGGTGTAACAGGGTATTTACCCTGGATTTCGAAAATAGCACCAACAATAGTCACGGTACACGGTACACCACTCCTAGGCAGAATTAGGCTACTCATGGGTGGCGAGGATAGGATCAGGTCAATACTCTTCGACCTAACGCACTCAATACCCGCCAGGCTAGTGCAAATCATTACTAAACCTGACATTAAGTATATTGTGTTTGCCTCTAAATCAGCCTTGTGGGATTCATTAATAGGCCTAGACGATAAGGCTAAGAATGGGCTTCTCAAGAAGGTTCATGTAGTATATAATGGCGTCAATATTAATTGGCTAAGAGACATAGCAAAGAGTACTACTCATGTAGAGAATTACTCGGTGGTCTTCATTGGCAGGTTAATGGAGTATAAGGGCGTTAAGTGGTTAGTAAGGGCCTTCAGGCTTGTGGTTAATGAGCTATCAAAGGCTAAGCTTCACATTGTTGGTGATGGACCAATATACAGGGACATTAAGGACCTAGTTAACAAGCTCGACCTCGAGAACAACGTAATCATGCACGGCTCATTACCCAGGACCGAGGCCATGAAGGTACTCGCCCAATCAATGGTACTCACGCACCCAAGCTTAGCCGAGGGCTTTGGAATAGTGATTGCCGAGGCCTATGCAATGGGTAAACCCGTCATTACACATAAATCAACATACTCGTATGAACTAGTTGCTGAGACAGGCGCGGGGCTCATGGTTAATACCCTCAATGAAAGGGAGTACGCGGACGCCCTAATTCAACTACTCACAGACGAAAACCTGTACAGAAAGCTTTCACAGAGGGCGCTTGAGGTCTCCGAGAGGTTTAGTATGGAGAATATGGTTAAGGGCTACTTAAAGGTTTATTCCAAGGCTATCAATGGTTCATGACCTGCATTTCAATTAACTTTGATGATGGATACCTAATACACTATGAGTACGCCAAGACTCTGTACAGAATGGACATACCAGCCACATTCTTCATAATCACGGGACTCAACGAATACATGGGTAAAAAATTAATCATCACAAGAACCGAACTGATTAAGGAATTAATCGACATGGGCCACGAGGTCGGCTCCCACACCCACACCCACAGGGATTTAACAACGGTAAGCCCTAGTGAATTGAGGGAGGAGTTCGCTAGGAGTATTGAAACTTTAATGAAGGTGTTGAGGAATGGCGATGGGTTTGGTATAGCCTACCCATACGGCTCATTCAATGAGAATATCGCTAATGAGGCGAGTAGATACTTCATATACGGTAGGGTCATGGGTAGGTTCAATAGGTGGAATGAGAGGCCGATGAGGTATGCAGTGGGTGGTATGGGGGTTAGGCACCTGGTGAAATACCCCCTGAAGGTGCTGGTGAGTAAGCCGAGATTAATCGTGGTGGTCTTTCACGATGAGCCCAGCTGGTTGATAAAGCTAACCATAGGCTACCTCAAGGCCTTCAACGTGAGGTTCGTAACGTTGAGGGAGGGGCTCAGGTGCCTAGGCCTATGAGGTACGTGGTGAGCGTGCTGCACCACTCAATACCGTCGATAAGGCCTGGCGCATTAGCCGAGGAGGATGATGTGGGCTGGCACTTCAGGGCAGCAAAGGCATTAACAAGGTATGGGGGGTTTAAGGCAGTAGCCATGAGGCCAAGCGGCTCTGAGGACTATTTAACTAAGATTATTGAGGACGTGCCCGTTGTTTTAACACCGACAATCAACCTATCACCATCGAGGAGGCTATTGAAGTGGAGTGAGTACTCACCAGCATTAGCCCAATTAACGGAATACTTAGTTAAGAGGCATGAAGCGGTACCCTACATCCACGAGTATAGGGCATTAAACTCGGAACTAATCATCAGGAGGCTCATAAATTACCCAATGATACTCCAACACCACGGTTCACGACCACCAATGCTAAGGAACGCATTAAGACCTGACCTAATTAGTGACGTTAAGGAACTCTCGAAAATAAGGAGGGAGACGCTACTGAAGAGGGTTAAGGGCGCCATATTTGTAATCAATAGGGTAGAGAAGGAGTACCTGGAATCCCTAGGCGTAGACGCTGAAGTCATGGTCAGGACAATGGCCGTGGACTTCAACGAATTAAAGCCACCAAGCATGGAAGAGAAGAGGAAGTTGAGAATAAAATACGGCATACCGGAAGACGCAGTAGTGTTAACAACATACACCGGGGTCTTTGGCGAGGAGTTCAGCACGTTAAAGGGTACTCACCTAATTGCGAGACTATGGAAAGACCTAAGGAGGGTGCTCAACATCAGACTAATGCTAATGGTCACTGGGCTTGGTGAGGCTTGGGTTAAGGCATTCAGAGAATTAGGCATAGTGGCTTATGGTTTCTTGCCCCATAAAACCTTCATAGAGCTATTAAAGGCATCCGATGCATACTTCCTAATGGCAACCCCAGGCTACTACGGTGGAATAGGCGTAGCGGTAATGGAGGCGCTAGCCCTTGGGAAGCCCGTAGTAAGCCCAACACTGACTGATTACCCAGAGTTAAGGGAAGTGAAGTACTTGGGTGCTGTAACGGAATATGTAAGTAACGAGGATGACTATTATGAATTCCTCAAAGCCTTAACGTACATAGTTGAAAATATTAACAATTATAAATCGGAGCTGATAAGAAGTCTAGCATATAGACACTACTCATGGGAATCATTCATAAAGAATTTCATACAAGTTATCAACAAATTATGAATTTATAAAGAATTAAAGAAGTTAAGCATGAAGAAAAGATGAAGAAGAATGCAATATCAAATAATCATGGTATTATCATTATTGTTCTTGAAAGGGGTTGAGCACTGGGTCAACATGTTTTATGCGGCTTCTTAAGAGAATTACTGCTTAAAAATCCATTTAACCCAATGCTCGGCTTTCGCGAAGATATGGAGCTATTAAGCAAGTTAAGAACAAAACCTGTTATAGTCGATACCAATGTTAGGCGCTGTTATCCACACACGTTAAGGGATGTTATTAGGCAGCAGCTTTGGTATGGTAGGACATGGCTAAGGTACGTTAAATTAAACGGTAATTTAAGGAGCGATTTGTGTGTTTCAATCAGTCATTAGAAGAAATGTCAGTATAGGTAGGGATTAGATATGTGCGATGTTGGTATTGTAATGGTCACGTATAATAGCGTCACTAAACTAGGTGAATTCTTCAATAAGGTCCTTGAATCATTAACGAACCTCAATACCGGCGATTTAAATGTAAGAATAGCGATAGTTGACAATGCATCCAGCGATGCAACAGTACAGGTAGTTTCTGAAAGACTGAGTAAAGAACCTAAGGTTTAAGGTTAATATAATTAAATTAAGAAAGAATGCTGGGTTACCGGCAGGGTATAATCATGGTGCAGTAGCCCTTAAACCCTGTAAATACTTACTCTTTCTGAACGATGATGTGATTCTAGCTGATGACCTATTAATAAGCTTCATGTAAAAATATTTGCTTATGTGTTTAATATGAAATTGTTGATCATAAAATTTATGAAATATATTGCATCTAATGATTAATAAATCATCATGCTTAAGGTCGTACTATTAACTAATACTATAAATAGGGCTGGTGGTGCTGAGCAGGTTACGTTAGCCATGTATAAGGCTTTAACATCATTGTCTAATGTTAAAGTACTTGTATTGGGCAGAGAGGAGCTAAGGCCTGAATTGTTAAAGCTTTGGGTTCCAGGTAATTTACTTAAAGATTTTGTAAGCCATTATATATATGTTAGACGCTTTGATCATGAATTACATAAGTTACTTAATTATGATTTAATAGTTAATACTCGTAGTAATGAGATCTTAGCGCCAGCTCATGTTCATTATTTTCACTGGGTTTTTTCACCGTATGGTGTTAAAGATACGGAAGCACTAGCTTATTACAAGCTGGCTTATAATATTAAAGATGGTATTGTAAGACACGCCATTAGGCATGTACTTCACTATATATTAGCTAAGTTTAGTAAGGTTACTCTAGCCAATTCTAAATATACCGCAAATTTGTTGAAGGATTTAGGAATTAAGGCACATGTATTATATCCACCTGTTAAGGCTTCGGAGATCGCTACACGTGCTGAGTCATTAATAAGAGATAAGAAGCCCATCGTTATTACCATTTCTAGGATAGATAATGGAAAGAGCCTTGAGATTTTACCTATGGTTGCCTTTAAGATTAAGTCTATGAGATTTATCTTAGTAGGTTCCTTAGCCAACTATGACTATTACATGAAGCTCGTTAAGTTAAGTAAAGCATTGGGTTTAGATAATTTCATAATTATGCCTAATCTACCTAAGGATAAGCTTTATGACCTATTAGCAATATCCTCTATATATCTTCATACAGCCCACCATGAGCAATTCGGCATATCTATAGTTGAGGGTATGGCAGCCGGCTGCATTCCGGTTGTTCATAGGAGTGGTGGTCCTTATGAGGACATTTTAGATAAGTCAGATGGTATATATGGCTTCTCTTACGGTGACATAGATGAATTAATTTCAATAATAAACAATATTTCAATAATGAATAAAGGTGAACTAGCTGATTTACGTAAGAATGCGTTAAGAAGAGCTTTATCCTTTGACGAAGGCGTCTTCATCGCTAAATTCAGGAGTATTATTAGTAGTTTGATTTCATGAGGATAACGATTATAGTACTCACCAGCGGGTCTAGGGATAGGTTGTCCCTACTCAAGCATTTGCTTAAATCAATCGCAGCCCAGACCGTTTTACCTGATGAAGTTATTGTAGCCACTGAGTCTAATGGTGAATTAATCAAGGCCCTAGGCGATGGGTACCTTAATGGTGTTGTCTTTAGGGTTCTTGAGACTGGTTACTGGAATAAGTGTCTGACTGCTAATGAGGCTATACTTAAGGCTGATGGCGATGTCATTTTTCTCCTTGAGGATGACCTTTACCTGACGCCTAGCTTCATTGAGGAGGTTGTTGAGACCTTTAGGAAGTTTCCTGACGCTGGCTGTGTTTACACTAACTGTATCTGGGTGTTTCCTGAGGGTTCTGGGTCTAGGGGTGGTGTAGTGGGTCGAGCGGCTCGTTTGTTAAGTAAGTTAACTATCCATGGGTCTGTCCTGCCCAGGTTCACTAGGCCTGTTAGTAATGGTGTGTTTGAGGTTGGTTCATTCACGATGAGTGTGGCTTGTAGGAGGGAGGCTTTGCTTAGGGCTGGGCTTTACGATGTTAGGGTTTGGGAGCCTATACTTGGTGAGGACTTTGACCTGGCCTTCAGGGTTAGGAAGGCTGGCTACAGGATACTTCAAAACACTAGGGCAGTCTCCTATCACTTCACCATGCAGGTGACCAAGGGCTCGGCCAAATATCGCAGTGATCCCTCGGCGTTAATGGGTACCTACGCCACCGAGGTGTACTTCATGGCCAAGAATAGGGACCTGCTAGGTCTTAGTCATGTGATTACTCATGCTATTTATAGGATGATTGAGTCTGTGATGTGGGGTGTTAGGTCTGGTAATCCGCTAACCATCATTTACGGCATTGCTGGCTCCCTATTGGGGCTTTTAAGGGGCCTACTGGTTAACCCGATGAGCGGTGTTAAGCCAAGGCCATGAGTAGGGCCGGCGTTAAGGCTGTCCGTGGATCACTGTGGATTACCTCAGGTAGGTTCATATATAATGCGGTGGGGTTCATTGGTAGTATCGTCATTGCTAGGTTATTGACACCGGGTGAGTATGGGCTGATAAGTATAGCCCTCACGTACCCACTATTCTTCACCAGCATCGCTGACCTTGGGTTGTCAACGGCGATAATGAGGTATGCGGCAGCTGGCATGCATAGGCATGCCTTATCGGCAGTACTTCTAAGAAGTTTAAGTGGTATTGCCTTTGGGCTCGCCCTAGTCCCGTTGTCCACATACTTAGCGCTTACGTTGAGGAGGCCCTACTTATCACTAGCAATACAAATACTCTCAATATACACGATCGCCTATATGGTACAGACCTCGGTAAATAACTATTTAATTGGAGTTGGTAGGTATGGGGACTTCGTAATCCTTGACCTCGTTAGAAATATTACCAGGATTTCTGTGAGCATAGCATTAATTCTTATTGGGCTTGGCGTCTACGGTGCCTACTGGGGCTTCTCAATAGGCTACCTGGCGGCTGCCTTCCTCGCAATATTCATGTTACCTAAGGTTGAGGGTAAATTAAATATTAAGGGTGTTGTTAATGAACTCTTCAACTACTCAATACCGCTCTACATACCCACGCTAATCTCAATACCCCTGGGGCAACTATACAATATCTTAATAGCGATTTACGTAACCAATACCGAGATGGGAAATTACCAAATAGCCAACAACCTACTGGCCGTAGCATCTTTAGTGAGTGGGTCAGTAAGCACAGCATTGTTCTCAGCATTACCTGAATTCATTGGTGAGGATTACAAGCTTAGAAGTGCCATTAATAGGGCTGCCTATTTAATGGCCTTAATCATAAGCCCAATAGCCCTAGCATTAGCCCTATTCTCAAGGCAGGCGGTATACGTAGTGTATGGCTCATCATACAGCCTTGCACCACTTTACCTAAGCATAATGGCCATAAACCTACTACTATCCCCACTTGGGGTAATAACCATGTACCTCAACATTATTGGCGACACTAGGTTATCAATGGTCATAAGCCTGATAAATACCGTAATTGGGTTACCTATAACCTGGGCCCTATTAGTGAGGTGGAGCATGCTAGGCGCAGTTATAGCATCTATAATAAACGGTGCTATAGGCACGGCGATAACCTATGGAATTGTTAAGGCCAGACATAACCTCACGGTAAACATCCCTAAAACAATCTACTACATGCTGCCAGGCATACTATCCTACATAGCCACATACCTCATATTAACGCGCATTAAAGGCCTATACATACAGCTACTAATTGGGTTACCGCTGTACGTGATTCTAATGGGCATACTTATAGCATTAATCACAGATGTAGAGGATTTAAAATACTTGTCCAATGCTGTTAGGAACATAAAATACGTGGGGCCCTTAATATCGAGATTAGTAAGTATCGAGATTGATCTTAAGGCAATCCTATAGCAGGCATGATAACAGTAGTCAGTAACTGGGCGCCGGCACCATTCCGGAAGGCATTAATTGAATACGGCGTTTATATGATTAAAATGAACTTCACATTAAATGATATGCATAATCTAGAGCGCTTTGACCTAATTTACTATGCAAGGTTTACTCCTCCATTAATCAGTAAGGATCTATTTACCTTAAATACAATAAGATTAGGGCATAAAGTCATATATGGTCTTCATATGCCACTCACCATTGATCATAAGGTAAGGCCATCGCACTACGTATATGATGTTGCCATGATAACTCAAGCCATGATCGCTAAGGCAAGGGGATTTAGAATACATGCATCAAACATGACCGATTACAATATAGCCAAATCACTGGGGTTAAGGCCAATATACCTACCTTTAGGCACAGATACCACAATCTTTAAATGCAGAGATAAGCCGGACATATTCACAGTTATTTACGCTAGCTGGCCAGCTTAGCATAAGGGCACAGACATACTGGTCAATGAAATAATACCAGTATTACTAAGAAAATTGGGTGATGATATTAGAATAATAATTACAGACGCGAACTTTGACTATATGCAGTGGGTTTACGATAAAATACGGGACATTCGTAATATAGAGATTTATCCACATTTGCCGATCAATGAATATTCAAGACTTCTATCAGAATCGCATATATTACTATTTCCCAGTAGGTATGAGAGCTTCGGCCTGGTTATTCTTGATGCAATGGCTTCAGGGGTTATCCCAGTGGCATTTAATGTTAGGGGGGTTGTGCGTGATGTACTGCTCAATGATAAGGTCTTAAGCGATTATATTATCGATTATCCTAATATAAAACTATTTATTAAGAAAATACTAGAACTCTACAATCTATGGAATAGATCCAATGATAAGTTTAAAGAGCTTATCTTAGAGGCATGCAAATTGGCAAATGAATATTCATGGAATAATGTAGGCATATTATGGGCTAAGGTATTGGGGAAACTTTTAAAAGAAACTCATTAGTGATAAATCATGACGCTATCTAATAAATTTCAAGAAGTATCTATCTCTAGGAGGATATTCCGTAACTGGTTAATGGTTATCATTAATTACATGTTATGGAAACATGGCATTTTAATATTAAATGCATAGATGGGGGAAAGTTATGTGTTGAGCCTGAATTTATTGGGAGGATTATTCATAATTATTACGTTGGGTATTTGAAGGATGTACATTGTGAAGATGGATATCTCGTGCTTAATGGGATAAGAATTTCACCTAAACCGAAATTTAATGGGCAATATTGGGATTTTGGTACATTTAAAATTAGAGCATTATATAATGATCTTTTATCAAATATTGAACTATTTGAAGTATTTATTAAGCAACAATATAGTTTGGTTAATGTCAAGGATCGTGTAGTTGTCGATGTTGGTGCTTTTATTGGCGATTCGCCAATTTATTTTGCCCTTAGAGGCGCTAAAAAGGTCTATGCTATTGAGCCTCATCCAGATGCTTATAAAATAATGCTTGAAAATATAATGATAAATAATATGGAAGATAAAATAGTGCCAATAAATGCTGCTTTAAGTAGCAAGTATACATTAATTAAAATAAATACGGATATTAAAGACACTCATAAGACATATTATGGTTTGAATTCAAAATATGGAACGTATGAAGTTAAAGCCATTACTCTTAGTCAGTTAATTAATGATTATGGCATTGAGCCTGACGTGCTTAAGATGGATTGTGAAGGTTGCGAGTTTGATGTGGTAATGAATGATTATGAGCATGTGAGGCTGTTTAAAGAATTGATCTTAGAGTATCATGAGGTTAATGACCATGAATTAAGTGAGCTTTTAAGTTTCTTAAACCGTGACTATAGGTGTGAAGTTATTAATGAAAGGCCTAGATTTGGGATACTGCATTGTGTGAGGTTATGAGGATTGACGTAGTGATGCCTACGTATAATAGTAATAAGGGGATATTTCCATTGGTGTTGGAGAGTATTAGGCGTTATGTACCGTTGAATAGGCTTATCGTGGTTGATAGGTATAGTAGTGATGGTACCGTGGAGTTAATTAAAGAGAAGTTTCCCGATGCGTTAATAATTCAAACATCAGCAAGTCTAGGCTATGCCCGCTACATTGGGATTAAGTTCGTTGAAACTGAGTGGTTCGCATTCATAGACTCTGATGTTATAGTATTGCCTCAATGGTTTAGGGTATTATCAGGATTCATGAAACATGAAAGAATAGGGGCTGTTGAGGGGTCATATATTCAATTAGCTGATATTCTCTATACTCAAGAATTTAGATTAATAATAGATATATATAAATATATAAATAATAGTATTTTAGATAATCAAGTATCCTTAATTAAATATAAATTGCCATTAAGTAAAATGAATATACTAAATATTCTTAAAAATGGATTAACTGATGTAAGACCTATCTTTAATAATTCATTAATAAGGACTGAAGCTGTTAAAGATTGGGTTCCTAACCCTTACCTAAATGCTTATGAAGACTTAGCAGTTGCTCAGCACATTATTAGGAGGGGTTATTATTGGCTAACCATTAATATACCATTGGTGCTTCATGGCAATCCACCTAGGAGTAATCTTAATAAATTGAGAGCATCTATTAGGAAGGGTCTTTGGGAAGGTGCTGGCATAAAATATACTGGTATACCACGTGATTTTGTGGCCTTATATACAGTGACTAGATTACTAGGTGCCTTATATAGGCTGGTCAGGAATAAAGATCCGTTTAATTTGGCAATGCGTATCGCATTCTTACTATCGTTACCAAGTAATAAATACTTGGTTGTTAAGCGTTAATTATGAAACTTGGAGTCTTCGCCCGCAATCTCTTCGTCGACTGGTTTGGTGGCTCAACTAGGACTAACCGTGAGTTGCTTATTCGCCTTGCTAACCGTAGAGGTGTTGAGGTTGATTTCATTCCCGTGGTTGATGAGGTTTACTGGAGGTTTAGGGGTAAGTCTGGCTTCAGGGATATGGTTCTTAAGTGGGTTGAAACCTACGGGAAACTTGGGATTCATATCCATAACCTGTTGATTGATTATTACATTAGCGGTGATTTGCATAAGACGTGGGGTGAATTATCCAGTGGTATTCTCAAAGATTATGATTTGGTCTATGACCCGATTCTCATGCCCATGGCTAATCCTAGGTTACTTAATCAGATTAGCCAGATTGTGGGTCCGGGACATTACTTATTGGATTGCCTTAAGGCTAATCGTGATGGTAAAGCCTTAGCGTTAGTTATTGGTTCTGGTGATGTTCCGTTGAGTCTGGCTTGGGGCTTTAGGTTTGCCCGTGAGTACCTCTTTGATGATTTTAGGCGTACTGTGGGGATTGAATTATTTATCCTGAGGGTTAAATCCTTATTTGATGCATTAAATAAATTTAAAGATAGGTTGATTTACTTGATCCCGTCGACTGGGTTGATTAGGAAGATTCCTCAGCTGAGGGGTGCCAGGTATTTCTTATTTTTCCCATTTTACGCTGTTGATGATAGGGTTAAGGCTGTTAGTGTTGGTCGTAAGGGTGATTACGTAATTTTCTTTAGTAGGTTGGACTTAACTAAGGGTATTTTGAATCTACCCAGTATCGTGTATTACATGAGTAAATATGGTTGTGGTGTTGAGGTTAAGGTTGTTGGTGGTTTTGAGGATAAAGCCACTGAGCGTGCCTTTTGGCGTCGCGTTAATTCGCTCGATGTTGGTAAGTTTATTGACTTTGTTGGTTTTGTTCCTGAGGAGAGGAAGGTTGAGGCGTATAGGTTACTTTCCTCGGCCAGGGTAATGATTTACCCAAGTCATGTTGATGTTGTCCCTAACGTTGTTGTTGAGTCTTTGTTTTTGGGGACGCCGGTGGTTATGTATGGTATTCCTGGGCCTAGGGAGGTTTTTGAAGGTACGAGGGCTATTAGGTTTGTGCCTGAGTTTGACGTTAAATCAATGGCGAGGGAGGTATGCCTATTACTTAATAGTGATGAGGACCCTATCGATGATAAGGCCTTAAGCATAGTTAAGGCTCATAGTGACTGGGGGCCGATAGTGGATAGGTTTATTGGGATTTTACATTCTATTACTGATTAATGGATTAACTTTAATACCCAACGCTTAGAGCGCACGTGTGAATAGGCTTGTCCTAGTGACTGGGGGTGCTGGGTTCATTGGGAGTCACCTGGTTGATAGACTGATTAAAGATGGCTATAGGGTGAGGGTTGTCGATAACTTTAGTACGGGTAGATTGGAGAATTTAAAGCACCTTGAAGATAACCCAAACCTGGAGGTAATGAGGGGTGATTTAAAGAATGAGCAGGACGCTAGGGAGGCGGTTAAGGGTGCTGATGCCGTGTTTCACTTCGCTGCGAATCCTGAAGTTAGGGTAAGCTCAATAAGTCCAAGGGTTCACTTTGAGGAGAATGTGGTTGCGACCTTTAATTTATTGGAGGCTATGAGGGAGTATAAGGTTAAGGAAATGGTCTTCGCATCCTCAAGCTCCGTCTACGGCGAGCCGGAGGAAATACCAGTGGACGAAAACGCACCAGTAAGGCCAGTCTCAGTCTACGGAGCCAGCAAGGCAGCGTGTGAGAACTTAATACACGCCTATAGTAAGCTTTATGGCATTAGAGCGGTCATCCTTAGGTACGCCAACATTATTGGGCCTAGGCTGAGACATGGCGTAATCTATGACCTATTGATGAAGCTTAAGAAGAATTTAGATGAATTAGAGGTCCTAGGCGATGGCACCCAGGTGAGGAGTTACCTATATGTTGACGATGCCGTGGAGGCCACGATAATCGCCTGGAGATTAAGTAACGGCAATTACGAGGTTTATAATGTGGGTAATGAGGACTGGGTAACCGTGAATGACGTAATGAATATCATACTTAACGAACTAGGGTTAAGCAATGTTAAGATAGTTCATAGGCCAGTCCTGCATGGAGTGGGCTGGCTTGGTGACGTGAAGAGAATAGCCCTGAAGATAGATAGGCTCAAGACACTGGGCTTTAAACCAAGTACTTTGAGCAGGGGTGCAATCTCGATGACTGTTAAGGCCTTAGTCAGGGAATTGGGGTTTGTATGAGAGTCGCCTTTATCACGGCTGAGTCCTTTACGGAGAAGAGGCATGGTGGCTTTGGTTGGCTTGTTAGGCTTATCGGTGGTGAGCTTGCTAGGCGTGGTTTTGAGGTTTATGTAATTGCCTGGAGGGACCCGGGTTACCCTGGGGAGTACGTGGTTGATGGCGTCAGAGTCGTTACCTATGAGTATGACTTCGGCACAAGATCCGTGCTTAGGCACTTGGCTAACTATAGGGATGCCCTTAAAGTCATTGAGGATGTCGACGCTGATGTGTACATAAGTATTGAGGCCATGGTTGAGACATTGTTGGCCGAGCTCTTCGTAAGGGGTGCTAAGCACATCATCTGGGCCCAGGACCCGTTCGACTGGCGTGACTACGAGCTCATGGCTTCGGTGGATCCCTACTATAGGATCTCTAGGGTTAGATTCATGGCTAATAGGTTCATATTCGGCATGGCGTATAGGCGCGCCGACCTTATCCTAACCCAGGCAAGGTTCTACATAGATAAGTTAAGGAGGCTCTACAGCATTGACCCAGGTAGAGTCATCTACCTCCCCAACCCAGTCCACCCAATACCGAGGGAGGAGGATATTGTCAAGAGTGAGGAGCCTACGATATGCTACCTGGCCAGGATGGATCCACAGAAGAGGTACTGGCTATTCTTCGAACTGGCGAGGCAATTCCCCGAATATAGATTCATAGCCATGGGTAAGCCAAGCGTACTCTACGAGGATAGGTACAGGGAGGTAGTCAGCAGATACAGGGACCTGAAGAACCTGGAGATTAAGGGCTTCGTCAGTGAGGGGGAGAAGCAGGAAGTACTAAACAGGTGCTGGATACTAGTCCTACCCAGCATCAGGGAGGGCCTGCCAATAGCCATGCTGGAGGCCCTAGCCCACAAATGCACCCTACTAAGCTCAGTAAACCCGGACGGTTTAACCGAGAGGTTCGGCTACTGGGCTAGAAACGATGACTTTAGTAAAGGCTTAAGGTACCTGCTAAGCGGTGATAAGTGGAGGGTTTTGGGTCAGGAGGGTTATAGGTATGTTGCTAATAACCATAGGGTTGATAAGGTAATTAACGAGTTATTAAGTTACATCAATAATGTTAATGCTTAAATTTAGACAATTATAGCAGTTCTAATGAATGCTAGAATATTATTGCTTAAGGAATACCTTAGGGAGCTCATGGATTCCTTAGCTAGTAAGGCTAGTAGCCTTACAGCATTAAGCATATATGATAAGCCAATTCAACTTTTAAAGCTCTACATGACAAAAGATGGTGTCGTTAATGCCTGCATAAGGCAGATTAATGCATGCACAGTGGTTACAGCCAATACGGTAAATAACGCCATTAGGATAGCTAAGGTACTTCGTAAATACAGGGATTACCATTTTAATGATGGAAATATTTGCATACGCTTTGATGATGAATACTGCTGGAATTTACGTGACGTTTTAGCGAGCGAGGATAATTATCAATTCCTTAAGCAATTCCTGCTCCTAAAGGCTCTAGGAGCATCAGTAGAGAGAAAGGGTAATGGCTTTCTTGTAGAGGTTAATGGTATTAAGTGGTTCGTCAGGGGTTCCATATGGCAGGACTTAATGGAGGGGCCATTACTGCCCTATCTTCATGAACCGTATGAGTATCGTATATGGTTTAGTAAAATAATAACGAAGGTGAGGACTTTCATAGACGTTGGCGCGTATGTGGGTGGTTATGCGGTGCGTGCATGTAAGGCGGGAGTTAAGGTATATGCTGTTGAACCTAGTGCGGAGAATTATAATGTATTAAGTCAGAATCTTAAATTCAATGAATGTAATAATGTAATATTACTTAATGTTGCTGCTGGGGATTTTAAAGGTAAAGCATTGCTAAGTCCATTACGTGGTTATGGACCAGATACATCATCTCTAGTCCGGTCCGGAGATGAAAAAGAAGTAATTAATGTGGTTCCCTTAGATGATGTAATTACTGATGTTGAAATGCCAGTAATGGTTAAGATTGACGTAGAGGGTTTTGAGGAGCATGTACTTAAAGGTATGGAGAAGTTGCTTAAGTATGTAGGCTACATATTCATAGAAACGAATACCTCAACACATATTAATGTTGTTAAATATCTTAATGGTCATGGTTTTAAGCTTCGCGATTTGCGTCTTCATAGGGGTAGTGATGAATTAAGGTATAATAGTTTATTTATCAAAGGATGAATATAGGTAACGGTAAGTTAATAGTAGTATTAGGGCCTGTTGGGGTTGGTAAGTCGACAGTAATAAGGCATTTAATGGCAATATTAAATAATCGAGGTTTCAGGGTTAGGAGGGAATTTATTAAGTCTTTCCACGGCCCAGCTTACTTATTATGGGTTATCATGGCTAAGCTACTTAATTTACCTGGCAAATATGCTCCCTGGTACTTAATACCTAAGTCTGGTCGTGTTAAATTAGCGAGCATTCTCATGATTCTCTCTGCATATATTGACGTTTTCATTAATGTGCCTATCAAGCTACTTGTTATCTTCATGAGTAAAGTGCTTGGTTTTACGGTGGTTTCTGAGGAGTATTTACCCTCAATGCTGTTTGATTACCTATACTCATACATTGATTTGGGTGTTAGAGGTTCCTTAAGTAGGTTACCAATAAGGGTCTTATTAAGTATGTTTATTAGGTACCGGCCTGATGTTACAGTCGTGCTTAATGCGGGCGATGCTGAGTTGCTGAGGAGGTGGCTGCTTAGGGGTTATGGTGATCCTCAGCCGATTAGGTATGTTCATTTACAGAGGTGGTTTTTAATAAATTATGTGGCTAACGATGGACGTTTAAAGACTACGTTAATCAATAGCGATGGTTTAAGTATAGCTGATACTGTTAAAACATTAATTCGAGAGGGTAGTCTTATTGGTAATGCTTAGATATGATTTTAGGGGTTTTGCTAAATCGTTGAAGATGGACCTTAAGGGTGCTGTCAATGAGGCATTGATTAGGCATGTGTATAGTCACTTATTTAAAATCCTTTATAACTATGATTCGTATTCAAATTGGTTAAGCCTATTCTATTCGTTAATTAGTAGGAGGCGATTTCTATTAATAGTGCTTGATGATGCGCGTTACGATGCGTTCAAGGCTGTTTATGGAAGATACCTAGGTGGCGACTTAATGATAGTCCGCGTGCCTCCGCCGAATACCTATGGTTGGTTACCTAAGGCTTTTTCCCACCCTGACTTTAATAACGTTAGGGTTTTCTACGCGGGTATTGGTATTGAAAGTCACGATATTAGGATTGGCAGTTTCGTGCCTCGAGGTAGGCGTATTGAGGTTATCCCGATAAGGCCTAGTAAGGCTAGGCACTTATTGACCGTGTTGCCCAGTGAGGTTAATGATGCCGTCATGAGGATTGGCCTTAGTGGTAGGGATATTGTTTGGTATGCACAGCCACACTTCCCCTGGGTCCTTGATGAGGAGTTATCGCTAATGCTAATGAAGGATGCCTTAATACATGATTACGTACCCCCAGACACTATCGGGTATAGGTTAAGGATGCTTGGTGTGGGTAGGGATAGGGTTATTAGGGCTTATTATGCAAACCTAGTGCTAGTCCTTAAGTACGTTAAGGATCTACTTAACTACGTGAAGAGACAAAATATTGATTATGACGAGGTTGTAGTTACGTCAGACCACGGCGAAATGCTCGGCGAATTCGGGCTATACCTGCACCAGGAATATGACCTACCGCAGCTAGTCCTTGTACCCTGGTTAAGGGTATCTCTATAAAGTTTCCAAAATGTTTTTAAGTATTATAGTGGTTGAACATTTATGAATCTTAGGGTTCTGATTCACGGCTATTTTGGTTTTGGTAATGTTGGTGATGAGGCTATTCTCTCGGCTTTAATTAGTGAGTTTAGGAGGGTTTTTGGTGATGGTGTTGAGTTTGTTGTTTTGAGTAGTAATCCTGGGCGTACCCGTAGGGTTCACGGTGTTCACGCTGTTCGTGAGAGGTTGTTGTCGCCTACTTTTTGGCGTGTTTTCCTTGGGTCTCATGTGCTTGTTTTTGCCGGTGGTGGTAGGTATGGTTACTCTACCTGGAGGAGAATTACTCTATTGGCCTTTCTTGCTCGGCTTCTTCGTAAGGTTGTTGTTTTTAGGGGTGTTGGTGTTTACCCGTATGAGTGGGTTGGTAAGCCTGTCATTAGTGACAGACCTGAACCCTTCAGGGGCTTGACAGGTGCCTTAATTCGCATCGCCCTTAACCGCGCCAGCTTAGTCACGGTTAGGGATGCCTACTCCTACACAGTGCTTAGGTTAACTGGCGTTAATAGGGTTTACCTTGAGGATGACCTAGCCCTCAGGCTTAAGGTCCCTGACCCAGCCTCCTGCAGGGATTTTGCTGTTAAGTATGGTTTGATTGGTGGTGGGGTTCTCGGGGTTAATTTGAGGACTCTTGATGATGAGACTAATAGGGTGGTTGTCGACTTTGTTGCTGGTTTGATACGTGGGTTCCTTAGTAATGGTTTTTCTAAGGTTGTCTTTATCCCGTTTGGTTTTGGCAGTTTTAAGGGTAGGTTCTTTGATGATGACTTAATAATAGCTAAAATGCTTAGGTCGAGGGTTTCTGAATTGAGGATTATTGCTGAGGAGTTAAGCCCGCTTCAGGTCCTTTGCTTATTTAATTACCTGGATCATGTGATTGCCATGAGGCATCATGCGATTATCTTTGCTTTGAAGGTTGGGAGGCCTTTGACGGCTATTGTTTATGATACGAAGTCCCTGGAGTTGTTGAGGAGGTTTCGTGATGGTAACGTGAGCATGTTCTTAGTCAGTGATATTAAGGGGAAGTTTCGGTAGTGATGTATTCGTGGTTGCTTAAGAGATTGACTATGAATGCGATTACGTTATAATGCGGAACTAAGGTTTTGAATGTGCACATCTATATAATTAGTGATTAACGACATTAAGTAATTAATAACGATGGAATTTTCAGTAACAAGATTAAGGTCTATACAGGTGGGTGCGTTTTTACGTATAGCGAGGGTATGGAGACCGTCGAGGAGGGTAGTTGCGAGGGGTCTGTGGCTGGGAGGATTGCTGAGGTTGCAAAGTCACTGCTTAATTCGGGGCCGGTCACCTAGCTGTTTCCAACTCATATGTGTTAGTACTCGATGATGGTTCTCGAGGCTTGTGCTTTTCATGGTTTTTGTGGGTTATTGGCCATGCCTGCCTTGTGCGTGTTCCTGGGCTAGCTTTACGAGGGCTTCCACGTGCTTTAAGTCCCTCATCACCTGGCTTGGCTTCAGCCTGGCTTCGTGAAACCCCTCCACGTGCAGGAACCGGGCCACCCTCCACCAAAGCCTAACCTCCTCCCTACCGAGCCTATCGCTTATTGAGTCAACAGCACTAAAGAGTAATGCGGCGGTCCACCTGCCCTGCTCCCTAGCCGCCTTTGCTTCATCTAGGTTTAGGGTTATTGCCAGTGCCTTGATGGCTTCCTCGGCTGCCTTGTAGAGCTTCTCGCTGGCCTGCACGGGGTCTTTGTTGATGAGGTTCCTGCCCTCGTTTAGGTACTTGTTGGCTAGTTCTAGGTGTGTTTCGATCTCCGTGCTTGGGTCTGGGTTGAGCCCTGCCGACACGCTGTCTATGACGAAGCCCTCGACGTCAACCCCGAGCCTGGTGATCTCCCTGGCCAGTGGCTCGGGTAGCTCAATGATCACGCCCACGGTGTTAAAGGAATGCGGGGCTTAATAAACCTGAGCCGTGCGCATCGTTGGTTTAGGCGGGCGTGTTTTCGGTTGGTTACAGATGCCTTAGACGGCTTCGTTTGCAGTAGGCACGCCCCTGCCACCATTCAGTTGTTGGGTGTTGATCCCCATTCACTTAATGGCCCTTCTTAACTCGTTTAGTGCGTTTTCCAATTCGTTGCTCCACCTTATCCTTTGCCTTAGGTTCTCGATTCTACTCGTCAACTCCCTTAAATACTTATATTGAGTGTGTATTGCGGTGTGGTCGTTGACAACGATTAACCATTACCCAGGCATTCCCAACACCCTCCTAACCGCCTCCCTATGCAGTGGTGATTGCCATGCTACGTACTTTCCAATGCCCAGTTCCTCATCCTTCTCCGGCGGTGGTTGGTCTACCCACAGGTATTCATCTCTCCACGGTGGTACGTTGATTATGAGGTTTAGCTCGATTAGCCTATTCATTAGTGGTATCCCCTCCCTGCTCATGAGTGCGTCTGGATCCTCCAAAGCCCTAACCAACACCTCCCTATCGCCTGGGCCCAGCGACGACGTGAATGTGTGGAGGTTTTTCCTGGCGATGATTTCCCTCAGCACCCTCTCCGCGCTCCAACCCACCCTATAGAGGCTCTCTAGCATTGCCGGATTTCCACCGGTTATTCGCCAAACCTCCTCGAATGGTGGTTTCCCGCCCGGTAATTGCTCGTATAATTGCCTAAAGCCTTCCTTCGGCATGTTCCACATGATCCTTATGCTCGCCCATCTGTGCCTGCCAATTTCATACCTCGAGACACCTTCACTGGTTGCGGCTATCGTTACTATTTTCTCGTAGTGCTCGGGTGGGTACTCGATTAGGTTGAGTAGTGCCTTTACGTATAGGGCTGATTCCTTGACGCCAATGACTTGAAACGCGTCGTCGACTATCACGGCTACCTTGCCCCTGGTCGCCTTGATTACGTCATAAACCACATTATAGGCTATCCATGCGATTCTAGCCAACGCACTCTGTGCAATAGCCTCCTTAACCAGCTTGAAGAACTCCTCCCTAAGGCTGTTAATGCTTACCTCAGCAAAGGCAAGCCTATTGATTGGATTCACATAAACAACCTCAAAACCATGGTCTTTAAGCAATTCAATGGATTGTAGGAGCCAAGCCGTCTTACCGCAGCCCTCCGGCCCATAGATGACTTGGACTGGGAAGGTGCTTTTCTCGGCCCATTCATCAATGAGTTTGAGAGCGAGGTCCCTATCAACGAATTCAATCGTTAAATTAGCAAAGCCCAGCCTAACCCTCCCCACGACACAAACCCCACCCTCCCCCTTATTAGCCTTATCACAACTCAACACGGCGTTTAAACGCAAAGGCACGTGAAGCCCTCACTTAAGGAATCAGGGCTAATTTGGCCTTAACTGCTTTAACTAAAGGTCTTAAGTAATCTTCATAGCTTACACTCACATGATCCTCAGCGGTGGGCTTGGGCGATGGTTTCTCGATGGTCTCGGTATCCATAAATTAACTGTTGGTTTCTCCCTATAAATGTTGAGGTTGGTTTTATCGCTGGCGTTAATGTGTCTGTGTAATGCTCATACAGTAGTCACGTCATTACCCCGTCCATTACCCCTAAATCTCATTATCAATAACGCCACTAATGCCGTGAGTAGAATCACTAGGTATACCGTGTAGTAGTCATGGTAATTCACGGTAACGTACATTGGCGAATCAATGGCCAGTATGGTATTGCCCCGTAGTGGGTACTCACGCTCATTGACGCTGATTGATGAGGCGATGGCGAGGGTTAGGTTGGGCAGCACCTGGTACCTGGGTATTGACAGCCTGATTACTGAGCCTGGCCATACCCATACTACGTAGTTCGTTGTTTTCGTTCCATTGATCATTATCGGCAATGGACTCCTAATAACCACTAGGTATTGTGGGGACCCGGTTATGTTTATGTGGGTTGGCCCTGTTATTATTACGGTACCGTTAACTGGGGACTTAATTACAAGCCTCGTTGAATTACCAAGGTAGTAATACCTGGGTACGGTAATTACTAGGCTGGTTCCATTGGTGAGCCACCCCGTGTAGTTCATGGTCTCGACACCATTCACCAGGATGGGCACTGGGCTTGTCAATACTACTAGGTACTGGTTTGTCCACCCCACGGTGATCCTCATGGGGCTGCAGACCTCGTAAGTACCCGTCCCGTTGGTCGCCACGTACCTAACGCCGTTGCCCATGTAGTAGGCACTCGCGTTAACCGTGATGCGGCTACACGCGTTCACCCAATTGGTGTAGTTCGTGGTTATGGTGCCATTCACGTCAATTGGGTACTCACTACCTATAGTAATTAGGTACTGCTTAACCCAGTTAATGGTTATGTTCATTGGCTTATCCACGGTAATTAACAGTGGTGAGCCGTTAACGGGTAGTAGCCTGGTCCCGTTGCCCAGGTAATTCGGGGCTGCGGTTATGTTGATGACGGAGCCAGCCCTAACCCACCCAGTGTAGTTATTGACTAGGGACCCATTGACGTTTATTCGGCCCGCACTCATTATTGAGATGAGGTAGTACGTGGAGTAGCCGGGCCTTATAAACACAGCCCTGGGCGTGCCTGATGGTGTGACCTCAACGCTGGTGGTGTTCAGGAATTCCCAAGACCCGTTGGTCATGACCCATACGCCGGTGAGTCTCATTAGGACTCCGGGCGCCGGCTCCGTGGTTCGTGGGTAGGTTATGTTTATGGGGCTCGTTATGTACGTACTATGAACCGCCCCACCCAGTCCCTCCCACTCCACGTAGGTCATTGGGACGCTTAACGCATTGAAGGCGCCCAACTGCCCGTAATTCGGCTCACCGCTTGTGACACAGGGCAGTCCACCGCACATGGCCGTGGTTAGGTACGTTGACGTTAAGTTCATGTTGATGGCGAAGTTGTACGTATTCGTGACGGGCATGAAGGACTCACCATTCCAATAAAGAAGCGCCATCTGCGCATTAAATGGCTGGGCAGTGCCCAGCCCATTGCCAATTATTAGTTCTGAGTCGTAGGAATAACCACTGGGTGTGGCTAGGTATGGGTTCATGGCTATGACCACCTCGGTGGCGGGGCCCAGCGGCATTCCATAAGCCCAATTAATCGCCGGCTCATTATAATGGGTCCCATTCTCTATCACCGCATAGCCCAACCAAACTGCCGCGTCCCCATTGGTTATATTCACCATAACCAGCAAGTACAGGGCGCACGGAATCTCAACGCGCCCTAACTTAATCGATGCGGTACCTACGGCCTGAGGTTCACGATTTGTGACGTTAATTACGTAAATCGTTAATAGGAAATCACCATTAAAAGCGCTGAGGACTTCCTCAACCCAGTACTCGGTGGTCTCGTAATAATGGTGACTCACCACCAGGGAGCCGAGGGCTATGTTGATGGGGTTGCCGGGTTGGTACTCGGTTAAGTTCACGTACGCCAGCAACTCATTAGTTATCAATGGCCCCAGGGACGCCATGCCAACCCCAGGCTGGTAAACAACCCTAACAATCGCGTCGACACCAACACCGCACGGCGTTGGGTATAGAACCACTGAGTACTGGCCCTGCGGCATGGGGATTACGTAGGCGGCACCACCAGTTACGTTCTGGGCATACACGGCGTAGGCCTCCTCACCTGACGCCCACCCACTGTATTGTCCCGGAGTGAATACGTATAGGCTGTAATTATTACTAAGTGCATGAATTAATAGGTATTGGCCTGGAAGTATTGTCACGTTCCACACACCCCAACAGGCGCCGTTGGCCGGCGGCTCGACCGTCATCGGCAGCGCATGGGCTACGCTGGCCAATAAGATGGCCATAACTAGAGCCAGCACTACCGCAATTACATACCTCATCCAGGGTGTGAATGATGCGCACTCCTTATAGGGCCTTTAGTTAAGATCTTAGGGAATATCATTGGTAATCATTAAAAACACCATCACAATTCAAGACTTAGCAACACCACTGTATGAAGGAATCGCCAGTCAGTGGCGTGGTCTTTGGATACCTATACACGGCCATTAACTACGTGTTCGCCCTGGCCTACGTAATCCTACTCACCAGGTTCATACCGCTGATTCAATACGGTTATTTCAACACGTTAATGGCCATGATGGGGATGATCGGACTCTTCTTCCCAACCCTCGGTATCGACGCCGCCATAGCCAGGGAGGGCGCCATGCTCCACTCAAGGGGCTTAGGCATTGATGATCACTACGCCGCGTTACTAACCATCTCCCTAACCGTCTCGACACTCTACGCCGCGGCGTTGATAATAGCAATACCACTATACCTGATCACCAGGATACCCAGTGGGTACATGGGCCTCGTCCTTGTTTATGCGGCATATGTGGTCACCGCTGGAATAAACGGCGCATTATCAGCGTATCTATGGATGACCGGTAGGTTGGCTTCCCAGGGAATGGGCGGTATCGTGGGCAATATAACCTTTAGGAGCATTGAGATAGCCCTACTGGTGCTACTCAGGAGTGTTTATGCAATAGTGATTGGGATGGCAATGGGCCAATTAGCAACCCTGGCCTATTACTTAGCCATTGTCAGGCACTTCGTTAACCCAGGTAGGGGCGTTGCATTGATTAAGAGGGGTTTCAGGGGCTACCTAGGCCTTGGGATCCAGAATTGGCTACTCGGTTACCTGAGTTCAGTTAGTGGTTACGTGATTACGTACGTGATTTACTCCTTCATTGGTACCACATACGTTGCCCTATACAGCCTTGCGGGTTACATGCTGGGGGCCATTACGGCATTGGGAGGGGCCGTGACAAACGTGTTCGGGAGTAGGGTGGCCCACGCATTGGGTTCCGGCCTCACGGATAGGCACCACTTGATTCGTGATTACACGGTGGCTGCGATATCCGTGAGCGGCGTCCTAGCCACCGGGGCAATACTGGCGGCGCCATTACTGCCGCTGCTCGGCATCATTCATGGCGATTACGTCGAGGCAATACCGTACGGCATCGCCTTATTCGGCACTGCGGTACTGGGTTCTGTGAACTCGATATACTCAATGTACTACTGGGTATCCGGCAGGGGCTGGGTCGCCCTTGAGGTCTCCTCGGTGGGTATCGCTGTGAATGTAGCCTCGGCACTGACGTTATTAATTATTGACAGGGGCCTGGGCCTCTACTCCGTCATAATTGCGGCGTATCTAGGCTCGTTAGCCCCACTCATCATCTACCTACTCATAGGCGGGAACCCCCACACCCGCGATATTGCGGTGAACGTCACCACGTACCTGTTCCTTTCTATTGCTGGTGCATTGTCATACATATTAATAATTGATTCCTGGCCCTTATACCAGTTGGCCATATTTATCGTGACTGTCCTAGTAACTTACATCATGAGGCCAATACCCAGGTCTGTCATTGATCAATTACCAGGTCTCGTAAGGCCACTGTTAATGCCATTCACTGAAATGGGTGAGTAAAGCTTTATTTTACTCCCTGGTTTATAGCGTTGAATGATTGATCATAATGTGATTAAATTGGTCAGGGAGTTCCTCACGAGGTATGTGAGGGAAATTAGCCTACCCATCCTAACCCACGTAAGGACCCTGGCCATTAGGTATGGGTCCTGGTGGAGGGTTAACCCGTTCAGGAGGGCCCTAATTGACGTGGCCATAGCGTATTTGAGGTCTGGCTTCATTATCAGGTCAACCATGTTGGTGAACATGCTTAGGGATGTGATCATTGACGTGCTTATCAACACCGTGGTTAGGAGGTTGTCCTTCATTGCCTACGTCATTGGAATTAGGCTGGGTGGGTTCGGAAACCCAATAATTGCGGGGCTGCAGTGGCTTAATAGACCCGTACAGTATAGGTGGTTGGTCAAGTGAGCTATCGATACCTATTACTACTGGTCCTATTACTTACGGCGCTGGGGATCGCCCTGCATGCCCAGCAGTTAGGTGCATTGACGGCATACCAATACATAGTCGAACTGAGCAGGTTGGGCGTTAACACCACGTCACTCGTCAATGAACTAAACAATGCAATAAGCCTTGAGGCCTCAGGCCAGGTGGGTAATGCATCCACGGTCATAGGCAGCATAGTCGCCAGGGCTCAGTCCCTAATCCCCGGTGCAAGGCTTTGGTACATGGTGGGTATCGTCATTAAGGCCGTTGTTGTAGCTGGGGTCGTAGCGTTAAGTGTCATGTTCTACGTCAAGAGGCGTGAGTTGATAGGCTTAATATGGCTAAGGGTTAGGGGCGGCAATAGGGTTAGGGGTGGTGGCCCTGGTAGGCCCAGGACGTTCATCTTCAGTGAGGAGGTGGTTGCCGTGGCTCTATCCATCGTGATAATACTGATCGTATTCCTAACAGCCCAGTCAATAGTGAGTGGTTATACCCAGCCCTTCTCCGCCATTGGGCTTCTGGGGCCCACGGGTAAGCTCGGTGATTACCCAAGCACCGTTGTCGTGGGCCAACCAATAAGCCTCTACATATACGTGTACAACCACATGGGCGTACCCACCTGGTTCGTGGTGAGGGTGTTCGTGACCAACAACACGGTGGCCCAACCACCCCTCAACCAGACGCCAATCATGGTTTTCCAGAGGGTCCTCCTGAATAATGAGTCCTGGATTGAGCCACTGACGCTTAGCATTAACTCAACGGGCACCTACAGGATAATTGGTGAGCTGTGGATGTACAGCCCAAGCAACCTAACCCTCGTCTACACCGGTAAGTACGTGCAACTTTGGGTTAACGTGACCCAGGTGATGCCCAGTGGATAACCGCGACATTAGAAACGCCATTAAGAACGCCATCAACACCAATCAATGCGCAAGCGTGAGTGAGCTCGTAACTGAGGTGTCCAGGGCATTGGGTGTCCCCAAGGGCCTAGTTGCCTACGAGGTCATGATGATGTGGAAGAATGGCGAACTGGAGCTTGAGGGTGTCCCGCGCAATTCCGTGGCCTACGTCTTCAGTGTTGAGGGCCTTTGGTACTGGGTCTCCCTGGCCCTCGTCACCGCGTCAATACTCGCCGTGACCCTGATAGGCGGTGGGCCGCTCATCTACCTTAGGTATGGCCTAGGCGCACTGATGCTCCTATTCATGCCCGGCTACGCACTCGTTGAGTCACTGTATCCGAGGGGTGATGAGTTAAGCCCGCTGGAGAGGCTCGCCCTATCCATTGGCCTCAGCCTAGCAGTCCTACCATTGATTGGCTTAGTACTTAATTACACCCCGTGGGGCATTAGGTTTGTGCCCATCGTGGTATCCACGAATGCGGTCACGGTAACCCTACTCACGGTTGCCCTGGTGAGGAAGGCCAGGATATTCGAGGCGGGTGAGGATAGGTGCCAGGGTTAAACAGCGACCTGGGCATCTCATTGATAATACTTGGGGCTGGCCTCACAATCATTGGCTACCTAATCCTAAACTCAACCCCCATCTTCGTGCTTGGGATAGCCGTGCTCATAATGGGCCTCCTGGCTGCGTGGGGCGAGGGATCACTGGAGAGGACTCAGCTCGAACTCGCCAGGTCTGGGTGGACGAACATTAGCGCATTACTGGAGAGTATCGGTACGGCTAGTAGGGCGATTTACCTGCCCAGCTCGGCGACCGAGGCTGGTACGTCAATGGCATTAATACCGCTCGTAAGGCCTGAACCACCGAGTATTAAGTTGCCGAGGGGCTTCGCGATTAGGTATGGCAGGGAAGGAGAGACTGGGTTATTACTCCACACGCCGGGTTCAATAGCCGTGAGTAGGTGCCTAGGCGTTGGTGCGATAGGGAGTGACGTGGCCACAAGCCTAACCAACTGCATGGTTAATCACCTAACCGTGGCCCGTGGAGTTACGGTAATGCCCGGCGAGAATGGAATCACCGTGGTTGTCAGGGATTCAAGGGTTGGGGAGCTTTATGGTAATGAGTTGGTAAGGGCTGTCCTGGGTTCACCAACGGCGTCCCTGGTGGCCTCCGTGGTTGCAGAGTCCCTGAACTCGCCGGTCATGATCGAGAACGAGGAGGTTAGGGGTAGGGACGTGGTTGTTAGGCTTAGGGTGGTTGGTGGTGGTCCTTAAGCGATTATTAGTGGCACAGCTGGTTTTGTACACGGTCGTGATAGCGTTCCTAGCGTACTTGGGCATTAACGACTTTGCAATCTACGTATCACTGATCACGCTGGTCTACCTCGTGACGATAATAACCGCCCACCCACTACCGCCTGGTGCGCGTGGGGTCGCCAATGTCATAACGGCCATACTCGTGGCCGTGTTCCTATACTTCGCGGTGATGAGAATACTCCAAATACTCGGTGTGGCTGTGGTATGAGGGTGATTTACCTAGCCCTCATCGCCCTTGGGATCGTCATGGCGGTGGTCTACCTAGGCCACGCCATTGCCTGGCCATCACTATCAATCCCAAACCCACTTAATGAGAAGCTCTCGGTTAACACTCAGGGTGTTGTTCAGCTTTACATAACGGCCCTGGAGCTTAATGCCCTCGGTAATTACACGGGGGCCCTCAGCATTACGAAGGTCCTTGGCATCACCGCGGCGGTTAAGGTCTCGCCATTGATAAGTCAACTGCATAACTATGAGGTTCAACTTACGAATTACCTAGTTGAGTTGAGGAGTATCTACAATGAGATGGTTAACTCGATATCACTGGGTAATTATACCGGTGCCAGGTCCCTGGCAATTGAGGGTTTGCTTATTGATAGTGAGGCTGATAATGAATTAAATGCGATATTAAGCATGTTCAACAATATTGCACCGGGTAGTGCCGGGCAGGTTATCAGCGCCGCCCAGTCAATTAGGCAGTACCTAATTGGCCTAAATGAGACCTTCATAAACGTACTAACCAGCAACTACACTAGGACTGAGCTAACGGTAAATGCCACGCCAAGCACTGTGGTTGTTGGGAGCCAGGTTACGGTGTATGGCGTATTAACCACAATTAATGGCACACCAATACCCAACGCCACAATCAATATCTACGTAGGGGGTAACTACGTTGGTAAGGCATTAACGAATGTTTACGGTCAATACTTACTAACATTCACAATGCCACAGGTATACGTGAGCAATATTAACTTAACGGCGATCTACAACCCACCACTGGGTAGTAATTACTTACCATCTGAAGCCACTGTGCAGGTAAACGTGGCATTCAACACGACGTCACTCACAGCCAATTACACGAGCCATGTCATGTGGGGTGAGCCCATCAACGTGAGTGGTTACGTGAGTGGCCCACCGATTAGGCAGGTGATTATTAGTATTGATGGGGTTAACGTTAGTACGTACACGGTGAATAACGAATTCTCGGTAATGATAAGCACGGGCAATATGACACCAGGTAATTACTCAATCACTATCTACGCACCGCCGGTTGGCCCATACTCACCTGCGTACGTGGTTGGTTCGGTTTCGGTGAATTCCGTGGTCACGAACATAACGATAAGTACGAACTACCTGGCAATAGCGGGCCTACCGATTACCCTGAGGGGTTTTGTGAGTCCCTGGGTTGGTAATTTATCACTGTCGTTATCAATAGGCGGTGAGACAATGCACCTGGACTTGAATAGTCCGAATTTCACGGTCTCAATGCCAACATCGCTACTCCTGAGTATGGGTAGGCATGACATAGTTATTTCAGTGAGTCCAAACCCGCCGGTGATGGGTATTGCATATACCTATGGCATATTCGTGGTGAATATACCTGAGGTTATCATACCAATGGCAATAATCGTGGCGCTATTCCTAATTGTGAGGTCTGGAGCAATAGCATTGCCAGGTGGGGAGGGGATTACGATTAATAACTCACGGTTTCAGGCAAGCCCCATACTCATCATGACCAGGCGAAGCGCTGAGGTTAGGGCCTTGAGAAAGGAAATCATGAGGACTGCGTTAAGGAGTAAGATAGACATTAAGAGTGTTAGGGATATTGTTGATGCCTTGGCGAGCGCCATTTACGCCATTGGCAATAGGACTGGGGTTAGGCTTAGGAGTACGGATACACTCAGGGAATACCTAAGGGCTGTTCAGAATAAGTTAAGTGAGGAGGAGTATGCGGTATTTGCGGAACTGGTTAGGCTCGGCGAATACGCCCTATACTCACCCCACATACCAAGTGATGAGGATGTGAGGAGGGCATGGGAGCTGGCGGGAAGGCTTACTCGATAAAGTGGATACTCCTCTCCCTAGCCATCCTACTGCTGATACTCATGATGATCGCCCTCGGCCCATCACTCACCCCATTCGACGCCTACAACACCTACTGGGATGGCTACTCAGAGGCCGCGTCAATATGCCTAAGGCCCATTTACGCCTTGCCCAATAATCTGGCGAATGTATCCTCAATATTCATAGTCCCTGAGGACAACATTGGCAAGTCCCTGGTTACGGAACTACTCAACTACGTGATAAATGGCGGCAGGTTGGTGGTACTTAATGGTAATGAGTCATTCAGCAACCAATTACTCAGCGAGTTAGGCGTTGGGAGTAGGTTTACGGGTAACGTCATTGAGGACCCCGTATTGAACGTAATTAATGAGAAATTCCCACTGGCCTTCATCGTTAGCAACCCCGTGATCCAGACCAACGCCACAATCATAGCGCTTGACGACGCTACAACCATCATCATTAACGATACCGACGTCGTGGACATTGCCATAACGAGCAGGTTCAGCACAGCGGGTAATTCCACAGGGCCATTCCCTGTGGTCGTCGCCATACCCGTGGGCAGGGGTTACGTGATATTGGTGTCCAGCCCAGGCATGTTCATGAACTCCATGATTAATGAGGCAGGTAATGCAGAATTCCTAAGGGCATTGTGTGGTAATGGCACGGCGCTATACCTGGAAAGCACGTTGGCGAGTAATCCCCAGGGAGTCGTCAGGGCCTGGCTATTGATAGTCTATGCCTACGCATCCACTTACCCAATTAATTACCTCATAGTAATTATTCCGGTCGTAATAATCATAGCGATACTATTAATAAAGAGGTGAGGCACGGCATTGATGTATGAGCGTTAAGTGGCTTAGCGCAATTAAGCGCATTAAGGATGGTATTTCAAGGGTATTCATTGGTAACGAACCGGTAATACAGACACTACTGGCAACGCTCCTCAGCGAGGGACATGCATTATTGCTGGGTCCAATAGGTTCAGGTAAAACAACACTGGCTAAGGCATTGGCGTCGATAATAGGGGGTACGTTTAAGAGGGTTCAGATGACTAACGAGACATTACCGTCAGACATACTGGGCTTCATGATTTATGCACCCGGTATGGAGCCCAGGCTTGTTAAGGGGCCCATCTTCGCAAACGTGGTTCTCCTTGACGAAATTAATAGGGCGCCACCGAGGACCCTATCGGCATTGATTGAGGCAATGCAGGAAGGGCAGGTGACCATCGACGGCACACCCCTTGAGCTACCCAAGCCCCACATAGTCCTCGCAACAATGAACATAGTTGAGGTCGAGCTCGGCTATACCCAGGCGCTGCCGATGGCAATACTCGATAGGTTCATGTCGAGTATATACGTGAACTACGTAAGTGATGCTGAGGAGGCAATGATAGTTAAGGATATTGACAGGATAGAACGTGAATTATATACATTAAGCAATACCATTAGCCTGGGCGAGGTTGTGAAATTGATGGATGATGTGAAGGGGGTGTACGTCGATGACTCGGTGCTCGGCTACATCATGGGCTTGATTAAGGAGATCAGGAGCGATCCAAGGGTTCAGGTAACACTCAGCACTAGGGCGCCCATAAGCCTCTTCAAGCTCTCAAGGGCCCTGGCCTACCTCGATGGTAGGGACTACGTGCTTCCCGATGACGTTAAGGCAGCAGTGTACCCAGCCCTCATGCATAGGATAATCCTCAGGCCTGAGTATAGGGGTTCCGTAACGCCGATGGACGTCATCAACGACGCGTTGAATAAGGTCCCCGTCCCACACTACATACAGACCCCGGTAAAGCCATGATGAGGAGACTTACCAGTCAATGGGTGCAGGTACTCACCACATCAATGCTCATAGCGGCGGCAGCGCTTTCGTTGGGTAATGTGGCGTTATTCGCAGTGTACATGGTGATTGTAATCATAGCGTGGCTTTACTGGAATAATTACCCACTACCACTATCGCTGGGTGTGACGGCATTGTTATCGTTGGCCACACCGCCTATAGATATTATGTTAACATCAATATCGATTTTATTAATCGACAACGCCCTTAAAATGGGTAATGAAAGGCCCTGGTGGTTCTACGCAGCACCCCTTGCAGCATCGACATCCCTTGCGGTAATCCTTAGGCAGTTCTACATCGCAGCATCATTCACCATACCGCTACTCTATATATTACTAATATCGTTCATAAACGCCATTAGGTTCCACACGGTAATAATCGAGTTAAGACCGAGTAGGAATTTACGTATTAATGCAGGTTCTGAGTTGTCATATTCATTGGCGGTGACCACAAAACCCCCGCTCAGGGCGGTGGTGGAGGTTAAGGCCCCGGGGAACCTCAGGGTAAGCCCAGCCAGGCTTTACCTCAATGGCGAGGCCTACATCAACGTGAGCGCTAGGTACAGCCTTGGTGGTGTGAAGAGGCCGAGGCTCATCATCACCTTCACCGACATGCGCGGTCTCGTGAGGGTGAGGAGGGTCGTTAGGCATCCGCGCATTACCGTAATACCCAGGGCAAGGACAGCAATTCAATTCGCCAGGGAATTGCTGGCTCAATCGGCGTTGGGTGCCGAGGATATACGTGAGGTCAGGGAGTACACGCCAGGCGACCCAATTAGGAGGTTGCACTGGAAAAAGAGTGCGAAATTGAATAGATTAATCATCAAGTTGCTACAGGGTCCGGGATTGACGGGGCCCATCATCCTACTGTCCTACGCAACGAACCCCACATTGGTTGATAGGGTGGGTGAAGCCCTTGTTTACCTAACTGCTGAGCTATTAACAAGAATTCCGAGGATAGAAGTCATCTCCGTGAATAGGGATGGGGAAGCCACTAATTACGTGCTCAGTAGGGATAATTATTTCGAAATAATCGAGAGAGCCTTGGGTGAGATTGAAAATCTAAATGTGAGACTTGTTGGTGGTGGTGATTATGCGGATGTCCTGAGCACCATTAAGTACTCAATACCCCTAAGGATTAGGGGCATGGTTAGGGAGGGCGTCATAGTCATTGGGCAGGGGTTGTTCGTGGAGCCGATATGCAATGCCTTTAAGGAGCGCATAGTTTGTATTTCCGTATAGTCTCCAATTCCTATTTTAGGGGTAATGCTTTAAAATATTATAGGATATTATAATTGAATTAGCAAACATATATAATGATGGTGAAAATATGGTGAGCTTATTAATTGAGGAATTAGGCATTGCACTTATAATGATGCACTTCATAACGCCAAGTATTTATTACGTGATTGCGAGGAGTTGGTTGAGGCTTGGTAATGGGGTGGGCAGTGATAATGTGCTCGATGCTGACCCGCCATTTGTGTCGATAATAATACCTACGTACAATGAGGCTAAGGTAATAACTCAGAAATTGAATAATATCTACATGCAGGATTACCCAAGGGATAGGTTTGAGGTCATAATCGTTGATTCCGGCAGTACCGATGGAACCATAGAGTTAGTCCGTGAGTGGGTTAAGGGTCATGGAGACGTTAATGTTAGAGTTATTGAGGAGGGTGTTCGAAGGGGGAAAATGCATGCGTTGAACACGGCATTGAGGAATACTAAGGGGGACATTATAGTGGTCACCGACGCTGACTCAGCCTGGTTAAAGGACTCTCTTAGAAATGCCATTGCCTGGTTAATGAATAAAGACGTTGGCGCTGTCTCCTGCAATAAGATACCGAGGACGGACAAGGGCATTGAGGCCGAGTATAGGAATTACTACGGCCTGCTTAGGCTTGCTGAGAGTAGGAAGTTCTCGTCTGCCATATTCCACGGGGAGTTGGCTGCGTTCAGGAGGGATTTACTTGAGAGAGTGGGTGGTTTCCCCACGGACCTTGGCGCAGATGATAGCCACACGGCCGGCTTAATATCGATTATGGGCTATAGGGCGATTATCCCCGAGGATGTTAAGTGCATTGAGTATGTGCCAAGTAAGGGCTACTGGATGTGGAGGGTAAGGAGGGCTCAGCACCTGATCCAGCACTTCCTGAGGTTCCTGAGGTACATGCTAATTGAGGGTAAGGATCCACCCAGGGATTACAGGCAAATAATGCTCTATGAATCATACCTACACTTGATTAATCCCTGGCTTTTCATGGTGGGTCTCATATTCATAGTCCTATCCGCAATACACGGCGCCTTAATACCCATTGCATTACTACTGATTGGAGCCGCCCTACTTGCCAATAAGTTCTTCCGGACCTGGGTGATGACCCAGGTAATACTCGTGGTGGCCGCAATTAGAAACCTATGGAATAAGGAGTTGGTATGGAGAAAGATAGAGAAGTAATTAAGACCGCGTCCACAGCTGCACCACTTGTAATACTCGCATCATTAATACTACTCAATTACGTGATCAACGGCCTACCGTACATACCCGACTCCTGGACCCACATAGCCCACTCAGAAACCCTACTGAGGACTGGCTATCTCTTCGGTCCATCACCAAACCCATCAATGGTCAGCTACAATTATAAGTGGCCCACTGTAAACCTACTGCTCGCCCTATCACAGTCTGTGCTTGGCTTAGGGCCTATACAGTCGTTCTATGTCGTGAACATTCTTGCATCCCTATCAATAATACCCTTCATACTACTCGTGAGAAGGCTTACGGGAAGTGACATGGCAACCCTGATCACTGGCTTACTATTCGCAGTACTAAGTGTTAAGCTCCTTGTTGATTCATCAGTAATGAAGGAGACCGCGGCTCAATACCCATTCTACGCCTACATGCTGACCACGTACATGGCATTAATAGATAGGAAGCACCTCAGGCAGAACCTGTTAGTTATGGTCTTGACCTTCATAGCCATACTCTTCGCCCACCACTTCACATTGTTAATGGCCCTGGCGTATTCCTTCATAATGACAATAACGGTGCTGATGAGTAACTACCTAAGCGGTAATAATGCCTGGCATGCGCTTTACGTGGCAATTACGGTAATAGCCCTGGGCCTACTCACCTATTACTGGTACGTGGACTACCTCAGGGCGTATACAGTCACTACATTCGTAACGCCAGGCCTAATCTCAACACCAATCCTCATAGCCATCCTCCTAATCGATTACGTAACGATGCGTAGGGGGTCACGAATATTGATTTACGCCACACTGGCAATCCTCGCCCTTATGTTAATATCCATGTTCTCAACAGGTAAATTCCTACCCTATGTACTGGAGGGGTTTAATAGGGCCGTGGTCCTATCATCGACACCCTACGTATTGCCGATTCTCATAGCCGTACTATACCTCGCGCTGTATGGGTTCGAGAGGCCCGTAGTTGCCATTACCACGGTATTATCACTCGCCATATTACTCTACGTCCTACTCATGGGCAACAACCCACTGGAACTGCTCTTCCTCTCCAAGTCCCTGGACTTCGTTATGCCCTTCCTACTAATACCAACCGCGTTAATGATTACCTCAGCCGTGAGGCACAGGTTACCTGTTAAGGCCTTAGCCTATGTACTCACTGCAGCTCTAATGATCTCACTACCCATATTCGCCGTATTAACCCTATACACGTACTCACTGCCAACCTCGTCAACCCTCACTGTTTATAGGTTAATTGATTATGAGGAGTTTAACGCCATAAATGGCTTAATACCGAGGAACTCCACGCTATACTCATCAATTAGTTATGAGTCGATGATCATGTTCATGACGGGGATTAACACCTCAGACCCAACCACATACCTAATCCATGGCGAGGCACCACAAGGCCTACTCCTGCTTACTGAGAGGAACTTAAGGGTTGGCTTCCTATACGGTTCGGGCTATAGCATGGTCAGTATACCTAAGCATTACTTACTCAATATTTTAATGAGTAATGACTTGGTGTACTCAAGCAGAACCCTATGGCTTTGGGAAACGCCCTAGGGCTCTATCGTTAATTCACCAGCCCTGATCATATAGAGCCTGTCAGAGTTCCTAATTAGGTATTGGTCGTGCGTCGCCACAAGAACAACCCTACCAAGGCCAGCCTCCTCCCTGAGAATCCTCATTAGTAGGTCAACGTTGGCCCTATCAAGGCTATTCGTTGGCTCATCCATAATGAGGAACTCGTGATCCCTGGCGAGGGCAACCGCTATTGAAGCTCTCCTCCTCTCACCACCGCTGATTTGCCCAGGCCTTTTGTTGAGTATGTGCTCAATACCCAATAACCCACTTACCCACCTAATTCTCTCCTCAATAACCCTATTACCAAGCCCCTGAACCCTAAGGGCAAGCCTAAGGTTCTCCCTAATTGTCAGCCCGCTTATTAATAAGTCGTCCTGGGGCACGTAGGATATCATGTTAATGATTTCACGGGCCCTCGAGTCAGCGTACAAATCGACACCATTTATCAAGACCCTACCCGAGTCAGGCCTTAGGTAGCCAGCCACTATCCTCAGTAACGTTGACTTACCACTACCGCTGGGCCCAGCCACGCAGGTTATTGAGTTCGGCAGTGCTTCAATACTTACATTCCTAAGCACTGCGTGATTTCCGAAGGACTTCGAGACATTAATCACGTTAATACCTACATCACTCAACCCCCACCACCCTCAACCTAGTTATTAGGTGCATAATTATTAATAGTGCCGAGACTATGATGAAGGCTGCGATGTATGGGTAGTAATTACTCACCACTATCAGGTATATTGGTTGACCCATTAGGCTTAAGCCCATTGCGCCGACCATGGGCCGCCACAGGTAATTCGCGGTTAATAACCCCAATGCCGTGAAGGCCGGGTACATCATTACCAGGGGCGCGTCGACCATGAGCATGATGCTCAATTTACCTGCATGATTCAATCTCAAGTACATAATCAACTCCCTATTGACCTCAACCGAGTAATTAACAATGCCTATGAGGCCTATCGACACGATAACCAATAAGCCCATTATCACACCAATGAATGTGCCAATCCCAACCCTCAAGGCACTAATCAACGCAGCAGGCCCTGAGGCACTACTTAGTGGTAGGACAGACGTGAAGTAATTATATGCGTGGGTCATTAATTCACCCACGAGTATCGAGTATGGCGTGAGCACGACAGTCACATTGGACCCGGGCACCACGTACTCACTCACAGAATAATAGGTATTGCCCATGACCACGTCGATCCTGTACATACCGCCAGGCACGGATATTGGCGTAACACCGCCCCCAACGGTTGAGTATGCCAGCGAGCCATTCATGTAATAAATCAGTAGGTAGTAACTACTCACTAAAGACCCATTGGGCCACCTCACAATGACCCACTCACTAGGCGATACTGGGTATGAGCTAACCATCCTTGGAACGGGCATTTTCATCAACTCTATGGTCTTGTTGCTCTCGAGAATCACCGTCGAGAACCAAATAATTAAGGATCTATTATATGCGACCACGTAATACACACCAAATGGTAATGTCAATGTCATATTAGTGAGGGGGCCATTAAATACCGTGTGATTCATCGAGTTTAATACGGCGAGTGAACCATTAAGTATGTGGGTTATTATCCTCAACCCATACATACCATTAACCCTACTTATCAATCCATAACTCGCATTAACGTATATTACATTAACCACGGACGACGGCAACGAATCTAAATGCTGCGCCGTGGTCAGATTTATTACGACTTCATAATTAAGCTGCGGGTATTTAATTGACTTTATGATCCCCGCAACCGTCAAGTTATTGGTAATGCCCTTAAAGGACGTGATCACCAACTCATCACCAACCCTAACATGTAGCTCCCTAGCCAATTCATAACCAACTAAGGCACCCTCATTTAATTCCTGGGCCGTCGCATTGACCCCGTAGTAATTAATGTAGCTTGGTACAATACCCCTAACAATCACTGGGGTTCTATTCACGACGGAGGGCATTATGACCTCGGGAATAGCCATAAAGCCCATATCCCTGAGGGAGTAGGCAAGGTTTATTGGTACCCAACTCGTGAATATGGACATTGACTCTCCCTTCTTAATCGTGACATTACCGATGTTGAGGAGGAATAGTTGCGGTAAGTAGTATACCGCCAGCATTGTGGATATGACTAGGCCAAGGGCTATGGACGCGAGGTATACGGACAGCGCAATCACGGCAAGGCCCCTAGGGTAGATAGGCATACCTCCGCACCCATATGATGCCCTCAATGATGTATGTAACACATATGACGCAGGCCAGGGGTAGCATCACCGGTAATACGCCTGTTATGTCAACGCCATAGTTAGTAATTGGTATTATGCCCAGCGTTGTCAGGATTTTCATTAACACCAGAACCAGGGCAGCCGATATTGAGATCCCTAGCGTAAATGAGTATAGGGATATAAGGAGCATTATTAATGCGATATGCATTATGACCCCCACACCCGACCTAAAGATGCTGATCATGGCCCTAAAGTCATCCCTCAAATTCCTCACTATGCCATTGACCATGAATGCCGATGTTACGAAAAAGATTATGACAAGGGCAGCAACTACTAAGTACGTTATGGAGTTTATGAAGTAAACCGCATTATTAATTATAGACTTTGAGTATGGAGCTACGGTAGTGGTTAATGAGTCCACGTATGTGTTAAGTATGTTCATTAGCAATTCATACGTTGTCAATATGGTTATGGGTATCGCCGCGTTAATAATTAACAACCTAAATGAATTGATATCCCTAATGAAGAGCTTAATCGATGCATCAATCGCGTAAACCCAACGATGCACATTAGTGAATCATTGGCCCACTTAAAAATTAATCCCACGGGTACAACACGTGGATTTACGACACCCTACCATCCTCAATTTCACGTTTTACCCTCTCCGTCTGTAAGTATGGTTAGTTATTCATTGGCTGAAGACTCGGTTAAAGGGCTGGTTACTATCTCTCGGGATGCCTTTATAACTGCTGGGTCTTCAGTTACTGCAGAGTCTGCTATGCTCTTTGATTTACACCCGAAGGAGTCTAGAGATGAGCTCTTTGGTAGGGATGAGGAGGTTGAGTATGTTAAGAGGCAAGTTAGGGCTGGTAATTGGGTCGTCATCGGCGGTCAGCGTGGTATCGGTAAAACCAGCCTAATGAAGGTTGTGTTAAATGAATTATCTAGGGAGGGATTTAGGGCTATCTATATTAATGCCAGGGGTGTTACAACGCTTAGGGATTTATTAACGATACTAGTTAATGAGGTTAATAGGACACGCTTAAGGCTTAGGCTCAACGTCTCTCTAAACTTCATAGTCGGTTCAGCAGGGATAACCCTGAGCAGGGGTTCCAGGGTGTTCAATAGCCTGCTTGAGCTCTTACTATCTATTGATGAGAATACGGTTATTGGGCTTGATGAGGTTCAGGAGTTAAGTAGGGTTACTGGTCAATTCTTGAGGATACTCGGCAACGTATTCATGAGCAATCCAAGGGTCTCATTCATATTCACGGGATCCTACGTAGGTCTCGTAAAGACACTACTCAAGCCAAACCCCGAGTCCCCATTATACGGCAGGCCACCCGTCGAGGTTAAGCTAAAGCCGTTTAATGACGAATTATCCAGGGAATTCCTTAAGAGGGGTTTCAGGGAATTGGGCATTCAATTTAACGCATTCGATACCGTCATTGACAGGCTTGATGGTGTTGTTGGTTGGCTAACATTATTTGGTAATTATCACGGTGTTAGGGGCTTAGACGTTGATGAGGCATTGAGGGAGACGATTAATGAGGGGGTTAAGATCATGGTTAATGAGATTGAGCACTTCCTCGAGGACAAGGCTAACAAGGCTCTCTACCTAGCCATACTTTCCGCATTGAGAGTCGTGAATAGGTGGAAGGATATAAAGTTCGCCGTGACGACGAGGCTTGGTAGGGAATTCGGAGATAGGGAACTCCTGAACGCATTGAATGCCTTAATTAACTATAACTTCGTTGTGAAGGTCAGGGAGGGTGAGTATAGGCTTGCTGACCCAATACTTAGGGAGGTTGATTACGATAAGCTAATTAAGAGGTACTTACGAATGGATTACTAAAAACGGCATGCATTAATGACTTGTTAATCCTAAATACGCCATGATCAATAACACGTAAGATTGTTAAAGGGGTTTGGTAATGGCATCTTGATGCAGTGCCAATTACCCACTAGGTATGAGTATGGGGAGCATACGGCGGACATCGCCGTGATAGCCTACGGCTGCACGCTTGAGGAGGCCTTCAAAAACGCGGCACTTGGGGTTGCGGGCCTTACCTACTACATTGATAGGGTTGAGCCGAGGGAGTTCGTGGAGGTTAACGTGGGGGGTGAGGATCTTGAGCAGTTATTGTTTAATTGGATTGATGAGTTCATCTACCTATTCGATGGCAGGAAGTTCGCCTATGGCGACTACTTCAGGGAGGTTAGTATAGAGGGTAATGGACCGTATAGGATCAGGGCTGTCGTTGGCGGTGAGCACTTCGACATCAATAAGCATGGTTATAGGGGGTTGATAGTCAAGGCGATGACCTACAACATGATGGAGATTAAAAGGGCCGATAACTACTGGAGGCTCACGTTTGTGGTTGATATTTAGGTTATGCATTAAAAGGAACTACGCATTGATTATTGTATGTCCTCAAGCGCCACGAAGCGTAGGATCGGCCTCGTACTAATTGGCATTGGAATAGCCCTACTGCTGGTGGCCTCCGTACTTGCATACATAGAGTTGCTCACGGGTATCTCAATACCACAGCCGCCATCCCTGGAGAGCGTGCTTTACGTACTGGCGGTGGTCACGTACAAGGTCGCCTTCATAGCCGTAATCGCCTGGGCAGGGGCAATACTCATAACGAGGGGCCTACAGGCACTGTAGTACGTAGTTACTACCCACCTAACCGATGTATTTAGCATTCAACCCCTCATTAATTAACACCTAGCACAACTTCCCATCAGCCGTAACAACCCCACTGACACCCACAAACTTTGCTATTACTAACCTGTGGTCATAAGTTTGATGAATGCGGTGAAACGTACCTCTTCATCATGGCGTTACTGTCCAGATAAACTATTCTCTCTTTCATCCCTCATCTCCCTCACGAGACCACTCACCGGTTCCCTGGGCTTAATCGGTTCAAAATCAAGTTCTGGAGTAGTCTCCTCGAGTATTAGCGTATTAAGCTCAATCATCAGCTCCTCCTTAATCAATTCCTCCAGCAATTCGCTAGCGTTTAAACCTCGCTCCGCGGCATATCTCTTAAACTCCCTCCATAATTCCTCATCGATATAAATACTGATCCTAACCTTGCCCATACCCTCTCCACTGACTTAAGGGTACTGAATAAGTTAAGTTTTCCGCTAATTATTGATCGTGCATACATTAAAATCACCAGAGCGTTAAGACTTATTACCCAATCAAATTACTGATTTTTGTGAGGGTTGCCATTGCGTTAGCAATACTCTCGCTAGTGATTACCTTGATCGTACTCGGCATTTCAGCGCTAACAATGGGTAACTTGAGCAGGTACGTTAGTGCCAATATTTACCAGACGGGCACTGGGTATTACCTAAACTTCACGATACATAACCCGTTGCCACTACCATTAGTAATAACAATAACACAGGGAGGCCTCTCAAGGAGCGTCTATGTTGAGCCTTACGGTTTTGGAAGCATCATAATGCCCATAACGTCGCTTAATCTGCCAATAAACATAACCGTTTCGATACCTGGAATCGCCAACGTCACCAGTACGGTGACCCCATCATGAGGGTCAGGGATAGGTTAATAAGTGGCGCTGTCAATGCGGCAACCGACGTACTACTCCTAATCCTAATGCTAATACTATACTCACTACTCAGCTCATACATGGCGCACCTACCCATCCAATTCACGTCAATAATCACAGAGTACATTACGTTAATAGCCGCCTTCGCGGTACTGGCATTCCTACGCGGCTTACTGGCGGGCCACGTGCTTGCTTACCCGGTTATCCTTGGTGAGGCGACGTTGATAACGGCGATATTCCTCTCAATACCAGGTACGATCACAGCCTATGGGGTCACTGTGAACATAACGCCGCTGATCTACTTCCTATGGTCCGTAGAGATGGCTTGGGTTGTCTACTCAATAATCGATCAATTCAACAACACCCTACTGGATCCCTAGCGCAAGTATTCCTCAATCTTAACGGCAAGTTCCTTAACGAGCTTACTCATTAATAATTGCGATGCCCTCTCCCTCGCATTCCTACTCATCCTATCCCTCTCCTCAGGGTGATCCAGGAGCCTCTCCACGGCCTTAGCGGCGCCCTCAACATCGTCTGGGCCATTAACGTGTATCCCATCAACGCCATTCCTAACGACCCACTTCTGGCCGTAAACCGCGGAGGTTATTACGGGAACACCACCATACATGAACTCCAGCTGCGTCAGCCCGAGGGCCTCCATCTTACTCATTATTATGTTCACGTAAGCCTCCTTAATCAACTTCTTCTTATCCTCAACACTCAACTCCCCAGTCAAGGTCACGTTACTTAAGCCCCTAGCCTCACTGACAACCTCATCCCATTGGTCACCGGGCTTGCCAGCAATTACGAAGTGCACGTCACGCCTATGCCTAAGCATCTTGGCAACCCTGACAACAGCAAGCGGGTTCTTCCTCTCCTCAACAGTGCCCAGGTAAGCCACTATCTTGACGTCATCGGGAATCCTATACTTAACCCTGAAGTCACTCGAATCAACGGCATTTAGATCAGCCACCTCATCATCGTCAATACCCCCTGGAAATACGTAGATTTGCTCGGGCCTTGCACCCATCCTAATCATCTCCTCACCCTCGAGTGGCGTCACGCAGAGGATGAGGTTTGCTGCCTTGAAGATCTCTGGGAATGCCATGTGGTTCCAGGCAAGCCTATACGTCCTCTCAACAACGTCATACCTAGTTGGGTCAGGCGGTTGGTAGTGGCTCATGTGCCCAAAGAACACGTTACTATTCTCAAGTCCAAATGTCGTCAACATCCTCCTCCACATCACGTACTTAGCCGTGTCCTCAGGCCCATTCCAAAGCGTGGAATGCGTTATTAATGAATTCACATTGAAATTCTCACTGATCCTTCTAAGCACATCCACGAAGTTCTTGAACATGATCCTCCTGGGCGGCCACCTAGCAACATAACTATCAACCCTAATGGTGGGTAGCCCAATGGCTGGGTCCTTCTCCTGAAATACATAACCCTCAAGTGAGGTCTCTACAGCCCTCCTCCTAACAACCTCATTACCGTCGTGGTAAATACTCGTTATTAGGTAGGCCTCATAACCAAGCCTAAGAAACCACTTAACCATCCTCTGAGCCACCAACTCCTGCCCCTTGGAATTGCTTGTCTGGTACATTATAACGCCAATGACAGGCTTAGCCACCTACATCACCCCTCCTTTTATCACCATCCCTTGACTGATCCCACTCACGCTCAAGGAACCTCCTCAGCGGCTCCCTCAATGGTACGGCAAGCACGAGACCAATGGCAACCCCAAGGCCAATAGCCACTGCCCAGGCGAGTCCTTGGGCGAATATGTAGAGTATGGTCACGTTAACCTTCATAACACTCAACGCGATTGTTATGACCATGTAGTAAAGTATGAATCTAAAGGCATCACCAACGAAGTTAAGCAGGGTCTGTGAGTATTGGTCATTTGCTGGGTAACTACGCTTAAAATAATCGCTTATCCAATCGACCATTATTAAACCAATGATTAGAATAATCACGCCGGACACTAGGTATGGCAGGTATGTCAATACGCTCCTTGAGGTATCATATAGGAAGGCGAGGTTTGGGCTTGCGTAGGATAGTTCAAGTAGGGCATAGAAGATCGCCGCTATATAAATGACCCACTTAACGAAGAGACCGAGGAAGTCACCAGCCGTATAACCACTCCTGAGCAGTGCACGGCCCACGGAGGTCTTCCTAAAGAAGGCATCTAGGCCCGTGGTGTAGGAGATTTTCTTAATTAGTATTTCCACGAGTCTACCAACTACGTATCCCACGACTATTATGACCACGGCGGCAAGTACCGTGTAAAAAACATACTGTGGTATAAAGCCAAACACCTTGATTTGCGTTGCCGTTGAATTCACGGTGGAACTCATTACTAAAGAGACTTATGGAAGGTATTTAATACTTTAGGAGTACGCAATCAATGAGCATAATATTATTGATTATTTTTAATTTAACTATTATTGCACCGCAAACTTAATATTAAAAATAGATTGAAAGAGAAGAAACTAAGCCCATTATATACTGAATGCTTGTTGAGCCCGCATCAAAATATTAAGGCTAGTTTTATATTGATTAATATTGTGCGTTTAAATTATGGAGGCTCGCATGAGAAGATTGAATACAGAGGCTTTGGCGAAGGAGAGGCTTGAGGAGGCTATGAAGGAGCTTGATGTTGCGGAGGTTTTCTTAAGGGAAGGTCTCACTAGTAATGCGGCAGGTAAGGCATTCCAGGCGTGGAAGGCATTCCTCTCGTATCTAGCACTGAAGAATGCAGATCAACTTCAGGAAAAATATCGTGGGAATAAACGTGTTGGGAATGTCACCATACCATTCCATGAATGGATAGCCGCAGTAATACCGACCAATAGAATGACCGAGCTAAGCGCGGAGATGGAGAGAATAGTCCCAGGTGTGGCTGAGTTAACTGCCATGGCCCTACAATTACATGAGTATCAATACAACGGCCCAGACCCGGAAGGCATTAGAAGCAAGATACCAAATGACGAAACGGCTATAGCATTAATTAAGTCATTCATAGTTAAGGCGAGAGCACTAATGAGCGTTCTAAGTAAAGGGTCAAATAGTATCCATACATCTGGCTAACGCAAATGTATCTCCTGCACCTTCTTAAGAGACTAGTCATGCTTTGTTAAGTATTCTCATCTATTTCACATTCTATTAGATTTTGATTAATTACTATGAAGGATTTAGTGTTGAAATGGTCGTCAGGGCTGTAGGTATTTAGCTGCCCTCTTAATAGCCTTAATTATGTTTATGTAACCGGTGCAGCGGCAAATATTCTTAATGCTTAGTTTCAATAGATCATCGTTAGCCGTCGGGTCTATGTTCGTGAGGTAGTCATGCGTCACCATCATGAAGCCATGAGTACAGAAGCCGCACTGCATTGCGTACTCCTCAAGGAATGCCCTCTGTATTGGGTGTAGCTCCATTCCCTTACTCAAACCCCTTACGGTGGTTACTGAGTGCCCTGAAACCCTGACCACGGGGACCATGCATGACTTGACAGCCCTACCATCAACAAGCACGGTACACGCGCCGCACTTACCCTCATCACAACCCCTCCTAACTTCCTTAAACCCATGCCTCCTCAGGAAGTCTATAAGCAATAATCTCGGCTCAACCAAGTCCTCAATCCACTGGCCATTAACGTTAACCCTAACCCTAACCAAATCGCCAACGTACTCAACACCATCCCTGAACTCCCACTTAATAAGCTCATCCTTAATGGGCGCCTTAATGTACTGCACGGACCCATTGGCAATCTCCGTTAAGGCCTTAGTCAATAGGTTCTTTGCAACCTTGACCTTGTAATCACCAGGTGCATGTGTGTCCTCAAGGGGCTTTGCGTCTATTGAAGAGAATATGGAGTTCACAATGTCATTAACCTTAGCCCCAACCTCCCTAACCCCAAGTCCATTCAAGTGCCCGCTCACTAGCACGGGCTCTGGGTAAACGGCGCCAATGGATATCCTGGAGTCTGTTATAACCCCATCCTTCTCCTGATAAGCAACGGCTATGATAACGCTTGGGAACGATGCACCACCCCTCCTGAAGATCTCATAAACACCCCTAAGGCCGCTGAGTGGTATTCTGACCTCTGTAATTAACTCATTGGGCTTTAGGTCAGTGATGTATGGCCCTTTGTAAAGGTCTGAAACCTTAACGACCCTCTCAGTACCAATCCCCTTAATCATGACCTCGGCATCCAGTGCTATCAGGGCTGGGTAGTAATTAGCCGCTGGATCTGCGTGGGCTAGGCTACCGCCTATTGTACCCAGGTTCCTAACCTGAATATCGGCTATGTGCCATGCAGACTCACTCAATATCTTCGCGTTATCATTAACTACCCTATTCATTGCAATGTCATTATGCGTGGTTAATGCGCCAATCCTTAAGTGATTACCCTCAACCCTGATGTACCTAAGGTCATTAATACCGAGTATATCAATCAAATACTTAACCTCGGTCATCCTCAACTTGAGCATGGGCATTAGGCTCATGCCGCCAGCAAGTACCTTGGCATCACCACCGTACTCATTGAGTAGCTTCAAGGCCTCATCAATTGTCGAGGCTCTGACATACTTAAATCCCCTGGGAATACCGAGGGTGTACGCCATGCCCATCATCCCTCGACAGCCCTCATTATCTTATACGGCCTTAGTGGCAGGTCCGTTATGGCCTTACCAATTATCGAGGCTAGGGCATTGACGATTGCCGCGGGCACGCCCATCATTGCGCCCTCACCAACACCATGAGCCCCGGAGACCAGGTGCTTCGTGGGTGTTTCAAAGTGTATGAACTCCACCTCCATACCCACGGCCTCAGCCATTGTCGGTGTTTCATAGATGTCGAGACTCGTCGTTAATGGGTTGCCCTGGTCGTCATACATCAACTCCTCATAAAGCGTGAGGGCGAGACCGTGCATTAAACCACCCATCAACTGACTATCAACGAACTCCCTCTTGAGTATCCTGCCTGCGTCGTGGGCTATTACGTACTTCCTAACCCTAATGTCATACGTGTTCGGGTCAAGCTCAATGACGGCCAAGTGCGCCTGTATTGCGTATGTGGCTGATGAGTTTATCCTATCACCCTCGGCAGCCTTAACCGTTGGTGGTTGATAAAACACCGTGACACTCAATGAGGCGTCCAAGCCCTCCGGTAATGAACCTGGGTCCCAATTAACTGATGATGCCATCCTCCTAATATCAACCCTCCTACTTGGATTGTTTATGTCGTAGAACTGACCATTCTCATAACCAACCTTATCCGTGCCTAAAATGGACATGGCAATTCTCGTCAACTTCTCCTTCAACTGCCTAGCCGCCAGTATGGCGGCGCTGACCACTATCGGGGCAAACCTAGATGAGTAGGAGCCGTCCGATAATGCCCACGTCCTGGTGGTATCAACCCTATTCTCCACGATGATCATTGACGGATCAACACCCAATTCCGATGCAACCACTTCGGCGAGTGTTGTTTCGTGGCCGAGCCCCTCATTGGTGCCATTGACAAAGACCCTAATGTAACCGCTCATGTCTATATTAATGGTTACGTAGGAACCAGAGCCTGAATGCGGGTACTTACGCTTACTTGGTTCGATTGCCAGGTCCGTGTAACCAAGATTCGTGCCTGCTGGCTCAACCAATACAGCAATACCAACACCAATGTTTGGGTTCTTCCTCCTCTCCTCAAGCCAACGCCTATACTCAGGCTCGATCGCCCTAACAACCCTCTCATAATCCTGCCTCGGATAAAGCCCGCCGGTAACGGTCTCATAGAAATACTCATCACCAATCCTCTTCGGGAAATCCCTAATGAGGTTCTTGATCCTAAGCTCGAGTGGGTCTATGCCGAGCTCACGGGCAAGTTCGTTAACCGCAACCTCAAGCATGAAGTAGAAGGGCGGACCTCCATAGGCCCTGTTTAGGCCTGTTGGTAATTTATTCGTTACGACTACGTAGTCCTCAGCCTCGATAGCCCTAACATCGTATGCGCCGTTCATGTTTCCATGAACCCTAAACAAAACCCCTGGATCGGGTGGTCTTGGGTATGCACCAACATCCTCATAAAACCTAAACCTAAATCCCTGGATCACGCCGTCCCTCGTCGCAGCAACCTCCACAACACCCTTCCTGGCGCCGCCTGAGTTACTACCCACGAGGTGCTCAGTCCTACTCTCAACCCACTTAACGGGCCTACCACTTAGTATTGATGCGGCGGCCGCCAGGGTTATGTATGGGTATAATGAGTACTTAGAGCCGAAGCTACCACCGACGTCCCTAGGGCCAAAGAGCCTAAGGCTACCCGTTGGTAGGCCTAGGGCCCTCGTTACGAAATAGGTTATTAATAATGGTCCCTGGGCGTTGGCCCACACGTTCAATTCACCACCAGTATAGTGAGCAAGCACACCGTAGGTCTCCAGCGGCATTGCATTGTGCTTCTGATAGTAGAACTCACGCTTTATAACAACGGGAGCCTCGGAGAATACCTTATCCACAGGTCCGAATTTCATGTGCCTATGCATGGCAACGTTCGACTTAAGCTCCTCATGAACAAGCACATCACCCCTTAATGCATCGTCAAAAGTCAATACGGGCTTTAATGGCTCGAAATCCACCTGGACGTAATCAAGTAGGTCAATTGCCCTGTATGGGTCGTCTGCGAGGACCACCGCTATCGGTTCACCGACAAACCTAGCCTTATCCCGGGCAAATGGGTAGTACTTAATTGGGGCATCCACCGCGAGTGGGAATGGGTTTGGTATTACCTTAGCCAGGTCGTTGGGTCCATAGGCAATGCCGCCATGCTCAAAGACCCCGCTTAAGTCAACCTTAAGTATTCGGGCATGGGCATAGGGACTTCTGTAGATGGCCATATAAAGCGTGCCCGGGGGTGTGGGTATATCATCAATGTACTCGCCAGAGCCCGTTACGGCACGTAAACCTTCCCGGTAATGAGGCAAATTACTCATTATTATTGGTGTCCGGGATTGGTTATTAAAATATTAAGTTATTTAATGTTATAGAGCATTGTGATACCCAGAGTCTTCATTTATAGATTACCGCAGGATGATCCAAGGAAGAACACTGCGATTAAATTGGTTAGGTTTGGATTTGCGCAATTAGTGGATAGTATTAAGGCATTGCCAAGTGGTTCAATAATTCTCGACCCAACAGTTAAAACACCATTAACACCCAGTGATAGGGTTATCGCTGAATCAAGGGGATTATCATTGATAGACTGCTCCTGGAAAAGGGCTGTTGACGTTCATACTAAGTTCATTAGGGGTAAATTCATTAGAAGGAGGCTACCATTACTCATAGCCGCTAACCCAACGCATTACGGCAAGCCATACATATTAAGCACGATTGAAGCCGTGGCGGCGGCGCTCTATATAATGGGCTTTAAGGATGAGGCAATGGAGGTCCTAAGGCTGTATAAGTGGGGCCCGAATTTCATAATAATTAATCAGAAATACTTAGAGAGATATGCCGCGGGTGATTTGTCGCCGGAGAGGGAGTTATTGGGTGTTGATGATGTTGATAATGGGCTTGAGCAGCTAATGAGGGTTTTAACAAACGGTGACTGATGGTCACCTCCTACCATTAGCGTATAGGCATAAATCCCTTAATGGGCATTTATCGCATAATGGGTTATCAGGCAAGCAATACTTCTTGCCGATAGTAATCACTGAGGCATGCACCAACTTATAGGTGTATAGGTCCCTCGGTATTAAATCCTCAAGCGTCCTCTTCCATGAGTCATAGTCATTACCAGGATTAATGCCCAATACCCTACTGAACACCCTCTTTGTATATTGCGAAATGGGTAATGTAAGTATGTTCAGGGCAAAGAGCATTATTGAATCCGCGGTCTCCCTACCAACACCCTCCTGGTTAAGCAGGAAATCCCTAACATCACCCTTAAGCCTCAGTCTCTCTAAGCCCCCGATCACTGTGATGTTGCGAGCGAGCTTAACAAGTCTCTGGGCCTTCGTAAATCTATAATTAACGCCCTTAATGACCTCAGCTAGGTAATTAGGGTCTGCATTAGCGATGCTCTCGATGGTGTTCAGTCCAAGCTTCCTAAGCCTATTGAGCACTTCGTGCACCACGTCCCAGCGGGTTTGTTGCACAAGTATTGCCGTGATTATTACCTCATCAGGCGTCTCAGCACCACCCCACCACCTTGTTGACTCGGCATCCACGGGATACCAACCCACACTCTCCAACTCACTCTTAATGCCCCTGAATGTCTCGATTAGCCTATTCACGGTTTCGTTCATTGCCGAGCATAATGCCTGGATAAGTTTATTAAAGTAAACCCGCGCAACACGTGTAATGAGTGCGAGGGGTAGGAGACCGGTTAGGCGTAGTCCATTGCCCGGCTATAAGGCTTGCAGGAATTGTAAGGCAGTCGTACCTGAGGATGTTGAGAAGTGCCCAGTATGTGGTGGTACTGACTTCACGAAGGATTGGATGGGCCTTATAGTAATACTTAAGCCCGAGGAGTCCTGCATCGCCAAGAGACTTGGCATTACCAAGGCTGGCATGTACGCAATCGAGGTCCTATAATCCCATAGGCAACAAATAATACTTATTAAGGGGTTTCTCCACGTCAAGACTGATGTCAATACCAATGCCGAAATTACCGGAGGGCATTGAGGCAGGTAAGCTCGTATTTAAGCTACTCAACATTAGGGAGAATAAGGTTATTGGTCGTAAGGAGGTTACTGCCGAGGCCTGGCACGTGGGCTTACCAACACCAAGTAGGGTTCAACTACGTGAAGAAATTGCGAAGGCCATGGGTGTTGATGTTAAGCAGGTGTATGTTGTGAGGGTTATCACTGAGTATGGTAGGCACAGGAGTGTCATTGAGGCCCACGTTTATGATGACCCCAATGTGGGCGAGAGGATTGAGCCGCTTTATATAAGGCTTAGGAATATGCCGAAGGAGGAGGCTAAGAAGATACGTGAGGAGATGAAGAAGAGGAAGACTGAGAAGAAGGCTGCGGCTAAGAAGCAGTAATTTACGTGTATAAATCTACACTTGTATAGATCAATAGGTTTTTAAGTAAATAATCAGTGAATTGGTGGTATACTTATGGATTTTAGGGAAGTCCCAATTAATGAATGCCCAATTAAATACCTGGACACACTACACCTAATACTATTCATACTTTATAAAAGGACTGAATTCTGTAAGAACCTCGGTCTCAACTGCATGGATCTACCCGTACTAGCAACATCACCCCTAGTGGCTAGGAATTGTGATAGGAATGATGTTCATAAGTTCTTTAAGCGCATGAGGAGGATTGTGGAGAGGATTGGCAATGAGATAGAGATTTTTAGGTTTGGCAGATTGAGCGCGTCATTGCTTCTTGAATTTGGGACCGGGAGTATTAGGGTTCATGATAACTTAATCGTGAGCGATAACGACTGCAATAAGGTTCAGTGTGTCACCGTGAACAACGTCACAACGTTTTACATGAGGCTGATCATTAGATTGAGTGATAAGAACCTAGTTGTACTAAACGTACCTGACATAATCATGTGGCTGGCGAGGGTTTACGGCCTCGACACCGTGTATAGCGCCCTGAACTTGGTGCATAGTTACGTTGAGAATGGATCATTCAGTGATGACCTTGATAGGGTTCTAGAGATAATTAGTAAGTGGGGTGTGAATTTGGATAGGGACTCGTTCATTAACGCCACGTTACCGGGTAGGAGAAACCTATTGGTTTTGAGGGAGATACTGAACAACGCCACTTAACTCACTCACCACGCCTAAGCAGTTTCTCCGTGAACCAGGGAACTAGGGAGTTCCTTATCGCGGATATTATTGTACCTAACCTACCATGTATTAACTCATGGATTAGGAAGCCAAGCCTACTGTAGTACTTCACGTAAGCCCACTGAAGCATTTTCTGAGCCTGCTCCTTGGTGAATTTGTAACCCCTCATGACGGCCTTAAGCGTCGTCCAATGCTCCCAATTCCAATCCTCAATGAGGTTCTCACTGAGCGCCTGGTAGTAAAGTGGTGTGCCTGGGTATGGCGTGGCAACGGTGAATTGGGCGTATGTCGGGTTTAGCTTCATTGCGAACTTTACGGTGTTCTTCATGTCGTCTATCGACTCCCATGGGAAGCCTATCACGAAGGAGCCCACGTGGTCTATCTTAATCTCCTTAGCCCACTGAAATACCCTAACGGCTTGCTCAAGGGTTATCCTCTTACCGATCCTGTTAATTGTGTCCTGACTCCCCGACTCAACGCCGAAGTACAGCGCAGTGCACCCATGCTTCTTCAGCGCAATCATCATCTCTCTATCTATTGTGTCAACCCTGGAACCACAGGAGAAGCTTATGTCGAGCTTCCTCTCCTCAAGCTCCCTGAGAAATTCATACACGAACCTCTTACCGAGTGTAAACTCATCATCGGTGAATACGATTATGTTTGTCTTATACGTATTCACGGTATCCTCAATCTCATCAGCCACGGCCTTGGCCGACCTATACCTAATTATCCTGCCCCAGAAGTATGACGTGGAACAGAAGGAGCAGCCGTATGGGCACCCCCTACTTGCCATAACATGGACTATTCTAATCGGTTTGCCAAACAGTGTGTACTTATCCATGGGCAATAAATGGCGGGCTGGCGGTGGTAACTCATCCAGGTTCTTGATTGGCGGCCTATCGGGAGTCTTAATCACTTGATCACCATCCTTAAACACTAAGCCCCTTATCGACTTTAGGTGAGCTGGGTCCATCCCATACTTCTCCATCGTATTTATGAGCTCAAGCGTCGTGTATTCACCCTCACCCCTAACAACAACGTCAACGTTATTGCTCAATGCTTCCTCATACATGAACGTTACATGTGGACCACCCATTATTACAGGCAGGTCCTTATCATACTCCTTAATCGCCTTAGCCGTTTCATAGGCTTTATAGACTGTTGGCGTTATTGCAGTTATGCCAACAACGTCTGGTTGCCAGGACTTAACCTCGCCCATGAATGTCCTTAGGTCAATGCCCTCGGTCGGTGAATCAATTATCCTAACCTTATGGCCAGCCCTCTCGAGCACTGCCGCGATCCAGGCAAGGCCAAGTGGCGGTGCTTTCAGACCAAGCACTTTATACAGTTCTAACTTATCAATACCCGGCGGGACGGCAAGTAGGACTCTCATGTTCATCACCTTACTTGAAGACTAACGGTGATACCTTCACCTTAATCCTCAGTATATCCTCCTGCAACTTCCTCCACTCGGCCGAGTTGTATATGCAGCCTGGGTCTGGGGCGAGTACGTCACCGAAGTAGTTATATGCCCTGGCCCTACAACCACCGCAAATTAACTTATATGGGCACCTACCACAGAATCCCTCAAGCCTATCCCTATCCCTGAAGTTCTCCATGAATGGATCCATCCAAATATCCCAGAAGGACTTAGTCCTTAGATTGCCCACTGGGTATGGTAGGAAGACGCAGGGCGTTACCGTGCCCTCGGGCTCGATGGCTGCGTAAACACGGCCAGCTCCACAGCCACCAATGAACTCGGTTAACTCCTTAGTTATGGGGTCGTTGGCGACTACGAAGTGTGTTGGTGAGACGTCCTCACCATTGCTTAATTGATTAACTACCCTGCCGTATTGAGGAGCCGTGCTTATTATCTCCATCTTCCTCCTCCTCATCTCCTTATAAATATGCCTAAGGAACTCCTCCCTCTCCTCAGGTGATAAATCAATCTCCAGGTTCTCGCGGCCCCTGCCAACCGGTATGAAATTGAAGAATACGACCCTCTTAACGCCAATCTCCTGGGCCAGGTCAAGTATCTTATCAACCTCATGAATGTTGTACTTAGTGACGGTAAACGCCAACGCCGCACTAAAGCCAAGCCTAACAGCATTCCTAAGCCCCTGCACCGCCTTAGCCCAAGCACCTGGCACACCCCTGAACTTATCATGAACATTGGGGTCAGCAGCGTCAATGCTTATCTCCACATACCTAAGCCCAAGCTTCTTAGCCCTCTCGGCAAACTCAATGTTCGCAAATGTGGTTCCATTAGTGGCGATGGCCGAGTAAAAGCCCCTCCTATTTATCTCAGCAAGTACTGGCCAGAAGTCCCTATGAACCGTTGGCTCACCACCGGATAATGCGATAGCCGGTACTCCAGCCTCATCAAGCTCCTTAACGACCCTGAGCTTCTCCTCAAGCGCCAACTCATTGGGTAACGGCCTACCGGCGTTTTGGTAACAATGCATGCACTTCAGGTTGCAGGCGTTTGTGAAGTTCCACACTATGAAGAATGGGGCTGGGAGCTTCTGCGGCGTTGTAACACCGAACAGTGCTATGCCCCTCAGCGTCGTGACTATACCCCTCCTAATCGCTGGATCACTGAGCAACTGCTTAATGGGTTCCTCATCCGCGTGGAGCCAGGCCGTTGCCAATTTCATACCCATCTCAAAGAATGGAGCCACAAAGTGGGTCACAGTTGGGCATTGGGATTCACCCACGTACTTTGCCAACACCCACTCCATTAATGGCTTCCTCTCACCATTAAATTCAACCTCCTTAGTCAATACCCTAAGTGCCCATCTAACAACGCCCCTATTCAATAACCTGATCGCCGCTATTAACGCACCAGCACCACTTCCTGAATCCTCCACCTTCCTCTCAACTAATTTATCAATGTGATCGCCCAATGATGACATATTAGTAATATCTATTTAGATATCAAGTTAAGCCTACTTATCCGAAAAGCAACGTGAAATTTCTATGTGGCTTATCGAAAAAGCAGACTCTGTTTAATACTATCAGCCAGGATAGAGTCATGTCACTCATCCATTGGGTTCGCCCTCATCACCAACCAAAAGAGAATTCAACTAAATTAATTAAATCTATTTAGTGTTAATACTTAATAAGGTGTATGTCTAATCCCTGACCCGTGGGGACAAAGTTCGATGTGATAGTGGTTGGTGCGGGGCCGGCGGGGCTCACGGCTGCCCAGCAATTAGCCAGTAAGGGGTTTAAGGTGCTGGTAATTGAGAGGGGTAAGAAGCCGGGCAGTAAGAATGTCTTTGGCGGTAGGATTTACGCCCACGTCCTCGACAGGCTATACCCTGAGTACGTCAAGGAGGCACCCGTGGAGCGTTGGGTTAGGAGGGAGAGGATAACGATGATGACTGAGGACTCCTGGACAACCGTGGACTTCGAAACAACGAAGGTTGAACACAAATCATTCACGGCCTATTTAACGAACTTCGTCGAGTGGCTTGATAAGAAGGCGGAGTCAGCAGGCGCCGTCGTTGTTTCTGAGGTACCCGTTGACTCATTAATCATTAGGGATGGTAAGGTGGTTGGCGTTAGGGCTGGTAATGATGAGGTCTACGGTGACGTGACGATAATCGCCGAGGGGATAAACAGGCTGGTCCTCGAGAGGAGTGGCCTAGCGCCTAAGTTGAGCCCTGAGATAGTGGCCCTTGGTGTTAAGGAGGTCATTAAGTTGAGTAGGGAGGAGATTAATGAGAGGTTTAACCTTGATGAGGATGAGGGATTAGCGTGGGTGCTTGCTGGATTCCCAACGCATTACCTGCCGGGCGGCGCCTTCATATACACTAATAAGGAGGCCATAACCCTGGGGATAGTCATATACCTAAGTTATGGCTACCAACTGGATGTGCCAGTCCACGACCTAATCGAGGAGTTCAGGCTACACCCAATGGTCAAGAGATTGATTAAGGGAGGGCAACTCCTCGAGTACTCAGCCCACCTAACGCCCGTGGCCGGCATAAATGCTGCGCCACCTAAATTATACGGTAATGGCTACCTAGTCACCGGCGATGCTGCAGGCTTCCTGCTTCACCTAGGCGTGATAATTAGGGGTGTGGACTTCGCCATGGAGAGTGGTAGGTTGGCTGCCGAGGCTGTTACTAAGGCTCATGAATTGGGCAAATACGATGATGAGGCGCTATCAGTTTACGGAAAACTGCTTGAGGAGTCCTTCGTACTTAGGGAGCTCAAGACCTTTAGGAATGCACACAAGGTTTTAATAGAGCCGAGGCTGTATAGTAATTACGTGAGAATGATAAACAATCTATTGAGGAGGTACTTCGAGGTTGATGGAACACCGAGAAAGCTGGGCTCAACACTACTTGAGAGTAAGGGCAATTTAACACTAATTGATTTGGCGAGGGATGCCATTAGGCTGGTGATGAACCTATGAGTCTCGACAGGAAGATACCAATTGAGGAGAGATTGAATAGTAATGCCTGGGACGTTGACCAAAGACCCCACATTAGGATTATAGACCCTGACCAATGCAGGAAGTGCGATAAGAAGCCCTGCCTATACCTATGCCCAGCCAGGTGCTACACACCAGGCCCGGACGGCACGGTATTGTTCTCACACGAGGGCTGCCTTGAGTGCGGCACATGCCGCGTAGTCTGTCCAGAGAACAACATTGAGTGGAATTATCCCAAGAGTGGCTTTGGCGTTCAGTACAGGTTTGGCTAGGTTAACGTGCAGACTATATAATGCTATATATGTCAAAGTTCAGAAATACATATTAAGTCAAATGTCTGCTCTTTACTGATGGGTGGATTAACGATAATAGTCCCTGTGAAGGCAGCGGTACCTAATGTAACGGCAGTTAGGCTAGACCCCGTGACCCATAACCTCGTGCGTGAGGGAGTACCACTGATGCTTAATCCATACGATAGGAACGCCCTCGAATTCGCCCTAAGGCTTAAGGATAAGTATGGCGGTAAAGTAATAACATTATCAATGGCACCACCGAGTGGCAAGGACTTCCTAGAATCAACAATAGGCATGGGGGCTGACGAGGCATACCTAATCACGGACAGGGCATTCGCGGGTGCTGATACATTGGCTACCTCATACACAGTGGCAAGGAGCATACAGAAACTATTCCCTAACTTCGACCTTATAGTCTTTGGTGAGGAGACCACGGACTCAACAACAGCCCACATGCCCGCCCAGGTGGCCTCCTGGCTCAACCTGCCATATGTTTATTACGCAGTTGACGCTGAGGTTAAGCTTGAGGATAGGCTTATCGTGGTAACCAGGTACCTTGAGGATGAGGGTGTCTACGAGGCCTACGAGTACAAGATGCCAATAATAATCAGTGTTTATAAGAATAGTAATCCGCCAAGGGACATAAGTCTCGCTAGGAAGGTTGAGGCCAAACTGAATGGCTTAGTGAAGATCGTCGATAACAACGCGCTGAAGCTGGAGAGGGAGTGTATCGGCCTTAGGGGTTCACCAACGATAGTTGCGAAGATCGAGGATGCCAAGCCCATAGAGAGGAAGAAGCAGGTATTCAAGGGTGATCCAAGGGAGGCAGCCAAGTGGTTACTTGATAACCTAATTAAGGAGGGGGTGATCAAGCCATGAGTGCGGCACAGGCTCAGCAGAAGATCTGTAGTGAGTGGAATCCAGTGAATAAGAATGAGTATAGGGGTATTTGGGTGTATGTCGAGTATGTAAATGGCGTAATTAAGGATGGAAGTCTGCAACTTATTGGTAAGGCTAGGGAGTTGGCTGGTAAGATTAGCACTGATGTGACAGCCGTGGTGCTTGGTTATAATCTTGGCGACGCTGTTAAGGAGCCTATTTACTATGGTGCGGATAAGGTGATTTATGTTGACCACCCAGCCCTGGCTAAGTACGTACCGCACATATACGCCAACGTCATTGTTCAACTAGCCAATAAGTATAAGCCCGAGATAATACTATTCGCAGCGACTAAGAGAGGCAGGGAACTGGCACCATATGTTGCCAACTCATTGAGGACTGGAATCACGGCTGACTGCACGGAACTAGACGTGGACCCAAAAACGAGGGACTTAGACCAGGTGAGACCGACATACGGCGGTAACATACTCGCACACATAAGGACTCCAACTAGGAGACCGCAACTAGCCAGTGTTAGGCCTAACGTATTCCCAACACCACCTAGGGATACGAGTAGGAAGGGTGAGATTATAGAGGAGACCATTAACTCAATACCTAGCATTAATGGGCAGGGACTGATTGAGGTTAAGTCTGTGGTTAAGGGTGAGGAATTACCGCCGGTTGAGAAGGCAGACATCGTAGTTGTGGCTGGGCGTGGCGTGGGTAGTGCAGACGGTGTTAAGTTACTCACGGAACTCGCTAAGCTGCTTGGCGGTACAATTGGCGGCACTAAGAAGGTTGTGGATGCTGGCTGGTTGGCTGCTGATAGGCAGGTTGGGCAGACGGGTAAGACCATAAGGCCAACCCTATACATAGGCGTTGGCGTTAGTGGTGCCATTCAGCATGTATTCGGCATGAAGGAGTCTAAGATAATCGTGGCGATAAACAGCGATCCAAATGCACCGATATTCCAGTACGCGGATTATGGAATAGTTGGTGATTATAGAGATGTTGTTAAGGAATTGATAGAGCTGTTAAAGAATTATAAGAAATAGAAGTAACATAATAGCATTTGTTTTTATTTTTAATATTATTACGTTATAAGTTCATTCGAGTTGCTTTCTAACGGTCTCGGGACCTATTGATGCGCCTATTATTGTCATTGCCGCACCAATCATTACGACGATCGACGGCGCCAGTGCAGCCGCGGTTATCGGGTTCATACCACCCTTTAGGCTAGTGTATAGTAGTAATGCGAAGGTCGGTGCAAGTGAACCAATGGCTGCATTTAGGTTCCAGCCAAAGCCAATCCCGCTCCACCTGACCTCTGTTGGGAATATTTCGGAGAAGTAAGCAGTCTGCACTGTGGCGCTTAAGGTGAATATGAAGTACATGAGGGCCAGTGATAAGGCCATTATTGGTATTGAGAGGGTTGTTAGGGCTAGGTAAAGTGGGTATATTGTGATTAGGAGTATTGCTGTCGGTATTATAAGCATCCTCCTCCTACCAAATAGGTCAGTTAAGTAACCACCAAATGTATTGCCTATTATACCACCAATACTACCAAGCATGAGCGGTAGGTATGTTAACTTAATGAAAGCCCTCTGAAGCTCCGGCATGTAACTTGATAGTAACTTAGTGAATGTTGTTACGAAGCCGTAACCCGCATAGAATACGAAGGTTAAGCCGAGGTTAATTAATATGACTAGGATTAGGCTGAACCAATACCTCCTAATGGCTGTGGCCAACGGAATCTTAACAATCCTACCCTCCTCCCTCTTCCTCTCCCAAAGTATTGACTCTGGGGCCGCGAACCTTATGATTAAGCCGATGATAACAACAACGGCGCCACTTAGGAACAATATCCTCCAACCAACTACGCCTATTGGGTAATAGGCACTAACAAGTAGTAATAGGCCCGTTGCAAGTAGGGAGGCGACTGACATGCTTGAATTAAGCACGCCATTAACCAAGCCGCGCCATTTTGGTGAAGCAAATTCCAAGGCCCACACAACACCACCGCCAGCCTCACCGCCATAACCAAACCCCTGGACAAACCTGAATATGGTGAGTAGGGTTGGTGCCCAAATCCCTATTTGTGAGTACGTTGGCAGTAATGCAATGACTACCGTCGCCGCGGCCATTGTAATGGCATCGCCAAGCAGGGCATTTCTCCTACCATACTTATCCCCTATGTGGCCGAAGAATATTGCGCCAAGGGGCCTGGCGAAGTAACCAACGGCGAAGACAAGCAATGTGTATATGAGTGCTGCCAATGGGTTTGATTTTGGGAAGAATAACTCGCTTATGTATGGTATCAATGAGAAGTAGATTAGGAAGTCGTAATACTCAAGAGCCCACGCTAAGAAGGTCGATATTGATGCGAGCATTAAGCCCCTCCTTCTAACATGCTCAGGAACAGTTGGCCCACTCATAGCGTATTACCGGGTTAAAGGCATATTTAAAGTGTTACCTAGTAATATATATGGCTATTTAACAATGCTAATTTTTGACACGTGACCTGCTCATGGATAGGTACAGACCTAGCACCTCCCTTGCCAATTCACGCTTGTGAAGTGGACCTATTCTCCTTATGACCCCATTCTTGCTTAAAACGAGAACCTCATCCTTCTCAGTACCAAAACCCTTGCCTTCACCAACCAGGTGAGCCAGTGCCAGGTCCCAATCACCCTCACTCGCCCTCTTTAATGTCCTAGCAATTAATTCCTCCTCAGTGATCCCAACCTCGGCCTTGTAGGCTATTAAGAATGTGCCTGGTGAGTACCTTTTCAGGTCCCTAGCAATCTTAGGCGCCTGGATCAGCTCAATAACCACCTTATCCAAGTCACTGCTTAGTTTGCCACTCACCTTATCCTTAACGTAGAAGTCAAGCGGTGCTGCCGTGAGTATGGCCAGGTCGTAATGACGCTTACTAACTAGCTTTATGGCAGTATCGTACATCTCAAGGACACTCTTAACCCTATAAACCTCAGCACCAGGTGGATCACTAATACTCACTGGGCCTTCAATCAACGTCACCCTGGCGCCCCTGGCCATGGCCTCCCTGGCGAAGTAATAACCAGTTAGGCCGCTACTTGGTGTTGTTATGTATTTAGTGGCATCGATATACTCGTGCGTTGGGCCTGAGGTGATAAGTACGGATAGGCCATTCATATCCCTTGGCGATAATAGGTCGATTACTGAATCAACGACCTCCTGATTAGTAGCTAACTTTGCCTTACCCTCCTCAATAATGGGCTCCACGAAATGAACCCCCAGGTTGCGTAATTTCTCAATGTTGGACCTAATGATTGGGTTTCTCCACATTGATTCGTTCATTGCAGGTACAAGTAGTAATGGTACTCCTGAGCCGAGGGCTGTCATTGCACATAAAGTCACTGAGGTATCGCCAATGCCATTAGCGATCTTACTAATCGTATTTGCCGTGGCCGGTGCAATAACTACGGCATTGGCCGTCGTACAGATATTCACATGCTCGGCATAACCACTTAACTCCACATAAACGGGATTCCCCGTAGCCCACTCCATGACCCTTGGACCAAGTAATCTGCTCGCCTCCTTACTCATGAACGTGACCACATCAGCCCCATGCCTAATCAATTCCCTGGCAATGTCCGGTACCCTATAAATTGAGATACCACCCGTTAGGGCGAGTACAACCCTCTTGCCACGTAGTAAATTACTCCTTGAGCCTTTGATTAACTCAATGTCCTCCCTAAAGGACACAATTACTGGGAAGCTGCAAATTATTAAGTTATTTCAGACCATGCGATTCCAATCACTACTCATGACCCAACCGCCTCATCACCAATGACTTAATTAGTGAAACCGATTTTTAAGTCTATGGTATATAGTATGAGCAGAAAAGGGGTATGCTTTTGATGCCTAGTCTTTTGATTTAATTTCAATTACTAATTAAGTTTCAATCACGAAACACAGGATAACTAGGCGCTCCGCGGAGTTTCACGTTAGTTTCACAATTCAGTTCCACAAAAGCCTTTAAAAGATCATTGGGGCACGGTAAGGTTAATGACGTTCACAGAGGAGATTAAGGTTGGTAGGAAGGGTTTACCAGTGAATGAATTGCCATATACAATAAAGGTGTACATAAATAATCAAGTATTGGTGCCGGCAAATCTCGTCAGGTCATTGGGGCTTGATAAGGTTAAGTATGTGAGCGTGATCATGGAGTACAATGGATATAAAATAGAGGTCGATAACGTTAAGCTTCTCAGGACTAGGCATACGGCCAGTAGGCAGTTCACGATACCCAAGGAAATCAGGGAGAAGTACGGGATTAGGCCATTTGATAATGTAACAATACACATGATAATACCAAGGCAGGCACCACCGCCATTAAAGAACTAAATTAAATCAGATTCACATTCACAATATTAAAAATAAGCAACGTCTTAAATTAATGTTTATTCTAATCATTACCTTATAATGAGGTATTTCCATGCTTTGGGCAGGAAGAGTCGCCGTGATTATAGAACTGCGGCGACTCTCCAGGCCCAAATTATGGCTTTTCTTATTTATTGCTACCGTATGGGGAAGTAATGCTTAATTACTTTGGTTTTAGACATATAATATCATGAGGAGGGGTTTGTTAATAACTGGTGCGGTTTTGATCGTGATTGCCGTTTTGGTATTTGCCATTGGCGTATATATGGTTCTTACTCAGGCGAAGATCACGGTCACAACGGCAACTTTACCCCCTGGTGGGAACATTACACTAGGTACTGCAAATCCGGATAGGATATTAACGGTGAGTTACATGGACTCCATTAATAAGCCCCTAGAGATTTACGTTACAGCCCCTGGGCAATGGAGTCAAAAATATGTTAATGGTTATTACGTTGTTGCCTATGCCGTATTATCCGGTAAGGGTAACCTATATTTGATAAATAATTATTCAATACCCGTAACTGTTACGTACTACATTATTAGCGGGCTAAGAACTGGTGGTGCATTCGAACTCATGGGCATAGTAATTGGTATTATAGGCGTGATATTGGCTATACTTGGTGCTGTGCTGAGGCCGAGGAGGTAGTTGGGTTAATAAGCTTACCTATAGGGTAAGTAACTGGTGTATGCTATTTGATCTTGAGCCTAAGAGTAGGAGGGAGGATCTTTACGACTTTGAGGCTGAGTTGAGGAATTTGATTAACGGCATTATTAATGATAGGATAATCGTCGTTAGGGGTTTAAGGAGGACTGGTAAGACCTCGTTAATGAGGGTTGCACTTAATGAGATTGGTTACCCATACATTTACCTGGACGTGAGGTTCACGGGCAGGCCTAGGCAGGCAGACCTCATTGAATTAATTAGGCATGGGCTTGAGGATTTCCTTGCCAGGAATAAGCCAATAATCGATAGGGTTAGGGATGCTCTATCCAGGATTAGGTGGGTTAGGATTGGGGCATCACCAATACATGTGGAAATTAAACTGGGTGAATTCCGTAGGCTAAGCATTGGCGAGTTACTCAATGCCATTAATGACCTTGGCACGGAGTTGGGCAATCCCGTAATCATCGCGATTGACGAGGCCCAGGAACTAAGTAGGGTGACTTGGATAGACTTCAATGCATTGCTTGCGTATTCCTACGATAACCTGAAATACGTAAAATTCCTCATATCCGGTTCTGAGGTTGGTGTGCTGGATAGGTTCCTACGCGTTAATGACCCAGAGGCTCCATTATTCGGTAGGTACATACACTTCGCGAGCACCAGGAGACTTAGTCCTGATGAGTCCCTGGATTTCCTGAGGAGGGGCTTTGAGCAGTATGGGGTTCAGGTTAGTGATGAGTTGTTGATGCGTATTGTGAATGAGCTCGATGGCGTGATTGGTTGGTTAACATACATTGGTCACAAATACGTGGTTGAGGGTAGGCAATCACTTGATGAGGTCCTTGAATCCGCAATGGCCTTGGCGCTCAATGAACTTAGGAACTTCCTAACCAATAGGAGCCCCAGGTATAGGGCATTGCTTAGGGAGTTGTTCGTTAGAAGAAGTTGGAGGGAGCTCAAGGCGGCACTCGAGACTGCGGAGGGTAGGCCGATAAATGATAAATCGCTGTACGTGCTTCTCAGGGAGTTGATTGACCACGGAATTGTGGAGAAGGTTGATGAGGATTACGTGATTGCGGACCCAATACTCAGAAGGGCCGTACTCAAGTTATAATGCATTAACTTTGAGGCTATTGCCGCCATTGTCTCATTCATAGCGCAGGGTCTGGGCTGGTGGTATTCTCATGGCCCTTAATGCCGGTACCAATGCGGCTATCACGTTTATAACGATGGGTAGTATGAATATTGCGGCGAAGTCAAGAGGCGTTAGGGCTATGGGTAGCATTATTGATGGCGACGCGGCGGCTGCCGCAGCACCCCTAGCAACCCTGCCAGGTCCTCCAAAGGCTGGTCCCATGAACGATGATGGACTTGGGAAGACACTGACTATGGCCATGAGTAGTGCCGTGCCGATCACGGAGCCGATTACGGCTATTATCGCAGCCTCAATAATTAGGAGTAGTGGTATTGACCTTCCGCTGAAGCCCACGGCCCTCATTATCCCGAACTCCCTCGTCCTCTGGATCACATTGAGCATCATTGTGTCGAACATCCAAATGCCAATTATTACGAAGCTTATCCCGGCTATGAAGGCTAAGAAGAGCTCGAGTACCGTGAAGAATTGGTTAATGCTTGATAGTAGTGTTGATAGGTTTAATACCTGATCCATTGGGAACATCGCCTTTAGCTCATCCGTGACGTAGTTAATGTTGTTTGGTGAATCCACGTAAACTATTATCCCATCAACCGTGCCCGACGGGTCAAATTGCGAGAGGAATGTGTTCTCATCAATAAATATTGCATTGTTTGGGTTTAAGCCAATGACGCCAATACCGCTTTGCTGCATTATGGCCCCTACCGTGTAGGTTATCTCGGAACCACCTGGCGTTGTTATAACCATCACCTGCCCAGGGTATGCAATTTGCTGACCAGTGCTTGTGAAGGCAATATTATAACCAACCAACGCAAGTCCTGGCGAAAGTACCGGGGCGCCGGCCAGTATGGCATTGCTAAGTGAGGTTACTCCGTAGAGCTGCATTATCTCCTGCTCCGTGGCCCCTATTATCGTGGCCGTGACCTCATGCCCATTAATATTCACCCTGGCCACCGTGGAGAGTATGGGTATGGCGTTGGTCACGTGCGGTATGTTCATGACCTCATAGACGTCAGTAAGCGTCAACTGTGAGTTCTGCCCTGGGAATAGGAACACTGTGTTCGTCCCGAAGACCCTCTCGAAGAAGCTTGTGGTCAACACCTTATAGCCCTGCCCCATGCCTATGGCTAGTCCAAGGGCCACTATGGCTATTATTATCCCGACAATGGCGCCTATAGTCCTACCCCTACGCTCCCACGCTGCACTCCACGCCAGTTTAAAGTAGTCGCTAACCCTCATGTGGAACCACCATGCCTCCTACGCAGAAGCAGAACCACGGTGATTATTATGGCCACGGCAACCACAGCCAACGCAATTATTACGTAGGTGAAGTAGTTAGTCCTGTGGAACCTATAGTAATTGATGACTGTGCCCTGCTGACCCACCTGGGAGGATGACTGTATAAACAATGTTGCGTTCCTAACCACGGTTATCGGCACCGTGTAATACTGCACGTGCTGTTGACCGAATTGGTCCGTGTACTGTATTTGGAAGGTTATGGTGGTGTTCATCACCCTAGTAACGCTGAAGCTGAAGGCCACGGCACTCAACTGCTGGGAGTTTAGTGTGCCCATGTACGTGCTTGATTGACTAATAATCTTAATGCCAGGGCCTGGTATTGCGGTTATGTTTAGGTTGTAGGCCGGCACTGGACCGGTGTTAACGAAGTTCAGCGACACGGAGCCCGTCTCGCCGATTGTTAATGGCGTTGGGGCCACTTGGTAACCGGTTACTAGTATTGATGGTTGGTTAAGCACGGAGAGGGTCATGGCGCCCTGAATACTACCTGGGTATCCACCGGCGTATTGGTATGTCAGTGAGTATGTTATTGATGCTGAGGATGAGGTTATTGGTACGGCGACAGGTACATAGACGTAATCCGTTGAACCAGGCGGTATCTCGGCAATATCATAGGCCGTACTACCCGCTAGGCTTAGTCCCTGGGTTGACGCTATGACTAGGGTCACGTTGTAGATGGTCACGGGGTTCACGTTCCTAATACCAATGACCAACCTACCAGAGCCGATGCTTAGCGAGGAATTCACTGGGTAAACAATGACCTGGCTTGAGGATACTGTGGTGACGCCCATGCTTATTGAAATACTCCCACTGACCACATTACCGTTTTGATCAAGTCCTGAGTAACCTATTGTCATTGTTACGGGGCCACTGCCCGTCGGTAATACATACAGTGTCGTGGTGTAGTTGCTCCCTGGATTTAACGTACCAATTATCAACGTGTTTGAGCCTGCGGCTAATGTGGCGCCCTCAATCCCCACGTTAGCCTGTAAGTCATAGATGGGCCCACTACCATTATTACTAATCACGAGCTCCACGGGATTAACAAGATTACTAACTAGGTACTGGGTCTTGGTGTATGCCGTGATTATCGGCGAGCCATAAACGACCAGTGGGAAATTTATGTTCATTGAGCCTGAGCCCGCCACCTGTATATATGTGGTCACCTGAGCCCTTGGTGATGTCTCGTACTCGGCACCCCAGCTTATGGTTAGCGTGGATTGGCAGTTAATGGGTAATGTTGAGTTTATTAGGTAAGTTACTGTGACCTCCTGACCAGGGTTTAACCAGCCAATGAATACCGGGTTTTGTGAAACCACAGCGCCGCTGCAGGGTGTTAGGGAGAACTCAGTGTTGTATAGGTAATAACCGCCTGTGTATATTAGGGTTATTGATACCTTAGAGATCCCCGTAATTGTTGGTGATGGTGTTGATGATATGCTGACTATCGAGAAGGGTGGTGCCGTGTTTGAGTACTGCTGCGCCTGTGCCAAGGGTATTAAAGCCAGCAGGGCCAGTACAGCCATGGTTATTACAAGTATATGCCTATTAGTTATCATTTTCGACATCGGGTCTTGAGACCGCGAGTACCCTTATAAACCATACTCTCTTTACAAAGGTATTATTACTATGATGTTCAATATATGAATGCTTGGTGAGTATGTATTTTAAAGAGGTGCCGTAGTAACCCGTGTGTCGTTCATTGAGGCTAGGGACGTGTGGAAGTACTACGGTGATTACCCAGCACTCCGTGGTGTGAACCTGGAGATTAATGAGGGTGAGTTTAGATGTATAGTTGGGCCTAGTGGTAGTGGTAAGACGACCCTACTCAGCCTAATAGGTGGTTTAGACAGGGTTAGTAGGGGTTACCTTAGGGTTGGGCCTTACGAATTGCATAGGCTTGGTAATGCGGAGCTTGATAGGTATAGGAATGAGTTCGTGGGCTTCGTATTCCAACTATACTACTTAATACCTAGGATGACCGTGCTCGAGAACGTCGAGTTACCGTTAATAGCCAGGGGCGTGGATCCAAGCCAAAGGAGGAGACTAGCCCTTGAGGCCCTTGAGATGGTTGGTCTTAGGGATAAGGCCAGGAGGAGGCCTAATGAGCTTAGTGGCGGTGAGCAGCAGAGGGTGGCCATTGCCAGGGCGATAGTGGCCAGGCCAAGGCTCCTACTGGCTGATGAACCCACTGGCAACCTTGATAGTAAGACCGCGGCCATAATCATGGAAATATTCAGGAAATTGAATAGGGAGCTCGGCATGACCATAGTCATGGTAACACACAACCTCGAGTTAATAGGTAACTGCCACAAGGTCTCTAGGATAAGCGACGGCGTAATAACGAGGACCTACGAAGTCCCACAGGTACGTGAGAGCCTTGAGCAATTAATTAGGGAGTTAACTGCCATATAGGCTGGAAGTAATGCATTAATAATTGATTATAAGTACGTTGTTAATGAATATTAAGTCCTTGTTGAGGATTACGGGGATTGTCGGTTTCATCATAGCGGTCATAGCCACCTACCTATATGTAACCTACATACTCATACCAGCAATAACGCCAATATTCATTCATCAAATCGAGGCGCAATTAAGCAGTGAGGGGGTGACTATAAGCCAGGGTGATATATCGGGCTTTATTTCGTTTATAAAAGCCATAATGCCAATAACGACTCTGGTGGGCTTGGTTATTGGTTGGTTGATAGAGGCTGCGGTACTCATGGCGCTGCTAAGGGCCTTCAGGATAAACGCGGGCTTCATGGATACCTGGCTACTTAGTGGGAATTACTTCTACGTGAGTGTGGTCCAGACGGCAATAACAGCGACAACACCACTCCTTGAATACTCAATTAATGCAGTGGCGACGCACCACAGCATTTTAAGCGAACCAATGGTACTGACGGTTAGCCTGGCCTTTGTAGTGGTGGGTTCATTACTCCTAGCCTACATATTCGCCAGGGTTTACGGAACGGGCATTACCAAGGCATTAATACCAACATTAATAGCCCTAGTGATATTCTGGGCAATATCAACAGTAATATGAACAAACAATCAGACACTCGCTTCATCATCACTTCAAGTTACTTAATTTTCTCCAATGTCTTCCTATCCATATTCACATTGACGACCAGGACCCCCTCCTATTCTCATGTTAAATGCCATCTACATGAGTCTCGATGATCGAAGCGTTAAATGGCCTTCATAGCATTAATTAAGAAAGAGCACCTAACTTGGTGTCCTAAAGTGAGTTACGTATACTCTTACTCATCACGTAAGCTCCTTACATTTTATGTATCGCAATCCCCAGGCCCTTGTGCACTCTTTAATCGTGATCTTAATCGATTCATGGAACCTAATGATTAGTGGAATTTAATGAGGTAGTACAGCATCATGCCGCTAATCATTAATTAATAACCTAGATTCGATCGCATGGATGGATATTCTCATTAAGAGGTGCTGTCTTTGCGGTAAGTTTATATTTGATTTGCAATAATAATTCAATGTGAGTATTAAGGATGAGTTTTTGCGTTTGTTGAGGGAGGATGAGGTTTTTAGGTTGGCGGTAATAGGGTTCTTGGGTATTTCTGATGTTCAGTCTTCGCTTAGGCAGTTGGTGAGTGTTGTTAGTGATTTAACGAGGACTGTTCAGAGGCTTGTTGAGGGTCAGGAGAGGCTTTGGGAGGAGAATAATAAGTTGTGGCAGGAGGTTAGGAGGCTTGCAGAGGGCCAGGAGGCCCTTAGGACCGACGTAAGTAAACTCTGGGAGGAAAACAACAAGATTTGGCAGGAGATCAAGGCGCTCCGCGAGAATCAAGAGAAGCTTTGGGAGAACCAAAACAAACTATGGCAGGAAGTCAAGGCACTCAGGGAGGGTTATGAGGCATTGAGGGTAGACGTCAATAAGCTATGGGAGGAGAATAGGAGGATTAATGAGAATATCGAGAGGATTTGGCAGGAAATCAGAGCCCTACACGAAGGCCAGGAGAGGCTATGGCAGGAGAACAATAGGATATGGCAGGAGATAAGGAGAATAAACGAAAACATAGAAAAACTATGGCAGGAGAATAATAAGATTTGGAGGGAGTTGAGGGGTATTAGGAGGACTTTGGAGCATGTGACTTTGTCGATTGAGGAGGAGGCCAATGAGGTGGTTCAGTACTTCCTTAGGCAGAGAGGTGTCGTGGTGGAGACCAGGCCTACGCATTTGAATGCTAGGTTTGAGTTTGATGTTTATGGTACCGATGGGCGGTTGACGATAGTCGGCGAGGCTAAGACGAGGGCTAGCCCCAACACTGTTAGGAGGGTTGCTGAGAAGATTGATGAGGCCATCAGGGCAATGCCAGACAAATTCCCCGGCAGGGTAATTAAGGTCATTTACTGCCTAAGGGCAATGCCGGGGGCAGTCGAGGAGGCCAATAGGCTTGGTATTTGGTTCCTTGAGTCTGGTAGGGAGAGGAATTCACCGGGTATTTGATGATTTTACATGCCTAATTCGCTTATTAACTTAATTAGAGACTGAATGGGAGTATCACTGCTTGTATCCACACTGATTAGGTTAAGCGACTTAGCCAATGCATTATATATTACCCACTGCCTCGGTAATGTCCTAGCAGTCGGTTCACGGCCTTTACGCCTGATTAGGGTCTTGAGGTCGGCGATTATAAACACATTTCTGCAATGCTTAAGCGCCAACGCCAGTGTCGCCCTTCCCCACAGCGTCTTGAGGAAGCCTGGCTCGGTGGTTACGCAGACCCAAACCAGGAAGTCCAGGAGCCCCCTCTCGCCAATCACAGTCTCGTAAATGCTGGGCATTATGAACCTGAAGAACCAATTGGGTAGTACTGATATGAATTCCAGGAACCACCAAAGGGGCCTCAGGTTTTTCGGTATTGAAATTCCGTAATAAGGATTATCAACTCCCCTCATGCTTGGGAATAATGCCAAAAACCTAGCCAGCAGTGACGCAGCCATGTGTGAGCCCCTGACCCAGGAAATCCTAACGTAATCACCCCTCGCCAGGTATTGGGCGAGCAACCTGGCCAGCGTGCTCTTACCGGACCCATCGGGTCCGAATAGGCATATCCTATCATGGACCATTACCGGCACCTATGGGCACGTACTTAATGCTTTCATGGTAACCAACCCCGTAGCATGCTCAGTATTAACCATCGTTACCACACCATTAATTGGTGTTGCTCGTCCCTCAATTCCAGCTCTTAAAACAGACCTCATGGTGGCTTTATAATGCAGAGCCCGGCTTCCTGAAAAACCTTACTTTCAAACGCCTTAACTGATTGGTGTCGAGATACCTCACCGCTTAATGCCTTGATTAATACACCCGTGCTATTACTGCCAATTTCACAGGGAGGAACAATTCCTGGCTAGTCCATAGGAATGCATTGTGGATTATTGATGGAGTTCTACCGGGTTGTTACTGCTTTTAAATCGGTTCTTGGCTTGCATGGACTACTGCTGTTGCTGGGCCTTTTGTTGTTCCTGCTTTGTCTCCTCCTCAAGTTTCTTAAGCTCAGCCTCAATCTCCTTCTCAATCTCCTCAATAGGCTTTGGTGGTGGTGTTGTGGCTAATGCGTAGCCTACCCAGGCGAGTATTCCAAAGACCACTATTATTATTAGTGTATCCGTTATTTGAAGAACCAATGTTGTGTATGGTGTGAAGAAGGTCAGGTATATGTAGGCGAGTATAATCACTACTGATATCACAAGCAACCCAATGCCAATCGCCTTATCCCTATTCATTAAATTCCACATGAAAAGGCAATTAATAAGCATTACTTCTTCAACCCATCGAAACTTTTAACATAACAGAGGTAAGTGCCGAAGGCAAATAAATAACTGTATCATATATCAATAAACTCATTGATCACTCTCCAATAACTCATCATAGGCACTTAGCGATTAAGTGATATGCGGTCATAATTATTAATGGGTGTTCTCACGTAACGTTAGTATAAACCTCAATACCCAACTCCCTGGCGAGCTCCATGGCTTTATCATCAACGTATGGCGAGATCATCACAAGCCTAGGCTTAACACCATTAACCCTCTCATAAAGCCTTCCAACCCTCCAGAACTCCGCAACATCGCCCCTGGAAATGCTCGACTTAACCTCAACAAGCACGTGCACATTATCCCTAATCACCAGATCCACATCAACAATCGCAGGATGCCCATAAACCTCACCATTGGTATCATTATACGTCCACTTCTCAACCTTGGCAGTACCAAGTATCCTCTCAATAACACCCTTCATACCCTCCCTAAACGCCTCCTCAGAAATAACACCCCACCTGGCACCCAACGCGTCTAACCTCCTGTTAATGGCTGCCATGGACTTATTAAAGTCCTCCCTCAAATTCCTCAATTCAGTCTCAATAACCTCAAACCTCTTATACGCCTCCTCCCACCTCCTATTATTCTCTTCCCATCTTCTCTCATTCTCCTGCCACCTCCTCTCCTGCTCCTCCCTGAGTGCCTTGACTTCCTGCCATAGTTTGTTTTGGTTCTCCCAAAGCTTCTCTTGATTCTCGCGGAGCGCCTTGATCTCCTGCCAAATCTTGTTGTTTTCCTCCCAGAGTTTACTTACGTCGGTCCTAAGGGCCTCCTGGCCCTCTGCAAGCCTCCTAACCTCCTGCCACAACTTATTATTCTCCTCCCAAAGCCTCTCCTGACCCTCAACAAGCCTCTGAACAGTCCTCGTTAAATCACTAACAACACTCACCAACTGCCTAAGCGAAGACTGAACATCAGAAATACCCAAGAACCCTATTACCGCCAACCTAAAAACCTCATCCTCCCTCAACAAACGCAAAAACTCATCCTTAAGGTTTCTACTCATCCCTTATAGTGTTTCACTAATGAATTAATAAACCTTAATGACATTACACGCAATAAGTATATAATAAGAATTAACGTGTATTGCAGGGAGCCTTCATGAAGCATTTTTCTTAATTAATGAATAACATTATTAATACTTATTAATTATTGCGTTATTGAGTCAATCAATGATCAATTATTGGGATGATTTGCAGGCCATTAGGAGGAAGAGACCCCTAGTTCACCATCTAATGAACTACGTGGTTATGAATGATGCCGCAAACGTAACCCTTGCCGTTGGTGCATCGCCAATAATGGCCCATGCCAGGGAGGAGGTTGAGGAGTTGGCGGCTAAGGCTGATGTTTTGTATATAAACATTGGTACGCTCGATGATAGGTGGGTTGAGTCCTTCATACTGGCTGGTAAGGCTGCAAGTAGGAATAACGTGCCTGTGCTCCTAGACCCAGTTGGCGCTGGCGCTACTAGGTTTAGGACCGAGACCGTGCTTAGGATACTCGATGAGGTTGAGGTCGGCGTGCTTAAGGGGAATGGCGGTGAGATGATGGCTCTGGCGGGCGTTGCCGGTATGATTAAGGGCGTGGACTCACTGGGCGAGGCCAGTCCCGAGATTGCTGAGAGGTTGGCTAGGGAGTATGGCGTTACGGCCGTGATTACGGGGCCGAGGGATTACGTATCTGACGGTAAGAGGGTCGCAATAGTCAGTAACGGAACACCAATGCTACAGTACATAACGGGTAGTGGCTGCATGGTTGGCTCCGTGATCGCGAGCTTCATGGCGGTGAATAGGGACTTCCTAATTGCCTCCGTGGAGGGCTTGGTCACGTTCGAGATAGCCGCTGAGAAGGCCGAGAGGAAATCCTCAGGACCTGCATCATTAAAGGTGAATCTAATTGATGAATTATACAATATGAAACCCAGTGATTATGAAATGGCCAGGGTAGAGCTTAGGGGATGAGTAGTTGGTTTTTCAGGGAATTCCTTAAAATGCAGTAATCCCACTATCAATTAATGAGGGCAGTTGTTGTTTATGAGAGGGGTAAGTACGAGGTGCGTGATGTACCAATGCCAAGACTTAATGATGGTGATGTCCTGATAAAGATAAGTTACGCGGCACTGTGCTACCGCGACCTACTTCAATTGGCTGGCTATTACCCACGCATGAAGTACCCCGTCATCTTGGGTCATGAGGCTGTCGGCGTTGTGGTAGAATCAAAGGACCCCAGGTTCAAGCCAGGTGATAGGGTTGTACCACTACTCCACGAGCCCGATGGAACCTGTGAATTCTGCATGCGCGGTCTTGACTCATACTGCATCAATGCGCTTAGTTATGGTGAGAATGTTAACGGATTCTTTGCAGAGTATGCCAGGGTATCAGGTAATGCACTGGTTAAGGTGCCCAATGGAGTTCCTGACGAGCTAGCTGCATTCACACCCTGCGTCATAGCCATGGTTTATAAGGGTCTCAAAAGGGCAGGGTTGACGTATGGGGAGACCGTGGTTGTGACCGGGGCAAGTGGCGGTGTTGGTATTCACGCGGTTCAATTAGCCAAGGCCCTGGGCGCCAGGGTAATAGCCGTCACGAGATCCCCAGATAAGGCCAGGTTCATTAGGCAGTTTGCGGATGATGTTGTTACCGAGCAGAGGTTTAGTAAGGTTGTTAAGGATTTAACGAACGGCCTTGGCGCGGACATGGTAATTGAGGCTGTGGGTACGCCGACGATTGAGGAATCATTAAGGAGCCTACGCTCTGGAGGTCGTGTAATAATTATTGGTAATGTGAACCCTGACGAGACATACCAATTAAGGCTTGGCTATCTGATTATGAAGGACGTAGTGATGATTGGTAATGTTAGGTCGAATAGGTCTGACGTAGCTGAAACCCTCAAAATACTGAGTAAGGGTTTGGTTAAGCCTGTGATAGCTGCTACTTACCCATTAGAGAGGTTCGGTGATGCGTTGGAATTTATGAGAAATAATTCCAGGATTGGGAAGATACTTATTAAACCTTAATTCATCAATACTCATTAATTCATTTGAATAATGTAGCATTTCATTGAATTAACTACGTGGATTTAGGTTTACAGGATCAATACATATTCTACAATGGGAGAAGGCTTAATAAATAGGTCTCAGAGGGCTTAGTGTAATGCCTACGGACATAATGTGGGTTATTGGTGGACCACAGGGTGGCGGTATCGACACAGGCGCTAACGTCTTCATGAGGGCTATGGCCAGGGCTGGTTATTACGTAATTGGTGATAGGGAGTACTTCTCAAACATTAAGGGTAGGCATAGCTACTTCATGGTTAGGGTCAGCGACGAGCCCAGGGGAGGCCTACTAAGCTCCATAGACATGCTAGTGGCCCTTGATGCAGAGTCAGTGTTTACGCACTTCCAGGATGTTAAGCGTGGTGGTTACGTGATAGTAGACACCTCCACATTCAACACGAGGCTCGACCAACTGCAGTACATGGAGGATGAGTTGAAGGATAGGTTAAGGGAATTCTTCAGTAAGGCTGGGATTGAACCCACGGTTAAGGGAGTCATTGATTACCTAAGGGGTAATGGCGTCAATGTACTAACCATACATTACGCGGACCTACTCCAGGATGTTAAGAAGAGACTTCACGACATCGATCTGCCATCATTAATTGGCAGATACTCAAACGTAGTAATGACCGCGTACTCAACCGCAATAATGGGTCTGCCCATTGATTATGTGTTCAAGGGCCTTGAGGATGTATTCACGGGTAGGAGGGGTAAGCTTCTCGAGTATAATAAGGCCATTGTGGAGGTGGTTTATGACTACGCAAAGCCGATTAAGACGGGTATATCACTACCGCCAATAAAGAGGGATGTTAAGGCAATAATCGTTAATGGAAATGAGGCAGTGGCAATAGGCAAGATACTCGGCGGTCTCAGATTCCAGACCTACTACCCAATAACGCCTGCGGCTGATGAATCATTTTTCATAGAGGCCCACAACATTGTTAGCCTTGACCCAGTCACTGAGGAGGCCAAGGCCCTTGAGAGGGCCGGCATTGTGGTTGTTCAGACCGAGGATGAGATATCGGCCATAAACATGGCGATAGGCGCCGGGATAGCAGGTGCCAGGGCTGCCACGGCTACGTCAGGACCTGGATTAAGCCTGATGGTTGAGGGCACGGGCTTCGCGGGGATGAACGAGGTGCCCGTCGTGATAACGCACTACCAGAGGGCTGGACCAAGCACTGGAATGGCGACGAGGAATAGCCAGTCGGACCTTAGGTTCGTAATGCACATGGGCCACGGCGAATTCCCGAGGATTGTAATTTCATCCGGAGACCATAGGGAGGCGATTGAGGATGCGTTCAAAGCCCTTAACTGGGCCGAGAGGTATCAAATGCCTGTTATTCACTTAGTTGATAAGACCCTCGCCAATTCATACTCAACGGTCATCTGGGACATTGACAAGAGGACCCTCAAGATTGATAGGGGCTTAATCGTGACTAAGGATGAGAATGACTATAGGAGGTTCAGGATTACGAAGGACGGAGTATCGCCAAGGTCAATACCTGGGTTAGGACCAATATTCTGGTTAACCGGTGATGAGCATGATGAGTTTGGTCACATAACGGAGGACCCAGTCACTAGGACGGAGATGTATGAGAAGAGGATGGGTAAGCTCGAGCTTGCGGACAGGGAGATACCAATCACGGACAAGGTTAGGCTCTACGGACCAGAGAGCGCAGACATAACCCTAGTCGGCTGGGGATCAACAAAGGGTGTCCTGCTAGATGTAATGAATATGTTAAGCAGGGAGGGTTACAGAGTTAACTTCCTACAGCTTAAGATGTTCATACCATTCCCAAGCGAGTTCGTGAGGAATGTGCTGAGTAAGGGCCAGTTAATAATTGATGTTGAGTCAAACTATGAAGCTCAGGCCGCCGGTGTCATTAGGGAGAAGACGGGCATAGAGATTAAGCACAGGGTTGTTAAAGTCACGGGGAGGCCGATATTCGTTGACGAGGTTTACGACGCAGTCAAGAAGATACTGAAGGATAAGGATGAGAAGATAATACTGATGAAGGGGCCCTAATCACCTCAAACTCAAGTCGTAAATCACGTAAAACCTCAGTTTCTAAAACATTTATATAAGCACCCTATACATAACCATATGAAGGCAGTTACAGTCATACCTGGCGTACCGGAATCCCTCAGATTAATGGAGGTCCCTAAGCCAAGCCCTAGCAAGGGTCAAGTCCTACTCAAGCCAATTAGGGTTGGTGTTTGTGGTACGGATAAGGAGATAATCGAGGGCAGATACGGCAAGGCGCCCGAGGGCAGTCAATACCTAATCCTTGGTCATGAGGCTGTGGCTGAGGTTGTGGAGCTTGGTGATGGCGTTGATAATGTGGGTGTTGGCGACATCGTAGTACCAACAGTGAGAAGACCACTTAATTGCGACCTACCCGTGGACTTCTGCCCAGTTGGTCATTACCTTGAGCATGGCATCTGGGGATTGCATGGCCACGCAGCCGAGTACTCGGTCACTGATGCCAAGTACCTGGTCAAGGTGCCGAAGGAGGTCATCGACATCGCAGTGCTTACCGAACCCCTCTCGGTGGTTGAGAAGGGCATTGACATGGCGATGAGGCTTGGGCAATCGAGGTTTGACTGGAAGCCGAAGACCGCATTGATACTTGGCGCCGGGCCCGTGGGCTTACTAGCCACGATGGTACTTAGGCTGATGGGCCTGAGCACAGTAACGACTGCCACGAGGCCACCAGATAGCTTGAAGGCTAAGCTCGTTAAGGAGTTGGGTGGTGTATACGTGGATTCCGCGATTGAGCAGATAAGTGGTGAGTTTGACATAGTCATTGAGGCAACTGGTGCGCCACAGGTGGTTAATGAGGGGTTCAGGCATGTGGCGCCGAATGGCGTGTACGTCTTACTGGGTGTATACCCAAGCGGTGGCTCACTAAATAATCTTGGCGAGTTAATGACCAACGTAGTACTTAACAATAAGGTTATTGTAGGCTCTGTAAACGCTGGGATCAAGCACTTCGAGATGGCGCTGGAACACCTGAGGAGGGCTAAGGAGGAATTCAGTAATTGGCCTGCCAAATTAATAACGAAAAGGGCAAGCCTAAGTAATTACCAGGAGGCCTATACGTGGACGCACGATGATATAAAGACCGTACTAGAGATAATCCCCTCATAAAACTCTCATTATAAACCCTGCTCCCCACTAAAAGGCAAGACAGCGCATATTTTACCACTCAATGCATGGGCATGCGATTTTACGGGAACACAATGCGTATAATGTATAAAATGAGTAAGTATAATAGGTTATAAAGATTCTTATAGGCAATATTGTGGGATTCGTATGAGGATAACCGACGTTACTGCATACGTGGCTAAGGCTTACGTTGGCAAACCCGTCACGGGTTTTAGGGGGTTTTATGAGGATGTTGCTTCAAGGATTAGTCATGGCTTCACGGCGGTTTACGTTAAGGTAGTGACTGATGAGGGGTTGGTTGGCTGGGGTGAGGCGATTGCTAGGGAGGCCCCTGAAGCCGCAGCCTCAGTCATTAATAGTTTATTTAAGCCCATGCTTATCGGCAAAGACCCACTGGACAGCGAAGTCCTCTGGGAACAGCTATTCTCCGCAATGAGGATCCGCGGGCATTATGCCGGTTATTACGTGGAAGCCCTATCTGGGGTCGACCTAGCCCTATGGGACATCAAGGGTAAGTACCTCGGGAAGCCAGTGTATAAATTGATCGGTGGTGCCTTTAGGGATAGGGTCAAGGCCTACGCATCATCCGTACTCTTCATGAGCCCTGAAGACACAGTTAAGGAGGTTGAGAGGTTAGTTCAGGAGGGGTTTAGGTACGTTAAGGTTAAGATTGGTAGGGGCTATGACATGGACAAGGCCGTGATTAAGGCTATAAGGGACTCATTGGGTAGTGAGGTCGAGATTATGGTTGACGCCAACACCGCTTATAATGTGTCCACGGCCATTAAGGTCGGTAGGATGCTCGAGAAGTACGACGTACTTTGGTTCGAGGAGCCTGTACCACCCGACAATATTGAGGCTTACTCAAGGGTTGCCAAGGCCCTTGACATACCTATAGCCGCCGCCGAGACACTATTCACTAAGTACCAGTGGCTTGAGTTCATGATTAAGGAGGCAGTGGACATAGCAATGCCGGACATAGCCAGGATCGGTGGTATAACAGAGGCCATGAGAATAGCGGCGCTGGCAGATGCCTTCGGCATACCCATGACATTCCACGTGGGATTATCGAGAGCCATGTGCAGGGCCGCGACACTACAATTCATAGCATCACTACCAAGCCACATAACCTTCACACCAACGTACGAATACTACTATGTTGAGAGGAATCCACTGGCCTACGATACGACCAATGAACCAGTGGAGGTGTTTAAGGGGGACGATGTGGAAATACCCAATAGGCCAGGGCTGGGTATTGAGATAAATGAGGAGAAATTGAGAAGGTACATTACTTAATAATCATTAGTCACCCTTTAACCTTGCCATGTACTCACTCAGTCTTTTAATAAGTGCAAGGGCCCTATCTCTACGTAAATTAAAGCCACTCCTATCAAGAAAGTTATGGTAAAAATTTGCATGAAGTTTCTCTACGGAGTCAAATAAGGTCCTTAATTCATCGTCATTAAACTCATCAGCGAGCCTCTCAATTATTATTGCATAATCCCTATGACTGAAGTGCTCCCAACCCTTTAATTCGGCAATGGCATTAAGTAACGCCACCACGGCACCCCAATACTTCTCGCCGGCCTGCACAAGGTCATTATCCGCGTATTCCTTCTCAGCCTCGTTAAGTAATTCACTGTGAATCTTCAAATAAATACTTACCCGATCCTTAGGATCTAAATCCCTACTTATTAACTCAGCCAAATAGAGCTCAGGGCTTAAGTCCCTCTTCTTGGCAATCTCACTTAATAATTCCAATAGGCTCTGCATTAGGTAAAGGTAATGGTGGCAGAAAATTAGCTTAACGCATCACGCAATTAAACCATGTTATATATAATGCATAAATGGCTCTGAAATTCATAGTGAATGTATGAAAATCTTCAGACTCATCAACGGTGGTTAGGTAGGGAACTTCGTAATGATTAATGACAGGGTTTACGTATTACTAAGCGACCCAATCACAGCACTAAAACTCCACTCAGAAGGTAAGGAGGTACCACTTGGCCCTGAGGTTAATATCAACGTTAATGAGTTATTGGCTAGGGATTACACGTATAGGGGGCTTAGGTTCACGAAGCCTTACGACCCATTAGAGGTGTGGGATAGCGGTATAGTCTATGAGGTTGCCAGGGCTAGGTATAGTGAGGAGGACGTGGCCATGATAAGAGGAAGGACAATATATGAGCTTGTTTACGATGCGGAGAGGCCGGAGATCTTCTTTAAGGGCACGGCAAATAGGTGCGTTGGCCATGGCGAACCAATAACCATCAGGAGCGACTCTGAGTGGACACTACCTGAGCCTGAACTTGGCGTTGTGATAGACTCAAGCGGTAAAGTATTGGCTTATACAATTAGTGACGATGTATCGGCAAGGGACTTGGAGGCTCAAAACCTACTTTACCTGCCACAGTCGAAGATTTATAATGGATCCTGCGCCATTGGGCCATTCCTAGTGACGCCTGATGAGGTTGGTAATCCATACAACTTAACCATCAGCATGAGGATAATAAGGGGTGGCTCAGTAATATTTGAGGGTAGCATAAGCACGTCTAAGATGAGGAGGAAAAATTGAGGAACAAATAAAGTATTTAATCAGGAATAATACTGTTCCTGACTGAACATTACTATCAACAGGGACAGCAATAATACCACCAAGACCCATAACCCTAATTCATGGCGACATAGTCGAAATATCAATAACAAAGCTAGGGACGCAAAGAACGCCGGTGATAAAGTTAGGTAAATAAAAATAGGGATTTAAAAATTGCATAATGGAAATACCCGAGGAGTTAATTAAGGCGGCCGAGGAAAAGGGTATAGACATAATTGATCTCTTAATAAGCGCCATTGGCAGGAGCGACCCATCAACCGCTATTAGGATTAGGCTTGAACTCGCCGAGAAATATCTAAATGAGGCTAAGGAATATGTGAGGAAGGGTGATGCCGTGCAAGCCAGCGAGAAGGCATATAAAGCCGCTGAGGAGTGCATCAAGGCTCTAGCCGAGAGATATAATATACCTGAGCACCAGCAGGCTATTAAGGAGGGTCGGTGGTACACGTATCTACTCGGCATGGCTAGTAACACCCTTGCCTCAATACTTGGTGATTGGGTTGCGACGGGTTGGGCAGCTGGCTACGTACTTCATGTCTGGGGCTTTCATGAGGCTAAGTTTAGCGTGGGTGACTTATCGAATTACCTAAGGCTCGTTGAAAACCTAGTAACAAACACCAAGAAGGCCCTCGGGACCTAAGGATTTAATTTAACCTGCACCGACTATACTGCTGAGTATTCATGGAGGTTACAAAGCCCTGGATAGACGCAAGGAGGTACCAGGAGGATAGGTTCAGGGAGGCGTTCTACGAAGCCGAACTTGCCGAGAGATTTCTTCAGAATGGGTTATTAAGAAATGCGGCTGGTAAGGCATTTCAGGCTATTAAGGCCTACGTAGCCGGGCTAGCCGTTGATTATAGGGAGGAATTAACGAAGCATTATCCAGGTGTTAGGAGGTTGGGTCCGAATAAGGTGGTTGATAGGGTTGATTGGTTAATAGCCGTTATGCCAAGCTCAAGGCTCAGGGAAGTGGCCTCAATAATAGGCGATAAGGAGCTCAGGCTCTACGTAGAAATAGCTCTAAATTTGCACGAATTTCAGTACAACGGTCTTGATAGAGATAGCGAAGTGTCGAGGTACTCAAGCGAGGAATTGGTAAGGAAGGACGTAGTCGAGGTTATTAACTTCATAAGGGATAGATTGAAGAATAGAATTTAATAAATTTTAACAACTTAATACCTAATCATTTATTCATTTGCTTAGCCACGGCCGTGAACAAACCCTTAATATAACCAATCGTGTAGAGCCTACCGAGGTAATTATAGCCCGCGGCACCCAATTCGGTGTCACCCTCAAGAGTTGGTGTGCGATCAACCCTTATATACCATTCATGACCTATCTCAAGCATCGCCCTGGCGGCTCCGACTAGGTCAGTCTTACCCTCACCAATTAATGTCTCAACAAAATTATACCTATCACCCTTCACATCCCTGAAGTGGACGAAGTAAATCCTATCCTTCAACCTCCTAACGGCTCCAGGCACGTCATCAGTCATGAGCGTGAAATTACCCATGCAGAAGGTAATGCCATTATGCTCGCTCCTAACAAGGCTAACCAACTTCTCGAAGGACTCAACACTATTCATGATCCTAGGCACACCCCTAAACTCAGGTATTGGCGGATCATCAGGATGCATAGCCAGGTAAACACCCCTCTGCTCAGCAAGCGGCACGATATACTCAAGGAAATTCTTCAGATTTTCCCAAAGCTTATTTGCATCATGCCGTACTCCTTAACGAGCCTATGCGGCGGCGCACCCTCAATGTCCTTATAACTAAAGCCACCAATGTACATACCTCCTCAATTCCTCAGAATATGCGTACTCAATGGGCCTAGTACCTTTAACAACAATAGCCTTTAGGTTCTTACTACCCATGACAGCGCCACCGCCAGCCCTACCGCCAATACCCTCCTCATTCGCTATCGTCGAGAACTCAACCAAGTGCTCCCCAGCGGGTCCAATGGCTAACGCCTTAATTGACTGGTCGTTAAGGTCCCTCCTTAGGGCGTTCACAGTCTCTATTATATCGAGACCCCAGTACTTACCGGCATCCCTAATGTCCGCCTGCCCCTCCTCAATGTATATGTAGACCGGTTTCTCGGCCCTGTCCATCACAACCACGGCATCAAGACCAGCCCTCTTCAATTCATACGCAAACCTAGTGCCCACGTGGGTTGAACCCCATATCCCAGTCAATGGCGATATGAACCCTATAGACACCCTACCACTCTGTGGGATGATATCACTCGTTAAAGGCCCGGATGCGAACACGAGAATGTTTGATGGGTCAAGCGGGCCCTTTATCTCCCTGAAGCGCTTGTAAATTATGTAAGCGGCGAGCCCTTCACCACCAAGCACCTTATCATAAACATCCTCCCCAACGGTCTCCACCCAGATCTTACCATTACTTAAGTTAACGTATAACACCTTCCCAACCCAACCAAATAATGCCACGGCTATGTCATTTAATGACCAACCTTAAAAATGCTTTATTTTACATATTTAATCCCAAATTTAATGCGTTAATAACTTCTCGGCCTCCTTAACCATTCTCTCAACCTCATTGACATAACCAACTATGTCATCAGCGCTCAACTTGGCCTCGTGGAAACCCCAGACATGAAGTAGGTATGCACTACTCCAGCCGTTTAATACCCAATTACCTAATGTCCTTGATAGCTTACTAGCTGCGGAACTTAATTGATGGGTATACCACCTGCCCTCCTTAATTGCTTGCTGATACTCGGGTATGTTGAATTTCTCGGCCAAGGCCTTAACAACCTCCTCAGCCGCCTTATATGCCTTCTCACTGGCCTGTATTGAATCACCAGTGTTTAGCCTTTCCCTAGCTTCTGTAATAAATTTTCTGGCCAACTCAATCCTTAATCGTATTGACTCTAATGGATCCTTGCTTCTACTCCTTATGGCATTTATTATTAAGTCCTCAACATCTATGCCACGTTCCTCAGCCATTCTAATCAATTCCTCCATGTCATTCATTAATAGTTTGTACCTAAACTTATAAAGCGTTCTTCCTAAGACCATGCCTTAAAATCATTAGCCGGTAGGGCCGTAAGGGATTTTAAGGATTAGGTCAATAATATCGCGATAATGATTAACTGCCAAGCCGTCATCAATGACGTGAGGGCTAAGCTAAGCAGGTTAGTGGGTGGTAGTTTCATGGCCGTGCTCCTCTTTGGTTCCCTGGCCCGTTGTGAGGCTGATGAGTATAGTGACGTTGATTTACTGGTGCTTCACAGCGGCTTGGGTAGGATCGACCGTGTTAAGCGGAGGAGGGCTGTTTACCTGGCCATTAGCGCCCTACTTCGTGATTATCCATTGACAGTCATTGATATGGACATTAACGAGTTCCTCAACCCAGGTATTATCACGCCATTATTACTAAACATTTACTGGGACGCCATGGTCCTCCTGGACAGGACAGGCAAATTGAACGAATTCCTAGAACAAGTTAGGCGCAGGATAGTTGAGAGCGGCCTCAGGAGGATTAGAGATGGTAAAGCCTACTATTGGGTATTGCCAAAGCCCCTAGAGAGGGTTAGGATAATATGATAGACCCAATGAATGAAGTTAAATATAGATATGAGTTAGCTAACGAGCATTTAAGTAGGGCCGAGAGGTATTATGAGCTTGATGATTGGGCCGGTTGTGTACATTCTTCACAATTGGCGGTTGAGAATTTTGCGAAGGCCATTATTGCGATTTACCAGGTACCAACATGGAGCCACGATCCATTAAACCAATTAATGAGCATCATAAGTCAAGTACCAGGTAGTGTTAAGGAGTTGATCATTGAATTAGCCAGGATGAGCCATGAGTTAGCTGCTGAGCATGCACGCTCGACCTATGGTGAGCCGACGGCTGGCTTAACACCTGGAATGATTTATAACCGTGAGATTGCCGCGAGGGCTTTGTCCATGGCGCATAGGGCTAGGGACATAGTGACTAGCGTATTTAATGCACTTGGCATTACCGTTTAATGATGGGGCCTGTAATTCGGCAGTATTCCTCCGTGGCCCATTGCAGCTATTTCCTCCCTACTTGGTATTAGGTCTGCCATTAGTCTTGGTAGGAATATGTCAATGGCGTTGTAGTCGCTGTAGTATATTCCTCCGGCGGAGATTGCGAGTATTGGTGTATTATCGAGCATGGCTATCATGGTCATTGTGGTCGGTTTAATGGGCACTCCATAGGCTATGACCCTAGCCCCGAGTCTCCTTATTGCATTTGGTGTCTTATCCGTTGGGTCCACGGACATACCACCTGTAATCACTATGGCCTCCACACCATTGCTTATGGCTTCCTTCACGGCATTCATTATTTTATCCTCGTCATCAGGCACCACTGTGTTGAATGTCACTTCCCAGCCGTATTTATCGGCCCTAGCCTTAATCACTGGGTAGTAAAGGTCCCTCTTCCTACCCTGGTAAATCTCAGTACCCGTGATGACAATGCCAATCTTCCTCCTCCTAAACGGCACGACACTAATTAAATTCCTATACCTCAGTAATTCCTCAACCTCGCTCCTCCTCATGCTGAGCGGTATCACGTCAATAATACCAACCAATTCATCCTTAACAACACCACTCATGCCCTGCCTAGTAATCAGGAGAACGTTACCACCCAGGTTTAGCTCGGTTAAGCCGTGTATATCGACCTTAAGCACACCATTAACGCTGGACATGATCCAAGCCGAGCCCTGCCTAGCTGGTTTGATGTACGTATTCTCCCCAGCCACCGCCCTAGCCACTGTTTCGGCAATCTCCCACTCATACATTAAGTCGCTCGATTCCTCATTACCCTCAACCCAGACAAAGTAGACGCCAGAGTCCTTCAGCTTCTCAACATCATCCCTAGTGATCACGTGGCCCCTGGGCAGTAATACCGTTGCCCCATCCCTACCCACGTAGGTCGTGTCATAGCCAAGCACCTGCCCAATCGCATCCTCAACCCTAACAAGCCTCACATTACCGACTTATCAAATGCGCCTTTAAATAATGATTCCATTTAAACAAGTTATAGGCAATGATTATTAAGTGGTGCACCTTGAATTACCTGTATGGAGAGACTTAGGGTGGGTTTCATAGGGCTTGGTATAATGGGTAGTGCCATGGCCATGAACATCCATAAGGCCGGCTTCCCACTAATTGTTTATAACAGGACCAAGTCAAAGACAGAGCCCTTCGCAAAGCTCGGTATTCCCGTCGCCGAGAGCCCCAGGGAGGTTGCTGAGAAATCAGACGTCGTAATTGACATGGTTACAGACGCGCCGGATGTGGAGGAGGTCCTGCTGGGCCCTAATGGTGTTGTCCATGGCGCCCACCCAGGGCTTATAGTCATTGACATGAGCACGAACTCCCCTGACCACGCCAGATACTTCGCCAGGGAGTTGGGTAAGTACGGCATTGAATTCCTAGACGCACCGGTGACGGGCGGCGATATTGGGGCTAGGCAGGGCACATTAACAATAATGGTCGGCGGTAAGTATGAGGTCTTTGAGAAGGTAAAACCAATACTCCAGGCAATGGGTAAGACGATAATATACGCCGGCGATGTTGGTAATGGGCAGATGCTCAAGCTTCTCAATCAAATAGTCGTTGGTATTGACATGCTAGCCGTAGCCGAGGCAATGGCACTCGCCAGGAAAGCGGGCATCGACATGGAAAAGTTATTCACAGTACTATCCACCGGGGCCGCAAACTCATTCACAGTACAATACTACATGCCGAAGATGATGAAGGGCGACTTCGAACCAGGGTTTAGGGCTGCCCACCTAAAGAAGGACTTAAGGTACGCCCTCGAAACCGCCAATAGGCTCAACGTGCCACTCCCAGGCACGGCATTAACACTACAACTATACAACGCCTTAGTAGCCAAGGGGCTGGGTGAGAAGGGGACTCAGGCCTTGTTGAAGTTATATTACGAGATGGCTGGTATTAGTGATGGGTAGGTTTAAAAGTTGCCGTATCAATGCGTATTTGATGGGTATTGTTAGGGTTAAATTTAGGGTTTATAATCCAGCGGACATGAGTAGGTACGTTGATGTTGATGGAATTGTGGATACTGGGGCTGTTTACTCTGTAATAGCATCGTCATTCCTAAACTCAATAGGGATCAAGCCACTTGAGAAAAGGAGGTTCTTGGCCTTTGGTGGTTATGTTGAGAGGAATGTTGGTGGTGCGATCATTGAGGTTATGGGTAGGAGGGGTGCCGTAACCGTGATCTTCGGTGAGGAAGGGGACATTAATGTGCTTGGGGTCACTGCGTTAGAGGCGCTGGGCCTTGAGGTTGATATAGTTAGGGGGACGCTTAAGGAAACTGAACAATTACTACTTTGATTTAGAATGATGGTATTATCTTGTGTATCACGAACTCCCTAAACCCGAGCAATTCAGCCCTCGTCGGCTTGCCCCTGGCCACGTCAATTATGAGCTTGAACAATCTCTCACCAGCCTGTTCAATGGTTTCCTGGCCGAGGGTCACGGTGCTTGCATCGAAGTCTATGTTCTCATGCATTTTCTTAGCCGTGTATGGGTTTGCCGTGACCTTAATCACGGGTGCTATTGGGTTACCCGTTGGCGTCCCGCGGCCGGTGGTGAATACGACTAGGGTGGCGCCGCCAGCCACCATGCCGACCACGGACATTATGTCGTAACCAGGTGTGTCCATTATCCATAAGCCCTTATCCCTCACCTCCTCGGCATAGTCAACAACACCCTGTATTGGCCTGGAACCACCCTTAATTATGGCGCCTAAGGACTTCTCCTCAATTGTCGATAAACCACCAGCGATATTACCCGGCGATGGCTGTGTACCAACCAGGTCAACGCCGTAGGACGCGGCTAAGTCAACCCACCTCTTAACGACCCTAACTATTTTATCACCAACCTCCTTAGACACAGCCCTCTTGGCAAGTATATCCTCGGCACCGATCATTTCAGGGGTTTCGGAGAGTATTACTGTGCCACCGAGATCAACTAATTTATCAGATGCATAGCCAACAACCGGGTTAGCCGCTAACCCGGAGGTTGCGTCTGACCCTCCGCACTCAACGCCCATGACTAGGTTTGATACGTCAACCTCCTCAGGCCTCTGCGAAAGCACCTCCTCAGCCATCTTCCTAAGTAACGTAACACCCCTCTCAATCGCCGCTGGGGTCCCACCATCAACCTCCTGAATTACGACCTTCTCCACAGGCTTACCCGTCTTCTCAATCTCCTTGACCAAATCATCAGCTTGAATCTGCTCACATCCAAGGCCAACGACTAGGACACCGCCCACGTTTGGATTCTTAGCCATACCAATCAGCGTCCTCTTAGTAATTTCAAGGTCAGGCTCAAGTTGACCGCAACCGAATGGGTTCTCAATAGCCACGGCGCCCTGCACCTGGTCGGCAATTCTGCGGGTTACGAAGCTTGAGCACACGACAGTCGACATCACGAGCAAGTAATTCCTAATACCAACCTTACCATCCGGTCTCACATAACCAAGTATTGTTGGCCTGCTCATGGATTACCACCCCTACAGACGCTATGAACTGCCGTTAGGCTCTCCACGTTATGAACATGGACGTGCTCACCAACCTTAATGTCACGCTTAGCCCTACCAATCACATGACCGTACTTAATAACATAATCACACATGCGAATATCCCTAATCGCGAACTTATGCCCGAAGGGTATATCATTAAGTAACCTAACCCTGACCCTTGAGCCACCAATTATTAACTCAACATCCTCACCAGCCCTCAAATCCCTAAGGGCAACCGCAACATTATCACCTGGATTAAGCACCACCGCAGGTGCGCTCCTTACGACTACAGACTCCATACGAAAATAAAAGTCAGCGATGCTTTATTTTAATGTTATAACTAACTAGCTAGAATTAACCAGTTTTGCCTAATTGTCGATGTGTGCAAGCTTAATACGAGCACGCTCATAAGTATGGTATTATGCCCTAATAGGTACGTGTATATTTCATAAGAAAAATATATGGAATTTCGTTTATGAAGTTTCTGTATAACGTCAATATAGGTCGTAGTCTTATCAGTCGTTGTGATATTCGCATTTCTAAGCGCACTGGCTGTCTTCGGCTTTATAGGCTTAAGCATAGTTAAGCGACTTATTATTCACGTTAGTGGCAATAGATACCTTCATACCCTATGAGGTGGTTGCGGTACCTTATAGTTAAGATTGTGGTATTCCTAGCTTACTTAATATTTACGGCGGTTTAATATCTACCTAAATATAAAGGGATTAAAAATACCATAAAGTTTCACTAATCATTAGGGTATTATTAATAACGAAAAACCCGGGATTCAAACCAGAGGATAGAGAAGCATTATTTATGAACCTGCGTAAAGCAACAAAGCTAAAGATAATAAATATTAGGATTGCGAGTAGTCACATCGAGATTGACTTAAACGTCGATAATAACGATTATGTATACATAATAGAGAACTTGGGATTTAAAGTAATGGACACCGTAAAAATTGACCTGGAGGAGGATGAGAAATATAACGAGGAATACGCAATTAAGAGGTATATCGAGCTATTCAACGAGGAGAGGTTTTGGGAGGCCCATGAAGTGCTTGAAAGGGTATGGCGTAAAAATAGGGACGAGGGTATACAGGGATTGATAATATTGGCGGCAGCCTTCGTGAAAATCCAGGAAAACAATCCAGAGGCGTTTAAGAGATTAATCATTAGGGCGAGGGAGTTAATCATGAAAAACCAAATACCCTACATAAACAAGGAGAAGCTACTGAGAAAAATGGATAATGCCCTACTACTAACGAAGCCCTTTAAGATCGAGAGGGAAGACCTGGGATCAATACAAAAAGCTTAAAACCCAAAACAGCGTGTTTCAAACCGCGGCCGTAGTCTAGCCTGGTCTAGGATGGCGGCCTGCCGAGCCGCAGAACCCGGGTTCGAATCCCGGCGGCCGCACCACGGGTTGTTCTATCCTTTATTTTACGTTCTAGTTTAATTAAGTTGAGTTTATTCAGGAATGTAGTTAACTAATGATTTTTAGGAGGTCGATACGTGCTGGCGATGTGGTTAGAGTTGTTAGGGAGTCGATACTTGACAGATGTAGTGTTTATGATAGGAGGGCCTTTGTTAGGATCCCCTATGCTAGGTTGACGCTTTGTAAGGAGCATTTTATTGAGTTTGTTAGGAGAAGGATTGTAAGGTTATTGATAAGTATAAACTGATTAGGGGTGGTGATACCGTCATGGCATCCATCTCAGGTGATAAGGATAGTTCCACAATGCTTCAAGTACTCTTCCTGAGCTTAGGAAAGACCTTAAGTTCGACTTAATCGCATTGCATGTTGACCAGGAAATACCGAGTTATTCAGAGGTTTTAGTGATGCGTGTCCCTGGAGTGGCATTGGGTCTGCATACTAGGGAGGTTGTTAGGGTGAGGATCCGAAACTTAAACACAGGTTTTTAATAGTAATGCATTAACGTTACTGCGTGAGGATATTGGAAATAACACGTGATGAAGTACCTAAGGATCCTTTAATCATCGTGCCGGTCGGATCCATAGAGCAACACGGGCCTCACTTACCCCTGGGCACCGACTCAATAATCGCTAATTATATCGCCGCTGAGGTTGAACGCAAAATGCAAAATAAGGCCTTGCTCTACCCGTTAATTGCTGTTGGCTCCTCAATGGAGCATGCGGGCTTCGTGGGCACAACGTGGGTTCGCTTTGAAAGCCTAATCCACTACCTTCTCGACTTTATCGAGAGCGTATCTGCGTGGAGCCCTGTTGGGATTGTGTTTGTTAATGGGCATGGCGGTAACGTTGATGCACTAACCATTGTTGTTAAGGAGTGGAATTACTCAAGGGTTAGGCCCAGGGCTTATCATTATTACATATATAATAAGAGGGTCGTTGATTACATAACGAGGTACTTCCCATCCTTTGGGCATGCCGATGCTGTTGAGACATCATTGATCGCCGCAATAAGTAAGGACCTTGTTAGGTGGGATAGGGTTACTGATATTGAGGTTAGCGGTAACATAAACATTTTTAGGACTATTGACGTTAGTGAGACGGGCGTTATTGGTTCGCTACGTAGGGACCTCGTAAGGCCTGAGGTTGGTTCCGAAATACTTAGATTCATTGTTAATGACTTACTTGAGCAGATTCAGGTTATTTACGGTATTACAATTGGTAATGAGGGTAATAATGCCTAAAGGTGGTGTAATCATTATACCCAACAACACATTTCTAACATTCACACATTAAATATGGGTTTTAACAAACGAAGTAATTGATGGCAGGTTTAATCGAGAAGTTCCTGAAGGTATTCGCGAGGAGGGGTAGGTCAATAATACTTGCTTACGACCACGGTATTGAGCATGGACCAACGGACTTCCTCGACAACCCAGACTCCGCAGATCCTGAGTACATACTTAAACTGGCACGTGAGGCTGGCTTTGACGGCGTCGTTTTCCAGAGGGGTATTGCGGAGAAGTACTATGATGGCAGTGTGCCGCTCATTGTTAAGTTAAATGGTAAGACGAGCCTATACAATGGTGAGCCAATATCAGTGGCTAATTGCACGGTTGAGGAGGCCGTGAGCCTTGGCGCCTCCGCGGTGGGTTACACGATATACCCAGGCAGTGGTTATGAGTGGAAGATGTTTGAGGAGTTGGCTAAGATAAAGAGGGAGGCTATTAAGTTTGACATACCGCTGATTGTTTGGTCGTACCCAAGGGGTGGTAAGGTCACGAACGAGACTGCGCCGGAGATAGTGGCCTACGCGGCGAGGGTGGCCCTTGAGCTTGGTGCCGATGCCATGAAGATAAAGTACACAGGTGACCCAAAGACCTTTGCCTGGGCCGTCAAGGTGGCGGGTAAGGTCCCAGTGTTAATGTCTGGTGGTCCTAAGACGAAGACTGAGGAGGAGTTCCTGAGGCAGGTTGAGGGTGTCCTTGAGGCCGGCGCCGTTGGCATTGCCGTTGGTAGGAATGTGTGGCAGAGGAAGGACGCGTTAAAATTCGCTAGGGTTCTTTCGGAGATCGTGTATGGTGGTAAGAAGGTTGCTGAGGTGTTAGGTGAGGTCGGATGAAGGTGGGTATCCTCACGGGAGGCGGTGATGCACCGGGACTTAACATAGCCGTGTACACGCTGACTAAGTTATTAGAGGGGAAGCACGAGGTTTACGCAATATTCCATGGCTGGAGGGGTATATTGGATAAGGAGGTTAGGAGGGTCACGTCTAGGGACCTAATAGATTTCGCATTCGAGGGTGGCACGTTCATTAGGACATCAAGGACCAACCCATTTAAGGATGAAACTAGGGCTGAGGTCTTTGCCAGAAATTTAAGGGAGCTTGGTTTAGACGTGATTGTGGCGATTGGCGGTGACGATACGCTGAGCGCAGCGGCCCAGACCCAGGCAAGGGGTTTAGCTAATGTGGTTGGTATTCCGAAGACGATAGACAATGATGTATATGGCACTGACTACACAATAGGCTTTGACACGGCGGTTAACGAGGCCATTAAGGTCACTGAATCCTTCAAGACTACGTTGATATCCCATGAGAGGGTTGGTGTTGTTGAGGTCATGGGTAGGGAGGCCGGTTGGATAGCCCTATTCACTGGTTTAGCCACGATGGCGGACTTCGTCCTGATACCCGAGAAGCCTGTTAACTGGGACATCGTTGCTAATAGGGTTAAGGAGGTTTACAAGGATAGGAGGTGGGCGTTGGTCGTGGTCTCCGAGGGTATTAAGGAGTATGGTGGGCCTAAGGACGAGTTTGGACACTCGAGACTTGGTGGTGTTGGTAATGAACTTGCCCAGTATATAGAGAAGGTCACGGGTCTCGAGACCAGGGCAGTGATTCCAGGCCACATTATTAGGGGTGCACCACCAACCGCGTTTGATAGGGTGTTAGCCGTTAGGTTCGCCACGGAGGCCTTCAACGCGATTGAGGATGATGACTTTGGTAAGATGGTTGCTTATAGGGGTGGTGACATAGTCAGGGTGCCAATAACGGAGGTCCTGGGCAAGAATAGGCTGGTTAGTGGTTATTGGATAAAGCTTTATGAAACATACTGGGGACCTTAGGCACAATGTTTCCTCCTCATTATGTAAGCCCTTAAATACTCCGCATGACTCCAAACAAGTGGGGTTACGGAAACCGGTAATCCCTTAAACGGGTCAACCTGCTCGGGCAGTAGGTTCGTGGGTGTCTTTACCCTATTGACCCAGCTCATCAACTCCTTAGCCCTATAACAATCACCCTTAGCCATGTAGTACTGGGCAACCCAGAGTGTGGTTATTATCCACGGATTACCAGGAATACCACTATAATCACCGGGAACCCTTTGATAATAATCACCCTCATAACGGGCGACACCCCCTACGGGCTTAACCCAAAGCCTATCCATAATAACCTTAACACTGCTCTCAAGCATGGGTTCGTACACGTCGAACACATTGAATATGTATACACCCATTATGCTCGCGTCGACTGTCCTATCAACCTCCGTTATTTTACCATCATCGATCCTGACAAACCTGTAAAACACGCCCCTCTCCCTATCGAATAGGTAATTCCTAATGGCCTCTCGAATCTCCATGGCAGCCTCCTCCCACTTACTGGCGCTCTCATACTCACCAAGCATCTTAGCCAGGTTGCTCGCCGCAAGTAGTCCGGCGTATACTGAGGCTGCGGTGTACGTATGCACGCCGAGTCTCTCCTCCCATAGGTCATAGGATTCAAGGGGTAGTTTCAGCTTCTCATCCCTGAAATTAACCATGAAGTTCGCGGCCCTGGCTATCACGTCATAGACCTCCCTAAGCAAGTCGTAATCCCTCGTCCTCTGGAAATAGTGCCAGAAGGCATAGATCACGGTTGCGGTCTCATCCTCCTGAATGTTCAGGGACCTCCTACTCCTGACAGTCCATGGATGCCACGTCGAGCCCCAGGTACCACTCGGATTATACTTCTGGAATAGGAAGCCCTCACCACCAAACAACCTAAACACAAGGGAGTAGAAGCGCTTCGTGAATGTGTAGTAACCCGCCATGTCTAACGCCATTGCAGCGAACGCAGCATCCCTAGGCCATAGGTAACCGTATGTGTCCAGGTTAAACTTTATTATTGATGTGTCCAGTGAGGCGGGTATTGAACCATTAACACCCACATGCCCAAGCAGAACCACAATGCTTTGAGACGCCAACTCATCATCGCTGTACTCCGCAGCCACATTACTCCAGTAATTCACTGACCTGCGGAAGTAGGTCTCCACGTTCCTCCTATCCCTAAGCTCAATTATCAGTCTCATAACCCTCTCATAATTATCCCCAGCCACAATGAAGTAATAGAACTCGGGGCTTGCTATGGATATTGCGGAGGCCACGGAGCCCTGGGCTATTGGGTTCTTACTCAATATACCATCCTCACAGTCAGGCAGGACCACGTTAAGGTCCCTCCTACCCGTGGTGTATTCATAGATTGGGTTCGTGGATGCAATGCCAAACCATGTAGTTCCTTTATAGTGAAATACGGCGTCCAGCGATGGGTCGTAGAACGCAGTGTCGCCGGCCTCATAATCATTTAATTTAAAGTCATGGTAGAAAATAACCCTGACAAAGCCGGGTCCCCTAATGGACACGTGCCTAACCAGTACGGGCTGCGGTATTAGTACCGTATCCTCCATGTGAATGTCAAGCCCATCCCACTGGGCATGAAGCTCTGCCTTTGAACCCGACAACCTAATCCCCTTATTACCAATGCCCTCAAGCCACGTGAACCTACCATCATGCCAAATACCAATTTTAAACCTGCCACCGAAGGAGTGGTGATGGTGCTGACCGAGTAATGGATAGTAAATGTCCCTTATGTAATAATTCTCGTCATATAATACAGCCAATGAGCCGTTACTGAGGAATACCGTCCTCATCCGCATAATTTTAATTAGAGGAGAATAATAAAGTATTTTGTTCGGAAAGCCTGGCAAATCAATACTGAGGCCACGAGGCATTAATTGATGATGCCCATGAGAATTTGGGCGGGAAGAGTCGCCGCAGTTATATATACACGGCGACTCTCCAGGTCCAAGTTACGCCATTTAATGCCATTGGGTTATTTTGTCTCTGTCGATATACCAATACGTCTTATTACCGACATCGCTCACCACAACGCCCAGTTTGCTAAGTTCGTTCCTGATTTCATCGGCTACGTCAAACATTTTCCTAGCCCTTAGTTGCGCCCTAATTCTTATTAACGTATCTATCAATGACACAAGCGATGGTGGTAGTCTCGTCCTATTTAGAATGCCGAGTATGTTTGCCAGATCGCTAAATGCTGTTAACGCATTGGTTAAGGCGTTTCTCGAGTAGTGTTGTGTGTTGTAAATGACCGTGGATGCTATGTACCTCGCGAAGTCCATTAGCGCCGCCACCGCGCCGCTTGTGTTAATATCATTGTTTAGTGACTCTTCGAAGGAGTTAACGAACTCATTAACTTTACTTAATAACTCATTATCCCTATCACCGGTGTCTGGGGCTTCGTTTATTGCCTCGGTCAGCATGTCATAGGCCGCGTACACACTCATTAGTGAATTCCTAACCTGGTCCAGGGCGTCTGGATCGAAGTCCATGGGCTTCCTGTACTGGGTCATGGCGTAGTAAAGCCTCAGTACTTCGCCATCGTACTTCCTCAACACCTCCATTATCGGTATTATGTTACCAAGGGACTTACTCATCTTCTGCCCCCTGATTGTCACTAAACCAACGTGTATCCAGTACCTAGCGAAGTAATCAATGCCGAAGTAGACCCTGGCGATGGCAATCTCATTCTCATGGTGTGGGAATATCAGGTCTTGCCCACCTCCATGTATGTCGAAGGGTACACCGAGGTACTTACTGGACATGACAACGCACTCCAAGTGCCAGCCAGGCCTACCAGGGCTCCAGGGACTGTTCCACCAAGGCTCACCTTCGCTCCACGACTTCCAAAGCGCGAAGTCCAGCGGGTTCCTCTTACCTGGTTCTGGCTCCACCCTGGCACCCGCTATTAAGTCCTCGATTTTCTGCCCGGAGAATTCGCCGTACCTGGGTACCTTGGTTATGTCGAAGTAAACAGAGCCATCGGGGCTTACGTAGGCCAGGTTCTTACTTACTAATTCCTGAATCCACTTTAGCATGTCGTTTATGTTCTCAGTGACCTTTGGGTATGCGTACGCCCTCTTCACGTATAGCCTATCCATGGCATCAAAGAACTCCTTAATGTACCTACTGGGTACCTCATACCACCTATTAATCAATTCACCCCCAAACTCCTGCCTAGCCCTGTTAATTATCTTGTCGTCAATGTCGGTGAAGTTAGTCACAAACCTAACCTCAACACCCAGGTACTCTAGGTATCTTCTGAATATGTCGTAGAACACGAACGTCCTTGCATGACCAACATGCATTGAGTCGTAAGGCGTCAATCCACAGACGTAAATCCTAGCCAGGCCAGGGCGTAGGAGGGTTATCTTCTCGAGGTTCTTTGATGCCGTGTTGTAGACTATTATTGGTAATTCCTTCGAATTTGCGTACATGCCCTTACTGGGCAAATGATGACCACCAGGCACAATTATTGTAAGGATTAATAAGTATAACTTGGTGAGGAAAATTATTTTTACCTTAGATAATTAATAACTAATGCAAATGAGTGCTGAGGAGTTAACGGTGCTCCTAATGCTTAAGAGGTATGGGAGGATGGGCAGATACTCACTAAGTGCTGTCTCAGGCATGGGGGAGGGCGTCGTGAGGCGCGTGCTCAATGAGCTTAGGGATAAAGGTGCCATTAGGGTTATGAGAGGTGGGGCGGAGTTAACGAGTAAGGGTGAGGAGTTACTTAATGACTTATTACGTAATTTAGGCATTGATGAGATAAGGGATGTCACGAAATTCTCCCAGGTATTTAGGTGTGAGTGCAGGAGATGCTACGTATCCGTAATAAGCCGGAGTATTAATGAGGACTCCGTCGTAAGGCTTAGGGACATCGCAATAAAGAATGGTTCTGACGCAGCATTATTCCTTAAATTCGTGTGCCCGCAGAATAGGTTCCTAATACTTAAGCTTAATAATTACCTCGATGAGTTATCGCAGGAGGCTGCTGAGGAGTTAAGCAAGCTAGATAGTATTTCATGCAATAAATACACGATTGTGTTGTGTGGGAGTGAAAATTACCAGGTAATAAGGTCGTTGATCAGCACGGTAATGAGTATTCAGGGTTTTTAACCTAAGCCGTAGCCGTTACCCTCTGGGTCTCGTACTGCTTAACCAGGTTTTCAATGGCGCTTATCAACTCCTGCTCGTAATCAACCAACTTCTTATACTCCTCATTCCTAACCTCCATCCTAAGCCTAGCCAGTCTCTTAACCACGTCCAACTCCCTAAGTGCCGAGGCAGGCACTCCGCGGTTTATCGCCTCAAGGCCCTTCCTATAGAACGTTATGATTAACCTCAACAACCAATACTGCTTGGGTGGTAATGACTTAACATCGACTGGGTGGTACGCATCCTGCTTTAGGAAGCCCTCCCTAATCAGGAATGCCGCGTTTAGTAGGTGCTTCTCCTGCTCGCTAAGTGCCTCGGTGCCGAGTATCCTAACAACCTCCTGAAGCTCAGCCTCCCTAGTCAGTATCCTAACGGCCTCATCCCTAAGCTCCCTCCAGTCAGGCGCAACATTCTTCTGGTACCACTCAGCCACCGTATCCACATACCTACTAAAGCCCATTAGCCAATTAATGGCTGGGTAATGCCTTGAGTAGGCTAGCTTGGCGTCTAACGGCCAGAAGGCACCTATGAACCTAAGTGTGTGGCTCGTCACGGGTTCAGTAAAGTCACCACCTGGTGGCGACACTGATGCAGCGATAGTGACTGAGCCAAGCCTATTACCCTTGCCAAGGGTTACTACCCTGCCAGCCCTCTCGTAGAACTCAGCCAACCTAGTCGGTAGGTACGCCGGGAATCCCTCCTCACTGGGCATCTCACCAATCCTCAGGGCAACCTCCCTCATTGCCTCAGCCCACCTACTTGTTGAGTCAGCCATTAGGAATGCGTCATAGCCCTGATCCCTGAAGTACTCAGCTATGGTGACACCCATGTAAATACTTGCTTCCCTAGCCGCCACGGGCATGTTTGAGGTATTCACAATAATCGTGGTCCTCTCCATCAAAGGCCTACCAGTGTTTGGGTCAACGAGCTTAAGCAATCCCTGCAGTGCATCAGCAGCCTCATTACCACGCTCACCACAAAGCACAGGGAATACTAATCTGGCCTCGCTATACATTGCCAGGGTCCTTATTGTTACCGTCTTACCACTGCCAAATGGCCCAGGTATAGCGGCCGCGCCGCCGATGGCTATTGGGAATAAGGTGTCTATGGTCCTAATACCCGTTATCAAGGGCTCGATAGGCGGTAGCTTCTCCTTGAATGGCCTTGGCCTTCTTACGGGCCATTTATGCCACATCTTAACCTTTACAGTGCCCTCCTTAGTCTCCACCTCCGCAATCACATCATCTATTGTGTACTCACCCTCAGGAGCTACGTACTTAACAACACCGCCAACCCTATATATTGGTGGGTAGAGGACCCTATGCTCAACCAATGGTGTTTCTGGGACGACGCCGAGTATGTCGCCAACCTCAACCTCATCACCAACCTTAACCTTCGGTATCCACTTCCACTTCTTCTTGAAGTCCAGTGGTGGTGCCTTCTCGTAATTAATACCCCTGGCGACGAAGGGTCTCTTCGTTAGATCAAATATTAATGGTAATGGCCTTTGAACACCATCATAAACCCTATTAAGTATGCCAGGCCCTAGCCAGGCACTAAGTGGTTCGCCAGTTCTGACAACGGGTTCACCAGGTTTTAATCCCGTTGTCTCCTCGTAAACCTGTATGAATGCCATATCGCCCTGAATCCTAACGACCTCACCAAAGAGACCAAGTTCCCCAACAAAGACTAACTCGTAAAGTAATGCACCAGGTAATTCAGCCTTAACCACAGGTCCACTTATGTAGACAATCCTACCCTTGTCTGATGACACGACATGAGCTAAATTCTACATATTTAAAATTAATTCTACATTATAAACGACCTAACCCTACGAAGCCAAATGCGCCAGTAAGGTCTTTATTTGATGCTCCATAAGCCTAAGCCTGGAATCAAGAGTTGCATCAACTCTTATGGACCCATCAGCCGAGGAAATGATGGCACCTAGTAAATCCTCTTCCGTGGTATTTACAGTTGAATTAAGTCCGAGCTCTGATACCAATTCCTCAGCGACATCCTTATCGGCTTTACTTACCGTTATTGTTAATTCCCTTGAACCAATTATTGACATAGCCCATAGAATCGAGTTCTTAAGGAACTTCTTATAATCATCGGTGCCCCTCATGGAACTAATCCTCTCCTTAATCCTCCTAACAACCTCCGCATAGGCCTCCTCAAGGATGCTCAATTTCTCCCTCTTCTCCCTCATCATCTCGTTATAAAGCCTATACTCCCTCTCCATATTCAACTCCTTATCAATATTCTCAAGAGTGCCCGAGTACTTGTCAATTATTGCCTTAACACCATCAAGGAGCTCAGCCTCGGCCCTGAGCCTAACATTGTTACTCCACTCATTAATCTCATTCTCAAGTCGGGTAATGATACCATTAATTAATCGCTCAGTTAGTTCCTGTTCAGACACGTGGCAAGGGTTATTTTACGAATTTAAAAATTTTCCTTTCCCTCCCTTAAGAATTAGCTTACGTCCATTAACCAGGTATGTACAGTTATTAATGTTCACATAAAACCAACAATCCTCCTTAATAATAACCTTAATAGAGCCAGTTAAGGTAAGAACCTTAACCGTCTTAGCCGTCTCATCAATGACTATACCACTGACGCCATTCAAGGACTTATTTCTACAATTAACGGTTTCTATGAACTTAAATAATAATGGCTTACTCATTCACCTGCCTTAACGGCCTTTCTAGCCTCCTCATTCATTATTGTTAATACCCTGGCAATAGCCCTCCTAATAGCCCTAACCCTACCAGGATTATCCAGGGTGCCACGCTCCCTCTGCGTCTGCAACTTAAGCAACTCATTCCTAAGGTCATTGAGTAGTTTTGCCCTATCCTCAGGCTTCATGTTCCTGATGGTCCTTGCATTAAGTCTCTGCCTGCTCGCCACCCTCACCACCCTGGACCTGCTGTGCCTGGGCCTCGGCAGCAACCTCCCTGCTCGGTGGTTTTATCTGGAACTCATCACTAAACCTAATTGGTGGTGTTATCCTAACCTCAATGCCATAAAGACCCGGCTTCAGTAATACCTGACCCACGAACCTCTGAACCTTAGTCCTCGAATCAAATCCATTCTTGTAAATAGTACCGTATATGTACTTCTCAAACCTCGACCTCTCACTCGTTAACTTACCACTAATCGTGACCTCCGCCCCCTTCGCGCCACCATCCATTATCTGCCTAATGGCTATCATGCCAGCCCTCCTAAACTTAACGCCCTTAGTCATTGCCCAGGCAATCCTGTTGGCAATGATCTTGGGGTTAAGCTCTGGGTTCTGTATTGGGGTTACGTCGATTATTGGGTTCTCAACCTCAAGCTTCTTACTAAGTAGTTCTGTTAATTCCTTGACTATTACACCCTTCCTACCAATAATCCTATTAGGCCTCTCGGCATAAACTATTATCCTCGTACCAAGCGGCGTCTTTAGTACGTCAGAGTCCACGTACCCCTGCTTAGCCAGTCTGTAGTTTAGAAATTCCTTGATCATCCACTCCTTAATCTTATCCTGCAATATCTTCTTGTATACTGGGATCCTCCTCTGCGCTTGACTCATTCAGGTAACCAACAATCCTATGCCTATTTAAGATTTTCGTTAATCGTAAACACTAGGCGGGCTCAAAACCAACAATATCCGTTATGGAGCCCCTCCTTTCATTCCCAGGCTTAAACACGGGCTTGACCTTAAGCCCAACCCTAACGTTACCTGGTTCAACATTGACTATATAGTGAACAAGACCGCCAGCAACCCCTGGGAACTCTATGAAGCCTATGACCACGGGCTTAGGCAGTTTGTTGCCGTATGAGTCCTCGTAGACCACCGTGTAAGACCTGACGATGCCCACGGGCGCTATCTCCACTAATTCCTTAATCTCGGCGAAATCGTACTGACAAAAGGCCTTTGGAGGAATTAATAACCTACCGCACACAGGGCATTTACCGGCGAGTAACTTACCGGCTTTGATGCCCTCAAGAAACTTAGTGCCTATCGGGCCTGCAGTATACCTATAACCCTGCTCAATTACGTGGAGCCAGTGCTTAATATCCCTGTTCACATTGATTTTCTCGAAGGACATGCCCCTCACCTCACGGGCTCGAAGCACTCAATATCTAGTACAGACCCCGTTCTTTGATTGGCAGGCTTCCACCGAGCCTTAACCCTCATGCCAAATACCTTCATTGACTTAACATCCTCAGGATCAACACATAAGTAATGCATTATGCCAGGAAACCTATGCTCGCTAAACTCCTTACCTGGCACATCAAGCTTAATGACACCAACAACCCTAGGCTCCTTAAGCGGCTCCCTCGTAGCGCTTATGTAACTAACCACCGCCGTGATTACCGTACCCTCATCCTTAACCTCAACCCAACCATCCACGGGCTTAAAGCAGTATGGGCAATACATCTTGGGTGGTACGAATACATGACCGCACTTACTGCAGTACGTGCCGTATATCTTACCGCTCTTCAGACCATCTAGGAATTTGGAGTAAGCCGTACCAGCAGTCACACTGTACTGGAATGGTCTCGTCCACTCCTCATGCGGATAATTCTTAATATCGCCCTCCCTAATCGGTGTACCCCCTACCATAGCCTATACATTGATGAAGCTATATTTAAGAATCACCCTACCCACCACAAAAAGCCTTTAAGTAATTGTGTTGTTTAATACGCAGTGATGAGGAGGCATTTGGCTGATCAGTGAATGAGCGCTGGAAATGCTGATTAATGAATTGAGATCATGCCCCTAACATGATTAATCACGTCATTTCGAACATCCATTATCCTTATAGGTAATTCATTAACCTTAACTCTTCGATTCATCACTATCGTAGCCATAACACCAGCTACCATACTGGCACTACCACCAACCCTGGCCTTGATACTACGTATCAACATTGATAATTCCTGATCAAGCTCCACCGCGTCTGAGTCAGTGATTAGGCCATTGTTCCTCAGGTAATTAATAAACCATGAATATACGCTATTAAGGATAAGCTCCCTCCTAATACCATACTTAGTACCGATGTCATTGGCAATACCGTAAGGATCAAGCAGAAACACAACACTACCTATGGGTAACCCCCTCCTAACCGTATTGACTATGCAGGAGACCTTACTATCCATCTCCCTGGTCATGTCCACAGTGGTTGGGTAACAACGCAGGAAAAGCTCCGAGTACGCCTTATCGATTTCACCGGGTGAACCAGCCACGTAACCCACCGTGCCCAAGTCCCACCTGGGCATCGCCAAGCCCACGACCCTACTCATTGCCTAAGTTAAGTGTTAGAACTTAAAAAGGTAAGAGGGTTAGGGTCTCACGACTATGAGCACTGCAGCCAAGGCATTGACTAAGATCGTGGTATGCCCACTGTGTGATTACATGGGCGAGGATGTCAATAAGGTAGTCGACGCAATAACCAAGGCATCACCAAGACCCAAGCTAAAGTGCCCAAAGTGCGGAGCCGAGGTTGACGTTAATTCCTTCGTCACCCACATGCGTAGGCATGGCAGGGTTGGCGGAAAAACAATAACATGCGAGATTTGTAATGCTAAATTGAATGGGGAGGGGGCATTCCTTAGGCACATCAAGGAGCACTTGATTGTCTCGGTTAGGCGTAATGGGATGGATATTTACTACTGCCTCGTGTGCGGTCAGGAGTTCATAACAAAGAACTCCGCAATAACACACCTAATCAAGAGGCATAGTCTCGAGTGATTACGCGTGAGCTTACTTTGGGACTTCATAATTACGTTACTGATTATTTGGCCTCCATATGTAGCTAATGCAACGCCTGTAATTGCTAGTAAGGTGTTTAGGCGTAGGACGCCAATAGATCTTGGTCGTAATTTCATTGATGGGAAGAGGCTTTTTGGTGATGGAAAGACGTATGAGGGTTTTATCACGGGTTTGTTGGCTGGTTTCGTAATTGGCGAGTTAACGTACATCGTGGTAGCCAGGGCTGTGAATATAGTCTCGGAGCTCCCAAATCCATTGGCCGTATTTGTAATGTGTATAGCGGCATTACTGGGCGATTTACTTGGGGCGTTCATTAAGAGAAGGCTTGGTCTGCCCCGTGGAGCGCCGGCACCACTGCTTGACCAGCTTGACTTCCTACTGGCGGCATTGCTAGCCCTATGGCTCATTCAGCCAAGTGTCTTAAGGATTATTTATGTGGTTATTGCCGTGGTAATAACCCCACCGATACACCTGGCCACGAATACAATAGCCTACTTACTTGGGCTTAAGAGGGAGCCATGGTGATTATGTAATTAACTTTATAAATTCATCATAGTGTCTGAAAACGTGCGTGCAGTAGTGCTTGGCGATGAGCATACGGTATATACCTTTAAGTTGCTTGGGTTTGAGGGTAGGGTCATTAATGAGAATGAGAACATACTGGCAATAATTAAGGAGTTGAGTGTCGAGGAGGGTGTTGGTGCGATATTAATAACGAGCAACCTCGTGGATAGGGTTAGGGAGGATTTTGATAAGTTGAGGATGAAAATGAGGAAGCCCATGCTCATTGAAATACCGTCCCTCAGGGAAATGAAATTCAAGGAGGTAAATTACCTAGCAATTCTCCGAAGTGTCCTCGGTATTTAATGAACAGTCACCAACAATGCAAATAATAAATATGCAATTATCGTAATCGCCATGGCCCCAAGGGACAATACCCTGAACCTACCCATGTAATTACTATTTCGAAGAAGCGCTATTGATATGTACATGAGAATAGCATCCGTTGCCAAGACACCCACCGATAAAACTAGCCCATATGGATTTCGGAGCGCATAGATAATAATTAACGGTGATATAAGGACTGCAACCAACGTAAATATTACCGCGAGAGTTATGGCGATTTTAATGCCGTAGGTATTAGCCACGGTCTTAACACCAGCCCTCACGTCACCAGCAACATCAATTGCGCCCTTAACCAATTCCCTGCCCATGGTCGCCAGGAAGGAAACGATAAATAGTAGGTATGGGAGATTGAGGGTTGGTACTGTGGGTGAGACTGCGTATAGTCCGTATAGGAATGTTAATGATGATGTTACTGCCACAAAGGCATTGTTCACGATAATGACCCTCTTCAACCTATAATTGTAGGAGAAACCAAGTACTATAGCCATTATTAATATTACAATGCTCCAAATCATTAAATACCCCATGACAATACCAAGCACGTTCAATGATACGGCAATGACTACGGATAGTAATGATAACGCCCAGGCCTCATTGATTGATACTTCACCACGTACGAGGGGTGCATCTGGCCTATTAATTCTGTCCTCCTCAATATTGTAAATGTCGTTTGTGGCGAAGAGGAATATCTCAGTGAGCAGTGATGATAGGAAGAGGAGTACCATGGCGATGGCGCTTCTACCGCCGGCTATTACGTAGGATGCAATGACTATTAGGCTTGTTAGTATTCCATGCTCAATCCTAGAAAGCCTAACAAATGCTCTTAAATTCACGATAACGCTAGAAATAATAGCCTTATTAAGTTAGACCGTTTTAAAATGATGGTGAGTAGACATACGGTATTCCAAACATCTCGGCGATGCCCCTATCAATGGCAGCAACATCCTCCGTATTAACCTCCCTAATGTCGTACTTACCCAATGCAGACACCAACATCTGCATCTCCTCCTTAACAGCCTCTATGTAATTCAAAACCCCCTTCTCACCCTTAACCATCGCCGCTATGAGGAACGGCCTAGCCATGTAGGCGCCACTGGCTCCCAGGGCAACGGCCTTAACCACATGTGAACCATTATAAAGCCTACCCGCAAGCAGTAGTGATGTGTCCATTATCCCAAGCTTCCTGGCATCATGTATCTTCTTAAGGGCTACTATGGTTGGGTAGCCCAGGTCCTTCATGGCCACTGAAGGCGCCATGCCCGTGCCGCCCTCCTTGCCGTCAATCACAACGGCGTGGGCGCCCTCCTCATGGGCTATGCTAATGACCCTATCCACATCTCTATAAGGACCAAGCTTAATCCAAATCCTAGCCCTTGGGTATGCCGTCTTCATGAACCTAATCATGCCCCTAAGTATGTCCTCAGTGTACGTACCAGGCACCGAGTACCTTGTTATGAACTTATCCTTAACCTTCTCCGGGTCAATCTCGAAGTGGTACTTAGCCTTAAGCCTAATGGCCTCCTCCCTTGGAATCTTAATCACACCACCAAGACCCGGCTTAGCCCCCTGCCCCATCTTAATCTCAAAGCCGATAAGGCCCTCCTCAATGTAGGGCTCAACATCCTTATCACTATATACCTTATTCCAAAGCTCATCATACGCATCCTCCACGTTCTGCTGAATAACGACCCCACCATATTTATCCACATTCGTTAAGTACGCCATCAACCTCTCCTTAAAGCTCGGGTGACCCCTCGTGTACCTCCTCGAGTAGCCCCTAACCGTGGCCACGTTCTCCCCAATACCCATGACAATACCCGCCTTAGCCGCTGCCCTAGCTATCTCAAGGCTAAATTTACTAGCTATTGAAGTAGAACCCATCGAACCGACGACTATGGGCATGGAAACCTTAAAACCACCCAATGAACCCTCCAGGTTCACGTCCATGAACGTGGGCTCCCGAAGAAGCTCAGCCATCTTCTCAAGCCTTTTTGGCGTAAATGCCGGCGGTAACAATATTATTGAATTATCTAGGGTCTTAAATCGAGGAAAACCCCTCTTATCATAAACCCCAGAACCAAGCACAGCAGAGCCATAGGTAGCTATCTCACCAAATGGATAAACCGCATCACGGCCCTTAAGCGCCTTAAGCGCTATTTCATCAAATGGGTAATCGTCGATGAACTCCCTGAGACCCCTAATTGACGCCCAATAGGCCCTAAGCCTAACAAGTAATTTCGCAATTTCAAGAATCATTAATCATACTGAACCCGTATTATTTTAAATATTTGCTTATCAATATAACAAAGAATTTCCTGGATAAGTAGTTATAAATAATGAAAGTCCCTAGGTAAATCATATAATTATTGATATCTTACTGCCATATTTTATTGGTAAAAAACCATGCTCATAACCCATAACCACGGTATAACCCTATAATCCTTTTAAGGTAATTTTTCATAATAGAGTTTCATGGCATCAATTGATGAGGTTAGGCAACAGGGCGTTAGTTGAGGGAAGTTCTTGGTTTAATGACGTGACCAATAGGCGTTAGGTTCTGCGGTAAGGGCGAGCAATGTAACATTAGTGACTTCAAGAGGCCATATAAGGATCTTGGTATTAGGGTTGCGTTTTGTCAAGCTATAAACATTGTGAGGACCTATGGCTGGAGGTTAGCGATAGGGCTTGAGGACTCCTTCTGCATGATAGGTGCTGAGGCGCTTGGACTTACAAGGACCACACTGGACTATATTGATAGGGATATACCACAGTGGCATACGTCGGATAGGGAAACCATGAATAAGATAGTCGCCACGTTACATATGAGGTTTCTTGAACCTGGCTCAACAGAGTTAGTACTAATATCGCCGCTTGACAGGATAGACTTTGAACCGCATGTAGTCATTATTTATGGATTACCTGCCCAAATAGCTACCATAGCCAAGGCCTTGATTTGGAATGGCATCATGCCAGGGGAGATTACGTACATGGGACTGGCATCATGCACATTAATACCATATTCCCATAAGTACGGTAAGGTTCAAATAAATATTCCAGGAACGGGTGAGTTAATACTTGGGAGGACGGAGAATCACGAGATAAGTATCATCATACCAGCCAAGTACCTGAACCTAATAATCCCCGGTATTAATGCCGTGAGGAGAATACACCCATACCCACTGGCTAAATTCTCATTGTATGAGCCCAGGGTACCTAAGTGGTATGAGGAGTTAACGTTTGATTACTACAATAGCGTTGTTGGTTAACAATTTTACTTATGTAAATAATTCAATAAAACTTTATACCCTAATTTCGTGAGGTAATATTTAAAAAGAGCTTATAAATAAAATATTTATGGCAGTAAACCAAAAGTTCTATTCCTTAGATAAGATAAGGCGAATGGCTATTGAGGCCTCTGAGAACCCGGCCAAATTCTGGGCTGATAAGGCTGATTACCTTACGTGGTTTGAAAGGCCGAAGTCGATATTCGAGGGCAGGGCGCCGGATGTTTATTGGTTTAGGGGTGGTTATCTAAACATTAGTTATAACGCTGTTGATAGGCACATACCGGCTAGGGCCAATAAGGTCGCGTTTTATTATGAGAATGAGAGGGGCGATAGTAGGGTCATTAGTTATTGGGACCTTTACAGGGAGGTTAATAGGGCCGCGTATGTGCTCAAGGAGCTTGGCGTTAAGAAGGGTGATACGGTCTCGATGATGATGCCCAACACGCCAGAGGCCGTTTACTTTGGGCTCGCCGTGCATAGGCTCGGCGCCACATTGGTAATTCACTACGCTGGTTTAAGTGAGGAGACCCTTGCATATAGGCTTCAGGATTGTGGGTCGAAGGTATTCATAGTTGCATCGAAGGGATTTAGGGCTGGTGATGAGGTTAGGATGAAGGATCTCGTGGATAGGACACTCGAGAAGTACCAAACACCTGTTGAGAAGGTTCTGGTTGTATCCAGGGGATTCTCTGACTTCAATGTTAAACAGGGTAGAGACCTTGTCTATGAGGATATAGCTCCAAAGGGTAAGGTCTATGTCGAGCCAGTCCCTGTGGAGGCTAATGAGCCAGCCACCATATACTACACGTCAGGTACTACGGGTAGGCCCAAGGGGCTTTGGCAGAGTAATGGTGGTTATCCAATAGGCCTTAATTGGACATTTAGGGCGTTATTTAACCCACAGGACACTGATGTTTGGTGGACAATAAGTGAGTTGGGGTGGCCCGTGTGGCCCATGGCGAATCTATACACAATACCCGTGATGGGATTAACAGGCCTCCTGTTTGAGGGATTCGTGGGTTATAAGAGGGACTTATTTGCTAGAATTGTTGAGAAGTACCGTGTTTCTTTAATCTGGAGTAGTACGACCACGTTATACACAATTAGAAGCATTGGCGAGGACGCACTTAAGGGGGACTTGTCAAGTCTGAGGATAATACTCAATACAGGGGAGACGCTTAACCCAGGCGTTGCTGAGTGGTATATACAGCAATTGCCAAATACCATGATCGCCGATGCCTACTGGATGACGGAGCACCTTATACCAATTGCCGCGACGCCGTATGGACTCGGCGAGATACCGTTTAAGCCTGGTTCGGCTGGTATTCAATTCCCAGGTAGTAAGTGGCTGGTGGTTGACGATGACGGTAATCCACTGCCGCCTGGGCAGAGGGGTTACATAGTCATTGCCATTCCAAACCCGGCAATGGCTAAGATGTGGAATGACCCCAATCACGAGAGATTAGTGAAGACGTACTGGAGTAGGTTCCCAGGGTATTTCTATACAGGTGATTATGGCTTCTACGACTCGGATGGTTACCTATACGTGCTGGGTAGGGCTGATGATATATTGACCATTGCCGGCGAGAGACTTGGTACAATGGACATAGAGGGTATCCTAGCAAGGCATAAGGCAGTCGCTGAGGCGGCCGTTGTTGGTGCACCGGCGCCTGGTGGTGGCGAGAAGGTACTGGCCTTCGTCGTACTTAAATCAGGGGAGGCTCCATCGGAGGTCCTGATAAACGATATTAAGGAGTTCGCCAGGGCGTCAGGTACTAGGGTTGATGATGTAATAATCGTAAGGAGACTACCGAAGACTAAGTCGGGTAAGATAATGAGGAGGTTACTAAGGGCCTTGGTGAAGAATGAGCCGTATGGGGACATATCAACATTAGATGATGTTAGGACTCTAGATGATATAAAGGCGGCACTAATTGAGCGTGGTTATATAAAGCCGTGATTACCATGATAAACTATCAATATCAAAATCCAGTTGAGGTATTACTTGATTATTCAAGGAGTCGCTCGAACGATGTTTTCCTAATTGATGAAAGCGGTGCCTCATTAACGTATGGCGAACTTTACAGTAAAGCCGCCAGGCTTGCAGGCTCATTAAGTAGGTTTGATGTTGGTCATGGAGATAGGGTTGCCATAATCATGAGTAATAGTATGGAGGCCGTCATCTCATTATTTGCGACGTGGATTCTTGGCGCGTCTGCCGTCCTCATAGATCCATTAACCATATCTGAGGACCTTGATTACCAATTGAGTGATTCGGCTCCTAAGGTCGTTATTGCCGATAGGTCAGTCATTGAGAGGGAGACCGCTGTTTTATCTAAGTATAGGGTTGTTGGTGTTGGCGTCTCTGGACAAGGTATACTGAGCTTTCAGGAGTTGTTAAGTAGCGTCCCCTCAATAGGCAGGCCGATCGAGGTTAGGAGTGATGATGTTGGGCTAATCTACTACTATGCAGGTATTGCTGGGAGGACAATGCAGGTTTGGCATACATACTTTAGCCTATACTCAGGGCCTTACGCATTTGGCGAGGCGATAGAGCTAAATCCCAAGGACTCCGTACTTGTGGTTGCCCAGCTATCCCACATACTTGGTCTTACTGAGCTTATGTCGGCCTTCGTGAGAGGCGCCAAGGCAGTTATTGCCAGGCACTTTGACGCTAAGGACACGCCCGAGTTAATACGTAGGTATGGAATAACGGTGTTTGCAGGCGTGCCCTTAATGTTTGACCAGATACTTAATAACAGGGACTTAAGTCCTAATGCACTGTCGTCATTAAGGCTTGCCCTCTCAGCAGCTGCGCCATTACCGCCAGCGACCCAGCTAGGATTTTATCAGAGATTTGGTGTGCCGCTTGTGCAGTTCTACGGCTTAACTGAGGCGTACGTACTCACGGTGCAGCCAGTCAGGTATAAGGATGTGACTGGTACGGTTGGCTCGGCAATACCAGGTGCCGAGTTAAAGATTGTCGATCCAAACGACCCATCTAAGGAATTAGGCGTGGGCAGTGTTGGTGAGTTAGCTGCAAAGGCTCCTTGGGTGATGAAGGGCTACTCGGACCCGGATGATACGAGGAGAGCCTTTCATAATGGTTGGTTATTAACTGGCGACTTGATGGTTATGGACGACAAGGGCTTACTTTACTTCAGGGGCGTTAAGAAGAGGATGATTAAGTACAAGGGCTACCCAATATTTCCACGGGACCTGGAAATAATATTGATGAGACACCCAGCCGTTAAGGAGGCCTATGTAACTGGTGAGCAGGCTGAGGACCCAAGCATTGGTCAGTTGCCTGTTGCGTACGTGGTGCTGCGTGATGAGTATAGGGGTAAGGTGTCTGATAAGGAGTTGATTGATTTTGTGAACTCCAGGGTGGCGTTTTATAAGAAGCTTAGGAAGATTTACTTTGTGGATAAACTACCCATTAAGTAGTATTATCTCTATTGAGCATTTTAAAATTAAATTTATTGACCTTTCCAAATAACCTCACCAATGTCATCAGGAACCCTATAGCCAGGTAATTTACTGAGTGCATTCTTAAACTCACTACTCCTTAACATGTTGAGGAATGCCTTAACGCTATCCTTCTCAAGTCTATCAATTGGTATTGCAAAGTCATAGCTCTCCCAACCGAGCGGTATGAAGTCCAGGCCGTACATCGCGGCCGCAGCCCTAATACCAACACCAGCATCAGCCTTACCCTGGGCAACCGCGGCAGCTACTGCTGTGTGGGTCTTAACCTCGTAATAGTAGCCGTTGATCCTCCTTACCAACTCCTCAAACTTAACACCCATCTTATTCGCTATCTCCTTCAACTTTATGTCAAGTAGGAACCTAGTGCCTGCACCCTTATTCCTATTAACAATCCTCACATCACCCCTCAACAAATCCTCAATACCCCTTATGTTCTTAGGGTTGCCCCTGGGCACTATTAACCCTTGCTCCCTGAAATAACCCCTAATCAGGACGGCATTGTTAACATTATACTTAACCATGTATGGTACGTTGTACTGCCCAGTCTCCTCATCGACGAGGTGCAGGCCCGCCACATCAGCCTCGCCACGTTTAACGGCATATAATCCGCCCATGGAGCCGACGTTGATAACCCTAGCCCTAACAAAGCCTGGCAGCATTGGTATTAGCACATCGAGGCCTAGGTCATGGCTACCGATTATATATAGATTGGCCGGCATGTACTGATGGGTGAATAGCGTAACCTCAACCTCATCACCACTATCCAAGTACTCCACGGTCTCGGGAATAGCTATGTAGCCGTCGGCAAAGGCAAGTGTGCTTATGGCACCAGACTCAGCGGGTAATGGGTAGGCCACTACTCCGTGGCCTGTATCAACCAGGCTAACTGGGTAAAGGGCTCTCCTGCCCTTGGCGCCGTCGGCCCTAATTGCCAGCCTCGCCTTAATCCTAATCTCATCAATCCCCGTACATAACATTTTGGCCAGTATCGGCTTAACTATTATGTTGAATATCATCAATGCCGAACTTGGGTATCCAGGTAAGCCAATAACCAATTTATTATCTCTGGACACGGCCACGACCGTGGGCTTGCCAGGCTTTACCTTAAGCCCATGGATTATTATGCCGGGAGGCCCTATCTCGTCAAGCACTTTATACGTTAGGTCGGCAAGCCCCGCTGACGTCCCGCCCGACAGAAGCACTAAATCGCCTATACTTAACGCCTTATTCACGGCATCCCTCATCTCATTGATGTCATCCCTAACAATACCCATGATGATGGGTTCGGCGCCCATCGACCTAACCGCGTGGGCTATTGTGTATGTGTTTATGTCGTAAATCTTGCCGCGACCCAATTCCCTACCTGGACTAACTAACTCATTACCCGTGGATATTATCGCAACCCTAGGCCTCCTAAATACCTCAACCCTATCAATACCCACAGCAGCCAACAGACCAACCTCCCTCTCCCTAATCACTGTGCACTTCCTAAGTATTAATTCGCCCATCATTACGTCCGAACCCGCTGACATTACGTTCTCACCCGGCGTTACCGAACGATATATCACCAACTCATCACCACTACGCTTAGTATACTCGACCATGACCACCGCATTGGCGCCAGGGGGCATTGGGGCGCCAGTCGCTATTTCAACGGCCTCGCCAGAATTAACCTGAGGCAACTCCTCAGCCCCAGTCTCAATATTACCAATAACTCTTAACTTAACTGGGTTTAGTTCATCGGCTCCAAACGTATCCTCAGCCCTAACTGCGAACCCATCCATTGTCGCCCTATCAAATGGCGGCACATCAATTCGTGAATAAACATCCCTTGCCAAAACCCTTCCATAGCTCTCCTCGATCCTTACTACCTCTGTCCCCAACGGCTCAACCTTAACAGTACTAAACACCTTACTCAATGTCTCCTCAGGTGTTAATAATTCATGAAATATTATCCTCTTACCTGCCTCAGACATTGTGCGTAAACAAACGCAGTGCTTTAATAAATTAATTAGCCCGTTAAAGTTAATTAATAATAATGCAGTAACTGCACTGTGAGATTAATATTTAAGCTCAGGGTTTTACCTACGTAGTGATGAGAAGGCTAACGGGTACATGGCTAGTACTTATGCTTATCTTCTCAGCGGTGGGCCTATTCGCATCCTCCATTGTGATATACACGTATTATTACCTACGTGAACTACCGCCACTCTGCACGTCATTTAAATCCCCATTCCCAGGAATAACCATTGACTGTGAAAGGGTACTTTCGAGTAAGTACTCAGACATAGGTGGTGTACCGCTGGATTTGCTCGCAGCGATTTGGTTCATAGTGAATATAATCCTCGTTTTAATGTACGACCTAGGCCCGGGGAACTTAGCCACACTTGCGATAAATGCCCTATTTTACTGGAGATTCATTGGCATAGTGGTGGTCCCATACTTAATATTCGTTGAAACCTACCTACTCCACGCACTATGTATATACTGCACGGTGATGCATATAATGATAATAATAGACTTTGCCGTGATAACAATATTCTTCATAAGAGTTGGTAAATCACCAATGCGCGGGCTTACTGATTAAGTATGCTGGTTATCATCATTAGTAGGTCCTTAATGCTCTTGAAGGAGTACGTTGGCTTAACACTTGATAAATCGATACCCCACACATCCAATACATAACTCAATCTCTTTTCCCAATCACCAATGAATATCGTTATTAAGCCAAACCTGGCTGGGTAATAAACGTCGAAGAGTGGGTTGTCACCAATCATTACCTGGGCACCTTCGAAGAATTCACGGCAATTCTTAGGACAACCAACCATGTCAGGCGTTCTAATGCCATTAACAAATCTTGAGAATCCCAACTCCCTAATGACCACCGATTGATACTTATACAACCCATTGGTTGCAATGATTATCTCATGCCCCAAATCCCTAATTACTCTTAAAAGCTCAAGCGCCCCGTCGAATGGTTTGAAGTCATGCACATACTTCATCAATGTGTCATTGACGTCTATGCTTATGGGTAGACCAAACCTATGGGCTATCTCGGTGAATATGTAATCCCAATCAAAGGCCTTAATTGTGAAGCTCCTCAGTAATTCCCTATTCAGGTCCTTCGCAGCCTTGTACACAGCCCTCCAGTCAGCATTAGCCCTACTGGCTATTAACATGCTTATCTCCTGGAACACGGGGTCCCATGCTTCGAGGGGTAGTAATGTGCCGTCTAAGTCAATGAGAATGAGCACAGGTCCTTGGTAGTTACTGGTCTTTAAGAGTCATACCTCTGGTTTCACTTTGTTTCACAGTAATTGAACGTTATTTTTCAGGGAGATTCCTTATTAAATAATTAGTTTATGGGTTTGGTGATGAGTATGGGAAACAGAAAAATAATGGATATAGGAGTAGTAGCACTGATCATGGCACTAGCGTTAACGTTAGTGTTGACCGTGGTCATGACCGCAAGCCCGTTGTTGGCATCTCAATCAACCAACGCCACCAACTCAACGGTTAGCATTAACGCAACATCTGTAAGTAACGTTACTACGACAACCGTGAGCAACGTGACCATGACAAACGTAACCACATGCCCACCTGGCCTACTCACTGCAATACAGGCGAACCTATACATAGATGACATGTGGTTAATGAGGGTTGGCGCAAACATGAGTGGGGTCAACGCCACGTCACTCATGGTGGTTAATGCCACGGGCCTTAATGAGACGGCCATAAATGGTACATTCACGGGATTCAACATAACCAAGTTCAATATGACTGCCTTCAACATAACAGGCTTCAACTTAACACCGGTAACTCTGCAGAATATTACTAATTACTATGTTAGTAAGGGTGAGTGCCTACTGGCTCTTCAGTTCCTGGTACACCTTAGGCACTACTTGGTTCATGTCTATGTGCTTGAAAGGCATGCTGAGATTTGGAATAGAACACTAACCTTCAGGCTAATGCTGCTCAACGAGACATTAACAAGGCTTGAACAACAAGGATTACTAAACAGCACACAGACGAGCCAAATCTATAGTCTACTTAGCCAACTAAAGCAGGCCCTAATTAGTGGTAATTACTCCGAGGCAGAAATGCTATTGAGTGGATACAAGTCATTGCTAAGTAATATAACCAGTCAGTACTATGAGGAGCAGAAGATGGGCTTTGCAAATAGGATTGATCACGAACTTGAGCACTACGTAATGCAGATAATAAGGGGATCAATAACGCTAAATGAAACATTGACGCAATTGGCAACGCTTGATCACGAACTTGGCATGTTAACGAACATCACCGGATTAAATATAACAAGTGTTAAGGAGCTTCATGAGTTATTCAAGGAGCTTAAGATGATATACCCACTGATACAGGGTAACGAGACCGCCCAGGCACAGTTGCTGCAGATGCTTAAGCATGGCAAGGGATTCAGTGATTGGCTCAACACAACGCAGCAGTTCGGTCAGGAGGCTAAGGGCTGGCAACTACATGGGCAGGGACATGGTAAGGGTCAGCACGGTCAAGGTGGGCAGGGAGGACAACATGGGCAGATGGGACATGGTAAGGGTCAGGGTAAGGGTGGTGGATAATAAGTAACTTTCTAGGTACATTCCCATTAAAAATATTTTAATTCAATTTTCGCGCACTTCCTTTTTATCTTCATTACTATTTTTCTTTTCATTATTAAGCGAATTAATAAAGTTTTTAAGTCAATAAGCCATAATTGAAGCAATGATACTAGCGGCATTGATTACGGTGTTTGTATATTTATTGAGTAATGGCTCATCGGTAAGTATAAATGTAACTACCGTACAAAGTACGGCCTTGCTAAATATCACGTTACCCATAAAACCCCTGGGACCAGTGATTGTACAGAATTCAAGCGGTTCAACAATACCTGCAATACTAATAGGGAATCACTTAATAATACCCGTCTTTGGGAATGGCTCATTTATAATACAGTACGCGCCCTACATAATTCAATCACCCAGTGGCTACTTGATCATTAATGTGTCATCACCATACACGATAAACCTCTTCGTAAGCAATAACATATTATTAACGCAACTACCAATAAGTCTAATAACGAATTTTACCAAGGTAAGTAATGGAATAATACTCCAACTCGCACCAGGTAATTACTCAATAGGCTTCATACCAGAACTACCGACAACCATAACTAACAAGACCACGGCAACTTCAACCACCGTGAGTAACGTCAGTGCGGTTACTACGGTTACAAACTCAACACCAAAGGTCACAAAACCCTCACCTAGTTTAGGGCCGATGCTCTATTACATAGTCATTGCAGCGGTTATTGCTGTGGCCGCATTATTTGCCTACCTATTCGTAATTAGGCATAGGGGTCCTGAGGTGAACCTTGTAATTGTTGAGGGATTGAACCCAACTGATAAGGAGGTTCTTAAGGCATTGATCGACATGGGTGGTGAGGCTTACCAAGCGGATCTCCAGAGGAAGTTGAACATGCCTAAGGCAACACTTTGGAGAGCAATCAGGAGATTAGAGAGCTCTGGTTATGTGCAGGTTATTAAGGAGGGCAGGGTCAATAAAATTAAGCTCATTAAGAGGCCAAGGCTCGATTAGTCCTCTCTAAGCATCATTACTCCATACCCATTCCTAGTCCTGAGCGAGTCGAGTGCCTCGGTTGCGAGTTTCATAGCAACCCTACCGCTACGTGCTATGCCAACGCCTATCCTTGCATTTATTAAATTGGCCAGTGGTTTAAGATCGTTCTCGTTAATTGCCGGTTGTACAATTGATACAATATTATCACCACCTAAATAAAGTGTGATACCTCCATAGGGCGCTAGGTAAAGCCTTACTTGATTAACCACACTCCACACGTGCTCATATAATTGATAACTAGATGTCCACTCAGTACTCGTTGTTGAATCAACCAGGTCTATATGGGCGATAGCCACATAACCATCATCACCACCCCCAATTAACGATTCACCTGGAGAAGCCTTCATTGCAAGCCTGAAGGCCTCCCTCTCAGCAACCCTGGGATTAACGTCTGCATACGTACCACTAGATAGAGGGACCGGGCTATACTCACTAAGTTCCTTAATTATGCTCGTTAATTCACCATTGCTTAAGCCATTAGTTATTGCAAGTAGGTAATCATACCTAAGTGGGTGGGCCCAGGCATTGAGTCTTGAGAATACGTGAACCAATTCCCTATGCAATTGAGCCTGGACCTGCTGTATTACGTGCTCCCTGTCGGGACCGAGGGTCTCCGTCCATTCCCTATAGCCAATTAACCTAATTATTGTTACCTGAACCAAAGGTTTAACACCGAGAACGAGCTTAAACCTTTAGTTTAAAAACATAACCCTTAAGGGTAGGAATACTTAAAATAATGTGATTGAATAATGAGTTAATGAGCCTTAAAGTCATAACGTTCGATGTGTATAATACGTTGATAAACTATGGTAAGGAGTTGATAGAGGAGATAGCCATGAACATAACTAAGTATCTTAAGTCCCAGGATATTGAGGTTCATTTTGACCATGTTTATGAAATATACATGGGCCTTGATAGGGAGATTAGGCTTAGGAGGGTTGTTGAGATGGCTTACGTACCACCAATGGATAATGTTAGGACATTCCTTGAGAGGCTAACCCGTAAGTATGGGATTGAACTCAATGAGAGGATGGTTATGGACGTCGCAAACATAATAGCAAATACACTGCTTGAGTCAGGTAATGTGAAGCCTAATGAGGATGCGCAATACGTGTTAATGGAGATGAAGAGCGACGGGTTCATGATTGGAGTCGTATCCAACGTGATATTTTGGAGCAGTGCGGTATCAAGGAGACTCCTTGATAAGTTTGGCCTAAGTAGGCTTATTGACGTCCAGGTATACGCTGATGAAGTTGGTAGAGCCAAGCCTCACCCAGCAATTTTTGAGCGTGCATACTCATTATTAACGCATGGCGCTGAACCTGATCTTGCAATACACGTTGGTGATGGATTCAAGGAGGATCTACTTGGTGCAATGCTTGATGACGTAATAGGCGTATACATCGATAGGATAGGAACACTAATCAGTGGTGGTAGTCCCGCGGAGTTAATTAGGTGCAGGGCCTATGCTGTTAGGAGGTTGAAGGAGGTCTTACTCGTGCCTCATCTTGTCTCTGGTTGTTCATGATGCCTAATGAAGAAAATAATTTAACCAGTTAGGTCAGGGTGAGAAGGCGTGGTAGCACCATTTAAGTGCATGCCGAATTGCGGCTATTGCTGCACGATATCGCCAGTGACCGTGTTTCCACATGAAGTAATAATACTGAGTAAATTAGCTGAGGAGCTAGACGTGAATGATTTAGCCTTTAAGCCGGGCTACGTGGTGACCGATATTAAGAACGGTGTTAGAGTTGCTCTATCATATCTAATGCAGTTAAATAGTAAGGGCATATGCCCATTCCTAAACCCGGAGGATAAGACCTGTAAGGTGCACTCACTCTACAAGCCACTAACCTGTAGATCCTTCCCATACCTACCCAGGGTAATTAGGTACGTGATAGACCCAGAACTTAAACTCGTGGACTTCACGGTAGAGTTCGTAGTATCTACACTATGCCCAGTCGTTAGGAATAACTATACGCAGGATGACCTAGAGGCTATGATAAGTAATGTTAGGATTGCAGTTAAGGTAATGCCTAGGGAGGTGGCAGCGGCGGAGGAGGCGATAAGGGTTAGGAAGTTATATGCAGATGCATTGACGGCGCTATGGAGGGCAGGATACGTTGAATTGAGAGGAAGTGAGGGGAATAATACGAACTGGCCCATAGTTAATGCCTTCGAATACATCAGGCAATTCATACCCCACATAACCCTCGACAAATTTGTACCGAACATATCCCAGGTAATAAGGAGATTAGATTTGTAATCGGTTATCCGATATCGGTTTAGAGAAAGATTTATATTTAAGGTGCAATCCGCCTACTTGACCATTATGGAAGTGGCCATTAAGGCAATAAATCTAACGAAGCGTTATGGAAACTTCACCGCCGTTGATCACATAAACTTTGAGGTGTATTATGGGGAGATCTTCGGGTTTTTAGGGCCAAATGGCGCTGGTAAGACAACGACAATAAAGATGTTAACCACAGTAACTAGGCCAACTGAGGGCACTGCAGTAGTGAATGGCTATGACGTAATTAAGCAACCGGCCAAGGTTAGGGAGAGCATTGGTGTTGTTCCCCAGGAGTATACGGCTGATGAGGATTTGACGGGTTGGGAGAATTTAATGCTTGTTGCTGCGTTGTATGGAATACCTAAGAGGGAGGCTAAGGAGAGGGCTGCTGAGTTGCTTGATTTAGTGGAGTTATCATACGCGGCTGATAGGAAGGTTGAGACGTACTCAGGTGGTATGAGGAGGAGGTTGGAGATCGCCATGGGCCTTATTAATAGGCCCGCCATACTCTTCCTGGACGAGCCTACGCTGGGTCTTGATGCTCAGACGAGGGCTGCGATTTGGGATTATGTGTATAGGCTTAGGAAGCAGTATGGTATGACCATATTCATGACCACGCATTACCTAGAGGAGGCTGATAGGTATGCGGAGAGGATTGCAATCATCGATCATGGCAAGATACTCGCTATCGGAACGCCCAAAGAACTCAAAGAGAGGGTTGGCGGCGATGTGATAACAATTGAGGTTAATGGGGATGTTAATCTTGCTCGGAAGGTGATTGAGGGCATTGACGGAGTTAATGGAGTTACTGTGAATGGAAACACAATAACCTTTAAGGTTAAGAGCGGGAATACGGCGGCCCCAATAATCCTTGAGGCCCTTAATAAGCTCAGTATTAGGGCTACGAGCATAACCATTAAGGAACCAACAATGGATGAGGTATTCCTGGAGTTCACGGGTAGGAGACTTAGGGATGAGGAGAGTAGTTCTGAGGAGTTCATGAGGTTTAGAAGGACTATCACGAGAGCTAGGAGGTGAATGGGAATGGCAACGAGACTACACCCACTACATGGGCTTTGGGCATTGACCAATAGGGAGTTGGCCAAGTGGTATAAGGTACCCGTCATACTAATAATATCGTTGATACAACCAGTTGTTTGGCTTGCCTTCTTCGGAAAGTCCATGAACTTCGCAGTCATGTTCACAAGCGGGCTAAATATTCCTGGACTTAACATACCTAAGCAGGTAATTGATGAGATAGCGTCTGAGGTCCTTAAGGCCAACTTCGGGACTACGGATTACTTCTCATTTCTGGCGGTGGGTATGCTATCATTCATAACATTATTCACATCATTACAGAGCGGTATGAGTATCGTGTGGGATAGGAGACTTGGTGTCCTGAGTAAGTTATTGACCACGCCAGTGCCCAGGGGTAACATCGTGATGGCTAAGGTGTTGAACTCCATGATTAGGTCATTGGTCCAATCAACGATAGTGCTGATAATAGCCATATTACTCGGCATGAAGCTAAACCCAAGCCTAAATCCACTGGACGTACTGGGCGCCTACGCAGCGCTTGCCCTAATGTCCATGGGCTTCGCATCCCTATTCGTGACCCTCGCCCTAAGGTCAACCTCCTGGGAATCGCAAATGGCCATAATGAACCTACTGAACATGCCACTGATGTTCGCAAGCAATTCCTTCTACCCAGTTAAGTCAATGCCCTGGTGGCTTAAGCCCGTAGCCCTCGTGAACCCATTAACATATGTTAATGACATTAATAGGCAATTACTGCTTGGTATAACGGGGCAAAGCCTACTATTTGATTATGCTTACCTAATAGGCTTTGCGGTGATATTCTCAGTAATAGGAATAGTGCTCTCCTGGAGGTATTTAAGTGAGGCGTAATTTTGAGTGAAATTAAGGGCGTTCATCACCTTGAGTATGTTCCCATGTACTCGGTGGTACCGATTATACTATTCTTTATTATCCTAAGTACTTCATCCTTAGAAGCCCTCTGCTTGATGTTGGGTACGGTATTTAACGCATATAACCTAAAGAAGTACCTATGTGGCTTATGACCCCTTGGTGGGCATGGACCACCATAACCAATTCTGCCAAAGTCATTAATACCCTGCACGCCTATTCCCTCAACGACCGGGGTCTTCGGCACGTTCTCAGGGAGTTCGGTCCTATCTGGCGGTATGTTATACAGAACCCAATGAGTAAACACGCCTATTGGTGCGTCTGGATCCTCCATTATTAAGACGAGGGATTTTGTGCCGGCCGGCGTATTAGACCACTGCAGCGGTGGGCTTATATCAACATCATCACACGTGTACTTCCTTGGGATTCTTTCACCATATTTAAAGGCAGGACTTGTTAGTGTAAACGACATACAAATTATTACTGATCTATAACCAAATTATTAAGTATTATGTTGGTCCTCATTTTAATGTGTTAAGTAGTGAATTAATTTAATAGGGATAGTATATAGGTTATTAATGATTAAGGTCAACCTACGAAGTCAGGAGAGGTACGGCGGTGTCTTAAATGCACCGCACAGGGCTTTCTTAAGGTCCATAGGCTTTTCGGATGAGGATATTGGTAAGCCTTTAGTCGCCGTTGTTGCTGCATGGAGTGAGGCTGGGCCGTGTAATATACATACGCTTCAATTAGCGGTCCACGTTAAGGAGGGTGTACGTAGAGGCGGTGGTTCACCACTCACGGTGCCGACAATAGTCGTTAATGATAACATTGGGATGGGCACTGAGGGCATGAGGTACAGCCTAGTGAGTAGGGACGTGATCGCTGACACAATAGAGGCCCAGGTTAATGCGCATGCATTTGATGGGTTTGTTGGTATTGGTGGTTGTGACAAGACGACGCCGGGGATCCTAATGGCTATGGCTAGGTTAAACATACCGGCTGTTTACTTATACGGTGGAACGGCAGAGCCTGGTTTTTACGGTAACCTCAAACTCACTATTGAGGATGTTCACGAGGCAATCGGCGCGTACCTTGCGGGTAAGATTACGGAGGATGAGCTTTATGAGATAGAAAAGAGGGCTCACCCAACCTACGGAACCTGCGCGGGCATGTTCACGGCAAACACCATGGCGGCGATAGCAGAGGCATTGGGCATGGCCTTGCCAGGAAGTGCTTCACCACCAGCCACATCGGCTAGGAGGGTAATGTACGCGGTTGAGAGTGGTGTTGCGTTAATGAACGCGATGGAACTTGGCATAAAGCCTAGGGACGTAATGACTTACGAGGCCTTTGAAAATGCGATAACGGTGTTAATGGCAATGGGTGGATCAACCAATGCCATACTTCACCTACTCGCCATTGCCTACGAGGCTGGGGTTAAATTAACGCTTGATGACTTCGATAGAATATCGAGAAGGACACCGTACATAGCAAGTTTAAGGCCTGGTGGCGACTACGTAATGGCTGACCTCGACGCGGTTGGCGGTGTTCCATTAGTCATGTTAAAGCTATTGAAGGCGGGCTTACTCAATGGTAAGGTACTCACCATAACGGGTAAGACACTGGAGGAGAATTTGAGGAATTATAAGTTCCCGAACGTGCCACATGACCACATAGTTAGGGACGTTAGTAATCCAATCAAGCCCTGGGGTGGTATTAGGATACTTAAGGGCTCATTAGCACCCGAGGGTGCTGTTATTAAGGTTGCAGCCACCGAATTAATGAGGTTTGAGGGTAGGGCAAGGCCGTTCAACAGCGAGGAGGAGGCATTCCAAGCAATCAGGAGGGGCGAGATTAAGCCGGGTGATGTGGTTGTCATTAGGTATGAGGGTCCTAAGGGTGGCCCAGGAATGCCCGAGATGCTTAGGGTCACCGCTGCAATTGTTGGAGCTGGGTTGGGTAAGGACGTAGCGCTGGTTACCGATGGTAGGTTTAGCGGTGCTACCCGCGGCCTAATGGTCGGTCATGTGGCTCCCGAGGCAGCCGTTGGAGGGCCAATAGCGGTTGTTGAGGATGGTGACAGGGTATTAATTGACGTGGAGAATGGCCGACTTGATTTACTCGTGCCTGAGGAGGAGATAAAGAGGAGGTTAAAGAATTGGCAACCACCACCGCCTAGGTATACGAGGGGTCTACTTGCTAAGTATGCGTCATTAGTTACGTCGGCATCAATGGGTGCTGTGACACTGCCAAGGCTTTAATGCCGCATTAATTGCTTGATTATGGTTTCAATACCCTCATTCTTAATCACCCAATGATTAAATCTTATTATCACCTTAATCACGTCGTCACCATCATCAAGCCTTGCAACGCCATTATACGCCAATTGCTTGTTAAATCTGAGGTATAGCTTACCATCACTAAATCTACTATTGATTGTAACAAGGATTATTTCCCTATCCAATTGGTCAACGGCTTTAAGTATATGTTGAGCAATCTGCAGCGCATCCTGCCCCTTAAACTGCACCTTTATAGTACCTATGTCATTACCGAAGTGTCCCTGGCCGCCACTCCTCATTATATTAATACCATCCCTGTACTGCGGAGGTAATAAATTGAGTAACGCCCTCACAACCTTAAGCTCACTCTCCGTTGCATGCACATGTGTGCTAAGTTCAACATGCTCTATTGGGTTAATCACAGTGATTACTGAAGTTAATCCCCTTAATATTCCTTAGTCAGGACTATCCTAGGCACCCTACAGCGAGTTGAATTCCTTAACTCCTTCAGTTCCTCATCACTTACCCCATCAGACCAGGCTTCAGTGACCATGTACATATCCTCATCCTTAACACCCCTAATCATCGCACACATATGCAATGCACAAACTTTAACATAGACATACCTGGCATGCAGCACCTCCTTAAGCTCATTAGCTAACCTTGCCGTAAACCTCTCCTGAAGCATGGGCCTAGCAGCAAGCCACTTAACATACCTAGCGACCTTACTTAGACCAGGCACCTCGCTGTTAAGTGGTTCGTAGACCACAGTAACCGTACCAATAACCGGCAATAGGTGATGTTCACATAATGATACGAATTTAATGTCATTAATTGAGATGCGACCAACATATTCATTACCCTCCATGGGAAAGAACTTAATCTTGGGTGGCGGCTCTCTTAAGCCATGGGTCAACTCAAGTAGAGCGTTCAGATACCTCCTAGGCGTCTCTCTTAACCCGGGCCTATCAGGGTTGTCCCCCAAAAACTCTATTATCCTACTTACGTAGTTTTCCATCTCCGCTTCCTCATCATTGCGATTATTATGCACAGAATCAAGGCGGTTAATACCTCTATTTAAGTAAAGCACCCATTGCCATTAAAAATAAGTTCTCTAATGAAGCTTCCTCACTAAAATCAACACTAGTATTATTGATAAGGCGACACCAATGATTAGTGGGTAATAAGTGCTGTAATTAATGACTACGGCACCAACGGTCCTAGGACTAACCGACTCATTGCCTTGAACCGCCGTCTCATTTATTAACTGCATTAAATACTGAGTATTTACTACTGATGGCATATTTATCACAAACGTCTCCTCCACAGTCACATCAATCTTGACATTCGTATTATTAATACTTAAATATGTAAGGTACTGCCTAGCCAAAGCCGTTAATACCGCCTTCTTAACCTCATCACTCATGATAGTACTCTCAATCTCACTCTCGTACCCACTCACCTGGGTCATGTATGATAATGCCCTTGTCTGGTATGATGAGATGTTTATGTAGGTGATTAATAATTGATTTGTTAGGTTTAGTAATTCATTATGAAGTACGTAAAGACTCCTTGATATACTTATTATTAAAAGCTCGCTCTCATTTGCCGCAGTAATTGCGTAATTAAGACCCTCTGTGGCCTGATTAACCTGGTTTTGTGTCGTTGTAAGCTCACTCTGTATTGTACCAAGGCTATTATATACCTGGGAGAGGGTTGTTAATAAATTCTCAATTTGGTTTATCATCATTATTGCGCTATTTATTTCATTTATTAACGTGCTATTACTCGTCGAACTCTCTATTTGGAGCAAGTCTTGCTTTAATGTATTTAGGGAGTTTAGATACGTCTGTTCATTATTCACCACTGGACTAAGCGAACTCCTTAATTGAGATATCACATTGGCCTCGGCACCGAGTATCTGACCACCAGCGGTGAGCGCCACCTTAAGTTCGATTAATTGAGCCTGGAGTAGACTCTCAACCATTAGTGTTGAGTTTATTATGTATGCCGATGCCCCAAGAACCTGAGCCGTCTCATTGAGTAGGCTTATTAATTGTAGGAACTGCGCCGTGTAATTACTTGCCGTACCAGAAACGCCTGTTAAGGAGCTTGAGAAGTTCCTTAGTTGATTAAGGGTGTTGTTTAGGCTATTAATGGCTTCATTCAGGGAGTTTATTGATCCATTTAAGTCGATGCTTGCCTGAACAGTTATTGGGTTTATCCTAACACTGTGCCACGGACCCATATTCTCAACAACCATACCCAACGAAAGTGAGGAGGAATTCTCCGTATTGAATATCCAATAATCAACCTCATAACCAAGTATATTCTGCGTTAACGTTGGTGTAACGTTATACTCATAAAATAAGCCGGACTGCTTGGTTAGGGTTAGGGTGGTCATTATTGGAAATGGTAGTAAGTTCGTGACATTCACCGAAATATTTACGTTAGTACCAACACCACCATTAACCATTGTTGAGTTAATACTGGATTCATTAACGAGAATTCGATAATTCATGGACGCTATTGGTAATAGTGTATAAACGGGCTTAAACCTAACATTAAGTGTTTCCTGGGAGTATGGCTGTAGTGTGATGACCCAGGTCACGGCATCGCCACTGATCAGCGCCGTTGATGGCGATACATACAGTATGCTTGAGTATGGTAGCACCTTCATAGTAACGTTTAAAGAGATTGTATAGGGCTCATTATTGTAAAGCACCAATGAATACTCAATGTAGTAATCCGTGGCTTGACCGTTGGGGTTCAAATACGTGACATAATTAACAGTAAAGTACGCATTTAATGGTTCGTAGGCGTATACGGTGATCCCCATGAACAGCATCATGATTACCGCAGCTATCAATAATACGTACTTAATACTCATCAATAGTGTAGAAATCCCTTACTAATTAAACCTAATTTCCTATGTAGAGCCAATAAAACTATTTACTAAATCTCTCCTCCTTTCTATCTCGCCTAAATCCTGACCTAGTCTCCTCAGTCTCTTCTCCTCAAGGTCAAGTATCCTGAGGTATGACTTAATAACGGTTAATTGATCAACCCTCAACTTACTAAACTCCTCCTTAATCCTCGCAAGATCACTCTCACTTACGATCCTACCACCCCTAAGATAAATGATCCTACTACCTATTGCCGCGACCTCCATGTTGTGCGTGGCAATCACAAAGGTAACTCCTATGGCCTTATTCAGCAACTTAACTAGGTCAAGTATTAGGTATGAACTGGCCAGGTCTATAGAACCTGTGGGCTCATCCATTATTATGAACGATGGATCATTAGCCAATGCCCTAGCAATCGCCACCCTCTGCTGCTGACCACCACTTAATTGGCTCGGCCTATTATTCGCAAACTCACCAACACCGACGAGGTCAAGTAATAACCTAGCCTTTTCCCTGGCCTCATCCTTCGTGTATTTACCAGTTAAAAGCATTGGTAGCATTACATTCTCAAGCGCCGTTAACTGAGAAATCAGGTTGTATTGCTGAAATACGAAGCCAAGCCTCTCAAGCCTGAACTTTGACAAGTACTTCTCATCGGCATCCGTGACGTCAACCCCATCAATGATTACACGACCACTGGTCGGCTTATCTAACGTACCCATTATATTCATTAACGTGGTCTTACCGGAACCACTGGGCCCCATAACAATCGCAATCTCGCCCATCCTAATCGTTAGGTTCACGTTGATTAACGCATCGATATAGACACTACTGCTTAGGTAATACCTCTTGCTAACATTTACGAGCCTGATAACCTCCTCATCGCTCCTCACGGGGAATGGTATTTAATACGGGTTAAAATCCCTTATTGAGAATGATATCGAGAAAGCACGTATCAATCTTAATAATCGTGGCTTGGCTAATCACGATGATTTACATAGCCCATTACTCATTTCACGTATTCAACGTGCTAACGTATGACGAGTCACAGTTAATGCCAAATAACATAGAACCGATAATCGTCAAGAACCTGGTCGATAAGTACATAGGTACGTCTAACGAGACAACACTCGTTGTTGTAATTAAATTAAGCAGTAACGGAACGACAAACATTGAGGGTCGCCTAAACTACGTAAGCAACGTCACAGAGATGATCGACTCACCCAATATAACGATCACCGACCTACTAACGACGTACAATGAGATCTACACAATATATAATGAGACGATAAGTAATGTAACAACTAAGATAATAGATAACGAATCAAGCAATGTGTGGAACCTATACTGGTCACTGAATAATGAATGCTCATCAATAATACGACTGAATAGGAAGTATTACTCCATGGTTTACAGCGTGGCTGACGAAGTCAGCGGTGAATTCAATGCAACGGTAAATTACGCGCAGCTACTCTACTACGAAATCGAGAATTACTACCTGAGGAATTATCCGAATACTTCGTTAACCACATTATTTGAATTAACAACGAAGGACTACGAACTTAAGCATGGGGATTATGACCAGTACATTAATGAGCTAGCCAATGAAACACTCACGCAGTTGGTTAATGATATTGGCAATAACCCAACACCTTACGTCCTGGTTTCGAAGAACATCACGGGAATTTTACTGACCAACTACGGCCACATAATCCAGCAGGAGTACCCAGGGATTAACATAAATAACATAACCGGTTATGTATATGATCTGTTAATCAATGATACCAATGATACGGAATTAAGAATTGCCGTGCTAATAGGGCCTAACGTTGACATGAACCTGCTAAGGCTCTTGGTAATTCAGGAGTACTTAAATAACGTATCCCCCTTATTATTGCCATACCTCTACCAACTAACATGCAGCAACAACACATCGGTGGTTAACTCGGTACTGAGTGAGATGAGGACTAGTGTAATCAACGCACTAATGCAGGAGCACCCACCGCCAAGTATCCTTGATCTACCTAATAACTTAACCCAGAAGTTCCTGAATGGGACTTACACGGTGGCCTTCATAACATTACCGAGCAATTACGAGGATGAGGTATACAACCTACTAACGCGCAGGGACTGGGTATACCCAGTGAGCACCGACGTCATTCTCTACGAACTCGAGAAGATGGTTTCAAGCGATGTGAATATAATTGATAAGACCACGGCGGCCCTCGTATTCGTAACCATGATAGCCATGCTCGGAACCCTGGTAGGCCCGGTCATGTCGCTGACGGTACTTGGTTTAACGTACCTGGCATCCCTCGGCCTCCTCTACAACTGGGCAATCCACTTCAAGCTTTATTACCTCACCGTGTACATGATCGCACCGATAATCTTCGGGATAGGCGTTGACTACAGCATGCTAATGCTCAGTAGGTACCTTGAGGAGAGGATTGCTGGCCACGATAAGGACCAGGCATTGAAGATCGTCCTATCACGGGTTAGGCCGACAATCTTAGCCAGCGCCTCCGTGGTAGGGCTTGGCCTTGGTAGCTTCGCCATATCGAGGTATGGCTACATACAGGACATAGGCATTGGCTTCATAATTGCCGTGTCGCTCACAGTAATAGCGACCGCAGTAATACTGCCCGAAATCATGAGGTTGCTCGGCGACGGTGTTTTATGGCCCATGGGCTTGAGGGCGAAATCTATTGAGTTGAGGACCGCCTTTCTCTCGAAAATGGCTAAGTTCGCCGTGGATAGGCCAAGGCTTATCCTGGCCGTATTCCTCGCAATCACTGCCCTGGCCCTCACGTACCTGATATTGAACATTAGAATAACCACAGATCCGGTGCAGGTAATGCCTAACACGCCGGCTAAGGTTGGGCTTAGTCTCCTGATTAATTACTTCAGGAATTATGACTACTCAACGGCGTACCTGGTGGTTTACGGTAATGAATCAGCCGCATTGGCGCTGCTTAATGCCGTAAAGGGGCAGAGCTACGTGATAAATGCTGCCCTTTCATACAATGGGTCAGGCATGTACATAATAACCGCCACAGTTAACCAGCAATCACTGTCCGACAAACTCATACCAATATACCTAGGGTTAAGGGAGGTAGCTAATGAGGTGGCTAGGGAGTACGGGGTCAGGGTATTGATTGGGGGATCGCCCGCTGATAAGTACTACTTCGTGCTTGGCTTTGAGCGTGAGTACTACGGCCTCATCATCTATGTTATGATTGCCGTGAATATCGTGATACTCACAATATACATGAGGTCTCTAATGATACCGCTGAGGCTCGTGGCTACGGTCCTCATGAGCATTACCTGGTCCCTGGCACTAACAATATTCGTGTTCCAAGGCTTAATGGGAATACAGACCTACTGGCTACTTCCCGTGATCCTAATATCGCTACTGCTCAGTGTGGGTACTGATTACGACCTATTCATAGTTAGTAGGTTCAGGGAGGAAATCAGTAATGGGTTGAGCGATAGGGACGCAATTGTTAGGGCCGTTGAGGTTACTGGGCCTGTGGTGACTGGGGCAGCCCTCGTGCTGGCCATGGCCTTCGCCTCCCTGGCACTATCAAGCATTTACATACTCAAGCAGGTGGCCCTCGCGGTAGCCTCCTCAGTAATCATCGACTCATTCATAGTCAGGCCACTACTCGTGCCAGCGATAATAGTTCTACTAGGCAAGTGGAATTGGTGGCCATTCCATGGCAGATACACTGGGCATTCCGTGATAGGCAACGATTAGATGGGGGCCTGACATACTTTGTGGGATATAAGTAATTTAAGGGGTGGTGAAGAAATCCCCTGTATGGATAGCACCTATGATGTTTATTTGCCCTGGCTTGTACGCCTCGAGGATGGGACAAAATATAGGGTTCCCCTGTCCACGATAATGATGGGCTCGCAAAAACACGTATTTATCATTAAGATACCTCCCCATAGTGTACACGATGCCGCACTGGGACTAATGAGCAGGGGCTTTAAACCAACGATGTTATCCATCAATAGGGGCGAATTATATAGCCTGGCAATGAGGGTTTACGGCCCGTGGGAACTCCACGCAAGGATTTTTAGCGATGGTGTGATAGAGGCTGAGGCGGAGATCAGTAGGGATTACCTGCAGCACCTCGTTGGCCCTAGGTTCAATGTGGTCTATGAGGTTTATGATGCGCTGAGGCATTTTGTTACCGATAAAAGGATATGCATAAAACCAATGGGTAAGTGCATCAGTGATATTATTGAAAACGTTAAGATAGAACTAAGGGCGCCTAGGGCCTTAATCCCCTGGAAACCCATCATGGCAGCGGCATTGCTGACACTAATGCCAATGATAGATAGATTTTCTTTTTTACACTTTCTACACCTGAATACCCATTCAAACTAGTCACGATTAGCATGGTATTACTGTAATAATGTTTATCTATATCTGATCGGCTCAGTGACATTATTTCAACTACTTAATGCTTATATTTGTTCAATTACTAATAAATATAATGAGCGCGTCAGGGCCAGGCACGATAGTAGGCATACCAGGTAGTGCCGATGTGAAGGAGATAGTTAACTACATTGCCCGCATAATAACCTCAGCCCTTGAGGTAAAGTCAAGCGACTGTCTACTGAAGAATTACGGCACAATAACCCTAAACGCAATGAACCAAGTACTCAAGTTATTCCCAGAACTATCGACAGAGTTCAACATACTGGCAAGCAAGTTCAAGGAGATCCAGGAGGCCAGTAGGAAACTCGTGGGGATTAAGGACCCGGCACAATACGCGGATGCAGTATTAACCATATTTACAACGTATAATGTCGACCCAGGCCTCTATGGCGTATTTGCGGCACTACAGGCAATGGAGGCAGCAAAGATCTGCGGTGATTCCGATGCGAAGTTCTTCCTGGTGAGGACATTACTGGCCAGCTCGCTCCCAAATAATTTATATAGGCTGTTACTTGACTACCTAAGCCTAGATCACAACTTCCCAATAAACCTACTTAAGGCGTTACTGGAGAAATACGGTAAAGAGAACAGTGGCTAACTCAATATACCCTATATTAATCAAATATCCTTACCAGGTTAATACCATGATAGACTTCTTTCTACTGCTAATACTTAAATACCCCCTCTCACGTTATATGATGATGAGCTCAAGCAGTACCGACGTGAAAGAGGAGATAAAGAAGACAGTTCAATTAATCATAACGAACCTTAACGTAAAACCAAGCGAGTGCGTGTTGAAGAATTACGATGCCATAACAAAGAATGCAGTAAGCATCTTACTCAAGATATTCCCTGAACTGTCAGATGACGTCAACGCACTGATAAGCAAGTTCACCGAGATTCAGGAGAACATTAAGAAACTCGTAGGTACAACGGACATCGGCGAATACGCAGACAGCATACTGTCTATATTCGCGGTGTATCGCGTAAACCCCGGAATCTACGCCGCCTTCACCGCACTTCAGGCGGCGGAGGCTATGAAGATGTGCGGTGATGCCGATGCAAAATTCTTCGTGGCAAGGACAATACTGGCCGGCGCACTGCCGTATGAACTATACGTACTACTCATTGATTATCTGGGCATGGATCGCACATTCCCAGTAACGCTCTTCAAGGCATTACTCGAGACAACCAAGTAATTCCTTACACTGTAATTAAAATTAAAATTATTAATTACTAATTAGCCTGTGTAGATACGATGGCGTCACCGGCATTCTATTAAGCTTGACCCTAATATTCATCTTAGCCCTTATCGCCTTCTCAAGAGCCAGGAATGTGCTTGCCAACGCGCCCACCGTCCCAGCCTCACCAATACCACGTAATCCACCGGGCATAATCGATGGCGTATTCAAACCCCTAGTCAATACCTTATACGTCACGTCGGGAGGACTGGGCAATCCGTAATCCGCGAGGGACGAATGAAGCGGTGTCCCATCATCACCGTACGCCGCGCCCTCCCAAAGCACTTGTGCGACTCCCTGGAGTATGCCACCATGAAGCTGCGCCTCAACCTCCTCCTCAAGAAGTGGTTTACCGACGTTGTAAACCGCATAGTAATCAATCACGTTTGCCACCAGAGTCTCTGGGTCGAAATCAACAACTGCGACATGAGCGCCCGGCGCGAGTATGGCAATGCTTGGTTTATAATCAACCTCCTCCTCAATAACAACGCCCCTTGACTTAATCGCGTCAATAAGCGATAGACCCATTGATGACAACTTCGATGTAACCCTCTCCGCCAATTCGGTAATTGTCGCCGCAACCACGGTAGCGCTCCTACTGCCGAACGTGCCAACGCCGTAGTTAAGGGTCTCGGTATCGCCAGGCACAACCTCAATTAATTCCTCAGGCACCCCAAACACTTCAGAGGCGTATTTTGTGAATGCGGACACGTGGGCGTGTCCCTGCGGCCTAGAGCCAATGTAGAGCCTTAACTTGCCATTGCCAATCACGGCTCTAACGCCCTCCCCACCAAACGTGCTTACATAGAGCGCAAAGACAGCTATGGAGACACCCCTGCCTGGATACCTACTCCTTAACTCATAATAATGCCTAGCGGCGTCCTCAAGAATTGACTGGTAATTGGCGGGGTCAATAACAAGGCCCAGCGGCGTCTTGTAGGTCTCGCCATCCCTAATTATGTTTTTCCTCCTGACCTCGACGGGGTCCATGCCCAGTTCATCGGCAAGGTCATCGATTAGGGTCTCATGAATTAACGCTGCCTCGGGCCTACCTGCGCCTCGGTATGGACCGGAGGGTGGTGTGTTCGTGAAAACACCGACCGCCCTAACCCTGGCCGCAAGCATTCTATAGGGTCCCGTGGATAGGTTCGCTATGAATATTGGCGATGAGGCATTTATGGTGAAGTTATAGGCGCCCAGATTAACAATTACTTCGCCCTCAATACCCAGTATGGTCCCATCCCTCTTGGCGTAGAGCTTCATCCTAGACTTAACGCCCCTGCCCTGGGTCGCATTGTTTAAGTGCTCAGTCCTCGTCTCAACCCACTTAACGGGCCTCTTCAGCTTCATTGAGGCTATCGCGGCGAGTACGTACTCGGGGTAAGCCGGCGTCTTATTGCCAAAGCCACCGCCAACGTTCTTAGGGGCCTTAGCCACGATCTTATCAATCGGCAGACCGAGGACCTCCGCCAGGTCTGACCTGACCCTAAACGTTGATTGCGTGGATGCGTAGACGAGGAGCTTATCGCCATTGTAATAAACGACACATCCCTTGGGCTCCATTGGGTTGGCAACCAACCTGGCTTGCTCAATTTCCCTCTCAACAACCACATCCGCCTCCTTAAACACGTTAAGGTCACCGCCCTCCAACGTGATGTCCAGGGATATGTTTGTACCTATCTCTGGGTGTATCACTTCCTCATTCCTTAATGCCTCGTCTATCGTAACCACGGGCCTCAACGGCTCGTACTCAATCGATACCTCGTCAGCGACATCCTCAAGCGAGTACCTAGAGTCCGTGACCACTGCCGCCACGGGCTGGCCGACAAAGTTCACGGTATTGCGAGGCAGCACTGGCATTCTAACCACCTTAGCGTTAGGCGCCGTAACGGCAGGCATCAGTAGGTCACCTATGTCATTGGCAGTGAGGAATAACAGGGCACGAGAGCCCGGTCCCTCTATCCGTGTTATACGAGCCCTCGCATACGGCGATCTAATCACGTGCAGGTAAGCCATATTGTCAAACCTAACATCATCCAGGTACGTGGAATTCCCCGTTACGATGTCCAAGTGCTCCCTGAGGGGCATACGAGTTCGGTTTCAATAGCATTATTTAAGATTTGCCGTGGTGCTCACCTTAATATTTAATTCATAATAGAATAGAAAGTTTTTTAAACACAGATGCTATATTGTTAACGATGGAGTCCAGCGTAGGTAAGGAGGTTGTGAATGCGTTGGAGGAATTTATGAACCGAGTCTTCCCAGACATAGTTGGCGCGCTCGTTGTTCGACGCGATGGCTTACCAGTCGCGTTTAAGGTCAGTGGAGAATTTAATGCAAAGGTCGTTAGTGCCATGGTAGCGATAGCCAGAAGCACCATGGACAGGCTCGGTGCAGAACTGGGCTTGGGCGAGTCAGTAATAAGCGTGTCGCAGTACACCAGGAATACTCTACTAGTGGCGCCATTAAGCAAGGACTTGATACTAACGGCCATAGCAAAGCCCGAGCCAAACCTGGGGCTAATACTGCTCGAGATAGAAAAGCTAAAGGATAAGCTGACGAAGATACTCGTTGAGTAATAAAATCAAACCTAATAATTATTTTCAACTCACTGAGAAATCTAATGCATAGATATCAAATACATGCCCATTAATCATTCAACGTAAAAACCAACCAATGTAGTGCAACCACATCATTACTAACATGGGATGGACGTGCATCACCTACCCTAAGCATTACTGACACAACTAAGTAATTGCGGTAGTTCTGCCAACGAGTAAATTATGAAATCGGGCCTTGCGCCGTCACGACCATAAGCCCTGGGGTCCGCAGTACCGTACCTATCAATAAGGCCTGCATGCATGCCTACGGCTTTCGCCCCAGCCACATCAACATCCACCCTATCACCAATGTAAACCACCTCATAGCCCCTCATGTTAAGGGTCTGTAGAGCTTTGATGAATGGTTCAGGGTGAGGCTTCGTGTGTACTGTATCATCCCCAGCCACTATTATTAAGTCAAATAATCCATCAACGCCATCCCCACGTATCCTATCCCTCTTAAGCCCCGGCTCACCGTCAGTGTTCGTCACCAAACCGATCCTGAAACCACATGCCCTCAGTAAGCCCAGGGTTGGTATGACGTCGGGGAATAACCTACTCCGTAGGCGCAGTGAATCCCAGTAGGTCTTGACGAGATCATTAATGTCGCCAATACTCAAGTCAATATTAAGAGCCTTAACCACCTCGCTAAACCAAACCCTCCTGTCAAACTGGCCAATGGATTCCATCCTCACCTCAACATCCCTAATCACGTTGAGTACAAGGTACTCATCAAGGGAGGTCCTCAACGATATTTTTCTGGCCACAGCCCGTCTTGCGTAATCCATAGCACCCCTAGTCTCCACTAGGGTATCGTCGTAATCAAAGAGCACGGCCCTAACATCAATCACCTTGTCATGCACCATACGTACTAATTAACGTCAATAGCATATAAGCAATATCCTTTATCGAATCAAGCACATCATCAATACCAAATATCAAGCTCATGCTACTCATGAACTCCACGTAGGTTAAATCCTTGGCGTTGGAGTATAGTTTGTCCAGGGCTGAGTCCTTTATGTCATCGACCTCTTCCTCAAGCTTCTGTATGCCCATGACCATGACTCTGATATCGCTGAAGCTCTTCCTGTCCAGGTTGTTAATTATCTCAAGGAGCATCTTGAGGGCTTCCTTACCAATCCTGAGCATCTCTAAGAACTCCTCACTTAAGAACTTCCTAACGGGCTCTGTATTACATAGGTAGTAGGTACGTCTCAACTCCCTCGATAGTACGTGAATGCCGTCCAATATATCATCCGACTTATTGAGTATGGTGTCCATAATCGACGCGGTAGTTATTGGGACAGCACCCCTGAGTACTGAGTCGTTTATCTGCCTGACGATTTCATCACCCTCACGCTCAAGCGCCGCTATTTCCCTCATTCTCTCAGAAACCCTGGTCTTACTCACGCTATTATTCTCCACCGCGCTAAGAACCATCTCCTCGAGTATTGATAATGCCCTTTGGCTAAGCTCAATATGTGTAACCAACTTACTTATGAATTCCCTCTCTCCCACATACAGCGGCGATAATATCCTACCCCAAAAGTCCTTTATAAACCGAGACATTCCCAAAGCAAAAATATGACTAAAGAGTTATATATAAACCAATTCCCTAATGACTATATGTGTGATGAGGATGAACCCAGCAGAGCGGTGATGCCGGAACGCCGCTACTGATCACATCCTTGCAATCACGAGGTAGAACTTACCAATCTGCTTGCATATTGCTGGTACCTGCCCAATTCTCAACGCAGCTATGCATGGCTCACCACCACCTATTTTAGTGCTTATGTCGAGGAGATATTTATCATCAACCTTAGCCTTACTAAAACCGCCACTTATTGGGTATACGGCTAGGAAGTCATTACCCATGTATTTGAACTGCATTTCCATGCCGTAAACCTCGTAATAATGAGTTTCGGATGAACCGGTTTCCCTAATCCTGAGTTTAATGATTACGGGATTTCCCTGGGTATCCGTGGTTTTATAGATGATGTATGGGCCATCCCTCTCAAACATTGCCCAATCCCTACCTGCCAGGTAAATGATTGCGTGTATATTAACGGGCACGGTTACGACCCTAGTCACCGTGTATATTGCCTGAACAACATCGTTAAGGCTAAGCATGGTTATTCCCCATAACCGGCTCTTCCTATTGCCTTTTTAACCTTAACTTTTCTTTAGGTGTAGAAGGCCTCAACGCAGAAAGTAGTTTTCATACTCCTTAACATACTGAACACTCTCCTTAACACTAAGGAATAACCTCTTAACGTACTCAACATCCTCCTTAGCGATCTCCTTATGACCAACCTCCTGAGCCCTTAACTGGGCAGGCGCTAATAACTGTATTGCATACCTAAGGCTCTCCTCAGTGCCTATCTTAGTCAACTCCTCAAGCGCGTCATTAGTTAACGAAACCTTCTCCTCCCTAGCCCTAATCTTTATTATCTCCCTAACCTCATCGGCTGTGTATGGCTTCGTCCTGATTATAATGAGCCTATCAAGCATGTCGAGGGGAACGCCATGTGGTGACTCAACATCCGTGCCCCTTATCTTCGTTATACCCCTATTAGTGGCTAGGATTAGTATTGGGCTTAACTCACTCTCCATAGCCCTACTTAGGTAGGCCCAGGTCTCTATATCGAGCATGTGTACATCATCAATAAACAACACACCCGGCACAAGCTCGCCCTTCCCATCACTAATTAACTTCATCACAAACTCATCAACGGCCTTCCTAACATCATTCGGGATCTCACGCTCCTCGGCGGCAAAGCCGAATATCATGGCACTAAGCAAACCCTGTTGCCTAGCCTGGTATATATCGAGGTCGTTGAGTGTGAAGAATCTCGTTATTTCCTTCTCCTTATAGACAGGTCCCTTGGGCACCTCGATCTTCTTCTTAACGTAAATATCATAAGTCTCACCACCCTCACCCTTACCCTGAACGAACACCCTACCAGTTTCCTCATCAATCCATATGACGTCACCCTCCTCAACGCCGAGCTCAATTAACTGCGCGGCAATCTCGGCGGGGACCCTAAGCCTCTTCTCCTCATCCTTCGTGGCCAGGGTTATGGTGGCGCTCCTGGGTATTTGGGCGTATGGGTTGTAGGGGTGTCTACCGTACTGAATATCTAGGCTCTTAACAACGCCCTCATAAACCCTACGCCACTCCCTAATTCTAACGCCAATGGCACTCCTAAGAGCCCTGGTTAGGAATTCCGTCTTCTTAATCTCCATGCTGTAGACCTCGGCAGCGCTTATCTGCACGAATGGTGTGTCCGGACCAAGCTCCCTAGCAATACCTATCGCCAGTGCCGTCTTTCCAGTGCCAGGTGGTCCAACGATTAACACACCCTTACCACCGAACTTACCAGCCCTAATCATCTTAACCACGTAGTAGGCAGCCTCCCTAGCCTCAACCTGCCCCACGAAGCCATCAGCCGAGAACTGCACCTTGCCATCCCTAACACCTAGGCCCTTAATGTGGCTGTGCAGTCCAACCCTTTCAAACGTTGGTTTCACCTCCTCAATCTTTATCTGGGACATAGCAATTAACGAAGTTAATACAGCCTTTAAACCTTTCAACGTGGGCGCATTGATAAGCCAACGATAGATTAAGTCACCTATTCACACGTATTAGTAATGTCTCGTCGTTAATCGGCACATGGACGTTATCGATCCCATACTTAACCTTTAACCTATCAAGAAACTGCAGCGCCTTTATTGCCTCTGTATGTACGAGGAGGACCTTCGTATCTGGACTAAAATGATTAATGAATGCCTCCAGCTCAGCCCTACCACTGTGGGAACTGAAGTCAAACCAGTAAAGCTTAGCCTCTAGAATGACCTCGCTCTTATCAATGAATGTCCTACCCCTAGTCAGTAATTCAAAGCCTGGCGTATCCGGTGCCTGGTAACTCGGCAGTATTATGGCGTTCCTCCTATCCCTACCCAACTTCTTTAGGTAATAAACAGCGGCGCCTCCCTTCAGCATACCGGCTGGCGAGACTATTATCACGGGCTCCTTAGTTAATGACTTTCTCTGATAATCCGTGGTTACCTCGAGACTATTCTCCACAGCCTTTAGGTAAAGCTCAGGGTTCGCCAGGTAATGCGGGTACTTAGCCACTATCTGGTTGGCGATCCTGGCTAAACCATCAATTATTATTGGGTAGTCAATACCATTCTTATAAAGCGTTATTAATATTTCCTGAGCCCTACCTATCGTCAACACCGGTATTAACACTGAGCCACCACCCTCAATCGTCTCCTTAATGACCCTAATGAACTCCCTCTCAACCTCCTCCCTGGGTGGGTGCGTATTGGTTACGTACGTACCCTCCATAATGACCACATCAACATCCCTAGGAACATTATTGATATCAGCACCACGAAGCAGGTTCGACTGCGATAAATTAAAATCACCCGTAAATAACACCCTGGCTCCATTTATTTCGAGGAGAGTCAACATACTGCCGGGTACATGACCGGCATTTATTATCGTGGCCTTAACATCCTTCGAAATATCTACGTCCTCCCCATAAGTCACTGGTATCGCGTGATCAAGCACAGCCTTAATCTCCTCGTCCTCGTAAGGCAGGTAATAACCACTTAACTTAATGGCATCCTTAAACATTATATCCGCAAGCTCGAGTGTCAATGGTGTAGCGTATACAGGTGGTGGTGAACTAACGTATAGGCTGGGCAACGCACCACAGTGGTCCAGGTGGGCGTGGCTTAGGAACACGGCCATGATGTCCCTCGGCCTAACATGGCCTGGCATTACAGGTCTATCATTCTCGTCAAAGTTAACTCCATAATCAAAGAGGAACCCCCTTTCTGAATTTGCTTCCTTGACGAAAATAGCCATCCTACCAACTTCGCCTCCACCACCCAAGACCTTAATCATTAAATCAGTCATTTACCCATTAATCGCTGAATAACCGGTTTATGTACTTTGTTATTGCGTTAAATGAAATTAAGGATTACTTAATTAAGCTTATGTTCATTGATTCTTCGAACTCCCTCATAATCCTTACCTGCCAGGGCTTTAGATCGACCTCGCCAAGTCTCCATAAACGTAGTAATGAATTCATGGTGCACAGTGGGTCCATGGACCAGACATCGTTATTAAGGACCCCAGCCCTAACCCTGCAGCCACCGCAATACCTAAGGTATGGACACCTCATGCATGGTGAATCGCCGTAATTCCTCTCTCTAAGTCTAATCACAAGCTCAGTGTTTACCCTGGGCCTAAGCCAAATCTCGGTCAGCCTCTCCTTCCTGACATTACCCATTGGCCTATCATTGAAGAATTGGCATGGGTAAACATCGCCATTAGGGTAAATGGACACTACCTTCCTACCGGCGCTGCACGCACCCATCCTACCCACAAGCCTTAACTTACTCATGAACTCACCCTCATCACTACTCGCTAGTAGCGATGCAACAATGCCATCGGCTGGGTTATCCACGGTCAACACCTCTACATCGGGGTACCTCTTGGCGACATCGATCAGCCTCATTAAAAACCTCAGTAGCTGTTCAGGGCTTGGTAATAAATTAATGATGCCCCTACCCCTGCCACTTGGCACTAAGTGGTAGAACGCCACCCTCGAAATGCCTAATTTATGCGCTAGTTCCACGACCTCGGGTGCATGGTCAATGTTCAGCTTAGTAACGGTGGTCCTAATACCGACGGGTATCCCAACCTCCATCACGTTCTTAATACCCTTAATTGCCAGGTCCCAGGCGCCGGTGATGCCCCTTATCCTGTCGTGAATCTCGGGTATTGGTGAATCAATGCTTATCCCTACGTATTGAACATTCAACTCCTTAAGCTTTAAAGCCCAATCCCTGGTTATTAACGTACCGTTAGTGCTGAGTGAGATTTTTATGCCATACTCATTAGCCCTCCTCATCACCTCAGTAATGTCCTCCCTAATCAAGGGCTCACCACCACTAATAATGAGTAGTGGCGTCCTTAATTCATGGGCGTCATCAACAACCCTAAGGGCCTCCTCGGTAGTTAGTTCATCCCTTGATAAGCCCTGAATCGCATTTATGTAGCAGTGGATGCACTTTAGGTTGCACCTATACGTGATATTCCAAAATATTAACGGCCTACTTATGTCCGTGAACTCCCTATCGCTTTTCACGTAGTCATGGCCTTTAATGGAAAGGCTAACTGTACCGCTTCCCACAACTAAATTCGTTATATTAATCATATAATCAACTGGCAGGTACTTAACCAAGTATAAAATCTTGCTTGCCCATGTATGTAAAATAACACTAGGAAGTAAGTTATTAAATAAGGGGCTTGAACACCACGTAATGCATAGATGGCCACTTGAGGAGAAGCCGTTGCTGGTATTTTACGAGACCACCAAGGCGTGTCCACTGGCATGTAGGCACTGCAGAGCCAATGCACTGCTTAAGCCATTACCCACTGAGTTAAGTACTGAGGAGGCTAAGAGATTCATTGAGGATTTGACAGGGTTTGGCAGGCCATACCCTATATTAATACTCACTGGTGGTGATCCGTTGACGAGGGATGACACATTGGAATTAATAGACCACGCAAGGTCATTTGGAATACCCGTGGCGCTATCGCCTGCGGTATCAACAAAACTACTCAATGATGATATACTCAGGGAATTAAAGGGTCGCGTGAGTTCCATATCAATAAGCCTAGACGGGGCTAAGCCGGAGACTCATAATTACATTAGAAGGACGGCGCTGGAGAGGATTGATGTCTTCAGGACAACGCTGGAGGTGTTCAATAAGCTGAGGAGTTATGGTATTGAGTTCCAAGTCAATACTGCCGTCATGAGGCTTAACGTCCATGAATTACCACAGGTATTTAAGATCGTTAGGGATAGTGGGGCTAATGCGTGGGAGGTCTTCTTCCTAATACGTGTGGGTAGGGGCATGGAGCTTGAGCCCCTGGATCCGTGGGAGACTGAGGATGTTGTTCAATTCCTATATGAAGCATCGCTGTACGGGTTACCAATAAGGACTGTGGAGGCGCCATTCTTCAGGAGGATCATTATGCAGAGGGGTTCCGGCATTAAGTATGAGGGTGGTAAACTATACTGGGAATTAACGAAGCAGCTCAGGGAGTTAATGGGCGACCCACCAAGCAATGCAAAGCCGCCTAGTTTCACACCGACTAGGGATGGCTACGGTATAATATTCGTGGCAAGTGATGGGTCGATATACCCAAGCGGCTTTCTACCACTCACACTTGGTAATGTGAGGAAGGACAACATAGTCAAGGTATATAGGGAGCACCCAATATTGAGAACTATAAGGGAGGCTAGGTTTAACGGTAAGTGCGGCACGTGTGAGTTTAGGAACATATGCGGTGGGTCAAGGGCAAGGGCGTACACTGAACTGGGTGACCCACTCGGTTCGGACCCAGCATGTATCTATGAACCTACTGCGAAATGATTTTATTAAAGAGCTCCGCAACACCAAACCTATTGAGTACCTCATTAATCCACTCCCACCTTAGGCTATTCTTAACATTAGGATTTGCCATTAATTCCCTGATAATACCCACGTACCACGGCATGTCTTTATTAACGGTAACCGACACAACGAGGTCCTCAATCGACGCATAGGGAATACCGCCTATGAGGATTGCACGAGATAGTAAACCAGGGACTAAAGCCCTCTCAACAATCACCGTATTACCTAGGGCTTGCTTTACGATTTCATGATTGCCGTAAATCATGACATCGATGATATTCGGAACATCAAAAACGCCGAGCCTCTTACCAATAACCTTTAATAGGCTTGCTAACCCGCATGCATGGTCTATATTCAATTCAACAAGCCTCCAATGAACCTCATTACAGGTAGTACTCATAACGATTAACCCTACCTAATGCATTCTTTCATTATTCCATCATCACTGAGTCCAAGACTCCTCAAGACCCTTAATGGGCTTAGATTAAGAAATAGCACATCATCATTATCCAGGTCAATAGCAGTTATAGACCCTGTACTGATGCGTAACTTATAGATATTACTTAGTGGCAACCCCGTAACCAAGGCCACCACCGTCGCTATAGGGTGCCAGTGGCTCACTGCGATCACGGACTTCTCATTAATACCTCTGACAAAGTTTAGAAAGTCCATAACCCTATTAACCACAGACTCCATGGACTCACCACCAGGTGGGTGATACCTAACCGGGTCCTTCCTGTAATTATCGAAGGGAATCTCACTTATTTTCTTAAGTTCCCACTCACCCATGTCGATCTCCCTCAACCTCTCATCAACCTTGTAGTTACGATCGATACAGTCGGCGGTCTGACGTGCACGTAATAATGGTGAGGTGAATACGGGTCCGTGAACGCCCATTCTATGTAAAAGTAATGCGACTGCCGCAGCCTCAAGCCTGCCTTTATCCGTCAGTGGATTATCATTATAATTTCTCGAATGCAATATCCCAAGCACATTTAATTGCGCCTCACCATGCCTAACGAGGTATAGTATCACGTTTATGATTACGGGAGTGTTAGGTAATAAAGTATTACTAGACCCTGACAATAACCTCGGGCCAATACTTATCGAGGACCTCGACCTTGCCGTCCAGCCCAATTACGACATTGCTTTCAAGCCTAACACCAAACCGGCCGGGCAAGTATATGCCAGGCTCAATGGTGAATGCGCTGCCCCTCGGCAGTGGCTTATCGTAGGACTGGCTTATGAATGGTTCCTCGTGAACCTCAAGCCCAATCCCATGTCCAGTCCTATGTATGAAGTACTGACCATAACCACCATCTGCAATGACCTTCCTGGCAATTGAATCAATATACGCGCCCGTAACACCCTCCCTAATACTTGCTATTGCATCATCGTGGGCCCTCTTGACAAGATCGTAGATGCGCCAAAAGTCGCTGGGTGGATTGCCAATCACGAGGGTCCTCGTTAAGTCACCATAATAGTCATTATACGTAGCGGTAATATCAATCACAACGACATCACCAACCTCAATCCTCCTCCTGGAGGGTATCCAATGCGGTATTGCCGAATTAGGGCCTGACTGAACAAGGATATCCCTAGGTTCAGCACCCGCATTACTAATGGCATCACTAATTAGTCTAGCGACCTCAATCTCCATCATTCCAGGTCTAATGGATTCACGAACCGCCTTAATGCCATACTCAATGGCCCTAACCGCCCGCTCAATACTCCTCAACTCATCCTCATCCTTACTAATCCTCATCGATATTAATAAATCATCAATTGAATAATCATTAAACTCGCCAATTACCTTACGTAGAATCCATAAATAATTAAGCGTCGCCCTACCCTCAAGCCCAATAACCCTCACAGCACCGCAATTACCATTAATGAATGCCTTAATGACATTTAGTGGGCCCTCCTCATCACCATAGACAGCGTACGGCAACCCAGTAGCCCTGGCCCTGCCCTCATCAAGCCTTGGCAATATCAATTCATACGCGCTATTGCCTGGGCAAATAATTAATGCGCCAAACCTTTCAAAGGTCTCAATGTAAGAACCAACTAAGTACCTAAAGTTGGGTCCAGGGACTATGATTACTAAGTCTATTGATTTTCTACGTAACTCATCAATTAACTTTTCAATCCTATTAATACTTAGCATGAATCATTAAGCCCTGGGTACCTAATTAAGTTATTCCTTTATGTCTAGGTTATCAGCAGAGGCCGCTCACATCACTCTTCAGATCCCGTAGAATCATCACATTGGGTTTTAGGTTTTAGCATTAGGTAACTTAAAGATTCAGATCTCGACTAACTACTTACCCTGTTGAGTTAGTTGAAGCGCCGACATTGTCCTCAGCCTCTCTATTATACTAAGTAATAATGGTGTCTTCTCCCTCTCAACAACCACGTAAATGTCATTGTCATACCTAAGTACATGCTTAGCAGTTATTTGATTAGACTTCATAACCTGTACCAGGAAGGTCACAATACCGACTGGCGCCCTCTCAGCGAACATTATCCTCACCATACCATACTCCTCAACCTTGGCTTGACCACAGACACCCGCTATGTACATTAACGGCGCTATCACGTGCATCTTACTACCATCATTAAGTATTATGAACTGAACCTTAGCGGCAGAGAGCAAGTCCCTAAGCTTGGCCACCTTCTCCATATTCTCCTCAGTCAGCGGTATTTCGACCTCACCCATACCACTGTACGTAATTATCTCAGCCATGCTTAACGCCTTAACAATATCGGGATACTCATTAACCAACTTATAATTCATGGAGATCCTCTCCAACGCCTTAACTATCGTGAATACCTTAGTGTCCTTACCAACCATTGAATCAACAAGGGGCTTAATACTCCTCGCGAGCGCCGATAAGTTAACGAGACCGCTCGACAATAGGGTTACATAGAGTGGGTTTTCCTCAACAATTATCCTAACAGCTTGTTGAATACTTAAGCTCCGAGACACAATTACTATCTGTGAAAAAGAATTAATATTTTTTACTTAAAAATGCACAACATGTCTGAAATTGATACAGAATATTGGGTTGAGTTTAATCATTAAAACGGGTAGGCCTGAGTAAATGAGTAATAATGTTTATTAATCCAAAGATATGACTCTCTACGATGCTGTCCCTGGAACTACTACTGGCAATAGTAGTTCCAATTATTGGTTTAGCTCTGGCTGGATATAACGCATCATCAGTGCTCAGGATACAGCCTGGGAAGAAGGAGTTGACCGAGATAAACATGCTCATAGCCGAGGGAGGTAAGACATTCTTAATGAGGGAGTATAAGACGATACTACCAACGGGTGTGGTATTAACAATCCTGATATGGGCTGCGTATTATGTGATATTCCGTAGTGGATTAATGGCTGGGTTAGCCGCGCTATCCTTCGCCCTGGGCGCCATAGGTAGTGCCGTTGCTGGTTACCTGGGGATGTACGTAACCACAAGAAGCGCTGCAAAGACGGCTTGGATGGGTAAGTACGGTATGGGCCCAGCCCTGAGCACATCATTCAAGGCAGGCACAGTAATGGGGCTATCCCTAGCCAGTATTGCCCTATTAATAGTCACGGTACTGTACATGGCATACTCATCAATATTACCAACACCACTGTGGGCGGAGGCATTGGCGCCTGTGGCTTTTGGTGCAAGCCTAATCTCGCTGTTCATCAGGGTCGCCGGCGGCATATACACGAAGGCTGCTGATTGGGGCGCCGACATAGTCGGTAAGGTTGAGGCAGGGATACCGGAGGATGACCCTAGAAATCCAGGCGTTATTGCGGATAACGTGGGCGATAATGTGGGCGACTGCGCAGGCATGGCAAGTGATGTCTATGAGAGCTTCGTAGTAGTTCTCGCAGGTGCATTACTGCTTGCCGCAGTATTTAGGCTTGCGACGAACCTAATCGTACTGTCGATAATACTTGCAACACTAACATTAATAGGCACATTAGTTGGTGTCCAGGTGGTTAGGGGTGAGGTGAAGGGTAAGGACTTGGCCGCTGCTGCAATGGGCAAGCTAAACCTGGCACTCTACACCACCATAATTGTCTCGGCAATACTCGTCGCCATATATTCATTCATGACCTTCCCGTTGATGGAAGCCACGGCAATATTTGTCTCAGACCTACTGGGCATGATAACGGCGATAGTCGTACTATTCGCCACCGAGTACTTCACCCACTACACATTCCCACCTGTGAGGAACATCGCCCGCCAAGCGGTACTATCGGCATCAAACGTAATAGTGGCAGGTTACTCATACGGCTTATTAAGCGCGATACCCACGATATTCATGGTCGTGGCTGCCCTCGGAATATCCTACGTGCTCGGCTCAATGTTCATACCACCATACGGCGTTGAAGGGGGCATCTTCGGTACGGCCGTGGCATCCGTAGGCTTACTAAGCCTTGCAGGTATAGTTATTTCCCTGGACTCCTATGGGCCGGTCAGTGATAATGCTAATGGTCTCGTGGAGATGACGGGTATGGATGAGGTGAGGGATGTGACGGATCCGCTGGACGCCATTGGCAATACCTTTAAGGCAACAACGAAGGGTTACGCAATAGCCAGTGCAGGCCTGGCAGCCCTAATCCTATTCATTGGATTCATATACGAGGTTGTGGAGAGGATGGGAATACCGCTGGTGCAGGCCTTTGGTGAACTCATGGTGATTGACCCAAGAATAATAATTGGCGCCCTAATTGGCGTAGCCCTCGTGTACTTCTTCTCAAGCAGAACCCTTGCCTCCGTGGGTAAGGCCGCTGGCGAACTCGTGGAGGAGATTAGGAGGCAATTCAGGACGAAGAGAATACTCGAGCTCTGGCCCCAGGAGAAGCCTGACTATAATAGGGCAATCGACATAGTGACCAGGCACGCACTCAAGAACTTCCTAGTACCAGGCCTATCAGCAGTCATCGTGCCAATAGTCGTCGGACTAGCGCTGGGTTGGATAGGCCTGGTCGGCACGATATTCGGCGTAATACTCGCCGGATTCCCAAGGGCATTGCTAATGGCTAATGCCGGTGGTGCCTGGGACAACGCCAAGAAGTACATTGAGATCGAGGGCATTGAGGTAAATGGCCAGAAATTCGGCAAGAAGAGCGAGCCACATAAGAACGCCGTGGTTGGCGATGTGGTTGGCGATCCATTTAAGGACACCACTGGACCATCGCTGAACCCACTCATTAAGGTTGTGAATACGGTCTCAATAGTCTTCGCGCCGGTTATAGCCATGGTTAGCCTGATAAACCCAGCGGCTGGCCCATTGATAATGCACCTAATCTCGATACTAATGGCATAATTAGGCAATCCTAAAGATCAAATTATTTAAAATCGTGTTTCCATTAATATATCAAGTTTTTACGTATAAATCATTTTCATAACCAATATTGTCTAGGGAATCTCCTCGAATTTATTGTTTAGTATTTATAATTATTGTTAATGATTAATCAATAGGAAAGATATTAATAATGATCGATATAATAAAATTTATAAAAACTAGAGACCCATAAATGTATAATGGGTTCCCTCGGTAAGTACGTGTTAACTTTCGAAGAGGCTGATCCAGACGATGTTAAGTTGATAGGTGGTAAGGCATCCAGCCTCGTCCTAATGACTAGGCTTGGTTTACCTGTTCCTCCCGGCATTATAATAACCACGAAGGCATGCAGGGAGTATTACGATAGAGGCGAAAAGCTTCCTGAGGGATTGATGGATGAGGTTGCCAGGGGTATTAAGTACCTTGAGGAGAAGACTGGGTATAAGCTCGGTGATCCTGAGAAGCCATTACTCGTTAGCGTGAGGTCTGGAGCCGCGGTCTCAATGCCTGGCATGATGGATACTGTACTGAACGTAGGCCTTAATGACAGGACTGTTCATGGACTCGCCAAGAGGATTAATAATGAGCATGGAGCATACGACGCATATAGGAGGTTCCTGGCGATGTTTGGTAGGATAGTCCTTGGAATACCTGAGGAGGAGTTTAATAAGCCCCTTGAGGAGATTAAGCGGAAGTACGGTGCTAAAGAGGATCCAGAAATACCACTTGAGGGCCTTAAGGAGCTCGTGGAAATTTATAAACAAATATACATTAAGAGGTTTGGTAGGGTATTTGATGACCCATGGGAGCAACTAAGGCTTTCGATAGAGGCTGTGTTTAAGTCGTGGAACTCACCAAGGGCTAGGTTCTATAGGGAGGCCAACAAGATAACGCCCGATATAGCTGACTGTACGGCGGCGGCAATCGTGACCATGGTCTTTGGTAACGCTGACTGGAGGTCAGCAACCGGCGTCGTCTTCTCAAGGGACCCAGCCACGGGCGAGAATAAGCTCTATGGCGAGTACCTGCCCTATGCCCAGGGTGAGGACGCCAGGTGATGCGGGTATGCCCTTAGTCAATGGCTTACCTGCCTTGGACTCATCAATCCTTGGGTAGAGCATTTGCAGTATGTACTCGGGCTTAACGCCCATTATCGCCTCCTCCTTCGTTATGAGACCCTCCTTGTACATGTCAACCCTCGTTTTCAAGACAGCCAGTGGGTTCATCTTGGCATTCCTCGTCTGTAGGAACCACAGCCTGCCCTTCTCGATGGTGAACTCCACGTCCTGAACCTCCTTCTTCGTCTTCTCGATTAGCTTAACGCCATTGTATAACTGCTCATAGACCTCGGGCATCTCCTCCTTAAGCTTTTCAATGGGCTTGGGAGTCCTTATGCCAGCGACCATGCAGTGAGTGGGCAGGCAGTATTTGACCCGGACAGGGCCGTGGAGTGGTCTAAGGCGGGTAAGCAGGTAATTCTGGTTAGGGAGGAGACAAAGCCTGATGATGTCCATGGTTTCTACGCATCAGTGGGTGTGCTAACCAGTAGGGGTGGTGCAACAAGCCACGCCGCAGTGGTGGCCAGGGCAATCGGTAGGCCCGCGGTTGTTGGTGCCGAGGCTCTACAGATTGATTATAACACAAGGACCGCGAGGGTTGGTGATGTGGTTATTAAGGAGGGTGATTGGATAACGATTGACGGTTTCACGGGCAATGTCTATGTTGGTAAAGTACCAACAATAGAGCCCAAGCTGCCGCCGGAGTTCTTCGAATTCCTCGACATGGCCGACTCAGTGTCTGTCTTTGAGGTTAGGGCTAATGCCGATACGCCTGATGATGCTACGATAGCCAGGAGGTTCGGTGCCAAGGGCATTGGCCTGTTGAGGACGGAGAGGATGTTCAGGGCGCCCGGTAGGTTAGACCTATTTAGGAAGGTAATACTCTCGGACAACCCAAGTGAGAGGAAGGAGCTGCTTGATCAATTGGCTGAGATGATGAAGAAGGACTTCCTGGAGATATTCGAGATAATGGAGGGCTACCCAGTGACGGTTAGGCTATTCGACCCACCATTACATGAGTTCCTACCAAACTTCGAGGAATTAGTCACCGAGGTGACTAGGGCTAGGACCCTGGGCAAGCCAGACCCCGAGAAGGAGAGGTTACTAGCCAGGGTTAAGGCGCTGATGGAGGCTAACCCAATGATGGGGCACAGGGGCGTTAGGGTGGGCATTACATACCCAGAGATTTACGCGGCCCAGGTTAAGGCGATACTATCAGCAGCCCTCGAGCTTAAGAGGAAGGGTAAGCACATCGAGTTGCAGATAATGATTCCACAGGTTGCGGAGGTTAGGGAACTCGAGATAATAATTAACAATGTTGTTAAGCCCACGGCCGAGGAGGTATTTAAGGCATATGGCGATAGGATCGACTTTAAGATCGGCACTATGATGGAGACTGTCAGGTCATGCCTAACGGCCGACAAGATCGCCAAGGTTGTGGACTTCATGAGCTTTGGAACAAACGACTTAACACAAGCGGTCTTCAGCTTTAGTAGGGATGACGTGGAGAATAAGTTCATGAGTAAGTACCTGGAGCTCGGCATACTGCCTTACGACCCATTCGTGACCATCGATGAGGATGGCGTCGCCAAGCTCATGAAGATAGCCATAGACGCAGCGAGGTCCGTGAAGCCAAACATAGAGATTGGCATATGCGGTGAGCATGGTGGCGACCCAGACTCAATAAAGATACTAGCCAGGGTTGTTGGCAGGGGACTTAACTACTTCAGCGCATCACCCTACAGGGTACCTGTGGCGAGGCTCGTAGCAGCCCAGGAATCACTGAAGATACTCGGTAGGGCGCCAAAGATACACATCTACTAATGTTTATTTAATTATTAAAACCATTCAAAATTAATAATCATGGTTATCCTCATGAAGACTAAATAAGGACAATAACGCTATATTCATCTATTAATAATCATTAAATGTCATTAAACTTAATTAATAAGTCAAATTTTTGAATTAAAAAGCTTAAAAAGGACTATTCCAGCAATAGGGATGTATGACGATTGCAATAACACCCATACAATACGCGTTATCAATTGTGTCAGGAGTTCTCGTTGGATTTTCACTCGGTTTAATTGGAGGCGGTGGCAGTATCTTAGCTGTCCCACTATTCCTATACTTTGTTGGCCTTGATACAATACCTGACGCGGCCCATATAGCCATCGGCACGACGGCGCTCGCGGTCGGGCTCAATGCCTACATAAACTCCTACATGCACCTTAGAAAGAAGAACGTGGCGCCGAAGGTTGGAGGAATATTTGCCGGCGTTGGACTTGTTGGTTCGTTAATAGGCGCATACCTAGGCCACATAACGCCAGGTACTGATTTGCTCACGTACTTTGCGATCGCCATGATAGTTCTCGGTGTTTATATGGCGATTAGGAGGGAATCAACGCAGGCTGGCACCATTAATGAAGTTAATCATGTACTTGACGCCTTCAATAAGTGTCCAAGGCTGACTATATCGACCATACTTAAGGTGGCGGTCTTCGGCTTCATAGTCGGCCTGGTCAGTGGTTACTTTGGTATTGGTGGTGGCTTCTTAATCGTGCCCAGCCTAATGTTCTCGGCTGGGCTCTGCATAACTAGGGCCATTGGGACGAGCTTAATAAGTGTTGGAACGTTTGGTGTGGCCAGTGGCGCCGAGTATTGGTTCTATGGTGATGTCCTAATACTCATAGCCCTACTATACGTGGCAGGTGGTATTGCAGGGGGCTATGCAGGAACGAGCATAGCAGTTAAGGCACCGAAGAGAACCCTTAGAATTGCCTACGGCATAATAATCGTATTAGTCGGCATATACATGCTAATGAGAATATACCATGTGCTACCCTAAAGCATTAATCACTGAACACGGCAAAATAATCTCTCATGGGCATGGAGGAATAAGGTATTTAATGGCCCTTATTAATCCTCGTATTAATGAGGAAAATAAGTTATAGTAAGCTTATGAGCTTCATTAGGGGCAACCCACTTTACGAAGTTAGGGAGGGCCCCGATACTGTTGAATTATTATTTCATGCACCGAGTGAGGAGGAGGCTGCTGGGACTGAGTTTATATCCAGTGATGAGCCTAGGCCGGTGATGAGGATTGTGTTTGCTAGGGTTGGTGATGAGTTAATACCGAGGGAGGCTTGGGTGGAGAGAGGCAATGTAATACAGAGGATGAGTATTGACGAGCTTGATACCTGGCTTGAGTTTGTCGATATGTATTCCTAACTGTTTTGGGGGTTAAAATTAGGTTTTTAAGTGGCTCAATTCCCCTTATTATTGTGAATTTAGTAAGGATTGGCATTGCACTAATGATTATTGGAGTTGCGATATTATTAGTAACCAATTCATTTCTGCCCAGGGTATATAATGTGATGACGAATACTTTAAATAACGTGACAGTGAGTATTGACGTATACTCAAGGTATTTAATACCAATTTACATAAATAGCCCTGCATACATAGTGGTCCTGCTTAATAATTCATATCCATTATCCGTGTACTTATCCGATCAATTCGGCCATGTACTTACCCCATCGAGTTATAAGCAGGTGCGTAATGCCTATTTAATAACATTTCAATTGCCTAATCACGGTAATTACTCACTCGTATTATTTAATGATAATCCAAAGCCCCTCAATGTGTCGGTCTTAATAACCGTGATTTCCCAATACGTGGTTAGTAACGCATTGTTAGTAAATGCGGTAATGGATTTGGGAGCCGTCATATTCATAGTTGGTGCATTGCTCGTTTTAATTAATGTATTATTCATCGCCAGATATAAACTCCTCAAGACGAGGTAAAAAGCTTAAAAGATAGTAAATCATCACGTGATTAGTGTGAGCACTGATGAGCGTGGCATACCTGGTGCTGGACGTCCTCGGTGTAGTGGCTCTGAATGAGAATGGTGATGTAATAGCCAAGGTCCTCTATGAGGGTAGTACGGACGAGATAGCGGATAAAATGAACAAGCTGGAGACTGGTGAGCCAATTGATGAGGTTGTGAAGATAATAAATGAGCTTAAGAATAGGGGTATTACAAAGGTTGTTGTTGAGAATAGAGAGTTGGCTAGGAACCTAGCCAACATGGTCGCCGGCGTTGAGGTAAGGTCTGAATTACCAAGTAAGGCAGGTATAATGTATAGGAACAACATTGGTAGGTACGTTAAGGAGGTCTTTGGTCTCACTGAGGATGAGTACTTGGCAAGGATTCACGAGATAACGACGGTACAGACAAGGCATAAGCTAAGGCAGGTGGCGGAGAAGAGGGACCTATTCATAGCGCAGGCAATAAGTTCAGTTGATGACCTCGATAAAATACTCAACCTGATAAGTTCGAGGGTTAGGGAGTGGTATGGACTCCACTTCCCGGAGCTTGAGGACTTGGTTAAGGACCATAAGGAGTACATGACGTTGGTCACCGAGTTAGGGCATAGGAGTAACTTCACGCCCGACAATTTAACTAAGCTCGGTCTTTCACAGGATAGGGCTAAGAGAATTGCTGAGGCAGCGAGTAAGAGCGTTGGTGCAGAAATGGCTGATTGGGATCTGGAGCCAATAAGGACCTACGCAAGGCTATACATACAGTTATCGGACCTAAGGAGTAAGTTGTCGCAGTACATTGATGAGGCTATGGTTGAAGTGGCACCAAACATTAGGGAGTTGGTTGGTCCATTACTTGGTGCGAGGTTGATAATGCTTGCTGGAGGCCTAATGAGGCTTGCATTGCTACCGGCTTCAACAATTCAAGTGCTTGGCGCAGAGAAGGCGCTATTTAGGGCTTTGAGGACTGGTGGTAAGCCGCCTAAGCACGGTGTCATATTCCAATTCCCTGAGATCTTTAGGGCTCCAAGGTGGCAGCGCGGTAAGATTGCCAGGGCATTAGCCGCAAAACTGGCAATAGCTGCTAAGGCTGATGCCTTCACGGGCAACTTCATAGCGCCAAGGCTTAAGGAGGACTTAATGAAGAGGATCCAGGAGGTTAAGACTCTATACGCTAAGCCACCACCAAGGAAGCCCGAGGCTAAAGCCGCTAGGAAAGCCCCTGAGAAGAAGGGCGCGGAGAAAAAGGCTGAGGAGAAGAGGGCTCGTGAGAAGAGGGGCGGTCGTAGATAGTGGGCATTAAGATTTATAATCCCTTAAAAATACGAATTCCCAATGTCTTCATTAATACAGGTTGTTGGCGTTAAGGAGCATGAGAAATTCAAGGGTGTTTACTGGGTGTCCTTTGAGGATGGGACGGAGAGGCTTGCAACCATTAACCTAACGCCGGGTAAGAGGGTTTATGGAGAGCAACTGATTCAGTGGGAGGGTAGGGAATACAGGATTTGGAACCCATATAGGTCAAAGCTCGCCGCGGCGATTATGAATGGACTTAAGATAATGCCAATAATGGAGGGAACGCGGGTCCTATACCTCGGTGCTGCCAGCGGCACTACCGTGAGCCACGTAAGTGATATAGTTGGTAATGAGGGCATTATCTACTCTGTGGAGTTCTCGCCAAGGGTCTTCAGGGAGTTCATGGAGAAGCTCGTGGATCAGGGTAGGAAGAATGTAATACCGATATTGGCGGATGCGAGGTACCCAGAGCAGTATGTGCATATTGTTAAGTCCGTCGATGTGGCTTACATAGACATTGCGCAACCATTCCAGGCAAAGATACTTGCAGATAATGCTGATGTTTACGTGAAGAGCCACGGCTACGTAATGCTGGTCATAAAGGCCATGAGCATTGACGTCACCAAGGAACCGAGCGAGACATTCAAGAGAGAGATTGATGTGCTTAAGGATAGGGGTTATGAAATACTCGATATGGTTCACCTCGAGCCATACGATACGGCTCATGCCATGGTTATTGGTAGGAAGACGTCATAATTATTCATTAGTTTTGCAAAAGAGATTTAAATAAAATAGTATGTATGATTCTAAAGGTAATGAGCAATGAACTCATAACGCATGTGTTGAGCCTGGCGGCAAGTAGGAGAGCCAAGGTGCTACTTGTTGGTGATTCGTCATTATCCTACGACGCAATAATTAGGATACCAAATTATAGGGGTAATGAGGAGGGCAAGTTCATAGTTAAGGTTAAGGAGGATGCGGAAAGGGTGAGTAAGGAGGCTATAGTGGACCTTATCGTGTTATCGAGGGTCTCGAATTCCACGCCGATAATCGTGGGTATTAACTATGGTGATGAGGAGATGGCTGACGGAGTGGCGTATAAGGTGCATGGCATTTACGCGGTGGGTATTAGGACATTCAAGAGGATTTTAGATAATGAGGGTGTTAAGTTCGTGAAGGATAAGGGCATTGTGAGGGCTGGTGTGAAGGGTCAATTACTTAGGAGGTTGAGGGAGGATAGGGGTATGAGCCTTGGCGATTTAGCGAAGATTCTGGGGGTCACTAGGAGGACTGTGTATGAGTATGAGAGAGAGTCCATGGAGGCTTCGGAGAGGACCGCCAGGATACTCATTGAAATATTCAGTAAGGATGTGCTGAATGATGTTAATTTAAGGCCTAGGGATGAGGAGGTCATTAATGAGGTTAGGGAGAGGGAGGATATGGTTGATGAGGATATTAGGGAATTACTACCGTCATTTAGACTATACTCATTGATGAAGGCTCATACGAAGGTTGCGGCCCACTCACCGAGTGAGTCATACCTTGTTGAGGATAAGAGGAGGGTGAGTAATGAGGTATTTAGCGTCGCAAAGGTTCTTGGTGTTGGACTTGCATTAATAGAATCGGATAAGCGTGATGTCGAGTTCCTGGAATCCAGGAATTGACCATTGAGGTAGGGGTATGAGTGAATACCCTAAGGTGGAGATTAGGGAGGGCCTAGTGTCGGTAATTGTACCAGACCTATCTAAGTACATCGTTGGTAATAGGCCCGAGCCTGCCCATGCACCCGTGTTTTATAATCCTAGGATGGAGGTTAATAGGTCATTATCGACTGCAATCATTAATGGGTACATAGGCTATATGAATAAAGCTGGGATTACTATTTGCGAGCCATTATCGGGGACTGGGGTTAGGGCTGTTAGGTATGCTAGGGAGGTTAATGGTGTTTCCAGGGTTATAGCTAACGATATTTCCGAGAGGGCTTATGAGTTAATAAGGTTGAACGTGGATAAGAATGGACTGAATGACGTAGTGAGTGTGTATAGGGATGATGCCAATAACCTACTGTTAAGGCTTGCACGTGAGGGTGGCTGCGATGTGGTCGACATAGACCCATTCGGGTCCCCACAGCCATTCATAGAGAATAGCCTTAGGGCGGTTAGGGATCAGGGATTGCTATGTGTGACTGCGACTGACGTGGGTGTTTTATCGGGTAAGTACCCCATTAAGTGTGTTAGGCGTTATGGGGCATTACCGCAGAAGTTCCCCTTCAGGTTTGAGGTGGGTATTAGGATATTGATCTCGATGATTGCGCGTTATGCCCTATCAATGGATTACGGAATACAGCCGTTAGTATCATTCCTCGATGGTCATTACTACAGGGTGTGCGTATTGATTCTTAAGGATAGGGCCTACGCCCTTGAGACCCTTAGGAACCTCGGCTACGCTTATTACAGATTGAGTACATTGCAGAGGGGCTTCATACCTGGGTATCCAATACCAACTAATACTAGGTATAGACTGGCAGGCCCATTGTGGATTGGTAATCTATGGGATGCCGAGTTCTTAATGAATCACTTTATGAGTAACGTTAAGGATTACTTCAGCGATAGGGCTAGGGAAATCAGTAAGTTGATTGTTGAGGAGGCGCTTGGTCCTAACATACCCTATGCATTAACAACGGAGATTAGTAGGGATCTAGGCCGTGAGCTGCCAATCAATGATGTAATAGGCGTGATAAGGGGGCTTGGTTATCAAGCCGTGAGGTCCCACTTCCATATTAAGGGATTTAGGACAAACGCGGATCTACTCAGGGTTAGGGAGGTTATTATAGGTAAATAAAAATAAGCCCTAGATAATCCATAGCATACGTGCTGGTAATAGTAATAACGGGCTTACCTGGTTCGGGGAAGACCATAGCGTCTGACGTGGCGAGGGAGTTGGGGCTTCCCGTGGTGACTATGGGCGACGTGATTAGGGATGAGGCGATTAAAAGCGGTATTTCCTCATCAACTGCATCGGTAACCTTAAGGCTGAGGGGTGGTACTAGGGCTATTGCGTATAAAACCCTTGAGAAAATACCTAAGCAGTCGAATATCGTTGTTATTGATGGGGCGAGGAGCATTAGGGAGATTGAAGCGATAGAGGAGGCGTTATCGACGAGGGTTGTGTTGATCTATGTGGTGGCGCCGTGGAAGGCTAGATTCGAGAGGCTGCTGAGAAGGGGTAGGCCTGACGACCCAAGGACAATCGAGGATTTCCTAATGAGGGATCTTAGGGAATTGAGGTATGGACTTGGCGACTTAATAGCTAGGGCGGATTACATAGTCGTAAATGAATCATCCATTGAGGAGTTCAGGGAGAATGTTCGGAGAATACTCACGTCATTAATATCGCAGGCTGGGTAATGGCATTACCTAGTAATTGCCCTTTGGCGCTCAGCTAAATTCCTTAGGGCTGTCAGTAATTCATCAATTGAGCTATTAATAATAGCTAATGGTATGTGCTCCCTCCTGGCAATCTCAAGACCCAGGTAATCAGGTTTATCAACACCATGCATAACCACTACGGCTGGTCTCAGGTTCGTGAATGCCATCATTGATTTTATGGCTATTAGTGGAGACCTGCCATACCTAACATTGGTAAAAACTGCAGCCCTCTGTGTAGTGCTTCCATAAAGCTTTAGGTACTCGCTTGATGGTACATCAAGGACTAACTTAAGGCTATCAACCACGGTATACCCATGAATATCAACATAGCCCTCAGGCCCGACGGCCAATGTGGCGCCTATGGCCTTAACAAAGTCGTTAATCTCAACGGGTATATCGAAATCCCTCATGTCAAGTATCGCTTCCCAAAATCTCTCGCCACCTAATTGCTTACTTAGTATGTACAGTTTTTGACCACCCTTCTCAAGCTCATAATCAACCAATGCCTTTACCACTTTCTTAATGAATTGAGAACCTGGCGACTTCCTACGCCCAGACTCATAATCACTAATCACGCTTGGTGATGTGCCGAGCCTAGCGGCTAACTCTGCCTGGGACATCTCGAAGAATTCACGCCACTTCCTAATCCCCTTACCAGGGTTGTCAGAAAGCACTATGTCGCCGGCTATCCTAATCATTATATCTGTTATAAAACCCTCATATTCAACCATTAAGAAATAGACAAAAGTCTAGTATTTATGCGTTTTTCCGTGATGATGCACGGTATGACCACGTTGAAGGTTCATCGATATTCCATTTTATTCTTTTCCAAGGAAGAACTTATAAAGGCATGATTATTTATAGCTGAGCGTGTCTTCTCAACAATCTGGTGGTGCATTACAGGCAGCGGTCGCTACGGAGAAGATAACAATTACGAAACCACCACTTGGTTCGCCCATTAAGCGTACGTATACATTTAGAGTTAAGAGGTATGATCCGGAGAGGGGTGGTTATTATTGGCGTGAGTATAAGATCGAACTTAGTAATCATGAAACGGTGCTTGATGGTTTAATAAAGATTAAGTGGTATCAAGATGCCACGTTATCATTTAGGTATAGCTGCAGGATGGGGATTTGCGGCTCATGCGGCATGATAATAAATGGGACACCAAGGTTAGCCTGCGAGACCAAGCCATATGACTTAGGCACTGAGGTAATCACGGTAGAACCACTTAGCAATTTTGAGCCAATAAAGGACTTGGCAGCTGATTTCTCAGAGTTCTTTAGGAAGCATAGGAGTGTTAGGCCCTGGTTAATTAGGAAGGATGAGACCGAACAATTTGAGAAATTAGAGAGCTACTACCCACAGACTGAGGAACAACTCAGCGAGTACCTAGAGTTTGCGTACTGCATTAAGTGCGGCCTTTGTTATTCGGCTTGTCCAATGGTTTTCCTAAACAGGGATTACCTAGGCCCGCAAGCCCTTGCCCAGGCCTATAGGTGGAGTGCAGATAATAGGGATGAGGGCGCCGTGCTAAGGCTAAAGGTCGTTGATAGCGAGAACGGTATTTGGTCATGCCATTACAGCGGAACCTGCAGTAAGGTTTGCCCCAAGGATGTTGATCCAGCCCTAGCGATAAACCTTTTGAAGAACTGGTTATTAACCGGTAGGCGTAGGAGGTGATGAGGATGGCACAGCAGAAACAAGTAAAGAGAGTCCCACCAAAATGGTCCCTCTGGTTTAGGGGCCTTGATGAGTGGTTACTGATTTTCCAGAAGGTTAGTGGTGCAATACTGGTAATATACCTAATCGCGCATACCCTGGTAATATCAACAGCGCTTGGCTTCGGTCATCCCTCAGAAATTACGTGGAATACAGTAATAGGCTTTGTTGAGGGGCCACACGTAGCTGGACCGGCGCATGTAGGTACGATAATCGAGTACTTAATAGCATTGCTGGCGGCTGTGCATGGTGCCAATGGTTTCAGGCTAATACTGACGCAGTATTTTGGTGTCGGCCTTCCAAGGCCTGAGAGACATACATTCCCAAGGGCCGTGCCCTCGGTTAAGAAGACTGGGCAGGCATGGCTTAAGTACATTGCTGTGATTGTAGTTGTCATATTCCTCATATTAGCAACACTAGTTGCCTTTGTGTGGTGATGGGTATGGTGAACGCATCCACATTAAGAAGGTGGCAATACATTCTCGGGATAGTGCTAATTGTGGTGCTTGGAATACACCTAGCCTTTAGGTGGCCGAGTTACGAACAATCAATCTCCTACCCAGTCGTGGTTAATCAAATACTTAATTATGGATACATAGCGGCAATATACATATTGCTCTACGCAGCGCTGGCGCATGGGTTGATAGGGTTCAGGACATTACTCCTTGAGCTCTGGCATTGGAAGTATGCCAGGATAACCGTGGACGTGGTACTAATAATAATAGGTGTCGCAGTCGCCGTAATAGGCACGATAGCGCTGACGGGTGCGATATTAACCCTCGCCCACTGATAACTGTTCAGGTTCCCAGTAATTCAAAACCTCCCTAAATACATCCTTTATTGCGTCGTTACTTGCATTATTACCACCATTAATTAATGACACTGCAATTATACTCGAGACAAGCGTCAGTACGTCCTTTCTAGTTAAGTAACCCATATTACCAATTCTAAAGGCCTTGCCCTTGACCTCGTCCATACCATCAGAAATTGAAACACCAAACCTATAAATAGTCCTCCTAAATTCATCAGGATTAACGCCGGCTGGGTACTTGAACGAAAGCACAGTAGTCGATCTATAGTAATCGTTGCTGATGAATGGCTCTAGACCAGCCTTAGTAAGGGCATTGAGTATCGCCCTACCCCTCTCAATGTGCCACCTAATCCAGTTCTCAAGACCAACCTCCCTAATTATGCCAAGGGCCTCCCTAATTGCAAATAGGTAATTGACCGCTGGCGTGAATGGTGTTTCAAACTTCTCGCCAAACTTCCTCATTAACTTAATGTCGAAGTAAATGCTTGGATGATTCACGGAGTCGGCCTTACGGTAGGCCTCGCTCGAGGCCACGGCAATGAACGACATGACAGGCGGGGCGGCAAGGCACTTTTGGCTGCTTGATACAGCAACGTCAATGCCCCAGGAATCAACCTCGAAATAATCACCGCCCAGGGCCGACACGTTATCAACAAGCACTAAGGCGCCGTAGGACTTAATCCACCTCACAACCTTTGGCAGGTCCCTAAACACAGTGCCGGGGCTTGTGTCGTTATAAACCGTGGCGAATACGTCAATCTGCTTAATACCCATGGACTCAACCTTAGCCCTTAAGTCATCGTACGTAGGCGCCCTATTCCAGCCGTAATCAACCTCAATAACTTCAGCACCAGCCCTCCTAAGATGATTAACCAACCTCCTACTGAAGCTACCGAACACCGGCACGAGGACCGTGTCCTTAGGCCTAACGAAATTCAATACCATGGTCTCAACAGCGCCAGTTCCACTTGCCGTAATTGGGTAAACATCACCGTTCGTCCGAAAAACATACCTTAAACCATCAACCACATCCCTATATAGCTTATGGAAGTGGGGTGACCTATGATCGACAATCCTCATTAATGCCTTCATAACCCTAGGCGGTATTTGTGAGGGTCCCGGGATGGCAAGGAGTGGGTCGGGCGCTAGGTCTAGGTCCACGACACCGTATTTCCTAATTACTATTTAAGCTTTATTTATCAAATATATAAACTACACTATACTCCAATATACTTCATATATTCGTAATACGCATTAACCGTGAAACTCAACCTTAATAAATAACGCCTTAGCGCAATGTCGTGTTAATAACAAGACTAGGCATTAAGGGGTTTTATGGAATAAATACCAGCATTGAGCTTGGACCCTTAACAGTAATTACCGGGTCGCCTGGCTCGGGTAAGTCAATGATCATTGAGTTATTGTGGAGGTTTTTCAGGGGTATTAGGGATAGGTTATTTCTCGAGGATTTACCCAGGGTTGGTGATGCGAGGATTGATGTTACAATATCGCTGGATGATAGGGTTAAGAAGAGGCTTGAGGAGGTTGGTTATTCCGGTGATTCTGTAACGATTAGTGTTGGTCTTGATGATGGTTACGTAAGTGTGGTTAAGGTTGGTGAGAGGGAGGTCATGGTTGCTGAGTTTAGGAGCGGCGTTAGCAGGGTTAAGTATCCACTGGATGTTGATGTGGTTGATGCATCGATACTGCTTAACCCAGATGGGTTGGCGCCCAAGGAGCAGGCATTACAATTGGTGGGTAGTGCCTCTGAGGATTATGAGACGGCACTATCGGTAATTAAGGCGATTAGGGAGTACCTGCTCTCAGTCGGTATTTACAAGATAGGGCCATACATAGACTTCAGGGGTCGCGTTAAGAACACCGAAATTTCACAGCCGGACTTTATTGGTGAACATGGTGAGCACATAATTGAGATATTATCCCAACTATTCACCGACCCGAGAAGGGATTCTGACGTTAGGTTTCTTAGGAAGGTCCTTGGAGAGCTTGGCTTTAGGAATTTCAGGGCTGGTTGGTACGGCGGCGAGTTAGTCCTCTCCTACGTGGATAAGAGGGGGCTTGTTCATATTGGTGATGAATTACCATGCCACATAAAGACAATACTTGCATTGACAACCCAATTAATCGTGGCGAGGAAGCCATCATTAATACTCCTTGAGAATGCCGATTACTGCCTTAGTGAGGGCCTTGGAAATGCAGTGACTAAGTTATTGGGTAATTACATTGATAGTAGGCAGTTAATAATGGAGGTTAGGAATAAGTGGTTTATTGACGAGCTGAAAATGCCTCACGTAGTGCTCTATAGTATGGATTAACATTGAATGTTTGCCGTCTTAATTAAGTCCCTGAGAACATCCCTAACCCTATTCCTATCGGCCTCACTAAGTGTGTCCCAATTATCAATAATGTACCTAGCCAGAGACACGAAGTCATTAACGGCAGCCGTGGTTTTATCAATGCTCGGTAGGCCTATGTAGGCCTTACCACTGTCGGTGATTTCGTAATACTTCTTAGTGCCCTCAACCCTAGCCACCCTAATTAAGCCATCAGACTCAAGCTCCTCAAGGGCTGGATACACAGAGCCAGGGCTTGGTCTCCAGAAACCCATTGACAACCTCTCGATCTCATCGATAATCTGCGCACCAGTCATTGGACCCCTACTACTGAGTAGGTAAAGTATTAAGTACTTTAGGCCCCTCCTTTTTATGAACCACTGTGGTGGCGGTCCGAAGTGGCCATGTCCATGCATCATTAATTATCGGATTCAATAATAGCGGGGATTTATTTAACTTATCTCGCAGAATCTAAACTGAATTATGGGTAACATAATTGGTGGTGCCCGGGGTCACGGTGGGTATGGATGGAGGTACGGGTTAATAGACATGAGCTCGAACATGAACCCACTGGGCACTCCAAAGGAGCTAATTAAGCTAATTGAGGAGGGTGTAGTTAATGGTCATTACTCGCATTACCCGACGGAGCTTGGTGATGAACTAAGGGATTCGCTGGCGGGGTTTGAGGGCGTTAGGCCTGAGTTTACGTACGTATTTAATGGAGCCACCGAGGCCCTTCAATTACTACTCATGTACCTAAGGCCTCACCGCATATTAATACCCATACCGAATTACAGTGATTACCTACGCCTAGGCAGGCTGATAAATGCCGATATTAGATTAATTGAGTATTGGGGATATGGGGACCTGGTGAATTCATTAATTGATGGGGTGGTTTCAAATACGGCCGTTATTCTTTCCAACCCAAACTCACCAATGGGTTACTTAATTAAGCGTGAATCACTAATTGGGCTGGCTGAGGAACTATATAGGCGCGGTGGTGTCTTGGTCGTTGATGAATCATTCATGGACTTCGTAAAATCGAATGAATCATTAATTAGGGATTCGCTAAGGTATGACAATGTGTTTGTTGTTAAGTCATACACGAAGTTCCTGGCAATACCAGGGCTTAGGGTTGGTGCTGTGTATACGAAGGCTAACATCGAGGACCTGGTGCCAACGTGGCCCGTAAACTCAATAGCCGAGTACGCGGTATCCAGGTACATGAAGCATGCCCGTGGATTCAGGGAGTTAACGATTAAGTACGTTGAGGAGGAGAGAAGTAGAGTATTAAATTCATTAAGGAGTCTTGGCATTAGTTATTACGAATCAACAACTCACTACTTCGTAATAAGGCACCAGCCATGGCTTAACGAGGAACTCCTCAAACGCGGATTCCTGATACGGGACTTATCAAACATACCACCACTGACTGAGGGATACTTTAGGGTTAGTATTAAGACACGGGAAGTTGATGACTCGCTCCTTAATGCGTTATTGGAGATAATGAAAATTACTTAATTTTTAAGAGGTATTGTTAATGAACGACCTCACATTAACTCTTGCGGTGTTAATTTACTTGTTGTTTTTACCTTAAGGGCCTTAACCACTGCATACACTACTAACATTACCACTAAGTTCAGTACAAGTCCTAGGAATCCTACGTAGATGTTATAGAACCAGGGCAGTAATGATGATGAGAATTTCACGGTGGCTAAACCATAGGTCACGAATACGGTACCAACGGCCCAACCAGCCGCCACACTGTACTTATCTAGATCGTACCAATACATCGACAATATTATTGCAGGTAGTGTCTGTAATAACCATGCGTAGGAGAATGTTAATAAGTAGAATATTAATCCGCTGGCTGCGGGTGTTATTGCAAATATTAATGATGCGATTATCATTATGAAAACGGAAACCCTACCCCAAAGTACCTGTTGTTTTTCTGTAGCTCTTTTATTTATGAAGTCTACATAAATATTCCTGGCTATTAAATTAGCAGCGCCAAGACTTTGTAGCCCAGCTGGTACCATACTGCCAATTACTATGCCCGCAAATGCTAATGCGACGAAGTACGATGGGAAATAAGCGCTGATTACTGATGGGAATGCGAGACTTGATATGCCATGGGGTACCAGGTTCTTAGCTAAGGCTACTAAGCCCATAATTGCCAGTAGTATTAGCCATACCTGGTACAGTGGTAGGAAGATGGAGTTTTTCCTGATTATTTCCTCACTTTTAGAGCCGAGTAGCCCAACTAGTAGGTTTGGAAATAATAGCCATGATATCCCACTAGCAAATGCTAACGTTATGTACCCAAGCATTAATTTACTTGGTATTAAATAGTGACTGGGTCCTATCTCGCTAAATATGGGCCCAAACCCCGTGAACCTTATGCCTAGCGCTATAACTATTGTTAAAATAACCGCCCAAAGCAATACATCTTTAATTAATGAACTCAGAGCTGGCCCTCTAAGTCCGCTTATTGCCACGAACGCAGCGACTATTATATATGCTATTATAAAGCTTGGGATTACTGGGAATCCCATGGCATCGAGGACGTACCTAATACCAACTATCTGCAGCGCTATGTAGGGTAACATGGCTATTATGCCCGTTAATGATATTAATAACGACAAAATCCTACTATCAAACCTATCCCTTACGTAGTCTCCAGCCGTGATATAACCCCTCCGCTTAGCTATTCTGTAGAACTTCGTAGCAACGATATATAAGAATGGGTATGATATTGAGCCGTAAACCACGGCATACAATATAAAACCACCCAGCGCGTATGCACTGCCTGGTATCGCCACTAGAGAATACGCAGTGTATATATCGGCACCCATTAAGAACCAAACAATTACTGTGCCAAACTTCATACCGCCGATGCTCCATTCCGAAATCTTTGAGAAATCAGGAGCCCTCCATTTAGCACCAAGGAACCCCGCAATTATGGTTAAGCCAACCAGCACAAAAAATATGGTATAATCAATCGCTGTAAACATCATGACTTACCACCCTTATCAATTAACCTATACACTATGTATGTTATGATAGGTTGAATAAAAACCCAAGCAAATAAGTACCACCATAAGAATGGCCATCCACCAATCTGAGGATAAGGTCTATTATAGAGGGGCGCTAGAAATACTATGAATAACCATGGCACTATTATTAATAATATTATTTTGACTAAATTCTCTTTGCTTAGTTTAGGTCTAGAGTACATATTTAAATATTTTTACTTTTATTAGTATTTTTAAATTTTTCTTCATGTTTAAGTTCGAAATCAGTAGAAAAATGACAGATGAAATATTTATAAAGTATTTTTAGATTATCAGAATGTATGTCACAGAATCTAAAGACAGGGCTAATTGAACTGACTTCACACCTTATTCAAATACCCAGTGTTAATCCCCCTGGCTATACCGTTAATATTGCGGGATTTATTAGGGATTGGCTAGGTGAGCGTGGCTTCAAAAGTGAGTTTAGGGAGTATGCTAAGGATAAGCCAAACGTGATTGCCAGGGTTGGTAGGGGTAAGCCCGTGCTCATACTTAACGGCCACATGGACGTAGTTCCTCCCGGCGATGATTCCAGGTGGGTCTACCCACCGTTCTCTGGGAAGATCGTTGAGGGTAGGATCTATGGTAGGGGTGCCACGGATATGAAGGGTGGCTTAGCGGTGATAATGATGGTATTCACAGAATTAGCGCCACTTATTGAGAGGCAGGGCTCAGGTACATTAATATTCTCGGCAACGGCGGATGAGGAGACGGGCGGCCACCCTGGTGTTGAGGCCTTGGTTAGGGATGGCGTGCTGGTTGGTGATGCTGCGATAGTTGCTGAGCCATCCGGTAGTTCCAGGTATTACATTGGTGAGAAGGGGCTTTGCCAGGTTAAGTTGGTTACCAGGGGTAGGCCTGCCCACGGTAGTTTACCGATCCTCGGCGAGAATGCGATAATGAAGCTGGCCGCAGCCATAGCTAGGGCTGAGGAGTTGATTAATGAGTTTAACAAGGGCATTAAGTTACCCAGTGAGTTGACGGAGGCCATTAGGAACTCGGCTGAGGTCTACCTAGAGGCTGCTAGGGCCTCGGGGCTTAATCTGACGCTCAGTGATTTTGAGAGGGTTGTTGGTACTGTGTCCTTTAACCCAGGCGTTGTTAGGGGTGGTTCGAAGATAAACATGGTCCCAGACTACGCAGAGCTTGAACTTGACATGAGGGTCCCGCCAGGGGTTTCACCAAGCCAGGTAATTAATCACTTAAGGAGTGGGTTGAGCGGTATCGCCGATGTGGAGGTCCTGGACACAAGCGAGCCAAACTACACAAGCCCTGGTGAGGTCATTGTCAGGATCATTCACGAGGGCATTGAGAGGGTCCTTGGCGCAACGCCAAGGCCGATAATAGTCACTGGCGCAACCGATGGTAGGTACCTTAGGGCTAGGGGTATACCCACCGTTGTTTATGGACCTGGTGAGTTGGCGCTGGCCCATGCATATAATGAGTATGTTACGGTGGATGACCTGGTTAGGACGCACGATGTCATGCTCTACGCAATAAGGAGATTCTTTGGAATACCGGCATAGGCGCAATACATTAATTTCAGGCTTCTCCCTGAAACCCATGCCAACAAAATTCCTCTACTGGTGGGACTCGTACAGGAGGGAGTTTGATGCCACCGTGACTAGGATTGATGGTAATAGGGTTTGGCTTGACCAGACGCTCTTTCACCCAAGGAGTGGTGGTGTTGCCAATGACACGGGCAGGCTGATTTGGCAGGGTGAGGAGTACGTGGTCAAGGAGGTGATTAAGGAGGGTGAGGATGCGGTGCACATACTCGATAGGGAACCAAGGTTTAGGGTCGGCGATACGTTGCATGGGGTAATTGATTGGGAGAGGAGGTATAGGTTAATGAGGCTTCACACGGCAACGCACATAATAGCCGCACTGGCCTATAAGAAGTATAATGCATTGGTGACTGGCGGCGACATAACGCCTGAGTACGCTAGGGATGACTACAACCTAACCCTAAGTGGCGATGCGCTTAGGAAGGCGTTCCAGGACTTGATAGCGGAGGCCAACGAAATCGTGAGGAGGGGCATTCCCGTGAAGATTTACTTCCTGAGGAGGGAGGAGGCTATGAAGATACCAGGCGTTGTTAAGCTTGCCGAGAGGGAGCCACCGCCTGGTGATGAGTGGAGGATTGTGGAGATTGAGGGCATTGATATTCAGGCTGACGGTGGGCCCCACGTGGCTAATACCAGGGAGATTGGTGAGATTGTCTTCCTGAAGTCCGAGAGTAGGGGTAAGGATAAGAAGAGGGTTTATTACACTGTGAAGCCCTAATCATTTTTAGGTAAAAATTACCTCCTCGACCTACTCCTCTTCAGTTCCAGGGATGACCTGACGTAATCGACCATCGAGTACACACCATCAACCTCATTAGCGAACCCCTTACTGGCCCATAATTTAGCCGCCGTAATCATGTCATCACTAATGCCACCAAGCTCATCCATCAGCCTAATCGTGGCGAGGCCCCTAGACCTAAGTAGATTACTGACCTTCTCCATTATCAAAGCCCTGGCGGCGCTAACCGTGTCCCTAAGGACCTTGGATACGAAAGACCTATCCGTGGGCCTAACGAAGTACGTAGCTGACCTAGCATCTTTGTACAGCATTGAATTTAATTCATTAACCAATGAAGCATCAGGCAGTAGGTACGTGGAGTTATCAATCCTTGGGCATAGGAGTAATGTAGCCCTCTCCTTAATCATTGAGTAAATGTGTGTCTCATAACCAGGTATGTCAAAGGTCCATATGACGAAATCATTAACGTCATTAGTAATGACGAAGCTATGGAGCACATGGTTAATCCTAGGAACATCACTCACATGAACATCCCTAACATCATTAGGACCCTTATACCTGCCCTCAAAGACCACTGAAGACATCCCACTCGTTACTCCAAAAACCACATACATCAAAGCCAAGATAACCCAGGGGTTTATAAGCTTTACTCTAATAAAAAATAGAAATAATGCCAAGAACTATGCCAAATAAACTAATTAAATATAAATGATACAAACACTACAATTAGGGATCCCCGTGCTTTGGGTGTGCAGAGTCGCCGTAGTTCTATATACACGGCGACTCTACATATCCAAATAGGAATCATCCTAAACAAGAATTATGTCGTTAAAGTCAATACGTGGGTTCCACACTTTTCCTTACTTTATTCTCGTCCATTAATCTCCATAGGCCCTCCTTGGCATTTAGTATTACAATGCCTAGCTGTGTCGTCACGTAATCGCTGATCAGCACTTCACTTATATTGGGTTTATGATGGCATTAACCATTATTGGCCCAACGACCCTATCCTCAAGTTCCAGGCTTAGGGATAAGGCATTATTTACTAAATAAGCCTCCGTCTCTCCACCACCTGTCTCAAGGCTTATTAACTCACCACCGCTGAGTGGCCATAGACCGAGCATCCTAGCCAGTGGTGTGGGTATTGCAATGTTGGGTGTGTCTGTTTCGAAACCCGTATTAATAACGGCCGAGGTTACGACATCCCTACTTCCGCTCCTCAGCCTTACCCTCACCCTCACCGCCATACTCCTCCACCGACACCAACCTGGTAAGCACGGCTTTCTTCCTCATGTAACCCAGCTTCCTCATACCCATCTTACGTCTCTTAATCAATTCAAGGAAGTACTCATCCACAGAAAGTCTCGGGAAACCAGGAATTAAAACCTTCCTGAATATTACCATAACCCTCACTTACCTGTCTGATCCATTCATTACTGACGTTACGCCCTGACCGATCAATAAGTTCATGGCAATTTCAATTACTTACCTAGGGGATTTAATACGCGTTGATGCACCTTACGGCATATATGTAAGCCTGCCTACGTTTGTTAAGGTCATTACTAATGATAATGGTATGGTAACGCTCATGAACTAATTTACAGTAATGAATCAACTCACTATAATGATAAAGTTAATGTGAAGCTAGGCTCCTAGGCTTATTCTTTACTGCCATATTTTGGACCTGGAGAGTCGCCGTAATTATATAATTACGGCGACTCTTCACATCCAATGCGCGAAAATTACCTCAATACCTGCATGATTGTTACTTAGCAAGCAGGTAATCACTAGGCGTGGTACTTCCTCATGATTAAGTTTTAGATCTCTGGATATTTTGTTTCTCATTAATATCTCGTTGGGTTTCATTAATCTGATGTTAGTTTTCTTAATATTATGCCGGAGTCATCATACGTCTTAATTAACTCCCTTTAATCCTCCATCCTTAGTCATGTTTATCACGGGCATTAAACCTTACCATCAATATCCTCAGTAACATCGATATACCGCAATGGCGTAACCCAAAATACCCGAATCTCTTCACAAACCCCTGAAAAGCCTTATCTTGCCGTAGTCCTCAATCGCAACCTAACCCTTATCAAAAAGGGACTCCACAACACCCTGGCGACGACCACTAACTCCTTAGGATGCATTAATGCTAGATCTTAGTCATAACTTGGACTTGAAGAGTCGCCGTGTATATAGAACTACGGCGACTCTGCACACCCAAAGCACGGAGCCCTCTGAGGGTGATGTGGCCACGTTATGGGAAGGGTTATTAATTCTGGCGGTGTTCTTGTAGTGTAGATTGGTGTGGTTAGTAGGGATGAGGTCAGGAAGATTGTGCTGGAGTTGATAAGGACTGATGAGGAGTTTAGACTTGCCATAGCCGGTGCCCTGGGTCTCGACTCAATACTTAACGAGCTTAAGGCGCTTAGGCAGGACTTTAATGCCATGCTCAGTAGGATCGTGAGTATTGAGGAGGAGTTGAAGAGGCATGGAGAGGTATTACAGGAGCACGCGAGGATCCTCGAGGAACACACTAGGTTATTGCAGGAGCATAGTAAAGCCCTTGAGGAGAATAGAAGGTTACTGGAGGAACATGGTAGGTTATTGGAGGAGCATGGTAGGATTTTGAATGAGCATACAAGGCTACTGCAGGAGCACGGTAGTAAGCTTGATGAGCATGGAAAAGTGCTGCAGAGTCACTCGGCTAAGCTTGATGAGCTCACTAGGGATGTCCAGGATATTAAAAGGACACTAAATCAAATGAATAGGACGCTGCAGAAGCTAACTTACAGTATTGAGGATGAGGCCTTAGACGTCGTTTCCTGGAGGCTGAGGGAGAGGCTTGGCATCAATGTTAGGCTGGGTAGGTTGGTAATTACCGAGGGCGGTAGGGAGGTACTTGAGTTGAATATTTATGGTGTCATCGATGACCTTTGCGTGGTTGGTGATTCAACCCTGGACCTTAGGGTCGGTAAGGTTGGGGAGTTGATGGGTGTAATTAATGAGTTGAGGAGTAGGTACCCGCAGTACCTGAGGCCTAGGGTTGTTAAGGTCCTTTACTGCATGAGGTATGTCCCTGAGGCCATTGAGGAGGCTAGGAAAAACGGTATTTGGGTACTTACGTGGAGGGAGGAATTAACACCACTTGAGGTGTCATCGACGTAGTTACTTGTAGAAGCTTTATAAGCGCCGCGTTGATAGAATTGGTGAAGTGTATGGGCTATGTTTGGGTTGATGCCGAATTAATAAGTGGGGATAGGGAGGTCAGGGTGAAGGCGTTGGTGGACAGCGGCGCCACCTTAACTGTCATACCCAGGGCATTGGCTGTGGAGCTTGGGCTGAGGGTTACGGATAGGGGCGTGGTCATGACCGTCGGCGGGCCTGTTAATGTTGAGTTTAGTGAGGTTAGGGTTAGGTTAATGGGTAGGGAGGCCACGGTTAGGGTCGTTATTAGTGACATAATTGATAAAGTCCTCATAGGTATAACGACACTGGAGATCCTAGGCCTAATGATAGACCCAATGACAGGCACGCTCAAGGAGGCACCATACCTACTGTACTAGGTCTTCCCCGTGTCTCACCAGGTAAAGTTCATCGAGGGTCTCACTTATTAATGCCTCGTATAAACCATCAACATCCTCGAGAATTACGATGCCACGCTCCAGTATTGAAAGCCTGAACTCGGGATCGACATCCATTAATGAAACCACATCCACCGGAATACCAAGGACCTCCTCAAGCCTGGTCCCAAGGCTTAATACCTTATTGAGGTCGATATCCTTCCCATAAACCGCGATATCTATGTCCCTAAACTCATCGAGGTCTACGAAGCTACCGAATACGATACCTAGGGAAACACCATACTCCCTAAGTACGTCCCTAATCCTCGAAATCAATGATTCCCGCTCCTCACGACTTATTGAATGGTAAGTATACCCTTCATCGAATGCCATAGCGGCTTCTTAGCCTATCTATAAAGCTCGCTAGGCTTTTAAAGTCCGACTTAATGCTTCGATATATTAAGTAATCGTCAATCACCCAATACCTATGGACGAGGAGATTCCTAAGTCTTACCAACTTCGTCAAGTCCTCATACTCATTCATAGTCAGTAAGCCCCTGTCCCTGGCCATCATTAACGCGTTTATGGGTGTCTTGGGTCTTTCGTTCAGGCCCCTACGCACTATGTGCATTACCAGGGCCATTAATGCCTCAGCGATGACTATCAACTCATACCTAATGGCCATCTTATCCTCATCACTCAATTCATCATACGACTTACTCGCAATCCTATTAACCTCCCTTACAGCATACTCAATGTCCCTAATAAGATTCTTAACAAATTCCCTAGAAACGCTCACACAACACCTACATTGGGGCTTGGTTTTAATGCATCACGTTGTTAATTCCCCTGAGGATAGTTCAAGAGACTTGCCCTTAGGTTCATTGATGAAGAGCGCGGTGAATACTATGCCTATTATTGCCATGATGACTAGGACCAGCAGTAGGTTCGACATAACCACGTACTTGGCCACCGTGCTTAATGCACTGCTTGTTATTGGGAAGTACAGCGGTATTAGTAATGCCGCTATTGTTGCGCCCAATTTACCGCTACCGGCGGCTATCCCGTGGCCCGTCGTCCTAAACCTTGTTGGGAATACCTCCGTTGGCAGTATGAACGTCGTCACGTTGGGTCCAACGTTAGTGAAGAACTGGGCTAAGCCGTAAAGCGCCAATATGATTACTGGGTTTACTATGCCATTCCTAAGCAATAGCGCTGCGACTAAATACGTAGCGGCTACTATTGAGAAGCCCATTATCTGCATGGCCTTCCTACCCATTTTATCCACTAGTAATGCCGCCACGTAATAGCCAGGCACTAGGAATGCCAAAACAACATATAACTGAACATATATACCCGCCAACGGGCTCTTGGCTAGGCCCATCGCTGATGTCACGAAGGGCCCAAATATGTTCACGCCGTAGAAAAACACGTCGAGTGCAAACCAGGGTATCGCGGTGCCCAGAACCACTGGTAGGTACCTTATGAAGTTGCTGCGGAAGCCATTATCATGGTTTCTCACACCGTTTATTTCCACATCCTGCCTGAGCACATCCCTTATTGCCCTCTTGGCACCCTCGACATTGCCCCTAACGAAGTACTCAAACCTGGGCGTCTCATGAACCCTACGCCTAAAGTAAATGACTAGCGCGGGCATAACAGCGCCGAACCCAAGTATTATCCTCCAGGCGAGGTCTGGATTGACCTTGGCATTCAGTAGTCCTAGGCCGAGTAGGGCGGCCGTGACTATGCCCCACCCCTGCATTGAGAAGACGCCAGCCACAAACAAACCCCTACTCCTGGCTGGTGCGTACTCACTCATTAGCGTGGCACTTATTGGGTAATCACCACCGACTCCAAGGCCAAGTATGAACCTCGTTATCCAAAGCGTTGTTGGGTTTATTGAGAGGGCTGAGGCTATGGCGCCGGCGGTTAATAGGGCGGCCTCCACGCCGTATATGTACTTCCTACCGAATATGTCGCCTATTCTGCCAAATATGAAGGGCCCTATAACTGCTCCGAACAATGCGGCCGATGATATCAGGCTTATTTCTGAAGTGGTTAATGACCAGACCTGCTTCAGGAAGACGAGGGCTATGGATATTGCGAATAGGTCATAGGCATCTGCGAAGAAGCCTGCGCCGGATATGAATAGGAGCTTTAGATGTCCTGGTGTTGGCTTCGACCGATCAAGTGGTTCAAATGGTGTCTTACTCGACATCATGATCCGTAAAGCTAAAGCCTTAATAGGGCTTTTGTCAGTAAAGTAATAATCATATTTATTAATATGTATGACTATATATCAACGCAAGGCCCAAGGGGCAAATTTTTATTAATGCTTATTCTCCACGCTTAACGATGCCTGCAATAGACCTAACACAGATTGATCTAAAGTCATTAACACCGGACCAGGTGGATTGGAGGAAGTTCGTATTACCCGCGGACCATCCAATGAGGGTCATTAGGATTGAGAAGGTGGTCGCCAATATAGGCGTTGGGCAGAGTGGTGAGAGGCTCGAGAAGGCCGCCAAGGTCCTTGAGGAATTAACAATGCAGAAGCCAAGCTATAGGCTTGCCAAGAAGTCAATTAAGGACTGGAACATTAGGAAGGGTGAGCCGATAGGCGTCGCCGTAACACTAAGGAGAAACAAGGCCGTTTGGTTCCTACTGAGGACGCTGGCTGCGGTGGACTTCACACTGAGGGAGAGCTCATTCGATGACTGGGGCAACGTGGCCTTCGGAATTAGGGAGCACATAATGATACCAGGCACTAAGTACGACCCAGCGGTAGGCGTGTGGGGCCTAAACGTGGCGACCGTACTCGCAAGGCCAGGGTTAAGGGTCATGTACAGGAGGAGGGCTAGGCACGATGTCGGCAGAGAACAAAGGGTAAGTAAGGCTGAGGCAATGAAGTTCTTCCAGGAAGTACTCGGTGTAAAAATAATAAAGTGATAGTGATAAAAAAGAGGCATTACTTACCGTATTATAATGAGCAATTGCGTTGTTGGTAATGGCATTAGCCTTATGGAGTTAGCGGACAGGTTTGGCACACCGCTCATTGTTTATGACCTTGGTAGGGTTGAGGAGAATTATAGAGTCATTAAGGAGGCCACCGGTGCCAGGGTCTTATACTCGATAAAGGCCAATCCCAACTTGGCAATACTTACCTTCCTGAGGAAGCTTGGTTCGGGCGCGGATGCTGCATCGCCTGGCGAGATATTCCTGGCACTAAAGGCTGGTTTTGAGCCGGGTAATATATTGTACACCGGCGCCTTTCGATCAATTAATGACATTAAGTACGGTATTGACGCCGGCGTTATCTTTAATTTCGACTCGAGGAGGGAGTTTGAGAGGGCTTTATCTCTTGGTTATAAGCCTAAGACCGCGTTCTTCAGGGTTGACCTGGGCTATGGCAGGGGCTTCGCGCCGGGCGTTGTATTGGCTGGTGAGGAGAGTAAGTTCGGCATGTTCTTAGACGATGCCGTAGAGGCTTATAGGCTTGCTAGGGATGTGGGTGTTGGGGAGTTCGGCATACATGCAATGATGGGTAGTAATGTACTTGATGCTGATTACTTCATTAAAATCGCTGAGTTGCTTAAGGAATATGCTGAGGCGATTGAGGACAGGGTTGGCATTAGGATTAGGTACTTCGACATGGGTGGTGGGTTTGGGATCCCGTATAGACCCGATGAGAAGCCTCTTGACTTAGGTAGATTAGGGGTTCTCAGGAATTTCTTCCCAGGTGAGCTGTGGGTTGAGCCGGGTAGGTTCATTGTTGGTAATGCGGGTTACCTGGTCACTAGGGTTACTGAGGTTAAGAGGAAGGGTGGTAGGACCTTTGTTGGTGTTGATGTTGGTATGAATGTCCTCATTAGGCCTATGCTCTACGGTGCCTATCACCACATAATCACGTGTAGTAATAATGAGGAGAGGGAGGTGGTGGACGTTGTTGGGCCCATTTGCGAGAACACGGATAAGTTGGCCATTGGTAGGGAGTTGCCGAGGGTTAGGGAGGGTGATTTACTCATTATCCTCAATGCCGGCGCCTATGTATATTCAATGAGCGGTAATTATAATGGCCGTCCCAGGCCCGCAGAGGTTGTTGTTTATGGGAATGAGTATGGAATAGCCAGGTTTAGGGAGTCCCTGGAGTCCCTAGTGGCTGGGCAGGTTATTCCTAGCTTTATTTAAGCTACTTACCACTATTTACTTATCAGCGAAACTTTGCTTAAATAGGCCCTCCCTACTCCTTATCATGTGTCGGCATGGGATGAGTTAATAAAGGGCGTCGGTTCAATAAGTAGCATTAAGGAGTTATTTCTTAAGGCCAGGTCCGCCGGTTTTAATGTTGCTGAGTTAATGAATAACTACCTACGTAGTGAACCATTATTTAACTTCATTGGTCTTGAGTTTGTTGAGATTGGTGATGGTTTTGTTAGGGCTGTTTTTCCCTATAAGCGTGAGATTCTTAGGAAGGGTGGTATGGTTCATGGCGGCGTTGTTATGACAGTTATTGATACGGTGCTCGGTACAGCGGTCATGACGGTTAATGATGGTGTTGATCAATACACGGCCGAGTTAAAGGTGCACTTCCTGGAACCGCTGGTAAACGGCCCATTCACCGTGGAGGGTAGGGTGATAAGGGCTGGTAGGCACCTAGCCGTTGCCGAGGCCCACGTATACGACGCAAACAAAAAACTATGCGCAGTGGGAATAGGGACATGGTTCATGGTGAAGAATAGTGGGCAGAGGGGTGATAATCGTAACTCCTAAGTCCATAACAAATACTTATTAACCTAGGCCTGGAATTTACTTAATGTTTAGGGTCCTAGACCTTACGAGGCTCTATCCTGGCGGTGTCGCCACTAGAATATTGGCCGACCTTGGTTTTGAAGTTATTAAGGTTGAGGATACGGAGTCCGGTGATTACCTAAGGGAAATATCGCCAACGCTCTTTGAATGGTTGAATGCCGGTAAGAGGAGTATTGCGATTAACCTAAAGACTGAGGAGGGTAGGGATTTGTTTTACAGGCTTGTTAAAAGGAGTCACGTTGTCATTGAGGGTTTTAGGCCGGGTGTTACGAGGAGGCTTGGTATTGACTATGAAACTCTTAAGGGCGTTAATGATAGGATCGTTTACTGCTCAATAAATGGCTATGGAGAGAACGGCCCATACTCGGGCCTCCCAAATCATGACATAAATACCGTGGGTGTCGCGGGTCTGCTTGACCCAGACTTATTCAGTGATGGTATGTCTAGGCCACTGACCGTGCAGGTCGCGGATGTCGGCTCAGCCCTACTATGCGTTATTGGCGTGTTAAGCCTATTACTGAGGGGTGTTGGTGGTAGGGTCGAGGTATCGATGATGGAATCCGCATTACTATTTAATGCACTAAACATGGCAATGACCTATGAAGGCGCTGACCCAAGCCTAACGGGTAAGTACCCATTCTACAACGTATATAGGTGCAGGGATGGTTACATAACCATTGGTGCCATAGAGACTAAGTTCTGGCAGGGATTATGCAGGGCATTAAATCGTGAAGATCTAATCAATAGGCAATTTGATAAAGGCGCCATAAATGAATTAAGCAAGGAGCTCAGTAAGTACACGGTTGCCGAAGCCCTCGAGTTACTTTGGCGTCACGACGTACCGGCAGCCCCCGTAAACTCAATAAGGAACCTCGGTAAGGACCCTCAATTGATTGCAAGGGGGTTCAATGAGAAGGACTTCCTAAACCCATTACGAATAAATGACGCTAGGCCGAAGACGCGGGGCAGCGCGCCGAGGCTTGGTGAGAATACTGTAGAGATTTTAACTGAGCTTGGACTGTCACGTGACGAGATAGAGGGATTAGCTAAACGAGGCGTAGTAGTCAGGTTAGATAAATAGTAATTGAGGCTCGGGTAATAAACCCCTTTCATGACCCATCTCAAGTAGTACCTTGATTGATTTCTCACCATCAACTCCCATGTCCATCGTGTAATCATTTACATACATCCTAACGAACCTATCAGTATCGCCCATGTTTAGGCCCCTCGAGAATTCCATGGCGTATGCCAGGGCCTCCTCCCTATGGCTCATTGCGTACTTAATTGACTCCAGCAACGCCTCCTTAACCGCCTTAGCCATATCAATGCCCAGAGACGCCTTAACGACGTCTAAGCCTAATGGCGTTGGTAACTTCGTCTCTTCATACCACCACTCACCTAGGTCTATGATCTTCCTAAGCCCATACCTCTCATACGTTATTTGCCCCTCATGTATTAACACACCGGCATCAACCACGCCGGCCCTTACTGCATCCATGATCTTATCGAAGGGTATCTCCACGGTCTTTACATTAGGCATTGCAAGCCTAACAAGTAGTGTTGCCGTGGTGTAAGTGCCAGGCACCGCAACCAACTCGGGCTTTGCGGTATTACCCACCACAACCGGGCCGTATTTAAGCCCCATGGATGCGCCAACCCTAAGTATGTAGTATTTACCCCCTATGTATGCCATGGCATGCGTGCTCACTGCCGTGACGTCGATCCTACCGTGAATCGCCAATTTATTCAGCGTCTCAATATCAATTAGGAATTCCCTGACCGTGAAAGGCGCCTTGACCAGGCCTTTCTTCAGTGCGTAGAACATGAATGCGTCGTCCGGGTCCGGGCTATGTCCAATTAGTAATTCCATCGTGACAAGGCCTCGTCCTGCGGTATTAAGCTTTATTGCCTAGGAAGCGCAGGCAATTACCTATACCGAATATCCTCAACTCCTCATTAATCCCTAAAATGACCCTATCATCAACCCTATACCTAATCGCGCCGAAGTACTGCCTAATCAATTCCCTAGACACGCCAATCCTGCTCGCGGTATACTGAATAACGGGCTCCGGATCCCTCTCAAACAATTCAAGGGACTTCTCAATGGCACTAATTACTGTGTTAAGTTCGTGATAATTATAATTCCTGGTAACAACCATGACTGCATAAACCAAGGGCAGACCAACCCTTTCTTTCCACAACTCACCAACGTCAATTATGTATGGGTAGCCTGCGTCAACCATTTTCAGGGCGTCATCGCCAATAACGAGCACCGCACCGAAATTCCTTAATGCTGTGTATGGGTCATCAATGACCTTAATCTCAATATTTAACAACCTCCTCACTGCCAACGCGTTGACGCTCGTGTCACTAACGGCCGCGTACCCAGTGCCCAGGCCCTTAAATAACCTAGCGGATATAACGGGCCCGTCGCTGTATATAGCGAATTTGGGAATTACATAAAGTGCATCACAGTTTAGCGCAGCGTATGTTAGTGGTACGAAGCCGATGCTTGCCTTACCCTCAAGTATTAACCTTATTGACTCATTATTACTGGCCCATATCGGGTTAAGCCCCGAGTAATGGAAGAGTGGGTCTGAGTGGGCGTACTTCAGCCTGATAACGCTCATTGTGGTCATCCCTAGGCACTACCCACCTCAGTGATTATTCTATGGAACGTGTCCCTAAGGAATAACCTCAAACCCGCCTCACGGGCTATGTGCGCCAATTCCCCAAGAGTCACGGACTCCTTAGAACCTGCCTGCCTGAGCACTTGCTCATTTATCATTGTACCCACTAGGTCGTTGGCGCCGGCCATTAGTAATGTCGAAGCCAACCTCTTACCCGTTGAGACCCAGTACGCGCCTATCCTTCTTATGGTATCGCCGAGTATTAGCCTTGAAATGGCTATGACCTTCACGTCATACTCCGCCGGCGCGGGCCCCTTAACCAAACCATCCCTATACAATTTTGTGTTCCAGGGAACGAATTTTATTGGTATGAAGAGGAGTATTCCATGAGTCCTCTCCTGAACCTCCTTAATCGCGAAGACGTGTTCAACAATGTGGTTTGGTTTCTCGATGTGGCCGTAGAGCATCGTGGCATTACTCATAAGCCCAACCCTGTGGGCCTCCTCCTGAATCCTGAGCCAGGTCTCTGCATTGAACTTGTACGGAGTTATCACCCTCCTAACCTCCTCATTAAGTATCTCCGCACCACCCCCACTGAGCACGTCAAGTCCCGCCGCCTTGAACCTCTCAAGCACCTCCCTAGTACTCATCCTCCAAACCCTGGCATAGAAGTCTATTTCTGCGGCCGTTGGCCCCTTAATAATTACGTCAGGAGCCGCCCTCTTAACGGACCTAAACACCTCCTCGAAATACTCAATGCCTAGGTCTGGGTTGAAGCCGCCATTTATGTGGAGCTCCGTTACGCCAAAGCGAGCCTTGGCCTCTAGCACGCCCTTTGTTATCTCCTCAGGGGTTCTAACATAGGCCTCTGGGTGACCCCTGGGTCTGTAGAAGGCGCATATTGGGCACTGGGCCACGCATATGTTTGAGTAGTTAATCACGACGTTGTTAACCACGGTCGCAGTATCACCGGTTATCTTCCTCGTAAGCTCATTCGCGACACGGGCTAAGTCCTTAAAGTCACATTCTACCATGAATTTTTCGGCATCAGATTTAGTAATGCCGTTGATTATGGCATTACGTAAATCATCTATTGTACACATGACACCGTGTTAGTAACTACATCCCTTTTAAGCATTGGTATTTTTATACTATTTACCTCACCATGGCGCAACACGTAATAACTTAAATAATGCTGTTCAATGCGTAATGACGTGGCCAATAATTGGAGTCCTGTTGTTGAGAAGGCCGTTTATGAAGAGCGGTTAGATCCGCACGATATTGAGGAGTTGTTTAGGGCCGATTTATGGGAGCTCGGATCCGCCGCCGAGTACCTGACCAGGAAGTACTTTGGTAATGTAGTCACCTTCATACCAAACATGATACTTAACTACACGAATGTGTGCGTAATAGCCTGCAGGTTCTGCGCCTTTTATAGACTGCCTGGACACCCGGAGGCCTATACATTGAGTGTTGAGGAGGCTGTGCGTAGGGTTGCGGCCATTGATAGGGAGTTCGGTATTAGGCAGGTCCTGGTCCAGGGAGGTATAAACCCCGAGCTGGATATTGAGTATTACGAGGGGTTATTCAAGGCATTAAAGGCTAAGTTGCCTCATGTCGCTATTCACGGGTTAAGCCCAATAGAGGTTGATTACCTGGCCAGGAAGCATAGGATGAGTTATGCGGAGGTCCTTGATAGGCTTAGGGGCGCTGGCATGGATACGCTGGCCGGCGGTGGTGGTGAGATACTCGTTGATAGGGTGAGGAGGGCCATAGCGCCGCACAAGATAGATGCGGACACCTGGCTAAACATAATGGAGACGGCGCATAGGATGGGCATAATGAGCAATGCGACCATGATGTACGGCCACGTGGAGACCATGAGCGACTGGGCTGAGCACCTATATAGGATAATTGAGCTTCAGAGGAGGACTCACGGATTCCTGTCATTCACCGCCTGGAACTTCGAGCCAGGCAATAGCGAGTTGACCAGGGAGGTCCCGTACCCACTGACCTCAGCCACACTCTTGAGGGTAGTTGCCGTGGCCAGGCTCGTGTTTAAGAACGAGTTGCCCAATATACAGTCGAGTTGGTTAACAAATGGGCTAGAGGTTGCGCAATTGGCCCTTAAGTTCGGCGCCAATGACTTCGGCGGCACACTCTATGAGGAGAGGGTTATACCAGCCACGGGACTTAAGATGCCCATACTCACCAGAGATACCCTCATTAATTTAATTAAGGGCTTAGGTTTAACACCTGCGGAGAGGGATAATTGGTACAGGGTCATTAAGGTTTATAATTAAAGTTACCAATACTGCGTAAGCTGTCTATGGGCTTGGTATATGTTGATGCCGTGGTTAAGCATGGGGATAAGTCCGTACCGGTTAAGCTACTTGTCGACTCGGGCGCGGTGTATACCGTTTTAAGGAGGGATGTTTGGGAGTACCTTGGACTTAAGCCCATGCAGGAGATGGAGTTCGTCCTTGCCGATGGTACGGTGATTAGGCGGTGGGTCTCGGAAGCCGTGATTGAGCTGAGGGGTTACGGTGAGAGACACACGCCGGTTGTACTCGGTGAGACAGAGGATGAGAACCTACTCGGTACAGTCACGCTCGAGATATTCGGGCTAGTCCTTGATCCATTCAGGAGGGAGTTACGCCCCGCCAGGATGCTAATGAAGTGAGAGACCTTATTTTTACTACATTTACACATTACCTCAACTCACCGCACTAGCTTAATGGTGCTGGAGTACCCACCTCTGGTCTCCCTAAACTCTCTCGGTTCTCTCACCGTAATCATGGCGCTAATGCGTATCGTATTCCGTAATCCCCGTGTGAGTATCCTCAACTAGTTATTTTGGCTCGTCTCTGTGCAATAAACTTAATTAATTAGTGCCTATGCCCCAGGTCTTGTCATGTGGAGGAGGGTATCCATACTGGTTAAGGTCTTTGAAAGGAGGAACTCCGTGATCACCTGGGTTGATAACAAGCCAATACTCGTGGTTAAGTACGGTGACAATTACTACGGAATGCTCGCCATATGCGCCCACATGGGGTGCGCCCTATTGACGGATGTCAATGGTTACGTAGCCACATGCCCAGCACACCTGGCTAAGTATGATGTTAGGACCGGCGAGATGATAGAGAAGCCGCAGGTCAGGCCTGACGTGAAGTGTGAGTATGCCGATGTAAAGGCGCCATTACCAACGTATAAGGTCAGGGTTACCCAAGATGGATTTCTCGAAATCGACGTCTAAGAATTGATACTAAAAAATAAATAATGAAAATAAAATTTGGGAATACGGCAGTATCCTCAAACCCGAACCCTCATTACTGAATCCGAATCGGTGAATAAGTCGAGAATTACGGCCTTGGTATCAACTATTGCCTCCACTATTTAGTGCACCCCTTTCAATACCAGCTTCAATGTCCTCAAGCGTTAACTTCCTACCAAATGTAAGTCTCTTTCTATTACCTGATAATTTCCTAAATACGATCTTATCATCCTCAACATAAACAATTAACAAATCACCAACCTTAATCCCGAGCCTCCCCCTAATGCCCGCGGGTATCGTAACCCGGTAATCCCTAGTAACCTTATAACTTAATTTACTAAATCATTGTTAAATTTTACTACGAGATTCTATCGAATCATTGGCCCCCTCTTATCTTAAAGGGGCAAGACTTTCAGTTATCTTTCAGTTGTAAAGAACATATTGCTCTTTGTGTTCAATACCCCCTTATTATCTAATGCGGTCTTTATTGTTCTTAGTATGTTAAGTGCATTGCCAAGTTCACGGCCTAGCCACCTAGACCTCACAATACCAATGCCGTGGTGATGGCTTATGGATCCGCCATTCCTTAATGTAACCTCCATTGCCCTACTCCATAGCTCCCAGTAGGTGTTTACATTAGGTTTGAATAGTACCGTGAAGTATATGCATGCGCCATTGATGTAGAGGTGCGATATATGGGCCATGACGCCCACAACACCGTTAACCCTGAGCAGGGATTCCCTGAAGTCCCTATACAATTGATTAACCCTAGACCAGATGGTTGAGACCTCGATTGTGTCAAACCACAGGCCGTACATCTTAATCATTTCTATTTCCTCCTCAACATTAAACCTGGTCCTTAACCAATCCTCGAAGTACTTACTCCCCACATATTCTCCGCCATGGCTCTTAATAATTTCATCAGCCCTCCTCCATAGGGCCTGTACTATGTCGTCATAGTAGCCCTCAAAGCTTATTATTAGTAATGGTTCGTTAATGCTAAACCTAAGTGCCGCCTCATTATCATCGTATAACCTGGCAATGGCAGGAATAACTCTCTTAATCATTAATTCCCTAAGGGCCTCCACACCCTGCTCAAGGGTTTTAAATGAGTATGCGCCGTATATTGTGGATGTTGGTAATGGTACGATCCTAAGCACAGCCTTTGTGATCACGCCGAGCATGCCCTCCGAACCAATAAATAGGTACTTAAGCGATGGACCGGTGGATGCACGTGGAACGTTATTACTCCTTAACCAGGTTATTTCACCATTGGGTAGGACGACCTCCAGGTTTATTACCATGTCCTCTATATTGCCATACAATGTGCTATACTGACCTGAGCTCATCGTCGCTATTAGGCCTCCTATTGTTGCGTAATTGAATGATTGCGGAATATGCCTAAGGCTATAACCCACCTCATTTAGCCTAGTCTCAACATCCCTCAGCCTTGCACCAGCCTCAACGGTTACCAACGAGTCATAGGTATTAATGTCTATGACCCTATTCAATTTAGACATGTCAATGATTATTGATCCGGCACCGTATGAGGCACCCGTAACGCTTGAACCGCCGCCATAAACAACCACAGGCACTACGTCATTACCCTCATTAATTATCCTTAAGGCCAGTGATACATCATTTACACTCTCAGGCACGACAACCGCGAGAGGCATTGGTAATTCCTCGTTAAACACCTGCTCACGCATCATTAATAGGGGCCAAAAGTCCCTGGAATACTTCCTTAAAACATCATTACTCGTTATCACCCTATCACGACCCAGTGCATTGATTAACCTTTCAATCACATTCTGCATCTCATCCCCTCAACAATCCTCCTAACAACATCCCTACTTAATGATAGTTTCTCCTCACCAGGCTTAATACGTAACTCCACATTAACGTGGGCCCCCTTAATAATGTCGTTTAATGACCAATCACCCCTAAAAACCTTCAATAATGCCGCAACACCCCTAGCCGTTGCCTCCACATCCCTCTGCCTCTCAACGGCGGTATCCAATGCCGTAGCCAATAACTTAAGGAATAATACGCTCCTTGATAAACCACCGTCAACCCTAACGACATTAACCCTTGAGTAATTCCTAATTTTGTCGAAAATAAGGCCTATTAATTGAACGATACCCTCAATAACTGCTCTCACGAAGGACTCCCTCGTGGTATTAAGTGTCAGGCCATCAATTAAGCCCCTGGCGCATGGCCTTGGTGGTACATTAACACCTGCCAACGCCGGTACAACCACTATGCCCTGAGTATCAACATTGACTAAACCATCTAACTCCTGCGGTGAAGATAGTAACCCAAGCTTAATTAACCAATCAATTACTGAACCAGTCGCCGGCAGGAAGCCCTCAATTCCGTAATACACCGTGTTACCGTACTTAAGTATGAGGAGTGGTAGTAAACCACCGCCAGCGAGCCTAAACTTATCAGTGACTGCATCCACGAAGGAGCCAGTACCGTTAGTGACCTTACCACAACCAATGCTTAGGCAGCCCTCACCAACCATCGCTGCCTGTTGATCAGCTATTAAGACCCCAACCCTCATTCCATTAACCTCACCGAACTCATGAATGTTATCAACAACATCAGGCCCCACCTCCCTAGGTATTCCCAATAATTCATATACCGCATCAATCCTCCTAAAATTACCTGGATGCCACAGTCCAGTTAACGCCTCATTACTGGCATCATTAACATACCTATTACCAATTATGTATGCTAAGTACGAACTTAACGTACCAATGAAGACCTCCCCCCTCCTTACACGTTCAATTAAGCCCCGCCTATTCCTTAATAGCCAGAGTATTTGTACTACTGGTGATGTCGGTATTAAGATGCTGCTCAGTAATGGTAAATGTCTCATGATTGAGTATGGGAACTTATTAACGATTTCCAGACCCCTCCTATCCAACCACGTGATTATGTTTATTAGTGGATTACCAGACCTATCCCACGCAAGTACTGATGCCCTATAGGTTGAGATGCCTAGGTACTTAACGCCCCTGTCCCTAGCCGTGCTAACTAAGTGATTGAAGGCAGACCTAAGTGCGTTTGCATCCTGCTCAACGCGGTAATTGCCGGGGAATGCCATCGGTACATTTACGGTTTCTGAATATCTCTGGTTAAGCTCTTCGTCATATATTATGAGCTTAATATTCGTAGTACCAACATCAATTACCCCAAGACTCATGAAACCACCCTCCTAATAATCACCTTATCAACATCTGGTAATTCAATAATGGCGGCATCATTATTAATGACGTACTCTCTATCATTAACCATGACCCTACACCCCCTACAGGGAATTATTACTCTACGCACATCCCTACTAACCCTATTACCTGGGTAAATGGGCAGGTCACTATCTATGATTATAAACTCGCCAGACCTATTCACTAATTCCCCAGCCATTATCCTACCGCTCTCAATGACGATGCTTGGGTCGTATGTCTCAATAACCGCTTGACCAACAGCCCTAAACTCGGGAAATGGATTGAATGGTCTAAACATGGATATCACCAGGGTGTCCGCGGTAACCCACTCATTATTTACTAGGACTCTCTCAACCCTCCCCATGCCCTTAACATACCTTACCCTACCAATAATAATATCAACATCCTCTCCCACAGCCCCGGTATCAAGCTTCGTTGGCGACACTACGTGGACGGTAGCGCCACGCTTCGTTAATTCCCCAGCCAGCGACAGCGCGTATTGATTATCGCCATACACAATTACGTTTTTACCAGGTAATAATTCATAATGCAACATATCTAATACTGCATGGTGCGGATAAATCCCTGCAGGCCTCTCACCATAGATACCCAACTCAGGTAATGTCATTACCCTGAACCCCGTGGCTACAACGACATTACCGGCAAGCTTCCTATAACCTCCCCTCCAAATTATGTATGTCGCGTCACCAACCCTAACCGCTGTCGTATTTAACCGAGCACTAACGTTCTTTAATGCATCATTAATGAAACCTTTAGTTTCAGGCATTATCGAATGAATACCACCGATATAGTCCCTATACTCAATGATCTCAGCTTCAACTCCCAATCTACGTAACTCAAGAGCCAGTGATAGACCGGCTAACCCAGCACCAACTATTGTGTAACCAGCCATGAACCACCACCTGACTTTGTCAACTCCCTCGGATCTACACCAAGCTCCTCAGAAATAACTTTAATCGCTCTACCGAGGCACATTCCCTGGCAAATACCCATGCCAAGCCCAGTCCTAAAGATTACACCATCAAGCGTCCTAGCACCACGCCTAATCGCCTCACGAATATCTGCCCTAGTAACCCCCATGCATGGGCATACGACCTCCCCTTGATCGCCACTTATTAATCCACCGTCCTTAATAATATCCCTAGTCATTACCATTGGATCGACCTCCTTAACACCATCCTTGGGCGTGAGCATCGCACCTGCCTCCCTGAGCATCTCCACAACCCTCCTGGCTATTGCCGGTGCTGACGTTAATCCAGGCGACTCAATACCTATTAAATGAATTACATGCCTACTCGACCCACTATACGTTATTATGAAATCATCACCCTCAGGTATTGGCCTAACACCTGCATAGGCCTTTATTGGTGTGAAATCCTTATTCCTTAATAACCTGCCGAATTTCTCCCTCAGCACATTAACGTCGTCCTCGTTGACTGACCTATCGCCTCTATCGCCCATTGATAGGCTTGGTCCCCATATCGTTGTGCCGAACACGGTGGGTATGATGGCGCCGCCCTTAGTCTTTGGGTTCGGTATTAATTGTAGTGGCGCCACAATGTTCCTCACCTGCTCTCCCCAGAATACTAGCATGGCGCCCTTACCAAACTCAAGCCTATACTCGTCGCCAAATAGTCTCGCAATATCCGTAGAGTAAAGCCCTGCGGAATTAACCACGTACTTAGCCCTGTACTCACCCCTACTCGTAACTAGGACAACTTCATCACCCAGAACCTTGGCATCCCTAACTTCTGTGCTCAGGGCGAAGTCAATACCATTTAACCTACAAAAGTTGTATAATTGCGATATTAATTCGAAGGAGTTTATAACTCCATAACCATCAACCTCGACCGCGCCTAAGCCGCTAACGTTGGGTTCAACCCTGCGTAAACCCCGCGGACCGAGGACCCTAACCCTAAAGCCCTGCTTACCATATACGTGATTAAGGATTAACCACACGGCGGGTAGCGCAATTAATTGACCTGGGTTCTTAGCCACCAGGAGTGCGCTCAATCTCCTAACCTTAACATGAAGTCTCCTTGCAATACCATCATACAGCCTATTGCCCTCAACTGCCAACTTACTCCTTAATGAGTTAAATGGTGGTTGAACAACGTGAATAACACCTGCATGACCCTTTGAAACACCAAAGCCAGGCTCAACCTCCTTATCAATAACTAAAACCCTAACCCTATAGTGGGCAAGCTCATACGCAATGAACAAGCCGACAACCCCAGAACCTATTATGGCTACGTCATAGCTCATGACCAACACCCAGCCTGAGACCTCTCATCACCATTAAAAACCAGGTAATAACCAATATGAGGCCCACGAATTCCGTTGGTAATAATAGTGTTGACAAACCAGGTTGATAAAGCCTTATGTACATGAAAGCAATAATAAGTATTATTACGTAAGAAAGCGGGGCCAGCGAAACTGTATAGCCGAAGCCCTTAGTCCACGTATTACCACTCACGTATGGCCTGACTATTAATAACACTATCAGCATTATTGGCGCCGTGGATAGTAGGCCATAAAATAGTAATGGTTCATCACTCATTAAATACGATTGAATTGCCTGGGCGTAGATGAGTACGTATAGGAGTATTGGAATTATTATTGAAAGAGTAATTAATGCGTAGGGCCCATGCCTGGTTCGCATAATTAACGAGCCAATTACTGAGAATAGTATTAGACCAATTAGGTAACCCATGAGTAATGGTGGTGCCTCCCCAGTATTTCCCAGGTAATTGAGAAAGCCCGTTGTCAAGGTTATCAATCCAATAATTGATGCGGTGACCACAGAACCACCAGCGATACCCAACATCATTGTGGGTAATGACTTAGGAAACTCCTTACCTATGGGTAGTAATGATATTAGCATTAAATCTATTATTAGGGCTATGATTAACCATAGGAATAATGGCGTGTAAATTACGGGTATATACATGAAGTCTTTACCCACGTATACCCGTGAACCCAGTTCCATAAGTGTTATGTTGCTGAAGCCATACCTTGTGTATGGAAGCTCATTAAGTGGTATCTGCGGTGTTAATGGGAATAGGTTCGATAAATCCCTATAGTTGGATGCGTTAAGTATTGAGTACACATTGCTTATCAACGGAAAGCCCTGTGACTCATTAAATATTATCGGCTTCCTACTCATGTTAAAGTAGAAGAAGTCAAGAGGTATGTTGCTATTTAATACATACTCATTTAGGGCAGGTAACCCCCAGTTATAATCAATGAAGGCTATTAATGACGCATGGGTTAGTAAGGTGTGGGATACGTAATCCTCCTTGGCGTAGGGTGATATGACTATTAGCGGGACCCTAATGCCCAAGGGTTCGTCATTTATTATCGGTGGCGATACATGATCGTAGTAACCGCCAAATTCATCCCATGTTATGAAGATAACCGTCGAGTTCCATATTGGGCTTTCCTCAACCGTATCTATTATATAGAGGAGCCAGGCCTCCCCATATAATATGTTGTTTGGCGGGCCCATGTCGTTTATTGGGTTTGGCATGACCCAGGAAACCGCCGGTAATGAACCATTAATTACCTCACTTATAAAGTCACTCCAGGTCTGTATATGTGTCGAGTACTTATTAATACCGTAGAAGTACTTAATATCGAGGAGGCTTGGAGGCTCCCTGGGATCTATGTAGTAACCCCAACTCACGTGATATTGACATAGCTCCGCGAATATGCTTCCCCGGACTGGTATGTAGGGTGGTGGGCCGTAGTCGTCTATGACCGGCGCATATGCCACGTATAGGAAGAGGTGGTTTGGCGCACTTTCTGAGAGGTATGGCGTGAAGTAATTATCGGCGAGCCCGTACTCCTCAGCCAAGTCCCAAAGTGGCGCTAATTGATCAACAGTGTAGTAATAGAGGGATTGCGGGCCTGAGCCCCATAACCAACCATTCATTCTTCCATAATCCCAATCAGCGTAGTACGGTATATACCCCTCACTAGGATCTTCCGTGTGGTAAATGCCCACGGGGCACAGGCCGTAGGTAATTGGGAATTTTGCCCATGGTGAGTAGGTTGTTGGGGATTGTTAATTGATTAATTAATGAATTGTCCAGGGTACCGTTGGTTGGGTATACACCGAAGAAATTATCGAAGCTGTGGTTCTCCAGGAATATTATGATCACGTGCTTAATGGGGGTCTTAGTACTTAATTGATAGGCTGGTAGGGTTTGGCACCGCGGTACCGAGGAAGTCAATATATCGCCCTGATAAACGCCATATATGAAGAGACTAAGTAACGCCAGGGATAGTGCAACCGCCGCAGTGATTATTATAGTCAATTTTGAACCATACCTATTGATTAACACAATATTGCTATTTATCATTATTATTTAAACACTGGCAATAATTTATTTATATATAAACCATGCATATGTTTAATAACTAGTCCTGTGGCTTCCAGTCATATAGATACCCACCACTTATTATTGAGAGCACAGAGCCCCACGTTAAGCCTCCGGCAACTATTAACCACATCAATATGCCCAGGAAGATCATGGCAAGCCCCAGCACCCTGCAGACCATGGGCTTAGGGTAGAATAACGGTATTAGGGAGAGTATGGTCACCACACCACCAAGTATGAAGGAGTTCACCAGCGATGCGCTCACGAAGAGCACCCTGAAGTACATTATGGGCAGTAGTAGTAGTATTAATGCCGATAGTAAGCCCAGGTAAATGCCCCAGAAGGGTATTCTACCCCTGAGCGAGCGCCATCTCTGCCTCATGAAGTAACCCACGAGGGGTGGCACCAACACTGCAATCACCACGAAGGGCGTCAGGGGCAGCGCGAAGAGGAGGACCATCATCACTATGAGGAGTGGCGGCGGTTTTATAACCGCCAGGAGGATTAGGCTAACGTAAATGAACAGAGCATAAACCACCACAAGTGAAACGAATGAATCAAGCCCCATCCTCCTAACAACATCAATCCTATAGTTATTCTCCTCAATAATGGCAACGGGAATGACCCCTATGAATACAACCGTAAGAAGGAGAGCCAGGGCTAGGATAATCATGGAAAAACCAAGCAGTGATGGCTTAACCCAGAAATAAATCCAGGAAAGTACGTTTAACACGAGGAGTATTGGCAAAATAAGTGCCTTGTGTCTCCACATATTGACTAATATATAGCCAAACTTTGTAAAGAAGTCCACAGTAATTAATCGGTACTCCTCTTAAAAGCTTAATCTATATATAGCCTTTTTAGGTAAATATACTAGGTATAAAAATAGAAAGAATATTTTGAATAATACCAAACCAAATTAATTACTCATGACCCAGAAACCACATTACTTGTTGTCACGCCAGAGGAGCTACATGTAATAAGGGCTGGGGTAACCGTAACGCTTAAACCGCTGTACGACAGGCTGCCGACACTGACGTAGTACGCGTAAACCGTTAGCCCATTCATCGTGGCGCTACTAATTGTTTGATTAACGACGTATGGCAGCCCAGAGGACACTAGTACAACGTTGTTGAGGGAGCCGGACGTGGTCGTTATATTAACGGCATATAGGAATATGTTGCTCAGGCTTGCGGAGTTCATGGTTAATGATGCCGTTATGTTCACAGTTGAGGTTGGGCAATTCGGCATGAGTGGGTTTGGCAGTGAGACTATCACGGACTTACTAATGGTCTGGCCCTGGGGCGCACTTATTGAGTTTATGCTCTGGGCTATTACGGGGGCGTACTGATAGGGTGCCGTAGATGTTGAGTATACCCAGCCATACATTAATATCCCGCTTAACGATGCCGTTGGGTAGTAAATCTTTATGGGGCCGGGTATGCTGGCATCGGTTGATATTCCAAATACCGAGGCAGCCACCAGTAGTGCTATTACGAACCCTAAGCCTATTACCGTTAGCTTCCAGTTCATACGAGCTATTTACTTTGATCAAGTTTAAAAGTTTATTCCATAAATATGGTATATATTCCTCATTATAAATTTAATATTTGTAAAATAACATTCTAATATGATTTATTCTTTGTCAAATATTCCACACTCACCCAGTGTATACCTTAATTGAGGAGTACGAGATGGACGTCGAGTTTATGTAATACGCGTAGATCTTCACATTATAGAGCGGTAGTAATTCTGAGGCTATTGTTGAGAGGATTGATAATAGGTAGACGTTCTGCGGAGTTATTGTTATGGTAATTGGTATTATTACGTAGGCCGTTGCGGTTATGTTGGCCGCGTATATCGTAACGTCACTTATTTCAGCGGAGCTCATGGTAAGTGTTATGTTGTAACTGGGGCTTATGCCTATCATGACCTGCCCAGAGGGCATGTAAAGGCTTCCAGCCTTGTAAACAACGACGGGTATACCATCATAATTACCTGCGGTGAACGATATAAAACCTGAGGCCTTAACCACGGGTGAGTATATGTATATTATTGGGTCGCCTTTAAGCGCTGAATCTTTTTGTGTCGTTCTATGCGCATTGCCCAAGTGTGCTGACAGGGTTGCGTATATAAGTAGTGCCATTAACATAATCCCAAGAATAAATGTTAAGATACTTTTTATCTGCATGGTCTTACCATTATTTATTTGGAAAATATTTAAAAGCTTTTATAGTTTATATGCTATATAATATATGCTAATAAATCTATATGCTATATATTTATCACCAGGTTAATTTCCATTCCTTAACCTTTCTGGTTATGCCCAATTCCATGTCGCCCTCAATGTAGAAGCCAGCGACTACTCCAGTCACCTTAATATCATCGAGTGGGTCAAAGGGAGTGCCGCCCAGTTTAACCCTGGCTTCACCACTCCATATCTGTGGGCTCTCCCTCGGCGTGAAGGTAAACCTTGCGTACCACTGTATTAATTGGGCGATGCCGGGCGTGCCATCAGGTAGTGGCGGTAATGTCCTTACTGAGAGTAGGGGTAGCGTGACCGTGTTATCCGTCCTAGGCATTAGCGCCCTGAAGGCATCCAATTGTTCAAGGCCTAACCTACCACTTATTGCAACCTCAACCCTCATTAATTCACCGCCCCTATCTAACGTACCTATAACCAAACCGTAATCATTAATCGTAAGCCTAATGTCACCAAGCTTCTTAGGCGCGCCCGCCAACTCCCTACCCGCCGCCATGGCTGCGTCGTTGGTTACGTAGATGTACGGTATGTAGTAGGCAAGTTCCACGCCCTCGGTCCTCACGGGCAGCGCTATCAATGCCTCCCTGTAGACCCCAACCGTCGATATCCCGTAATCACCAACCCAGAAGGCGGCCATCTCAAGGGCCAGGTCAACACCCTCGGGTAGTAGTGGATCTACGGACTTGGGGTCAACGTTGGCAAGCACCAGGACAACCCTAACTTTACTATAGCTAATCTTCGTTACCGCGGTTGATGATGGGTACAACGGCGCATTCAGTGGTGTTCCGAAGCCCTTTTCACCACCCTTTAGAACCATATGCCTTTAAATATGTAAATTTTATTTTAAGCATTGTTACTATTTATAATTTATTACAATCTATAAGTTATAGTTTAGTATAATGTCATCAGCAGCATCAAGGCTCAGTGCCTCCACCGTGCCATCCTCAATAAGCAATGCCCTGGCATCCCTAAACAACTTCTCAATGATGAATTCCCTACTGAGCCCATAGGCACCAAATATCTGTAGCGCGTCATGGGCAACCTCAAAGGCTATCTTCTTAGCATACACCTGCGCGGCCCTTGCATACCTGGGTGGTGTTGTGAAGGACTGCTCTACGAAGAACTTGGTGTAAACGAAGTCCATGGCCTTCCTAACGTAGTACCTGGCCGTCTCCACCCTCTCAAACATTTCATAAATCTTCAACTTAATGTTCTTATGCTCAATCAATGGCTTACCACCCTGTATCCTACTCCTCGCGTACTTTAGGGCTTCCTCAAAGGCCGCCCTGGCGAGGCCCACGGAGAATGCGCCCATGTTGACACTCGTTAGATTGAGAAGTTGGTCTGAGAATAACTCGTAAAATGGTGGCTGGGCTATCACGTAATCGTCGGGCACACGCACATTGTCGAAGAACACGGGCCCCTGTGGGCAATCCCTATTGCCGAGCATATCAACTGGCTCGCCCTTCCTAACGCCCCTTAGGTTGAGCGGCACTATTACGAATGCGCCATCCCTGAGGCTTCTCCCATCCCTTAACTGGGCGTGTAGACCCATGTGGGTGCATACCGGCGCTGCTGAGACCCAGGCCGACTTTTGGCCGTTTATGACCCACTCATCACCATCGCGCTCAATGACCACGTTACCTTTACCAAAGGACTCAACTTCCCTATCCCTAAACGCCAGTATGTAGTCGCTACCATGCTCGGGCTCAGTAACGCCCCAGCAACCAATGTACCTACCCTCCGTATCCTCAAGCCAGGGCTTGACCAGCTCCTCCTTAACCCTCTCTGAACCAAATAATGCGGCTATTGTGAATGGTATTGCATCAACGCCAATGAGCGTGGCAAAGCCCAGGCTGGCCCAACCAAGCTCCTCATCGATTATGTACCTCTGTAGGTTCGTTAACCCAAGGCCTCCACGATCCTTGGGCAGGTGAATCCTATGTAGGCCCATCCTCTTCATCTCCCTAATGGCATCATACAATGGAGACCCAGGCGCAACCCTATCCCTCGGGTCCATCCTATCAACCTTGATGGACAATGGCCTAAGCACCTCCTCAGCAAGCTTATGCACGTTACGCCTTATCAAATCGTCCTCCTCGGTTAATCTGTCAAGATCTAAATAACTCATTGGTACTAATTATATGTAGATACTTTAAACGTAACTGCTATATATTATATATTAATTTATTAATTATAATATATAGCATTTATATCAATAATTCTTTAATACCAAAAGGTATGTATTTAATATGTATGTCAAGCGAGGGCTTTATATATCCAAGTCCGCAGTGGGCTGAGGCATTTTGTAAGGCCATAAATGAGAATCAGGAGTATAGGGAGGCTGCCAAGGACTGGAGGTGGGATGTGGCCTTTGTTGCAACGAACATACCTGAGAACGTGGTTGATAGGTTGTCGGAAATCCTTGGATTACCTAAGCCAAAGGACCTTGGGGTCAAGGTTGACTCCGGTGCGATAAAGCTTGTGCTTAGGAATGGGACGTGCCAGGGCAGTGAGTTCTATATTGACTTGCCGGTTAATTTACCGACGGAGATAAAGTTGCCGGGCAATATAAAGATTGGAAAGGTGGATGCGGACTTCGTGCTGGAGGCCACATACTCACTCTGGAAGGATTTAATCCTGGGTAAGGCTGACCCAGTTTCATCATTACTCTCGAGAAAGATTAAGGTGAAGAAGGGAAGCTTCCTAACCCTAATGCAGTACTCATCGGCTGCCGTAAAGCTCGCAAATACCACGAGAAACGTGCCGACAAAGTTCATAGACTAAGCAATAATTATAAGGTAATGTTTAATAATTTAAACCATTAAACCATTTATATCCCCGGTTCGAGTCATGATCACTCATTGATTACATGATCTAAAATCTAAATATCTAAATATAAGCAAAATTAAAATTCCAAGAAATAACCTAAAATGAAGTATGAAAGCAGCTACAATTAAGGGACCAAATAAGCCTTACCTGGAGATTAAGGAGGTACCGACACCAAAGCCGGGACCTGGCGAGATACTTGTTAGGGTTGCCGCCACAGGCATATGTCATAGTGACTTGCATCTGTTTAAGGGTGATTTTGGACCGGTTAGGCAGGGATTTATACCTGGGCATGAAATTTCGGGCTGGGTTGAGGATTTCGGGCCCGATGTTAAGAATCCATGGGGCTTAAAGAAGGGTGACCCTGTCATCATCTCCTGGATTGTCCCAGACGGCATCTGCAAGTACTGCGCTAGTGGTAAGGAGAATTATTGCCCAGCGGCCGCGGGCCGAATGCCGGGCCTCGTGGGGCTTAACGGTGGCCATGCCGAGTACATAACAGTCCCTGAAATAGCCGTTATACCCCTGGAGAAGGGTGTTGATGTTTACTACGCCGCACCAATTGCCTGTGCATACGGCACTGCATACCACGCATTGAGGGAGGCTGGTGTTGGGCCCGGCACAAGCCTAGTGGTTATTGGTGTTGGTGGTGTTGGTTTATCGGCTGTTCAACTGGCCAGTGCCATGGGTGCGTACCCGATAATTGCGGTGGATGTTAGGGACTACGCATTAGATAAGGCTAGGGAGCTCGGTGCTACTCACGTGATAAATTCAAGTAAGGAGGATCCAATAAGCAGGATAAGGGATATACTGCCAGACGGCGCTGATGTGGTTCATGAGGCAAGGCCTGAGCCCGATCTTAAATTATCCATGGAGGTGGTGGCCAGGGCCGGTACGATAGTGGTGACTGGGCTTGGTGGTCCAAAGTCCTACTTTAGCGTAAACATACTGCCGTTTGTCGTGAATGGCATTAGGATAATAGGAAGCCTGGGCTATAGGCCTAGGCTTGACTTACCGGAGATAATTAAATTAGTGGCTTCAGGCAAGGTGGACATCAGGAAGTTGGTCAGCCACGTATACGCGCCTGAGCAGATAAATGAGGCATATGAAAATTTAGAGAAGGGACTCCACGCCAGGGCCATTGTTAAGTGGGACTAGGATTAATTTTAATTTAATGAATCTTTAAAAACAAATGTGGTATCATCGTCTCCTGCCAAAGATTGCCATTAACTGTCTAGTTATTGGAATTGGCACGGCATCCGGGTTCACGAGAACGTCCGCAATACACGGCCCACCCGACTTATAAATACACCTCTCAAGCCCAGGCTCAAGCTCCCTCCTGTCGCTAATCCTAACGCAGCCTACATTGAGGGACTCCGCGAACTTGCAGAAGTCCATGGGGTATGTGTGCGATGCGTAGACCTTGCCACCATAGAGGAACCTCTGCTGTAGCTTTAGGACTCCCTGGGCCCTATCATTAAATATTACAAAGGCAACCTTGAGGTTTAACTCGGCGGCTGTGGCTATCTCCATGCCCGTCATGAAGAATGCCGCGTCGCCTGTCGTGGCGACTACTGTCGCCTCGGGCCTAGCAATCTTTGCGCCAATAGCCGCGGGTATTGCGAAGCCCAACGACGTAAAGCCCGCTGGGTTGAAGTAGGTTCTTGGCTTGTAGACTGGCAACTCAAACATGGCAACTTGATTACCACCGGCGTCGCAGGTGACTATTGCCTTTCCCTCACGCATATCGTTATCAAGTACGTGGGCAAGAGCCCTAACTAGGTCGCTTGGGTTTATCCTGGACTCATCATAGCCAAGTTCCCTAAGTTGTTGATTACCAACGGAGGCCTTAACCTCATTGATTAACTTAATTCCCCTATCCCTACCAGGTCCCTTACTCCTAACTTTATCATATAGTGCATTGAGGAATTCCAGGGCATCGGAGACTATCGACAAGTCTGTCTTATAATTCCTGCCGATGTCGTTAGGATCAATATTAACGTGGATTAGCCTCCCCCTTATTGGCAGTGACCACATGCCGGTGCCCAACTCGCTAAACCTAGTCCCTATGGCAAGCACAACATCGGCCTTCTCAACAAGCTTAACAGCCACCGTATCCCCGAAGTAACCCGCTGCTAAGCCGCCATGTAGTGGGTGGTCGAAGGGTATTGCGCCCTTGCCCATGATTGAGGTAACCACTGGGGCGCCTAACTCCTCGGCAACTTTAATGAGCGCGTCACTCGCATTTGCGGCTATCACGCCACCACCAACGTAGATAATGGGTCTCTCAGCATTTAGTAATTCCTTAGCAGCCAACTCCACTAGGCTTGGATCTGGCTTAGTCCTTATGGGCTCCTCCTTAGTATAGCCCATCCACTCCGTTTCGCTCTCAATCACGTCCCTAGGCAGCTCCACGTAGACGGGGCCTGGCCTACCCTCCTTAGCTGTCCTGAAGGCCTTAGCCATTACCCTGGGTATTTCCCGGGGGTCCTCAACCCTAACGGCTAACTTAGTGAACGGCTTGAAAATACTCAATTGGGCATTTACGTCTCTAAATTCATGGTAGTAACCCCTACCTGCTGTCCTTATTGGCGTTAAGCCGACAAGCGCCACTATTGGGACTCCCTCAACCGATGCCTGGGCAAGTGGTGTGACCAAGCCCGTTGCACCCGGGCCTGCTGTGGCGATGACAACACCAACCTTACCGCTGGCCCTCGCATAGCCATCAGCCATAAAACCCATGCTTGGTTCAAAGCGCCCAAGCACGTGCTTTATCCTATCACGGTAATCATGAAGTGCCGCGTATAGGCCCAACACGTGCGTCCCTGGTAAGCCAAATACCGTATCCACACCCTCCTCAATCAGGGACCTAGTAATCGCCTCACCGCCAGTCACCATGGCTATCCCCTCACCTCTTAAACGCTATTAACGCATCCCTAACGCCCTTAGCCACGTACAGCGTGTACCTCTTAACGGATTCCCTCGTGACCCCGGCTATGTGGCTCGTTATGAATAGGTTCGAGACCTCACCCCTCCTAAACGCCCTTAGTAATGGCGATGTGTCCTCGGTTGGTGGCTCGCCTGTGAGTACATCCGCAGCATAACCAGCTATTTTGCCGCTTTTTAAGCCCTCAAGAATCGCATTCTCATCAACAACCTCACCCCTCGCAGTGTTGATAATGTAGACGCCATCCTTCATAAGCCCAACCTCCCTCCTACCGATCAAGCCCCTACTCTCTCTGGTCAATGATGTATGTATCGTTATAAAATCAGACTGTTTAAGCAAGTCATCAAGGTTATCAACCCTGATTGCATTAACCTCGATAAACCTCTCCCTATCCACAAACGGGTCGTAGGCAAGAACCCTCATCCTAAAGGCGTTGGCTATCGAGGCCACGTAGGAGCCAATCCTGCCAAAGCCTATGATGCCCAGGGTCTTACCGAACAATTCAATACCCGGTGTCAACAATGAACTCCACTCACCGTTCCTAACCCTGCCCATGTTCTCGGGGATCCTCTTAACCATCATTAGCAATAAACCAAACGTGAACTCAGCCACGCTGTAGGTCGATGCGCCAGCCGCACTAACGACCTTAATGCCCCGGCCCTCGGCATACTCAACGTCGATGTGGTCTGTACCCACGGACGCAGTACCAATTACCTTAAGGTTCCTACCAGCATCGATTACGTCTTTCGTAACCCTGTGCCAGACGCTGACTATTACCGCATCGTAATCACGTATTGCATCCTTCAATTGCTCAGTTGTCATCGGTTTTATATCAACCTCACCAACCTCACTTAGCATTTTCATGGCCTGCGGACCAACGTCTGGATCCGTAAGTGGGATGGTAACTAATATCCTCATATGGCAAGTAATGACTTTGGTGTTAATAAAAGTATATCCATTATTTATAATATTGTGATGAAATTATGAAAAACGTAATTTTTAATATGTTATTTACACACTTATAAGTCATTATCGTGAGCTACGGGCCGTATTTATTATATCTATGAGGGACGCCGCATCCATTATGTTGCCCATTACCTTAATGGCGCCCGAGAAGTAGGCCTGCATGGCATCGAGTTGTCCCTTAATCATCTTCAACAAGTTATCCTTATTTACCTGTATCGTGGCCGTTGGCGACCTGTGGGTACCCTTAGTAAGTTTCACGGTACCTCCCCCAATCTCCACATAGAATGGTTCGTAGCCCTCCCCGGTGAATTGAAACACCTTAACGGGGCCGGTGACCTTGCTGGCTATTTTTGGTAATGCCTGCTGGGTCATTGAGTTTAGTAGTTCAAAGGGATCCTCTGACATACTATGAGAATAGTGAAAGAGATTGTTTTAAGTAATGTTCCTATTTATACTATATAACTCACTCACCCTTGAACTCAGGTCTCCTCCTCATGGCAAAGGCCATGACCCCCTCCTGGGCATCCTTAGTGTTTACGGCCATGCTGAAGAGCGCAGCCTCAAGCAACATACCAATGTCGACAGGCACCTGTGTTCCGAAGTTAACGGCATACTTCGCGTAGGTCAACGCTATTGGTGGGCCTTGGGCTAGTCTCATGGCGAATGACCTAACCTCATCCTCAAACTTCTCCCTGGGTACAACCCTGTTGACCAAGCCAATCCTGTAGGCTTCATCAGCCTTGATCCTGTCACCAAACATTATCAACTCCTTGGCCCTACCAAGGCCAACATACCTAATCAACCTCTGCGTACCTCCCGCGCCTGGTATTATGCCCAGGTTAATCTCGGGCTGGCCAAGCTCGGACCTGTCTGTGGCTATCCTGAAGTCGCAGGCCATGGCAATCTCCAGGCCACCACCAAGGGCGTAGCCATCTATTGCCGCTATCACTGGCTTGGGGAACCTCTCAATCTTATTGACAGCCTCCTGGAACTTCCTGTTGTAAATGAAGAAGTAGTACGTGTGTAGTGGGCCTTGGAATGACGTGACATCAGCACCTGCGGAGAATGCCCTATCACCTGCGCCCCTGATTATCACTACCCTGACCTCCTTATCGTCCCAAAGCATGTCGAGGGCCCTACTTATTTCCTCAAGCATTGTTAGGGTTAGTGCATTGAGCCTCTGCGGTCTGTTGAGTATTATCCAGGCAAGCGGTGGCTCTTTCCTTAGTATTATTTCCTTAAACTCAGTCACGCCAACAGCGCCATACTCGTAGAATCCCCTACCACTCTTCTGACCAAGCTTACCCTCCTGAACCATCTGCGTGAGTAATGGATCTGGCTTGAACAATTCATAGCCATACTTGGAGTATAGTTGGTTCAGCGCCTCAACCACCTTATCAATGCCAAACTCATCAGCATACTCAAATACGCCCTTCGGCCAGCCAAGGCCCAGCTTAACGCCCTTATCAATGTCATCCCTTGACGCAATGCCCTGCCTAAGTAGCCAAGCGGCCATGTTTATTGCAGGCGCGAATATTTGTACTAAGTCAACCTTCTCACCGGCCTCCCTGGGTATGTTAGCCCTCTCGTACGGGCCACCCTTATACTCATAGAAACCACGGCCGCTCTTCTGACCAAGCCAACCCTTCTTATACAACTCCTCAATCAATGGGCATGGAACCCTAAGCATTGGGTCCCTAACGGCAACCGCAAAGCCGACTAGGTAACCAACGTCTATACCCGTGAAGTCCTGAAGCTCGAAGATACCCATGGGCAGGCCAGCCCTGTACTTAACGGCTGAGTCTACCTCAACAATCGAATAGACGTTGTTTGCAACCAACAGACACGCGACGGAGTTCAGGGCCACCAATATCCTATTCACCACGAAGCCAGGCACATCCTTATTCACCATTATTGGCTCCTTACCGAGGCTCTTAACGAAGTCGTAAGCCCTCCTGGCGACTTCATCACTCGTTTGCGCACCCTTAATGACCTCGACAAGGGGCATCAGGACTGGTGGGTTGAAGAAGTGAATCCCAACAACCCTCTCGGGCCTCTTCGTGGCGCTGGCTATCTCGGTTATAGGCAGGCTACTCGTGTTCGTAGCCAGTATGGCATGTGGGGGCGCGTTTGCATCGGCCTCGGCAAATACCTGCTTCTTGAGATCGATATTCTCCGGCACAGCCTCAATCATTATGTCAGCGTTCTTAACAGCCTCAGCAATTGATAATGAGGTCTTTATTCGACCCATGACCTCACCAACCTTCTCCTTACTAATCGTACCCCTCTCAGCCAACTTGTCAAGGCTCCATTTAATCCTCTCCAGAGCCTTATTCAATAGGTCCTGCGATACATCGACCATCACAATCTCATAACCTGCCAGGGCGGATACCTCCGCTATGCCGTGGCCCATTGTACCTGCCCCTATCACCGCGACCCTCCTAATTTGCGTGCTCATCACGCTTTGAGACTTGGCTAACTTCTTAAGTGCGATTTCAATTTATTCAAATTATCCGCGTCGACGCAATATATAATGAATATAGTGGTAATGATCAAGCAATAGTGAACAGAGTAGCATTATTATTTAAGGCGTTTTCCGAATACTATGGGATTATGAGGGGGGTAGCTATTGTTGGGGTTGGCCACGCGAAGTTTGGGCGTAGAACCGACACAACACTGGGTGAATTGGCTTGGGAGGCTGTTAAGGAGGCTCTAGAGGATGCAAGGCTTGATCAGAAGGATATCCAGTATTTCGTTGTTGGTAATGCCGGTGGTTGGAGTGCCGAGTCCTTACCCGCCGTGGTTGTCGGCGAATACTGCGGCTTAAATCCCAGGGGTGCCATGAGGGTTGAGGCTGCCTGTGCATCAGGTAGTGCGGCACTATATAATGCTTACCTGGCCGTGGCGTCGGGGATGGCTGACGTAGCCATGGCTATCGGCGTGGAGAAGATGTACGAGTCACCAACACCGACGGTCGTCGAATTCATAGGCAGGGCCGGCAACTACTTCTGGGAGTTCGAGAACTTTGGATTGACGTTCCCAGGCTATTACGCACTATACATGACGGCTTACATGAATAGGTTTGGGGCTACTGAGGAGGACTTTTGCAAGGTTGCTGTTAAGAATCATTACTACGGCTCAATGAACCCGAAGGCCCAGTTCTACGGCTTGAGGATAACCGTTGATCAATGCCTCAAGTCGAGGTACGTTGCATGGCCCATTAAACTCTATGACTCAAGCCCAATAACTGATGGGGCTGCCGCGGTAATACTCGCCAGTGAGGAGTTGGCTAGGAAAATAACGGATACGCCTGTGTGGATTAGGTCCGTGGGCGTGGCCACTGGAACGGCAAATCTAAGCAAGAGACCAGACTTCATAGGGCTTGATGCCGCGTATCAAGCCGCTGAGCAAGCCTTTAGGAGGGTGGGTGTTGAGCATAGGGATACGTGGAAGTACTTCGATGTTGCTGATGTGCATGATTGCTTCACGATAGCCGAGGTCATGGCTTACGAAGACCTGGGATTCGTGGAGAGGGGCATGGGCATACAACTGGTTAGGAGCGAGCAGACCTACAAAGGTGGTTTAATACCTGTCAACCTAGATGGCGGTCTTAAGGCCAAGGGCCATCCCATTGGGGCTACGGGCGTTAGTATGGCTGTTGAGATGACTAAGCAGTTAAGGCAGAGCGTTGAGCCTAGGGATAGGCAGGCCGATATATACGTTGGTTGGGCTTTATCCCACAATGTTGGTGGTACCGGCCACTATGCATACATCACAATATACTCACTTGATAAGGATGGCCCACCAAGGGTGAAGCCCAGGAGGTGATGGTGATGTCCCTGGAGGCTAGGTATGAGGAGTTTTGGAGGCAATCTATTAAGCAGTTGAATGATGTTGTCAAGGCCACTGGCCTGCCCATAGCCCCCGATGAGAAGGGTCAGTATAACCTGTGGTATGATGTTAGGGAGATGAGGCTTAGGTTCTCGATAAGTGTTGAGAGGATTAAGAAATTCTTCGAGGGTCTGAGGGAGGGTAAGGTGTATACAACGAGGTGCAGGAGGTGTGGTAGGTATTACTTCCCGCCCCAGGCCGATTGTCCGTATTGTAAGGCCAGCGATATGGATTGGGTTGAGGTTAGTGGTGAGGGTGAGTTACTGACGTACACCGTAATAAACACGAAGCCGTTGACGTACTCGCACTACCCCGATTATATAGTGGCTATTGCTAGGATGAGGGAGGGCTTTAACGTACTGGCTTGGTTGAGGGCTGATGATCCCAGGAAGGTTAGGGTTGGTATGAAGGTGAAGCTTCAGGTTGTTAAGAGGGAGCCCGAGGGCTACTTGACGTATGAGTTTGTACCGGCGGAGCAGTAGGTGGTTGCTATGTATAGGTACGTGATTGTTGATGATAGGGGTCCCATAACCGTGTTCACACTTAATAGGCCTGATAAGTTGAATGCCCTGGGGCCTGAGCTTAGGGCTGAGTTACTTGATGCCTTGCGTAAGTTTAATTCTGACCCGAACAAGAGGGTTGGCGTATTGACGGGTGCTGGTAGGGCTTTTTCGTCCGGTGCCGAGATCTCTGTTAAGCCCAGTGGCCCAGGTGCGGTGGACCTTGAGGGTGAGCTTAGGAATTCCTTTCACCTAATTCTTAGGGAGATTAGGTTTAGTGATAAGTTGTTTATTGCGGCTGTTAATGGCGTGGCCGCGGGCGCCGGTATTAGCCTTGCCGTGGCTTGCGACTTTGCCTTCGCCTCCAGGAACGCTAGGTTTGTTTTGGCCTTTCAGAATCTTGGTATTGTCCCCGACACGGGTTTGACGCTTATGATGGCTCGATTAGTCGGTGCTAGGGCGCTTAGGTACTTGCTCATTGGCGGTGAGTTCACGGCTGAGGAGGCGGAGGCCATGGGCCTTGTTAAGGTTGTTGATGACCCACTGGGCGAGGCTCTGAAGTTCGCCAATGAGATCGTCCAGGGACCCTTCAGGGCTTACTCGTATGGTAAGAGGTTGATTAATGAGGCTTTGTTTAAGGATCTTGATCAGTTCTTGGCTGTTGAGGCTAGGTTGCAGGGTGAGTTGGGTAATACTCATGACTTTGTTGAGGGCGTTAGCGCCTTCCTTGAGAAGAGGAGGCCGAGATTTACTGGTTCCTGACTGCTTTATTTATGTAAAAACACCGAGTTAGTTGAGGTTGTGCTTATAGATTAAAATAGAGCGAATTATTTTTAAATACTAGCCAATATAGAGATTATTAATGCTAGGTGATTACTTTATTGATTTTCACGTTCATCCAGGCGCAGAGCTCTGGGTATTGAGGGATAGGCTTCACCGTGCTGGTGCCATCGCATCCACGCTTTATCCAATTGATGTGGACCCAACACTTAGTCTCACGCTTAGTGGTCTATATAGATTAGCTAGGGACTTGGGTATGTACGTCGATGTTAAGTCCGTGATTAGGGAGGTTTACGACCTGATCAGTAAATGGCCTGAGTACATGATTGATAACATGAAGCTTTGGTATGAGGTCTTTAAGGAGGGAGTTAGCGACTTCTTTATACCATTCTCAAGCATAAACCCAAGCTTCGGTGGTAAGTATGTTAGGCAGAAGATTAAGGAGATGGAGCACCTCGGCCTTAGGGGCGTTTTCGTCTCCCCAGCACTTCAATTCTTCAATCCAGCCACAAGCCCAGCCTTTAAGCAGTTGATGGAGTATGCCGAGAAGAATAATGTATTGATTGTGATGCACCTGGGAATGCCTAAGGACGTTGATGAGAGGATAATTACGCATGTAATGCCTAAGAACCTCGCTGAGGTACTTAATGAGTATAGACCGTACATGGTGATTAACGGCCTTGGGACCCCGCCCGAGAGGTTTGGGCTTTGGGTTAGGGAGGTCCTTAGGGTGATGAGGAGGTACGATAACACGTACTTGAGTACGTCGGGGATTAACTGCTACCTATTTAATGATGAGTCGGCGAAGCCCATATTAAATACCCTGGGCCCAGAGAGGATACTATTTGGCAGTGGCTACCCGTACAGGAGGTTTAGGGACCTGGTTGGTGATGTTAAGTGTGTTAAGGGTAGTGATGGTGTTGGTAACATTGATAAGGAGATGATTATGATGAATAATGCAATCGAGTTGTTTAAGTACCATGGCTTCAGGATTAATGAGAACCTAAGTGCCTAGGTTTATTGGTTTTCCATGACCTGAATAAATAACCCCCGGTCTTAGGCCAAGTATTTTGTCCATGCTCCTCATGGCCTCCTCCATATTAAGTGTGAACCCTTAGTGGTGGCGCTGGCTTTCCATCACGGAGATAGGCAGTGCTACCGGGCGTGTGGCCCGGCGCGTATACTGCCCTGTAATCCTCGATACATTGCCATCGTTTACCTTAACATCGACGCCCACGGGTTTAATTCTCATGACTGTTAGTACTTTGATCGAGGAATGCTTGCTGCCCTGGTTTTCCCTGCCTTCTATCATGGTTGATTCGGGTATTGACGTAACGACCCTGCAATTGAGGGCCTTGTCAATGTCGTGGGCATACCCTGTGCGGTCTATGTGGTAGTGCGTTATGAGTAGGTACTTTATGTCGATACCGTGCCCCTAGCCGCCCAGGCCACGTCGGCGCCTTAGCGATCGCGTCTATGAGCATGCCATCACTTGTTAGGTAGCTATTGGACATGTCCTTTATTACGTAGACCTCCATAATTTTGATAATGACTTAAATTTGATAATTTAAGGAATTTGGCAACGCGTTACTCAAGGGTTATTTGAAACCTCTCCCTGAGCACCTTCTTATCGACCTTGCCAGTGCTCGTCTTTGGTAGCTCGGACTCGACAATAACCACCTTGTCGGGTATCCACCACTTCGGCATCTTCCCCTCGTTAACCAAGCCCATTAGGTAATTCCTAATCTCCTCCTCCGTAACCTTCTGCCCGGGCTTTGGTACGACAATGGCCACCGGCCTCTCACCCCACTTCGGGTGAGGAACGCCGATGACGGCAACTTCGTAGACCGCCGGGTGCGTGCTTATTAAGTCCTCAAGCCTCGTACTTGATATCCACTCACCACCACTCTTAATAACATCCTTAGCCCTATCCATAATCCACACATAGCCTTCACTGTCCCAAACGGCTATGTCATCTGTGTGGAACCAACCGTCGCGCCAGGCATTCCTGGTCTTCTCCGGGTCATTTAGGTACTCCCTGGTTATCCACGGGGCCCTAACCACAAGCTCGCCCATTGTCTTACCGTCCCTAGGTACGTCCCTACCCTGCCCATCAACAACCCTAATGTCAACGAGAGGTATTGGCAGGCCGGCGCTTAGTACGAGCTCCCTCTTCCTATCCTCCGGCCAATTCCTCATGTTTGCCTTCTCCATTGTTAATAGTATGACCGGCGCAGTCTCCGTTAGACCGAATCCCTGGACAACGTGTATACCCCTCCTGCTCGCCTCCTCAAGCAGTCCTCTGGGTAATGCCGAGCCGCCTACTATGAACTTTAGACCCCTCAAGTCGTACTTCGGCGAGTCTGGGTGATAGAGTAGGTTGAATAGTATTGTTGGTACTCCATTGGTTATTGTGACACCCTCATCCTTAATCAACTTTAGTACCCAGCCCCAGTCAAAGCGCCCTGGATACACCTGCTTGATTCCGACTAGCGTCGCTATGTATGGTAGTCCCCAGGCATGTACGTGGAACATGGGGACCAGGGGCATCGCCACATCGTATATGTTGGCGTTGATTGGCGGTGCGGATAGTGATAGGGCCACTGACATTGCGTGGAGCACCAACTGCCTATGCGTGAAGTAGGTGCCTTTCGGTCTCCCCGTGGTTCCTGAGGTGAACATCATTGTGGCCACGGTATTCTCACTGAGTTCTGGGAAGTTGTAGGGTCTTGCGTCCCTGATGAGATCCTCATACCAATAAACCTTGACACCATCAAATGAAACCTCCTCATGCTCCAGTTCGTCACTCATTATTACAACCTTCTTGATTGACTTCACGAGTGAGGTTACGATCCTGGCAAGCGATATGAAGTCCTCATTTATGAACAACACCTCATCCTGGGCCTGGAGGAGCGTGTATATTATGTCCTCGGGAGCGAGGAGAACATTTACCGTGTGAAGCACCGCGCCATACATAGGCACGCCGTAGTAAAGCTCAAAGTGTCTAATCGTGTTCCAATCAAGCACCGCAATTCTACTGCCGAACTTACCTGGCTCGCCTGGACTAACGCCCAGCTCCTCAAGCGCTGAACCGAGCCTCTGTATCCTGTCCCACTCCTTGGCGTAGTTTGACCTAATTATTGGGCCTCCGGGTGGTGCATGCACTACCTCAACATCTGGGTATATCAGCGCTGCCTTACGTATTAGCTTATCCAGTGTTAACTGATAGTCATAATATTGATTGCTCATTTCGATTCGCCATAATAATTATAACAAAATACATAATAAAGCATTACTTATATATTGACTATATACTTATTTATGTGAAACTATGTAATAATTAACAAAGCTACCTAACCTAATAATCCCACTCCTAATGATAGTAAAGCCTGCACTTGAAACCTCACCCTCCAGCTCGCCCTCCCTATAAAGCCTGTAATACCTAGCAATGCTTTTATTAACACCATAACTCCAGGTAATATAGCCCTCACAACCATCAATACGTCTCAACCTCCTAAGCGTTGCTTCATTACAACCCCACACCGTGGCAATAAATAAGCCTCCAGGCCTTAATACTTCATGAGCCTCACGTAAAACATAACCCATTAGGGACCTTGGTACGTGATGCAACGCGGCTATTGATATTATGAGGTCCGCCGACCCTAGTTTAATTGGTATATGCGTACCAGAGCAATTAATCCACTCAATACTTTCCTTAGAGACCCTTATCATGCCCATGCTCAACTCACAACCAATATAGAACGAATTACTGAGGAAGGCTCTTAGAATCCTCAGGTTATCCCCAGCCCCAGGGCCAATATCTAGCACTAAACGCGGTGTTAGATGTCTAATTACATCACCAACCTCATTAAGCAATGCCCTGGCTAGAGCCCCACCCTCCCGAGTCTCTGGGTAAGCCCTGGATATGGCTTCGTAAGCCTCCATAACGTCCCTCAGTCTCTCCATTAAGATCCAGGTAATACGTAGTAACCCCTTATTAAGTCAATTGGGACATCATTACTGATGATAGTAACTAAGGGTGGGATGAGCGTGATCACGCTCATGAATGAATTAAAGAGGCTCGTTAATGAGAGCAGCGTCGAGTCGATACCTGTGGACTTTGTGAGGAAGACTCCGGGATTTATCCACATACTTTCCCTAGGTGGTAATGTCAAGCGCGTATACACTGATAATACCAAGATATACCTAATCTTCACCGATGGAAGGTTAGTTAATGGTGGTTCTGATGCTTATGGGATATACCATAACATTGAGGGTGCTACGTGGTTAATAACTGGCGCCATCTTCCCACCACATGGTAATGAAAGCAATGGTTCTATGAATCTAACAATACATAGTAAATCGGGTAAGGTAAGGAATATGCTGGTGATGGCAATTCACGAAGCGATTAAGGGAATTGACGCCACGGTCAACGTCGCGTACTAACTGCTTCGTGTAAGTAGTTATTATAATGTAGTTATTATAATTAAGGTATTTTAGTATTAATACATATAGTGCATAGGCATGGTAATGCAGGGATTGCCTAAGCCCTGGTTCGACCTTGAGGGTTATAGGAGGACGAGACTCCTTGAGGCTAGGTATGGAATTGAATTAGCCAAGAGGTTCCTTGATGAGGGCTTAATTAGGAACGCAGCCAGTAAGGCCTTTCAAGCCGTTAAGGCATTGTTGGTGGCCTTGGCCGTTGATAATAGGGATAAACTGATCGTGAGGTATCCAGGTAAGGTGAGGATTTAGGGTGGTAAAACCGTCGATAGGGTTTATTGGGTCATAGCTTTAATGCCGACTAACTACATGCTTGGGTTATCGGCGTTAATTGGTGAGGAGATTCATTACCTGGTATCAATTGCCCTGCATCTCCATCAGTATCAATACAATGGGCCTGATAGGGAGGGCGTTTTAAGTCAGTATAGGACTGATGATGAGGCTAGGGAGGATATATTGTTAATAATTAATAACGTGGATAGGATATTAAGTAAATTGAACGTTTGACCAGACTTATTTAATATTGTGAATGCACTATGAGTTGCTGGTTGTGCTTGTGAATTCCACGGTAATTGTTAGGTTTGATGAGATTAATACCTCGGCGTGGAATGAGCCGTATGGGGTCTCTGTGTAGTTTATGGCCGTGCCATTGACGTAAATGCCCTCTAGGGTGTATCCGTAGAATGGCCATGCCACTATGAATAATGTGGTATCCATGGGTAGGATTAATGATTGTGTAGTTGGTCCATTAATGATTAGTGATTGGTTTGCTGTGAAGCCTGGCGTACTAAGTATCGCTATTATGCCTCCCCCACTTGTTACGTTTATCGTGGCGTTAACGTAGGGAACGCACTCAATGGTTATGTACTCATAATTAGCGCCCTCCGATAATGTTATGTTGCTTGATGGTTCATAGGTGATTGATGGGTATCCACAGCCTGATATTGATGTTACGTTGAAGGTAACCGTAGTACCTGGCTCACCAACGTACGCAGGCCCAAAGGCCTGTGAACCACTTCCCTAGTAATACGCATACCAACCGTTGGATGCGTTGGCGTATATGGTCCAGGTTGCGTAGTTCGGCGCCGTTATATTTATGAAGAGGTACGATGAAGGTGGCGACGTTGCTGAGGACGTGGTGGCGTAGATGCTTTCTGAAAGTGCGTAATGGGTTATTAGTATTGTGATAGAAAGAATTATTGCCAATGATAGGTATTTCTTCCAGGCCATATTCAATCAATATATTTCCTCAAGGTATCTTTTTAAAGACTAATCAGTACTTATGACCAGCGGTGTGATGCATTAACCTCCTCATGGGAGTTGTCACGCTATTATTTAATGCGTAAAACTTTTACACTAAGTATCTACTCCCAATAAATGACAAACCTAGTTATTTATTATCCTGGGTTTGCCTCAACCATTCTAACTCATTAAGGTCGAGCCACCTACCGTACTTAATAACGCTAAGCATGTTCCACATTACGAGACCGGCAACTATGTGTTTACAAACCTCACCCCTAATCACCGATGCCTCGCAGGTGCACTTTGCGCCATATGGGCCGACGGACACGTAGTAATACGTGTTGTCCCTGGTCTCTGAGGGAACCTTAAGTCTAATGCCGCTTATTGACTCACCATCATCCCTAACGTCAATTATCTCTGAACGCTGGGCTAACCTATATGAGTCCAGGACCCTATCAACCCTCCAATTAAGTTTGCCAGCTAATTCCAGCAACCACTCCTTCAACCTCTTACTTAACTGAGGCGTTAATTCCTCAGCCAAAATTAATCACCAGGGAATTCCACAGTGAATTCGAATTGACCTAAATTAATCTTTCTAACTCATGAATTGAGTATTACCCATTTAATGATTAATGGTAAGTTCAAGGTACAACTCATCAATCACAGAACTCCAATCAAATATTAATGAGCCGTCGATGTTCTTAACGGCCCTCCTGGCCGCATCACGCAACTTCCAACTAACCCTAAGGCCACACCTAATACAGTAAACACTGACGTTTTTATCATCCTCCTCCATAAACAATGCACCACCACACCTCGGGCATTCCAGGTTTAGTCTGATCCTCATTAATTTCACGTTAAGTAAACGCCTATTTAACCCCTCCTAACTAATTAACTAATTAGAACAACAAAACTTTCACTTAACCCTCAATAAATCAAGGAAGCTCCTAATGAAATCACCATTCCTACTAACGACTAGGCTAAACCTCCTATCACTACTCACTAACTCGTTACCTAACTTACCACCGTTAAGTGTGTACACATCGACCTTCATTGCCCTGGAAATCACGTAGGCGCCGGCGACGTCAAATATCCTAAGCCTATTCCTGAGGTCCATGAAGGCGAGGAACCTACCAATTGATGCCATGACCATCTCAAGACTAGCCGCACCGAGACTCCTAATCTTAAACCTACCGAATCGATCATAAATAGCCCTAAGCCCTCGTAACAACCTTTCGTCTGCATCAGGCTCGAGATAAAGCGATATGACGGGCCTATCAATATCCTCACTGAGATCCCCAAGATCATCACCCCTAAACTCAACGCCTCTGGGACCACCGTAGTAAAGTACGTCCTTCGTAACGTAATAAACAACGCCATCCGTTAAATCGCTGAATCTCAGTGAGTTACCGTACTTACCGACTGCGATTGATATTGAGTAGAACGGTATATCCAGTACAAAATTTAACGAGCCATCTAGTGGATCGATTATAAATACGTACTCCGGTTCACCATCACCAACCCTTACGACACCCCTCTCCTCAGTGTTTATCACAGCCCTTAAACCCTCCTCCTCAATCCCCTTGATTATTATGTCCTCGACTTCTAGGTCAATACGCCGGGAAACATCCGTTAAACCCCTCCTCATTATTTGCCTATAGCTCATGTCATTAGCCTTAGACCTAACGAAGGAGCCAGCCCTAATGGCTAGGTCCTTAATCAGTGATTCCAGGTTAACTTCCACGTTGGTTCACTCTCGATTACTCTATTTAAAAATCCTACCTAGCCCTTGAGTAGGAAATAATTCTTCAATTTATTATCCTCAACGATTAGGTAAGCCATCCTAAGCACACCCTCCGAGTACTCACTACCTGCGTTAATGACGGGCACCTTGGCGCCTGCATTACTCTTAACGTAGTCAATGCCGGGCGCCTCATGTATGTGCCCATGCATGCCCATTAACGGTGAGTACTCCTCAATCAAAGCCCTCACCGACTTACTACCGACGTGCGTCCTCAAAACCTCGCCACCCCTAATCACGGGCTTGAAGTCCTTACTTAGTTGGTAGGCTTGGTCGATTAGGGTGTTGTATGGTGGGTCATGAATAACCATAATCAACTTGGTGAGCCTTGATTGATCAATACCCCTTATTAACCTCTCAACCCTCGCCCTAAGCTCCTCCTCACTAACCTCCCTGGGTGTGTTCCAGGGTGTTGGTGTTGAGTATCCAAAGCCTAGGAAGTAATAGCCGTTTATCTCAACGACATCCTCATCAATCGGTATTAACACATCAGAGGCTTGTTTCTTCACGTAATCTGCAATCTCTGGGTAATCATCATTACCTGGCATTATCAATAGCTTAACACCGGCCTCCCTATACCTTGCAACAACCTTGCTCAGGTCCTCCTCCAGGGCATTGATCATAAGCTTAACGAAGGTTTCCCTAACCCTATCCCTATTGCTGGCTAATTCTTCATAGCCGGCCTTATCAGTAACGAATGGGTAGTAACCCCTACCCCTCAACTCCCTAATTACCTTATCAAGATCCTTACCATCCACAGCCTTAACATCACCAAATACATTAACCACATACTTACTAACGCCAGAACCAAGGCTGAAGGATCCATCATCCCGAATAATAGGCACTAGGGCCTTACCCGTGAGGTCGCCTGCAAAGACCACTATATCGGCCTTATAGAATTTAATGGCATTGGATAACTTGCCATATGCCACACTTGAGCCGTGTAGGTCCGAAACAAGCAAAATTCTTAATCTACCCACGAAGACGCCCGTTTTAAACAATATTTAAACCTAACCCATTAAAACAGGGAAAATACAAACCAGATTATTTAAATAAATAATTAAATGGAAATAATAATCGAAATACGCGGTGACAATAACGCTAACGCAAAGCGATTGGAACGATGTGGTATTAATATAAGCATCACGGTTAGAATTATAATTATTAAGCTACATAAAGTCCGTAAGGCATATACGTAAAATAAAACTTAACTAAACTGTTAAGGAATAATCATAATTGCCTAATTATATAAGTCATGCCGAAGTGCTTCGATGGAGGTAAGTATTTAAATTATTGCTGGTGGTAGTACCAGTTACTGGTGGCGGTACCAGTGCTTTTCGATTTAAGGCCCAAGGAACGTATTGAGGAGTTATACGATTTTAGGGACGAACTTAATAAATTGATTGCGTGCTATAGGGATGGTAGGATCGCAGTAATACTAGGCATTAGGAGGATGGGTAAGTCGAGCCTCTTAAGGAGTTTCTTAAATATTATGGAATACCACATATACTAGTTGATGCCAGGAGGATTATACTTAATGAGGGAGGGATGAACATTAGGGGTTTCATGACTGAGTTCTCGCAGGCATTAACAAACTTCCTACAACAGAGGTCTAGTTTTAAGGATAAACTAATTAGTTTGTTACGTAATATTGATGGTGTTTCAATAGTTATACAGCCCCTGAGTGTATCCGTATCTTGGCGAAGGGGTAGGGCTGTACTTACGTCGTTATTGGAGGCCGTGGATAAAGTTGCCGAGGACTTGAGCATAAGGGTTGTGTTTGCCATTAATGAGGTTCAGGAGTTAAGGTCACTGGGCCTAAATGTACCCATGTTATTGGCGTATATTTATGATAACCTGGGCAATATTGTGACCATACTAACTGGGTCGCAGGTCGGTATGGTTTATGAAACATTAAGGCTGAATGATCCTAAATCACCGCTCTATGGCAGGGCAGTGGTAGAGGTGAGACTTAGGAGATTAACCGTTGAGGAGTCCCTGGATTTCCTGAGGAGGGGCTTTGAGCAGTATGGGGTTCAGGTTAGTGATGATGTTATTAGGGAGGCTATAAGTAGGCTGGATGGTATAATTGGTTGGTTAACGCTATTTGGTTGGAATTATGTGCATGGTAATAGGGATTTAAACTCCATAGTTGATATGGCCGCTAGGCAGGAAATTGAGGAATTGAAGTCATTCCTGGCGAAGTCAAGAGCTGAGAATAGGTATAAAATAATACTGAGAACAGTCGCTGAAGAACCAAGGAGGTGGTCTGAGATAAAGAGGGCTGTGGAGTTGGAGGAGGGTATTACCGTGGATAGTCATAACTTCACGGACCTATTAAGGCATTTAGTTAATATGAGCATACTTGAGAAGCAGGGCGATGTGTATAAAATAGCAGACCCAGTGTTGGAATACGCCATTAGGAAGTACCTAAGGTAATGACATGGCAGGAAATCCATTATTATGAAAAAGTATAGTAAGTCCTTGATTTAGGGTAATAGAGTAGAAATTCCCAGAATACTTAACCTCATATTACTGCATTGTTAAAAGGCTGAGATCTATTCTATATACTATCGCACCAGTTATCAGATAATCATTAGCTTAGCACTGAAAATAAATGAATATTAGAATAAGTTCAAAATATTATCAGCATTATGTCAAGACACCTTAACATCTTAACTTTGCTCAGAATACATCGTGCATTACGGAGTATTATCATATTGGTTTGACCTCTTTATTTAATTCCTTAACCAACTCATTGAATATCTGGTCTCTATTAGTCCTCGTTAACTCAACGATTTTAAATCCGTACTTACTCACGAAGGATGCCACAGGCCTATTGGTCCTATAGGCCATGTATATCGTGCCGAGGAAGTGAACGCCATTAATAACCTCCTCAAGAGCCCTCAGGAAGTCTCTGTGCATTAACTCCATCTTGCCAATCTCATCAATCACGAGTAATGAGCCAGGCTTAGCAGCCCTTATAGCTGGTATCCCAACCTCCTCCATAGCCCTTAGATTAACATTGTACTTACCAACCGTCGGCCCACCCGTGAATAGGCTCACGTGGGCCAGCCAAGCCTCCCTACCATTATTAATATCCACTATCCTGAAGCCCACCCTAGAACCACCCTCCCTAACCTCGGTGGTTATGAAGCCGAAAACCTCAACGCCCATTGACCTTGCATGATCAACTAATCGCTTAATGAGGGTGGTCTTGCCCACACCTGGTGGCCCTGTTATTAAGACCCTAAGCATCCTCTCCCTAACCGCTGATAAGATTAATTAAGTGTTTGCGTTTGAAGCATGTGGTTGAGGAGGAGGTTAGGAAGGTCGTGGCTTCGGGTAGGTCCTCAATAGCCATTACAATACCCAAGAAGTGGGTCTCGGCGCTTGGTATTGAGGCCGGTTCATACGTACTCCTGAGGTTCATGGGTGATCACGTGGCTATCATTCCGCTGAGCCGTTCAGTACGTGGTTCAAGTGTTAGCAATGTTATTGAGGTTGATAGGGATAGCTCTGATTACGTCCTTAGGAGGTTAATTACCCAGTACCTTAGGGGTGTTGATGAGATTAAGGTTAAGTTCGATGGGTTTACGGGCATTAAGGATGAGGTTAAGGAGCTTGTTAGGGAGAGGATCTCTGGGGCTGAGGTTATTGAGGAGGGTAATGACTATATTGTCTTTAGGTTTGTGACGCCAATACCTGAGGTGCCGATTAAGAGGTTGCTAAATAGAATGGCTCTCACGGTACTCGGCATGCTTAAGGATTCGTTGGATATGCTTCGTGGATCGGCCATAGAACCTTCAGACATTATTGATAGGGATAATGAGGTTGATAGGTTATACCTGCTCATTGAGAGGTTGGTTATGATGGGGATCACTGACCAATCAGTACTCTCTAAGCTTGAAGCCGGTAGTTCCAAGGAGTTGGTGAACTCCCTAATGGTCTCTAAGTCCATAGAGAGGGCTGGTGACCATGCCTGGAGGATTGCCCAGATAATTGGTGAGGCTAGTCATATGTGTTGTAAGCTTAGTGAGTTGTTAATCGTGGATAACATCATCGATCTCGGACTTAACTCAGCCGATATACTTAGGGAGGCGGCTATGGCGTTTATTAATGGTGATGTTAATGATGCCATGGAGGTCCTGGATAGGAGAGTCGTCATGAGGAGCAAGAGCCTTGAGGTTATTAAGTCGATATACGGTAGTAGCCTTCACGTTGATGTTGGTGGTAGGTTAATGATGATAGTAGAGAGTATTAGGAGGATTTCTGAGTATAGCTATGACATTGCTGAGATAACCCTCGACACATACGGGTGATTACTACGTCATCAATACCAATATTTAATAGGTATGCCAGGGACTACGATAATTGGTACGTGAAGCATGTGGACACTGCGGAGTCCGAGGTTAAGGCCGTATCTATGCTCATACCCAGGGGTCTCGGAATTGAGGTTGGTGTTGGCAGCGGATTCTTTGCTGGCAGGGTTGGTATACCAATTGGTCTCGAACCTGCAATGGCTATGGCTGAGTTGGCTAGGGGTAGGGGTGTCGATGTCGTGGTTGGTGTTGGCGAGTCAATGCCGCTTAGGGTCTCATCATTTGATTATGCCGTTATAATAGTGACCATATGCTTCCTCGATGATCCAAGGAAGACCTTAACTGAGGTTCATAGAATTCTTAAGCCAGGTGGCAAGTTGATTACTTGTATCGTGCCGAGGAATAGTGAGCATGGTAAGTATTACATGGAATTGGGTAGGAGGGGTCACAGATTTTACTCGGTGGCTCACTTTTACACTGTTGGCGAGGTGAAGGAGGTGCTTGAGTCCCTGGGCTTTACGGTTAGTGATAAGGCCGTGGCCGTGTTATCCAGGGGTGTCGGTGATTATCACGAGGAGCCTCAGGTAGTTGATCTAAGTAAGGCTGAGGGTTTTGGCTTTGCATGTATTGAGGCGGTTAAGTAGTGCCCTGCCTTATCATTAACTTGCCCATTACTAATGACCTTATTACCTCAGCATCATATGAGAATTCACTCGGTAGTGAGTCAATAAATTGGGAAGTTACCTCATGTATTATTAGGTCTGTGACCTCATCCCTACTGATACCCCTGAGCCTAAGGTAATTAACCTGGTCCTCATCCGGCGACGCATCCGCCGCGCTGTGCCTTGCCCCACTCACATCGCCAGTATCTACCATGATTATTGGTACCGAGGCTGCGTAGGCGCCCTCATTCATTACGAAGACCTTACCCTCAACATTAGTGTCACTCCACTTAGCGCTTTCCGTTACCCTGCCCAAAGCCCTATGTATTATGAAGGATTTATCCCTGGCTATGCCCAGGACCTTTGAATAGCTCGTACCATACTCACCGGTGTGCATTGCATTCACCTGGTAATCAATCCTCGACACCCCATAACCAACCTCAAGGCCCAGGTGATTTAGGCTGCTCCTCCTACCCTGTAGTAAGTAGTCCTCCCTGTGGTGGTTCATTGACCCTCCCATAATTAGTGTTCTAGCGGTTATTGATGATTCATCGCCTGCTACGACCTTAATCAGTGAGTAGGTGGGTAATTGCTCATGCGTGCTTGTGAATAATACATTCAACTTAGAGTTTCTGCCCAGGTAAATCTCTACCGTAGTTGATGGGCAACCACCGAGACCGAGCATGAATAGACTAAGTGATGCATTGACTCCATCGCCAATAAGTATTGTGTAGTGCATTGGCAATAATGCCTGCTTTAGTAATGACGTGACTACGCCTATCCTAAGCGGTTCCCTTAAGTCTTCATTAACCTCGATATAAACACCATTAACTAGATTGGCTACATGACGCGCCAGGGCCTTAGACTCTGATATATCTATTGATTTAAACAGTAATTTACCAAGCTCCTCACCAAGATCGTTAATGCTTATTGCAGTAATGCCGCTCGGTACCTTCGTAATATTTACATTACCGTTTATAGAGGCTATGTTTAGCTCATAAGGTATGTTAATTGCCGAGTACTTAGATAGGTCCTCAGGGCTTGGGTCAGCGCACCTCTCAAAGGCATTCCAGTCGGTGTAGTACTTAACCGATGGTGAGTCCCTGATTTGTTGATACGGTATCTTCTGGGCGAGCTCCCTAGCCCTAAGCTTCAATTCATTAAGCCACTTACCCATTCAAAACCACCTAGCCCTAGGCTCTTTTAAGTCATCCTACCTTAGACAATTTACTAAACTCAAGCTCAATAACCCTATTCAATGTCATTGCGTATTCCGTGGGCAATCTAACGGTTATGTCCTGAATAAAGCCAAGAACCACTAGGCTCCTAGCGGTACCCTCATCAAAACCCCTACTACGTAGGTAGAATAGCTTATCCTCACTAATCCTCCCTGTATACGCCTCGTGAGTAACCGTGGCCGTCTCCTCAAAAACTTGGTCGTGAGGTATCGTGTATGCCCTGGATCTGTCATCAAGGATTAATGAGTCACATGATACAGAGGACTTAGCGTACTTGGCGCCCTCCCTAACATAAACAAGCCCCCTATACACTACTGTACCCCCATTTATACTCACGCTCTTATTGACTATCTTACTTGATGTCCTTGGTGCATCGTGATACGCCTTAGCCCCATTCTCCTTCCAGAATGGGCCGTTGGCTATAGTCACGCCTATTATACTCGTCTTCGCACCCTCACCCTTAAGCACCGTGCTTGGGTATGTATAACTAACCTTACTACCAAGGCTACCCTCAACCCACTCAACTGTCGAGTTCTCCATGGCCACAGCCCTCTTATTATTAAAGTTGATTATGTTCCTACTCCAGTTCTGTATTGTATTAATCCTTAAATGGGCGTTCCTCGCTGCGTAACCCTCAACCATGCCATCGTGGAAGCTGAAGCCCCTGTAAACGGGGGCTGCGCAGCCCTCAAGCCACTCAACGCTCGCGCCCTCATCAGCTATTATTAACGAATGCTCAAACTGACCCTCGCCGGAACTACCTATTAGGAAGAAGGACTCTATTGGCATGTCGAGTTTAACGCCTGGTGGTACATAGACGAAGGTGCCTCCGCTCCATAATGCCACGTGCAGTGCTGCGAACTTATGCTCACCGGGTGGGAATATTTTGGCGAAGTACTGCTTGACGATGTCTGGGTATTTCTTAACGGCTTCATCCATCGTGGTTACTACCGCGCCCTTCTCCTCAAGGTACTTCTTAACATGTAAATAAACAACCTCTGAGTCAAACTGACCAAGTAATCCAGCCAATACCTTAGCTTCGAGCTCCGGCATTCCCAATGCCTCGTAGTACTTCCTGATCTCCTTAGGCACGTCATCCCATGACCTTGCCCTCTCAACACTAGGCTTAGCATACAAAACCAGGGACTCCAGGTCTATTTCCTCCTTAATCGGTAACCACTTAGGCTCTGGTAACTTCTCGAACATTTCAAGGGCCCTAAGCCTAAGCCTCCTCATCCAATCAGGCTCGCCCTTGATTCGACTAATTTCCTCAATCATGTCCTTCGTTATCCTGCCCTTAATCACGGCCTCCCAAGGAACAAACTCCATTTCTGGGCCGAGTAATTCCTCAACGGAGCTTCTTTCAATAACGGTCTTCAAAGACTCTGCCGAATTATTGCTCATCAGTGTCACCGAACCTCTTTACTGTTGCTACTTAAAAACCAGTCCCCGGAAATAACTTATAATGAACTACCCAACACCGCCCATCCTCGAGAGCTCCAACTCAATGGCCTTATTGAATATGGACACGTACTCAACGGGTAAGTTGACCATGATGTCATGGAAGTAACCAAGGACTACAAGGCTGCGAGCCTCCTCCTCACTAAGGCCACGACTACGTAGGTAAAACAATTTATCCTCACCAATTCTACCGGTATAGGCTTCATGCGTGACTATGGCCGTCTCCTCAAAAACCTGCTCATGGGGTATTGTGTATGCCTTAGATTTATCATCTAGAATGAGGGACTCGCAGTTCACGGATGATCTGGCGTACTTGGCGCCCTCCCTAACATAAACAAGCCCCCTATACACGGACGTACCGCCGTTTAGGCTAACGCCCTTACTCACGACCTTACTATACGTATGCGGAGCACTATGGAATACCTTAGCGCCTTCCTCCTTCCACGTTGGCCCATTAGCAAGGGCTACGCTTGTCACAGTGGTCCTGGAATTAACTCCCTTAAGGACACTCATTGGGTATACGATCGTAACCTTACCACCCAAGGAGCCGCTCAACCAATCAACGCTTACATTCTCCTCGAGAATTGCTCTGTTATTGCCGAAGTAAATAACATCCTTACTCCAGTTCTTCAGATCCACTAACTTAACCCTGGCGCCCCTGTGTATGTATGCCTCAGTCATGCCGTCGTGTAAGCTAAGCCCTGTGAATACTGGAGCCGCACAGGCAACTATGAACTCCGCGTTAGCGTTTTCACCAACGATGATTAATGAATGCTCGAACTGGCCAACGCCAGCGCTGCTTATTAGGATTACTAATTCAATGGGCATCTTAACATGAACACCGGGTGGTACGTAGACAAACACACCACCACCCCAAAGCGCTATGTTTAGTGACGCGAATTTATACTCAGGTGGGAATACCCTGGCAAAGTACTGTTTAACTAAATCGGGGTACCTCTTAACTGCCTCGTCCATACTCATCGCGATCACGCCAGCCTTCTCAAGGTCCTTCTTCACACTTTCATAGACAATACCACCGTCTACCTGCCCAATAACCCCAGATAAAACCCTGGCCTCCAGCTCGGGTATCCTCAACGCCTCATAATACTCCCTCAACTCCCTGGGTAACTCATCCCATGACCTTGCCCTCTCAACACTAGGCTTAGCATACAAAACCAGGGACTCCAGGTCTACGTTGCCCTCAAGCGGAAGCCAATTAGGCCAGGGTTGTCTCTCAAACATTTCCAACGCCCTCAACCTCAATCTCCTCATCCAATCAGGCTCACCCCTGACCCTACTGATCTCCTCAATAACATCCCTCGTAATTCTACCCCTAATTTCCACCTCCCACTTAATGGGTCTTGCACGACCTAACAGGCTTGAGTATTCCTCGGTCTTCACAATCTCAAGCTTTACACCATCCCTACTCATAAACTATTCATTAGAATACTAATCATTTTATTCATTATTAAGTTTTCTAATGATAAGCCTACCCTACATAGACACTGCCGAAAAGTTTTTAATCAGTGTCACAGAAGCTACGTGACCAATAATGACAAGGCTTGAGGTAATTAATCTAAGTGTTGAGGTTGATGGTAAGAGAATACTAAATAATGTCAATTTGACCGTGGAATCCGGCGAGGTTGTCGCCATAATGGGGCCCAACGGCAGCGGTAAGACAACACTATTCCTAACCATTGCAGGTCATCCAAGGTACAATGTGGTTAATGGCGACATTAAACTTGATGGTGAGTCGATACTGAAGTTATACCCTGAGGAAAGGGTTCAGAGGGGAATACTACTTGCCCTGCAAAATCCAACCCCTGTACCCGAGGTTAGGCTCTCGACCTTAATAACGGCTATGCTCAATAAGAAGGCTGGTAAGCGAATAACGGATCCGCCACCGCCACAGGTCGTTGCTGAAATGACCAAGTTGACAACTGAGCTTGGTCTGAAGCCTGAGCACCTGTCGAGGGGTGTGCATGCTGGGTTCAGTGGTGGTGAGTCTAAGAGAGCTGAGATGCTTCAGTTACTAATGTACAAGCCCAAGGTGGCAATGCTTGATGAGCCTGACTCAGGGCTTGATGTTGATGGTATAGCCATAATAGGCAGGTCAATTGCGAAGCTTGCCCAGGAGGGTACGGCAATACTAGTCACCACGCACCACGCAGAGATACTTCACTATGTTAAGCCCACTAGGGTTATCGTGATGGCTAAGGGCTCCGTTATTCACGTTGGTGGTGAGGAGGTCGTTAAGATGATAGAGAGTATGGGCTATGAGAGGTTCTTTAAGGAGGTAGTGAAGCTGAACGTGTAATCACAACGAATAGCTTTAATTTAGGGCCAGCAACTACTCATTAATGGGTGTTTCTAAGGTTGACGTGCTAATTAAGGCTAGGGCCTATGTAAGGGGTGGTGTTAGGGAGGTTTACATAGGTATTACGGGTAGCGAGATCGCGTACATCGGTAATGAACCCATTGAAGCAGGGAATAAGTTGGAATTGCCGAATCAGTACCTGGTTCTTCCTGGTCTCGTGGATGTTCACGTTCATTTCAGGGATTTTGACCTATCCTATAAGGAGGACGCAATTAGTGGGACGCAGGCCGCGTTAGCTGGTGGTTATACGGCTGTTGGCGAAATGCCTAATACAAGACCTCCGATAAAGACTGTGGAGTTGTTGAGGAGAAAGATCGAGGAGTTTGGTAAGAAGACGAACCTACACATTAGGCATTACTTTGGAGCCCCTCAAGACCCGTCACTGCTTAAGGACGCACTTAATAATGGTGCCTACGCGGTTGGTGAGGTTTTCCCTGAGGAGGTTCTTGAGTATGGTGGTGACCAATACCTTGAATCCCTATTTAGGGAGGCGGCTAGGGTTGGCATCCCAGTCATAATGCATTGTGAGGATCCAATAATCATTAATCAGTACAGTGGTCCCAGGGGCTTTGAGTACCATAATGCAATTAGGGGCCCAAGGGCTGAGTTGGCCTGCGTACATAATGTCATCAGGCTAGTGTATAGGTATGGCACTAAGGTCCACATAACGCATATAACACTCCCACAGTCAATAAGTATGATTAGGTTAAGCGGCCTTGACATCACCTTCGACGTAACCCCACACCACATGCTACTGAGTCAGGAGGAGTGCCTGGCCAGGGCTGAGAAGCCCGCGTATTGTAAGGTCAACCCGCCACTTAGGGATGAGACCACGAGGAGGGAGTTATTGGCAATGTTTGTTAGGGGCGAGGTACCCATCGTGGCCAGCGACCACGCACCTCATGCTGATTGGGAGAAGGATAAGCCTTACGACGAGGCACCACCAGGCATTGTTGGTCTCGAAACAACGGCACCCCTCCTACTCACATTGTGGCGCCGTGGATTTGTGGACCTGGGTACCGTAATGAGGGCGATCCAGGAGAGACCAGCTAAATTCCTCGGACTCAATGTAGGCATTAAGCAGGGTTCGTGCGCTGACTTAACCATAATTAACACTAAGGCAAGGCATAGGATAGAGCCCGAGAAGTTTAGGTCTAAGGCTAAGTACTCACCGTTTAAGGGCTTTGAGGTTGATGTTGCCGTAGTGGCGACAATACTCCATGGTAAGCTGGCATACATTAGCGAGGGGCATATTGATGATGCAACTAGGAAATTGCTGGAAAGTTCATTGCCACACTAATGCCCTTTCATCCCATTAAAATCATTCATCAAGTATTAATTGCCTTGCATCAACCTCCTTAATCCTTATGGGCCTTATACTGATTATTTCAACATCATCCAGTGGCATTATCCCGTACTTCTCCCTGATTTCCTTGGGTATCGTGAACTGCCTACTGGCCGTATGCCTAGTCCTGAGGAGAGCTACTCTCCTTAACGTAATTATCCTATCGTTGTGCTTAATCGTTATATCTGCATACCTGGCCCACTCAATCCCAAGCATCTTAATTAATTTCGCAGGTAACAGCACTTGATTATTTATGTATATCTTGGTTTTGTGTGGAAGCCCATTGACAGGCTTGGAGCTCGGCATTTAATCTCTAAATTCAATCCCTAAATAAAAGACTTTCGCTAAAGACGACAAAGAGATATCAATGTATTGAGTTAAGGCGCTGAAAGTTGAATTTAAAATAACGTCAATTTTAGACATAGATCACCTCCGTATAAACCTCCATGGTGTGTGTTCTTTTTTGTATATTGTGATTTTCCTCGTTATCTCCGCGACCTCCACCCTCATCAAATCCTTATACAGCCTGGTTCTCACGGTAATTACCCCAAACCTTGGGTCGCTAGACCCCTCAACACTGAGTACCTCACTCACCGCGTGTAATGTGTCACCGTGAAACACGGGCGACTTAAGCCTAAGCTCCGTAATACCCAGGTCCGCCGCAATATTCATTGTTAAGTCCATTGATGATAGACCGCAGGCAAGTCCAACGATAAATGGTCCCTGGACAACGGGCCTCCCATAGTCGTGATACGCCATGTACTCCTCATCGAAGTGCAGCGTTGCCGTGTTCATTGATAGTACCGTACTAAGTACGTTATCGAATTCGTAAACAGTCCTACCAAGCCTATGGACAATAACCTCACCAGGCCTGAAATCCTCGAGGAACCTGCCGAGCCACGGCTCATGACTCAACTGCGTGAATTGAATGGATGAGTAGTCGATAGGTCTCGAAGCAGCTGTTGGCCTCGCCTCAACCCTACCCACCGGCTCACCCCTTAGGAACTTGACCCACGGCGATTCACCGCGTTTATAAATTAGGTTGCTCCTCCTAACCTCATAAACCAATTCACCCCTCTGATTATACGCCCTGTGGACCCAGGTCACAATACCCATGCCCGGCCTACTCCTTGACTCACGCTTATTGACAACCTCAGACTCAACACATATGGTGTCGCCTGGGTACACGGGCCTTACCAACCTCTCGTAGTCAATTCCCAGGAAGGCCATGGTGTTTATGCTCGTATCCCTGGTGGCAATGCCTATCACGAGGGAGTGTAGGAACCTTGGGTTTATGATGATGCCGCCGAAGTCTGTGTGCGATGCGTACTCACGGTCTAGGTAAAGCGGTGTGTAGTCCAGGGTTAATGAGGACCAGAGGACGTTGTCATAGAAATCAACAGACCTACAGGGCCTATGCCTAACCACAGAACCAACAACAAAATCCTCAAAAAACAAACCGAAATAACCAGCACTAATCATTGGGATCATTCATGGGAATTTCTACTCAATTTTATGTTTAAGTATCACTATAGGGACTTTACCATGGAGATTATCATTGATATTCCGAAATAGGCTATGGCTATTGCAAGTGCCATCAGCAATACCCTATATGCTGATATCTTTAATCTGCTCACGGAGCCTAGGGATGCTATTAACGTTAGCCATGCGTAGTCAAGCCACACGTGGGAAACATACAGTATGCCTATACCAATTAGGTACATTGATTGAAAGGCCTCCATTATCAGTGGTGTGCCAACCCCAATCCACCAGGCAATGAAGTATGGATTAAATAACGATAACGCCGCGCCGGTTACTACTGCTGAGCTATACCTTGGCGCATCACTCACGTTAAAGCTACCCCTCAACGCATCTCTTAGTGTTAGGTAGGCAAAGAATAGTAGAAATGCCCCACCAACGATCCCAAACGCAGTACTAATGATTGGTATTTGGAATATGTAGTGAAGTCCGTAAGCTATTGCCAGGACGAGTGGTAGCTCCACAGTCATGTGCCCAATGGCCTCGTTGATGCCGGCTCTCCAACCCATGCGTGCACCGAGGCTGGCAGCTGAGGCGGTTAATGGGCCTGGTGCTAAGGCTCCTGAGGCGCTTATCACGATTACCTTAATTATAAAGTCAGGACCAAGCACTAATTAGACTAGGTAGTCCTTGATTTTTAAGTATTTAGTATTTATTCGCCTATACTTATCCCTTAAAGACCTTATTAAGTATTTCGTGAAATTCACCATCCGGCTCCATAGGCATTAGCTTCCTCCTTAACTCACGTAATTCCTCAAGGATTATCTTCCTCTCTATTGAGTCTATGAGGAGCCTAGTCGTTATTACGGCGTCTGGGTTCACGGATACGTAATCAATGCCCGCCCTCACCAGGAACTCCGTTATCTCCGGATACACAGATGGCGCCTGCCCACATATGCCAACGCTCTTATTCATTGCATGGGCCCTCCTTATTATCTCATACATGGCCCTAAGCACCGCAGGCTCCCTCTCATCGAAGTACCTCGGGTTCTGCCTAACCAATATGTCATTGTCCCTATCCACACCCATAATGAGCTGTGTTAAGTCGTTACTACCTATTGAGAATCCATCAACATACTTCGCAAAATCCTCAACAAGAAGGGCTATGCTGGGTATCTCAGCCATTGCATATACCTTAAAGTCTCTATCCCTTTCGAGTCCCTCCTCATTGAGTATTTGCATGAACCTCTCAAGTTCCCAGGGAGCCCTTACGAATGGCACCATCACGTGAACATTATTTAGATTCATCTCCTCCCTAACCCTCTTAATGGCCCTAACCTCAAGCCTGAAGGCCTTCTCGTAATCCTTACTTATGTATCTCGAGACACCCCTCCAACCAAGCATTGGATTCCTCTCCTCAGGCTCGAACTTCTCACCACCCGTTAACTGCCTATACTCATTGCTCTTAAAGTCACTGAACCTAACAATGACGGGCCTTGGGTATATGGCCTTGGCCACGTAGGCCACGCCCTCGGCCAATCTATTAATGAACTTCTCCTCATTACCAATGCTTATTAGGTAAAGTGGGTGGTCACCGATGTAGCTGGAAAGCACGAATTCAATCCTCATTAGGCCAATACCGTCGAAGGGCAGGTCCTTATACTCATCGATTTTCTCGGGGACTCCGAGATTCATGTAGACGCCGGTCGCGGTCCTTATTGACCTGTAAATGTGAAGTATTATCTCATTGGTGCTGGGCGCCGTGGTGACCTGCACCTCCCTAGTGGCCTTCGCCTTACTCACTAATTCCTCGACCTTACCCTCATAAATCACGCCGTGCACGGCATCTACCGTGTAGACCTCACCATCCTTAAGTACTGATGTTGCGTTACCAGTACCTACAATGGCCGGTATGCCCAGCTCTCTGGATACTATGGCTGCGTGACTCGTCATGCCACCCTCATCGGTTATTATCGCAGATGCCATCTTCATGTACGGCACCCAATCAGGGTTTGTCATTTTCGTCACTAATATGTCGCCCTTACCCATCTTAGCCCTGGCCTCCTCTGGGGTTAGGCAAATCCTTACTCGACCCACGGCTATACCCGGGCTTGCGGCTATTCCCTTAATCACAGCTTTACCCGTGGTTGCCCTACCCTCGTTAATTGCCTTAGCCTTACCACTACTGTACACGGTTTCAGGCCTCATCTGAACCACGTATATGTTACCTGAGTCTGAATCAATGACCCACTCAATGTCCAGTGGATAGCCAACGCGGTTCTCAAGCTCAATACCCAGCTTGGCTAGTGCGATTACCTCGGCATCACTTAATGATGGTTTCTCCGCCAGGTCACTTGGTACCTCGACGACCTTCGTTAACCCAGATTCGCTCCTCGTCATCATCACGCTTTTCCTCGCCACGACCCTATCCTTAATCACCAACCTACTCTTATCCACAACCCACCTATCCGGAGTCACCATACCACCAACCACAGCCTCCCCAAGCCCCCAGGAGGACTCAATAACCACCTCATTGCTATCCCCAGTCACTGGGTTTATCGTGAATAATACACCCGCCGCCTTACTATTAACCAACTTCTGCACTATAACGGCCATGTAAGCCACGTCGTGTGGAATATCCCTCTCATCCCTATACGCCAACGCCCTGGCATTATACGTACTCGCCCACACATACTTAACATACTTAATCAAATCCTCAACACCCCTAACGTTTAGGTACGTGTCCTGCTGACCAGCAAAACTTGACGTCCTCAGATCCTCAGCGCTGGCGCTTGACCTTACGGCCACGGCCAACGCGTCGGTATTGAAGGACTTGCTTAATTCCATGTACGCCCTAGTTATCTCCTCATGAAGGTCCCTGGGGATCTCCGTATTGAGTATCAACCCCTTAATCCTCCTCTCAGCCTCCTCATACTCCTCAGGCCTTCCCTCCTTAACAACCTCATTAATTATGTTGAGTACCCTATCCCTAAGCCCATTTACCGACATGAAGTAGTTAAACGCCTCCGTGGTTATTACGAAGCCCGGTGGTACGGGTACACCCATTAACATTAATTTGTTTAGGTTGGCGCCCTTACCGCCAAGTATTGATGGGTCCTTAACCTCCTCATTAAGCCAAACTATGAATTTATAATCCGCCACGGTGTAGCCATGCCTTGATTACTTAAATAATTTGATAAGAGTAAATAATTACTATAATTTCAAAAATCGACTATTGCCAAATGGTGTTTTGCACAATTAACGAATTTAATTAGCCCAGGGAGAGGAAGTTCTTCAGTATCTCCTTACCCATTGGTGTGCCGACGCTTTCTGGGTGGAATTGAACACCAAATATCGGGTAATCCCTGTGCTGTACTGCCATGACCTCATTGTCATCCTCGGAAATGGCCGTGACAATTAATTCACTGGGTATATCATCTATTACGAGGCTGTGGTACCTCATGCCCTCAATCCTATCGGGGAGACCTTGGAATATCGGTGATGGCCTCATCAACCTAATCATACTGGTTTTACCGTGCTTTATCGTCCTGGCCCTCCTAATCCTGGCCCCAAAGGTAACGCCAATTACTTGATGACCAAGGCAAATACCCAGTATGGGTACCCTACCCTTGAAGCGCTGGATCACATCCCTGGATATGCCTATGTCCCTGGGATTAAGTGGGCTGCCAGGGCCTGGTGATATGATTATGCCATTGGGCCTAAGCCTCTCGATTACCTTAACGGTGACCTCATCATTCCTAAAGACCAGCGGCTTAGCCCCAAGCTCACCCACGTACTGGGCTATGTTGTATGTGAAGGAGTCGTAATTGTCTATGATTACTACTAGTTCCATCATACCACCCCCATGGCAGTCTTCAAACTACCTAGCTTATGCTCTGTCTCCTGGAACTCAAGTTCGGGTACTGAGTCATAGACTATGCCAGCCCCTGCCTGTATCCGGGCCACGCCACCCATTAGGAATAAAGTCCTTATTATTATCGCGAATTCACCACCACTACCATGCATCAAACCAATGGCCCCTGCATAGGGCCCCCTGGCCGTGCCCTCGTACTTCGCGATTAACTCCATAGCCCTTGGCTTGGGCGCTCCACTAACCGTACCTGCGGGGAACGTTGCGAATAGGGCATCGACAATGTCATTACCGCGCTCCAGGACACCCTCAACCCTGGAGACTAGGTGTTGAACGCTTTGGTACTTCTCGATGGCGTATAATTCCTTAACTCTAACCGTGCCGAACCTACACACCCTGCCGATGTCGTTTCTGGCGAGGTCGACGAGCATCACGTGCTCCGCCTTATCCTTAATACTATTGATCAATTCCTCCTCAAGTCTTAGATCATCAATTGGGTCCTTACCCCTCGGCCTAGTCCCGGCTATTGGGTGCGTCTCCACCCTATCACCGTCAACCTTAACCAGTAACTCAGGGCTCGTACCAACTATGTACTTATCCCCGAACTTGGTTATGTACATGTATGGCGATGGGTTTAGGTCTGCGAGTCTCATGTATAGGTTCATCACGTCACCCCTCACTGAGTAGTCCTCATACCTGGAAAGGACTATTTGGAAAATCTCACCATTCCTAATATCCTCAAGTGACGACTCAACCCACCTAATGAAGTCCTCCTTCCTAGTACCACCAACCTTACTAACCACCTCAAAATCGTCTAAATCCACTGAGGCATTACTGGGTAGTTCGCCCTTAACATAGCCCCTGCCCAGTAGGTTGTCGTAAATGACCACGTTACTCGGTATTACAAACTCTGCAACCGGCCACTGCGGCTTCCTTAGGTAGCTCCTTAAGTATGGCTCCATGTAGGCCACGGCCTCGTAGGACAGGTAGCCAAGGGCTATATCACCACTCTCAAACCTACCAAGTTTACTAACTAATCCCTTCAATTCACCATATAGATCACCATCCCAATCAACCACTAGGTGCTCGGTAACCCCCCACGCAACGATCGTGTACCTAGACCTCTCTGGAAAGCCTGGCCCACTCTCGAGTAACGTCACGAAGTCCTCACCAGACTTAAGCAGGTAATTGGTGAGTTCCCTGGGCTTTGGCAGGTACTGAATGGGTATCTTCCTAACGGACACCCCTAACCACCTCCGCGACTCTCCTCACCAACTCCTCATCCTTAATTCCAGGGCTTTTCTCAACCCCAGAGCTAACATCGATTAGGAATGGCCTATACCTCATCACCAGCGACACGTTACCTGGATTTATACCGCCGGCAACACCAACCCTAGGTATGGCGCTGGCCTCCCTGATCACGTCCAACGGCAATTTAAGGCCATGCTCATACTTAGTGAAGTTCGTTTTTGGCGCGTCAATAAGTACGTACTCCACATAATTAATCAATGAAAGCTTGGCAGCCCTATCAATTATTGATTTATCACCTACGTACGTCAATACCGGCGCCAGCTTAATCCCAAGATCATTGAACAAGTCCATAACCTCACCACTCGGTTCAAAGTCACCATGATACTGAAGGACATCAAACCCGAGGTCGCTGACTAATTTAGCGGCATCAATTAACTCAAGCCCCTCCACGACACCGACAACCCTGACCCCCCTGACTGATCTTATCATTTCCCTAGCTGTCTCGCCGTTGACAAGCCTCGGTGTTGGTACCCTGGAGTGCACTATTACGCCGACGTAGTCGGCATAACCACTAACCATTACGGCATCCCTAACGTTCGTAACCCCACAAATCTTAAGTAGCGTCATGACCTACTCACCCTGGCGAGCTCATTCACGTAGTCCCAAAAGCCATTGTCTAGGTGTGACCTTACGTACTCAACACCGTCCCTTGGATCCCTAACCATGCCCGCGACGTATAGTGTAAATGCGGCATTGGCAATTATGAAGTCCCTAGCCGCCTCATCCTCACCAGATATAGCTCGCTTAACCTTCTCAATACTGCTCAATGGGCTTGAAACCCTAACCTCATCAATCCTATGAGTACCTAGCCCCAGGTCCCTGGGCTCAATGAAGTACTTATCCACATTATTACCCCTGACCTCAATAACCATGGTCTTACCAAAGACCGAAACCTCATCAATACCGGGCTCGCCATGCACGAGCACGGCATGCTCATAACCAAGCATTAACGCTGCCTCAGCCATTCTATCCATTAATGAACTATCCGCAACACCGATCAACTGCCTAGTGAGTAGGGCTGGGTTTGCCAGCGGCCCTATTAGGTTGAATATTGTCCTAATGCCCAATTTCTTCCTTACGGGCATCACGTTCTTCATTGCTGGGTGATAGGCTGGGGCAAAGGCGAAGGTGAAGCGGTACTTAATCGCCATCTCAGCCGCCTTATTGGGTGGTAGGTTTATGTTGAAGCCTAACGCCTCAAGGAAGTCCGCACTACCCGAGGTTGATGAAACGCTCCTATTGCCGTGCTTAATCACGCGAGCTCCCAGGTAAGCAGCCACCAACGCTGCCGCCGTGGACACATTGAGTGTTCCGAACCCATCACCTCCCGTGCCGGCGGTATCCACGTACTTACCCCTATCATCTATTGGTATCTTGACGCAGAAGTCCCTGAGAGCCTTCGCAAAGCCGGCAATCTCGCTGGACGCCTCACCCCTTACCCTCAGGCCCATTAGTACTGCCGCTGATAACGCTTCATCAATACTCGTCAACATGCCCTTGGCGACCTCGTACGCCTCATCCACGCTCAGGGCTAATCCCCTGGCTATTTTCTCGAGTATCTCCTTCATCGTCATCACCTCACATTACTATATGCATCAACGTCGAGGAGGCCGTGTCCCGATAGATTAAAGAATATGACTGAGCCCTTGGGCATCCTCTTAGCCTCGTCAATCACAGCCCTTATTGCATGGGCAGACTCTGGAGCTGGTATTATACCTTCAGTCCTGGCAAATAGCCTAGCCGCCTCCATGACCTCCTCCTGCCCATAAGCCCTGGCCTCAACAATGCCCTCCCTAACTAATAACGATAGTGCCGGCGCTGCCCCGTGGTACCTGAGCCCTGCTGCATGTGTTGGCGGTGGTACGTAGTCGTGGCCTAGGGTGAGCATCTTAACCATCGGCAGTAGCCCGCCTGTGTCGGGGAAGTCATACATGTACCTACCACTGGTTAGTTTAGGCGCTGCCTTTGACTCCACGGCTAGGAACCTAGTCTTCTCAAACCCCTCACCCCTAAGCTTAGCCCCGATCATTGGGAATGAGAAACCACTAAAGTTACTACCACCACCAACACACCCAATTACCAGGTCCGGCTCCTCGGGCATCTGCTGTAGCACCTCCTGTCCAATCACCGTTTGATGAAGTATTACGAAGCCCAACACGCTACCCGGTATGTACTTCCTACCCTCACCCATTAACGTGAATTCAATAGCCTCAGTGATGGCCAGGCCCAGGCTGCCTGGGTGATCAGGCCTAACCCTTAATGCCTCCCTACCATACTTCGTCAACTCACTGGGGCTTGGGTAAACCTCCGCGCCGTAGGTCCTCATGAAGAGAACCCTCTGGGTCTTATTGAAGTAGGAGTTCCTCGTCATAAATACCGTGGCCTTAACACCCAGCAACGCCGCAGCCAACGACACTGCCAGGCCCCACTGCCCCGCGCCAGTCTCCGTAACAACCTCCCTAGCCCCATCCTTAAGTGCGTAATATACCTGGGGTATGGCCGTGTTAAGCTTATGGGAGCCCGTCGGTAGTGCGCCTTCGAATTTATAGTAAATCCTAACGCCATTACCCAACGCCCTCTCAAGCCCATAGGCCCTCCTAAACGGCGTTGGCCTACCCATTCTTTCGTAGAGCTCCCTGACCTCGTCGGGTATTGGCACGTACCTAAGCGGTGTGAATTCCTGGTCAATTAACTCACTGGGTAATATCCTCATGAGCAGGGCAATCCTTGAATCGGCCTCATAGGGATCAATGGGTGGTGGTAATGGCTTTGGCAGGTCCACGTTTATGTTATACCAATAGTGCGGTATCATCATGGCAGACCACCCCTAAGCTTCATCATGAATTCCGTGCAGGCCCTCTGATCGTTTAACTTATCCACAAGCGCCGTCCCAACAACCACGGCGTCGGCGCCGGCGTTAATAACGAGCCTAACCATCTCGGGCGTGTTTATGGCGAAGCCCGCGATGAGCGTCACGTCATCAACGAGTTTCCTGACCTCCCTAACATTCCTCTCGATATAAAGCGGTAACTTTATCCCAGTGGCTGCGTATAGGCCTAGGTATATGAATAGTGGTTCATACTTAACGAGCGATGCAATTAACCTATGCGGTGTATTACTTGAGACGAAGAATGTGGGCCTTAATGAGTAATCCCTCATTACACCTAAGTAGCTCTCAAGAAGGTCTATGTGCTCGAATAATAGGTCTGGGAATAGTACGGAGGATGCACCAACCTCATTGGCTGTTTCGGCAACGAGCTCCATATTACTCACATAGTCCTCAATATAGCCCATGAGTATCGTTGGCACATCACCATACCTAGCAACCTTAACCGCGTCTAAGCCCTTGAGCTCAGAGGCGAAGTGCGTCTTTCTTATAACGGGGCCGTCATACTTCGGGTTTTGTGTTGGTATTCCTATTTCAAGGAAGTCCGAGACATTCGATAGACACTTAACTGCATTTAGGAAAGCTTCTTTACTTGGGTATGTGGCCGTTATGTACGCGCCCAGGCCCGGTTTCCTTATGACCATTGGGGCATGGAACCCACCAACGTACCTGTTAAGCAGGTATTTAAAAGCTTTATGTATGCCTTGTTCGCAAGTAATTACTATCGATCAAGCAATATTTATTCATACATATGATATGTAGGTCAGGAAATGCTTATATTTAATCCCATGAATCCGCCGTCGTGGACTTCCTAAGCGCCATTGGCGAGTTAACCAGGAGGCGTGTGGAGGCGCTTAAGGCCGGTATTAGGGCTCCGAGTATGGTAAGGGCAATTGAGAAGCGTAATTCCGAGGGCTACCTAGCCCTAATAGCCGAGTATAAGAGGGCTAGCCCGAGTGGCGTCATTAGGCTTGACCTTGACCCCTGGACCTACTTCAACGCCGTTGGCAGATACGCTACTGGATTCAGCGTCTTAGTGGAGCCGATATATTTCCTGGGCTCGCCCGAGTTCATTAAGATAGCACTTACATATGGTAAGCCAGTGCTGTACAAGGACTTCGTAATCAGTAGAGAACAGATTGAGGAGGCTGGGAGGTTAGGCGTGAGCTCAGTATTACTCATTAAGAGACTCCTGGGTGATGCCCTTTGGGATTTAGTGGATTACGCAATCAACCTTGGGCTAGAGCCGCTCATTGAGGTTGATAATGAGGTTGATGCATTAGACGTTGTTAGTAAAGACCCAGACGTGATGCTTGGGATAAACTCTAGGGATTTAAGCGATCTATCAGTGTCCCTGGATAGGGCCGTCTCAATAATCAGAGCCGTTAGGGGTAAGGCTAACATAATAGTCGCGGAGAGTGGCGTTAAGACGGTCAATGACGCTTTAAGGCTTGCTAGAGAGGGTGCTAACGCGGTGCTTGTGGGTACGGCGTTAATGAGGAGTGTGGAACTTGCTAGGGACCTATCGAGTGTAGCCATTAAGTAGTGTGTCGATTATTAAATTAACGACTTGTGTCGTGTAATCGGCACCGGTCCTCCTTAGTTCATTTAAGTTTATGCTAATTATCTCGCCGTTAACATTACCTACATACTTAGTCACAAGTTCCCTACTTGGGGAATTAACAATGATCTTCCGAGCACCCAATGCCTCCTGGTTATCCCTAAGTAGCCTAACATCAAAGAATACGGCAATCTCTGGATTCATTACAGGGCCTCTCACGTGTATTGGTTCCCTGGAAACTCTCACGTGAATCTTTGCCAGGGTCTCCCTACGCTCTGGGTCATACTCAGGGTATGAAATCACGTAAAACCCCTGCTTAATCAACCTTTGAACTAATTGATCAGCCACCGCGTGCACTCCATCCCCGCTTTTACCGTAAAATATTATTTCACGTACCTCGGACATACCGTTCTCTTGATATTCTAATTTTAATAAAAAGATTTGTATGAATTCTTAAGGAATTATAATTAAGAATTTCGTCAATAGCAGAAGGCCTAGTTAATAATGCCTTGAATGACTAAGCCAACTTAATATCAGCACCCAACCTCTCCAGGTCCCAAATGAATGTCGGCCAGGACTTACTAACACCCTCCCAATTAATTATTTCCACTGGTTCCCTGGCAGATAGAGCGCCTATGACACCCATCATCACTATCCTATGATCATTTAAGGCGTCGATTTCACAACCACCCTTAATCTCATGGGTACCCTCTATCTCGATAATACCATTAGCCTCATCAACACTTACGCCGGCACCAAGGCACTTAAGGACGGCAGCAACACCCCTAAGCCTATTGCTCTCCTTATACACTAAGTGACTAACACCCAATATCCTTGACCTACCCTGGACCCTCGTGAGTAGGAGTGCTAGGGGCATTACTATGTCTGGCGAATCGCTTAAGTCCGCATTCAATGGCCTTAGCGATTTAGTAGAGGAACCCTTAACCATTACTGAGTCCTCGTACTCCTCAATCTCTACACCAATTTCCTTAGCATATTTAATGAATGAGTACTCACTCTCGATGGCCCTATCTCTATGCAGGTTCATTATCCTTAGGTCAATGCCGGTCAGTACGGAGAGGGCTATGTAGTACGCGGCCAATGAGTAGTCACCCGGTACTATGAACTCCTCATTAACAGCCCTAAACTCCTGGGACCCACTTACGTATATCGTGTCATCGCTCCTCTCCGCATTTATGCCAAAGTCCCTGAGAACACTTATTGTCGCGTCTATGTATGGGCGTGACTTTATGGGTGGCTTAATGCTTACCTCAATACCACCCTCAGTGAGTGGTGCAAGGTATAGGAGGGCTGATATGTATTGCGAACTCACTGAGCCGCTAATCATTACGTAACCACCAACCAACTTACTACCAACGACCCTAATTATACTCCCCAACCTATCAACCTTGGCGCCAAGGTTCTTGAGGGCACCCAATAACTCATCCATTGGCCTACCGATGAGTGAACCCCTCGGTATTAGTAATGTCGTCCCATCAATGCCCGAGTAAACCCCCGTCAATACCCTGAGCGTGAATCCACTCTCGCCAACGTCAATCACCCTAAACCTCTCTACCATCATCCCACGCCTAGTCCTCACGTAGTCGTCCCTAACCTCAATCTCTGAGATAGGCTTGACCCCCCTAATCATTGACCAAGTATCGTCGCCCCAATTCAACTTCCTGAGTGATACCCAGGTCCTCGAGAGGGCTGAGGCAAGGAGGTACCTAAGCGTTAATGCCTTGGATGGTGGAGCCTCGACGACGCCCTCCCGAGCCTTAAAGCCATTAACAATTAACTTGCCCATTCATCATCACTAGTACCCTGAGGTAAAAAGTTTTGTGCATCCTCACGAATTAATGAGCTTCAGGGCGGCATCCATTATTGACTCTTCATCAAGCCCATAAAACCTGAGCAATTCCTCCTCAGACCTACCCCAATGACCATAACCATCAACACCGAGTATCTTAACCCTGGCAAAACCACTCACTAACTCGGCAATTGCAGAGCCAAGGCCGCCCCTCGGTGAGTGCTCCTCAACGACGATTATATTCCCAACCCTACGGGCTATCCTAACCACGGCATCGGTATTAATGGGTTTAATCGTCGGTACATTATAAACGCCCATCCTGATGCCCATCCTCCTTAACTCCAGGGCGGCCCTCACGGCATTATAGAGTGGTGGGCCATAACCCATGACAACTACGTCATCACCATCAATCAATTCGTAGACCTCACCAATCTTAAATTCATAGTCCATGTCCATGGTTATCGGCGGTGAGTGATCACGGCCAACCCTAACGTAGACCGGGCCCTTGTACTCAATGACCTTGGGTATTATCCTCTCCACATCCCACGCATCTGCCGGTGCCACTACGACCATGTTACTAAGTGTCCTCATTAGGGCCACATCCTCAAGTGCCTGGTGACTTGGTCCATCGGCGAAGTCACTCAAACCAGCGTGCGTCGCTATGAGCTTCACATTTAGGTTCATCCTGCCCAGTGAATTCCTTATTTGTTCCCAACCCCTCATCATGAACATGGCGTAGGCCATGGCGACGGGTACGTAGCCCCCCAGGGCAAGCCCAACGGCGACTCCAATTAAGTCTTGCTCAGAGATGCCAACGTTGAAGTACCTATCTGGGAACCTCTCGCCGAAGTACCTAGCCCTAGTTGACTCACCAACGTCAGCCGTAACAACAACGAGCTTATCATTATCCTCGCCAAGCCTAGCCAGTGCGGTCCCTAGGGCTTCCCTCATTGAGAATTGCGGTCTCGGCGGCGGATTTAGCGTCTGCTTACCCGTGTTTTCGAGGTTCTTCACACCCCTACCCCTAACGGTGCTTAGGAATACTACCGTTGGCTTGCCCCTAACCTCACGTGCCTTATTGATGAGCCTAACAATGTCCTCGTAATCGTGGCCATTACCATAAAGCACATTCCAACCGATGGCCTCGAAGACCCTGGCATAATTAATGGGTTTTATCGTACCCACAGGACCATCCAATTGATAACCATTTAAACTGACGATTACCACCAGGTTATCTAGGCCGTACTTAACGGCAGTCATTGCCGCCTCCCAGGGCTGGCCCTCATTTAATTCGCCATCACCCATCAGCACATACACAATGCCGTCGTTACAACCCTTAACCCTATTTGCCAGGGCTAGCCCCACGCCCATACTAAGCCCCTGACCCAGTGAACCAGTTGTGGCGTCTATGTATGGCAAGTCCATATTATCTGCATGTGTTGATATGCTTGAGGATAATTGATTAATTTCCATGAGCCTCTCCGCAGGGATTAATCCCTCAACGGTCAATATAGCGTATAAAGCCGGTGCAACATGGCCAATACTAAGTATGAACCAGTCCCTACAATCACCATCCCTCCTCATAATCCTAATGAGGACATTAATTATATCCAACGCAGCCAGCGAGGAGCCCAGGTGAATGTATGGGAACTCCCTATCCAACCTAATCAGCAGGTCCCTAGCCCTATCCCTAACCTCCACAAGCCTATTCACGTCAATTAAGGTCTTCGATCCATTAATCACCATTGGAAGTCCTGATATTCCATACGGGTTGCGAGACATTTAACAAATATTTAAGGATTATCCTAACCTATATTCTCTATATTCCCAATAACATATTCCGCGAATCCTCACGAGACTAAATACCGAGTCTCAACCAACCTGGTAACTATGTAGTAACCCCAGGTATTTCTTATATAATCTATAAATGGCCCCTCCTCACCCGGCTTAAACACTGCATATACCGCCGGCCCATTACCACTCACGCCTGACGACACTGCACCAAGCCTTAGCGCGATGCCTATGGTTTCTAGGGCATTGTGATAGCCCAGGGACTCAGCAACGAGGATTCCATTTATTGTGGCTGCCCTCCATAGATCACCATTGAGCGCTATATTGAATAATGCCTGGTAAAGCCCCGATAAAGCCCTCAACCTATCAATGCCCTGTAGGTTCTTCCCAACCCTATAACCAGTTATAACTACCGTAAGTGGATCCGGGTTTAACTGCCTAATTACCCTTAATGACTTATTATCAGTGAGTACAACGCCCCCAAGCAATGCCGCTGATGCGTCATCAAAGGCGCCAGTTATTGATGAGCCGTGAGCCCTAGTCACCTCAGCGGCTAATCTGGCGACCTCCACAGGATCTACACTTCCCCTAAATGAATTCAGTACGGCATATATTACGCCAACCGCAACGGCGCTATTACTCTTTAATCCACTACCTGGTGGAACCTCACTATCAACCTCAACACACACGTCATACCCAAGCCCAAGTTTACTCCTTAGGTAATTAATGATGAAACCAACGAAATCACCCACACCGCAGTAACCCTCCCTAACTCTAACCCTAACCTTGAGGTCTATGGCGGCGGCACCGCCGAGCCACGCCGGTATCGCGTTAATTATAGATATACCTCCATAGGTTATGTATTCCATGCCCGTGAATCCCATGATCTATTTAGTATTGGCATTTAATAACAATATTTTTAAATTTCTAAGTATTAATACCTAGTAATGTCTACATGGGACAAACTACTAGCGAGTAAGCCCGTGCTTGTGTGTGCCGTGCCCCTGAAGAAGCCATCCTTTTATTACTTACCCACATCCTGCGAAGCCGTGGAGCTTAGGCTCGATTACATGGATAACCTGGGCTTGACCCAGGAGGTTAAAAGGGTCATTGAGGATTACGTATCGCATTACCCAACCATAGTCACCGTGAGGGAGCGTGAGGAGGGTGGCGGGCGTGCAGTGAGTCCTGAGGTTAAGTATGGGATTCTCGAGTTTAGTAAGGGTGTTGGTGCTGTGCCTGATGTTGAGGTTGATTTATTGGTTAAGTACCCCGACATGTATGGCGATGTTGCCGAGGGCTCGATACTCTCGAGGCACGTATTTAGTAGGGATGTGAGTGCGTATGATTTAGCGGTTAAGGACTTGGATACGGCGAGGAGGTTTAAGGCATTAATATATAAGGTCTTCTCAATAAATGATAACGACTTCCTAAACCTGCTAAGGCTACTTAATGTGAGCGATATCAATGTGGCTGTGATACCAAGAAACCCAACATATAGGGCCATCTCGATAATGATGGGCTCAGCCCTCATGTACTGCTCAGTACGTGGAAAGACAGGGCCCGGTCAGTTAAGTATTGGTCTATGCAATAAGGTTAAATTACTCAAGAACTCATTATCAATGTTCAATAGGGAGTGAAATTAAAAATTAAATTAAACCATCACGTAATTTCTCGAGCACGTCATACCAAGTCGGCTCCTCAAATGGGCCGAGCCAAATCCTATCCGCCTCAATCGCCTGCCTAACCAGTATCTCGAGACCATCAATATACGGTATGGACCTCTCACGAGCCAGCCTTATTAAGCCCGTAATGCCGCTCGGCTTATAAGCCAGGTCAAGCACAAGCCCCGCACCAGTACTCCCTGGATCTATTGGGAAATCACCGTTGACGCCCAATGGCGTGGCATTAACAAGCAACCGCGCCTTAATGTTAATATTCCGTTGAAAATCAAGAGCCACGCAGTCAATGCCCCAGGAGTTAATTAATGAGCACAATTCACGACCCCTCTCTACAGTCCTATTCATGACGTAGACCCTGGAACACCCAAGGTCCCTAAGGGCTAGCGCTACCGCCCTGGCGACACCGCCCGCGCCAATTATTAAGGCGTCACCGCCTGAATAACCCCTATCACTTAGCGCTTGCTTAATGGCTATGTAATCAGTGTTGTACCCCAATAACTCACCACCTCTATTAACCACCGTATTAACACTGCCGAGCTCCCTGGCAGGCCCCACGACACCATCTATCAACCTGACTATGGCGACCTTATGTGGTATGGTTACGTTAAACCCACTCAGGGAGTCCCTGGCAAAGTCTACGAAGCTCCCTAACCTATCTGGCGATACCTTAAGTGGTACGTAAACCGCATCAACCCCCAACTCCCTGAACACGTAATTATGTATGTTGGGTGATAACGTGTAATCAAGCGGGTAACCAATTACGGCATAGACCTGCATTCGCTAATCACCAGCTCAGTCAATTCCTTAATACCCACCCTAACCACATCCCACCTGCCCACGTCTATAACCACGGGGAGTTTTATGAAATCACCACTCCTCTTCTTATCCCTCAACATTGCACCTACGAGTTTATTCACGTCAACATCAACCTCATTAATTAAATTGAACATGGATAATGCATTCATTAGTAGGTTAGGCACATCCCTAGGCGTGTAGCCCAGCCTAACACCAACGCGGGCCTCACACACCATGCCCAGCGCCACAGCCTTGCCATGGCTAACCGAGAAGTTCGTCGCAGACTCTATGGCGTGGCCCACGGTATGTCCATAATTAAGGACAGCCCTTACACCACTCTTATCCAGTTCATCAACCTCAACAATGCTGGCTTTATCCCTTAACGACTTGTAGATAACATCCTCGAGGAGTGCACGGTCCCTGTTAATTAATCCATCGGCATTACCCATCACCCCATTAAGCAGTTCCCTATCCATCGTTACGCCATACTTAATAACCTCCGCAAAGCCATCTAAGTAATTAGGCATTGGTAGTGAGTCTAGGAAGGATAGGTCAATGATTATGTACCTGGGCTGCCTAATGACCCCAATCACATTCTTAAGGCCCAGGGCGTTAACGCCCGTTTTACCACCGAGGGATGCGTCGACCATTGAGAGCATGGTTGTTGGGACATTAACGTAATCAACACCTCTCAGGTATATTGATGCTGAGAAACCGACGACGTCAAGAACACTTCCACCGCCAACCCCTATGAATAGGCCGTCCCTATCAATACCCACCTCATGGGCACTCCTCACAATGCCTAGTGCCGTCTCGATGCTCTTACCCTCCTCACCATCCACTATTGGAATTACCGGGCAAGTGGCCTTAACCCTATTGGCGATATTCCCTGAGGCGTATACAACGCATCCCGTATAATCCTTGGTAATTCTTTCCAGGGCCTCGCCATGATCAATGTTGATTAACACCTTAACATCGCCATCCCGTGACCTATACGTGAATTCCCTCATAACGACCTACCAATCGCCCTAGCCACCTCCCTACCCTTAATCATCAACTCCCTAAACATCTCAAATGTTAATTGCTGCTCCGCATCTGAAAGGGCCTCCCAGGGCCTTGGGTGAACCTCCACGAGGAGCATGTCGGCGCCGGCGGCTATTGCGGCCAGGGCCAGCGGTATTACTAGGTCCCTCTTACCTGCTGGGTGTGATGGGTCGACACAAACCGGTAGGTGTGTTAACCTCTTAACTGCAACCACCGCGCCTAGGTCCAGTGTGAACCTGGTGGCGTGTTCGAAGGTCCTTATACCCCTCTCGCAGAGTACCACATTGCCATTACCCTCAAGGAGTATGTACTCAGCGGCTTGTAGCCACTCCTCAACCGTGTTGCCGAGACCTCGTTTAAGGAGTACGGGCTTTCCCGACTTACCAACCTCCTTGAGCAGGTCGAAGTTTTGGGCATTCCTAGCACCTATCTGTAGCATGTCCACGTACTCGGCCGCGGTCTTCACCATCCTCGTATCCATGACCTCAGAGACAACCGGTAAGCCAACCTCGTCACCCACCCTCCTGAGTATTTTCAGCCCATCAACACCAAGCCCCTGAAAGCTATACGGGCTCGTCCTAGGCTTAAACGCGCCGCCCCTGAGCAACTTAGCCCCAGCCTCCTTAACGGCGATGGCTGTATCCCTAACCTGCTCATAACTCTCCACTGCGCATGGCCCCGCAGCAACTACGACTTCATCACCGCCAATCCTAACACCACTAACATCAACTATGGTTCTACCCCTCCAGGCATTACTCGCCAATTGATACTTGGCCTTAACCTCCACAATAATTGCGTTGGGGTCCACCGACTTAATGGCGTTGGCGTCTACCTTCACGTCCGGCCAGGTAACCACTAAGTCCTCCCCATAAACCCTGACAACGCTGAATTTAGCCCCAGCCTTATCCAGTAGGCTGGCTATGTCATCCACCTTATCCCTGGATACCTTGATTATCATGGCCCAACACCCCCGTCATATCGCCCTTATCAAGCCCCTCAACAACCTCCTTTAATAAATCACCCAACTCCCCAACCACACTCCTCGAGTATGGATTAAGCCTAAACAACTCACTACTAACCTCAACCTGCTCCAAAACCCTCTCCAACGCCTTAAACGTGTACCTAAGGCTATGGGTGACGAGTTGAGTATTTAGGTCAACGCCGATTCTCCTCAATGCCGCGTAAAGCGTGAGTAGTAACACGTGGTGGGCAACCTGCAAATAGGCCATAAACCTATCATGCTCCTCAGGACTGCTTAGAACAACGACGTTGAGTCCAGCACCCGTGAATAGATCCTTAGCAATTTCGAGCTTATCACCACTGGTCTTTGATGGTATTAAGATCACAGTCTCGCCAATTGGATTACTCAACTCACCAAAGAGTGGGTGGATGCTTATGTAGTGGAAGCCTGCCCTCAGCGACTCATCCTCAATTAGCCTAAACATGGGCGTCTTAACTGAGAATGAGTCCATGACTATGGAGCCCCTAAGCCTGCCTGAGTACCTACTCAGTATGTTTATTGATTCATCCGTGGGCTTCATGGCCAGTATAATGACGTCGTTGGGAACCAACTCCTCGTCATGTCTCTGAAGGACTACGTCAGCGACCCTACCAAGCGCCTTGGCGAGGGTCCTACCAACCCTACCACTGCCGATTATTGTCACACCAATGCCAAGCCTACCCACTAACTGAGCCCTTGTTGAGGCCCTAATTATTGATTGGGCAATGCCGATGGCGGTCTCGGCATCAACGCCAAACCTACTCAATCCCTCAACCCACTTGGCAATGACCTCACCCTCCCTATCCCTATCAATGACGGGCAACCCAAGGCTCCTCTTAACCTTACCAATCTCTGTGGCGAGCCTAATCCTTTCCCCAATTAGCTTTATCAACTCCTCATCAATATTATCAATGCTACGCCTCAATTCAGAGAGCATAATAACCACCTATCAGGCGGTGATTATTCACGGCTGGGTTAAGGCAACGACCATGTTTTACCCCGTACCTTACGAATCTAGATATTCCATAGAGGTCCCATGGTTATTAAGAAACTATATTTTTAAACATTATCACTATTTACTGCGTTTACAAAGCATCTAAGCCCAATCACCGCATCTCTCATCAACTTATCAGGCAATACGTAGGTATTACCCTCCTTAATGAGTAATGAGTAATCCAGCAACGCCTTAATTAGGGAGTCAACAATGGAGTTATTCAATTCCCTACCCTCCATGGCCTCAAGGGCCATTTTAATGGTTGACCAGCGACAACCACTGACGCAAACCTCGAGTATTCTTAAGTACCTCCTCTCCGCCAGGTGCCTGCCCTCATTAATGAAGTTGCATATTTCCCTACGAATCAGGTCAACAGCCTCCCTCCTGGTCTCGTTTAAGGCCTCATTAAACCCCATCCTCAGGGCTCTATAGCCAAAGAGTGTTAACCAGCCGGGATTGCCGCCAAGCTCCTCATAGACCTCCTCAGCCCTGTCAAACTCAATACCGTGCTCCTTAAATCCACGTCTCAAGAACTCAACAGCCTGCTCCTCATTAAACGGTTTAAGTGTAATACTCACGTAGGCTCTACCAAAAAGTGGGGATTCTGGGTCGTTCAACTTAAGGAACTTTGTGAATACCCTGAACTCAGACCCGGTTATTATGAATGTTAGATTCCTCAGGTTGTCGTATGCGTAGGCGAGGACCGGCAGTACGTTGAAGCCCCTCGCCTTAACGAGTTCCTGGGCCTCATCAAGGACGATAATGGCCCTCAACCCCTCATCGCCGGCCCAATCATTTATTGAGTCCAGGATATCCGCAAGCATAACCCTATCCCTGCCCCAGGAGAAGCTCACCCTAAAGCCGCTAATACTTACGCCCCTAATCCTTGAGAGCATGCTCAATAACCTTCTCGACCTAACCCTAGCATTTATGGAATCCTCAAGCGCCTTAACAAAGTCCCTATAACTCACGTAACCACTCTCCTCAAACCTCCTCAGGTCTATGTAGAAGTAATTACTTGGTGCATATTCATTGAGTACGGCCTTAATTAATGAGGACTTACCAACTCTCCTAAGGCCGAAGACCACCACCAACGGCTCATTAAGGCTAGCCCTAAGTTTCTCAATCTCATCATCCCTATCGAACAAGTCCCTAAGGCTCTCCTTAACCCTGATGTCAAAGAGCAGTTACCTCCACCCAACTAGGTTACCCCCTCCCAACCTATAAACCTACCTTTTAACAACCCTAGGAATCAGCCCAGCCCTCATTGCATGGTCCACGAGGACTATGGCGGTCATAGCCTCAGCCGCCAGTATCGCCTTTGGCGCCGTGGACACGTCGTAGCGGCCCCTAAAGGTTATCGTAGTTTCTATCATCCTCTCCAAATCCACGGTCCTCTGGGGCTTCCTAATGCTGGGCGTTGGCTTAAAGGCAACCCTAAACCTAATGGGCTCGCCAATACTCATACCACCGAGTATCCCGCCAATCCTGTTGGTCTCAAGCCTCGGCCTGCCACCCCTAAGCACTATTTGGTCATTGGCCTCACTACCCCTCATCCTGGCAAGCCTAAACCCAAGCCCAAACTCAACACCCACCGCACTGCCTATTGACATTACGGCCTTAGCCAGGTCAGCCTTTAACTTATCAAAGACGGGCTCGCCAAGCCCCGGCGGAACCTCGGTGGTTAATACCTCGCCAATACCGCCAACGCTATCCCCATCCTTAACGGCATTAATTAACACATCTATGGCCCTCTTCATGGCCTCATCATCAACCATGGGAAGCGGTTTTTCCCAGGACTTAACCACATCCTCGAAGGTGTAGTCCTCCCTGGATATGGCCACGCCGCCAAGCTCGACAAGGTGGCTAGAGACCTCCACACCTATTGTCTGCTTAAGCACTGTCTTCGCAATGGCCCCAGCCACTATCCTAGCCACCGTCTCCCTACCGCTGGCCCTACCACCACCCCTATGATCATAAAACCTACCGAACTTTAGGTAATAGGCAAGGTCTGCGTGGCCCGGCCTAGGCTTCATCCAAAGCTCATTGTAGTAATCAGAGATGGCCCTCTTATTCCAAATAACAACTGCTATTGGAGTGCCCTCGGTAAATCCATCCTTAACACCAGACAGTATTTGAAACTCCTCATCCTCACACCTAGGGTTGAGGATCGGCAAATGACAAAAGCGCCTCCTCTCCAGCTCCCTTTTAATAAACGACTCATCAATAGCCACGCCAGCAGGGACGCCATCGACGACAACCCCAATGGCAGGTCCATGAGACTCCCCGAAGGTCACAACCCTAAACACGTGCCCAAAGACACTACCCATTAAAATCAACGTACTATTTAACCTATATAAGCATTCAGGGCTCTGCAGTGTCTAAACAATAATTAAACAGTACTCCATATTAAAACGGCCATATTTTACGGACCAATGCTTAATCAATAGTGATGATGCCGTTCAGCTTTAATTATAAAGTAACGAGCCGATTATTTCCAGCCGCGGTTATATAGGTTATTGGAGGTAAGGCTTATTAATACATAGAACCCCAGGGAAGACGTGGGTTCCTTAAACCGGTACATAGGAAACCCAGTAAAATTGCACTTGCCTACTCAGGTGGTCTCGACACAACAGTAGCCATTCACTGGCTCAGGGAGAAATTCAATGCTGAGGTTATAACGGTCACGGTAGATGTTGGGCAGGACGATGATTTCAGGGACATCGAGGAGAGGGCGTATAAGGCAGGCGCCATTAAGCACTACACAATAGATGCCAAGAGGGATTTCGCCGAGGGCCCCGTGGCAATGGCAATAATGGCCAACGCACTCTATGAGGATAGGTACCCACTAGGTACTGCATTGGCCAGGCCGTTAATTGCTGAGAAGGTAGTTGAGGTGGCTAAGAGGGAGGGCTGCGACGCAATTGCCCATGGATCAACCTCCAAGGGTAATGACCAGGTCAGGTTTAACGAGGCATTAATGGCGTTGGCGCCTGACCTCATGATCATCGAACCAGCGAAGATCTGGGGTATGAATAGGGCTGAGGAGGTTGAGTATGCCAGGAAGCACGGTATACCAATACCCAGCGTACATAGTAGGTTTAGTATTGATGATAACCTGTGGTCAAGGAGTATAGAGGGCCGTGAAATAGATGACCCCGGTGTTGAGGTTCCTGAGGATGCCTTCAAGTGGACAGTCCCGCCTGAAAAGGTTAGTGAACCACTCATGCTGGAGATTGAGTTCAGGGAGGGGTTGCCCATCGCAATCAATGGTGAGAAGATGGACCTAGTCAACCTAATACTGCTACTCAATAAGGTGGTTGGTGCCCATGGCTTTGGTAGGGTTGACCACGTCGAGAATAGGGTTGTTGGGTTTAAGTCTAGGGAGGTCTATGAGGCCCCAGCCGCATTGACATTGATCGAGACCCACAAAGACTTGGAGAAGCTGGTCTACACACCGCTTGAGTATAGGTTTAAGAGGTTTGTTGATCAGACCTGGGCTGACCTTGTCTATGGTGGCCTATGGCATGAGCCGCTACGTGAGGAGCTTGATACCCTAATTAGGTCAATGAATAGGTGGGTTAGCGGTGTTGTTAAGGTCAAGGTATTCGGTGGATTAACAATACTTGGTAGGGAGAGCCCATACGCAAGCTATAATAAGGACCTTGTCGATTACGTGAGCGGTTGGTACCCAAGTGAGGAGGAGGCGAGAGGCTTCATAAGGATGCACGTACTACACTCACTAACAGCCTATAGAGCCAGGCATAAGGCGTAGAAATACTATTGTTAAGAAGGGCATTCAATTAAAAGCACCATATGGGTTTAAAGGTAAGACAACCCACGTGAGTAACTTACCAAGTCATTGCACGGTCTTGTTTTCGCGATTCATGTTCGTAATTCTCGTTGGTTTATTCCGTGAGCTGATTATTTTCACTGCTCCATATTGTATGATCGTAAATTCATATAAACATTAAATACCTGCCCAGGTTTTGTTATTAGGAGTGAGCTCATACGCAATTAACGAAGCCGTGGTACGACCCTAGGGAGTATAAAAGGATTAGAATTGATGAGGCCAAGAACGAGTTAGAACTTGCCAAGAGGTTCCTTAATGAGGGATTGATCAATAACGCCGCCGGCAAGGCTTTTCAAGCGTGGAAAGCTCTCGTGGCAGCGCTGGCGGTTGACAAGAGGGATGAGTTGAGCAAGGTCTTTAGTGGTAAGGTCAGGTTAAGGGGCAGGAAAGAGCGTGTTGATAGGGTTGATTGGATAATAGCGGTTATGCCAACCAGTTATTTAAAGGATGTGGCGATGATCATCGGCGGCAAGGTTGACCTACTCACGGATAAGGCACTTTGGATTCATCAGTACCAGTACAATGGCCCTGACCCAGAGAGGGTCATTAGCCCATATAAGGACGATGAGTCAGCAAGGAAGGACATTGAGACGTTTATAAGGGAGATGGAGGAAATCCTGAGGAGTGTTAATGAATAATGATTAAGCGAATGCCCTAGGTCTTAGTGGAACGGGCAGTTTATGCTATTATTAGGTTATGGGTGCTATTGTTAAAAAGCCCTAGCCTATTAATGCAATAATATGGGTTTTGAGGAGGTTAGGACCACGCACGTAGGTAGTCTGCCGAGACCGCCTAATCTATCTCCTCAAAACCTGGATAGGGCGATTGAGGATGTGGTTAAGATGCAGGTGGAGATTGGGCTTGATGAGGTTAATGACGGCGAGTATAGGCGTCAATCATTCATCTCAGACCTAACGGAGCTGCCGGGCTTCGGGGTTACCGAGCTTTACTGGGAGAATTCGGCCGGCGATAGGAGGTTTATACCAGTTATACTGAGGACGATAGGTTATGACCCAAGCAAGCCAATACTCGCCAGGGAGGTTGAGGGAATTAAGAGAGCCCTTGAGAAGATTGGCGTCAGGAGGAGGATAAAGGTCACAATACTCGCACCAAGCTTCATGGCCAGGGTTTACCCAGACCCCGACTGGATGCCTGCGAAGCCCAGGGAGCTCATTGATAAGTACCGTCAACAAGTCAGGCAGTATTACCCAACAATTGATGATTACCTGGACGATGTTAAGAAGATAATAATTAATGAGGTGAGGGCAGCGCTTGATGCTGGTGCTGACGTTGTTCAATTCGATGCACCGGATATTCTTCAATTCGATGTTTACGGCGAGTACAACCCAGATAAGGGCAGGGCTAAGGAGAGGGTTAGGAGGGCCGTGGAATTAAATAACGAGGTGCTCTCGAAACTACCCACCGAGCACCTCGAAATACACTCATGCTGGGGTAACTTCAATAATTCACAATTCAACACACTCGGCCACTATGACGATGCGTTGCCGGAGCTTTACGACTTAAAGGTAGGCGTGTTGGGGCCCTTCGAGGTCTTTGATGGGATTAGGGACTTCGAAGAATTGAAGTACTTCAAGCAGTACGCGGTTCCCAGGGACAAGAAGTTGGCGCTTGGCATTGTTAGTGTCAAGTCGAGGAATGTGGAACCTGTGGAGGTGATTAGGAGGAGGTATGAGGCGGCCCTGGAGGTCGTAAATGGAGACCCAAACAAATTAATTGTGGCTCCAGGGTGTGGGTTCGCATCAAGCGCCACAAACCCAGTGCAAACCCTGGAGTCGGCCAGGCGAAAACTAAGGAACATGGTATTGGCTGTGAAAGGGCAATAAATGTAAACCCATTAAGATCCGTTGCCACCCTCCTCATTAATTTCCCAGCCCTCACAATTAACCTCCTAATTAATGCTTCGTCAACTTAACCACACCTAGGACGAACCTACAGCCCTATACTCAATTCAATCAACCTGCTTATTGGCGATGTAGTCGCAACCACCCATGCATAGGGATGATTACGGAGCCAATGCGCATAATCCCGCACTTTCCCTTGAGAATCTCCACATTCCTAAGGACCAGGTATGAGATGAATACCTCCCAGACCCAAAAGAACGCCCTACCAGGCACAATCCCACCAAGCCTACCCATAACCAAACCCCTAATTCATGCTCCTAATAACCACACCCAATTAATAAGCATGAAACACGAACATAGATCCAATCCCAACAAAACCACGGTAGGGGCCACGATAACTAACTACCGAATCCACAACGATCCGTAAATTTGTGTGGGCAGCGAAAGTTTCAGCCAACCTAGGTGCTTGTTTTCAACACCTCACTCCAGCAATACTAAATAAGCCAGGAAAAACCCTCACTACGAGCCATACGGTTTAAGGTCACTAGGCTAAAACTTTCGCTGCCCACACAAATTTGTGGAGCCATTAAACCTCGATATTCATCATCGTAACTCAGCCGTGACCCCTTAAGCTTACCTTCAAGTCGGTGCCTCCCACGTATTCAAGAAGTCCTTTCGCCATTCCTTTAGGTGTGCTCCTAAACCTCGATATTCTATTGGAATCCTCATAACGTGAATGCCGTGGTAAGATTGAGCTGATTTCACGCGGGTGATGGCGTCGCGGCAAGTGATTTAATTAAGGACTTAATACTCACGATGGTGTTCGACCGCAAGAACTCTCGGGTAGGTCTATTGTGAGGCTTGAGAAAGATATGTTGTGTAGGGAGAATGGGGTAATGAATGCCGGGTTCAAGCGTATCGGCTGCTCCAGCCTCTTATAGCATTGGAGGAGCCGAATACGTTAGATGTCTGTACTCCTTAATCTCCCCAAGGCTGAATACCACGTATCAATTTATTAAGGAAGGCCTTTATGCGCTCTCCCGCGTGGGTATCTACATAGGGTGGGTCTGAGGCTTCATGCTTGCCTTAACTGCTCAAGCCTTGCCCTGTCCATTTCACTCATTTCTGGACTAATACCTACTTTATTTGTCATATTTATTACCGATTAAATAGATAATTTAGTGGTTAATAAACTTTTCTCTTTAATTGAATATTTAGTGGTTAATATGGTTAGGTTTTTAAGTGGGTCCTTGTATGTTAATTTAATGACGACCAGGCTTGAATTTGATACGGTAATCAAACGGCGAAAAATACGTGAGGGTTACGAGATCGAGTATATAATGATTCCGAAGGCCCTGCGTGGTAATAAGTCATTGGCTGGTAAGGAGGCTCACGTGATAATCGAGGTTAAGGACTAGTTCAGTGATTATCGGTAAGATGCCCCTTAAAATCAATCATTGCCATGTCCCTTGCACCGGCCCTGGTGCATTGGTCCTGTTTGGGTGCGTGCTAATCCTTAAAATTGCGGCTTTGGCCATGTCTCTGTGTATCGTAGGGAGTTGCTTGGCCCTGGGAGTGTTGATAAGGTTAGTTACATGTCATCAATTGTTGATGATGCGGAGATCTTTAGGTACGTGATCATTGCATTGATCGCCCACGTTAACGAGCTTGAGAGGGGCGGCATTATTAGTGGTGATGTGGCTGGGAGGATTAGGGATGCCCTTAGGGATGTTTGGCGTGGTGGTTATGACCCAGGTAAATTGGTTGGTTATGAGGATGTCCATGAGTACATCGAGGCGGAGTTGATTAGGAGATTGGGCAGTATTGGTGGTTGGATTGGCATTGGCAGGTCCAGGAATGACCATGTGGCGACGGCAATCAGGCTTAGGCTGAGGAGGGCCTTGCTTGATTTAATGCTCATTACGCTTAGGCTTAGGGAGGTCGCACTAAACAAGGCTGTTGAGGTGTATGATAAGGTGATCATAGGCTCCACCCATAGGCAGCCAGCCCAGGTAACGACGCTTGGCCACTACATGCTTTATCTAGATGACCTATCCAGGGATTTCCTCAGCGAGTTAATGCACGTCTATGGGTTAGTCAATAAGTCACCACTGGGTTCTGGGCCACTTGCCGGTACCATGGTCGGTATTGATAGGTTTAGGGAGGCCGTTGAGTTGGGCTTTGACGGTGTTGTTGATAATACGATATACGCAACCGGCTCTAGGTACTTCGTAATATCGGCGGCATCGGCAATAGTCAATTACCTAGTGGAGGTTGGTAGGTTCATTAACAACCTGGAGATGTGGTTAATGCCCCAGCTAAATTACGTGAGTGCAGACCCGAGCCACCTCGCCACGAGTAGTATCATGCCGCATAAGAGGAACCCAGCCACTCTGGAGGTTTTTAGGGCTAGGATTGGGGAGGCCGTGGGCCACTTAGTGGCTATGTACTCAATACTAAGACCTGTAGAGTCCGGTTACCAGCTGGACCTTCAGGAATTGACTAGGCACATGTGGTCAATCGTTAAGATCGCCCTCGAGGGCCTCTTGATATTCATGGACTTCATCAATGGCATTAAGGTTAATGAGGACGGCGTTAAGGAGTCGCTGGGCAAGTACGTGGTCACAGCCGCTGAGTATGCGGAGGCGGTGGCAATGAGGGAGAGGAGGCCGTTTAGGGATGTATATAATGAGGTTGCCAGGGAACTGAGGAGCGGCGTTAAGGTTGGCCTTGATGTTAATGAGTCACTGATGAAGCCTGTGCATGGCTCATCAAACCCACGCCAGGTGATTGATGATGCCAGGGCCAGGCTTAATGAGGTTAGTGAGTTGATGACTAAGGTTAATTTAATGGTGAGTAAGCTTGATGAGGTTGAGAATAAGCTACTCACTACCTAACCAAGTTCGGCCTCAAGCAACTCCTCAATAATGTACTTACCGCCACCCCTCAACCACTCAAAGGCCCTTGTTAGTTCAAGCCCGAGGCTTGGGTGTAGCACTATCGGCGTCGCAGTATCCGCGGCTAACCTACGCGTGACGTAGTCCTTATCCATAGTGTCACCTCCAGTCATGAGTATGTCCACGGAGCCCTGCTTAAGCATGGCCCTAACCTCCTCAGTGTCGTCGAGGACCACGAGCCACCTACCTAGGCGGTTCCTTATTTCATCGATGGGCTTGACGTACTGCTCATCGTATGTGTAAACCAGGGCATTCCTCCTCGGTATCCTCGATGGCGTGGTTGATAGCCAAGCCTTAAGTAATGCCTCCTCAAAGGCCCTACCACTCGATGCAACCTCACCCGTGCTGTACATCACGGGCCCAAGCCTTGGGTATGAACCCCTAACCCTGCTCCAGGAGAATTGGCTCGCCTTAACCCACCAGCGCCTCGGCCTAAGCACCATGAATTCCCTATCCATGCCCAAGCCACTTAGTGCTGCCTTCACGGATAAATTCATTAGGTTAACACCAGTGGCCTTGCTTGTGAAGGGCATTGACCTGCTTGCCCTCACGTTAGCCTCTATTACGTACAGCTTATCCCTGGCAATGAACTGTATGTTAAATGGCCCAACAATGCTTAGCGCCCTGGCAATCCTCAATGAGGCCTCGGCCATCTTAATCCTCCAACCATCATTTAACCTATAATCAACACCCCTCGGCGGTATCACCATGGTACTATCGCCAGAGTGCACGCCAGGTGGTTCTACGTGCTCTACAGGCACCACAATCACGGAATTGCCATCACTGACTCCATCAACCTCAGCCTCAACGCCATCACCGATGAACTTCGACACGACCACAGGGTGCTCAGGGCTTATCCTGGTTGCCTTATTAACGTAATTTAGTAGTTCCTGCCTATTCCTGGCTATGCCCATGTACGTACCGCCAAGTACGTAGCTGGGCCTAACAATGACTGGGTAATCAAGCCACCTCTCCACAAGCCCTATCAACTCCTCAATGGTCGATGCGTAGGCCCAGGGTGGTTGATCGAGACCCAACTCATCAAGTAGTTTAGAGAACTTGGACCTATCCTCAGCCAGGTCCACGGACTCGGGGCTCGTGCCTAGTATCTTGACATTCTCAGTTAACCAGGACCTAGCCTTACCATAAAGCCTCTGCCCAATTTGGCCGCCTGTCCATAACACCACGAACCTGGGTCTCTCCTTAATTAGTATGTTCCTTAGGGTTTCTGGGGTTAATTGGTCGAAGAAGAGTTTATCCGCGAAGTCCCAGTCCGTGGATACGGTCTCTGGGTTGTAATTCAACACACCAACCCTATAACCAAGTCTCTTGAGCATGAGGACTGTATTAACCACCGACCAATCAAACTCAACACTAACGCCTATCCTAAAGACCCCGGCACCCGTGACCACGGCATCAACCCCAGGCCCTGTGTAATCGTCAACCTCACCACCATGCGTTAGGTATAGGTAATTCGTGGCGGCCGGCCACTCACCGGCCAGCGTGTCGATCTGCTTAACCACGGGTAGTCTCCTCGCTGGGTCATTGCCGGTGGCTCTTCTTAATTGCTCCTCACTGAATCCAAGCACGTAAGCCTCCTCAAGCGGTAATTGCTCACCCCTCCTTAACCCCTCGTAGAAGTCCACAACCCTCTTAATCGCGTAGAGGAAGAACTTATCAACGCCTGTCCACTCATTAATCTCATCAATTGAGAATCCCTCCCTAAGGAGAACAGCCGCGTACAGGAACCAGTAGGGCTTCCTCTCCCTAACCATCTTCACGGCCTCCTCAATGCTCGCCTCATGGTATATCCTACCACCCACGAGACCGGGTTCACCGATGTCGAGCATCCTCACCGCCTTCTGCCAGGCCTCCTCAAGCGTCCTCCCAATACCCATGACCTCGCCAATACTCATCATCTCAGGGCCCAGGGGCTCATCAACGCCAAACCTATCGCTCTCCCACCTCGGTATCTTGACCACCACGTAGTCGAGGCTTGGCTCGAAGGATGCCACCGTCTTACCCGTCACCCTATTAATCAACTCACTCAACCTATAGCCAAGTGTTAACTTAGCCGCTATGTACGCCAGTGGGTACCCAGAGGCCTTGCTGGCCAGGGCGCTTGACCTACTCATCCTTGGGTTTGTCTCTATGACGTACATCTCGGGGCCCCTGGGATTAATCGCAACCTGCACATTACACTCACCAACTAGGTTTATCGCATTTGCAACGCCAATGGAGATTAACCTAGCCCTCTGGTACTCATCATTTGTTAGTGTTAGGCAGGGTGCGACGACTACGGAATCCCCAGTATGCACTCCCATGGGGTCTACGTTCTCCATGCAGACCACGGCCACGGACTCCCCGTACTGATCCCTCATGACCTCAAACTCAATCTCCTTCCAACCACCGATGTACTTCTCGATGAGCACCTCCTTAATCTCACTCATGGCTAATGCCTTATGGTACTTACTGATTAATTCATCATCATCATGGGCAACAAAGGCGCCTGCACCGCCGAGGTTGAAGGATACCCTTGCAAGCACTGGGTAGCCCAATTCCCTGGCTGCCGATAAGGCTTCGTTAAGTGAGTACGTGGTCTTTGACGGTAGTACTGGGATACCGTGCTTATTCATTAAGTCCTTAAACAACTGCCTACTCAGGGCTGACCTAATACCCTCTATTGGCGTTCCAAGGACCTTAATGCCATACTTGCTGAGGATTCCCAGGTCGTTGAGGTTTATGCACGCGGATAATGCGGTCTGGCCTCCAAAGCCGCAGGCGATTGCGTCGGGTCTCTCCCTCTCAATGACCATCTCCAGGAACTCGGGCTTTATGGGCACTAGGTAAACCCTATCCGCAAACACTCGCGTAGTTTGTACAGTGGCCACGTTTGGGTTGACTAGGACAGTCGTCAAGCCCTCCTCCTTATACGCCTTAAGCGCCTGTATTCCCGAGTAATCGAACTCCGCAGCCTCCGCAATCTTAATGGGTCCGCTACCGATTACTAGGACCTTCCTAACGTCCATGGTTAAGCACCATCCTCGCGAACTCATCAAAGACCCAATTAGCGTCGAGGGGGCCAGGCTTAGACTCTGGGTGGAATTGCGTCGTTAGTATTGGCAGCCTCTCGTGGATTAAACCCTCCACTGTATTGTCGTCAGGCTGTATCGCCCACACCTTAAACCCACTGCCCCTAATGCTCTGCGGATCAACGGCATAACCATGGTTGTGGGTGGTTATGTATACCTTATTCCTAATTAGGTCAAGTACTGGCTTATTGATTGCCCTGTGCCCATACCTCATCTTGTAAATCCTAGCCCCAATGCCTAGGGCAATTACCTGGTGTCCTAGGCATATCCCTAGGGTTGGTTTTCTATCCCTAATCACATCGGTAACGACATCACTTAAGTACGTTAGTAGGTTTGGATTGCCTGGACCATTACTGAGGAGGATCCCATCACAATCATTTAAGGCGTTCCTCCACATATGGCATGGGTACCTAACGACCCTAAAGCCCCTGCTTAGTAGATTCCTCACAATGCTCATCTTGACGCCACAATCAATAATTCCAATGCAGGGCTTATCATCATCACCATAATAAATGGGTGCACTTGGTGATACAAGCCTTGTGAAGTCAATGTCATCATACCTAGGCGCATCCCTGAGCAGTTTCATTGCCCTGTTCACGTCATTGGCCATGGCGCCCATCATTACGCCAACCTCCCTTAACTTAACCGTTAATGCCCTAGTATCAACCCTGTAAATACCCGGGACACCCTCCCTCCTAAACCACTCGTCAAGGCTCATAATCGATGTGTAGTGGCTCGGTGTTGTTAGGTCGAAAATCACCGCACCACTTACCTGGATCGCATCACTCTCCCACTGATCCGGCGATGTGCCATAATTACCTATTAATGGGCTTGTGAATACCAGTATTTGCCCCCTGTATGACGGGTCCGTTAGAGACTCAGGATAGCCAACATTGGCTGTTGTGAAGACTACCTCGCCAACTGTTTCATTATCAGCGCCAAAGGCGTAGCCACGATACACACTCCCATCCTGAAGAACCAGGTAACTCCTTCTTAAACCGAATCATTCGCATGGGCTTGTTATAAATATTTTATAAGCTTTGCCCTTAAGACACTTACATTACCATGCTGGATACATAATGTATATATACTTGTTTAAAATAAAAGCAAACAATGCGCGGCTTCTCCCAGTCAATAGCCTTCCTTAGGGAAAGCCCGACCAGGAGAATTGATGCGATAAGGGAGAGGTTAAAGCGTGAGAAGAGGGATATCATTAACCTATCGGCTGGGCAACCCGGGATACCACCACCAATCGAGGTTAGGTCATTATTGGCTAAGCAGTTGGTGGAGGATAATAGTATGGAACTCTATGGATACACACCCAGCCAGGGGATTATTGAGTTGAGGGAAGCAGTCTCCGAGGACTTGAAGAGGCTTGGTGGCATTGATGTTAACCCAGACAACATAGTGATTATAACGGGTGGTCAGGAGGGGATGTTCGCAACATTCATGACAATATTAAACCCTGGTGATGAGGTCATACTACTGGACCCAACCTACTTTGGTTACAAGCCCATTATCGAGTACTTTGGCGGTAAGATAAAGAGACTTGGCTTGAGCATGGAAAATGGGTTTAAAATCGACATTGAGAAGCTTAAGGAGTTAATAACGGATAAGACCAAGGCGCTGGTTTTGGTGTCCCCGGATAACCCAACGGGTAATATAATCGATAGAGATACTGCGAAGGCGATAGCTGACCTAGCGGTGGATAAGGACTTCTGGATAGTGTCTGATGAGGCATATAGGACGTTGATTTACGAGGGGGAGCACACATACATCTATAGGTATGCGCCTGACCACGTAATTTCAATAAACACGTTCTCGAAGGACCCGGGAATACCAGGTTGGAGGTTGGGCTTTATCTATGGACCAAGCGATGCAATACCCAAGTTAAAGCTCGCTGCTGAGGAGATGACGTACTGCCCACCTGTTATTGCTCAGAAGTTCGTGGCTGCGTACCTAAGGTCTGAGGTAAGGTTGAAACACCTTAAGTACATAATTGAGGAGTATAGGTCGAGAAGGGATGCGGCGGTTAAGGCGTTAAGGGAGTACCTACCTGAGTCCAGGTTTGTTGTTCCGAGGGGCTCAATGTTCATCTTCGTTGACTTATCGCACTACATAAGGGATTCCGAGAGGTTCGCTGAGGCGCTTCTTGAGAGGTATGGCGTGACCGTGATACCAGGTACGTACTTCAGCGATATTTATAGGTCGGCAATTAGGATATCCTTCGTGGTGGAGAGCATTGAGAGGATACGCATGGGGATTGAGAGGATTAGCAATGCCATTAATGACCTAAGGGGTTCATTATAGCTCAGTCCCTGGCGTTAAAATTATATTATGTTCATTACAGCATGGCAATATTTATAATATTGATATGCTGTTCCTCCAGTGATGCTCGTAATAGTGAAGGTTGGCGGGTCCGTGATCAGGAAGGGGGTTGATACCCTCATTAGGGAGATACCCGAATTACTCAATAACGGTCATAGGGTGGTGTTAATACACGGTGGTGGCTACTTCATAAATGAGTTAATGGAGAGGATGGGACTCAAGCCCAAGTTCGTAACCAGCCCCAGCGGCGTTACGAGTAGGTACACAGACCTAGAGACCCTGAGAGTCTACGTCATGGGTATGATGTACCTAAATAAGGAGTTAGTGAGTAGATTGCAGGGTGTTGGGGTTAATGCCATCGGGCTTTCTGGGGTTGACGGTGGGTTGTTGAGGGCTAGGAGGAGGGAATCCATGATCATAATTGATGAGAGGGGTAGGGAGAGGGTTGTTGATGGTGGTTATACGGGTAAGATTGAGGGCGCCAATAAGGACTTCATAATGAGATTGCTCAATGATGGTTTCACGCCCGTAATAGCGCCGATAGCCATGGACATTAAGACAGGTGGGGCACTAAATGTTGATGGTGACCAAGCACTCGAGGTCTTATCAACATCCCTAACGCCTAACTATGCCGTGATTCTCACGGACGTTGATGGCGTTCTCATAAATGGGAAGGTCATTAACAAGGTAAGTGCCGCTGAGGCTCAGGAGTTGTTTAAGAGCCCGGAGGTTAGGGGTGGTATGAAGAGGAAGGTTTACACGGCAGCCCAGTTGGCCGGTAGGGGCATATATACGATAATCTCTAACGGGGTAATTAATAGACCAATTACAACGGCAATTAATGGCTTTGGTACGCACGTGCTACCGCAGAGATGATGCTTATCAAATATATACCTTAATCGTTAATTTATAAAATCTCCGCTATTAGCCGCAATGCTTAAATAGGCTATATTTACGTAATAACGCGATGCCAACAAAGATTTCCTGCCAGGTCTGTGGGGCAGACATAGAAATACCGGATGACGTACTCGATGGCGAATTAGTCAGTTGCCCAAGTTGCGGTCAGAAGTATCAGGTGGTTATTCAGAATGGCTTAATACAACTGAAGCTGATTAAGGTGGAGGAGGAGGATTGGGGCGAATAATTGCTGAGGGGTGGTTCTGATTGAAGTCGTACACTTCATCTACGATGCCATAAGGCTTGACGAAAAACTACTCATTAGAGAATTCGATAACCTGGGCATTAATTATAGGCTTGTGAATGCTGAGAACTTGGCCTTTGAATTCCCTGGAACTAATGAGGTTGCCACGGCATTCATAAGGACCGTTAGCCAGCACAGGACTCAGTTATTGGCTCAGATGTATGAGGTCATTGGTGGTAGGTCGATAAATCCATACGCGTCAATAATGATTGGTAATAATAAGGCTATTACCCTGGCAATACTCAATCGCCTTGGAATCCCAATACCGAACACTGTGGTCGCCCTATCCAGCGAGTCAGCAATTAAGGCCCTGGGCGTTGTTGGTTATCCCGCCATTATTAAGCCGGTGCATGGCTCATGGGGCAGGTTGGTGAGTCTGGTGGGTAGTAATGAGGACTTAACCCTACTGGCTAGGCATAGGAGTTCCATGGAGAATCCCCAGTATGAGACGTACCTGGTTCAGGAATTCATTAGGAAGCCTGGTAGGGATATCAGGGTCACTGTCGTAGGCGACGAGGCTGTGGCGGCCATATATAGGTATGCCGTTGGTGATGACTGGAGGACGAACACTGCGAGGGGTGGTAAGGCCGAGGCCGTAAGGATTGACCCAGAGCTTGAGGATATCAGCGTCAAGGCCACCAAGGCCATTGGTGCCTACTACGCAGGCGTCGATGTTGTTGAGTCTGACGGTGGTTATAAGGTGCTCGAGGTCAACACAGTCCCTGAGTTTAAGAATGTGCAAAGGGTGACGGGTGTTAATGTGGCTAGGCGAATAGCGGAGTTGGTAATGGGTATTGTTAAGAGGGGTTGATGATGTTCAGTGACGAGGCTAAGTTAAAATTACTCATGGAGGCCCTGAACATCTACTCACCCACGGGTGGTGAGCATGAGCTTGCGGAGTTCCTAGTGGAATTAATGACAATGAATGGTTTTGAGGCTAAGATCGACGAGGTAGGCAATGTAATCGCCGTTAAAGGCAGCGGCGAACCGGTTCTTTGGCTTCACGCCCACATGGACACGGTGCCCGGCTTCATAGAGGTTAGGCGTGAGGGTAGCAAGGTGATTGGTAGGGGGGCTAGTGATGATAAGGGCCCATTGATGGCGATGGTGATTGCCTTCATGGAGAGTGAATTAAGTAGGGGAACGCTCGTACTCACAGCCGTTGTGCATGAGGAGGGTGATAGCCTAGGCACTAGGCATTTAATGGTTAGTAATCACGTGCCGAGACCGACGGGCATAATTGTCGGTGAGCCAACGGGGATTGATAAGGTGGTGACTAAGTATAGGGGTGGTACAAAGCTTGAAGTGAGTGTGAGGACTAAGGGAGGGCACGCGTCAAATCCTGACCTTGACTCAAACTCAATACTCATTGCCATGAATGTGTATAGGGACCTATGGAATGCATTGATGGCTGGAACATCGTATGAAAACTTCCTGGTAACACCAACGATTATGAATTGCGGTGAGGCAGAGAACATGATACCAAGTAATTGCAGGTTGATCCTTGACGTAAGAATACCCCCTGGCAGGTCATGTAAAGATGTTGAAAACGCAATTAATCAGTTACGGACAAAGTATGGCGAGTTTGTTGCCATTAATATGAGGTGGTGTACTGAGCCCGTCGAAGTACCTGTAAACAACGCCAGCGCCAGGGCTGTGTCCAGGGCGATAATTAAGGTGCTGGGTAGGGGACCCACCCTAGCCAGGAAGTGGGGCACAAGCGATATGAACGACCTAGCCTCATTAACCAGAAACATCGTTGCCTACGGCCCTGGCGATGGCGCATTTTCCCACTCACTTGAGGAGTACGTACTCATTGATGATTACCTCAGGGCCATAGATATATATAAGCAAGCGGTAGTCGAATTTATGAATATTTATAAATAGATAATAATCAGATAATTATCTATTATTAAGGGTAAAATTTATAAATTATTTATTTCACGAAGACCTAGGTGGTTCCCATTGAAGCACCTACTGGTCAAAACCCTCCGCTCCAGGGTAGGGATGAACCGCTAATGCGTTTGTTAAGGCGTGAAAATATCGACTATGAGGAGTTGGAGAATTCCATCTTAAGGCAATGGCCCTTACCGCCAAGGTTAATAACTGACGGTGTTAATATTGATCCTGAACCGCCCAGTCAATTATTCATAACGGATACAACCTTTAGGGATGGGCAGCAGGCCTTCTATATCTATTACTCAATAGGTGATGCTGTTAGGTTGTTTAGGTTGTTGGCTGATTTAGATAATGGGAGCGGTAGGATAATTAGGAGCGAGTTCTTCCTGTACACGGGTAGGGATAGGGAGCTTGTAAGGACAGTTAGAGGCTTAGGCCTTGAGTGGCCTAGGGTTATTGGTTGGGGTAGGGCTAGGGTTGAGGATGTGAGGCTCGTTAAGGAGGCTGGTCTTGATGAAATGGTAATGCTAATGTCGATATCCGACATACACATTAGGTATAAGTTTAATTCCACGAGGGACAGGGTCGTGGCTAAGTATCTAGAGGCTGCGGAGTATGCGTTGAAGGAGGGTATTAGGCTTAGGTGTTCCCTTGAGGACGTGACCAGGTCTGACGTGATCGGCTTCGTAATACCCTTCGTGGAGAAACTACTTAAGCTTAGTGAGAGGTATGGCGTTGAGATCACGATAAAGCTACCTGACACAACAGGCATTGGCGTACCCTACCCATTCGCACCACTACCCTATAGCATACCAAAGCTCGTGTGGGTCTTCAGGAGGGTGTTGGGTATACCCAGCGAGTTCCTGGAGTTTCACGGCCATGGTGACTACTACATGGCCGTACCCAACGCGGTTGCCGCCTGGCTTTACGGGGCTTCTATAAACAATGGGACGTTGCTGGGGATTGGGGAGAGGGCTGGTAATGTGCCCATAGAGGCCTTGGTGATTTGGTACGCCAGAATTAAGGGGTCCTTCGATGGTATGAATCCCCGGGTAATTAGTAAGATAGTTGAGGAGTTCAGGAGCCTTAATTATCAAGTGCCCAGGTATCAACCACTTGTTGGTGAGAATGCCTTTACGACAGCGGCTGGTATACACGTTGATGCGCAGTTGAGGAATCCAATGACTTACCTATCAATGGACCCATCCATAATTGGTCGTGAGGCTAGGATACTGATTGGGCCGTACTCGGGCAGGTCATCAATAGCCTATTGGCTGAGGAGGCGTGGTGTTGAGCCCACGCCTGAGCTTATTAATGCTGTTTATGAGAGGGTTATGCGCATTTACGATGATGGTTTGAGGAGGGAGCCGTTAAGTGATGATGAATTGAACAAAATACTCAGCGAAGTTATGATGAGTCAGACAATGCATTCTTAAGCGCTCTAACAGCCATGTCTAGGTCTTCATCGGTTATGCAGTAAGGTGGTAGTAACCTCACGGTGGTCCCACCAGCGACGCTTGTCAATAGCCCCATGCCTATTAACCTATCAATATATGGATCAGCCCTCTTCCTAAGCTCAACACCAAGCATTAACCCCATACCCTTAACCCTCAAGACCGTCTTTGAGCCATTAAGCTCATCCTCAAGTACCCTCATGAACCTATCACCCACAGCCCTCACCCTCTCCGGCACATTATCATTAATCAAAACCTCAACACCAGCCTTCGCCGCGGCCATGACAAGCGGATTACCCGCAAAGGTACTGCCATGCTCCCCAGGTTCAAATACGTCACCGAACTCCCTCCTAACAACGGCTACGCCGATTGGCAACCCACCGGCTATTGACTTACCTGCCGTAAATATGTCGGGCTCCACACCGTAATTCTCAAAGGCCCAGACACGCCCAGTCCTGCCAAACCCAGTCTGGACCTCATCAAATATGAGTAATACATTTCTCTCCCTAGTCACCTGCCTAAGGGCCCTTAGGAACTCGGGCTTTGCCGGGTTAACGCCGCCCTCACCCTGTATTGGCTCAACAATGACCGCCGCCAAATCCTCAGTCACCAATTTATCCACCTGATCAACTGCGTTAAATGGCGCGAACCTGACCTTATACGGCATTGGCTCAAAGGCCTTCCTATACTTCTCATTGCCAGTCACTGATAGGGAGCCCATTGTCCTGCCGTGGAATGAGTTCAGGAATGCCAGGAACTCCGCCTTCTTGCTTATCTTCCTCGCTATCTTAAGGGCAACCTCCACGGCCTCAGTACCACTATTCTGTAGGAATACCTTACCGAAGCTGCTCGGCACAATCCTCATGAACTCCCTAATGAACTCGGCCCTCGCCTCGTTATAGAAGGTCAGTGGTACGGTGATTATCCTGTCCAGTTGGTCCTTAATGGCGTTTATGATCCTTGGATTTCTATGGCCGAGAAATGCAACGCCAAAGCCCGTGTGCATGTCTAGGTATTTATTATTGTTTGAGTCCCAAACATACTGCATGTAACCCCTGACGACGTTTATGGGCTTCTTGCTATAGTACCTCGCCAAGTATTCATCCTCAAACCTAAGTAGGTCATTACTCATTGAGTGATCACCTCCTGGCAGTATTTATCACATACTCAGCTATTTTACGCGCAATATTAACGCCCGAGACGCTCATGAGACCCTTGAACTCAGGTATTGCATTGACCTCATTAACCATGTAACCACCCTCCTCACTGTATAGCAGGTCAACACCCGCATAATCAAGGTCAAGGGCCTTCACGGCCTTAATAGCGATTTCATAGGCGTCAGCACTAAGCTTAACCGCATGGGCAATCCCACCCCTGGCAACGTTACTCCTCCAATCACCCGGACCTGGTTTCCTAACCATTGACGCAGCCACCTCATCACCAATGACGAACACCCTATAGTCCGTTCCATCACCGATGAATGGTTGTATCATTGCAATCCTCGAGTAGGAATCACCCACGGCCTTATGCCTCATTATCATTGCCAGGTCCTCCGCATTACCCACTAAACTCACGAGCCTACCCCAGGAGCCATGGATGGGCTTAACAATGGCTGGGTAACTAACGCCATCACCCTGGGCATTAATTGAGAGTATGAGCCTGGTGGGTACCGTGGGTATGCCTGCCCTAGCCAACGTTGATATTGCAATGGCCTTATTCCACGAATTCTCAATGGCGAGCCCCTTATTTATGGTCCTCACACCATGTATATTCAGGATACGAGCCACCAAACCTGCCTTTGAATGGCTCATGGGCCTAACGAGGACTATGCCGAAGTCACCACTATTATTGAGGCTCAGGGAGATATTATCAATGTTTATTAAAGCAACGTTGGCGCCGAGGTCCTTAAGCTCCTTTAGTATTAACCTCTCCTCAACTCTCATTGTGTCGTATAGCATGGAAACCGTTCCATACTGTCAACCCACAATCCTAAATACACTATATAAATATTTCCCTAATTAACAATAACATGCTTATAACTCCCGAAATAATAAAGAAAATATTTAAAAGCCTCGTTATTACGGTAAGCACTGGTGAGTCGTCATTGAAGCGGGAACCACGGTTAATCAAGACCTCGTACTCGTACTCAGTAAATACGGCCCAGTGGAACAGAAAATACATAGTGAACTAGTTAATAGGGGGTTCAGGGTAGCCATAATAAATACTAGGGATGATGAGGTAAGGCATAGGGATGGCAAGGCCGTCTTACTCCTCGACGATGTCTTTGAGGCCTTTGTAATATCCGGGCTATTCGATGATACATTAAACCCACGCGATACATACATACTAGCAATCAATAGGGCGCTCCTATTTAGGGAGCTCTCGGAGTTGGGTTACCCAATCCCTGACTTAACTATTGCGTTGAATCCTAACGTGGTTGGTAAGGTGATTAAGGGCCTTGGCAGGGCATACCTGGCGACGCCAGCGCCGTCGCTTGGCCTCGATGGTAATGTGACTACGTGGGAAGGCGGCAAATCAGTGGCTGAGCATAGGATGTACATGGCCAATCCACTGGCTAGGATTAACATGGTTATTAAGGCGCCGGATAGAGTCATTAATGCCCAGGTCGTTGGTGACGAGTGCCTTAACTGCGGTGATTTAAGGCCCTGGGTCCTAAAGATCTCAAGGGATATTAAGTGCCTTTTGTGCACGTACGTAATAGGTGCCTACGGCAATGAGTACCTGGTCCTCGGCATAGAGCCCAGGGTTGATTTAACAATGGATTTGACGGATAAGGTGATGAGTACGATTGTGAGGTGGTACAATGGTGAGTGGTAGGTATAAGGCGTGCGTCGTTGGAGCCAGCGGGGTCACTGGTGGTGAACTACTTAGGCTATTACTTAATCATCCGGGTATTGAGCTTGCCTGCGCAACCTCGAGGGAGTTTAAGGGCGAGTATGTGTTTAGGGTTCACCCGAACCTCAGGGGCAGGACAAGCTTAACCTTTAGTGACTCCACAATCGATAATGTACTTAAGAGGGATGTTGATGTGGTATTCCTGGCGCTACCCCATGGGCAGAGTATTGAGTGGGTTCCAAAGCTCTATGAGGCTGGGTTGACCGTCATTGACTTATCCGCGGATTTCAGGCTTAAGGACCCAAACGCCTACGTTGAGTGGTACGGCTGGGAGAAGCCACACCCATACCCAGACCTACTTAAGAGGGCCGTTTACGGGCTTCCCGAGTTGCATAGGGAGGAGTTGAGAGGTGCCAAGTTAATAGCCGTGCCGGGGTGCATGGCCACCGCAGCCATAATCTCCCTAGCACCTGTGGTAAAGGCAGGCCTCGTGGATACCGAGAGGATTGTGGTTGATGCGAAGATATCGAGCTCAGGCGCCGGTGCGCATGCACCTAGGCTTGACCTACACCCCTTCAGGACATACGTGATTAGACCCTACGAGGTTGTTCACCACAGGCACACGGCGGAGATAGAGCAGGAGCTCAGCCTATTAATCAATAGGCAGGTGCGCGTAGCATTCACGCCGCATGCCGTGGACCTGGTCAGGGGTATACTAACCACGGCGCATACGTGGTTAATAAAGCCCGTGCAGGAGCCAGACGTGTGGAGGGCCATTAGGGCTATGTACGGTAATGAGCCGTTCATTAGAATCGTCAAGGATAGGGCTGGTTTTCAGAGGTATCCAGACGTTAAGTATGTGATAGGGTCGAACCTAGTTGACGTAGGCTTCGAAATAGACAATAGGCTGAATAGGCTTGTGGTCCTAGCCGCAATAGACAACCTAATGAAGGGCGCATCAGGACAGGCGGTGCAGGCAATGAACGTGGCCCTGGGCTTCCCCGAGACAACAGCGCTGGACCAAGTCCCACTCTACCCTGTCTAGCATCAATATTAAGGTACCAATGCACCTTCAAGAAAGCTTTATACTCAGTGGGGTGATTTTCAACCCGTGTCAATACCTGAGAGTCTAATTAATGAAGCCATGAAGAGGGGCATCGACATAATTGACCTAATATCAAAGGCATTAAACCTAGACCCGAGTGAGCGGTCTAAGGCCCACCTTGAACTTGCCGAGAGGTTCCTGAGGGATGGCATGGAATTAATTGATAGGGACCCCGTGCAGGCCAGCGAGAAGCTCTACAAGGCCGCTGAGGAAGCCATTAAAGCCATGGCAGTAGCCCTAGGCCTAGACGAGGCAAGGACGGCCGAGGCCCAGGGGAGGTGGGCAGCAACGCTACTATTCGACGCCGTAGACTCAATAAGTAGTAGGCTCAATAATAGGGAGATTAGGCTTTGGTGGAGGGCCGCCTGGTTTCTGCATGTGGAGGGATTCCATGAGGCTAGGCTAAGGCCGAGGCAGGTCAGGGAGGATGTGGAGTACGTGGAGGATATAGTGAAACTCGCAAGGAGCATTGTGAAATAGGCATGTGATGGTAGAAAACTAATAATATCATTATTCATTCATTTTAATAAAAATATATTTTATGATTTATGACATCACTAGGCCCTTGGCGCATCGCCCTTACTAGCCCTGGCAAGGCTATTTCTATATTCAAGGCTGTGCTTAGCCAGCTCCTCGAGTGCCTCGGGATTTTTCCTAATCAACTCCTCAACAATTGATAAGTACCTGGCAACCCTCACGGCATTTGGTGATATTTCCCTAAGTTCTTCGCCGTCAACGACCACGTAGTGCCTCCTGGGTATGTCCTCGTCAAGTATGTACTCAGCCTCATTGACCGATGCATGAAGCAGTGCGCAGTGTGGGCTCCCATCTATTGAGACCACCGTTATAGACCTCGGCCTTGATGATCGAATCATACTCGCTATCTTACCGTAAAGCGCCGAGTGCTCGCGCTCAGGACAGGCGAGTAATACTACCTTATTCCTCGTAATCTCTTGGTAAAGTTTAGGGTTTACGAAGGGTAGGCAGGCGGCGACTATGGCGACGTCGGCATTCCTCAACCTGCCAGCCTTAACCCAAGTGCTCCAGAGCCAAGCCTCACCCATTGACTTCACCCTTAACCTTCTTGATCTGTTGCATCACCATGAGCATTGGGCAGTAACCACCGCACATTGTGCAACCTCTAACCTTGGGTTCCCCGTACTGTGTATACACGGCCCAGGCCTTTTCCGGATCTATCAATCTATTTATCATCTCCCTCCACATCAGCTTGCCCCTGAACCTACTAACCTCGTCATCCCAGGCCCTGGCCCTCCTGCCAAGCTTTATTGTGTCGGCCACGTGAGCCGCTATTTTGAAGGCTATCACACCCTCCTCAACCTGCCTCGGTGTTGGCAAACCCAGGTGCTCAGCGGGCGTTATATAACATAGTAAGTCCGCGCCCGCGGCTCCAGCGATCGCCGCGCCAATAGCGCCAGCGATGTGGTCGTATGGGGCAGCCACGTCAGTAGGTAGTGGACCTAGGACGTAGTACGGCGCACCATCGGTTAACTTCTTCATTAACTTAACATCCCATATAATTTCATTTAATGGGACGTGCCCAGGCCCCTCAACCATCACCTGAACCCCAGCCTTCCTTGTCCTCTTCACCAGTCTCGCCGCCTCGATCAACTCAGCCACGTGAAACTCGTCGTGACTATCCGCCGTGGCGCCTGGGCGTAGGGCATCGCCTATTGAGATGGTGGCATCGTACTCCCTGAAGAGCTCGAGCACGTAATCCCACCTAGCGTAGAGTGGGTTCTCGGCATCGTTATGGAGCATCCACCCAATGAGCATATCACCACCCCTGGAGACGATCGGTATGACCCTGTCACTCCTCAAGGCCTTAATTGCCAATTCCCTGGTCACGGCCGCGTGTATCGTCATGAAGGCAACCCCATCCCTTAGGTGCCTCTCGATGACATCGAAGAGTTCATCCTCGGTGAAGTAGGCCCCACCGCCCTTTTTCTTAAATGAGTCTATGAACGCTTGATATGTCGGTACAGTACCGACGGGCAACTTCGACTCCCTGATTATCGCCCTACGTATCTCGTCAAGGTCACCGCCCGTTGATAGGTCCATCAATGTATCGCCCCACTTATTAGCGATCTTAACCTTCTCAAGCTCCGCTTCCAGGTTCACGACCTCGCTCGACGTGCCTATGTTAACGTTAACCTTAGTGGTTAACCCAAGACCAACTGCGCTAACCTTATCGGGCAACTTAACGTTTCTAATGAGTATCACCTTACCACTGGCTATTCTCCTGGCCAATTTAACCTCCTCAACACCCTCATGCTTAGCCACGGCCTTAACCTTAAGCCCAACCCTAATGTTGTAATTATTAATCGAACATTGTTTCGTTGCGCCTGGGTTTGGGAGAATTTTGTTCTATGTTTGTTTCGTTGTTTGTGTGTATGCGTTGTGTTTCTTCCTGAACCTCAATTTTTTCACAATCTTTTTAATTACTGTGATTATTTATTGGGTGTTGCCTTTTCATTGCCTGGGCTTTGGGGTAATGTTTTAATTTGTTTTTTGGTTTGTTGTTTTGTGCCTGGTAAGGTTTTGGTTGTTGGTGTTGTGGTTGCCGTTGTTGTTATAGCCATTGCCTTGATCCTACTGATGCATCCATTCGCCTCGAAGCCGTCGGTGGCTTACCTAACCGTTAACGCCCCATACGCATTCTTGAGACCTTTGGGGAGTGGGCAGTACGAACTATTCTACTACGATCAACAAGGCAATTTACACGACTTAGGAACATACAACGTATCCAGCACAGTGCTGAGTGAAGCAGTTAATGAAATCAACTCATTCAACCAACAAAATGCTGGAACAATGATTAATGGACAAAACTTCATACCATTAAGCTACGAGGTAGTCATAGGAAACTCAACAGGAGTAGTAAAGATACCGATACAGGGAGACACAATACTGCTGGATAAAGTCAACCCAGGATACTGGACAGTACTGGTAACAGACCAAAACGATTTAACAAAAATAGCATATGCCTTACCCACTTAGACATAAACCCTCAATGAGCTTAAGTTAATCAACAACTACGACCTCAACCACACAATAAATAAGCTAATAAGCATGGCAATCAACGAAGCCGAGGAGCTCGCATTAAATCGACAGCCATGGCATATTATCTTGAGAGGGAGAGTGAGCTCTATATATTAGGCATTCATCATTTCTTGCCTTATTAGTCATTGAGTGGCGGCTACATCATTACTTAAGGAGGAGGGTTGATTAGATAAATAAATTTATATAGCTTCTAGTCTGGGTTTATCTATGCCGTCTGAGGTTAAGGACTTGTGCGAGAAGATTTCTAAGCTTGAGGAGAAGATTGATGGGTTGTTTAGTGAGTATGAGACCTCAAGTCTCAGTGAGGATGAGCTTAGGAAGGTCTTTGAGGAACCACTCAGTAGGTATAAGGAGGTTGTTGATGAGTTATTGAGAAAGCTCGGTGTTAGTGATGACAGAATTAACATTGTTAATGATGCGCTGGACATGTTAATTGAGGATTCCGGCATGATAACGGACCCGGACCCACATGATTATTGGTGGAGTGGTTGGAGGTTCCTCGCCTCGGTGATCGGCATGCTATGCGGTAAGCAGCCTTACCTAGGCGCTGGGGCGCCTGATGAGGAGTTCGGTGAGGATTACGTAAAGGCGCTTTGGAGATTACCATGCGAGGTGAGGGGGCCGTAGGTCCCCAACACTCACTTGAGGCAGTCCCTAAGCTTTATGTAAAGCTCCTTATCAACCATGGAAGCGCACTTAACCGTCAATACCTGGGCATTACTCATCATATCATTGATTAACTTCGAGAGGTTGCTACGCCGACCAATCACGTCGCCCTTGCCCAACATGCCCGGCGGCAGGTTGTCCAGCCTGCCCATTAATAGCCTGATCACACCCCTTAAGTCAAGTTGACCTAGGCAGTACATCCTCAACCTACGTTTCAAATCCCTTGAGTAGCCAATTACGTAATCACTTCCAGAAATCACTATGTAGACCCCATGGTCAATGTCGCCCAGGTCCTTGCAATTAACCCTCCTGATAATGAACTCACCGCAGAGACCTTGCAGGCACTTCTCTACCTTATCCTCAATTCCCCCCATTGCCCATTATTTATGGGGTCTAGCTAGGAGTTATAATGTTTATGCCTATTGTTTATCAATGACTGAATTCCAGTACTTCGTAATTATGTACGCATTGTAAATCATCGTATGAAGGTTCTTATCCCTCAAACTCCTGGCATTGAGTATGCCGAGTAAGAGTTTTCTCTCCAACTCATCACTTGACCTCTCGATTAACTCGCTCATTATCTTTATCCCGGTCACGGTGGTTGTTTTAACCCTAATTAACCTACTGCCATCCCAAACAATTAACTCCTTCTTAGCACCGGCAATGGCGGGTGTACTCACGTCAACGCTATCGACGTAGTTACCCAACTGCGTTATTAACTCTATCGTACTAATGCCGAAGAGGTGCATGTGGACGTGACTACCGAGGACTTCGCGAACACCCTTAACCACATTGATTAAGAACTTTGTGTTGCTCCTATGGGGCACCAGGGATCCAATACCGACGTACTTCACGCCTAAGTCCCTATAGTACTCGGCGCATTTGATGTATGTGTTTAAGTTCCAGCCGTGAACCACGAGCATCACGTCCTTACCAACCAAGTCACCAAACCTAAGCGCTGCCTCAGCCATTGCCAAGTTCCTATTGAAGAGTTTAGTCCTTAGTCCTGGGTCGTCAACGTGGATCAGTGGGTAATCCCTCTGAATCAGTATGTCGGAGCCAAGTAGGTACTGCAGGTATAATACGTGTGATTGGGGTATATCACCATGCATGTTACTTCGTGGTGCATGGACCTCAGTGAGCATGGAGTCCACGAGTAGCGGCCCATCGTAATTAAAGAACCTCCTGAACCCCTGGCTTAAAACCCTCGTGAATTTCCACCTAGGCATTTTAAGTAAGGACTTTAGTGAGACCGTGATACCACCGACCCTAAAGAACCTCCAGTAGTGTGGGTCCTCAGGCTCTGCGTACCAGGTTATGTATAGCCTCGGCATGCCTAGACATGCCTCGATAACAACTCCTTAACCCTCGCAATGTCCAGAGACCCCACACCGCCAAATTCCATGAGTATTAAGTTAACGGCCTTAACCACCTCCCCTGGGTTACCCTCGGTGAATTCGTATATCGTCCTAACCAACTCATCACTTAACGGTATCTTAATTCCCCTCCACCTCGTGAATTCATTTATGAATTGCCTGGTCTCGTCAATGTTGAAGGGCCTTAGGTAAATTATGAATGATGATAGCCTCCTGGCGAGGGCTGGGTAAGTATTGACAATCTCATCCCAACCGGCGGGTGTTGATGACACCATGAATAAGGTCTTACTAGGTAGGTTATCGATGAAAACCCTCAATTGACTCAGGTACTGGAGCTTCCTGGTGGGCCCAATGGTTATCACGTCCTCAAACTCATCGAGCATTATGAGTACGGGGCCGTAACCAACGCCGGTGAGGGCATTTATCACCTCCACCATGAACTTAACCGCCAGTTCATCATTAACCCTAGTTGATGGAAGCCCATACTTAGCCCTAAACCCCTGCGGTGCTGGGTCACCGAGCAACCACTGCCTCGCGTACCTAGCCTCATCACCACCCTCCCTCAACAAAAGCACCAAGTCCCTAATGGGCGTGCCCAACCCATTCACAGCCCTGTCGAGGAGCCCACCATCGAGCACGCCCACCATTAGCGCCCTATAGACATTGAGTATGCTTTGTCCCGGCGTGTTTACATAAATAATTACTGAATTAGTGAACCTCTTCCTGACAATGCTCATTAAGTGGAGCATTACGTGGGTCTTCCCAAAGCCGTAGTTGCCAATTATCACGCCTGCACCCGAGGGGCCGCTGGCCACTAGGTTTACGTATTTCGTGAGTTCTTCGGTAATGCCGTGAGGGTCAAATATGTGCTCGGCATCCTCAATTGACGGTATCGGTAGTAGGGTCCTCATGACTAATCACCGATCATTATGTACGTGAACCTCCTACCATTGATCTCCATTGACCCCCTACCACCCTTACCAGGTGCTCCGGTGAGTACGACCTTACTACCCATCCTTCTGATGAACTCCTCAAGGAATGCATTAACGACCCTATTGGGTATATTGAGTTCATTCCTAACCTCCCTAACTAACTCCGTGATTGGTACGTATCTGCTCCATCTCCTCCTACTCAACTCCCTATACTTACTCAGTAATACCTCCTCAAACCTGGCGTATAAGTCCTTACTAAGTGGCGAGCCCGGGCTCAATGCCTCAACCTCCCTTATGAGCCTCATCACTATATCAATGACCACGGCATTATAACCTGTCAACCTAATCAATTCACTCGGCTTAGTAACGCCCCTGCTCACTAATTCGTAAACCCTCCTATAACTCTCAAGGCTATCCATAAGCAGTGCGTGGATCGTGGTGGCATCGCCGACCTCCATCGCACTCATGAAGCGTGACCCCCTCTCGGTGATTACGTATGTACCATTCACCTCACTCACGAAGCCCAGGTCGAGGGATGCCCTGAGGAATTCCCTCAACCTCCTATCACCGCCTATGGAACCACCGGACCTAAGCAGGTTTAGGAATTCGTAAATACCCCTCAGCGTGAAGGGCCTCATGAAGACCCACTAGACCTGGCCAAAGCTGTACTTAATAAATCTTATCGCAATATCTTTTAACCAGGTAAATTGATTAAATACTATGTAATTGAGTGGAACACAATGAAACACGACAATTTAAGGGAATACTCGCATGATACTCCTGTCAATACATGAGCCCTCAATTACTGGCTTAATTTATTGCGCCGGTAATAACTAGGTGTAGGTAATGAGGAGGCTAAAGTTCATATTGCCTGATTGGGATGACATTGTCGATTCAGGTTACGACTTCATAAGCGAGAAACCCTCGGAGGGCTTTAAGAGGGATAAGTACGTGAACGGTGCAAGACTTTGGGAGTTGGTCGGCAATGTCATTGATGGTGTCCTGGTCTCGATATCCGTGATTACCAAAACAAAGCTAAACGGGATAAGGAGTGCCGGTGGTGTGCGTGGCTTTATGAGGCTACCCAGTAGCATGCAGGTAATTGGTGATTGCGGTGCGTGGCAGTATAGGTACATGGATGTCCCGCCGTACACGATAAGTGAGGTGCTACAGTACTACGAGGCGCTCGGCGTAGACTATGGAGTAACCCTCGACCACATACCCCTCTTCGGCGACTCACAGAGGAGGATTGAGATCACGATAAACAACGCCATTAAGATGCTGGAGGCCTGGAGGGGCGGTAATTACGGCTTTAGGCTCATGGCCTCGGTGCAGGGTTTGACAATCGACGATTACGTAAATAACCTGGAGAGACTGTATAAGGTTGGTTATAGGCACTTCGCCATTGGGGGCCTCGCCAGGAGGGATACGAAGTTCATAGATGAGTTGGTGACCAGGATCAGGGAGGTCGTTAGTAAGCTGGGTGATGTCGAGAAGGTTCACTTCTTGGGAATAACAAGGCTCTCGGTAATACCCAAGCTGAGGAAGTTGAGCAATTACGTTGGTGAGGTCTCCTTTGACAGCTCCACTGTGCTGAGGATTGCCTGGACCAGGGAGTTAGGCAATTACCTAACCACCGATGGTAAGGCGTACACGGCTATTAGGATTGTTGAGAGGGATGATGAATTAATGAGGAAGCTCAGGCTCTATGATGAGGGCAGGATAACGTATGACGAGGTAATGAGTGCCCTGAGGAGTTACGTAGCTCGCATCGGCCATACGCACTACCTACCGTACTACGCCGCGCTCCTTAGGGACATGCCCTGGAAAAAGTGTGACTGTGGTGTCTGTAGGTCAATAGGTATTGACGTAGTTATATTCAGGGGAAACAACAGGAATAGGAGGAGGGGATTCCACAACGTGTACGTATTTAGCAAGCTGCTTAATCGTGATGAGTTAATCACGAAATTCACAATACCCAAACTTGAGGTCAGCACCAACGGTGAAGGCGCCACCGCATTGAGCAGTGACTTGGCGGTTAAGCTGAGGGGTGCGAGGAGGGTTTTAATAATCACGAACTGCACCTCGAGTAAGACCGTCAATATTAATGAGGTCCAGAAAGCATTAATGAAGCACTCATTGAGGATGCCCTCCTTCGACATTGAGCTTGAGGATAGGTATAGGGAGGTACTCAGGGGCTTCATAAAGCCTGCCGGCGAGATGTATGGGGGCTCCTTCAGGGCTATCAAGAACCTGGCAGATGAGTTGAGGAGGCTTGGTAAGGTGGTTGACCTATACATAATCAGTGCGAGGTATGGACTCATTAGGGAGGATTACCCAATAATACCGTATGAGGCATCCCTCAAGGGCAGGGATAAGGAGTGGATTAGGAATTGGTCGAGGAGGATGGGGGTCGAGGACAAGCTAATGCGCGTTGTTGGTAATGGCTACGACTTAGTAATTGTTGCGTTACCCCGTGAGTATGCCCACGCCATTGAGGGCGTGCTTAATAGGCTCGTGCATGAGGAGAACGCGGTCTTAATACTGCCGAAGAGCGCCGTGGGTAAGGTCAATGGTGTTAGGGCCGCGATTATCATCGCCGGAAGTCTAAGCGCCAGGCTTAGGAAGATTAGGGAGTTGCGTGAAATTGTGGAGTCACTCGCCAAGTCAACCCTCGATCAGTGGTTGGTGTGATCACCATGGGCGCGGTATTAACGGCGTTGGGCCTGTTCTACCTGAGCTCTGTTGTGACTTACTTCGTCACATCATCAATACTCTGGGCATTGTATAGGCTGGGTAGGCATGATTACCTACTCCCAATATCCTTCATGCTATACATGCTATTACTAACCACTAGTCAATACCTGGCGAGTAAGATTGGGGCCATTGGACCAATAATGTTCCCAATGGGGTTAATCACATACTCAGCCTCAGTGGCTATACTCGACTACGTAACCCTCAGGTACGGCAGGGGCTATGGCTATGCCGTGGTCAGGATAGCCATAATAACACAACTCCTAATAGCATTGCTTAATTACCTCGTAATTGAATTCCCACCAGCCCCAATCTGGAAAATGCAGGGTGCATTTGCTGAGGTCATGACAGTGAATATTAGGGTTGTAATAGCCTCAGTGGTGGCATTCACGACATAGCAAACCTACGACGTTTACCTAGTGAGTAGGTTAAGGGGTGGCGTGCTTAGGAGGGTTGGCTACTCAGACCCCGTGAGCATGCTCATTGACTCCCTCGTATTCGTGCCACTGGCATTCTACGGAACAATACCAAACAACCAATTAGTACTGACGGCGCTCTACCAAGCCCTGGGGAAAGTAATGCTGACACCCCTAACAATGACAGCGGTCTGGATAAACAGGCACGCCCTGAGGTACGGCCTGATAGAACAAAGACGAAGATCAATATAGGCTATCCCTAACCCGCTCCAGGTACTCAATTAGGTCCTCAATACTGTAAATTGGCTCGTTAACCACGCCGCCGAACTCATTGACAATTCTCACAACCCTACGTTCACAATCACTAAAACCTTTACTAATACTGAAGTAATGTTGGGCAACTCTCAATGCGTAGTTGTAGATCTCCGTATTCTCCTCCTTAGTGAAGTGACTCACACACTCCCAATTACCATCATCGAGAATGCCCCCTCTCGTAAAGTTGGCTGAACCCATAATAACAGAGTGGTCATTAATGTAAAGCTTAGTATGAAGTCTATACCATGTGAGAAGCTTATCATCAGCGCCTAAGTCAAATCTAACCGCATCCTTTAGGTCCCTAGCTAAGTCTATCATTGCATTAGCACGATTAAGGAAGTCATCAATTCTATCTCTAAAGAATGACTTAACCTCGTTGTTGAGTATAATCTGCCTCTCCCGAACTAAGTTAGTCAATACCCTTATGAGTTGAATATCCATGGAATCATCGATACACCTCATTAAGACCTTAACACCAACGCCCGAATTACTCAGTGCTTTAAGTACATCAATAACGTTATTAGATGATACATAAGGATAATGAATAAAGCGTGAACTTAACGTAAACGGCGTGATCCAGGGAGAAATAATGTAAATGTACTTACTCCCAAATGATTCGTGAAGAAACCGCCTCATTAACTCCTCGATGGACATTGATGAAAGGCTTCTACTAGAGTCCTTACATATCCATAGCATTATTCACACCTCAATGTACGGGGCTCACCGCCAAGCTCCACAATAACATCAACATCCTTATTAACGCCGTAGTAATCCCTAACGATATCGCTCATGTGCCTAACGAGTTCGGAGGCAAGTACCTTAAGGACCCTCCTATCAAGTGTCCTGGCCTGAATGAAGGGTGCGCCAAACCTACTGCATGACTTAGTATTCACATAGCACATACCGCATGCACCATTACAACTAAGTAGCGAGATCCTCATTAACACCGCACGGAGTGCCCTACCCAAAAGCTTCAATGCATGTATAACTGCTTTACACGTATCATCACCATCCCTTCGCTTACCTACACATTCAGTTATTTTCTCAAGCGCCTTAGTGCCGTACTTTGACACGATATCATTACTGTTTCTCACCAGTTCCTTTAAATGATCGATGTCCTGTATTCTGCTTCTCAGGATAAAATTAACACCCCCTATGAACCTCTTAACATAATCATTCGTTCCATACAACTCATGAAGAAATTCCCTAAACCTGCCAGAGGTCCTAAGCCCCCTCTCTAGCATCTTAGTTAGCAAATCATTAAGTATGGAGTATTCATCAATATTCTCGAGCATATAAGCCATCAATTCGTCCATGTCCGGAAACCTCCTCATTTTCTTCTCCAGTTCATGTCTTAACTCATGAACAGCCCTTAATAATTTACATGGTTCATTACCTAAGTAATTATTCCCATTGCGTAATATTCGTGTAAGTCTATCAGCCTCCTCGTATATTGATTTCCATAACTTAATAGTCTCCTCAAACTCATCTGGGGTAACTATTATGTTCAATCTCCTAATAATCTCCCTTATACCCTCTCTTACATCATTATCTTTACCGCTACATAACCTTTCACGAATATCATCATTCAGCAACGCGAAGTGCAGTAAGTCTTCAGGAGTACCGACAAGGCACTTACCTAAGGATAGTATGAGGTCCTCAATAGCGACTTGTCTCTCCCTCAATTCCTTATCAGATTTTTCCCATGACTCAAAGGCCACATTTAATACACCAATACCCCCAGAGTCCCTTTCCATGATGGAAACCTTAGCGTCTCCTCTCATTTCGTAATAATACTCAATAAGTTTACTTGGGTTAACACTATATCTTGTGCTAATAGTTCTTATTAAATGATGACTTAATGTATGCTTTATGATATCAATAATAGCGCCAACGTACCAATAAGTAGTCCTAACCCCAAAGTAACTCGGTATTTCACTATAGTTCTTTAAGATACCTTCTATTCGCTTTTCTATGTTATTCCAAATATTCTCCGCTTCCTCGTGAGGAATACAGTATCTTTGAGTATTTTTATTATTCTTACATTCACGAAATATACGGTATGTTTCTAACCTCTCACCTTTGACCGTGGATAATACATATCGTAATAATGATATCCAGGACTGCCTTATTTCCTTATCAAATGATTTAATGAAATCATTAATAATATCACTAGCAAGATCCTTAACATCGTCCTTTTCCAACTTCACGGTTAGTTTATTACCGAGGAATAAATCATTTATTAGTATTGAAAGATTAACGTATTTATCGATCTTTGTGAAGCCAAGCCTTGTTAAGTAATACGTTATTACCAAGTCATGAGATAGGTAATGCCTTAGTAGATTAACTACTGCAGTATTTGTGCTGAGGGTTTTATATTCATAATCAAGCTTTAAGTCCTGTCCTTGCTCTACTTCACCGATATTGACTATTGATGAGGCTATTTTTCTTATTAAATCCTTAATGTCTAGCGTGAGCATTCTCGTGTTTTTAATCTCGTATCCAAGTATTACAGGATTCCAATTGTTATGATCACCGTCTACAAAAATCTTAACGAAATAGTTACTATATCTACAGCCATTTTTAGTGCTTATACAATACATTGAAGTAGAGCTGGTATTATCTCTAGGCGTCTTTATATCGGAGCTCTTAATTGTGTAACGACACCACCCACCTTTAGAATCGCCAACTACGTACTTGCCCTTTAAAACCGCATATACATCGACAGCATAAATACCGTAAAATGCATTTTTAACAGTATAAATCTCTGCATCAAGTATTCCACAAATATTATATTGCTTAATAGGCTTTATTAATCCCTGCGGGTTATAAATCGAGAACCTAGGAAATGAATTGCTTCTATCTAAGTATGCATAAAATGAGTGTGAAAAACTAATGTTGTTAGTAACCTCAACATTGGTTCTTGCTCTTGAAAAGAATAACCAATGAGTATTATCCAGAGATATTCTTTTCTTTTTACTGGCTGGGCATCTAAATCTTAATGGGTTAATCTTACTAAGAGCATAAAATTCAATTGGTAAATAATCAGTTTTAAGTACCTCCTTAAGTAAATACAGTAAATACTTGTATTCATCGGGAATCTCTATTTCATCAATACTATAGCGACTCGGATAACCAGGTGATGGTTCATACAATTTCCTATCATTATATGAAATTCGAGTAATAATAGGCCTAATATTTTCGTCAAAACGGCTATTATCTAGGGGTATGAAAGTGCCTGTTGTTGGTAATGCCCTATACGTGGGCTTTCCTGGTATGTACCCAGAGGATGAGACTACCAATGATGCATCTTCTACTGCAATGACTTTGCCATCAAGCACTACTTTAACCTGGGGCAAATTTGACTCGGCGAATAATCTATCAGGTATGTAATTTCTTAATAATTTAGACGATTCAATTATCTTCTGAAGAGTGCTCATGGATTCATCACCATCTATCTTCCACTTTGATCTCTGCAATTTTTATCAAGGTAATTTATTATCTCATCAATGAAGCTATTTAACCTACTTTTTTCAACATTAGCGAAAACCCACTGTGAGTAATTAATTATATTTTCTTTATTTTTCTTAAGCCAACCAGTTAATCTGCATTCCCAATTATTTGTTAACTTTCCGTTATTCAATACATAGTATTCAAGGGCTAATTCAGCGAGCACTTGTTTCATTATTTCCTCACTCGCTTTCGGCAGGAATAGCTTGTCATAATCAATCGCCTTTCTTAAGTCCTTGACCCTGGTAAATATTTCGAAAAGCCAGGATTGATGCGGTAGATCCGGCGACAATTGAATACCCACTATAATCCTCATTAACGGATTCTCAAAAAGCCTTCTACCACCCCTGCCCGCCCTCTGTATGAGCGATGATATATTGGGGGGAGCACCATGTTGATATATTAAAACAACATCTGAATAATCAACACCCACCTCTAAACTACTCGTTGAGACCACTATATCGGCCCTCCTTAAATCCCCTCGCTTTCTACTTGAATACTCAACAACCCTGTTAAATCTAGTGGTTACGTAATCACTTAAGTTATTCTTCGGATAGTAATTGATTATAGTATCTAGCATGTAACCCCACCATAACTCCCCATCAAGCCACGACCTAGCGCTAATAACTCTGCTTATTTTACCCCTTCTTATATTATCGACGACTTTCGCATCATCACCGTAATCCTCCAGTGTTACCTCGTAAAAATACCTATTTCTTGGATTTCTCAAGTCTTGAAGACCAAAAGCAACCTCTTCATTGTTAATTTCAACAACTCTATATATTGCTCCCTGCTCCCTATTCCAAAGTTCCCTTTTCATCCTCCTCAATACATTGAATTCTTCCAGGAAGACTATGCCCTTCTTTACATATCCACTATCTATTGGTATGGATGGTATGTTGTAAAATGTATTCATTATCGTCTGTATAGATACCGTTAACGCATCCACGGGAGCCCCACGCGTCGGTACCGTTATTATGAAGTATTCATTACCGAGAGGTATTGTTTCCTCATCATCAACAGTAATTAGGTAGTCATTAATATTCTTTTCAATATCCTCGGAAAAGAATAATTTACTAAGGAATTCACCCGCATTAGGTATTGTTGCGCTCATGCCTATTACGAGATTACCTGGTAACCCATCCCCATTACAATTCTCGCTATAATACCTAATTCTATTTAGAACCCTCCTAAGCATGTAAGTGTACCTTACACCAGGTATGTCAGTGTATGTGTGTATCTCATCAAGAACTATTATCAGTGGGTAATCAAACACCACCTTGTTATCCCCAGCCTTTCTACAGATGCCGAATAAATTCTCGAAACTTCTCGAAAATAAGTTATGCCTAAGTGTTTCGAATATTGTTATGTGAATATCGCCCAATCTCTCCCTAACCCTGTCCTTAGTTAGGGCTATGAAACTCAATGCATTATCACCACAGTACACAACCGAATCATCAACCTCGTACCTATCACCCCTCCTCACAACCCTAAATCTCGGATAAATACTGCCAGACCCTGACGTGAACCTCCTGGGGCATGTCAAAAATCTAAGTTCGACATAATAATTCTCACCATCTTTAATTAAGGATGCTAGAACCCCATACTTAAGCTGCAAGGGGACTGGCTTTGCGCCGACTTTAACAGAATTAATGGCATCTTCATACTCTCTCTTGTCTCTTATATCCGTATAATTGATCGTTAGCAGCAGTTTGTTCTTTAACCTCTCATTTATTATACTCAGGTACTCTATTAATCTTGATACTTGATCATTGGCTAGGGACCTCCTTGGATATACCATTAATGCGATCGGTACGTTTTTCTCATCATCAAGTCCATGCCTTATTAGGATTATCTTTCTCGCCAGCGCAGCAATTAATACTGTTAATACCATAACCTCCGTCTTACCGCTACCTGTTGGTGCGGCAATTATTAAATAATCAATCTTACCAGCCCCTCGGCTTTCGGATGTATTGAAGATACCCAATAATTTCTTAATAGCGGTTTCAACGCCCCTTATCTGAAACCTATAGAATCTTCTATCACTAAATGCCTTACGTAGAAAATAACAGAATATTTCCCAAAATTCTTCGAATTCCTCATCTATATTTTCATTTACCGCACCTATTAGGTAATCATGGTATGACTTGAAGAAGCTGTAAGTTAACTTCTTTAGGTTAATCGTTGACGTGCCATCACCACATACGTCACTTACCGTGTAAACACCAAGCGGTAAATTACGTGGGTATGCATATGCAAATACCCTATCAATAAGCATGTATGACTCAAACACCGACTTATCAGGGAACCTCTGCTTGAGTAGGTATAAGTCACGAACAATCTCTATGAACCTACTCCTCACCCAATACTCACGCCACTTACTAAGTTTCTCAACGCATTTATTAAATACGTCCTTCGCCCTCTCAACAACTTCATTATCTAAACCAGGGATTTCATAGTCAGGTACTTCATCACCATCAGGGGGTTTAATCAACAAATACCTACTAATGCAGTCACCGTATATGCCAAATGCATATAAGTAGCATAGGGCCTTTTCAACAACCCTATTACTATCAACTTCCTCTCTCACCTTCTTTAGATAGTCCTTATTACGATTAGTCCCGTTACAAGCTATCGCAAACTTAGTAATGTAATTAATTATTTGCTCCTTAATCTCGTCCTTAGCGCTACTGTCGATGATTACCCAATCATTATATTGCATTCCAAGCACTAAATCCTGCTCTTTCCTTTCAATGTACGAAAGCACACTATTAATAATGTAGTTATTCATGAAATTAACGTCCTTACCGCATTCACGGAATAATTCCTCAACAGAAGGTATTAATGGCTTATCGAACTTATAACAAATCACAGGCTCACCCCAAACTTACTTGGCACCTCAATATACCCTTTTCACAAAGCTCGATGATTATGTCACGACCTACATCACTTAAATCTTTAAAATCTGCGATTCCACCTTTCCTGATTAATTCAACTATTACTTTAAACTCCTCATCTTTCAATCCTAACCCGGGTATCAACTTCTCACATATGAACTGTAAAATACTGTTTAACTTATTCTGCAGTTCATCCAATATCTGTCTAATATTCTCTCCTTCCACACTTTTGCCGGATATCTCCGTAATAAGTTGATTAGTTATTTTTTCCAACGAATTATGCGTATTCTCAAACTCTTCTCGTAATTCACTATTGCTTAATACCTTTTTAAATCTGTTTAAGTAATTCATCACCTGAGCTTGACTATCTCGTATATTCTTGACATATTGATCCCTTTTATCCTCAATCTCTTTAACGAGACCTATTAATTCCTCAGGTGTACCGCATTTTAATGTTAGCTCATTGAGATTAAGTCCCTTAATGGTGCTCATAAAATCATCAAAGATCTTCGCTATTTCAGGGCAATAATCTCCCTTTTGTTGTGAATACTCATTATACTGCAAAGTACGTAATCCATTAACTACACTTATCATATTATCAAAATACGTGAGCAAGTCAAGCATATTCTTGAGACTCTTCTCGATATCGTTAAATGAAGGAAGATTGCAATCCTTTATTACATTATTTATAACATTATCTATGCATTGATTTAACCCTTTCGTAATAGGCAAGCTTATTCCATTAAGCTTATCCTTAATGCTGAATATCTCAGACAATACCTTTACCTCCTCCTTCAGTTCTCCATCATGTATTACCCTAGTGACAAGATCACAATACCCTTTGATGCACTGGCGTAAATACTTAAGTTCATTACGATATTTCCATAAATCCTGCACGCTATCAATAAAGTCCTTAAGTATGTTTTTAGTACCATTTAACATATCTGTTATTATTTCGCAATCATTAATATCATTACTTAGGCCAGGCAATAATTGATTCATAATGACCAAAATTACATTATTGGAGTAATTTCTTAAGCCATTAATAACATTGCTTAATTTATTTTGATCCAATTCAATTTTTTCGATACTTGGAAAAGGCGGTACTTTCAACCTTAATTTTTTAGCCAATGAAATTAATTCCATTAGAGATTCTAAAATATTGTTTAACTCCTTTAGGGAGTTTTTAATTTGCTGATAATTACTATTTAATTTATTAGTATACTCTTTTATACTTAATGAAATACTCATGAAATCTCACCTCCTTCAATTTCTTGAATCTCCTTAGATAACCTATTAATATTATATTCAATCTTTTTTATTAACGCTAGTACCTCATTGTCCCTCCTAATAGTTTTAATTGTGTTTGCTAAGTCATTAACGGCGTCTTTTAGTATACTTAGCTTTTGAGCTAATTCAGGAATTGTACCTGAATTCAACAATACCTGCTCAAGGTCTTTTCTATAACGCTCTATTAACGCACCATAATCCGCTATCGCGAATACGCTTCCTAATGATAACTCATTATCACTTGCGGTTAATTTTTTAAGTTCTTCAAGATCTGCTTCAATATCATTCAAATTCCTTAATACAGTCTTTAAGTTATTAAGTAGTGAAGAATTAATATCATCAATTATACTAGAAATATTATCGAGCAAGTTAGCCATTAATCCTTTATTTCTTTTTCTCCCTGAACTCCAGCCTCTCATTATAAATTCTAAAAACCACATTTTCTCTACTGTGTTCAAAGCCACAAGCCGATTAGTGCAATCTTCTATATAATGCGATACCTCATTAATACTATCTTTAGTATTATTTATTATTTCTTTAATTTTTTCTAGTTCATTTAATATCCCTACCGATTTATTATCAATGTATTTTCCAATTTTATTAAGTATCTTATCTATGTCACTAACGATATTATCGAGATCCCCTAACTTACTTAGAGAAGAGCTTAATTCTTCCGTGGAATCTTTACATTCCTCTTCATCATTAAAGGGTAGCTTATCTGGATGTTTATTGAGCATTTTTTGTAGTACTATCCAAGTAATTAAACTTTTAATATTATTTTCATTGTTGCCGATCACTTTCTTCGTTATTTTATTAAATTCCTCCTCAATTAACTGACGAGTCTCCGCCTCCTTCGGCAAGTTTGAAATCGTGTATAAATCGTTTAATACCTCGAGTACTTTATTAAATACGTCTCCGCTTTGGATCTGATCATATATTTGATCCCATCTGCTTCTTATGTCATCGTAATAATCCCAGGCATTATCCAAAAAGCTTTCAAATCCGCTCGTCACTTCATGCTTTATTTCAATTCCATGATCATGCAATGTATTAATAAGTTCCTTAAATCTTTTTACCACATCTTCAATAATGCCTGTTGATGAAGCATATTTGCCGCTTTTCTTTGCTATTAATGTATTTAGATATTGCTCAAGTATATTTCTATGTTCAGCGCCGGCGAGAAGGAGTAAATACCTTTCCTTTCCGCTTCCCACTTTATTATATCCTTCACTTAGTATATTTTCAAGCTCCTCTTTAATTGCTTCAGTGGTTCTGCTGGATACTATGGCTTGAGCTATTTTATTTCTTTTTGACGGTAATCTATTAATAATGATTTCTTTTAGTAATTCAATTATAGCCCTCATGAATTGATCATACATACCTAATTCTCTATCCGTATACTTAACGTCACATCTTACGTACTTATTATAAATAAGTCCCATTAAGAACAGTATTGCGCGAGCACTTGGGTACATAATGTCGATTAATCCAACATCAATGTAATCCTGCCACAACTCTCTTAGTGAGCTTACTATCGAGCTTGGGTCCTCATTATAAGGCAATGGTATAAATACTATACCATGTATATAGTCATTAGTGAGGAGTTTCTTAATTTGTTTTATGAATTCATCATTCTTTATGTATTTGCTTAATACAAAAACTACTTTATACTTATTCATATTTTGGATTGTCTCATTGTCCATACCTCTCATGTGGGCATAATTAATTATTTCTTCCTGAAGTCTATCACTTAGATTGAGTAAATCTTTTATTGTAAATTTGTCAAATATTCTATATAAATCATCAAGCGATTTTTCTTTACAGCAACCAATTAATGGCATTAACAAAACAGGGGGATAAATAGCGCCAAGGGTCGTTAAGGGTGCTAGGGCATAGTAATGCTCATTACTATCTCTCTTACTGTTTAATAACTCCGTATATAGTGCGTCCAGGTCCAGTTTACTTAATGCATTGAATAGGTCGTTTTGATAGAATTCGATTGCCATATCCTTAGCAATACCTATCAACTCGGTTAGGCCCCTCTTATCGAGTATCATCATATCATGATCACTCCATGAATAGAATAATGCGTAAAGTATGTCTCTAGCAAAATCATTTATTGTGTAGCCAAGGTTTAGGAGCACCTTCTTGAGAATATTTAAGGCATCATCAACCTTAATAAGCTGTGTGGATTTTATGAAATACTCTGGTAATTTGCTATACTTTATTTTATTCATATCAATACATTTGCTCAGCATAGACTCGGGAACAGGACCCACTAATACTGATAAGATGCGGAAGAGATTTCTTTCATCATTATTTAAGCTTGTTTCTATTCTCCTGTAGGCTGCTTGATCAATGTACGGTATATTGCCTACTACGTATGTACCCTGCAGGTTCTTCACAGCATCTGTCTCTAGTATACCCTGGCAGTTAGTCAATGCATTCTGAGCCTCAACATGTATTTTCATCTGTAATAATTTATCAACATGCCCAGGTCTACCCTTACCTATCCACCAAATTAAGTTAGAAATGTACGGAGACAAATTCGTAACCCTTTGCGTAATATTTGTTGGCATAATCATCGGTATTACATACGAGACTACCCTCCATGAGCCAGCGTTAGAAACAATCTCGCTGTAAATCGATGATGGTCCAAACGCGAGAATCGGGAATATTCTTGGCAAACCCTGATATACCAAGTCAAAAATTCCCCTGAAAGGCGTTGTTCCGAATCTTACAATCTTCCTTAGATGTTCGTAACCCTCCTCGATTTCGTCAATAAGCAGTACACACCTTTGATCTTTAGTTTTCAGGAATTTACTTAACACTTCAATTGCAATATCCTTATTAATGTTTATGGTACTAAATTCATCAATAATACTCCTAACATAAGATAAGCAGTTTTGTCCACTTGATTGCAAACAGTTAATTGTTTGTTCTATCGCTTTAGTACAAAATAATGATATATAGCCGATAAGGTTATCCTCATTTATATCACTAATATTTTGCGACTCTAGGAAACTTACGAAATCAAGTAAGTTTATCTTTATGGCAGGTATACCCTGCCCTATTGAATAACATAGTAAGTGCCTTAGAAGCGTTGTTTTTCCTGAGCCGTAGGGGGCCACGATCACGGGCGTTCGTATACCCTTTACCTGCTTTATTACGTAGTTCGTTATGGTATTCTCTAATTCATTACGAATATTTTCATGGGCCTTAGTATAATCAATCCAAGGCGAGCAGGGGAGAGACTTAGACATTTTGTTATTTATTTCAATCCCGTTTTTAAGTATTGTTTCTTCGTTGTTTATCATGCCTTATCACCGCATTTCGTAATTATGCTGATTCTTTTATCGTCAGTGTTGAGTTTTGTCCATAGGCTCTCCTTGACTGGCTTGTTTGTTAGTGCGTGGTCCATGAATGGTACCAAGTCACCCCTCAATTGCAGCCAGTAATTCCTCAGGAACTCCGCGGTATAGTTATTGCTTATTCTAGGCCTATAAATGGGGTCATTACCCCTACCCCACCATTTATAGAGTATGGTAAGCGCCCTCCTAACATCACCCCCACTAACCATTAGTGGATATCTAACTCCCCAACGCCAGCGTATTGATATTGGGAATGGTATTACGAAGTCCCCAAACCTCGTTATTACGTGAATGTGGTCGCCATGGAAATGAATGTCCATGGGCGTTAACGGGTTCAGCAAAGCTACTAGCGGGTATGGATGGGCAATACCCGACCCCTCAATTAATTTGAACGCAGTATACTCGCACAAGCCCTCATCATGTGATTCATAGATGTTTCTTAGCCCCATTAACCTCCTTACATTCTCGAGAGTGTGGTGGCAAACCTCATGTATTGTTATTAAGCTTGGGTATATGGCTACCGTTAATGCTATCAATTCCTCATTAATGCCTTGATGATACATAGTCTCAATAAGTCTCTCTAAATCATTGGCGATACTCGGCACCACATAGTAAATACCCCAATCCCTATTGTGCGTATACGGCTTGTAATAGGCGAGTACGTCATACACCATGCCCTCACAGAACCCACCATGCCAATCAACCCCACTACGCCCCTTAAACTCAACACCCTCCTCCGGAACCCACTCGAGACCTGTTTTTAACGGGACCTCATCAACACCCTCTAACTCCACCTGACCCATCTGGCTCACCAACATAGTGCTGGCTCTACCCCGAGTTATTTTTAGCGCGAACTGGATTACGTTCTATGGTGTTCGTGCTGTTCGCGCGTAATTTTTATAATACATTTCTTGCGCAAACATGTTATGGTAAGGAAGAGGGCAGGTGTGACCAGTGGGTTAAGGGCGCAGGAGATAGACGTTTTAGATTACTTAAGTTCTAAACCTTCTGATTACAGCGCTTCGTTTAAAGAGATTTTTGAGTTTCTTCATAAAAAGTACAGCGTAAAAAGTAAAGGTACAGTGGGTAGATTATTAGAAAGGCTGGTAAAGGCAGATTTGATTGAAAGAAGTGGTAAGGGAATTTATAAATTAAAACTGAGTAATTACAGTGCCATTAAGCGTACATTGTATGACATTAATAATCAAATACTGAATGAGCTGAGTTATTTTAAACCGGTAATACTACCGAGAGATCTCGGCACATTGTCAGGAATGGACCTATTGCTTTCACGCTTTGAGACCAATGCTCAAAATACCAATAAAATTATTAACATTATTAACGCAATTCCTAGAGTTATAAATTGTAAATATTTAGCCAGGGAATACCATTATAATCCTTATTATCATCAAAATAATACTGAATACTTTGGGCTTGTCATTTTAGGAGAAGCATTTGCATCGAGTTATGAAAATATAGAGCTTAGTGAGATCGAGAAACACGAGGAGTTATTCAATGTACTTAAGCAGGGGGGTGATGGGTGCAGGCATGATGGATCGAACTTATACATATACAGTACAACTGAACTTAAAGTTGATTCTTCAATTGTGAAACCCGTTAAATTTGTCACCATGGTAATATTGAATAAGGGCTTTAGGTACATGGGCGTCGTCTCGTCAGCGACGTACGGTGATGAGCAATTGAGTGATGGCACGTACGAATCAATAATAAGACTGCTAATTATGATTTCATTAGTAAATACCATGAAGTTTTTATCATTATTTAGATTATTTAGTAATAACGTAATACCTCGCTCCATGATATATACAGAGAGTCGTAAAGGATTCATTCACTACATACCATTTACACAGGGTTACGACCTCACTAAGTTAATAAACACGATAATGAAAATTGAGAACCTAGAACCATCAAATGTACCAAACACCCTACTTACGCTCACTAAAGAACCACACTAGCCACTCCTTAAATCCTTAAATTTAATATATAACGCGAACCATCAACCATCACAATAAACACTATAATGATCTTACCACACATTATTCTTTTATGCTGATTATTAATTATTCTCTGTGTAAACCACCCTGGTTTACGGGGAGTATGCAGTATTTTATTGAGCAGGGTTGCTGGTTTGTGGGTTTGATGCGGATGATGACGTAGGATAGAAAGGATTAGGCAGTTTGATGTCATGTTTGTTGTTTTTGTTTTTCGCTCACCTCCTTAACTGTGTTTAGTATTTTCTTTGCTACCTCGGTTAGTTTCACTAACTTGCCGTTGTGTATATCGAGTGTGTAGAGTTCAATGTCACCATATTTACTCCTCACGTGGTTCCTAAGCCTAAGCAGTAGCGGTAGGTAAATCACGGCCTGCGGGTTTGGGACCACAACCCAAAGCCCCTTAACACCAGCACCAACCCTGGACTCCACGGTCTCCAGCAACTTATGAACGACGGTCCCAGTGCCGTATAGGGTCTCGACCTCCACAGCCAATCCACTTAGCCTTGAACCGCAATTTTGCTTGACATAGATGTCAAGCCTAATGTTCTCCTTCTCCAACGGGTACTGGTACTCAGTCTCAACGCAATCTAATGCCTTCTTAAACGCATCGTCCTCACCCAACCCACTCTCCATGAACTCCCTCTTCAACTCATCGATGAGGTGCCTAACTACGAATGCCTTGGTTAGGTAGTGCGTCATAGACTCCCTACCACCCTCATCAGGGCTTGAGCTTGGCCTAACCTTAACCAGGACATTGAAGTCCCTAGCCACCTCCCCAAGTCTTCTCCAAAACTCATCCTCTAGGTACACAGTCACCACGTCTAGACCTGCGCCAGCCTCATCCCTAACCGAACCCTCAACATCACCCCACATTAAGTGAGTTAGGAGCTTGAGAAGCCCAACATCCTCACCCATTATTGAAACATCAACGGGCCTCCATATGTTGAACTCCCTCCACAGGCTCCCTCGAATACTCCTCAACGAATCCTCATCACCGTAGAGTACTATGAAGCCGAAGCCCTGTGAGAATAGCTCCCTAAGCCTATCCCTAAGCCTATTAAGGTCAGTATCGAATTTAGGATGGCTTCCCAACTCGCTGGTTAGGTCTAGGATGAATAACCTACCGCCGGCACCAACCTCGATTGGGAGGAGGAGCCTAAGATCCAGTGGATTACTCACATGCTTAGGTGCCGGCAAACCACCAACCCTAACCCTATAAACCTCCCTAAGAAACCTCTTAAGAAACTCAATGTAGTTAGCCTTCTCCTCCTTAGGCCTATGGGCGAGTATAATTACTGGCTTCTCCGGGGTTACATTGCCTAGGCCTAGAATTGGGTGCTCCTCGGCACTGTATACTTCCTCAACCGCCTGGGCAGTCTTAATCTCCTCTTCAGTTAATGTTGTCGTATTGACCTGCCTCTGCGATTCGGTTAGGGGTACTGTGGTTGAGATGTCCATCGAAGCCATTGCCTGCTGGAAGGAAACCTCAACCGGGTTTAACATACTCGGTCTACCGCTTGGAAGGATTGATGTTGAGGGGTCTAGGTTTAAGCCAACCCTACCAACCTCGATGAAACTGACATCAACGGCGCCCAACTGAGGACTTAATACAGGCCTTATCTTTGGTAGCAGGTCCTCAAGCCCAACCAACTCAACGGTGGCTTCCTTAACGAACTCAACATTAACTGCCGGGAGACTGGGTATGGGGCTGAGGAGTGATGATTGAGGTAATTGGGGTGTTTCGTAATTAATATTAACACTCATCAATAAACCGCTAGGTATGATGAAGAGGGCCTCAACAGGATTACCCGGCCTAAGCCCAATGGGTGTTATGGATGGTGTGGTGGAGTCAAGTGGAGTGATCTCAAGCCTAGGCTCCTTAGGCAGGCCTAGGTCAGGCTTAGCCACATGCACCTTAAACCCATACTCCAGGACCCCCTGAGACGTGGGTAAGCCGGAGACACCGACCTGTTCACCACCCCTAAGCCTATAAATAACATTAACAACCCCCTCATCAACCTCACCAACAGCAACCTCAATACTCATGCAAATCACCCAACAGTAAATATCTCATTGGATAATGGGTGTCTAAAAATCAGTCCAAGGAACATCAACGGCGAGAATAGCTCGAGAAATTCGCTATAACTTAACGACATTCTAATTTCACCGCAACCACGACGACTAAATGAGAATACATCACGTCCAAATATACTACGACCATATATATTAATATTACTACCATAATAAATATTAATATCTAGCATCATGCTACATACACCCTCAAAGCCGCTGCCTGTTAATCTTCTGTAGAATTCGTCAAGGTAGATTGAGTATTTTTCGACGTACTTCCTGAACTCATCATCGATATTCTTAACATAATCCTTACCCTTAAGCCAATACGTTAATTCGTAAATGTGCCATACTGTGGCTAGTAGGTGTCTTCCTAGGCTGTTTTCCTCATGCCCTATTATGGCTAGTTCCTCATCAAGCTCCTTACTAATGCTGGGTTTCAGTAGTGTTGTTAACCTAATCCCGTACTTAGCCATTAGGTTCGTTACGTCGCTGCTGAATAGTTTATCGCAGTACATTAGCCTTAGATACGGCTTTGGCGTGAAGTCCAGTGACTGTATGAAGAATGTGAATGGGTTGTAGAGTGGGAGAAGCTTAAGTAATGCGTTGGTAGTGTCTATGAATGCCTGGGCTAAATCCTCAGGCTTATCTACATTATACCTCATCGGGTTCGGCACCTGCCTCCCGGCAACCTTATATACGTTAATGAAGCTAGTTAGAATACCATTTAAAGTATCCATTACGTAACTCCTCATACTCACTATCCTCAAGCCTTCACCAGCCTTCTCCAGCCCTACATACTGCGCTACATTAACGAACTTTGCAATGTCATCATTGCTTAACCCTATTCCGAAGACCTCCCTGTAGAATCTAGCTAAGGCGTTACTGTTAAAGCACCCCTTAACATCGTCGGCATTCAGCGTTTTATTTACGCATTCCTGCCTGAAACCACCCAGGATAACCTTCATCGTGAAGTCCCTCATTTGCTGACTCCTCAGTAGCTGGCTTAGGTCACTGCCGGTTAATTTGAGTTCAACCTCCTTAACGGCATCTAGTAGACCTCTTAGCCTTGAGTAGGCTTCGTCAATGCCTTTAAACCCCTCCTCCCACCACGCCTCATCCCAATACCTGACCTCCCTAATCCTAGGCGTGCACTCAGCCATCACACCCACCCACTTAAGCCATCAAGTTCTAAGTTTTTAAGTTACATGTTAGAACTAGAGTTAGAACATCGTTAATTATCTCGTAATTCTAATTTGCATTCTAACGTATGGTTTATAAATTTAGAACTTGATGGCTTGGTGAGGCTCTATGGGTGGTAGGAGGGGGCTTTACCTAGCCCTGCTTAAGTACGTGGTTGAGAAGGGTGGTTCGGCTAGGTTTAGTGAGTTGTGTAGTTTTCTTAACATGAGTAGGGGTGCTTGTGGTAATTACCTGAATTACCTTATTAAGCGTGGCTTAATTGAGAGGGTTGGTGTTGGCGTTTATAGGGTTACGGATGCCGGTAAGCAGCTTGTTGAGAGTGACTATACCATGGTTAAGATAGCTAAGTTGGTTGAGGAGAATTTGGTAAGTAAGTATGGTATCATTATACCCAGCGATGCGGAGGCCCTGGAAGCCTTTATTGTTGAGTTTGAGGCTAGGCCTAGGATAGATCCGGAGAGACTCATTGATGACTTAGGTTGGTTAGGGCCTGAGTCAGGAATTGTGGACATTGGTGAGTTTGATGAGGAGTCCTTCAGGGAGGCTGCCAGGGCTAGTAATGGTTGGAGTAAGGTGCATTACATCAATGGTAATAGCCACTTCTTCAACATCTTCGACCCACCGGGCTATAACGTGATTGTTAGGATTGATGGTGGCGGATCAAGCCTTGGGATCTGGACCGCCGTCATTGGGCCCCATGAATTCTTCAAGCCATATAGCCCAAGCATGTTGATTAGGCTGGCAGCGTCATACTCAATCTACTACATACACCTAATCGACGCCATGGTTAGGGTTAAGCAGAACTCCAGGCTATTGGTCAAGTCAATAATGACGCTTAGGGCTGACTCGATGGGTAACATTAAGTCCATTAAATACGCAACAGTACCCAGCAACTACACAGTCGAGGAGTTAATTAACTCCTTAATAGCACAACCTGAGGGTGATTAAGGAGTTGCGAAACCACCAATGAATGTTATAAACAGCACCACCCTTTTCACTCGTCGTTTTCTGCGTCGCAGTTTTTCGTGATTGGTCTTGATAGGTTTATGCCCAGTGTTATGCCTCTGACTCCCTGCGGCAGTGCGTATTCCGCAATACCCCCTGCCTTGGCAGTCATCTTGCGTAGCCTCAGTGCGTTTTTGTATGGTGTTAGTGTGTCCGTGACGCGTGAGGCCCTAATCATCCTAGCCTCAGTGAGCACTGCCTTGTATGTTCCGTGCCTCGGGTGCTCAATGACCAAGTCCCTCGTGACCCCCAAGTCACTTGGTTCCGCATTGGCCGTTATCATGAGCGGCTTTCCCATGAAGCTTGGCTTTAGGCTTAGCGTCACTGAGCGTGGTAGTCCGTGGTACGTGATTTCATAACCACCAATGTCCACCTCCTGAACCCCCTCACCACCCCACAGGGACTCCCTAACGAGCCTCGGTAAATCACCGCAACCAACTACGTACCTGCAGCCGCTTGGCTGTGCTGTGGGTTTGATCGTTATTAAGCCCACGCCCAGGTACTCCATGTACCTAACGCCTAGCTCAAGGAACCACTCATTAAGCCCTGAATAGCCGTAGTGAACCAACACCCAATCACTCGCCACCCGCTTAACCTCCACATCCGGGTGACCATTGGTTAGCATATCATCAATTACCAAGTCCCTCGCCAGCAGCTTCGCGATTTCGTTGAGTATGGAATTAACATCACCACCAAGGCCGCTAGCCTCAACCATCAACACATCACCATCCAGAGTCGCCGCTATACCATACTTATCCAGCGCGTTCATTGCCCTCCTCATGATTACGTGGGATGCGGCATTCACGTACTGCTCCTCAGCCGCCCTAGTGATTTCATCCACGTAATCCTCAATGGGTAACACCTGAAGCACCAGGTCTCCCCTAACCCTAACACGACTACCCAATGCACTACCCAAGTCAACACCTTCATAACCGGCGTCCAAGTCAAAACCCAGTAAACCCTTAACCTCCGAGTCGTCAACACCAACAACCCTCAGCGCACCGCCACTTAGGAAGTGCCTCATGAAGCTTGGCTCGGCACTGCAATGGTCTGCGTATGCCCACCCACCACCGTTTATGAATAGTTTACCGCCATCGTTCACCCCAACCACGTATGTTGGGTGGTAGTGCTCACCAACCCCCATGACTAGGACTGCGTAGTGCCTCGACACGGCAATACCAGCCAAATCCCTAAACCCCAAGCCGGTGAATAGCCTGTAATCAACATCATCACTGAACAAACCCCTAACAGACTCACCACCCACCTCAACACCCATCCAAGCCTTGATTGCATAGTCGATCACCGCCCTAAGCCTACCATCAATGGAATCCAGGTCAACACCTATGAACTCAACACCACCCATAACAACCACCAAGCCCAAACCCCTCAACAGCACTCCTAAGTCCTAAGGCACCAACCCACGCCATACCTAATTAATTCAGTGGGTTATAAACCAAGTCATCACCCAAGAAGTACACATGCAATGCTTAGGCAATGCTGATGAGTTCGATCTCATCCTTAATTATGGGCATTGCTATGACCCACCTGCCACTTAGGTGCTCTGGGTATGCCTCGACGATGTAGTATTCCCTGGGGCCAACCCTGACTATGAGTTTCATGGGCTTCCATGGGTCATCCGGCCTACTTGGTAGTTCGTAGTAGCCTAGGGCCCCATCACTCGCGATTAACCTGAGCCTCATCGCCTTCTCATGCCTCTCACTCTAAATCCTTGTTTCGCTTTTGCTGTGTGGTAATAGACAAGTTATATAAGTGGGTATATGTGTTGCTGATTAATGCCTAGTGGTGTCCTTGGCATATTCAATAAGTTATTGACCAGCCTCACCACGTCCAGCGGTAAGTTATCAGCCATAACCGAGGCGCCACCCACCGAGGACCAGAACTTCAGGACCGAGGTCATAAATGCCGAGCCCAAGCACGTGGAGGGGCTTGGCGGTGCGCCGCCTAGGAGGTTGATTGTGATTGATGGTTCGTCGAGGAGGCTTGGGAGTCTTAGCTTTAGGGTTTTCATAGCCGGTGTTGCGATTTATGGGTTGAGGCCGCCCATTGAGTTGTACCCAGGCCTTGGTGGCGCTCCCCAGGTCAGATTCCTCGCAGTTAAGGCGCCCAGTGAGGATGTGCTTAGGAGGATTGAGGAGGATGGGGAGCTCGGTGGGTTTGTTATGGTTAAGTCGCATGACGGTAAGTACTTCGTGGGTGATTACAATGAGGATGACATAAGTGATGAGGTTAGGATGGGGCTTGAGACGTGGGCTCTCGATAAGGTGCACAGCGAGTTGGGTAGAGCCGGTAGTGAGTACGCGGTGGTTGTTGATGGGCCAACATACCTCGGCCTTGGGGAGAAGGGTGGGTTGGCTATGAGGAGGGTCTCGGCAATAGGTAGGTTAGAGGGCCTTGGCGTGCCCGTTATTGGCGTTGTTAAGAGGGTTGAGAACTCAAGGAAGCTTTGTAGTGATGAGGTGCTCAGTGAGTTTGGGCTTCTTGACACAATAAACCCAAGGCACTGCAGCGACCCACTGGTTATTCAGTCCATCGGCAGTGGGAGGGTTAGGGGGTCCTCGACCCAATAATCATTGGGCCCTTCAGGCATGTCTATCGCGAAAGTGGTAAGATAACCACGTACACCTTCCCCGAGAGGGTGTTTTGGTACGTGTACAGTGGGTTGGGGTCAAGGGTATTCAGGGTTGAGGTTCTGCGGAGTACGTATGATGGGATGAGGGATGTCGTTGAAGGCCTCGTTAAGTGGCTCGCCAGGAATATTGGTGTTGATGGTCTGCCCTACGTAATAGGTGTTGTTGATAAGTACGCTAAGTCTCTGACCAGGGGCCTATACCTGGCGTTCTATGAATTGGCAAGGCGTAGCCAGGTCTCCTTCACGTACGATACGGAGGTTGAGGTTAGGCAATTGCTAAGTGAGGTGGTTGGTAGTGCAGTCGCCTGACCTTATGGCTAGGGCTAGGGAGATTGAGGACTTCATACACAGTAAGGGTGTTGGTGATGCGGTTATTGGTAGGGTCACGATGGGGGACTACGTGTCCGTGGGTGTTGAGGGTCATAGGATAATCATCGACGTTCCATTCAACAACTACGTAAATAGTGGGATTAGGGTTGGGGACTTCCTCGGTATTGCAACCATAATACACAGGACTCTCGTCCTGGGTAGGGTTACCGAGGTTAGGAGGAGCCACGTCATTGGCTTCACGAGGACAACACCCGTGCTTGAGGTTCCCGAGGACTACACAGGCATTGCCACGCCGGCCACCGTAATGCTCGAACCACTCACCGAGTGCCCAATGGATGGGTTCGAGGCTTGCGACCCATCACCAGTCCACACACCAATAGACCCACTGAGTATCGTCTTCAGGCCAACACCCACGTTCATAAAGAGGATGCTGCAATTACCGAGTAGTGGGGTCCTCATTGGCTGGCTCTACTCCGGCGGTAGGGTGGTTAGGGGTGTTGATGTCCTCCTGCCGGAGCACGTACTCTACGAGCACATGCTCGTGGTGGGCACCACGGGTAGTGGTAAGACAGTCCTCCTAAAGAATCTAGCCCTCTCAATACTGAGTTCAATACCCGAGTCAACTGTGGTAGCCCTAGACCTGCAGGGCGACTACCCACTAATGGCGCTGCCCCCGGATAGGGTTGTTGATGATTTAATCTTCAAGCCCGTGGATTCACTAACGATTGTGGCGCCAATCACGAGGGATTACCTGAGGGTTAATAGGGACATCATTGAGGACTACGGGGACTACTACGTGGGTGAGGTGGAGGGCAGTGACGCAACCCTCACGGACGTCGAGGATCCGGGGAAGTACGCCCAGGCCATTGGCTATGGACTACTCAGGGCACTGCTGGAGCAGACCTACGGAGGCTCTAAGATTGAGGTCGACCCCAGAAACTACACGGCGTCGGTTAGGGTTCAGGGTAATGAGGCTGTCCTGGATGGGGTTGAGGCGGTGGTCACCGTTGATGGGCGAAGCTTCAGGCTTAGGCTTATTCCGTGGGCCCTAAGCTTCAGCAGCATCTATAGGGACTTGCCCAGGGTATTCCCAGTGTTTAGTCAGAGGGTTTCCCTACTATTCCCAAAGGTCATTGATAGGGCTATGGACTACATAAGGGCTGGTGTTAACTGTGAGGAGAGGGTTGGCGAGAGGGGTAGGGAGAAGTGTAGGGTAGAGGATAGGAGGCAGGGTAGGCTCGCCACCAAGGCCGTGGGAGCTCAGGAGGGCTCTACGGGTATTGACGAGTTGCTGAGTAATGATGCATGTATTGAGTTGGCCGCCGCATGCATGAAGTTGGCGCCGAGCCAGAGGGATAACATTTTCAGGGGGCTCTCAATGATTGGTGGCTTGGGGATAATGGATGTTAGGTTCACCAGTAGGGATGGTAGGTACGCCGTGGTATTCAACGAGCCGAGCAACTACGCGGATGTCCTGAGAGGCCTCGTAATCCTAGACCTAAGGCTCTTCAGGGAGAACCCCGGCGCCGCGTCAATAATTGTTTATAGGTTCCTATCAAGGGTGTTTGAGGAGAGGGATAATGAGTTGAGGGGTGGCAGGCAGCCTAGACCAACCTTCATAATGATTGATGAAGCCCACAACTACTTCCCACAGACCGTTGGTCGTGGTGATGAGGACTTCAATAAGGACACCGTGGAGACAATGATTAATAAGTTAACGAGGCTTGGTAGGGTTAGGAGGATTGGCGTCATCTTTGCAACCCACACCCCTGGCGACTTGAATGACCTAATCCTCCAGCTTACGAATACGAAGGTCGCCCTTAGGAGTGAGGTTGAGGTGTTGGAGAGAGTTGGCCTTAGGGAGTATGCTGGCGAAATAATGTACGCCCAGGACGGGGTCGCCGTGGTGAGGAGCTACGCCCTAAGAACACACGCAGTAATGATAAAGGCACCACCACAGGTAAGGCATAGGAGCCATAAGTAATGTATTTCAAGGGCCTAGCCAGTGTTAGTTAATGCCAACTAGGGTTAAGGTAGTGGCCTTGGAAACCGCGAGTGGTAGGTACGTGGAGAGGGAGTTGGAGTCCCGGATTAATGAGGCAATAAGGGAGGTGGAGAATGGGGTGGCAGAGTTATTAATGTGAAGGTGAGTGTTGCGGGGAGTCGCGAGAACTACGTGGTAACGGCGGTAATAATCTACGAAGCACAAACAAAACAATCTGATTCGCAATCTTAGGTAGAGAGTAACAAGCATCAAAATTAAGACAGTGCTTCACCCAACTCCCTAATAAAGTCCTTAAGAGGCACTAGTTCCTCCCTATCCACATTTATAGTCTCTATACTAACCCCAAACGGCAATAAACCCCTCCTCCTCAAATTATTGAAGTGCTCCATTAAGCCCCAAAGCTCCTTTAGATGCATGACGGTGGTTAGTGGCTCAAGTACGATGTGAACCTTCGAAATGGCACCACAGCCTTTATACTTCATCACGGTCTCCTGAACCTTCTTAACGCTATTTTCACCCTCGCCAAATAGGGTCTCAACCTCATAAACCTCGCCGCCATAAGCCACGTCAGCCTTAACACCACTGCATACCGCATACTCAGTCCTTATTTGACCTATCGAATCCTCGGGCTTACCATTAAACCTAGTCTTAACCAGGTAGTGGTAAATAAACGCCTTAAGTTTAAAGTGCTCGGCAGACTCATTCTCGCCGCGCTCAACGTATAGTTCATAATCACTCTTTATCTCGTTGAGTCTCGAGCTATACCGCATTAAGGCATCGCCAAAGGCCACGTCAAATATGTTTGATGGGTTATCTGGTGGTTTAACACCATTAATTAAGTAAGCCAATTTAATACCCTCGGCTGTTGCTGGGGGTTGAAGTATTATAAATGGTACATGAAGTTTGTCAACCACGTAATTACACAGTCTCTCAATAGGACTGTGCGCGCCCTCACCCTTACATATTTCACTCCATGCGTTAACGACGTACCCCACCACATTGGTGGCGCTTCTCTCACATATTATGACTACGTATGTTGAACCTCTCCTACTCATTAATTCCCTGAGCCTATCCTTAAACCAATTAAGGTTCATTAACTGCTCCTTATCTAACATACACCTTATCATGAGTAATTGATTAACGTTGCTTGAGACTTCAAGGTCTGTCTTGACGCCGTTACTCACCGAGCCAGCGCTATCAATGACTGACCTAACAAATTCAGGTTCATCACCAAGCTCGCGCATCCTCCTGAGCAGTAATTCCCTGATGAAATCGTAATGGATATTGTCGTGCAAATCCCAAAGTAGTATCACGGCCTTCTTACTACTTGGTCCTAAACGCCCATTTAGGAAATCAACGAATTCCCCACTACCAACTAAATACTGAAGTGTTGTTAACCCCCTCCCAATTACGGATGCCGTACTTACGAGCCTTAACACGAATTCATTCTTACTAAGCCCCATTGCTTCTAAGGCCTCCTCATTTAAGATTATTGATGCCACAGGACTAAACGTGAGTTGTGGCGTGGGTATTTGCGGGGTCATGCGATAAACATTAATTGACTGTGCGGATATGGGCGTTACCTGCGGTATTATTAATGGCAATTTACGCACATTGATAGGGCCTGCCAGTTCTATGGATGATACGTAGAATATATCGCCCAGCGGCTGTGGTCGCTCAGGTAATCGCTGTGGTGGTGTAGGCACGGCGTACTGCGGCGCTGCATGCTGCGGCGCGAGGGATTGCACAACCTGCGGCTGCTGAATAGGTACATGCGCGTATTGCTGTGTTTGAATACCAAGCTGGGCCACTTCCCCTGGGTTTAACTCCCTAGCACCACCTCCATGAACTAGGAAATACTTCCTTCTAAGTAGTTGCTGCACAATTTGTTGTTCATGAGTAAGGTACGTCGTACCCATCATAACCACCTAAGCAAAACCGTGTATGTGCCTGTGTATGTATTAAGAAACTGAATAATACGTTGACGTTCCTCACTAACATAAGCTTTACTAAGTTCATTAATGAGACTATTCATGTTAATACTTACCAGCTCTAGTCTGCCGAGCATTACCTGAGGTATTACCATATCCATGTATGAGCACCACGGCATAGGAACGTAATAAAGCCCATATTCAAAACGACCAGCTTTACAGTTACGGTCGTTATTGTTGACTAAGTAAATATGGTATGTGGGTTCATCACGTGCAGTATCACTGTTGAATTTATTATGAAGAGCATCGAGTAATGTGGTTAATGATCGCGATATGGTATTTATGTCTGCATAAACGCTTGTAACCACGTTTCTACAGAATACGTCAAATTTGCTATCAACGTCACCACCACGGCATACGTAATGATTAACATATTGCGCACTGATTGGTTCTAGGCTTTTGCTTACTTTCATGGCGTAGTCAATTAATGATGATCTCAATGGAATAATCTGGTTATTCTGTGAATAGTAGTAGAGGGAGGATAGCCAGGTAGCATCATTTATCATACTCCATATCGCTTCATTAAGTCTGGCGAGTAAGCCGCCTAATGTCGAGGCGCTGCTGATGAATTTATTCCAAGCATTCTCCTCGAATTTCAGGGAAAGCCTTGGGTAGTAGCCAGGTACGTATTCGACGTTTCCATTGATTAACCAATCTGGGTAGCCATGGAGTGAGTACTCGCTTGGGTTGCAACCTGGGCATAGACTTACTGGTTGTGGTGCGTTCTGTATTTTGTCGTAACCAAGGTTACTTAGTATAGTAGTGTAATTGCTTGGGTCTCCGTAGTATGCCCTAAAGTGTATTGGCGTTGTTGTTCTAATGCTCCAGGCGAAGAACATGAATGGGTTGTGACCTGCTGATGAGTTCACGGCATACTCGAGAAACCTCTCAATGCTGCATGGCGTAATTGCCGAATCCGCGATTACCCCAGTCCTACTTAGTATCTTATCCGTTAGGTCGTGGATTAGCCTTACGTACTCCACGAACTCATTATTAATATTGCCGAACTGCTTCAGTAGCTCCTCGGCACATTGATTCAGGGGCGCTATATAGGCATTGAAGAAGTTCTTGACCCAGTCATTCCAATTCCTAACAATATTGCCAACGCTAGCCATTGCTGGTAGGGACTGAGCCACATTAATCACCATTAACAATTGCTTTTAAGACTTCTGGAGTCACTTGACTTATTTTTAGGTAATTATAATTGATTATTGACTCAATGGGTATTAGCCATTGGCTTGGTTTAAGGTCTATGCAGACCTCACAGTGCTTATACTCCTCACGAACCTCGCCCCTCCTTATCCTTGGCTCCCCCGTGAATTTTGGCTCTACCGACTTTATGCTCATTTCCACATCGAGGATTCTGCGGTCGTCATGAATTATTTGCACGTATTGATCATCATTCATTGCGAAGTTTGCGATTATCTCGTAGCTCCTACCGATGATTGGGACGGTTATTATGCCATTGCTTAGGATTACGAGCCTAGGCTCGCTGGGTATTGGGTCTAGGTACTTGGTAAAGCCTGAGTAGTCCTTTAGGAGTGCATTATCGTAGGCAAGCCTTGCCAGCGTTAGGTGTTTGAAGTAGCCTTTCAGTAACGTGCTAAGCAAGTACCTAGTAGTTCCCGGCAGTGAGAATGCTCTAAACCTCAGGTGCGCATGTCCTTCTGGCAGGGACTTGCTAATCATTGATATGAACTTAACCAGTGGATTGAGTGATTCGGTGTAAGCAGTGTACATTCCATACGCTGCGGCCATGACCTCCTCCTCTGGTGGGAATTCGCCAGGCCCATGCGCCCAGTGGTATCTCTCGTGACTGAGTAGATACGTCATTGCAACATCCACAGTCGCTTCGGCGGCGATTCTCATGACGAGGCCCAGTGGTACCCCAAGCTTGAAGTTGCTATTCTTAATCAACACATCCTTTAACTCACTGGCTAGCTGCTTCATGAGTGTGCCCATATTCGTTATGTAAAGCTTAGTTAACCACTCAGCGACCCTATCAATGTTGTAGTATATCTTATCCTCATCTGAGCAGTAAATGGCTAAGTTCTCGGTGCAGGTAATCCTTTGGTTATAATCGCCGCAAAGCTCGCATAGGTCTGCATTGAAGGACTTTGTGTTGATGAATTGCCTCAGGGCCTCCGCAAGGTCTATGTCGCCGTGCTCTAGTATGCCTATTACATCCCCAATGTCTACGCAGAGGTCCCCGTAGTCAATCACCTCATCACCGATCGTTACTGAGCCACAACCCCTACCCTGCAACTGATTCAACTCACACCTCCTATCACACCTATTGCACTTATTACCTAAGCCCCCAGTGCTCATCATAGTTACCGAGATACGCATTTTTAAATTGCTTTTCTCTATGGTTAGTTACCGAGTTGTTTATCGGGTTCAGTAACTTGAGGTTTCAGTAACTAATTTAAGTGTAAATTCTAAGGTAGTTATTGCCGGTGATTTGATGGGTCAGTTGGGGAGGGTTAGGTGGTGTTGGTTTGTTGATGAGGTTGCCAGGGTGGATGGCTTGGACAACGCCCCATCACTCATGACAACCGTGACCTGCGAGGACATCCTCCTCATGAGGATATCCCTAGACACACTGGCCGGTGGTGCGGCTAGGTTCACGGCCATCAGGGGGTTTGCCAGGGATTACCTCGGCATCACAAGCCATCGTGTGCTCTACCGAATGCTGAGGAGGCTGTGTGAGTATGGCCTTGTGAAGTTTAGGAGGGGCTCAACGTGCAGGTCGAGTGATTATGACTGCGCAGTGTCGAAGACGGGCTGTAGGATTATGTCCATATTACCAACCTCAATAGGCCTAGTGCTTGCATCAACCACATCACTCGCGTTCTTCACATACCTAGACATGTACACTAAGTACGTGAGCAATGAACTAAGTGGGGAGGCTAGCGATGCCATGAACCTCGTTAAGGAATCAATAATCAACCTATTCAACCTGGGCGCCTACGATACATATGACAAGACCCTGGCGCGGTCCATGCACCAGGCGGCGATGAGTACATTCATGAGCATGAAAAACATTACCGAATTAATGGCGATTGCGGATGCCATTGGGCTGGACACCCCCGAGTCAACCTACGCATTTAGGGCTGTGGTCTTCCACAAATACAATGTTAATAAGTTCCTAAGGTTCGTACTGGTGGGGCTTATACATAAAGCCCTGAGGTACGGCTTCAACATTAACGAGGTTAGTGGGTTAATCAAGGACCTACTCAACGATAGGGTTGATGAAGTTAGGAAACACCTAGACCTAGTGATTAAGCTGGCTAAGGCGAGCCGGCAGGAGGGTGTGAGCTTGCTAGAACGCCTAATGCAGTAGGTGAGTCGTGTGGGGGCCCTCAACACCCAGTCATTAATTGATGGCTTATACATGCGGGAGGATAATGGTGAGTGTACCGTTAGTGTTAGGGTGTTGATTGACGTCCTCGGCCCCGGGAACTACAATAGGTTTAGGACCTTACTCGTGAGGTATGGCTTCAGGATTGAGAGGTCTAGGTCATACACATGGGCAATAATAAACAGGCCATGCGCCGAGGCTAGGAGGATCATAATCGACGTAGTAAACTCACTCATTGGTGGGAAGGGGTGGGGAGAGGCGGAGGCAACGAAGTGTGAGCCTAAGGCGATTGGTGAGGTCACGAGCTACCTGAGTAGTAGGGTCCTTAAGCTCGTGCCCAGCCTTGGTGAGGCTGTTGATGACTTAATAATCAATCTTGAGGCTGGTAATCACGTTGTTTTGCTTGGTGGGCCTGGTAGTGGTAAGACGCTTATTTTGGATGCAATCGCTGAGGTAGCGAATAACCCGCTTTACGTGAATATGGCCGATGCTTCGGCTGCGGGTATTGAGGACTTAATAATCGAGGCTGGGTGCGTCGACTACCTACTCCTGGATGAGCTTGATAAGGCTAGGAACATCGCACTAAGCCCACTACTGCAGTTGCTTGATCATGGTGGTAGGCTTAGGATTACGAAGCACGGTAAGGCTGTAAGCCTCGAAATGCCCTGGCTCAGGGCAGTCGCGGCGGCAAACCCATTCAACCCAAGGGTTAGGTCTGCGAATTGGTGGGCGCCATTGATGGATAGGCTGGTGCCCATTGAGGTGCCGCAGCCGAGCGTTGATGAGTTGATTGGCTTCATGGAGTCAATCACCAACGCGAGGATGCCGGGCTGGGTTAGGCAGGTGGTTGAGGAGTACATGGGCAGGGTAACGCTTAGGAAGGCTGAGCAAGCGGCGAAGTACATAGTTAAGGCGATGGAGAGGGGTAAAAGCGAGGAAACAATAAAGGCAAAGGTAGAAAAGATAATGAGGAGCTACTCAGAGTTGGTGGGCGATTTAAGCACTAGCTAAGTATATCATTACCATGAAAGTAATGCCAAAATTAAAACTACGGTAATGATAGATTTAAACTTGTTATTTGCATGCCATGTAATTAAGTAGATAGTTAGGATTGCTTAAAGGGTTTTCAGTGTTCCTCGGCAATTATCTCATCATTTTAAATATTTTAATATTTAAGATTTTTAACATTATTGCTAGAGTTGGTGTTAGGCTTATTATGTCTATCACGTGATTTATCCAGTAGGGTGATATTAATGCCAGATATAGTGTGACTATTGCGAATGGTGGTGACGCCAATGTTAAGGCTAATTCATAAGTGTTTATTGGCTCACGTCTCCAAGTCTTGAGCATCGCATCTATACTCATTATTAAAATTATTATTGATGAGTCCGTGGCAATTCCGGAAATGCCCGTAAGGGGCTCCCTCCATATTACGTAGTGGATTCCAAAGGCCAGGTAATTAGCTACAACAATGGTTAGGAACATAGCGAACATTGAAAATATAACGTTCCTAAACTCACTGAACCTATATCCAATTAGGGACATTGCCAATAATAGGTCCATGAACGTTAAGAAAAGTTCATAGAATACTACTGAAGGGTTCACCTTCACGGCTATGAACTCGTGGAGGTTAAATGGCGACGTCAGAAATAGAACCATGTTGAAGATCAAATCACCGTAGTGCATTGATAAGGCAAGCGCGGTTTGCGTGGTTACGATTAACGCTATGAGTAATAATATTATGATAAAGCAGCCAATGGGTATGTATAAATCCTTAATGGTTAAGGTTGTCATAAATCATTAATATGCCGGGACCCTAATAAACGTGAAGTTATGTAGCGTAATTCAAAAAGAGCTAGAAATCTCCAGCTAATCACACTCGAGAATAATAGTGCCAACCGTGCTAATTGGGCTAATTTCCATGTAAGTGCAGCTAGATAATACGCCGTGGATATCGAAAGCAATGCATAGGGTAACCAGCCAGTCAGTAACATGATATTGATAATTAAAATTTAACTTTCAGAGTGTTGATTGAATAAAGGTAACATTAAAGTACAAGCACATTGAATTACCTAAAGACAGGTATAGTGATTAATCATGTCAATAACAAGACACTTAATGATATTCGCGGATTTTATGATGAAATAAATACCATAAAAATACCACGAACGTCATTAATGTCGGTATGGAGATTTACTAAATGCATGATATGAAATTACCGATATGTATTTGTTATAATGAGTAAGATTATTTATAGCAATGCGTTGATAAGTAATGTAGTTGATGAGGAATCGGTCAGGGGTTTACTGAGGTGTATAGCATGGCCTCAGGTAAATTAGTGAGTGTTAGGGTTAATGGTGAGTTTAGCATACGTGAATAAGGGTGGGTAACAATACCTATACTTACGTGGGTGGAAGAAGTAAATGGTTACTTTATTAATACCCAATTAATACCCAGTATCCTTACCTCATGATTAGCTCGATTATGTACCTCATTGTCTTGCCTAGTGTTATCTCCTGCTCGCCTATCTCATCCCCACACGCGTACCTAACCATTACTGTCTTTGGCTTCTCGCTCGTTATTACGTAGGTCACGCGATACCTCGGTTTAAGTAGGTCATTATTCAATACCCTTACCTGCCTAATCACCCTGACCTCCCTATCAAGCACCTCGACGTGGTGGTCACCATCGCACTCCATGGTCATGACTGCGGCATAGACCGGCTGCATTAACTTCGAATACTCCCTGTGGAGTATCACCGCCGCGATGTGGGTGCAGACCTCAGCACTCCTACGCAAGCCCCAGCTGGTCTCGAAGCACGTGCAGTGGTACCTACCGTCCCTAAGCCTAACGACGTAGCTAGGGTACCTATCGCCAAGCCTTGGGTCGCCACTCACGACCCATGCATCCTCACCCAACTGCCTAACCGAGCCACCCTCAAAACGCCTCAATGCCCGCTTAATCCATGAATTGCCCTTACCGGGGAACCTAGCCCTAAGCCTCTCGACTGCCAACCCCTCAATGTCCCTCTCGACCCTCACCATTGACCACCCTAGCCCTAATGATCCGAACCCATGGGTTACCCTCAAATTCAATCAATGGCTCATTAACCTCCCTAATTGAGTCCTTAATGGGCTCGGTACTGACTGCGTTGAGGCCCGTGCCAATGCTTAATCGGCCAAGGCACTGCCTAAGCATTTCCTTAATCTCGTTGATGGCTAAATAAGCCGTGAGTAGTTGCCGAATTAACTCATTGATTGACGTGCCATTGATTTCGGAGAGCCTAGCGAGCACCTCATAAACATCCTCCCTAACCCTAACGCTCCTAAACCTCATCTCAATGGTTAGGAAACATGGACTTAAAAGGCCATGCGCAGGACTAAATGTGTCATGGTCCACGAAACCGTGTAGCACGAAAAGCCACGAAGTTCACAGTCAAGAAGCATGGGCATGTGGCATGGAGAATCGAGCCCGTGTTACACGGCATTACAAACAAAGGACGGTGGGTAACACTGAATGCGTGGACCCACTCGCAATGCCATACGGCCTAGCCAAGAGCCGTGAACGAGGACCGCAGTCGTGGATGCATGGTATACAAACCCAAGGGGCCTCCGGCCGTTGGTGTGTGTAGGCCCTCTTAAATCGGTGACTTACTCATTATTGATGTTGGTTTTTAGGGATGGGGTTATTAGGAGGAGGAATTTGTTCGTCTACGGCTTTGACAGGCCCAGTAGGCCTGTCCCGGTGGGTCTTGGCTCCGTTGCCTTGGTGGTTAGGGGCTTGGTTGTTGTGGCCTCCGTGGTCCCCAGGGTGTTTGAGGTTAGGGAGTCGCCGATAGGCTTGGGTGACGTGCTTGTTAGGGGTAGGGTTAGGAGGGGGTTTTGTTGGGATGGTAACTTCATATGGCCTCCCGAGAGTGCTGAGTCGCTTATTTCGCTGGTTGACTCTGGCTATGCCCTGGTCATTGAGAGGGTTGCTGAGGCGCCGAATGTTGTTAGGGCTTACCGTAGGCTCGTTGATCGGGGCTACCTAAGGGCTGACACAATACTCAATATACAGGCAATGACCTCCACAACACCCGTGTTGGTTGGGATAATCGAGGTTGAGGCCCTCGGCGTGGGTAAGCCGTTCTGGAGGTTCCCGAGGCCCTGCCTCGCCGGTCAGTACATAAACAACGCCCTAACCAAGCTGGGGGTTAGGGTTGTATGAGCATTAAGGATGGGATTAAGCCATTAAGTGACCCCAATAACCGGGGATTCACGTGTATCGAGGTTGGGAGAGATTACGGCGATTGGGAGGTGGTGCTTGATGTCTGCCTTAACATGCCTTAGCCCTCCGCCCTCCTTAACTCCCTGAGTAGTTCCACTGCCTGCTCCTCACCCACATCCCTTAGTAACTCCCTAGCCCTCTCAATACCCAGTGCCCTGGCTATTACGCTGGCTATTGCCGCCTTAATGAGGCTCCTCCTGTACACTCGCCTGCCTAATGCCCTAGCCAGGGCGCTTAGTTCCTGGTACTCACCGTAAACCTCGCCTGGGCTTATCACGTCGTTTAGGAACCACCTGTTGAGGGCTGTGATTATCTGGGCCTTAACAACGGCGTTCGGTCCCAGGGATTGGTTGAAGACATCCTCAAAGGCACCCTCCACAGGCCTCCTCAACTCAGGCCCATACTCATCGCACTCGGGGTCTAGGGCGCAGTCTAGGACCTTAACCGCAATCGAGGGCTTAACCCCAAGGCCCAGCAACTTCTCGGCTAATGCCTCGCACTGGCTTCTGTGGTATTGAATACCATGCCCCCTAAGCACAGCCTCAACCTCATCAGCCAACGCCCTAACTAACCTCGCCCTGGCCTCGGCGCCATCCCTGACACCAACAACCATGTCAGCCCCAAAGTACCTAATTAACTTGTTAAGAGGGTTCTGTGAAGCTAATACACCGGTATTACCATAATCAAACCTAACGGGCCTTGCCGGGTGCTCCTCGGTGCCTTCGAACACGTAGTCCCTAAGCACAACACCGCTGACCGCATCCACGGGGAACCCATCATCATTAACAACCACAAGGCCCCTCGACCTAGCGTCACCGGGGTAAGCACCCATCAATTAATAAGCCTATGAGAGGGTTAATAAGGCTCTAAATTTACCAATGATTTATAATTAATCATTAAGAATTTGACAAAGGCAATACGTGGTATATAACCTAATATATGGCTAATTAGCGGCTTCAGTGGAGCCCGTCATCCATTATTGAGTACCTTATCTCGAATCCCGGGGGTAGGCCTGGTACGTCGAGTGCCTTCATGACTCCCTCATTCTTTGCCTTGCTTGCCCTTGTCATGAGCCACCTAGCGTTCACTGTGTGTGCTAGGACATTCCCACCCACCGGCAGCTTGACCTCTATGAAACCTGTTGGGCTGGTCATTACCTGGTTCGTGTAGACGACAAGCACTCCAGCCCTAATACTCAGTCGCCTAAGCCAGTCGAGTACGTAGTGCAGTCGCTGCTGCCTCTCGGCAAGCCTCTCACGGCCCCTGAACTGCGCCCTGTACAATGCCGTTATTGAGTCGACAATTATCACCCTGGCATTGTTGCTTAGTACTAGGTCTGCTAGGCGCAGCTTTATGAAGTCCTCTAGGTCGTCGACGGTGGCTGGGTTGTAGATGAGGAGGTAATCATTAATTACCTTCTCGTAATCAACGCCGAAGCGGCTACACATGTTCTTGATTAGGTTAGAGCCAAGGTACTGGTCAACCGTCTTCTCAGTGTCTATGTACACGACCCTAAACCCAAACTGGCCTATTGACGCCACCGCCGCCTGCAGGGCCATTATGGTCTTACCGGCCCCAAACTCACCGGCAAACTCATGACTAACCCCAAACCTCAAACCACCAACCGCACTATCCAAACCATCAACGCCGGTCTTAAGAATTGGTGCCTTACTTAATGCTTCAATCCTCTCCCTAGCGGTTGTCGCAGTCGGGGCCTCGGCAAGTAGCTCCCTGGCTGTGTTTATTAATCGGCGGGGGAGCTCGGTATCGGGCGAACCGAGTAACTCCTGAAGCTCCTCCGCGTTGAATAGTAGTATGTGCCTGAGACTCCTAACGCCAACGCTCATTAAACGCTCGATCGTCTGCCTCGAGAAGCCCAGCTCGGTGAGTCTGGAGAGCTCGCTGGGCTCGTTAATTGATTCAGTCTTCTTCCTAGTCACGATACTTATTAAGCCCAGCCTTTTAAGGGGCCTATTGACTTTTTAGTGATGGCTATTGAGGCTATAGAGCTTTCATTGGACCTTGACGTTAAGGGTAGGGAGGAGATGACGCTTAGGGAGTTCCGCAGTAGGTTTAGGATACCTCCCTGGCACCCGTGCCCGTGCAGTGAGGGTGACGTTGGTAGGCTCCTCGATGATGCATACCTGAATAGGTTGCTCGACAGTAGGCAAAGGCGTGCGTTGCTACCGGTCATAGTCATTGGTAATTACGTATTAACGAGCACATGCCTATACAGGGCGGTGGCATCCATGGAGCACCCTGCGCTGGATAGGGTTAGGGTAATGGTGTGGAGCCTTGGTGATTATGATGAGTCAGAGAGGTTTGCGGTCATGGCGCTGGCGGCGGAGTTATGCCACGTACATGAGGATAGAGATGATAGGGAGATTAAGTTGGACTTTGCGAGGGAGCTCATTAAGAACTACGTGATAGACCACGCAATAAACAGCCCAGCTGAGGCGCTCAAGCTAATTGATGAGTTGGGCAGGGGATTCCACACGACGGAACTCGCCAAGGTATTCAGCAAGTACATAAGAGCCAACATACGAACAGGCGAAAATTACATAAGGGCGTTGATACTCAATAACGATTTCATCAATGAACTTAGGAATATCGTGGAAAAACTTCTGAGCAATAACGGTGGAAATATTGGAAGTAATGCAGTTCACGACGAAAGCAATCGTGAGCGCTTTCGTCGTGACTTCGTGAGTTCTCCCGAAAACGTTGATCGTGAGAACGTGGAACAAGGTTCTGCGAATAACCTCAACGATGAGATTACCAAGAGGCTTAGGGTCCTCAAGATTAGTGGCTTATTGAGGGGTGGCGATGTAAACTCCACAGACCTGAGGGCTTTGTTTAGGCTTAGTCTCCGCGACCTCGAGGTGTTGGCAAGGAGGCTCCAGGGGATGCCCGCCGATTCCGGCCTTGGCCTTGTTAAGAGGGTTATTGCGTTGATTAATGAGGGTAGGCTGGGTGATGCCAAGGTCCTTATTTACACTGGCGATGTGCGGTTCAGTGATTCGGTGGTTGGTAATGTGGCTAGTGACGAGGCCAACAGTGAGGCTGGGGTTGGTGATTCTCCTGAGGCTGGCCCTGGCGTGTTGTTTAGGAGGTATTTTGAGTTTACGTGCGATGATGACACATGCCCCGTCATTAGGGAGTTGTCCAATGCCTCTAGGGATTGGAGGGTTGACTCAATGGCTAGGGCATCGATAATGCTAGCCGCCAGGCTAGCTAGTAAGGCTGGTAGTGACGCCCTCTCCGAGGCCCTGAACTCACTGGCTAACTACTTAGGTGATGCGGGCCTGGCCGAGGCATTGCTGGGGTTGGTTAGGGCTTACGAGAGGGATAGGGCGATAGTCAAGCCCCTAATCAAACTACTGAGTGGTGGGGAGGTCCTCGGCGCGCTGCGTTTGATCTCGAATGACGTGGAGGCGATGCTAAATGCGGTTAGGGAGAGCAGTGCCAACGCGGTATGTGAGACTCTGCAGTACGTGGTTGCGGACCTGGTGAACCTAATACCGAGCAACCTGAGGGGGAGTGTTGAGGTTAGGGTGAATTGCTGGCAGTAGCCACCTTATTAGGCGCTTGATTGGTAAAATCGATGAGTGCCTCACCATCATTGGGTATCCTCGGTGTTGGCCTGTTTGGCAGTATTGCAGCCTCAGTCCTCATCCACGGCTTTGTCAAGTACCTGCATGGGCCCACCCCAGAGGTTCGTCGTGAGGGTGTTGATGAGGTCCTCGACGTGGTTGTTGGTTCCGTAATGCTCGGTACCTTATACGCATTGCTCCTAGCCCCAGGTTCCTCCTTCTTACCCTGGCTTACGCATGAAATTGCCTCGGCAATACCGGTGGGCAGTACCACGCTCGCCAATTACCTACCGAGCGCCGGTGACCCGCAGGCACTGTTGAGGTGGGGCTACCTAACGGCGTTTAGGTACTTCAACGAGACCACGGGCTTCTACGCAACCTTCTGGGGCACAGTCCTCACACTGAACCTCGTCCCAGTGACAAGCCCATTATCGTGGTACCTACAGCAAAGTACCTGGTACCTCCAGACAATGATCACGTACACAATAATAAACCTAGGCTTCATCTACGCACTGAACCTAATAGCCTACAACGCCTGGTGGCTACTACCCCTCGGCATTGGTCTAGTCATTGTCAGGCAGACCAGGAGCCTCGGCACCTTCATAGTGGCTTTCCTCATAATTGTGGCGGTGCTCGGGCCACTACTGAGCGCCTACACAGTGGCTTCATTAAGCAAGCCACTGGCTCAGCTTGGGGCCTCAAACCTCTGGAGTGACGTGACTGGCTCCCTCAAGTTAATAATTGACCAGGGCTACTCCCAAGCCCTCGTGATGCAGACCTTCGACGTAACCGTCGACGTAGCCCTGGCCATGGCCCTTGCCGCGAGCTACGGCCTGTACAGGGTCTTCGATGAGGCGATAATCGATGTATTACCCTTATAAGTCAATTATTAAATATGGTTGATGGGCACAATAACACACATAGTGCTTCAGACCGGGAATACGATTAACGCGACGCAGGTCGTTAATGAGGTGGTTAGTACCGTGGTCTCGCCAATATTCAATGCACTACTGGCCATTGGTGGTCTCGCCCTCCTAATTGGTATTGGCATGATACTATACAACACTGTCGAGTACATAGTGCACCCAACAAGCTTCGGGAGGAGTGGCGCCCTGAACGAGATCTTCGGGCATCATAAGCGCATAATCGGCGGTGCCCTGGGCATTTGGCTGAGCATATACATAATCTTCCTAATAGCCTCAATGATTGGGGCATCCAGCGCGAACCCGGCTAGTGAGGCTACGTACGTGCTAATCCTCATGTTTAAGAACCTGGCTAACTACCTCAGGATGGCGATTGGGAGCCCCACGTGACCCTTAACCACCTTAAAAATTAAGTGAAATCGATTTGGTGGTTGCCCATGAAGTCCGGCATAACCTCAGTGACCACCGCGGTTATAGTGGCTTTGGCGATTATTGCCGTTACCGGCTTAATCGCGATCAGCGTGTCCCTTGGTAAGTCAATGATTGATAGGGCTCGTTGGGCTGGCTTGATGGGTAGTTACGAGCCGCCGAAGCCGGTTACCCAGGTGGGTGGTAATGGGCCTGTGCTTGATGGTTACTGCCTAGTCTACACAGTAAATAACGGCTACTACAACATAACCTACTACTCATGCCCATCAATTCCAATGAACAACACCGTGGTAAGTAGTCAGTAATGCCCGCCTTAAAAGTGGGTAAAGCCTTCTAACTGATGAACCTTGATGAGTTGTTTAGTGGGGTTGTTGGCTTTATAATTGCGATGGTGATAATGGCCATGGCCGTTGGAGGGGTGATCTACGGATATTACCAATACGTACAAAGTCAAGTCCTAGCCAACTACCTATGGCCTGTGGTTGATGTTGTGCCCTACGAGGGTGGTTACTACATGGCCGTGGTCAACGCTGGTCATGAGCCATTCTTCGTTAAGGCGATATTCCTTAGTGATGGCTCTCATATCGAGGTTAGGAGCAACGTGCTGTACCATGACCAGGCCTGGTTCTACCAAGCCAGTGATTTGCCTAGCGCAGTCATGGTTTGCTCCGCAATAAAGCCCTCAGTGTGCGTGATAGCCAGGGCCAGCGGTTGGTCCATGATTGATGATGCACCGTCAGGCTCCGGCTGGGTTAACATAACCTTAATCGTTGATCCCTTTAGTGAGGGTTCTGTGAGTTGGGTTGGTGTCGGGGATAATAAGGGCGTGAGTGGCTCCATCGGACTTGATGAGAGTAATAACCCATACTTCGGTGGATATGCTGTTAAGGACATATTCACCTACGGCCCATTACTCATCGAGGTTACGTATAGATACTACTACCTGGCATACAATAATAGTACTACGCCACTTGAATGCTGGCTTGAGACTAGCCCGGGCGTCCAGCCAATACTCCTATCAAAGACTGAGGGCCTAAACTACATTCAGTTCACATACATGTTAATCGCATCACCAAACACAGACCTAACAATACACGTGAAATGTAATGGCTAAGACCCCTTAAAAATAAGTCAATAAGTGCTATTGATGAGCACTAAGGTGGAGAGTAGGGCTAGGGGTGGTGAGTTTACTGTGCTTTGGCTTGTGGTTACCTTAGTGGGTATGGTCATGGCGTTGGTCGTAATGTACGTGGTGTATGGAGGTGTGAGTAGGTCGTTGGGTATGGCGAATGCCCCAATGGTGACTGCAACAACGAGTAGTGGGGTATTGTTCGTGAATATTAAGGATGCTGGTGTTGGGAGTTTGAGGGTTGAGAGCGTAATCCTATATGCCGGGCAGGGCCAGGCAACGTGCTCATTAACCACGTACTACCTAGACGGCCAGCAGTTGAGCGGCGGCTTACCAATAACGCTTAAGCCAGGCCAAACACTGACAATAACCTACTCAAACTGCAACCCAGGGGTTGATGAAGTCACAAGCGTAGCCGTGATAACAAGCAGCGGCACATACACCGCGGCGGTCTCATGAACTCGTTAAAACGGTGAAGACGTTAAAAATCAAAATCATTGGTTAATTCCCCCTTAAAATGCCTGTTTATTGTCCTCTTGATGGATGTTGGGGAGGTTGTTGCCGACTTAGTCTTCATAGTTAGGGCCCCGGTGGATGGGGTTGATAATGCGGTTAACGAGAGTGCTAAGCTCAGTAGGGCTTGGCGTAGGATAGCCACTGTGATGAGGGCCTTCAACAACCCATGGGCCCTACCCAGGGGTTTTAGGAGGGAGCTCCTCAGCATAGCCAACTCCTACTTCACCGCCGGTAGTGATCCATCAATCACGTTTTTGGCGTTGATGAGCAAGTTCAGTAATTGGCTTAACCAGCAGCTTGATTGGCAGGGTAAGGCGTTGACTGCCGTGATCATCATTGCGGTAATGCTCGGTGTAGCATCCTTCATGGCAATACTCGGTGCACCGCCCACAGTATCCATAATAGGCATCGCCCTATTACCAATCATCCACCACTACCAGGTGGAGCTAGTTAGGTACGACTACACCAAGCCAGCGATGGCAGGCTTAATCGGTGGTTTAACGGCATTCACACTGGGCAATTACCTAGTGGGCCTGGGCGCCACGAGGCTTTGGTTTATAACCGCCCTGGGCTTCGGCGTTGGCTTCGCCGTTTTGTACATGCCTCAGTTCATTAGGTTCGTGGCGAATTACCTGGGGCTTCCCCAGAGGGTTTTGAGCTCATTCAATGACCTACTCACGGTACCAAACCCACAACCACCAAGGCCGCTGACCGTGGTCGAGCGAGATCTCAAGCCGCTCTGGGACTATGCATATGGCGTTGGTGTTAGGGAGTTTGTTGAGCGTGTGAACATGGTTGTCGACTCACTAATAGACTTCATCAGGCGTTCGGTAATGATGGGCTTCATCTACGGGCCCTTCATTGCCGTGGGCTACGCATTCATGGTGTTCACAGCCTACGTACTGGCCGGCATACACGCCACGGCGATAACGGGCTTAGGCATGCCCATCAGCCTAGACCCGCAGCTAGTCAATGCCACGTTGATGCCTCTGGCCATAACCACGTCCATCCTGGTTGGTAAGGCGATGCACTCAGTGGGCCTCGGCATCAGCCTGGTACCGATATTCTTGGCGCCGTTGATACCGCTCATTTGGTGATCCGCATGCACGTGTCAAGGCCTAGGGTCATTAGCCAGGGCTTGGTGAGGCACCAAATCATTGAGTTTGGCGGTATTAGGACTGACGTTGAGGTTCACCTCATTCAGTCCAGTCAGTATGGTGTCCACGACTACGTGGCTTACGTGATTGATGATGTGCCTGACTGGTTAATTGCCCTACCACTGGATAGGATCGTTGATTGGTTCGGCAGTGGGGTGAGGCTTGAGAGGGCTGTGGAGAGGGGCCTAAGGATGATTGGTGTTAAGCCAAGTAGGGAGAGTGTTGACTTGGCTGTTAAGGTCTTCAATAGGTGGTTTAATTACTACGGTGCGTTGACGCCGCTGCTCCTCATGGATGATGTGACGGACATACACATAAACAAGGCCAACACCAGGTTTGGGCTTGGTGGGGTCTACATAGAGCATGCCCTACTGGGTAGGGTCCAGGTGATCATTGGTTGGGAGCCCTACGAGGTGAGGAGGAGTGGGAAGGCTGTCAAAACCATCACCTTCGACCTCAACGCATTCATCGACTACCTAATGAGGCGCGTGGCCCAGAGGACTAGGACCGCAATAACGACGTACAACCCGGTAGCCTCTGTCGTGGATCCTGAATTCGGTGTTAGGGTTAGTGCCGAGAGTGAGCCGGTGAGCCCGGGCTCAATGAGTATTAGGGTTCTTCCTAGGAGGCCATGGACACTCCCCGAGTTGATTAGGCGTGGGATGATTGGTATTGAGGACTCGGCAAGGCTGTGGCTCCTGGCTGATCATAAGGTGCCCATACTGATAACTGGGCCCATGGGGAGTGGCAAGACGAGCCTGCAGAACGCAGTCGCCTTCATGCTGGTCACAAAGTCCATGGCATTGATAATGGATGTGGCTGAGCTCTTCCTGCCTCACCACCAGGTGGTTAAGCCGATGTTTGAGAGGGTGGCTTATGCGCATGGGATTAGGGGCATTGATAAGGCTGAGTTGATTAGGCAGGCCCTTAGGTCCGGAGTCGACGTCATAGTCCTAAATGAGGCTAGGTCGAGGGATGAGTTCAGGGCCTTGGCCGAGGCTGTGACCCTAGGCCACGGCGCATTGACCACATTCCACGCGGAGGACTACAGGGCAGCCGAGGTTAGGCTGGCAAACATGGGCCTGGAGGCCGAGGAGTTACTGAAGCTGTCGGTGGTTGTTGAGGTTGGCATGAGTAGGGACGTTAGGTTCAACCCGGAGACGGGGGTCTATGAGGTTGTCACCAGGAGGTTTGTTAGGAGGATTCACAACACTGAGCCTTACATGAACGCCCTTGTTAAGGATTACGGCCCGGATTACGTGAGTAGGCAGTTAGAGCTTAGGACCGCGTTCCTAACCAAGGCCGTCAATGCGAACATAGATCATGAGCAGTTGGCCGGCCTGCTCTACGTATTTTACAAACAGCCTGAGGCAGTCCTTAAGGCTGTGGATGTGACTGCCGAGGTTAATACGGAGCAGTTCAGCGGCGAGGTTAAGCCGCTGCCCCTGCCCGATGAGTTGCTCAGCCTAGACTCTGAGGCTTTTAAAGCCAATGAGGGTGGTAATTGATGCTTAGGCCTAGGTATGCCGTGATGGCATTCTTCAGTGGGAGTAAGGGTGGGACTGGGAAGAGTACGTTGGCCGCCAACCTTGCGATAACCATGAGCCAATCACTTAGGGCTAACGTATTACTGATCGACCTCGGCATCGACTCAAGCCAGACGTCCAGTAGGACCCTGGGCATTGTCCCCGAGAGACGGGGCGCGCTGGACTTCCTAGTTGGGGCTGTGAGTGATGTTAACCAACTGGTTAGTAGGTCGACGTACATGCCCAGCGTACTCGTGGTACCCCCGGGCAGTGTCAAGTCCTACCAATTGACGCTGGGTGTCAATGAATCCTTCAATAGGTGGGTTTACCTGGTGAATTCGCTGGTGATGGCCACAGGCTCGCAGTTAGTCCTCATTGACCTACCCGCAAACGCCCCAATGCCCATTCTAATACCGGCGTTGGTTACGTCGCAGATAATAAACATAGTCCTTGACCACGCGGCGTATAGTGAGTATGTGCTTAGGGAGATTGATGACACGTACATACAGCCAATGATAACCCAGCTCAGATATAGGAAGATAATCAACGTAATCCTAAACAAGGCACTACCCAGCCTAGACTCCGTGGAGAGCAGGGTCAGGGGCTACGCACACAACGGCGAGGTATTCACAGTACCAACAAGCCCCATTGCGCAGTACCTAACAGCCACAATGAAGCCCGCAGTACTATACGAACCAAAGGGCTCACTAACACAATTCAAGAAGGCCATAGAAACAATAACCAACACACTAACAAGGCAAGCAAAGGCATTACTAACAGGATCAATAAGCCTATCATGAACCCTAAAACTAATGATAATGGAAACTTTTAAGTGCTAAAATATGATTATTAATTAATGAGTGCATGGTTAAATGAGCTTATTAGTGGTATTGTTGGCTTTGTTGGTGGTATTGTTGGCTATGTCGTTTCTACGCGTCTTAAGCCTGAGTTCAAATTAGTAGGCATTACAGGTAATGAGTTAGATATTAACTTTTATGGCCAGAACGTCACGGTTATTCAATGTGGCGCCAGGCTTGAGGTTAGGTATCACTGGCGCATTGGTGAGAGGTTCGTTACGAGGAATGCCACTGGCTGGGTTGGGGTCTTACGTGACAATAATATTGAACTTCATGGCGCATCAGCTGCCTGGGCTTTACCCAATGATCCCGTGAGTACGAACATTGTTGGTAGGGAATCATTAATACTCTTTAGGTTAGTCCCAGCCTGGGGCCCGTTAGGGAACATTAAACCGAATAGTGTCTGTCAGAATATTAACCAATTTGTTAATAAACAATACATTCTCGTATTCCCTCCAGGCAATGTTATGTGTGCAAGGTATCACATAAATCAACCTCAACTCTTTAGTCAATGCGCATCTGACGTTGATGAAAACAATACCATAAAATTTAGGGCCGCCGCCGAGAATGCCAATGGAATTGAATGTAATGCAAGACTTGGTGATGTGATAAGGGCATGCCTAGAGTCCTACTGTAGAAATAAAGTTCCAATGAAGAATAACGTAAAGTGCTTATGACTAGGTTTTGCATAGGTGGTTAATGGCAGTCTCTAAGCCCTGGCACGCTGGGTGACCCCTACCATACGTCGATTCACAATGGGTCTTAATGTTCCTAAGGACGTCGCAATGGTTCTGAGCATTCACGATGGTTATTGAATAAACGTACTCCTTCTTAATCTCAATCCCGACCCTTAGAGGTACGGCGATCACGATTTTTCTTAATAATTACAAAAATTAATAAGGATTTATCGAGATTTTCATACGTTATTTAGTGCATGGTTAATGAGGAGGTAATTAGCCACGTAGTGCCTTTCGTACTACTTTTAATGAGTGATTGTACCGTGAGTATGGCGTATTCCGTTATTAAATCTGTTGATTGGTCAATTTCATGTTTAAACGGTGATCAAGACCTTAATACCTAACAACCACCCCTACCCCTTATAAATTAATCATTAATCCCTACTGATGAGTGGCCAAAGCCCAATGAGTAATTTCCTTAGGAGTTTAATTAGTAGGGGTGATCAGGATGGTCGGTCGGGTGTTCAGCCTGTCGTTGATTCCTTGCCAGCTCCTCCGCCGGGTCCTCAGGGTCAGCCCTTGCCCTTCCCAATGCCTGGTCAGGCTATTCTTGAGTCTGTTCTTGCTGAGATTGATAGGTTGTCGAGTATTGAGAGGGCTATCATAGTGACTAGGCTGCTTAATAGTGATGAGCCGCTCAGGGGCGTGAATCCCGAGGATTGGGTTAGATTGATTGAGGAGAGGGTGGGCAAGGCGTATGGGGATGCCTTCAGGAGGTGGCTTAGGGCTAGGTGTGGCTGCGGTGTTGGTGAAGGGCAATGAGGCTGCTTAGGAGGGATGGGTTGAGGAGCCTGGAGAGGGAGATTGTGGAGTTGGGGAGGGTGAAACTCAGGATGGCTAGGGTTAAGTCGATAATCAGCGATAACAGGGAGTTGGCGAGATTCGTTAATTCCTGGTCCCTGAGGTGCGCAGAGCCCCTTAGGGATTACTGCCGCTCAGTCCTTTCGAGGCTCGTTAATTACTTCACCCCCGAGTCAATCAATGAATTACTCAGTGAGGTTTTGGCTAGGGGCTTGAGCGTTGAGGCTGTGTTGATACTACTCTCCCAGTGCGACCTACTGCAATGCGGTGATTACGCGGTTAGGGAGTACGTGGAGACTGGGAGGGTTGATGTTAACCAACTCATGGGCATACTGCAGGGTGAGGGTGTTAGGATAAGCCCGGAGGACCTTAAGGCTGTCATAAACGGCGATTACAGGGTTAATCAGGCTAGGAGTAATAGGTTGTCCTGGTTGCCTAGGTTCATTAGGCCTCACCGTTGACCAGCCCCTTTTAAGGGCTGTTGGCGATCAAATTGATGCCTGAGATAGACCCAAGGATCTACCTGGCAATCCTAATTGGAGTCATTGTAATGGGCATTGTCTACAGGCCACTTATCCTACTCCTACCACTGGCAATGCTTTACCGGGACTTTAGGGAGTGGCTGGTGGAGTCAATCCTCACGCTGATCTACCCAGGCTTAGCGCCTAGGCTGGTTCTCGGTGAGGACTACGTGTATGATGCGAGGGGCAGGTTGATGCATGTCTTTTACAGTGCCGAGCCCATGTTTGACATAAGCCGATTGACCGGTGCTCAATACGTTGGTTTGTTCGATGAGTTGATTAGGCGATTAAACCTAGGCACCAATGAGGCTATTGCATTCATTAGGCTTGGTGGTGAAAAGTTCATTAGGCTTTCGAGGGTTGTTAGGGGCGAGGACGAGCTCCAGGACTTCATGAACTGGCTAACCGCCAGGGAGAACCTACTCAGGCAGTACTTCGTGCTTAGGCAGTTGGGTGGTGAGGAGCTTAGGAGGTTGGTTGGATTCCCAACAACGCCGAGCAAGGCTAGGCTCATTACCGCGTTGGTAACACTACTTCTTGCCTCATACCTATTATTCAGGGTTTATGGATTAATCACTATCGCCGCAATCGCGGCAATCACTGTTAAAAGCCTAGGCAATTACTCCGTGATCAGAGGTGGCCAATTTAGCGTTCTGAGGCGTAGGCTTGCTACCTCGAACAAAATCTACACAATGCCCAGCGATGATGATGTTAGGGCCGTCGCGTCGGCGGTGGCTAATTACCTACAGAACTACGCACTAATCATCTCGGGTAATCCAGAGTTCCGTGCAGTAACCTCGACTAGGGTGGCTAGGGAGTACGAAAAACTCGTTGTCCAGGAGAGGGGTAAGGCACTGCCTGCAGTCAGTAGGTGGCGTGTGGTCCTTGATAGGATAACCCAGAACGCCGAGGAGCCTGTGAGGGTCATGATACTTAGTGATAGGGACCTGCCCGACACGAACATGCGCATGGCTTGGCTTAGGGGACAGCTACCACTCTGGTCAATGCCGACAATCGATGAGTTGAGCCACGACGTAGCCATCGTGCCCATATTCCACGGTGGCAGGTTGATTGCCGAATCCTCGAGGGCTAGGGTTAGGCTTGGTAGGGATAGGGAGGGAAGTGAGTTGGAGATAGACCTCGATGCGTTGCCCAGTGGTCACATGCTCGTTGTTGGTCCAACGGGTATGGGTAAGACCTGGACAGTATCAACAATCCTACACAGGTTGATGAATAGTGGTATTAAGGCGCTCATCCTGGACCCGCACGGTGAGTACCTGAGGATACAGGGCATTGAGCCCATTGACGTGACTAGGAAATTCATTAATTTCTTCGAGCTTGACGGCTTAACTGATGTTGAGAGGGTTCATAGGCTCATTACCGAATTCTCAATACTCGGCATTGACGCCAAGCCAATGCTGCCGGACTTGAGGTTGATATACTCAAATGGCATTTACAGGGACTTCTTCAAGGCAATGGAGTTCCTAAGGGCAGCCACTGACGATGACTCGGTGGCCCTAGCCCTCGACCGATTAATGAGCCACCTCAGGGGCGCCGAGGTGGTGCCGGTCAGTGAGTTACTAAACAATAAGGCCCTATTGTTCGGCTCGGTTAGGGCTTCGCCGGACGTGATGGCTTTCATGATGGGTGTGGTGGCTGACCACGTCTACAGCCACGTGATGAGTATGAGCATAGGTGAGCAACTACGGCAGTTGCTCATCATAGACGAGGCTTATTACCTACTAAACTCACCACTAGCCGAGCTACTGGTTAGGGGTGTTAGGAAGTTCGGCCTCGGCACGGTGTTCATAACCCAGACACTAACTGGCATAGGGAGTGACGTGCTTCAGAACATACCCCTAATCATCGTGTTAGGAGGGAACGACGCATACGTAGCCTCAGTAAGCCAAGCCCTCCAGTTGACCAGTGAGGACATGAAGTGGTTGGTAACGGCACTGCCACCGCACATGCAGGGCTTAACCACAAAGGCACTCATAATAACGGAGCCAATAAAGAGGCTGGGCATCATCGAACTAGAACCAAGAATCAAGGAAGCACAACAATGAAGGGTTCAGGGCATGAAACCAAGAACCCAAGGCAGGGCAAAATTCACGGCACCATGCACAGCCCATGGAGTGTTTTTCACCAAGCCACACACGACCCAAAACCACACCGCGTGTATGGTCCCATGCACACCCACCAATTCACAATGCATAAAACACCATTGGAACAGGCTCGGTTAGGCGGAGTAGAAATTCCGTGGGAACAACAATTCAATTCCACTTAAACACCGTGAAAACAAGCACGAGCCACAGCAATTAAGAGCAGAAAGACGTTCCAACGGCACCAAAACACCAAGAAGAAAAACTTAAAAAGACCTAAATAAACAAACGCACCGGAAGATTTCAATAGAATATTGAAAGACGATGCCATTATGCGCTGATAAAAACATTAGCAATGCTTTCCCTGGAAGATTTCAATAGAATATTGAAAGGCTTGGTAGCCGGCGACCATGACCGTGCCGTTGTACGTCCCCGGGAAGATTTCAATAGAATATTGAAAGGTGATAACCCTCAAGCCAACACTCGAGGCAAGCCTCCAGTCACGAAGATTTCAATAGAATATTGAAAGCTTGAGCGTTTCTGCCACACACCTGCATCGTTCATCTCCGCAGAAGATTTCAATAGAATATTGAAAGCCCTTTGTAATAATGCCTCACTCGCCCTTACTATTCTATATCCTTGTGAAGATTTCAATAGAATATTGAAAGGTCTCCATTAAATGCATCTTCCCCGACTTTATAGCACACAATTTGGAAGATTTCAATAGAATATTGAAAGTACTTCCTTCCCTTGAACAGCCTGATTTGTAGTCCATCCTCAGAAGATTTCAATAGAATATTGAAAGATCCTCATGATGCCAAAGTTGAAAAGGGCAATGATATGGAACGGAAGATTTCAATAGAATATTGAAAGTATTATATCGCCAGGCATTGACTCATACCTCACCTCAATCAGGGAGAAGATTTCATATAGAATATTGAAAGGTACATTTCCGCCATAGAGTCCCACACCCATACGGTTATGTAGCGAAGATTTCAATAGAATATTGAAAGTTAGAGCCCAGCCTGGAGTCTTGATTCGGCGAATGAGGATAGGTATGAAGATTTCAATGGAATATTGGAGGGTTTGTTTCTTGTCTGTGGTTTCCCTTCATTGGTTGCCTTATTAATTGCCTTGCCTCATTAATTGATGGATCCACTCGGCTACGCATTACTTATTGAGGGCTTGGTGGTAATGATTTACGGGGTGGTTAGGGGTGGTGTTGGGGTTAGGAGGTTCATTGCTGCCGGCACTGCCTTAATCCTAGCCTATGCACTACCCACATTACTCGGCATTGCACCCCCCGGCTCACCGACATACTTAATCCTCTACCGTGAGGTGGAGGGCTTGGTTGGTGATTGGTCCCTGGTCTACTACTCGAGTGCCTACGCAGGCCTTGCCTGGGCTGTGGGCATGACGGTACTCAATGTGGTAGCAGTAATAAGCACCCTCGGCATTGGTGCAATCCCGCTTCAGGGGTTCACGGTGATCCAGGGCCTTGGCTTCATCATCGACCCAATCGCCGACGTAATCTTTGCAGTGATGCATGTCGCCCAGGTTATGACGGCTGTGCTACACACCATCGCCTACCTGGCCTGGTTCAGCTACGCAATCGCCCCATTGGTCATCGGCATCGCCGCGGCCTTGATGGTCATGGATAGGACTAGGGCGGCTGGCGCGGCTTTGTTCATCGTCACCTTAACCATACTCTTCATAACAACGATCGCGGCTAAAGACGCGATGATTGCCTCGAAAAATCAATTAATGAATGAGACCACGGCCCTAATGAATTGGCTCACCCAAAACGCACCTAACGCCGTGGTCAGGGGCTTCTTGATCCTAGGCAGCCCGTACCCGTACTTGGTCGGTGGGGTGCTCTATGGGGTGAATTACACGGTCATTGGCAGGTCTGTGGCACTCACTGAGTACCCAGTGAGTGGCTTCACCGCATTCACTGGGTCTGTGACTCCAATTAATGCCTTCGGCACTCCGGAGATAACCAACACAACATTCCTGTGGTTACTGGTAAACCCAGGCCATGACTGCCTACTCCTAACCTACGCAGGCAACCAAAGCACTGCGGAGCCATGCGACTCAGCGGCTTACCTAAGCAGTAACGCCACCTACGCGGAGGTCATTGAGTTCGGCAACCCACCATTCAACGTAGTAACTGCAACGCTAAACGGCTCAACCCTCTACACCGGCGCCTGGCAGTGGCTTGATTCGCCAAGCAAGTACTCAGTGCTTAATGGGAATAACACCGCAGCCATAAACTTCACAATCAACGTACCACCAATGCGGTGCATAAACGTGACGAACCCAAGGACAGGCGTGACGCATGGGGAGTGCTTTCCAGGGGTGGCGTCTGCAACGCTTTGGTACTTCGCGGGCGATGCGTTAATCAACGTGCCAACCAGGGTCGGAAACTCAACGACATGCCAATACTCGGTGCTGAACAGCACACTCTACAGAACGGTGAGCATCAACGATGAGGAGAGTGAGCTAAGGGACCTAGTCAGTAAGATCAATGAGGAGGTAACCATCGGCAGGGAGATCACGGGAATGGGTAGGAACCTCAGCCTGGCACTTCCAAACCCGGAGCCGGTTGGGTATAGCCAGGTGGAGATCACGGTAACATGTATCAATCACTCCAATGAGACGGTGACGGTGCCGGGGGTAATAACGATAATCGGCAACATAAACAACCCATGGTTCGGCACGGACCCAATAGGCTTGACGCCGAGCACCACCTGGGTCATAAACTCCATGGTGGTTGGCTCCCAAAGACTACTCACCGGCTGGTCATACTTCAACGGCTTGCTACTCGGTGTCGGCTACTTCATACCCAAGTGGCTCGCTGAAGCCGTCGCAATACTCGGCTTATTGGATGCGGCAATGTGGATCGCCAACCTCCCAACACCACTAAGCCCAGCATGGTCGGTACTGAGCAACGTGGTCATGGACCTATCCCTAATACTCTACCTAAGGGTTGCTGGCGTTAGCAGAGTCCTTGGTAGGCTTTTTAGGAGGGTTAGGTCGTCAGTGGCTTCGAGGGTTAGGGGGCTTAGGGAGGGCGTCGCATTGAGGATGCGTAGAGGTGGGAGGCTTGGTGGGGTTGTTGGGCCGTTGATGGTTATACACCATGAATTCGCTAAGGCGGTCAGTGCGTTGAGGGGTTCTAGGCCTAACCACCCAGCCTGGCGTAGGCTGAGCCGCCACCTACCGAGCCCCTGGGACCCAAGCCCACTGGCTAGGCCGGTGAGTGCCGCGATGGAGGATGTGGAGAGCATGCTTAGGGGTAAGGCGGTGGTTTATGGGCAGCGGCATAGGCGTGCCTTGGCTGGGCTGGCCAGGGTTGGCGCGGGTGTGGCTTCGTTTGTTGGGGAGTACCCAATATGGAGGGAGGCTGGGATGAGGGGTAGGCTTCATGAGGTTGTTGGGCTTAGGTTTAGGGGTGGTGCCGTACTGGATAGGAGGGTTTACAGCCGCGGTGGTGGGGCTGGGGATGACCTGCCGGCCCACCTGGTGACTAGGGCTGTTGCCAGGAGGATTGGCATCAAGAGGGCTGTGGAGGACGCCTTTGCATCCTTGAGTATGCCAAGGCCCTTTGAGGTTAAGGCTGTCAAAGACCCGAGGCTTAGGGGTTTGATGGAGTCTTTAGTTAGTAAGTACTGGCTTGGTGGGGGTAAGGGCTTGGTCGTTAAGAACTCAAGGCTTGACTCGGCTAGGTTGTTGGCCATCGCCCTAACTCCGTACGTTAGGGAGCTCCACGGCAAGGCATTAACTGGCATTAGGAGGCTTAGTGAGGTTAAGGGTGTGATCAATGCCCTAATTAACGGTGAACTCCATAGGCTTGTTGAGCTAAGCCAATTAATGGGTGTTGAGCATGGTAGGGCCAGGGAGCTCCTAGACAAAGCCCTGGGCAACAGGGCTAGGGAGTTAATGTCCAAGCACATGAGGGATAGGCAGGTTAGGGAGTTAGCCAGGGGCGATGTTAAGCTAATCATTGACGCCCTCCATAACCTTAGGGGTGGCGTGGCCCTAAGCCGTGACGTCCTCAAGCCACTCCTTGAGGCGTTTAGGGATGATGCCAAGGCAATTGAGGTGATTAATAGCTGGTGGGTTAGGCACACCGAGCGCATTAACAAGGCGTTGAGCGGTGGTGCAAGTAGTGAGGATTTGATGATCATTAACAGGCTCAGTGTTAGGGAGCTCACGAAGGCCCTAAGCCCATTCGTTGGGGCTAGGTTCAGGGAGGCCCTTGAGTCGAGGGCTTGGGGGGCCGCCGTTAAGGAGGCCCTACCAATGGCTATTGGTGAGTTCCTCAGGAATGTTAATTATGGAGGGTGGGTTAGGGAGCAGGTCAGGGGGTTTATGGAGTTTGGGAGGTTTATGGGGGAGTATGGTGGGTTGCTTAGGCATGGTGTTGATGCGTTGGTTGGTGATAAGTCATTTAGTGAGGTATTCCCCAGGATTGCCTCGATTGTGAGGAGTGACCTCCTCGTAGACTCCGTCGTTAGGTTGCACCTTGCGGTGACCGCTAGGGATGGTGTGATTAATAGGTTGAGCGTTGGCGGTAGGGCTTCGGTAATAGGCCTAATCGACTACGCGGACTCAATCCGCAAGCAGCCGCTGGTTGCCCTACTGGAGCTACTCAGTGAGTTGGGTGTCGACGTTAACAGGGCCATTGAGTGGCAGTCATTCAGTGAGGAGTATGGTAGGCTTAGGATTGGGCCAGGCGAGCTGAAGGCCTTGGCAAGGGCTTTGAGGGCGCTTCACGAGGATGGGTTTGTTGACATGGAGTCTGTCGAGGGTGTGGCCAGGGACCTCGTAATCAAGGCGTCGATGGCTAAGCCGAACAGTGACGTCTTTAGGGAGTTCCATAAAGACCTGTGGGGTCTCGTCCTGAGTAGCGACCAGGCTAAGCACGTTAGGGGTGGGTTTATTGGAGTGGACTCAATCAGTGATGATGGGCTTAGGCACTTGCTGGCCAGGTACATGCCACCGAGGCTGGCGATTGAAGTGCTGAGTCAGGTAAGGGACTACGCGGTTGGCGAGGCTGAGGTAATGCTGAGGGGCTTGGCGAGTAGGTTGAGTAGTGAGGTTGATGAGCTGAGGGGTAGGCTTAGGGACTTGGAGGCTAAGTTAAGTGATTTAGTGGGTAGTGGGGGTCTTGGTGGGGCTGAGGAGCTGAGTGGGGAGGTTGGTGAGTTGAGGAGGAGGTTGGCGATTTATGGGAGTGCCTTGGGCGCCGTCAACAACGCACTCAACGCCCTCTCCCACACCGGCGCCGTCGACCTCAGGATACAGCTGTTGAGGTCCTCAATAAACGCCCTAAGGGACTCACTGGGCAGGATAATTAATGAGTTTAGGGATGCGGAACTTGGGCTTAAGGTGGTGAACTTGATGGAGGCCGTGGTGGTTGCTGAGGCCCTCATTGATGGCTTGGGGAGGTACGTGGGTGACCAGCCTAATAAGTGATTGAGTAACCTTTAATGATGCTTAGGCTTGTCCTCGGTAGGCTTGATTATGGTGGGATAACGACTGGGGTGACCTTTAGGTTCACCGGGGATGCCAGGGCTCTTAGTGGCGTGCCTGATGCGAGGCTCAATGCCTTGGGTAAGGCCCTAATCAATAGGGTGTTCCGTGAGTTAAACATCAACTGCGACTCGACTCACCTAGAGTCGTTGAGCCAGGTCTTTGAGGACTGTGGATTCGCAATGCCAGCAAGCGTTAAATTCACCAGTGAGTTCAACACGGATGAGCTCAAGGCCATACTCCACTCAGCCCCGATATCGATCATCGAGCCCATCAGTACAATAATTGGCTTGGCCCTTGCATCCTCATTGAGGGTTAATGTGGAGTTCTACTCGGATTTATGGCCTAGGCTCACTGATGCACTGGCTCAGTTAAAGGCCCTGGGCATAGACATTGCGGTGCACTCAAGCGTCTTTGATGTTAATAGGGTGTTCATTTTCGATGAAGTCATTAGGAGGTTGGTTAGGATCCCGAGGATTGACGAGCTTAGGGAGACCACGGAATTCAACAGTAGGGTTGAGGTCATTGGGGTTAGTAGGAGGTTTGTTGAGGTTCCGGCGAGGCAGTTCAGCCTCGCTGAGCCCACCGAGGCTTGGGTCAGCAATGACGTGGTTAATGCCGTCGAGGTCCTAATCAAGGACTTGGGCGGCGTGGCGACGTTGAAGGCGCTGGGGGACTTAGTTGGTCAGGAAGCCGTGATAAAGGCACTGTCGATGGGATATGTGGTTTTCAACCCAAGCGACATGACCGTAAGAGCAACGACAAAGGCACTAACCCTTATAAGGCGGTTAGGCTGGAGTAGTGATGTTCATAAGGAGACAAGGGCGGATTAACCAGCAGGTTGGTCAAGTGGGTTCTGCTGGTCGGGATGACCCGTGCAGGCCGAGCCTTAGGGACATGATTAATGACCCGGCTAGGCACCTATTCCACTTCATGGTCCTTGATGAGACGCATGCACTGATCTTCGGCTCAATTGGGACTGGGAAGACCACGCTCATTAAGAATGCCCTGATGAGCGTGCCCTGCGACTACGCGGTCGTGGTCTTCGACGCCGCCGGCACCTACGAGGGCTACACCGACTACTACGCGCCGTACCCACTAAACCCGCTGGATTACCTGAGTGATATTGAGGCTTTGGATGTGATTGAGGAGGTCCTCACCATGAGGTTCCCGAGACTGCCCTACGTAATGACCCCTGCGATGGAGTACATGTTCATGAGGGCTTACGGCGAATTAACTGGCCAGGCAGACGATCAATTGGGCAATCAACCTATACCGCAGGCCGTTTCCGATAGGGGCAGGGCTGTTGGTGAGGTATCGATTAGTGGGTTGATTAAGCACCTCAATGACTTGGTCAGTGGCGGTGCCTTGGCTAGGGAGGACGAGGTTAACAGCGCCAGGGGCTTGATTAGGAGGCTCACCTACTTCAACCACTGGCTCTTTGGTAGGACCCACCCACTGATTAATCGCTTAATCAATGGTGGGTTGAGGGGTAAATCCATAGGCATTGACCTAAGCTGGTTCTCGCCGGTCCAGCGTTGGTTCTACGTGCTGTCGCTCCTGGCTATACTGAACTCCATGCAGGCCAGGGACCTGATCCTTGTGATTGATGAGGCCCACCTATACTTCAGGCTTGGTGAGTCGACGTTGACAACCAGTGTCAGGGTTGGTAGGAACTACGGGAGGTACTTCGCCCTAATCACCCAAAGCCCATTCGACATACCCAGGGAGTTCATAAGCATGAATAAGCTATTCATTGAGTTCCCAACACTGTACTTCAACCCCGAGAACATAATCTTCAGGGAGCCTGGCTTCAAGGCCCACTATGGTAGGGACGTGTACTACAATGCAGAGAAGACCTGGAGCGCCATACCACCGGCACACTGGGAGAACCCACTGACCGCCGTCATGCACATACACATAACCAACAGGCAAATGAGGAACGAGCACAGGGAGCCATACAACCTACTAACCGTCGAGGTAGACCCAACAATAAAGCCAAAGACAGGCACAACAACGCTTAGGAAATGCGCCGAGGCTCATGGAGTTAGGCTCGACGTGATTAGGGAGTCTGGCTTCACTGATGCGAAGATGAAGGATAGGCTTGAGGGTGTCTGGGAATGCGTTGGGAGGCCCTAGCCTTCTACATAGAGCCTAGGGAGTTGTTATTCTGCGGTAAGGCCGTGGTTGGCGTTGCTGACGTTGACATGGATGACTGTGCAATTGCCGTAAGTAGCATTAAACATGCAGTCATTAGTGTGGAGGACTTACATGGACTCACAGACTTAATTAGGCAGGGCATTAAACCCTTGACCGCGTACCCAAGCCACTACATGGCACTGGTAACGCACCTCCTGGGGAGAGTTGGGATTCCGAGGTATGCCTTCAAAGTCGTCAACGCCGACCCCCACATAACGCCGTTTAAGGCTGTGGGTGCCGAGGGCATTATTAGGAACATTGCTTACTTACACGGAGTACTAAATATCGTGGCCAGGAATTGGGTGAGGATGGGAAGGCCGAAGGCGTCATATGCAATCCACGCAATGCTGAGGGCCTCGGGCTACAACGCGGATAGGGACCTAGCCAATAGGTATAGAGGGTCAATACCATGCAGGGTCAAGCTCTACTAACCCCGCCTTAAATTCAAATTATTCTATTATTAGTGGAGGTGATGAGCCCCTGACCAAACCACCTGGGCTTGGCCCGGGTGGAGGGTTGGGGGTGATTCAAGGGTGCCCCAGGCCCACCGCAGGCCCGCAGGCATGATTATGAACCAAAGTACGCAGGTATCGCGGTGAGGTTGTTCAAGAAATTTCTGGATGAGGAGCTTGAGAAATATAGGGTGAATATTCGACGTAATGATGGTGGCAAGACGTACAAAATAACCACTGCAAGGGTTAGGCGGTTCATGAGTAGGTATTTGCCGGAAAACATCATTACCAGCGTAATGATTGCACTAAGCCAGTATTTGCCTGCGATACTTTACGAGGAGGGTTACGAAATTGTCCACAAGAGTAAAGGCAAGATGATAATCAGGAAGGTGATTATTGATGGAGGGTGATGAAGAGTTCATGAGGCTTAGGGAGTATGTTGATAGGAGGCTTGGGGAGTTTAGGGAGGAGTTGCTTGATTACCTAGACTCAATGAGGTCCAGGAGCTTGGAGAGTGTTAGGAAAGAGGTTGTTAAGATCCTCGTTAGGGAGATTGAGGATTTGAGGAGGCAGTTGCTTAACGAGGTTGGGTCGGGCAGTATTAATGACGTCGTTAGGAGGCTTGATGAGCTTGGCGAGGAAATCAACGAGCTTAGGCGGTTGATTAGTAGTCAATCTAATCAACCCAGCGTCGTTGATGTTGTTAGGCGTGAGGTCGGGGCTGTTGAGGCTAGGCTTAGGTGGTTGATCATTGACAAGATCAATGAGGTTGAGGCTAGGCGTAGGAGGGAGGGCGCCAGGAGGGCTGTGCTACTCCTCCTCGGCGTTGCGGTTGGCATTGCGGTGGTTGTTGCCGTGGCCTCTGAACTGGCCCCGTGGCTCATACCACTGATCATAATCGCAGCCCTGGCACTGGTGAGGAGGTGATTGTATGGCTAACCTGAGGAGTGATCAATTGGATGTGGCGAATAAATTACTGGCTCTACTTAGGGAGAGGGGTATTGTTGGTCTTCAAGCCCCAACCGGTTGGGGTAAGAGCTACGTGGCATCATACGTAATAAGGCAGTTGGGCGGTAAGTGGGTCTGGGCATCAAGCCTAATCAACGCCCTGGCCCAGGCGAGTAGGGCCTTGGGTGAGTTCGGCGTTAGGCACTTCCTATCGACTGGTAGGGAGAGGCTTTGTACCAGGGGCTTTAGGCACAGTGACTTTGTTGTTAGGAGGCCCTGTGGGTTCTGCCAACTCAATAAGCCGGTTCCCCTGGTCAAGGCGTTAATCAACGCCTCGGACTACGCCGAGGTTAGGGATTTGGCTGAGCAGGGCCGGTTATGCCCGTACAACGTCCAGGAGGCGCTGATCAGGGAGTTACTGGGTAGGTATGATGACATCGTCGTGCTTATGAACTACAGCAGGCTGGGGAAGTACGCTGGGAAAGTAGGCGGTGTAATCATTGATGAAGCGCATAATGCAGTTATTCCAAAGCTCGTCAGCCTTTCCAGGAGGGGTGTTGAGCTACTCCTCGGTAGGCTTGGGGTTGAGGACTTGGATGTTAGGAGCGCGGAGCTTGTTAGGGGTGTTTTGAGTGAGCTCTTACCTGCAATGGCGATGGATGGTGAGGTCAATGAAATAGTTAGTATGGATGACCTGGTGGCATTCATTGAGTCATCAATTACATACTACGACCAGGACAGCGACGCACTGGTGGGTGTTAGGTTTGAGGGGTTGGAGTTGCCGAGCAATAAGAGGGTGCTCTTGATGTCGGCAACCCTACCACCATCAATACTAACCTCAATACCTGTTGTTAGGGTAGAGCCTAGCCAATTAGTTAGGGCTAGGTTAGGGAGTGTGGTCATGACCACAGAGAATGTAGAGAGACTTAAGAGTGAAGTCGCTAGGCAAGTCAATGACTTGTTGAGTGATGGTGCTTTGACGGTGATTTTCACTACGAGTAGTAAGGAGGTCTTGATCGAGAATGCGGTTTATGAGGATGAGGTTAGGAGGGAGGATGTATGCAGGAGGAACCTCGTCCTGAGGTTCTTCGGTAGGTTCGCCGAGGGTGTTAGGCTCAACTGCTATAGGAGGGCCGTACTCCTCACACTCCCCCTACTACCAAGCAATGTAATGAGGAGGCTTGAGGCGAGGGGCTTAAGGAGCACCGACCTAGTGGTCATGAAGACCGTACAGGCAATAGGCAGGTTAATGCCCAATGAGGTTATCGACGTCGTGCTATTCGACAGGAGGTTTAGGCGGTACTGCGCTGAATTAACGAACTACGGAATCCAATGCACCAAGCAACAAAACCCGGGCTAACCCGCCCCAACCAACTGGGTGGGGTTGGCTTGGGGTGGGGATGAAGCCCGGGGGCTTGATGATGGGGCACAAGCTGTCGTTGATGAGCGGCTTCGCAGCTGTTTCCCGGGCCGACCCACCCCGGCCCCTAGGGCTCAGTTGGTTTGGGGCTTAATAAATGCATCGCCGCCAAGCCCGGGTTGACCACCCCCCGGCCTGGCCTTGGGTGGGGGCTGGGTTGGGGGTGGGTTAGCCCGGGCCTGATGTTCACGGCACGAGCAGAACTCTGAAGAAGAGACGACGTGCTGACCCGGGCGGACCACCCCCGCCCAGCCACTGACTAAGGCTTGGCCGGGGTTAATAAAGGCATCGCCCCAAGCGCTAAGGCCGCCTTATTAACTCAGCCACCCAGTTGATTAAAGGCAATGAGTCCCCAACCAAACCACCCGGGAACAGCCCGGGCGGAGGGTTGGGGATGATCCACCGCGGCCGCCCCCGTGGGTAGTGCGTGGATGGTGGTGATGTTGTTGGTTGTGTCTGTAGTAAGTACGGTAATGGTGATGAGTATGGTTAATGCTTGGAATGAGAGTGTTAGGCTTGCAAGCATATTGCTTAAGCGTTTGAGGGATTATGATGAAAAAAGCGTTAAGCGGTATTTCACGAAGGATTGCCTTAGGTACGACCTAGCTGATCGGCATTATGATAAGAGGATTAAGCGGTGTTTACGCACGTGGTATTTCCGCGCATTAATAACAATTGCGTCTCTTTTACATCCGCTGGTTAAGGCTTATGGTAAGAAAATTGCTGAGTCAGCGATTAAGGAGGTCGACCTATCAAGGATAGACGTTAGGGAGAGCTTAATCAAGGATTTAAGTAATGCAGTATATGATGCGGTGATTGGCTATGTCATGAATAACGTTAGGAGGATATCGTCAATAAGCAATGATGTGGTGATTAGTAAATTAATTAACTCAGGTATTGGCGACTTACTGGCCCAGATTACTAGGATTGAGTTACTACTGAAGAATTGTAGTAAGGAGGGTAAGGTGATTTACGAGGGCGAAGAATTAGACTGCACTGACCTGCTACTCTACAACATGGAACTTAGTCAAATCCTCGCAGAACTGCAACGATTGGCTCGTAAGTACGACATAAGCATTGAACTAACAAAGCACCCATGGTGGCTTTGGCTTTAACCACTCAAACCCCTGCCCATCCTCCCACCCCCTCCTCCCCCATTCTCCCTTGCGGGCCGGTGGCTCCCCTTGTAGGGGGGCTCCCGGCGTGTGTGGGGGGCTGTGGGGGCTTGGGATCTCCATGAGCCCCGGGAGTCCGAAGGCTGGGGGTGCCGCCCGTGGGATGGCGATGGGGGCTTGGGATCACCAAGAGCCAAACCCACAGGGCCGGCGGGAGGGATGGAGAGGATGGGCAGGGGAAAGCAATAATATTTAGCAAATCCAAGGCTAAAAAGAATAAAATGCAACTCATAAATGGAATAAGTGATATAATGTTTTACTAATACGCGAAACAAGTTATTAATGAATTGTCCAACACCCTAGCAAAATAATACACAAAACCCAGGGAATTACTAAACAAATGCTTGATTGTTTTATCGAATGCCGTGGAGCAATGGGTATTTAAGGGTGTGACGATAGGAGGTAGTGGGCCCCGTGGGGGTGGGGCCGATCACCTGGGGTCCTACGCCCCGTGGGGTCTACCCCACGGGGCGCCTACCCATCCTGGCTTGTTTTCTTCCTTCCTACCCCTCTTTGTCTCTCCGTACTTTGGCTCACGGCTAGGTGGGTGGTATGGCCCCGTGGGGTTATAGTCCCGACACCCTGGGTGGCCGACAGGGGCTGAGTCGGTCCCGTGTAGGCCTACCAGGCACTGTCGGGACGAAAGCCCTGCGGGGCGTAGGACCCCAGGTGGTCGGGATGACGACTAGACCTCAATCCAATGAGCCCCCCGCCCAGGGGGCCGCCCCATGGGACCCAACCCCCAGTCCCGTGGGCCTGGGTGGGGGTCAAAACCAGCCATCCTCCACCGCCCCCGCGGCCGGGGCGGTTAGGGACACAGCGAGTGGGGGTGTTGAGACACCTAAGCAGCGTGAAATCGATAATAACGTAGGCGGGGCGGCAATGGGCCTGGGGCCCCTTGACATTAAATTGAAGAGAAATAGCTTCTATTTTGGTATTAAACACGGTAGAAAATATATTTGTGGTAATACAGTTAACGATTCAGATATAATTAATCGGTATGTTAGCCTGCTGGCTGAGGCTATTGATAGAATGTTTAAGTGGCGTATTTGGGAGCCGTGGTGGATTGATATATATAAGATGGAGTGGCAAGCGAAGAAGAGGAATGTTTATGAGAGACTAAGGGGCGTATATAATGATGATGTCGTTAACGGCATTCTTAACGTGTTTGATGAGTTCATTAGTTATATTGATAGGTTCAGGGAGTACTGGATTGAGAATGGTATTGAGGTTAAGGAGATCATTGATAATTTAGTAGGTGGTAAGGCAGAGGTTGTTATTTGGGAGAATATGTCTGGATTAAGTGTTTATGGTAAGAATATACTGCTTAATGTAAGTAAGACCGAGGGGGTAGTGCTTCATTTAGTGTTGAAGGACCTTGAAGGCATGACAATAGAAATACCCAATATTTTCATGAGAGTAATGAGTAAAGATGAGTATGAGAAGTTCATTAGAGAATTACTTATACCATTAAAAGTGGGATTCGCAGAGACGGATGAGAGCGTGGATGAGAGTAAGCCTGTTATGGGTACAAGTAAGCCTTGGCAAGCCGTGTTATGGTCGTTGATATATTATGGCAGGGTACACATGCATATACATTCTGTTAATGTGAATAAGTATGATGTAACAGTAACATGGCACTTAAGGTCACTTGATCATAAATCGCTTAAAGGCTTCTTAAAGGACACTGAAAAGCTTAGTAAGCTCAGCAGGGAGGCGCTACTTGCCATTTTGTTTACCGCCGTACTTGGTGATGGAAGCGCTTTTATTGCTGATAATGGTCACTATGCTAAACCTGTAATAGAAATAGTTATGTCGTCCGAAAAGTATAAAATGTGGAAGCCATTGCTCGAGAAATTGAAGAGTACTGGATTTTCGTGGAATAAGGTTCCTCGCACTGACAGAAATTCGGTTAATGTGGTATTTAATGGTTCTCATGCTATTAAGCTTGCTAGGGGAATGATTAGTATCCTGCCATCAATAATAAAGGATGTTATTGATGCTTTAGCTGTTAAGACATGGATAAATATAAAGCAGATAGCAGAGTTTGAACCAAAGTTTAGAAAAGGTATGCAGATTATTGTTATTGCTGATCATGCATTTAGCGTAACGATTAAGGAGGGTACAGTTGAACTACGACACCACGCCAAAGATGAGAAGGAGGTTAAGGAAATTCTTGAGAAGTTGAAGAGTATTTATGGCGATGAGTTTGTCAGCCAAATAAACGTTTATCCTGAGAAAGGTGGTAAGTATTTGACGATCGTAGTACCAATGCGCCTAATTGAGAGATATGACGATATTAGAGTGCAAGTAATTAGAGTATTATGTCAGAAACTTAGGATGATAAAGAGTGAAAGGAAGGAGCAAATAATCGTTAAGCATCTCACGAGACTCACGCTACCCATAAAGGGGGGCGGCCGCGGCAATTAGCATGCCCCCTCACGTATCCCTGGTGTGATGTTAGGAGTGTACAGACTGAGAATGCTACGATAATACTGGAGTCGACGGAGGATGTGGTGCCCATGATTTACCTGGCCCAGTGGACGCCGGGCCTGTCCTCATTGTTGATAGTGATTGGGCTTGGTCTTTCCGTGTCTAGGCTTAGGGGTGTTGGTTCGTTGTTTGTTGCCGTGGGTCTTGGCCTCTACGTGGTTGTGGTGGGTGGTGCTGCCGTAATAGCTTCGCAGCCCTTCTATGGCGCCATGATTAGTGATAAGGTCATACAGTCGATAATTAACCCTAGGAGCTTTGAGACTACCTGGTGTCAGAACGTGGGTCTTAGCGTTAGTGGCTTTGGCGATGTGCTTAGTGCCTACAATAGGCTTGCTGTGTATATTGCGCAGGCGGATGTCATAGTCATTATCCTCTATGCTATGCTCTTTGCTGTAATTTACGCCATTAGGTCTGCGTTGTCGTGACCATGCATGTTGGGTCTGACTCTCGTTGTAGTTGTGATGGTTGGTTCATTATTGGTTAGGGCGCTTAATGCCGTGATTAGGGGTAGGGAGTTTAGGGTTGATGTTGAGGACCTTGTTTGGTATGCCATAGCCCTTGCCCTGGTCACTAATTTCTACGGCTTAATACCCAGTAGCCTATACTCAACCAACACTGCGATAAATACAATCGATGGGTTGTTGAGTGCTTACAATGGCTTGATAGGCTCATTGGGTATGGCTGACGCAGTCCTTTCGGTGGTCGTTAACGTGGGTCTACCCATAGCCGAGGCCGCAATGTATGTAGTCACTGGGTCGGGCCTCGGCTCGATCATTCTCGTCATCGATGTCATTGAGCACCTAGTAACTCTGGTAATTAATTATGTTGTTCGTGTCCTCTCAACACTTGTTGCTGCGTTGTGGCTCACTAAGTATGCCGTGCTCATCGGCGGAGTGCTTAGGCTGTTCATGCCGTACATGGCACCCCTCCTTGTTATACCTAGGGTTAGGAGTACGGTGGCTATCCCAGTCGCGATTTACCTAATCCTTGGCGTTGCGCTACCCCTGGGTATAAACACCACGTATTCATCACCGGTAATAAGTATGCCTAGCACGATGAGTGTTGTCCCGACTAACGTGGGTTTCATAAATATTGAGGTGGTTGATGAGTTGGGTAGGTCAGTACCGTCGGTCCTGTGCATTAATGGCTATGGTTTTACATACAGCGAGGTTGTTGGTCTACCCAATGGTGTGGGTTTAATAGCCCTACCAATTTACACGTTGAGGATACAACCAATACTTTACAAGGTTAATTGCGTGGTGGCCCTATTCATGAGGTTTAACGTGAATTACCTAATAGCCATAAGCCCTGGGTTTAATAATAGGACTGTGTTCATTAGGTTACCGTTAATCGCAGTATTTAATGGCGACTCATTAGTGGCCTTATTCAATTATGAGTGGAATGGCATTGGTAATGCTGGGGTTAACGTGAATGATGGTTACGCAGTCATAAACGTAACAACGCCCTGTAGTGGTAATATTACGGTAATTGCATACGCATCGCAGGTGCTAGTAAGGCCCATTAATCCCATAGGGGGTAACTGCTCAATAACGTACTCAACGGTACAGGGCACGCCAACAAACATAGTCCCACAGTCCTGGATCAACAGCATTATTAGAAACCACGAACTCTTTTGCCAAGACCTTGAGCAGGTGCTTAACCCATCAATTATTTACCAGGGAACCACCGTGCCACAGCAGGTGGTTAGTGCGATACTTGGCATAGTTAATGAGTCATGCGGTGGCTTGGGTAATTACACAAGTGCAATTAATGAGTTAAGGAGTTTTAGGGTTACGGCGTCCCTCACGTGCCGCGGCACTTGTAATGAGACGGTGATTAGTATTGTGATTATTGGTATTAAGCCGTATAGGCTTAATTACTATGCGTTGTGGAATGGCTCATACATTACCTGGCTTAATGACTCACTAATGATAATTAAAAACGCTGAGTTAAATCCATTTAATTTAGGCACGTTAATAGGGCTGCTGATAAACACGACATACTATTCAGCACTATTTCTGGGCATTATTGGTTTAGCGGCCATGACCCCAAGGATCAGGCGTTGGCTTGATTTAATGAGTATTGTTAAGATAAGGCCCAATGTGCACTATGAGGATGTGATTGCCGTTGTGAGTCCATTAATATCTAAGGGCGTTAAGGGCCGCGTTAAGCAGGGTGATTCCGTAAGGAGGCATGTGAGGTTGAGGAGGGTTCATGAGATTTTAAGGTATAGGTACGTTAGGCATGCATTAAGGGCTGGGTATTGGGCTGTTAGAAATTTACCGAGAATAGCCGTTGCGCCCCATGTATTATTGCCAGCGCTTTACGGCGTATCACTATCTAGGGAATACCTAATGAGGAGGGTATCGACGATTGAGAGGGAGTCATTAAGAACAGCGTTGAGGTCCGTGATTAGTACTGTGCTATCGCCAAGCCTAGTCCTCAGACCCTACTCACTTACAAACCCACTGCTTCGTCAGGGAATTAACGTACTGGGTAAATACGTGGGCTTAAAGGTTAGTGATGCCTCTAGGGCTTACCAATCCCTAAGAAAGCACTTAAACCCAAGTATTGCGTTTTTCCTGGCCCTTAGGTCAGTCATTAGGGGTGTTGATAAGTACGTGGTTAATGCAGTGGATGAGGTTTGGCACTCGCTGAATAGGCCGCTGGATGCATTGGCGATGATTAGTGCTAGGTTTGGTGTGCTTAGGTTGATTGATAGGGAGTTGGCCACGTTAATAGTTGATGAGGCCCTGAGGGAGTTAGTGGGTAGGCGTGGTTCCTTGGTTAATGTTAGGATATTGATTAATGATACCGTGGTTAAGCCTGAGGAGGTAATTAAGGTTGGTGATTACGTCGACGTAGTGGTAGTGACGGATGAGGGGAATGTGGCTGTAAAGGCGTGGGTTGTTAAGGAGCTTCTCCGCGTTGTAGGTTCGATAAGGACTTAAAAGGCGCTTGATATATACTTGCCTAAGTGAGGAGAGAGGAGGTGACTGATAAATTGATGAGTACGGCTTTGCTGATTGGTGGTTTTAATTTGACTATGTTGCTTATCAGGGCAGGTCAGTCTCTTCATTGGTCAGTACTGCAATGAGTCATCACTGGATTAATGAATTGTGTTAAGTGCTCAAAAACACTACTGTTCATTTAAAATAACAAGTTGAAAGAAAATCTCCTTCTAGGAACAGGGCGATCAAACCTAAAACCCGATGGTTAATCATGGCTTTCAATTATGAGCCCGGCAAAGGCTATTGACGAGGCCCTAGTAATAATTGGTAAGGCGAGGATGGGCAGGATATCCTGCAATGAAGCTCTTGATAGGCTGTGGGAGATACTGGTAAACCTGGACTTTGAGTTGAAGATTGCGAATACTGTCGATGGCGAGGTCTTGGAATTAAAATCGTAATTAATTAATTAGGTATTTCATGTAAGGATTCATCACGAGAAAATCAAGGCTATACACATAATGATCCAAGAACAGGATGTCATAAGTTCCATTACTATACCCCATAATGATTCCCGAGACGAAAAGCTTAAATTTGCCATAAAACCACTTTCATTAGGGCCCGTAGCTTAGCCAGGTAGAGCGCCCTGGGGCGAAGGCCCCGCGTAAGGCTCATAACCGGGAGGTCCCGGGTTCGAATCCCGGCGGGCCCACCATTGATTGTTTTTTGTTTTGACCCATGGGCTTTGGTTTAGCGCATTTTAGTTAGTTTTACGTTGTAGCCCGCGTTTCTGAGCCTTTCTAGGATTGCCCCTGTATCCATATGCACCCACATCGCGGCGGTAATCCTGCATCGAGTATACTCAAAGTTGATGCAGCCGGTCTATATGGAGTGCGATGGTGACTACCACGTCGAGGTGCTTGATAGGGAGGTCAGGGTGATTAGGCAGGTAAGGGTATTGAATAATGACCTACTTAAGCCGAGGTATCGCGTGACCTACGTAATAACGAGCGAGAAGCCAAAGACAGTCAAGGTTAGGTATGCGTGTAGGGATGAGATAAACGAAGTAGAAGCAACACTAGGCAAGACGATGAGGTACATGATCGAACTACTAACGAGGGATTAGTGTGTTAATAATGTGATCAAGCGCTTAATAGTGACATTATGCGCATTGTGGGTTGAGGCATGTGGTTGTGGAATTAAGTAATCACTTTTAAGGCGGGGGTAACAACTAATGAATGTGTTGAGTGAGGATGGGCTTAGGAGGGTTAGGGATGTGTTGTTTGGGTGAGTTCGTGCTATCTGGCGATACAGGCTTCTGGGGTGTTGGCATTGACAATGGTGAAGTCATACTATACCTCGACGAATCCCTCGCCAAGAGGAGGGTTAAGGTGCCAAGCGAGGTTGATGGGGTAAAGGTCAGGGTAATCAGGGCAAGGAGGCCAAGGGCACTCTAGTCGCTGGGGGCCTTGGTTTCGTATTAAATGGGCTTGCTTTAATGGGATTAACCACGCCTCATCCCTTACAAGTCCTCATCACGGGCCTGGCTTCCAGCCCTTGAATGCCACGTAATCACCCCTATCATAGCCGTCAATTGGGTATTCAACGGACTCATTCGAGTACCTCGGGTGCCTAGTCAGTGTTTGCGCAACCTTAACAATTATGAAGCCAGCATCCTCGAGCAATCTCCTAATCTCATCAACCGTGTGCCACCTGGCCTGCCTAACATACTCAATTGGGTATGGGTTCAAAGGCCTAACCCTGGCTATGTACGGGTCATCCCACGAGCCGAGGAGCTCGGCAAGCCTGTAGAGTAGTCCGTAGGAGCCCTCGGCAATCACGTCGGCAACCACAATGTGTCCACCAGGCCTCAACACCCTGTAGGCCTCCCTAACTGCCTTAACATCATCCTTAACGTAGTCCAGCACGCCATTGAGTATCACTGTGTCGAAGGTGGAGTCCTCGAAGGGTAGCTCCTCGGCATAACCAATCCTAACATTAAGCCCCCTAGCCCTGGCAACCTCAGCCATTGCTGGGCTAGGCTCAACACAATCACTAATAACAATCCCATACCTAGTCCTGAGAATAAACTCGAAAAGCCCAGAGCCACAACCAACACTCAAAGCCCTACCCGGGCCAGGCTCAAGCATGTACTTCAGAAGCAAAACCTCGGACTCAAGCACGTAATTATTCCTAAGAAACCAAGAATCATACCTACCAGCCTCAAACACAATAACCCACTTATTAATAATTTAATAAGTGGGTTTTAATAGATTACCCACCCAGCAAACCCCAATTACCGAATTGCTGTAACGCCTCGGTAACTTGATTGTGTGGTTGGGTATTTTAGTTCTGGTGTTGTGGTTTGCGTGATGGATTGCGCATACCTGGTGATTAGGTGGGTTGGTGGGGTCTACGTAATCGAGGGCTTCGTACCGACACGTTACATAAGCGCATCGGCTACCCCCACAAACCCGCAGATACCCATTAACGACTTGAGGAGGTTTGATGCCGAGGAACCCATACCAATAACCATCCACTTCAGGTACAAGAGGATTGCTGATTTAATTCCCACCGAGAGGCTAAGGTTGAGGATTACTTAGAAAACGTGCCATGTTGTACAGGTAAGCACGCTGCTTCTTAATTTTGGAAGGGCTTATTAAATTCTGCGTGAATTCTTGTGTGGGTTTAATGTTGCCTAGTGATTTGGGTGATGTGTACGTTAGTGCCTGCGGTGAGTTGACTAGGTTGTGCCCTAGGCTTGTGCCGAGCCCTCTATGGGGTATTAGCTTGGCGAATATTGCGAATATGAGCCCATACATTGCTGATGCGATGTGCAGTGGCTGTGGTGATGCTGTTAGGAGGGTTAGGGATTGGTGGTTTTCACTCAATAGGAACGGCCCATGTGAGGTTTGTGGTGCGCCTGGCGCTGAGATTGATGAGGAGTGGGACTACGTGGTTAAGGGTAATGAGGGTATTGCCGTGATTACCCACCTAAGGAGGTTATGCCGCAACTGCCACCTGGCTAAGCATCAGGGTTATGCGAAGGTTCATGGGTTAAGTGAGGCGGCAATTAATCACCTAGCCCGTGTTAATGGTGTTGACGTAAGTACTGCCAGGAGGATTGTTAGGGAGGTCTTCGGGGTATGGCATACCCTGAATGGGGTTAATTGGGTCGTTAGGATTAATAATGATATTGGGTTGCCAAGTGACTTGAGGGTTAAGGTTGAGGAGTTAATGAACACCATGTTAAGCATGCATTGTTCCCGATGGGATGGCTGGTTTCACTGCCTAAACACTGGCGGTGTTTGTGAAAAGGCGTTGCAGGAAACGCTGCAGTTGTTGAAGGATGTTGAGGATTACGACCGATTAATAAGTACTGTTGAGGAAAGACTGGAAAAGGCGGGAATTACGGTGTTGAAGGACGAACTCCTCTTCCTAATTAACCAGAATGAGGTTAGGCGATTGCTGCTTATGGGTCGTCTAGATGATGATATGCTGTATGTGCCCGTGATTGGTGGTAAATGGATGGTGTTTATAAGGAGGAGGGACATTTACGGCAAGGTATTCATAGAAATAATCAATGAGTTAATAAGGAGAGACTTACACTACGAATCAAAGACGTTATTTAACCCTAGGGATAATGAGGGCGGAATACCCCTGATATTCTACGTACCATCATTCCTAGCGCTAAACGTCGTGATTAATGTCGCCAACGTAATTAACGAGGTACTCATAAGGTATGGCATAAGGACAAAGGCATACTTCAAACCCGAACTATTCACGAACAAGAGTATTTACCGAGGCACGACAGGGCTAAAGCCATACATATACATTGCCAATGTTGGTAAGGGTGATTAATATGGTATTCCTACTCTTCGATATCGAGACCTGCCCCGCCGGCGATACTCCATCCATCAATGATGAAGTTATCGGATTTGGATTTAGGGAGTGCGGTAAAGACGGTAAATGCTATGATAATTACATAGTCACGGTATCGGATTATGAGTGCAATAGCATTAGTGATTGTGAAGGGAAGATCCTCAACACCTTCCTTGGAAAGGTCGATGAATACTTAAGACGTGCTAAGGAGGACGTTGAAAAGACTAACGAGAAGGCTCGTGGGTCGGGGTATTCGGTCCTCGTTATTGGTTGGAACATTAGGTCCTTCGACTTGCCAGTATTAGCCAATAGGCTTTATAGGCAAGGATTAATGAAAAACATTGATGAAGCGCTCGAGCTAATCGGGATTAAACCGCATCTAATTTACTTAGACCTTTACGACTTCATCAAATCGATAATATTCCCGAGGACGAAAATCAACCTAGAAGAAGTCGTAAATGCGGCGAGCAGGTGCCTTAAGGAGGGCGTAGTAGCCAGCCATAATGAGGGAGAAGAAAGTAAGAAGTCGATGCTCAAGATGTGCAGAAAGATCAAGGGAGAGTTTAGAGGTAGGCTAAGCGATAATGACAGGAATGAGCTGGGTAAATACATTAAGGACAGACTCACCCACGACTTAAACCAATTATCAATACTATATAAAGTATTAGTCTCGAAGATAAACATTAAGAAATGCTTAATGAGTGAACTAATAAGTATAATGAAAAAGTAATCACCTTGCTCATTCTTTCAATGCGCTTATTATGTAATTTTTGAATTCATCTTGAATTTTTGTGTTTGTGATTTCCTGGAATACTTCAACCCCCAACTGCCTTAGCTCGGTCTTTGGTATTGCCGTGGTTGGACTCGTCAGTATTGCAAGGGCCATGTGCCTCGGCTGTAGGAACTCCCTATAGTGTCTCAACTGCTCAACCACGTACTCAGGCCTACCCCTCTCCGAGGACTCAATACCAGTCTTAACCTCAACAATGGAACCACGAAAACAAAGCCAATAAATCTGACCTATCCAAGGACTACAATTAATGGGAGGCCAGGCAAAGTCTAAAGCATCCTGAATTAGTTCTATGTCTGACTGATGTTTAAAAAGTTAGTTTAGAGCCTTAACCTGTGGGTGAGGAGCTGAGACATTGCCGTATCGAGCACTTTAAATGCGACGAGCTTGGTATGCGTGTTTATGAGAGGTTGGTTGAGGATTGGAGGCATTACGATAATTTGCTTTGGCAGATACCCTTCGGCACTGCGACAGTTGTTGGTGTTGTCCTAACGCTGATTTACCACTACCTAACTGGTCTAGGTCCAGGAACAATAATGCTGAAGTTGGGGTTACTATTCATTCTGTTGATATTTGTGCTTACAATGATGGCACTATCAATAAAGATTAGGTACTTCCAGGTGGAGAGAGCTAAGTGCATTGAGGAAATAGAACAGAAGTGCGCCAATGTAAATGTCCCATACGAGACTGAGGAAGCCCACAAAATCGTGAGCAAATCTGAAGCGCATTTTGAGAGCTTAGTGGGTAGGGGCACTAGGGCTTATTACCTCCAGGTAATACTATTCATCGCAATCATGGCAGTAATATTAGTAGTAATGACCGCAACAGCCCAACAATCAAGCACGCAACAAGTACTAGGAAACATAACAAGCCTACCATCAAACATGCCCCAACTACCATACTGGGCCCAAACAGCCCTACTAAGTTTCATTGCGATATTCATGATCCTATTATTCATAACCTTAATAATGATCCTAGTAATATTCATACTGACAACCTTATGTACTGCCATTCCAGTAAAAGTATGTAAAGAGTATTTTTCAAAATTGAAGGAAAAGTAAAATGAATAAGGCAGTGGATATTAATACCTAGTGAACCTTGTATTGCCTTTACTTTTGAAAAATGGGTTTATTAAGTCATGGCGTAAGATTTTCTTCTCGGGTGGGCATGTTTGAGGGGTAGTGTTGTTTTGTTGGTGATTGCCATTGTATCGCTTGCCATAGTCCTACTTCTCATAGTGCCTGCGCAAATTGTTTTAGGGCCGCTTTATAAACCCGTATTGAAGTACCACCAATACATACTACAGGTGTCAGGCCCAATAATTGGTGCCTTAATCTCGGTAATTGCGGTGCTAAGTAATGACCTGGTTAAATACTATGCGTCAACGAGCACCTTAAGGTTGTCCCTAGGTATTGGCGGTGAGGTTGATCCTGGGCTTGATGTTGAGGTTTTTGATCCGACGCGTAGAATCTCAGCAATGATAATAAATGATGGCAATGCAATAATTAGAGACGCTAAGGCATCATTGACGATTAAGGTTAAGAAAGGAAACGAAGAAAAATACCACCTCGGCGACGTCCTATTACACAGAAATAAATTTGATGAATATATAAAAAAGTATAATCATATTAAGGAAATACTTGAATCACCTAATTGCCAAAATTACCTCGCCAATAGGGTTAACCCCCATGTAGTTGGTGAATCACTTCCCTGGGCATTGCCCGAGAGGATCGTGGTAAGGCCTAGTATCAGGTTACGTAGTAAGGTCATAAGTAAGAAGAAACTCACCGAGAAACTACTTGATGCCGAGAAGATCGAGAAATCTAATGAGAAATCTAATAAGAAATCTAATAGTTTCCTGACCAATATTGTTAAAGAGTTTCTTGATATCTTAAAGGACTTACCATTACCCTGGTTCTTTACTGATTATCAACACATAACGTCGATCTCCCCTGGGCAGAGGAATAGGCTGTTAATATTTGACTACGTGAAACTGAGTGATGACAAGTACTTGATAATGCCCTACAGTGAGTATGGCGGTGGAGGACCAAGCGATCCATCAGTAAGACCATACAGGGCATGCCTTATACTCACTAAGGATATTGAATTTGTGTTTGAGATTACGGTGCATGGTGAGGGGTCTAGAAGGCCATTAAGGTTCAATCTATGCATAACGGTTAATAAATTGAACCAACTAGAAAGCACGGTACAATGTATAATAAAAGGTGGAGACTATAACCAACTACTCAAGACACTAAACAACCTCAAGTGCCAGAGCTAGGAATAAGTCACGAAACGGATGCAGATTACGGTAAACAAATTAATCCAATATAATCAACAACGTTAATGTATATATTGCGAGTCACAGCTTAAATGATTCACTATTAAATGACCAATACTAAGCTAGGTGTGAAAAGTCTAGTTTTAGTATCTAAGGCGATGCACAGCACTCCTTTGTTGATTCGTTGGCAAAATACTATTGCAATTAATCATTAAGGGATGTTTAGGTAATCCCTGGACTTTGCAACCCCGCCCAATATTGTGCTGATGAATAACCCTAACAATGTACATAGCACGCTCAACAAGTGATTATCGATTATCACAAATGCGTGATTCACGAACATGCCAGATATCAACCAGTAAATCTTAAAGCCCTGCACACTGAAAGGTTGTTAAGTTCTAGGTGGCATACTGTGGTTGGCTTGATGCTCAGCTCCTCGGCCTTACTCAGGGCAATACCTATTAGTTCATTAATCGTGTAATTGAAGTCGTAATCACTGACCAGCCTAAACTCATCGAGGTGGTAAAGCCAGGTGGGCATTACTTAATTCGTAGAAAGTCTGTTTATAACTTCATCACTCATTGATGGGTAATGCGTAATTACTGCCTCACCAATGACTAGTTAATGGTTGGGTTTAGCTCTTCATTTAGTGAGGGGTCGTTTCTTGATGGGTTGCTTGATGTTATTGGTAGGCTTGTGGGGTTTGAGAGTAGGACTGGTTACTTAACTCGCCTAATTCATGCCAGGCATAGTGATGAGGGCTTCCTTAGGTACGCGATTATTGATGCACTGACGTCAATGGGTGTTGGGGAGTACGAGGTCGAGAGGCAGTACGGCAATAAAGGAGGGAGGCGTGACCATGGTTCAAGGTGCAAGGCGGTAAAGAATACCACTGCGAGTTGAAGGCAATACCCACAAACTACGACTTTGAGGGTAGCAGGGGTATTACTAAAAGGGTTAATGGAATGTAAAGGATATCGAGAAGTTAGAGGGTAAGGAATTGAGGGATAAAGAGGGTAAGCCTGTATTATTCCTCGTATACCTAATACGTAATGAGAATGACTGTAAAAGGTTCATAAACGCCCATAATAATTAACCTAAACACACCTAAGTGGTGAAGCTGGATGGCCGTTGTCACTTTCACTGATTCCTTGGTTAAAGCCCTTACTGCTGGCGTTTCATGTGCATAGTACTGTAATTAAGATCAGTATCAACCCAGCATTCTCATTAACGGCAGGATGCATTGCATGGGGTTTCCCCAGAGTTTTTGTTCCTATATTGCCGATGATGCCTTAATGCAATAGAAAGGGTTAAATTTCTTGTGGAATTGAATTTGCAGTATGGCGATTAGTAAGGGTGACCTGGCCTTGTGCGCCGATGAGCTTAGGTCCATGGGCTTTGACGCGGGTAGGTTAACAATTAGTGTTAGGGATTACGTACTCTCCAGGGTGTGTCAATTAATCAGGGATGGTAAGACGCGCGTTGATGACTGGGTTAATAATGAATTGAGGAGGTATGGAGTACCATTCATCAACGTTAGATTCGAGGACTTGGGCAGGTACGTTAGGGTGTTCGTGGATTTGGCATCAATTGAGGAATTAGCATATGAGGGACCATTAAGGTGCGACCCCAAGGACATTAATGGACTGCCATACAGGGTTGCATTGGTAATGTGTGAACTAGTCAAGGAACACCTAAGGAATTACCTAGGCATGACGTAGTCCTGGCATAAACCAACTAAAATAATATTGTTTTTCTTGCTGGCTTGATTTTTATACCGCAGTATACGTCCAATAGATCGATGAGTGGGTGTGGTGATTGCTACATAGTTGGTACTGTACATGTGATGCCGGTTAATGGGGAGAGCCTGTTGAGGATTATGCCATGCATAACGCATGTTGTGTACGAGGGTGTTAGGGATGACATAACCCTAGGCTGGCTATTAAGGAACATGAGATACCTACCATTAGTAATCGCCTTCAAGCTGCACTTCAGATTCACGAATAAGCTCCTTGCGTTACTCTATGGGTTCTATCAATTAATAAGGAGGGGCAAATTCAGTGTTGGAAGTGATGTCGAGAGTGTTGAAGCTACCTTTGGGAAGCATGTAAAATACGTGTGGGGAGACTACGCATTAACACGATTGTTAATAAGGCTTGATGATTACGTCAAGCCCAGCTGGATCATTCTAGGAGTATCCATTCTCCTACCCCTTGTATTGATTGCCTTATTAATGATCACACCTCATGGAAACTTAATAAGAATAATCTATCTAGCATTATCACTTCTAGTTCTACTCTCAATTCTGCTTATGGCTATGCCAATAAGATTTTTAGCCGATAAAACGCTCATGCTAAGGAATGAGAGGGCTGCTGAAGTTGCTGCTGAGCTCATTAAGTCTGGGGCGAGGGTCCTCATAGTCTTTGGTAAGGATCATGTGAGGGGTATAAGGGAGGTACTGCGTAGGAAGTACGGTATTGAATGTCTCGAACTATGAAGTGGTTAAACTACGTAATACAACTAGAGACTACCGCTTGGAACGAGTGCTACCTCATGCTTATTAGGGTAAGGGAATACGAAGCTGAACGAAATAGCAATCGCCAGAATTAACAGCATGACCTATTTTATAAGTGGAATTACCATGCTGACTGATATAGGTTTAGGTACATACGTAGGCATTGTTTTAAATATGATAATGCTCATGCTGTGTACATTCATTTACGGATTTTGTTAAATCCGTCCTAGGTTCTTTATTTCCGTTAATAATATATTGGTTATGTACGTTGTTATTCCTATTATGTCATTGACCTCGATTGGCGTTAGTGGTTCGGAGCCTGGCCTGTAGTGCGGTTGTGTTGGTTCCGGACCTACAGTGGCTATACTCTTAATCCTCGTGATCGATTCGATTATTAACTCTGCGAGTTTCCCATTCCTGACTATGCCCGGTATTAACTTTCTGAGCCTATCCTTACTGCTCTCTCCACTGCCCATGTCTATGCCGAGCCTTTTGCCAATGACCCCCAACGCATTGCATGGGTTTAGTAAGGCGTTTTAATCGATGTTAGTGCTGAGCCCTTATCTAGGTTTTTATGAAGCTCATCCCTAGCTATCCTCAATGATTCAACAACCGCAATTACGTGCTCATTAAACTCCTTACCAAGGTCACTGGGCATTGGTAATAACGGCAACTCAATAACTAGGTAGCCGGAGCCTATGAGCTTGGGTAAAAACTCACTGACCCACTTGTAACCATTCACATTCACGTTGCACGTAATGGTTGTAACAGATCCGCTAAGTAATGAGGACGCCATCTTTAAAGCCACAAATGAGTCCTGACTTCCCTCAGTATGCACAACCTTCACGGTATCGCCCCTATTATAATCGGTGAAGAAGGATACAAAGCTTGGGCTTAACTTCATGGTAATGTCGCCATTACTCCTCATCCTTAGCTCCTCAATACGATCAATGGCTTGTTGGCTCAATTGTACGAAACCAGTAATTCGAGCGCTAGACATGGCATTTTTGAGGACATTGCTGATCATTAATGCATTACCAGGCATATATGTGATGCTTTTAAAAGCGACTTGACCAAGAATCTCATCATCCCACATCAAAACGCCACCAATCGGTACCTGCAGCTGAGCGTCAACGTAAGGCCATGAAACCCTAACCTCAAGTTCGAGGCATGGAAACGAAGCATTACAGTGCCTAACAACCTCAACCTCGTGCTCCTTTTGAAGCGTTACATAAGCACTAAATAGGGCGTTTAAAATCCTTAAAAAGAGGAGACTGCGCTCCTACAAAATGCAGCAGTTAAGAAGACGCCTAAGAATACCAGATTGGATTTTTACAATATTACTATTAGTATTTACAATATTATTCGCATTCATATTGCTTTTATCGGTTATAAGTATAGGTATAAGTATTACGATAGTACAATTACCTCTTCCATCCTCATTCAGGTCCGTTTTCGCAGCTATTATTGTTTTAATTATTTTCATCAATATATATCTTATAAGTGTGTATTGGAGTGCTCATAAACTTATTTCACCACGTGGTAATAAATTATTCCTTTTTAACAATATTTTATTCTGCAATTAGCGGTATTTTTATGGGTTTTGGACTCATTTCGAGTTTCGTTACGGTTTACGGTAATGGATCTCATATGAGTTTGATAGACTTAGTAATGATCTCATTAGTGAAGGCTGCATTCATTATAGTGGGCATAGTTATATTAATTCTTGCCATGTGGTTATCTTATGATGGCAATGTTTGGCATGCTATTATTTCCGACTTTGGCGTGTTTCTGCTGATCATGGGCTTCGTGATGCTGTTTACTCCAGGTAGTTCCTACGTCACCCCTGCGGGTCCCATTGTTGGTAGTGGTGGTACTTTAATGGCTATTGGTCTTCAGGAGTACTTCAGAGCAGTCTCAACATCGCCTGATCTGCGTATTGAGATCGTGCAGGACAAGCCCATCCTTAACACGTTCCCAGATCTCTGCGGCACCAATCGTCCTGCCCAACAGAATGCTGTCGGTTACCTTAGGCTTCGTGTTAGGAATATTGGCCGTGGCGCTGCTAAGAATTGCGTGGCGCAGGTTAGGGCTTCATTAAGTGGTTCCGCTGGGTGTAGCTTAAGTCCTGATTACAATGACTGGGTTGACCTGGTTTGGGCGGGCAATAGGGATAGGGTTGATATTAATCCCAATGATGTTAGGATATTCAACCTAATCGTAATGCCCCTCGACAATGGTAGTAAGCCATTTTACGCCAATAACCTAAATATGGCAACCGTATGCGGTGGTTCACCACCATATGCGTGGTTTGCGAGGCCGGACGTGTTCCTGCTTGGCTGTCTCAATAGGGTTCAGGACTGCCTGACCAAGTGTACTTACGAGGTTGAGGTCCAGGTGACTTGTGAGAATGCTAGGGCCGAGCCGGTTAGGCTGAGGCTAACGATAGGCGATGACTGGAAAAGCACAAGCATCCAGGAGGTTAAATAAGGCACAATTTAACAAAGCCAGTTCTACATAATCCATCATCATGACAACCTTATGAGACTGCCTAAATCCCTCCTTAATCCTTCACTGTTAGCTCCATCAATCTATTTCGGGTATTAGCATCGTATTAATTAGTGATGAAATTTGTGATACGCGTAAATGAGTAGTGTGGCTATGATTAGTCCCACTGCGTGGTTTGTGTTCGCTATTGGTGCGTATTTCATGAGTACGTAGTATACTGCGGTTATTACGAGTATTATTATGATCGTGATTAGTGCGTATATCGTGATGAGTCGTGACTTAATTTCATGCCTAAACCCCACTGAGCGTGTGATCTTAATTACCTGGATTATTAGGGTAACCACTATGTACATTGTGGCGGTTAGTTGGAATATGGAGTACACGGAGGTTCCTATACTCGGCGCCCCAAGAACCAACCACCTACCCAGTGACACTACCCAGGAGTCGGTGAGTGATGCAGCAATAGTGAATACTGTAAAGCCCGTGATTGGGATCACGGGCCTTACACCAAGCCTATTCACAACATGGTTGTAGAGGGTTAGGAATACGAGCATTAATGTTGTTGGTAGGAGAACGCTCATTAGGAAGTAGGTCGTTGGGTCTACGTGAATTATTACGGCTTCGTAGGCGTTGAATGGTGATGTTAGGAATATTATGAGGACTGCGAAATTAAACACCCTGGTGTGGGTGCTCGCTACCGAGAGGTAGTAATGGATGTAGGGTTTGAGGTAAATAAGCGACAGGGAATAAATGAGGTAATAAACAATTAGGAATAACGAGATAATTAAAACAGCCCTGCCAAAACCCCGAAACATAACCAAAGCACTGAGATTACTCTACGCATGGAAAATTAAAATGATTTATTATCGCCGGTGATTATGACAGTGGATGTTACGGCATTCCTCGTGCAATGGCTCTGGTGAAATTAGTACTGGTCATGAGCCCTGTCTAGGTGCGTTTAGAATATTAAGACCCATCATTGAATGACCTACTCGTCGGATGCTCCGCAACGCTCTTCTTAATTTTGTTAATTAATCATTGCCGTTAAATCGCCATTCTCGCCCTTTTACTTACTCTCCTAATGGTTAGTGAGTATGTGAATGGCGCATGGCTGGGTATACTAATGCCAAGCCACTTATGTACCAACGCTAATTCCTGAGCAAATGCATTCCTTACTAGGTTTATTATGTATTGAGTATCATTGGCGTGCTCCTCAACCTCCCTAATACTTAATAAGTACTAGTAAAAGTAAGACATACCAGGTGGTAATGCTTAATTATTTTGTTCTGGCTTATTCCTTGGTTGTTATGGACTTCCTTAAGTGCCAGGTTTTGGAGGATTTACTGCCCACGGGCTTTCCCTTCGGCTACCTAGTCCTGATCCGCGGGGATTTGGGTATGGGTAAGACGCTCCTCGTTAAGTTGCTTGCGAAGAGTATCCTCAGTAATTACCCGCTTATTTACGTGTCCTTTGATGATAATCCTGAGTCCGTGATTAATGACCTGAAGGAATTCAGTAATAGACTCTTCATAATTGATGGCTTCACACTCAGTGACCAGCGTAGGGTTAAGGCGGCAAACGTTATCGACGTAATCACCGAACTTGATCCTGGGCAATTAATTAGTAAGGTTAGTCAGGCTGTTTATTCGAGAAATGCCCGTGGTCTGATCATTGACTCAATCAATGACCTCCTCATTAACATTGATCCGAGGGGTTTGATTGCCATGCTTAAGCAGTTTAAGTCTTTATCGAGGCTTTACAACATGATAACGTTCATAGTGGCCCACGTGACCACGGAGGACATTGACAACCTACTCAATAGTATTGAGTATGTGTTTGATGGCGTGATTGAGATGGAGTTTGATGAGAATATGGCGAACCTGGGAATACCGGTCAGGAGGATGAGGGTTAAGAGGATGAAGGGTGTGTCGCACTCAATGAATTGGTATTACTTCACCACGGCTAAGGGCACGATAGTCCCCGTGGACATTAATGAGATAAGGAATATTCTGAAGAATACCCTGGAGAGCCTAGGAATTCAGGTGCAGGGTGGTTAGTGACCCATGGACCTACTTAAACTGCTCGAGGTTCTCGTAGAGTTCGATACAGTGAATGACCCGGACAATGGTAGGATGCCCGACCCTGGCGTTGTTGATTTTGTCGAGGGTGTGTTGAATGGGCTTGGCGTAAAGACCAGGGTTTTGGTTAGTCATGGGTATAGGAGTGTGGTTGGTGTCATTGGTTCTGGTGAGCCCCGCGTACTACTCATGGCACACCTCGATGTTGTTCCGTTTGTACGCAGTGAGTGGAGGTATGACCCGCTTAGGTTGACGGTTGAGGGTGACCTTGCGTATGGTCGTGGCGCGCTTGATGATAAGGGTAATGTGGCTGCCGTGCTTAAAGCCTTGGAGGACTTAGTGAGTATTGGTAAGGGCACGGTAATTGTTGCGTTCACTACTGATGAGGAGGTTGGAGGTGAGAATGGGGCTAGGGTAGTTAGGGATTACCTATTGGGTAATGGCCTTAGGCCGAACTATGTGGTTAATGCTGATGGTCAGTTAATGGTCATTATAAATAGGAGGAGGGCAATATTCAATGCTAGGATCAGGTCCAGGGTTGAGAGGGCCGTGGTTAATGGGCGTAGGGAGACCATTAGGTTTCAACTTGATTATAAGGTCACGCCTCCATACCACGCCGCGTACTTCATTGGCGGTGTTGATACACACCCAGTCATTGCCCTCTCACAATACGTATGGCTCAACAATGCTTACGTGGCTAACCTTAGGGGTGGCTTTGTTAAAAGTAATGTTACGCCGACCTGGGTTGAGGCTGACGTGATTAAGCCCTGCAGTGACTGCCCACAGCAAGAGGTTGATGTGGGGCTAACGAGGCTAGTTAAGGCCCTACTACCGTTGACTAGGTTCGTGCCCAGGATTAAGGCGCAGAGCGTTTATGGTATCACAGCCACGCCCAACGTCTATAGGGTTGTTGGTGATTACCATGAGTTTGTGATTAATGTTAGGGCCATGACTGACGATGCGAAGGCTATTGAGGAGGCGATGGGTGATGCGTTGAGGGAGGATTTCCAGGGGGTTGAGGTTAGGGTTGAGGGTGAGGGCGGTGGGGGATACCTATACACTCCACGTGACTCAAGGCTCGTTAAGCTAGCCAGTGAGGTGCTTACTGAGCTTGGTCTTGAGGCTAGGGTAGTGGAGATGGCCGGCGCGAGTGATGCCAGGTACTTCTCACCGCTTGGTATTGAGACCATAGACTTCGGGCCAGTGGGTGGTAATGCCCATGGACCGAATGAGTACGTAAGCATAAAGTCCCTTGAGACCACGGCTAGGTTTTACTCATTATTGGTTAGGCGATTAATTTCTTCATAATTAAAAACAGTAATTTTTGACGTTAATTATTTCTTAGGACCCTGGATTAGTATAGTATGAAGAGGACTACGAGACCATAGATTGCAATTGCCTCTGCCAACGCGACGAATACTAAGTAAAGCGCGAATAACTCCCTCCTCTCAACTAAGGCGCTTACCGAGGCGGCACCAGCAATGCCGATACCAATGCCAGCGCCGAGGGCTGCAAGTCCAAATCCAATACCAGCCGCTAAAGCCCTGGCAGCCATGACCTGCGCCTGATCACTCGCCTGCGCATGAACAACTAAAGCTGCAAGACTAAGCACCAACACCGCTATTACCAAGGCCCTAACAAACCTCCTACCCACCATCGACGAATCAATACATAATACATTATTAAAATTTTATTCCAGAAAAGAAACCACGAGCCCCGCAACACAAAAAACTTAAAACAAACAAAACCAACCAAGAAAACGCCGGGGTGGCCGAGCCAGGTCCAAGGCGCGGGCCTGCTAAGTCCGTCCCCGCAAGGGGGCCCGGGTTCAAATCCCGGCCCCGGCACCACGGTTATTAAGTCAGGGTTTATGCCCATGACATACGTGCTAATACTATCAATTAAAGTGTAGGGTGTTGATAAACGATGTTAATGGGTTGCTAAGGAGGTTAGGAAGTTCTTCGTAAAGGAGGGTGAGCCGTGGTTCAGGGCTACCTAAGTTTCTTGCTTAGCGCTACGCCTGTATTGATCTTAGGATTTGCTGAACCACATTAACCACCCTCTTAATGTCGCCTATGACCAGGTCTATGGTTGGCTATCTACTAAATACCCGGCCTCGTCAAGTCCATTGTATTGAAATTCATGCAAATTTATTGCAGTGTTTGTTAAGTCGACGAGGGGCTTATCCGTTATTTGTTCCAGGGCCTTGGCCACGGCCAGCATGTAGTCCGTGAGCATGAACGCCACTAGAAGTCCGACAAACTAACCCTCTTACCATCCCTAGTCCTTCTAACCCCTTAAACCTCCTGGCTAGTTCATCGGCATAGCTAATGGCCAACGTAGCCAACAAGGCCTTCCATGCCTGAAACGCCTTACCAGCGGTATTCCTATACAGACCAGCCTCAAGGAACCTCAATGCAAGCTCGGTCTCATACCTAGTCTCCAACATGCGCCCCCTCCTATACTCCTCGGCATTTGACCACGGTTTACTCAGCCTTAACCGCTGGGATCCACAACGCCACTACTTAATGGGATGAATTCATATTATTCGTCATAGCTTAACGCTACGACCTTAAAGCGCAATAAGGTGCATGGTTTAAATATCGCCGTTAAATGCCTCATCAATGTGAAACCCAGGAATTACGTAAGGGATACTACGTCATGAGTAAGTATCAAGATTAGTAGGGCGAATTTAGTATTAGTAAAGTAATGTCATTCATAGAGCCAGAATCCCGCGGGAAGCCAAGGAGGTAATCATTAATGCCGTAAATAGGGTATTGCTAATTACGCTATTTACTCCCGGACTATCTCACTTAATTTATCGCAACAGGTTACCAGGAAAATTTTAGCACTACGGAAGACCCTCGCAACCATTGAGTCGGCCCCAGCCCTAGCGTGAACAACTTTAAGCACGTTTTGCACGGTAATTTCACCGCGCTCCCTGAGCAGTTTTTCACTCTCTTCAACCTTCCTGCCATCTCTGAGCTCGGCCTTGCCGTCGACCTCCTCAACTATGATAACTCTACCACCGCATATTAATGCGTAATCCGCGTGGGGTGGCTTATCACCATGACCAGTAATGTTATCAACATACTCGTCTAAGTCAATGAGCCGGCAATCAGCACGCTTAATCCTACATCTACCCTTCATAGTTAACTCCTCGCCTTCATACTTCTGATGAGTGAGGATTCCTCAGCCAGCTCCGTGGCCACCTTACTGAATTCCTCCTCCTCAATACCATCAATGCTCACGGGAATCCTCTCAAGAACCGAGGCGCTCTTCTCCGGCTCAGCCTTGACCAGGTACACGGCAACCTTATCCGGGCTTAACACATCGCTCCTGTCCAACCCACGCCTCTTCAGTTCCTCATCACTGAGTCCACTAGCCTCAATAAGGTTGCTCAACCCGTAGAGCAGGTAATCACTGTGAGTCGATAGTATTACCCACTTACCCCTGTTAACCGCCCTGGCAATAACCCTAGCCAACCTGGTAATAGCCCTGGGATGAAGATGAGCCTCCGGCTCTTCAATAATCACAACCCTACTCTCACCATTAATTAAGGATAATACTGGCAAAAGTGATTCCCTAACCCCAGAAGGCGCTATATCAAGCGGTATTACGTAACCATTCCACGTGACCACATAGGGCACATATAAGCCCCTCTCAAACTCCACCTTAATATCCCTAACACCAAGCTCATTGAGGAAATCCCTAATCAACTCAATACCCTTAATACCCCCATATGCACCCTCCATCATCTTAAAGTACTTATACCTAAATACCTCATCGGGCTCAAGAAGACCCTCAATCTTTACCTGAGGTTTCATAATCGATCTAATAAGCCCCGCCCTACCATCAACAAAAAAGTCAACATAATCATCACCTAAAAACCATGGTTCAAAACAAGCACTTACAGTATATTTTACTATTGAATTTAAGGAAATATAATTAAACATAATGTTATTTGTATCAAGACGTACGCCCGCTGCAAACCTACAACTTTCTGACTCTGACCAAAGAACAATAAACCTATTATTTTCCATTTCTAGTTCTTTTAAACCCAATTTCTCTAATCTCCCTACGTTAATATTGTTAAATAGATCTTCACATTCAATGTAACTCGTCTCAATCTTATTCTCTAAAAGCTTAAATTCAATTTTGCATTTATCGCTTCCCTGCACCAATATCTTCATCTGCTTATTTCTCGAAAGCTCTACCGATCCTACCCCAAAGGTTTTCTTGAAGGATTCGGTTAGGAAATATGAGTATCCCCGAATTATTTCCCTAATAATACTGATTATTGCCTTACGTAACTCATCCTCACCCTTGAATACCGCCTCCTTTAGGCCCATTATCATTTTGCGCAGGTTTTCATCAACCTCGACTAAGGCTGGTACGTTTGGTTCAAGCCTCATTAGTAGCCAAATTAGGTATAATAAATGGCTCTTCCCCACGCTATTCCTACCTATCAATATGGTGAGTGGCTTCAGCATTAATCTCGTCTCTTCGAATACCGAGAAGTCCCTTACGTATAACTCGACGTTTACCTGCTCTTTACTCATTGTTCTTCTTAAGCCATTATTACATTTTGTAGATATATGCTTTTAGTATGATGAAAGACGACAAGATAGAGACGCCTCTGGAAGCATTGGTATTAACTGCGCCAATAGGCCCGTTTGTTCTCCGTATTTTTGACCTGGCTGGCATTATATTTAATAATGTGTATACTTTGTTAGCCATGTGTCGCTTGGTGTTGAGTTGTACGTGGTTGAGCTTAGGTTTAGGTTTGGGGATTTGACGTATGAGGGTGTTGTGGATGTTCATGTTAGTTCTGTGGGTGATTTATTGCTTAATGCTGTTGATCTTGGTATTAGGTCTGTTGAGGTTGATGGTAGGCCTGTTGATTATTCCTACGATGGTAGGGTTTTGAGGGTTCGGGGTCCCATTAGTGGTGTTGTTAGGGTTTTGTTTAATGGTAGGGTTGGTGATAGGTTGTTGGGTATTTATAGGGCTCCGTATAGGGACGGCTACATGATAACGACGCAGTTCGAGCCCACGGGCGCTAGGTACTTCATACCCTGTGTTGATAACCCTGCTGCTAAGGCTAGGTTTAGGGTTCGGGTCTTGGTTGATGGTGATTACGACGTGATATTCAACACGCCGCCTGTTAGGGTTTACTGGGATGGTCCCTGGAAGGTCTTTGAGTTTGCGGAGACCCCCAGGATATCCACATACCTCCTCTACCTGGGCATTGGTAGGTTCTTTGAGTCCAGGGATAGGGTTGGTAATGTTGACGTAATCTTCGCCACGCCACTTAAGGATAGGGTTGAGGATGGTAGGTTTGCGCTTGATGTTGCTAAGGGCGTGCTTGAATTCTACAGTGGTTACTTCGGGATACCGTACCCACTGCCCAAGCTTCATTTGATTCACGTTCCTGAGTTTGCGGCTGGGGCTATGGAGAATTGGGGCGCCATTACGTTCAGGGAGACCGCACTGCTGGTGGGTAGGGGTAGTACTGAGTTGACTAGGAGGAGGGTTGCCGAGGTTGTTGCCCATGAGATTGCCCATCAATGGTTTGGTAACTTGGTCACGATGCGTTGGTGGGATGACCTCTGGCTTAATGAGTCCTTCGCCACATTCATGAGTTATAAGGCCATGGATAGGCTCTTCCCAGGGTGGGGTGTTTGGTATAGGTTCCTGGCTGACGAGACGGTCGGCTCCATGCTCAGGGACTCATTGGTAAGTACGCACCCCGTCCACGTACCCATTAGTAGTGAGGAGGAGGCCTTTGAGATATTTGATGATATTAGCTATGGCAAGGGCGCCTCACTCCTTAGGATGCTTGAGAACTACGTTGGCGAGGAGGAGTTCAGGAAGGGCCTTAGTAATTACCTCAGGAAGTACGCATACTCAAACGCCACCGAGGATGACCTGTGGAGTAGTATTGAGGAGGTTAGTGGTAAGCCAGTGACCAAGGTCATGAAGGCCTGGGTTGATAAGCCAGGGCACCCGGTCATAGTCGTTGAGGAGCCAGGCAAGGGCATTACGCTTAGGCAGTCAAGGTTCATACTCAGTGGTAATACCGCAGATACCTGGCCCATACCCATTGTTTATAGGTTTAATGGTGCGGTGAATACCGTACTCATGGAGCACGATACATTAACGCTCAGCGTGTCGTCAGCATCCCTGTTCCTGAATGTTAATGGTAGTGGTTATTACAGGGTTAGGTACACTGATTGGTCCAGGGCATTGAGCAATGCGTCTAATCACTTCGAGAGGTGGAGTGTGATAAATGATGCCTATGCCCACCTGCTTCAGGGCTCCATTAGCCTAAGTGAGTACCTGAGCCTGGTTAGGTCCGTGAGCGACATAGTTAATTACCTAATTACGACAACTGTAATAACCCAACTGGGTACCTTATACTCGATAAAGCCCTCGGCCGTTAAGGAGGTATTCACGGAGTACCTGAGGGCCCAGAGCACATTGCTTGAGGGTGTCTCGGGAATGGATGATGTTAGGGAGTTGGTGCTTTCCCGCCGTGCATTGGTTGATGAGGATTACGCAATGTCAATAGCCGGTTTAATTAGGGATTACCAGGGCCTGAGCCCCGTCATGAGGCAGGCCGTCGTCAACGCCTACGCGGTGGTTGGTGAGAGACCCTTCGAGACCCTTAGGGGGCTTTACAGGACGTTAGTGTCCGATGAGGATAGGAATAGGGTGTTGGCTGCCATGCTGAGCGTTACCGATAGGGATGAGTATAGGAAGTCCCTGGACTTCCTGATGTCAGGTGAGGTTAAGAGGCAGGATCTTCAATTCTTCACGGTTGGCTCCAGGAACCCGTATGTACGTGACATAAACTTAGGGTGGCTAATGAATAATTATAAACGCTTCATAGAGGCCTATGGGGACCCCGGCGTATTGTCTAGGGTATTTACGTACTCAATACCATTCATAGGCCTTGGTCAGGAGGATGAGGTGGAGAGGTTTCTATTGGGGTTGAATATACAGGGTATTGAGATGGGGGTTAAGGCTGGTCTTGAGCTTATGAGGGTATATTCACGCCTACTTCATAGTATTTAATCAGTGTTTATCAAAACCAGGTAATTAATGCCTAAATTATGTATCATACTTCATGTTAGAAATAATGCTTTTAAGATTGGATAATAGCGTCATTCAACGTGTCATTAATCAATTGGTTAATACCACCAACGGTTACTAACGTCAATCCCAGGAGGGAAGTTTTAGCCGGGTTGACTACGTTTCTAACAATGGCGTACATATTATTCGTGAACCCAACGATAGTTGGTGATGGGTTTGAACTAGCCCTAATGCATGTGCTGGGTACGAACACATTAAGTGCGCAGTACCAGGCGTTGGTTTACACAGTAAAACTAGGCGTTGCGGCAGGCACGGCAATCGCGGCCTCCCTTGGAACACTATTCATGGCGTTCTACGCGAGATTACCCTTCGCGATGGCCCCTGGTATGGGTGAGAACTCCTTCATTGCGTATTCCGTGATCCCAGCCTTCACAACGGTGCTACTCGGCATGGGCATTGTCGGTCCTCAGGCGGCTGTGATAGCATTGATGACCGCGATAACTGCCGTGTTCATTGATGGCTTAATATTCCTATTCACTGCATGGTCAGGGATTAGGGAGAGGATCGTTAAGTCAATATCGCCCAACTTATCCATTGGTATCAGCGTTGGTATCGGATTATTCATAACGTTCATAGGGCTCTCACTGGGCGGTTTCGTAATACCGGGTAGCGGTACGCCTGTTACCTTCAATACGAGGGCCTTTGTAACACCATCATCAATACTCGCCTTTGTGGGTCTCATACTCGCGATATACCTCTACATTAGAAGGGTGCCTGGCGCATTCCTGATAACTATAGTCACGATAACCCTGGTAAGCCTTGGGCTTGGCTTGGTTAAGCCTCCATCAACTCTAGTTCAGCCACCAATGTTCACCACGTCAATAATACCCAACTTCCCCAACAACATTGAGTGGTGGTTTAGGCTTGTAAGTCTAGCCTTTCCCGTGGCCTTCTCACTGTGGATGATCGAGTTCTTTGATGGTATAGGCACAATAGTGGGCTTATCCAACAGGGCCGGCCTGGTTGATGACAGTGGTAGGCCCATTAATATAGGGAGGGCGTTGTATGCGGACGCCATTGGCACTATTATTGGCGCATTGGCTGGCACCACGACAACGGTCATTTACGTGGAATCGGCATCCGGAATAGAGAGTGGTGGGAGGACTGGGTTAACGTCGCTCGTGACTGGGTTATTATTCCTCGCGTTCCTACCGCTAGGGCCCATAGTGGTTATGATACCCGACTGCGCAACGGCGCCAGTACTAATACTGGTGGGTTTGATGTTTGTGTCGTTAATACCAAGGATAAACTTTAACGACCTAACCGAGGCGATACCGGCCTTTGTGGCTATGATAAGCATACCACTTACTTACAGCATAGCCACGGGCATCGGCCTAGCCTTCATAACATATACACTGACCAAGCTCGTTACTGGCAAATTCCGCGAGATCTCAGTTACGACATTAATAATAACGTTGATATTTATCCTCTACTTCGTTGCAATGGTCCCAATGCTTAACCCATGATGAACCGCTGCTTAATAAAATTGTAACTTACCTAACCCCTAATGAGGATATGCTTTAAAGACCGTGGAGCCCTAATTCATTGATGAGCTCGCAGGAGTTTATAGACCTACTCAGGAGGTTGAGTGAGGCCTTTGGGCCTTCGGGTTTTGAGGATGAGGTTAGGGACCTGGTTATTAAGGAGTTGGAGCCTTACGTCGATGATTTAATGGTTGATAAGTGGGGTAATGTGATTGGGGTTCGGTACGGGAGTAGGAGGGACTTGAAGGCCATGGTTGCTGCGCACATTGATGAGATTGGGCTATTAATCGATAATATTGATAAGAATGGGTTCTTACGATTCAGGGCAATTGGTGGTTGGAATGAAGTGACGTTGGTTGGGCAGAGAGTCATTATTAAGACTGTTGACGGTAAGAAGATCAAGGGCGTCATCGGTAGTAGGCCGCCTCACGTTACACCACCTGGCAAGGAGAGGGAGGCCCCTGAACTCAAGGACCTATTCATAGACATTGGAGCGTCAAGCGATGATGAGGTTAGGAAACTGGGTGTTAGGGTTGGTTCCGTGGCTGTCCTCGATAGGGATTTCGAGGTACTTAACGGGGGTATTGTCACGGGTAAGGCGTTTGATGATAGGGTTGGTGTGGCCGTGATGTTGTGGGCTGCGAGGCAGTTAAGAGGCAGTGAGGTTACCGTGTACTTCGTGGCCACGGTTCAGGAGGAGGTTGGTCTTAGGGGTGCTCAGATCGCTGCTGATAGGGTCTACCCGGACTTCGCGATTGCCCTTGATACTACGATTGCGGCCGACGTGCCTGGCGTCAATGAGCGTGAGTTCGTGACTAGGGTTGGTAAGGGACCAGCGATTAAGGTTATGGATGGTGGTAGGGGCAATGTGTTCATTGCCCATCCGGCATTAACGAACTTCCTTGTGTCTGTTGCCGAGGATTTGAAGATACCATATCAACTGGAGGTGTTGATTGGCGGTACGACGGATGCCCTGGGGATCGCCTTTAGGAGGGATGGCATACCGGCGACCACGATATCAATACCCACTAGGTATGTTCATAGCCCCGTGGAGTTGCTGAGCATTAATGATGCGCTCAACGCATCCAGGTTACTGGCCGAGGCGCTGGCTAGGGCTGATGAGAAGTTAGTTCAAAGCCTAAGGGAGAAGATGATCAAGGTTAAGTCGACCTAGTCCTAAACCGTTTACTGCCTTAATAATTTATTAACAATGTCTATTGCATTATTTATTAACTCCTCAACCCTACCCATGCTCAGGGCCTCGCTGTATATCCTCAGCTTAGGCTCTGTGCCGCTACCCCTGATTAGGATCCAGGAACCATCACCAAAGACAACCTTAACACCATCAATGGTTATGGGCCTTGGGCTTGGACCCAGTGAACTCAGCATTTTGAGGAGTGTCTCCCTGTTATCACTTACGAACTTTTTCGAATTCCTCATATCAAGGTCAACCCTCTTGAAGTAGGCCCTGCCATACTTACTCCTGACATCACTTATTAAGTTCGTTAGGCCTCCGTACTCGGACGCCATGGCTACTATTAAGGATGCCGTGTATATACCGTCCTTATCGGGTATATGCCATGAATAAACAAGGCCCCCACTCTCCTCACCACCCATGTCAGCCTCACCACTCAGTATTGCCCTGGCCACGTACTTAACACCCACGGGAACCTCAACGACCTTAAACCCATACTTAGCAGCTATGTTATCTAATATGTGCGTCGTGGATACCGTCCTAACAATACCCCTCTTAATCATTGATGCCGATGCCAACCTCTCAACGACTATCGGCAGAATATCATTGGCACTTAAGTACCCGTGAACCCTATCAACGAGGGCTATCCTGTCAGAGTCACCATCATGCGAGATGCCAATGTCGTACTTACCAGCCGTAACCTCCTGGATAAGCTCGGGTATGTTCTGCGGCTCTGGGTTTGGATCCCTACCTCCAAAGCTTGGGTCGTAATTATTATGTATCTCCGTAACCTCCATGCCGAGTCTCCGCAAAACCTCGCTTGTATAGCCTATTGATGTTGCGTATATGGGGTCAATAATGATCTTAAACCTACTCCTGGGCTTAAACATCTTGATCACACTCTCATAAACATAGTTAATGTACTCAGGGGCTGGGTCCACCGTCGGTATCGGCCTTAATTCAAGTGTTTTGACTGACCTGTTGATATCCTCATACTCATTACTATAAAGCCTCTCTATCTCGTCTGTGTCCTCCTCCTGGGCTGGCGATCCTTTGTTCGTTATTACCTTGAAGCCGTTGTATATTGGTGGGTTGTGGCTTGCGGTGATCTGTATTGTGAGGTCAAAACCAAAGCGAGAACCAAACCAGGCGGCTGTCGGTGTTGGTGTTGGCTTGTTAACCATCACCACATCCAAGCCGTGATTCACGGCCACACTAGCCACAATGTGCGCGAAATCCCTGGACTTCCTCCTCGCATCAAAGCTAACGAAGACCTTATGAAGCCCGTATTTACTCGACCAATAACGAAAGGTGGACTCAGCAAGAACAGCCACGAGGAAATCCGTGAATTCCTCATCAATTACACCCCTAACACCGTCTGTTCCGAAGTGAAATGTGAGTTTACTGCTCATTCCTTTGACTCAATATTCTAGTTCCTTATTATTTTTATCCTCGTCCCTACTATGAATAGACCTATTAATTATACCTAGCCATTCATTGATTATCTTAGTAACGCTGAACGCCATAGCCCTCTCCCTAGCCTTAATCCTCATTGATTCATCATAACCATTAAACCACAACTTAATCGCCAGCCTAATAAGATCCTCCGGACCTCTCACCAACCAACCCGTCTCATTATTAATGACCGTCTCACCAGGCCCCTGCTTATCATAGGTAAGGACCGGGGTTCCACACGCCATGGACTCAACAGGTACATACCCAAACGGTTCATGTATGAATGGGAAAACTGTGAACCTGGCGTTGGCGTATAACCTAGCCAACTCATCATCGCTAACCCTACCCCTATAATCAATGTTCTGATGCTTAATGAACCAGCGCGGCATCCAGGGAACCTTAGAGCCAAAGGCCACTATCCTAATTCCAGCGTTGGCCATGGCCTTCAATACGTCAAACTGGGTTTCCTTACCCACGTAGGTTAATACATAATCCTGTGTGGGGTTGGGCACGGGCTTGAATAATTCCGTATCCACGGGTGGGTTTATCACGCCCCAAACCCTAACGCCCCTCGACATTACGGCCTCCGCTGAATATCTCGAGTTAGCTATTACGTATTTAGAGAATGAAAGAGCCCTATGGTAGGTGGAATCAGCTGTATTAATCAACGGTAGCGCGATGTAATAACTCAATCTATAGTAAATGGGGAATACCTGGCTTAAATCCCTGAGTAGATCACCCACGTAGCCCTGTGCGTAGAATACGGTTGATGGTATTGGTAATTCGAAGGATAGATTGATTGATAAACAATCATCGCCGTAATTAATCAACCCCTTTACACCATTTATTAACCATATCGAGAGATGCCCAGCCTGGCCAGGGAGCAGGGGCTTAATTCCCAAGTCCCTTACTTTGATACCAACGTATTCAAAATCCCTCCTCACATCCTCCCTCACGTATGGAGAAACCACATTAACGTCAACGCCCAGCCCAATGAGGAAACGGCCAAGTAAGTAGGCGACCCGTATGGGGCCCGTGATGCCATCAATGCCGTCGGTTATTAATGATATGCATGTCATGGTTATAGGTTAACTCCATTGTCCATGTACATCCTCGCAAGCCTGAGATAGGCCTGGTAATTATTCCTAATGTACTCCCTATCGGCATCCGTGGCCTGCCTAACGACCTTAGCCGGCACACCAACAACGATGCTGTTAGGCGGTATCTTAGTTCCCTGGGTAACAACAGCGCCAGCCCCAACAATACTCCCACTACCAATCACCGCGCCATTTAGCACAATGGCGCCCATACCAATTATCACCTCATCTTCCACAGTGGCTCCGTGAACAATTGCCCTATGCCCAATTGTTACGCCACGACCAATCCTAGCGGGAAACCCAACATCCGTATGTATCACCGCGCCATCCTGAATATTTGAGTTATCCCCAATCACAATACTGTCCTCATCACCCCTAATGACCGCGTGAGGCCAGATACTCACATTATCCCCAATAACCACGTCCCCAATTACGTAGGCCGTACTCGCTATGAAGACGTTCCTACCAATCCTCGGTACCTTATCCCCAACCCTCACGATTGGCATAGCCTAATCATTAAAAGTGCATTATTTAAAGTATAAGGTGTGTATCATACTGGAAGTAGCAAAGTCAGTCCTTAAGTGTCCCAAGGTTCTGGTTATACTCACTTAATAACGAAAGAGTAAGGTAAGGGGTTATTCACGAAACACTAAGTCCTGCTAATAATAATCATTACCTTTAATGTCATGCATTATGAGGCTTATGCCTAATACGTGGTGTTGTGTTTGCTGCCCTTGAGTTTTCGTTATTTTCAATCTCATGCTTAAGTTAATTCAGTATTAGGTTGGTAGTAGTTTATTAAATTTAGTTGGTAAATAATCTTATGGATGTTTCATGGCTCTTAATGGCTTGAGGATTTGCTGGGACATTAAAGTCAAGGACGAGAAGAGGTTAAGGTGTGACGAGGAAGTCGGCGATCCAAGAACTACCGAGGAAGTAATGAAATTAATAAACGAATTCCTTAATCGCGTTGAGAAGCACAAAGCTATTCTGCTCAGCAATTTAATAACACCATTTGACCACACTATTAGTGCACTAAATGAATGGCTAAAGAAGATCGAGACGAATATCGAAGCGGGTAATGATAGAAGTGTTGCCGAGCTAAGGAAGACCATGTATGAGTTAAGTATGGGGATTAGAGAACTAGCACAGCAAGTAAGAGAGGCATGGTTATCCAAGTACCGAAGTGAACTTGAAGAACTAATAGTTAAATTGATGAAGGGTGAAGTAACAGTTCTTATAAAAGGCGATGCATTAAATAAAAACAAAAGTTTCATTGTAAATTTACGCGCAAGACATCTTTCTGTCGCTATCGAGAGAGTCGCTGTATCGGGTAGTATAACAATAACGCTACGGCTAATCGGACGCAAAGGCATATACATAGTTGCACCTAGATTACTTAGCAATAATTTATTAAAGCCAGCAGAGTACGGCTTACTTTTAACGGATGGTACGATCGATAAGGATGGCTATCCAAAAATGAACACTAACCATCTTTGGCAAATTATAGTTTTCTCGCTGGCTTACCCAGGTAAGGTCCGCCTGGCCATAGATGGTGTGAATCTCAACAATGGCGATGTAAAGGTTAAGTGGGAATTAAGGGCTATTAGCCATAAGACTAAGTTTAAAAGCAAGGCTAAGATCACCAAGAAAGTCCTCAAGCTTAACTATGACGAATTCTTAACGTTCTTATTATTCGCTGTTCTCGGGGATGGTAACATCTATATCAAGAGGAAAAAGAAGGTTATCGATATCACAATTGGCGGTTCAAAACACGAATTATGGAAAGGTATTATTGAGATGATGGAAAGTCTTGGCTTCAAGAATTACGGTAGTAGAAATACTAAACGGTATGAGCTACGTAGCTCCAAGGCTGTTGCGCTTGCCAAGGAGTGGCTTAATAATGCGTTGGTTAAAGTAATAGTTGAGTGCCTTAGTCAATTACCCGATGCGGATAAACTCAGGAACTTAATTACACTGGCTAGTATGAGGGTTAAGCCACACGGTAGGTCAATGATTGAGATTATTGATGACGTATGGATGAACATAAACGTGAGAGACGCCGGTTATGTGGAGCTTAGGGCTTGGCGTAGAAGGCTTGAGGATGCCAGGGCGATTCAGGAAGCCCTAAGAAGGGCTGGGTATGAAGCTAAGTTGAGGGAGGCCCGTGGAGGATTTGAAATCTATATAAATAAAGGACAAGCAAAGAGGAGCCCAGAGCTCTTAATTAAAATCTGTGGCGCATTGAGAAAAATGTATGAGGATGCAATAAGTGAGAACAACGAAAGGAAGGCAGAAAAGATAGCAAGAGCGATAATAACTCTGAACTGCCCAGTACCCTGCTCAGAGTCCACGAGACTGAAAATCCTCCCTCTTTGAGTGTGTTTTCCATCTTGAACTTGCCCTGTCACGTAACGACTTGTTCTCCCTGAGGGATGAGAATACGGGTGTTGGTATTGCAGTGTCGACAGACCCATCAACACCGCAGGGTACAGAGGGTATTAAGTTGAGGATTAAGAATGGTAGGATAATCGTTGGGCTTGGGTTTGGTGGTGAGGGTCAGGGTAATGAGCACGCGGCGGTTAAGCTCGTGTCCCAACTCCTTGATGTGCCCATGGACTGGGTCACGTATGAGTACTTACCAAGTGATGAGAGTCCAGAGGCCTTTGGGCCTGGTGGTAGCCGCATGGCCGTATTCACGGCGGGCGCGGTGCTTGGCGCCGTTGAGGAGTTGAGGGCTAGGTTGTATAATAAGGCCGTTAGGGTGCTTGGTAGTAACATTACGTATGAGAGGGGGTATTTCCACTCAAGTGATGGTAGGAGGGTTAGCATACTCGAGCTTGGTGATGAGGAGGTAACCTTCACATACACGGCAGAGGCGAAGATCGGTAGGTATATTGCGTACCCATTTGCCTGTGACATTGCCGTTGTTAGGTATGAGGATGGTAGGCTTAGGCCAATAAAGCACGTGGTTTACCTGGACCCGGGTAACGTAATAGATGAGGAGCTCGTTAAGGAGCAGGTAATGGGTGGTACAGCAATAGGAATATCACTGGCGCTCTATGAGGCTTATAGGTATGATGAGGATGGCAACCTACTAACGCTGAGCCTCGGTGATTATGGGCTGCCAAACTCCATGGATATGCCGGAGATTGAGGTCCACCTGGTCCCATCACCATCCCCAGTAACCCCAATGGGTGTTAAGGGGATTGGTGAGGTGCCCGTTGGTGTGGCAGCGGCTGCCGTGACCAGCGCCGTGGAGGACATACTAAGGAGGAGGGGCAGTAGGGCCAGGATTGATAGGGTGCCCATCGACCCAGCATTACTTGCACAAAGTATTTAAATCAAGCATCAAGTAAGCCATGGTATGTCCTCAACCACAGCATTCGACATTAAGATTAAGTCCATTCCACGGGACCCACGAAATACACTAATCATGGCGTGCCCTGAACCATCACTGGCCTCCATAGTGGCCATTGAGTACCTCGTGGAGACCCTCAAGATGGAGGAGATTGGTTCGATAAAGCCTAGGGGCCATGTACCTATCGTCACGGTCATCGATGGTGCAGCTAAGCTACCCTATAGGCTGTTCTTTGATAGGGAGCACGCAATTGTTGTAATTAGGCAGCATGTGCCGATTCCACCGACACTCTATAGGCAGTTCGTAGATAAAATACTGGATTGGGCTGAGGATAACGCCGTGAGTAGAGTCGTGTGCTTAACCTCAACATCACTCCTTGGCGAGCAAGAGAGTGATAACGTATATTTCGTTAGTGAGGAGGGGCATGTCGATGAGTATAAGCAACTGGGCTTAATACCGCTTCATGAGGCTACAATAACGGGCATAGAGGCGGTTTTCCTCGACTCCGTGCTTTCCAGGAACATAAACGGCGTATTACTACTCGCGGAGTCGAAGGTCTTAACGGCGATTAATAGGTTAATTGAGAGTGGGAAGTTATCAAGTCATAAGGACGTACTCGCAATCCTAAACCAAACAATTGGTAGGTATGGACCCGACGTTACAGCAGCTCTTAAGTTAATAAGGGCCTTAAGTAGGATTGTTGGTTTTGAAATACCAACGGATAAGTTGGCCGAGCATGCAAGTAAGTACGCGTTCCTGGTGGATAAGAACCTTGAGGCGTATATGAAACCGCCCAAGGAGGAATTACCCGTATACTACTGATTATTTTAATTCAAAATGGCCTATAGTTTATTCACCTTAAAATACACACCTCACGTAGCCACCGTCAATCAATATCATCGAACCATTTATATAAGCCGCCTTATCACTCGCAAGGAACGCAACTAGGTAGCCAATCTCCTCAGGTCTCCCATACCTGCCGGCCGGTATCTCCTTACTCCATGCCTTAATGACCTCATCAACGCTGACGCCCCTCGCCCTCGCCTCCTCCTGCGCCAGCTGGTTTATTCTCTCCGTCATTATGTATCCCTGCATTATCCCATTCGCCGTGATCCCATACGGCCCATACTCAACGGCCAATGACTTAACCAAACCAGCTAGGCTAAGCCTGACGGTATTTGAAAGCACCAGGTTTGGTATCGGTTGTCTCAGGGTTAGTGATGTTACGTAGATTAACCTACCCCAGCCCCTACTGACCATGTTATTAACAACACGCTTAGTAAGCCACACGGCGCTGAGGAGTAGTAGTCTCGTTGCGTACTCCCAATCATCCTCACTTAACTGCGAAAACGTGCCTGGCTTTGGAGGTCCCGCGTTAAAAACGAGGATGTCAATATTCCCAAAGGTACTCATGGCCTCCTTTACGAGTTTATCCACGTCATCCTTAACCGTTAAATCAGCCCTAACAGCCAACACCTCAGCACCACTCTCCTTAACAATGGTCTCCCTAGCCTTAGCGAGTTCGTCCTCACGCCTAGCGCTAATGACGACCTTGACACCCTCCTGGGCAAGTACCCTGGCTATCCCAAGCCCAATACCCCTGCTCGAGGCCGTCACAAGCGCGACCTTACCCTTTAATCCCAGGTCCATACAAACTAGCTCTTTATTCACCCCTTATTCAACATGACCCTCCAATTCGCTAATAACGCATGTAATGCCAAGATTTATATTTTAGTGCCTTCACGTAAATGATAATGAGTTCTCTCGAAATTGATTTGCGAAGGAAGGATCGATACGAGGATATAATAAGGGCAATTAATGAATATGGGTCATCGGTAAAGGAGGCGGTATTTGAGAATTTACCTGATGAATTAATGGTTCCATATCAAAGGATACGTGAATTGTATATTCAGGAAACAACGAGGGGTAAGGGTAGGGTTGACATTAACTCACTCATTCAATTATACATGAATGTACCCAAGGCAGAGGAACTCCTAAGGTACCTACTGCTTGCCACGGTATTATTCATGGGATTCCGAAACCTAAGAAATGAAGTAATATATAGGGTTATACGCAGGAATTACAACATGGTGAGCCGCCTAATCTCAAACCCTGATTACTCACTAATTAATGAGGTAAGTATGAAGTTGCTAAATGACTATGAGGGTGAGGGTATCAAGGGTGAGGATGTTCAGGAAGTAAGTAATGCGGTTCACAGCTTCGTTTATGGCTTAAGGAAGTTGACAAAGGCCTACGGAACAACACTACTTAGGTGGATACCCAAGTTTCGCGATATAAACGATTTTGAGAAGGCACTACCAATGTTTTACCCACCGAGGGCTAATGAGAGGAGGAAGAGGGCGATTAGGACGTTCATCAGGTGGGTATCGCATGAGACTAACCTGCCGGTGGCTCTTGGCGTAATTTCGAGGAGTGGGTATAGGCGCTATACGATGATTGCGGATGTTTATAGTACCATGGTCACGATAAGGAGTGGCGCGTTTCTGGTCTTGAATAATGACCATGCAATGAAAATACTAAATGAAATATTAGTTAATAAGGATAGTGGGGTTACCATAAAGGTCGATGAGGTTAAGGGACTCGTTAGAGCGACAGGTAGATTGAGCAATGACCCGATAATCTATGAGAGGGGCGCGTTCAGGATAGGCCATGAATACTGCTCACGACTTAAGTGTAACGAGTGCCCCTTAAATAAGGTCTGCATGAAGTTTACCTGGGTGAACATTAAATGAGCATAAACATACCAGAGGACATAAGGAAGCTCGTTGAGGAGGTAACAATGAATAAACTAGGCAGTATCAAGGGTAAGACCGAGACCCTAGGCTTCGTCGACTCAGTAATTGAGGAACTCAGGAGGAGAGGCGTGAATTTAAGTGATGACCTAGAGGCCATGATTAGGCCATACGTAGTAGACATACTGTGGTCACTAAGGAAGAAGGGCGTAATCACCATGGATGACGACCTACTACACTTCACGCCAGCGAGGCAGGAATCTTAACCAATACTAATAAATTAACCCATAGGAAACCAGTAATGCCCCTGCATGCACCCACACCAAGGCCCGCCCAGGCCAGGGCCTGGGCGGGTCATAATTTACTAAGCTCGGCATTAACCGTACCATCATCGTTAATATTCACAAGTGCGTAGTACCCGTTAATTAATGGGCCTGGATTAACAATGACAGTATTACCCAATCTATCCACACCACGGGATTCATGAACATGACCGCATAAAACCACCAATGGTCTAACGTTCTCAACGAACCTTCTTACAGACTTGCTACCAATGTGTGAGCCATTCCACGCTTTATCCACGTTCGTACCGTAGGGCGGATAATGAGATATAAGTATTAACCTAGGGCCGAGATCCTTAACCTCCTCCATATTGATTGGGTAACCAGCTAAGTAAAATAACCCAATGGGTATTATACGCCCCTCAACTAGGTATTTTTGAACCCTTGACCTAATGCCGTAGGGATCCATATTACCCATGACTGCATACACGGGCCTGCTATAATTACTTAATACATCTAATATTTCGGGATCCTCAAAGTCACCACTCACGACTACTACATCGACATCCTTTATAACGCCACCTATTGAACCTATATAATACCTATTACCATGAACATCAGATATATGTAATATTTTAACACCCATAGCAGTTACCAAATTATAACGCTTAAATTAAGCTTCTCTCTTGGGTATTGCTTAAAAATCAGTAATATCAATTATTGATCATATGACGTCGGAAGTAGGTAAAAGAGTTTCGACTTGGCGTAAAGCACTTGCCGGTGTATTATTTATAATACCATGGATACTATATACGTTATTGCCAATATACAATACGGTGCAACCAGTACTTGGTGGCGTTCCATTCTTCTACTGGTTTCAAACATTATGGTTAGTAATATCGTCAATACTTTACATAATAGCAGTACTCCTACTCTATCCGAGTAAGAGGTGATGGTTATGGCGAGCCCACTAGTTGGTCCATTAGGTTGGGGCTTATTCCTTGGGTTCTTCGTGATATTCGTATTCCTAGGCTTCTACGGCGCCAGGTGGCGTAGGGGCGACCTTAGCCAATTACACGAATGGGCATTGGCAGGCCGTAGATTGGGCACATTCCTCGCATGGTTCCTAGTTGGCGCTGACCTATACACGGCTTATACGTTCGTCGCAGTACCCTCTGGAGTATTTGCCAGCGGCGCCCTTTACTTCTATGCGGTCCCATACGTAGCCACCGTATTTGCATTAGCCGCAGTCACAATGCCGGCACTCTGGAGATGGAGTAGGTTAAAGGGTTACGTCACAGCTGCCGATTTTGTTCATGAGAGATTCAATAGCAAATTACTTGCTGGTTTCATCGCCGCCACGGGAATAGTCGCTGAGTTCCCATACATCGCATTGCAGATAGTTGGTATGCAAGCCGTATTGACAATAATGCTCCTCGGCATTGTTAAGAACGTTAAGTTCGTCAGTGATGTCGCATTGACGATATCCTTCATAATACTGGCCGCATTCACCTACACCAGCGGGCTTAGGGGCGCCACATTAACGGCAGTCTTTAAGGACGCACTGGTATTCTTAGGTGTCATAGCAATACTTGTGGCGGCTCCATTCGCAATACCTGGTGGCTTTGCATCGGCATTTAATGCCGCAACTCTCAAGGCATTACCAACGGGCGTCTCCACGTTGAAGGACCCATTCTTCATAACATACACGACCCTCTGGGTTGGCAGTAGCCTGGCCCTATACCTATACCCGCACTCGGTCAATGGCGCCCTGAGCGCCGAAAGTGATAAGAAGCTTGCAATGAGCACGGCACTCCTCCCAATATATGGCATTGCACTGGCGCTACTTGCGATGTATGGCATATTAATATATGGAAGCCCGGAGGCCATGAAGATACTAAGCCTATTTCCACCATCTAGCAGGGGCATATTGGTAATACCAACATTGGCTGTAACCACGTTACCCGAGTGGTTAGCCGCCCTGGCACTGTTAGGCGTATTTGTTGGTGGCCTTGTACCCGCCGCAATAATGGCTATGGCCCAGGCAAACCTGTTGGTTAGGAACATAATTAAGCCGTTATACCCAAGGATAACGCCCCAGGGCGAGACTAGGGCCGCTAAGTGGGCATCCGTTATCTTCAAATTCCTCGCGCTTGGCTTCGTATTTATTGTACCTGCGACGTACGCCATCTGGCTTCAGCTGCTGGGCGGTATAATAATTACGCAGACGCTTCCGTCAGTGTTCCTCGGCCTAGTAACTGATAGGCTTGATAAATACTCATTAATGGTTGGGTGGGCCGTTGGCTTGGGGCTTGGCGTTTACCTATTTGTAACTCCCCATAAGCCATCAACAATGTCACCATTATACCCAATAGCCGGGCACCTAATGTATATAGCCATCATAGCGCTGGCCATTAACCTGTTAATAGTCCTCATTGGTACTGGCATAGCCATGGCGGTTAGGCGAGGAAGGGCCTAATGGGATAGAGACAAGAAATGTTTATTTACTCAAACTCACAACCACTCACCTCGTGGTCTTGGTAAAGGTTATTGAGAAGTCAAACCTATACCTAAAGGCTGTTGTGGATGGAGTCACCCCACCAGTTATTAATTCATTACGTAGAGTCCTCATCTCCGACGTACCGGTCCTGGCAATTGACGAGGTAATAATACTCGATAACACGTCCGTGCTTTACGACGAAGTACTCGCCCACAGGCTCTCCATGATGCCAATAAAGACGGACCTAAGGAAGCTACCCAAGATTGAGGAGTGCGAGCAGGAATTGGTCGATCCAAGCCTATGCCAGGTTAGGTTTGAGCTTAATGTTGAGGCTAAAGAGCCAATGATCGTCTATAGCAGGGATTTGAAGTCGGATGACCCTGAGGTTAGGCCTGTGTATGAGGATATACCAATCGTTAAGTTAGTACCTGGCCAGAAGATTGTGCTTGAGGCCTATGCAAAGCTTGGTAGGGCTAGGAACCACGCCAAGTGGCAGGCGGGCTTAGCATCGTATTACTACTACCCAAAGGTTAGTGTTGTTGGTAAGGCCGATGATAAGTGTAGGGTTTGCCTTGAGGTTTGTAATGGCGCCCTCGAGATTAAGGAGGATGGCTCGATAATCATTAATGACGTACTTAAGTGCACCTTTAATAAGTGGAAGACCTGTGAGCAACTATGCCCGGCGTTAAAGGTTGATTGGGATGAGAATAAGTACGTGTTTTGGGTTGAGAGCTTTGGAAACATGCCCGTTGAGGACATGGTTAGGGAGGGCTTTAGGATTCTCAAGGGTAAGTTCCAGGAATTCGTTAATGAACTTGAACTTGAATTGTCAAGGGGACCTGCACCAAGCGGCGAGTTAGTTGCTGGTGAGACTACTGAGGAGTCAACTCAGGTGACTGGTGAGGAGTTTAACACTGAGGAAGGGCCAACCGAGGAGTAGGTAATTAGTGTTTACGGCTGCGAATTATTTAAAAAGGGTTGCGTTGGCGTTAACACGCATGCCGCCAAATCCAACGGGTCCCACCAACGTGGAGCTTCGTATGCTGATTAGATTCCTTAGGCGTGCGGCTAATGAGTATAAGGCGGCGATTTGGGATTACGTGGCTGACCTACTTGAGAAACCCACTAGGCGTAGGGTTGAGGTTAATGTCGGCAAGATAAATAGGCTTGTCAATGACGGCGACGTAGTCGTAGTGCCGGGCAAGGTGCTTGGTTATGGCGTACTGAGTAAGAGGGTTACCATAGCCGCCTGGTCTTTCTCCAGGGGCGCCCTTGATGCCATTAAGAAGGCTGGTGCTGAGGCGATCACAATACCCGAACTCGTTAGGAGGAATAATAAGGGCAGTAACGTTAAGATAATAATCTAGGGTGGTTACCATGAGTAGCAGGGTTATCGTGGTCGAGAGAAACCCACCCGAACTGAATGAGGTTGTTGTTGACGCCACGAATCATGTCGTTGGTAGGCTCGCCTCCATAGTGGCTAAGTGGGCGCTTGAGGGTAGGAGGGTTGTCATTGTTAATGCTGAGAAGGCGGTCATTACTGGGGACTTTAACATGGTGCTTAATTGGTATAAGACGAGGATAAGCGAGTGGTTAACGCATTATAACCCTGAGAAGGCTGGGCCGAAGATACCGAGGAAGCCTGATAGGATATTGAGGAGGGTTATTAGGGGCATGTTACCTAGGAAGGAGCCCAGGGGTAGGCAGGCGTATAAGAGGATTAGGGTCTTCATGGGTGTTCCACCGCAGTACATGAGTGTGGATAAGGTGGTAATTAAGGGCGCATTACTGTCGGTTAGGCCCGGCGCTAAGTATGTGACGCTTGAGGAGTTGTGGAGCCACATAGAGCCTAAACAGTATGAGGCCTGGAGGAAGGCTAAGGAGGCTTGGGAGACTAGAATGGCGAAGCTTAAAAAGGCTGAGAGTAAGGGTGGTAATGCATGAGCGGGCAGGGTAGTGAATCAACGGCGTTACCTAGGTCCGTACCCAATACCATTACCCAGGAGGTAGCCGGGGCCAGGGTGGTTATTGCTGTTGGTAAGAAGAAGACGGCTATTGCCAAGGCAGTAATTAGGCCGGGGATCGGTAGGGTTAAGGTTAATGGTGTTCCAATTGAGATTTGGCCTATTGAAATGGCTAGGATGAGGATGATGGAGCCACTCCTACTCGCCGGTAAGGAGTTGACGAGTAAGGTAGATATTGAAGTCACGGTTAGGGGTGGTGGTTTCATGGGACAGGCGACAGCCGTTAGGATGGCAATTGCCAGGGGCTTAGTTGAGTACTTCCAAAACCTAAAGTTGCTTGAGCTTTACATGACCTATGATCCATCAATGATTAAGGGAGATCCAAGGAGGACGGAGCCCAAGAAGCCTGGTCTAAAGCATGCCAGGAGTAAGCGTCAGAAGGCATATAGGTAACCCATCATAATTATTCCTAAATCCGCCACAAAAATAATTTAAAGGGGGGCTCATTACTGCGTACTTAATGATTGTACCCATTAGGTGCTGGACCTGTGGAAGGCCACTCGGTCACTTATGGGAACCATTTAAGCAGAGGGTCTTAAATGGTGAGAATCCTGAGAAGGTTCTTAATGACTTAGGCGTCACACGCTATTGCTGCAGAAGAACCTTATTAGCGCATATCGAGCTTATTGATAGGGTCCTTGAGTATTCTAAAATTGAAAGTGAGTAACACCTAGTATATAATATACATAGCCCTGATAATGTTACTTTTAACACTCTTAGAGGGTGCTAAGATTTAAATATAGGTTTTCTCGACACGTCATTAATGGAAAGGCCCCAACAACCAATGAAAACGTTGCAGAAACTTGTTGGTAAGCATGTAACAATAAGACTTAAGAATAACAAGGTATTGAGGGGTATTCTCGTGAACTACGATGATTGCATGAACCTAATAATTGATGAAGGCGAGGAACTCGATCAGAAGGGCGAGAATGTGGTCGTTAAATATGGCAGGTTAGTAATTAGGGGTACGCAGATACTATATATAACGTCTGAGGAGGCGGTGGGGTGATGGGCATGGCGAGGACAATAACAATAAATACAATAGATAGGAAACCCGTTTCAGAGCTAAATGTTGAATTAGTTGAGAGGAAGGGCCTTGGACACCCGGACTACATTGCTGATGCATCGGCCGAGGCCGTTAGTAAGGCCTTATCCAATTATTACTTAGAGAAGTATGGTGTGATACTACATCATAACGTGGATAAGGTTCTCGTTGTTGGCGGTCAAGCCAATCCACGGTTCGGCGGTGGCGACATTATCCAACCAATATACATACTCGTTGCGGGTAGGGTGACCACCGAGGTTAAGACGGCCACGGGTGTTGAGAAGGTGCCCATTGGTACTATAATAATATCTGCAATCAAGGATTGGATAAGGAGTAATTTCAGGTTCCTCGATCCTGATAGGCACGTGGTTATTGATTATAGGGTTGGCATGGGCTCAACGGATTTAGTCGGTGTTTATGAACTCGGTGTTAAGGCGATAAAGGTTCCATTGGCTAACGACACCTCGATTGGCGTTGGCTTTGCACCATTAACGGACACTGAGAGACTCGTGCTTGAGACGGAGAGGTTACTCAACTCCAGGGAGTTTAAGGCTAAGCTCCCTGAGGTTGGTGAGGATGTTAAGGTAATGGGGTTGAGGATTGGTAAGGATGTTAAGTTAACGATAGCCTCAGCAATAATATCATCGCTTGTTAAGGATAAGGACCATTACCTGAATGTTAAGGAGGAGGTTAAGAATAAGGTGCTTGACCTAGCCGCCAAGATTACGCCAAACCTAACGGTTGACGTGACCGTGAATGCCGCGGACAAGCCTGAGCACGGCATATTCTACCTAACGGTTACAGGTACATCGGCGGAGCATGGTGATGATGGAGCCACAGGACGTGGTAATAGAGCCAATGGTTTAATAACGCCCATGAGGCCAATGACGATGGAGGCTACGGCAGGTAAGAACCCAGTTAGTCATATTGGTAAGCTCTATAACGTACTCGCCAACAGGATTGCGGAGAGGATCTACGGTGAGGTTAAGGGATTGAAAGAAGTCTACGTCTACCTACTAAGCCAAATTGGTAAGCCAATTAATGAGCCGCTGGTTGCCAATGTTGAGGTTCTCCCAGAGCCTGGCGTCACATTAAGTGGCGAGATTAGGAATGAGATTGATGGCATAGTTAATGAGGAGCTCGATAACATAACATCGCTGACCGAGCTCGTCATTAAGAGCAAGGTATCGTTATTCTAACATACCGCTCCTCAAACGCCTATACTCATTAATCATTTTCCTTAATTGATCCTCATCAAGGGCGCTAAGGAACTCCTTACCAAGGGATTCAATGGCATTATTTATTACCGACCTATCAATGAATAAAACATCGTTTAGCGGACCATTATAAATCATGCCAATGGGTATAACCCTCAAACCCCTCTTCCATATTGGCCTTAGCACATTCTTATCATTAACATCAATGAGAACCACGGAATTTATGCCAATGCTAATCAACTTATCAATACCTACATTCATCAACTCACCAATACTCATGATAAGGATAGAATTATGTACCTGAACCATTAGGTTGAGGTCAAGCCCCTCGGAATACCTTATCAACACGTACTTATTACCTCTTAAGTACTCGAGGAAGTCGCTCATTAAGTTTCTCATGTTATTCTCAAGCTCCTTAACCCTAAGTTTATACTTCTCAATATCACCCTCAAGCATGTCTATCCTGGCATATAGCGACCTAACAACCTGGTCCTTCCTAACCTCAATATCGAAATTATTAATCAACTCCTCAAGCCTCTCCTTAGTCTCACTGTATAGCTTATTCAATCTCTCAATCTCGGCATTTAAAGTCCTTATCGTATTTTCATACTCCTCGCGTAACTTATCGCATTCACATTCGCACTTTTCAGTAGTCAATAACCTGACCTCTTGCTGTGGTTGAACCTCAATCCTCTTACTTACCTCATCAATTGCCTGCTTTATCGATGCGCCCTTAATAACCAATGCCTTTGCATCATCAACAGCCCTAGCATAGGCCCTCCTAACCTCCTCCTCAACCCTATCGAGCTTGGGCTTTAACTGAATGAATGCTTTGTAGGCCGCCGCCAGGGCATCCCTCATGTGTGGGTCCTTAACGGCGATCCCCTGCTCACGGGAAATCTTAATGGCAATCTCACTCTTCTCAGCAATGCTCAAGTCCCTATCTGGGTAATAAATCACGGCACCCACCATTGCGGCTAACTTCTTAGCGTAGTCTGAGGGCTTGGCGGTATCCACGGCTATTAGGACCGGCGTACCGTATTGATACACAATCCTAAGCACATGTCTCCTACTCAGGTTCTTACCACTTTGTAGCGTTAACACGTTACCGTTTAGGTCAAGAACGGCAACACCAGTGACTATGCCTGGATCAATACCGACAATTAACTTCCTATCCTTAGCAGTACTTACACTCTCGGCACCCTCCTGCTCCGTTAATCCAACAAACTTTATTGAGTCCGTTGGTACCGACTCAACTATCACCTTAACATCCATACTCTTACGTGGCTTAACCACAGACCTAACAACACTCCTATCAGCATATACAATGAACACTACGGACCTCAAACCCTCACTCTCCGGCGTTATGAACATGTCATAATCAAGGCCACTGCTCTCCAACCTCTCCTTAATCTCCTTAGCCAGGTACCTAATCCTATGAGCAACATTCCTCTCAAACCTATTCCTACTCATGCCACCTGGCGTAGTAGATATCGCGGCCTTTACCACGATCTTCGTCTCAGGCTCATAAACCTTAACTATGGACCCAACACCCATCGCGCACAGCCTCGCGAGATACTCAGCAGTTGAGTCTGGGTCAAGCTTAACCACATTAAGTCCAAAATACTTATTAACGAGTAGCTCCATCGCCTCGTCAGCGTCAGGCCTAACCTTCGTTACCTGGATTAAATAGACGTTGAATGGGAGTCTACCAAGCCTCTTAATGATTGAGGGACTCAACTCCATTAACTCGCCAATATTGTCGATAGCTATGGCCTTAGGTCTAACCTTCTTAACCATCTTTATTAAGTCCTGAGGGTCGATAATCCCCTTCTCAATTATTTCTCCATTACTAAGTATTGCGTATGAGAATTTCCTGCCATTGATGTCAATCCCAATTATAGGCCCCGAACTCAACTCCTCAATAAGCATTACTTAGGCAAGTATTATTATCAACCTTACTTAAATTTGTTTATTTGCGGCATATTACGTATCCTCAAACTCCTCTTCCTTCTCCGAACCCATGAGCTCATTAACTCCCTCACTACCGAGTAACTCCTCAAGGGCCTCCTCAAGACTCTCCTCCTTAACCTCCACATTACCAATCACGTAATTATAAACCTCATCAACATCAAAATCAAGCCTGAACCTCTTCATGAAGTACCTGGTCACGTTTGTGATATCCCTACGCAACATATCCAATGCCCCAGGCGCATTCCTAGGTACCCACTGGGGCCAATCAATGATGTATGGCTCACCACTGTCCAAATCAATCATAATATTGAATTCACTTAAGTCCCCATGAACAACGCCAACATCGGCAAACAGCCTCTTAACATCCTCAATAATGCCCCAGTATAGGTCCTCAGGATCATCCACGTCCCCAACCTCGGATAACTGTGCGCCGTTTATGTAGGACATAACGACCGTGTGCCTATTAACGGTTATTGGCCTAGGCACGTTAATCCCGGCATTATATGCAAGGACCAGCGCCTTATACTCAGCATGGGCTGAGAGCCTCGACTCATAGAGCCAGGTTATGTGCCTCCTATTCCCAATCCAAGCCCTAAACCTCCTAATCTGCCTAAAACTCGTCCTGCCAAGCCTATGGAACTTAAGCACGACTTTACCATCACCGACGGCATCACCTGCGTATACGTCTGACTCCTTACCAACGCCAATGGGTGTTGGACTAACCTTCTCAATAATGCCCCTCTTGGCGAGTGTGTGTAGTGCTAGTGCGTCGTAACCCATGAAGGTGAGTCTATAACCAGTGTAATTACCCCTGTACCTAATTACCATGCCAAGCGCATTAAGCTTTTTTAGGGATTTACCAATTAATTCCTCAGACCTCTTACTCCAGTCAACAATGACCTCGAGCGGTACATACTCAAACTTCCTATGACCGATCTCAATAACCCTAAGTACCCTGAGATCAAAGGGATCTAATTGATCATACGCATTAACGAGATTTTTAATACTCAATTAATCACCACAATTGCTAGAATTACTACGCCCAATTTAAATCAAACTACCACGTGAATTCAGAGAAAAAGCATATTAAATAGCACCAGAGAGCAATCACGTGTTTGGTTACGCACCAAAACAATTAACACTTAGACAAAGCCTACTTGCTGCCATCAGCACAATGCTTGTCTGGGGCCTTGAGTACTACGACATTATACTCTTCGCATCACTAGCGCCAATACTTGAGATGTACTTCTTCCCATCAAAGGTGGCAATAGTAAGCGCAATAGAGACCTGGGGCGCCTTCGCAACGACATACTTCGTTAGGCCCATTGGCGCGATCATATTTGGGTGGATTGGCGATGTACGTGGAAGGAGGCTAGCGACGATATCGGATGCCGCACTCGTTGGGTTAGCAACACTTGCAATAGGTTTACTACCCACGTATTACACCGCTGGGGTTCTGGCGCCAATACTTCTATACCTAATGAGGATTTTACAGGGCATTGGACTTGGAGGTGAGGCTGGTGGTGGTGCCTCCTGGGCCCTTGAATTAACACCTAGGAATATTAGGCCGTACATAAATGGCGTCATGTACTCAGGGCTGTCCTGGGCCGTGTTCCTAACATCATTCGTAACCCTAAGCGCAAAATCGGCAATGCACCAAGCATTTAACGTATATGGCTGGAGAATACTCTTCATAACAGGAGCCATACCAGCCCTAATAGCCCTAATAATTAGGCTTTGGGGCTCAGAATCTCTTGAGTGGGTTGAGCAGGTTAGGTCCAGGGGTGTTGTGAAGGTGCCCCTGGGTGTTGTCCTATCCCGTTACTGGGTACCATTCATAGCATTGATATTAATCAACCTTGGGTTAACCATTTATTACTACGGTGGGTCAGGCTATTGGGCCTACGTAATGCCAAAGATAATCGCGCCAAAGCTCCAATTACCCGCTAATAAGGCATATACCTGGGCATTAATACTTGGAATGTATGGCGGTATAGGAGCCGTAATTGGTGAATTACTCAGTGGATTTCTAATAAGGGCGTTGGGCATTAGGAGATCCTTCATTGCGCCATCAACGCTCCTGCTGGTGCTAAGTCCATTCATTGTCTACCTGGCATTCACATTAAATCCACTATCAATATATGCAAGCCTATTAATGGGAATACTCTTTGGCCTAACTGCTGCACCGCAGACGCTTTACTTCACTTCAATATTCCCAACGGAGGTTAGGTGGAGTGCCGTGGCCTTTGGATGGAACCTAAATGCGTCAATAGGCCCGTTATCCACAATGGCCATAGTACTACTCCTAGAGACAGCACCAAGCAGCCCAATGCTACTTGCTATATATGGCTCAGTGGTAATGATGATTGGGGCATTATTGGTTATCTTAGGATCCCTAATAAGGACTAGGGAGTACTAGCGTTCCTAATACTTCGTAAATAATGCTCAAAAGCAACGAGGGTTAAGTACTGTTCATTCGTTATCGATAACTCATCATTATACCTACTAACAACCTCAATGGCATCATCAGCACTCAACCCCCTCCTATACATTAAGTAAGCCGCAATCACAGTAGGTGATCTACCAATACCTGCATGGCAATGGACAAGTACGGGCTTACCACTCATTATACTCCTATCAATCCAGGTAACAATGTTATAAAGAACATCCTCGGGCGGTGCATAGCCGTCCCTCGTCGGGACATGTAGGTAATCCATGCCGAACTTTCTCAATGTATTTATATACTCATTGAAGTCCCAGCCCTCCATGGCAAACTCCCACTCCTCAACAAGTATTACCACGGCCCTAATCCTCATCCTATGCCACATGGCCACTGTATCCTCATCAAGAGGCATTGACGAGCCTGCCAGTGCACCCTCGATTACCCAATACGGGAATTTCACCATCGCACTTCAACACATAAATGACCTGATATTTTAATACTTATTCTCTTTAGATATTTGGCTTAGTTTATTTCGTTATACTTAATTATTATGGCTATAATTTATGTGAATATATTTAACTGAATATTATTGAATTATCGATAACAACGCACTTAAATACCACCGCTTAATTAAGCAGTTTATGACAGTTTTTAGAATACTAAGAGTCGATCTATCGAGAGAGCACTTCACCGAGGAGATAATAAAGGAGGACCTTCTGAAGAAGTTCCTCGGTGGTAGGGGATTAGCCGCGTATTTGGCACTTAAGGAGATACCGAGGGGTATCGACCCATTCGACCCTAGCAATAAACTTTACATATTCTCAGGTCCATTAAGTGGCATTGCCACGATATCCTCAAGTAGGGTTAATGTAACGACTAGGTCACCATTAACGGGCGTATACACGCATTCGAACGCAGGTGGTAACTTCTCATATTGGCTCAGGAAGTCTGGCTATGACGGATTAATAATCGAGGGTAAGGCCGACGAGCCGGTATATTTAGTGATTAAAGATGGGGAGCCGAAACTAAAACCTGCCAAGCACATCTGGGGCAAATGGACTGGGGCATCCACTAAGATAATACTTGAGGAGAATGGATTCCCGCCAGACGAGACTAAGGCTGGCGTTGCGGTAATAGGCCCAGCTGGTGAGAACCTCGTTAGGTTCGCGGGCATTAGGCTTAGCGATTATGAGAGGTTCGCGGGCAGGGGCGGCGTCGGTGCTGTGATGGGTAGTAAGTTGCTTAAGGGTATATTGGTTTGGGGTACTAGGGACTTAAATAAGGAGCTCGTTGATAGGGCTAAGTTCATGAAGGTTAATACGGATATTGTCAAGAGAATAGCGACCCACGACACGACAAAGGTTCTTCATAGGTATGGTACGAACGTACTAATGAACATAATACAATCAATAGGCGCACTGCCCCACTATAACTTCGGCGGTACTGGGAAGCTTAAGGACGTGACTCCAGTCAGTGAGGAGTACATTAAGGATCACTACCCAACGGAGACCCACGGATGCTATAACTGCCCAATAGGCTGTACGCAAATGCCCACGGTGAAGTCAGGCCCATTTAAGTTCACCGTTACCGAGAAGTACGTGAAGCAGGAGTACGAGAACACCTGGGCCCTTGGACCAAACGTCGGCTTAACAGACCCAGAGGCTAACCTCAAGCTTCAGAAGTTGGCTAATGAACTCGGTCTGGACACAATAAGCTTAGGCAATACATTATCAATGGCGATTGAACTCGTTAAGAATGGCAAGTTGAACCTAGACATTGACTGGGGCGATGCGGGCTCCCTTGAGTACCTGGTGTATAAGATCGCCTATAGGGATGGCATTGGCGATGACTTGGCCGAGGGTGACTACAGGCTCGCGGTTAAGTACGGCATGCCCCAGCTGTTCGTTGGATCGAGGGGCCAGGGATTACCTGCATACGACGCGAGGGCACTAAAGGGCTTCGCAATAGCCTACTACACGGCTAATAGGGGTGGCGACCACCTAGAGGCCTACACACCGACTTGGGAGGTGTTCGGCGTACCTGAGAAGGTTGACCCATTCTGCGAAACGCAGGAGTGCATCGAGAAGCAGGCAAGGATTGTTAAGTGGAACCAGGACCTATTCGCCGTCGTTGACTCAACGATATTCTGCAAGTTCGAGAACCTAATGCCCAACATAGACACCGAGAAGGACTTCGCGAACCTATACAACGCTGCCTTCGGGTGGGACCTAACACCGCAGGACGTGCTCACGATTGGCGAGAGGATATTCAATGTCGAGAGACTCCACTGGGTCAGGGAAGGTAAGTGGGTTAAGGATGAGTTGCCGCCTAGGATGAGGGAGCCAATACCAGACGGCCCGGCAAAGGGACATACCGCGTCCAAGATGTTTGATGAGGGAATAAAGGTGTACTATAAGTTGAGGGGTTGGGTCGACGGCAAGCCAACAAGGGACACACTGAAGAGACTGGGGCTTGAGGAGTTCGATTACCTATTATAGGCACGTTAAATAAAGCAAGTCTTCATTTTAAAAATTAAATTACTGTTGTTTACTTAACTCGTTTCTAATCCTCACAGCCTCCCTAAGCACCAGGTCCTTTATCTCCTCGCCATCGGCCTTACCATCAGCCAAAACCTCAATTATTACCTGGTAAAGGTTAGAGCTTTGCCAGGTCTCACCAACCTTAACCTTAATGCTCTTAATCCTACCATCCTTAAGGGCCTCCTTAATCCTCTCCTCAAAGACCCAGGGGTCAATACTCGAAGGCACGTCAATCCTAGCCCTAATGCGCTTAAACGGCGCAACATCCCTATGTATTATTAATGCATCAAGCATCACGTAATTGGGTATGGTATACACCCAACCACCATCGCTGATGACCTCCGTGAACATAAGCGTTATATTCCTAATAACGCCAGTAAAGCCATTCGGCAACCCCTCATGCGGGTACATGGCCCTTATTATGCCGTACCTCCAATTAACGATTGTGACCCTATCACCCGGCTTATACCTGCCAGTCATTATGATGACAATACCAGCAATGACGTTCGATAGCGTCTGCTGCGCGGCAAGACCAACAATAATACCAACCGCAGTACCTGAGAAGGCAGCCACGGACAGACCAAACTTCTCAAAGGTCACGGCCAAGGCTATCAGTACCGCCACGATAAGTACCGTGTCAAGGATGAACTTAAGCACCGTACCCCTAACCCTATCATACCTACTAATGTAATCACCAACCCTCCTCCCAGTATCCCAAACAAGGACTGCACCAATGGTGACTATGATCACAGATCTGACAACACTATCGTAAGTCAAGAGAACACCCTTCCAACTAGTGGGTAACAGGTAAAAGACAATGTTTATGTAAAGAACATAAACCAAGGCACCAATTATGGCAAGGAGGACCCACTCAAGTAACAACCTAGCCACAAGCCTACCAACACCAACGGTAACGTTGCTACCACCCATACCCAACACAGCAATGAACAAATCTAATAATAAAGGTTATTCACACAGGGGGCAGGGAAGAAAAACATAAAAACACGAAAAAGGCATTAGGAACGAGGGCCCGTAGCTCAGCCAGGTTGGAGCGCCCTGGGGCGATAGCCCCGCGTACGGCTGATAACCGGGAGGTCCCGGGTTCAAATCCCGGCGGGCCCACCACTGATTGCTTTTACTTTAGCCCGGGCCTTGGTTGGGATCTTTGGCATTTTAAGCTTCAATACACAGTCATACTACCCGACTTGGTGACCTTGGATACCTCAATCGTTATGTACTTCACGTAGAGACTTGCGGTTAAACTCATATTTCTATCAAGCATGTCATCTCTAATTAGTGGGTTTAGGGTGAACCACGTTCTTGAACCTCATGAAGATGGTTAGAGTAATCTTCTCAGGATTGTGAATACGTGTTTTACTAAGTTGTTAGCTTTTAAACGGGATTTACGAATTACGCATTGGTGGGTTAGGATGGGACTGGCGTATGAAGTGGGTATTAAGTGGAAGGTGGTGGGAATCATAGGCATAATAGCGATTATAGTATTGGCTTTGATAATCGCGAGCCCGCACGTTAAGCCTCTTCAGCTCATTGCCAGGTCTCTTGGGCTTGTCCAGACGCAGACGATCTACGTGCCCGTGAACCACACGGTCTACGTGAACCAGACAATTGTTAAGTATGTGAACCAGACCGTGCCAGTGTACATAAACAGGACCGTTTACGTCTACGTACCTACCTTTAATTCGAGTGATTTAAATTCCCTCATTGAGTATGTGGGTAAGGCTGAGGGTACTGGGTGGTGCTGGGCTAGGCTCATTGCCCTCCCTAACGGTACTGTGTGGCTGGTGAATGTTTGGATTGCGCCGGTCAGCCTGGCGAGAGTAAGTGGGCTATTCAAGATATGGCCGTATAGCAATTGGAACTCTACGTATGGAATTAAGGATGTCACGCCATACACATTCCCCATAGTCGTGCCAATAAACAACTCACTGAATGTGATAGACCTAGAGACCTCTGATTACGTAGTGATTAGCAATGCCACCCTGAACTACCCAATGCCAAACTACACAGTGGTCCTCATGGCGACCCCAGCTACAATCTTCGTCGTCGGCAATAGGACTGGGTTTGGGCCCACGAGCATGATGGAACTGGCGTCATCTACGGTGAGCAATGGAGAGTTGCAACTAATGCAGTACTACACAGCTGGGATAGTTACTATCGGTAATGAGCTTGTTAATGCCACGCTCCCGCTGAATAGGACATACTTCGGCTACATGCCTGCGCTGGCCTCATGGACCTACTTCACCGAGGCTGGGCAACTTGTGAGTTTGCTTTCACCATTTAATGACGTCTTGGTTCCGTGTAGGGTTGACGTGATTTACGTGGCAAACCCGCAGCTGGCGCTGAACATAACCGTGCCATACCCAGACATTGTGTCTTCATACTTCGGCTACTGGCACATTGGGGAGTTCAGCCCTAGCGGTGACCCATACGCCACCACCTTCGGCTACTGGATATGGGGCGTCAATGCAACCCCTATAAACATCACGTGGTGACTAAGTTAAGGAGATACTTGAAAAATAAAAAACCGCTTTAATTTATTACTTGTACTGGCATGTCCATGGCACTGGGAAGCTACCACTTCCACTGGTTATCAAGCCTGTGCCGCTTTCACTACCCGATGCGGATATGCCATTAAATTGTTTTACGGTCCCATTTACTGTGATTTGGCTCGGACACCATGTTGCTTCAATTGTAGCAAAACTATATCCTGAGGCTATTGATGAGCTTACCGATCCACTGAGATATACGTAGTTCTAAAACACTGGTTGCTGAACCTGGCCAGCTTATAAGGACATTAACATTGTTATTTTTCAGGAAGCCTAATGACCCATTAAACCTCAATAATATCGCTAGCTTTAACATTGACCCTACTCAGTGTATTATCTTTAACATATAGTAGTGTACCCTCGTCCCTAGTCCTCACCACAATTCTGTCGTTTATCTTAATGAGATTCAGTGGATATGGTGGTAATACCTTCTCTGCCATACCTATTACAGCCTTGCTACCATTAATTAATGGCGCCAGTACTATTACTTCTACCTCAAGCTCATTTAATTCAACCTTAATCGAGCCGTTGGCCTCAATAATGCCCCACTCACCACTAATGACTTTATAGTATACGTATTGGCCGCCCAATTTCATGGGCATTTCGTCCAACCTAAACTTCTCGCTGATCCTTAGCCCATCCCTGTTAATGTTCATGAACGCAATCACCGGGTATTCATTAACTGTCGACGCAAGCTTGAGCAGCACGGATTCGTTGTATGGATCCCTAAATAGGATGTCTCTCGTGGGTAGTGCAGGTTCATCAACCCTAATAACCTCACCATCACTGAGTGTGATCCATTTAATTAATTCGACATTTGTTCTTTCTGGTTCGCGGTCAGTGATGTAAATGGGACCTCCACTGAATACCCTCGTTACCGCTATTAACCTGGCTGATTGATCATAACTCATCCACATGTCATAATCGGGATACGCAAAGTGACTGTAGAGCAGGCTATTGTAAACACTCCATAACGTATGTAACTTAGCATCTGCACGCCACATTGGGATGTAGTCCTGGGAAATCCTCATGGCATTACTCAGGGCGTAGTTACCGTAGTTTCCAGGGGCCATATCCATGCAATTCAATACGTCTAAGCCATTTGAGGCGGCAGCTAATTGAAGGGCTAATTCAATGGCCCTAGAGGCCTCGGCATCATTTGCAAGGCCCCAATAAAGCCTATGCACAATCCACTGATTATCAACCTTCACAAAGCCAAAACCCTCAGCTTTAAGTAATCTCAGCCAGGCATCATAGAGTTTAAATGCGCCTTCAAGATTGGGTATGGGTACGTAACCCTCACCCACCCTATAACCCTCCACACCCAGTGAATTCAGAAAGTCTTCGGTAACGCCCCTCCAGTACATATTTATTGTAAACCATAACCCAACATCCTCGATGCCTAAGGCCTTCAATTCATCTATAAGGGCCCTAAAGCCCTTGGGAAACTTGGATGGGTCCGGCTTAACACTGTTAAGAACCCCATTACTCAACTCCTGCCAGCCGTCATCAATTAAAACCCACCTAATTGGCACTCCCCTATCCCTAAGACCCTTAATAATTCTCACGATACTCTCATGGTTCAAATCCTCCGTTAGTAGGGCATTCCAACTACACCACCCCAACCCAACCATAAACCTTGGCCTAACCTTACTCCTCCTATGCTTAATGGGAGCAACCATTGAGGCTAACTTAACGGCATTCTCAACAGCATTATAAGGATCCTTACTAATACCCACCACTAAGGGCCAACCCTTAATGCTTCGGCTAGGCTTGCCGGTGAACGTTATTAGCTTAGGACCAGGTCCTATGAAGCCCGTTAATTGACCTGAGGACAGCGCTAGGTAGGCCCTGTATGAATTACCTAGCTTGGTTAATAGAAATACCGTGTAAGGTGGTATTTTATCGGGACCTCTCGGGAATGTCGGGAACGCCCAACAATTAACTGGGTCACGCTCCCACTTACCAACGTAGTTAGCATTACCTGGATACTCAGGCCTTTCGGGTGGTGGCTCGGATCTCGGCGTCTTACCCTGGGCCATATAATTATAGTAATTGAAGGCTCTGTCCATGAATGAGCTTGCAAGGTTTAGGAGGGTTAAAGCTAATAGGCCCTGGGCCTGTTCATTAAGGTCAAGGTCCATTGTGACTGGGTACTCGCTTAGGTCGATTTTGTCGGATCTTACTGATAATTCAATTATACTTCCATAATCATACCTCAATATATTGAGAGAAAGCTCAGAATCACATAGTTTAAAGGAGCTTTCAAGAACTTTATATGCGCATTCCTCACCATTAATAAACCTCACGGTTAACGATCTATTAGTTAAAGTCCACATACTACTCACGGCAGTCTCGAATTATTAAATACAACGCCCTTAGATGCGGTATACGTGGTGATTCTCGTGAGGCGTGCACCCTTAATGAAGCAATGCAACCAACTCTTAGCAGTAATAGGGAGCAATAAGTGTGGTGGGCCCGCCGGGACTTGAACCCGGGACCTCCCGCTCGTAAGGCGGACATCCTAACCAGGCTAGACTACGGGCCCAGGTAATTGTTGGCTTCATGAAGAATTTAAGTTTTTTGTTCATTGCCTATGCCGGGACGTTGGTCTCACTTACTTGCGTATTGTGGCTCCTCCTCATATATGTATATTTGTCCTCTCAATGCTGATGCTATTGCCGCTGTGAAGGCTAGGGCTGAGCTTATGTAGAAGAGGATGTGTAGTGAGTCCATGAATGCTGGGGCTATGGCATTTGGGAACCAGGTTAATTTAGTTATTGTGTTTATTGCCTGCTGTGGTGTGTCATTTATTATGTTTTGCGGTATCATTGAGAGCATGGTCCTTATTGGGTCATAGCCCAGGAATGCCGCGAATAGGGCTACGGTTGGTGGTATCCTGGTTATGTACGGTATTAATGCCGTGGCCCCCGCACTGGACAGTGCATTAGCCAGTGCCTGTGGTAGGTAATTCGTGAATGCCAATATGACTATTGTGAAGGCCAGGGCAAAGCTTATCGCCTGAGCAGTGTTTTGGAGCGTAGTCCTCATGCCGTTCGCAGCACCCCTGTGCTGTGGGGGTACACTGTTCATTATTGAGGCTGTGTTTGGTGATGAGAACATACCGTTACCAACACCGATCATGAAGATGACCGGCGCAAACACCCAGTACTGGAAGTTGTAGGGCATTGAGGCTAGGACTAGGAAGCCAATGCCCATTATGACCATGCCGAGGGTCGCCAATAACCTGGGCCCATACCTATCCGAGAGCCAACCACTCACCGGGCCCGTAAGTAGGAAGCCCAACATTAATGGTATTAGGTATATGCCGGCCCAAAGCGGTGCCTCGGTGTAAGGTACTCCATGGAGTGGTAACCAAATGGCCTGTAGCCAGAGGGTTAGCATTATCATTAGGCTTCCATAGGCCAGGAACCTGAGGGTTGTCGCTATCGTGGCTGCCGTAAACATCCTAATTCGAAATAACTCAAGCCTGAACATGGGCGCCTTAACCCTGGTCTCAATGAGTGGGAATAATGCTAGGAATGCGAAGCCTAGTGCGAAGGAGACTAACACCAATGGGCTGTCCCAACCCAGTGGTGATGAGCCGTAGGGCGCGAGTCCATAGGTCAGCGCAAGTAGGATGAGGGTTAGCCCAACAACGAATGTTAGGTTGCCTAGCCAATCAATCTCCTCCCTAATTGGTCTCCTAATCTCCCTGAGCCTTAAGTAGCTCCATACGGTACCGAAGACTCCGAAAGGCACTGATACGAGGAATACGTACCTCCAGTCATAGGTCGCCAACACACCACCAATTATTAGCCCGACTAAGCTACCAGCCAAGCCAGCCACCTGGTTAGTGCCTAATGCAAAGCCCCTTTCATTGGGTGGAAATGCATCCGTTAGTAGGGCAGCGCTATTAACCATTAGGAATGCGCCGCCCACGGCTTGGACTAACCTAAAGATTATGATCTCCAGTGCACCTAAGTAGCCAGTGTTTGGTGTGAGGTATAGTAGTACTGAGCCTATTGTGAATATTAGGAAGCCAAGGTTGTAAAGCCTCACCCTACCGTACATATCACTTAGCCTGCCCAGTGTGACTAGGAGTGATGCGGTGACTAGGCTATAACCCATTAAAACCCATAGTAAGTACTGGAATGCGCTTGGACTTAGTGGATTTATCCTAATTCCATTGAATATGGCTGGTAATGAGATTATGACTATTGTATTATTCATGAATGCGAGTAATGTACCGATGGTGGTATTAGACAGGACAACCCACTTATACCGCATCAGGTCATGTCTATGACTTAGAAATTATAAATCACTTACTCCATGCATGGATAATTACAGCCCGAGATTGTTATTTAAACCAGGGAGTAACGCTGGGCGTGGTATGACCAACATTAGGGTTGGACTGGCAGGGCTTGGCGTGATGGGTTGGAGAATCGCCAAGAACTTAAGGGATGCGGGCTTACTAATTGGGGTTTATAATAGGACGTTTGATAAAGCCCTGAGGTTTAGTAGGGAGTTTGGTGTTGAGGCATTTAAGACACCGAGTGAGCTTGCCAGGGCATCTGACGTAATAATCACAATGCTTAGCGATGATGAGGCTGTTAGAAATGTTATTGCGGGCAGTGACGGCGTACTGAGTGGTTTAAGGCCTGGCTCTTTAGTAATTGATATGTCTACGATATCGCCAAGCGTCTCAATAGAACTCGCCAATACCATTAAGTCCAGGGGTAGTGAAATGGTTGATGCCCCAGTGATTGGTACGTCCATAGCCGTTGAGAGAAAGGAGATAGTGGTGCTTGTTGGTGGTTCTGATGAGGCGTTTAATAGGGCTAGGGAGGTCCTACAGTATACAGCTAAAACCATAGTTCACGTGGGACCGAATGGCTACGGGCTATATGCGAAGTTAATAAACAATGCCTTGCTTGGTTCGTATGTCGTCGCTTTGGCTGAGGTTGTTCAGTTGGGTAAGGCCTTCGGTCTCAATGACTCTGTAATCCTAGACGTATTGACTAAATTATCGAGTGCCAGATCACCGACGTCTGAGTTAAAGGTCCCCAAAATGCTTAGTGGGGATTACTCGGTTCAGTTTGCCCTTAAGCACATGCGTAAGGACCTTGATATAGTTAATAGGGAGGCCTCGATACGCGGTGTCCCAATACCGATGGCATCATTAGCCCTTCAGCTCTATAGAATTGCTGAGAGGATGGGTCTTTCCGAGGAGGACTTCGCCGCCGTATTGAAAGTGTTGGTCAAGCAGTAATAACTTAAAAATCGTTACCACAACAACCCCTAATGATGATATTATTAGCGTTGGTAATTCTCGGTGTATTGATAATTATTGCATCTGTATTATCATCATTGTTATCCCTATATTTCGAGATTAAGTATTGGAGGGGTAGGAGGAGGGCTGGTGAATTGATTAATGGTAATTATCCCTGGGTAACCGTGATAATGCCCGTGAGAGGCTTGGATCAAAACATTAAAGGTAATATAGCCAGTGTTTTGGATCAGGATTATCCAGGCCGTAGGAATTACATCTTCGTACTCGATAGCGATGATGACCCGGCATACGGCATCATTAAGGACCTGATTAAAGGGTTTAATGTTGATGCCTCGGTATTAATTAACAGGGGTGGACGTAGTAAGGGTGAGGCCTTGGCCTTTGCCTTAAGTCACGTAGATGGTGAAATTGTTGTTTTCGTCGATAGTGATGCCCTTGTTCATAGGCATTGGCTTAGGAACTTGGTATCCTCGCTGGTTAAAGGCTCGGGCGCCGCCACAACGTATAGATTCTACGTACCACTCAGGAGGCTTAGCCTTGGTTCATTATTAAGGGCTAGCTTTAACATGATTGGTATCACGGCGATGCAGAACCCTGTGGCTAGGTTCACCTGGGGTGGCTCCACGGCTATTTGGAAATGGATATTGGATAAGTGGAGGATCCGTGATTACCTGCCTTATTACCTGAGTGATGATTATGTAATCACGCACTTCGTACATAGGGAGGGCTTAGCCATAGACTTTGTCCCTGAGTCCCTAGTCCTGACGCTCGAGGATGTAAGCATTAAGGAGGCCTTTACCTGGTCTGTTAGGCAGTTGTGGTATGTCAGGGTTTACGGATTTAGGGGATTCCTGCTATATGCCGCATCCTACACATTGTATGTAGTTACGCTGCCCATAGCCATAGCCCTCTCATTCATTAATGCGTGGTTCATAGTACCTGGGCTTTTACCATTTATTTTTGGTGTGGTTAAGGATTACATTAGGATAAGTGGCATTAAGGCCCTTGACAGATTTTATGGCATTAACATAACGAGAGGTTATTCAACGCTCCTGGCACTAATCTCGATATTGAATGTTTACTTTTCCTGGCTGGCAATAATTAAGACTATGTTTACTAAATCCATTAATTGGAGGGGCCGTGAATTCACGGTGATGGATGCCATAAGATTAATGAAGGAGAGACCGCTTGAGTGACCTTTGTGGTTAATGTCAGGGAATCCTTCTGGGCTATGGTAAGGGAACCACAATTATTGATTAACTACCTGAGGGAACTTGGTATTGACATTAATGAGATTTGCAGGGAAGAGCCTATTAACATGCTTAATTGCCCACCAAGTGAGGGTGATGACTTTAGGTCCAGGTTTTTTGTGGTCTCGTACATATACCTTAGGGTGTTGGGTCAGGAGTTAAGGGAATTGGAGGGTTCTGGTGTCATTGTTGAGGAATTAAATGAATTATTAAGCGATGTATTAACGGATATGAGATTATACAATGCGCCGCCTAGGCTTATGAATGCCGTTATATCCATTATACGTGATATATTACGATTACGTAGGTAAACCATAAATTAACGCCTACTCTCGCTTAATGCCTCCTCTAGCTTCTTTAGTAAATCCTCCAATTCATTTATCTCATCGGTATACAACTTAACCATTACCGCATCCCACTTACTCCTTATCTGGTTTAGTAGCTCCTTGGCATCCCTTATTCTTTGTCTTGCTTCATCATAAACCTCATTATTTATTAGGGCCTTTGCCTCACTGAGCAGCTCGCTTAGTCTTAACAAGTCCTCTGGCATATGTACTGTTGCGAATGATGTATATTCATTTAATTGATCCTTATTATTAACTAAGTATCTAAGCACCTTTATCGTACCCACCCTTAACAGTGATGGTGTTAATTCAGCACGGCCTATGTCTATGCCGTGGAGCATTAAGTACGTGGCTACGTACATTGGCACCTTAACCCTAGTCCTATTACTAATCGGTATGTGCTCAACGTAATTGGCTATTATTGGGCTTATGATCTTTGATATATCCTTTATGTGGTCATAAACGTATTGCGTAATTATCTTATTAACGGCTTGTACGTCGTCCATGGTAGCCAGGGGCTCCATCCTTTCCAGGTCCATCCTTAACTCCCAACCCTTTATTATCAATGGCTCAGTATCATCAGGGCTAACCCACTCGGTGAAGACCCTTAGCGGGAACCTATCATAGAGCGCCTGTAACTCCTCCTCATCGGGAATCCTATTGCTTGCGCCAAAGACTGTCCAGGTCCTCACTGGGACCACCTTTTCACCATCATAAACGACCCTCTCATTGAGTATGGATAATAGCGTGTTCAATATGGCGCTTGATGCATTGAATATCTCATCAAGCAGTGCAAACTCGCTCTCCACTATTGAGTTCGCGTATATCCTCTCCACCTTACCATCCAAAAGCTTAGCAATGTTTATTGGGCCTAGGATCTCCTCGAGATCCGTAAACTTCGTTAACTGCCTATAAAACCACTTGGCATTTAGCAGTTTAGATAATGCGTATACCAACGTTGTTTTTGCAGTACCTGGCGGACCAACTAGTAGGTAATTCTCCCTGGACAAGGTAGCCATTAATGCCCCAAGGACCTCATTCTCATACTTAAAGAACATACTATTCAATTTCGCATAAACATTCCTAATCCTATCAAAATAGTTCTCACTCACGATTTAATACGTTAAGTACTAGAATTTAAACGTTCCTCATAAATACTAAGATATGATCAAGCACTTCCATAAAGCACTTTATTCAATTCACTCATTAACTTAGCCATTTCACCCTCAATAATCTTCCTCCTGGCCATGAGTACCTGCCTTAACTCGTCTGAGGAAGCCCTGGTTTCAAGCTCCTTGATCTTAACAATACCATCCGCCAGATAATCCAATAACTCAAGCATTATATTCACGTCCTCAGGGATACTTCCATTGAACCTATCCCTGACCTCAGCCCTAAAGCACTCCCAATGAATTGGACCTTGTTTAGTGAACGTGAACTTCATACCTTCAACAACCTCCTCACCGCACCTATAGCACTTCCAGATTTTCCTGCTCATACATTTTCCGCCATACTCATGGATTTAATTTCCCTTAGTTGGCTTCTAAATTAAGTGAATATATAATTATTCTTTTAAATAATTATAAATAGTTATGAATATATAATCACAGTGAGAACCTAATGGCCGCCCTATCGATGGCCTCGAATATTGTTGGATGCTGATGCGCAAGTAGTGCTATGTCCTTAACCCTGGCATTCACGGATACCGCCAATGCTATCTCATTAATTATTAGCGAAGCAGCTTCACCATAAACAACACCACCAATAATCCTCTGGCTCTCCCTCTCAATAATCAACTTAACCCAACCCTCCCTAACACCCATTATTTGGGCGTATGCATCATCCTCAAGCGGGTATGACACAGTTACATAATTAATACCTCTAGCCTTAGCAGCATCCTCGTTTAAACCGACCATTGCCGCTTCGGGTTCTGTGAATATTGCCATTGGTATTGAGTTGAAGTTGACTTCATAAATGGGCTTGCCGTGGAGTATATTCCATGCCGCGACCACGGACTCCTTAACAGCTGCATGATAAAGCATGTACTTACCAATCACATCGCCGGCTGCGTAAGTATTGGGCGCCTTAGTCCTCATTGACGACTCAACATCAACATGCCCCTTCTCAACAATGCCCAACTTATCGAGACCCTCCACATAAGGCTTCCTACCAACCGCCATTATAACCTCAGAACCAGCCACGTAACCCCTACTGCCATCTGGTCTCTCAAACTCAACAATCTTTTGCCCACCCTCCTCCTTAATACCAATAACCTTTGAGTTCGTGAGAACCTCAACACCCTTAGATTTCAGCTTCTCCTCGATCTTAGAGACAACGTCATTATCCCAACCAGTTAATATCCTAGGCAACATCTCAACTATCGTTGCCTTGATACCCATGGAACCAAGTACTGATGCAACCTCAACACCTATGTAACCACCGCCTATAATCACAACGTCATTCGGTATCTTCCTATAACTCGTCTTATAACCAAATAATTCCTGGCTTCCAATGGCAAGGTCAGCACCAGGTACAGGTATTTTAATCGGCACTGACCCGGTTGCTATCAGCAGTTGTCTCGCCTCAACATCCTTAGTCCAGGAACCATCAATAGCCCTAACCCTAACCCTATGCTCATCAATAACCTCCGCAATGCCCTTAACGAAGTCCACATTCTCGTGCCCCTTAATCTCCCTAATGTGCTGTAAGTACCTAATGTATTGGACGTTATCCTTATGATCAATCGCGTTCTCCCAAAGAACCCTAACCGCATTTATGTCCTTATTACCAACACTATTTAGTATACCCCTTATCTTCTCCATTAGGTATATCGTCATGTAAACCGACTTAGACGGTATACAACCCTCGTACAGGCAGTTACCGCCAAGATTTCCCTTATCATCAACCATCAAAACCTTAAGACCACCCTTACTCAACTCAAAGGCTCCATGATAACCACCTCCGCCACCGCCTATAACAACAACATCATACTTATCTAACTTTGGTGGGTCCTCAAACTCAGGGTCCGTGGGTGGGAATACTGGGTATTTTCCAAGCACGAATATGACAAAAAAGCGCTGGATTTATTTGTTTTTAAGTCAAAAATTTGACAGATCAAACAAAATAATTTTAGGTCTCAAGCACTAAACACCCCCAAGCTCTCTCAACGCAACAACTAAGTCCTCAGTGAGAATTCCACTATATGAGCCGTAGAGATATAGTCCAAGAGCCACAAGTGCAGCTATTATGGTGTCCCACGGGAATGGTATTATAGGTGTCTCGAAGACGCTGAAGGAGCCTAGGAATGATAGTATGAATGCCGAGAATATTGTTGCCACAACCCACCAACCAGCCTTCACATGCTTCATCGCTATCTCACGATCCCTAGCCGTAGAGGCCACGTACAGCGTAAATCCAACAACCATGGCTATCATTACCACGACATAACTAACAAAATCTACTATATGCGTCGGCTGTAATTTGAGCATTGTGACTGGTAATGAGGCAGGCCACCCAGTGGGTGCTGCGAATGGGAGGTATATCAGGTAGTATGTGGCTACGATAAGTACGACCCAGTATATTATCCCAGATACAATGCCAGCGGTTCTGCTTGCCCCATACCTATTGACCATTGTGTACATGTAGAATAGCGGTAAGCCGGCAAGTATTAGGGCTATTGCAAACCATAGATAGTAGAAGGTTGACCAGTAGACAATTAGGAAGGCCGCTATTGTGGCTATGGCACCAATCACCGACGCAGCAGGCAATTTAATTGGCCTGTTAGCATTTGGTGCAGTCCTCCTGAGGGTCATTAATGATGGCCCGCCGATTATGTACGTGAACACAGTAGTTGTTGTTATAAATGAGGATATCGCAAACCAAGTCGGGAATGGCAACAGGAATAATAGTCCAAGTACTAAGGCAGCAATTGTCGGCCAAAGTGGGATCTTATGTCTATTTAGCTTTAGGAACGCAGATGGTAGGTGACCATCAGCCGCCATGCCATATATTGTCCTCGCCGTTGTGCCTATGTATATCCAGCCAGTACCTGATGGTGAGATTATGGCATCTATTAATAGTATTACTGCGAAGCCGGCAAGTATTGCTACGCCACTGGTGGCCATAATCTCATAGAATGGACCACTACTTAATACTGAGGATGATAAGGCCTGCCAATTGCCTGGACTTACCTTAGCGGCGCTCCAATTAACTGCACCTATAAATGCCACCTGGAGCATTACGTAAATGAACATCACAATTACATAACCGAGTATTGTACCCCAAACTACGTCAGTCGCCTTCCTAGCCTCACCGCTGTAATCAATGCCCTGCCTAAAGCCCAGGTATGCATAGGCTATGCCAGTGGTTGGTATTGCCAGGAAGACTTCTGACCAGCCATACGGTATAAAACCGCCAGCGAGCCCTGAGTAATTAACTGTGTGCATGGCTAGTGCCATGAGTAAAATGAAGGTTAGGGATGGTATTATTAGTTTCCACCAACCAACGGCCGTGTTCGTCTTACCCATAACATGAACACCATACCAATTAAGAAGGAAGAAGAATACAACCAAAGCAGCGGCCACCAACGTACCCAATGGCGTTAATAAGCCATTGGACATTAGCTGTGGTAAGTAACTTGACATGTAGGTCACGGCAGCTATGGCCTCTGATGGAGCAACAGTGACCGCGCTTAGGAAGTACGCCCAACCCATTATAAACGACGCAAAGCCGCCATGGGTATACTGAGGATATCTAACAATACCACCACTCTTAGGCAGCATGCCGCCAATCTCCGCGTAGGCCAATGCTATGAATATCATTAGGAACCCAGCAATTAGCCAAGAGAGAATGGCGGCAGGACCCGCCGTGGCAGCCGCGCCAAGTGAACCAAATAACCAACCACTACCAATCATGGCGCCTACAACTAGGAAGGCTATATCCCACTGGTTCAACGCCCTCCTTAACTGTTTATCGCTTTGAATAGCCTTCTTTTCACCAACCTCAGGCCCTGCCTCAGGTGGGTTCACCATGGAATTATCTTCATAATGATCTTTTAAAGTATTTCCTCCTTATAGAATAGTAAAAAATTATGATAAACATTATTATTTTTCCTACGTACTAATATATAGATAACAAATATTAGAAATAGAAAATAAGGAAAAATAGAGAAAAACCAGGTCCAAATTAGCCATAAGTATTCCTTAGTACATAAAATGTCCAATAATTGACAAAGTCAATAAATTATTTTAATAATAAATTAAAGTTATAAATTAAATAATATGCTTAAGAATAAATTTAAAATTTATATTTTATGCTAAATTTATTGATTAAATAGAAAAATAATCATTATCATTTGATTAATAGAAAAATAAAAGATCACGGTTTAATCTTTATCGTATCTATTTACTTCTATTTATTCTATTGGTAACCCCTTCTCTTTTATCTGCCTTAGATCCTTTGTTTCGTAGGCTAGATTTATTGCTATGAAGTAGACTACTAAGCTCAGTATTGCAAATGTTATGTAGTCCCATGGGTATGGTATTAATGGCGTTGATAGTGGACCCAATGAGCCTATGTACGATATTACGCCTAGCAATATGTTGTATATTGGTACCCAGAGGGCAGCCTTAACGTCTGGGTGCCTTGACTTAAACCATAGGTAAAACAGGCTCAACACCTGAATTAGGGATATTAATGTCCAGTAAACGGCGAATGATGTGATCACGCCTAAGCTAGCAAACCAATTGAGGTACCAACCGGCAATTAATAATGATGAAGTTACCCAGTAAACCACCGCAAATATCACAGATGCTGCACGTGTCAACTTAATTTCTGACCTATATGGACCGAGAAGCAATAGTGGGAATCCGAGTATAACACCCGCTATTATTGCGTTGACGTATGACCAGCCAGACCAATAAATAAGCAGTGATGCAACGACGAAGCTAAGCGGGTAGAATACGTACCAAGCCGGTGGGTTAAACGGTCTCTTTAAGTCAGGAGCCAACTTCCTAAGTGCATGATTGGTTATGCCAACTTGTAAATAGCCATAAACTGTCATCACGGCAGAATATGACATTATTGTATACCAGGTTGGGAATGGCGCCATAAACGCTATACCTATTACTGCGGCAATTATGAGGGCTATCCAGGGCGTCTGGAACTTTCTGTGTATTCGTGAAAAGAATTCAGGTATATAACCAACCCTAGACATACCATATAAATTCCTACCGCTAGTCCCAAGAAAGACAGCTAAGGTTCCAGCAGGTGATATGGCGGCATCAATTAAAAGTAATACAGCAAGACCCATTAATATCGGTATCCCGGTTGCCATGGCCTCACTGGCAAATGGATGGGCTTGCCAACTACTTGACGCAAGTGACTGCCAATCACCAGGTTTCACACCAGCCGCCTCCCAATTAATTGCCCCTATAAATGCAATTTCAAGTAATATGTAAAGTATTATCACGGATATCAATGCAAGTATCGTCCCTAACGGCGCATCTCTTTGCGGATTCTTGCCTTCACCGGCATACTCAAGACCTTGTCTAAACCCCTCGTATGCCCAAACAATACCTGTGGTAATCATACCGGAAAAGACCACTGAGTAACCATATGGCGCAAAACCACCCGGTAACTTACCAATTACATAGTCCGGGTGAAAGTATAATGCAATTAATAATATTATTGTTAAGCCAGGTATTATTATTTTCCAGGCAGTTATGAATCTATTAAACCAGCCATAAACATTTACACCAATTAATTGAATTGCGAGAAAGACCAATACTAACAATGCTGCTACGGCTAAACCAAGCGGTGTCAATACTCCAATAGTTGAATTCCAAAACTGCGGTATGTAATAGCTGGCGTATTCAACAATGGCTACTGCCTCGACGCTAACCGTGGTAATCGCACCCAACGTATATGCCCAGGCTAGTAAGTAGTTACTAATTGTTCCGTGACTATAATGGTTATACCTAGCTAGAGAGCCACTGAATGGGAAAAGACCACCAAGTTCTGCGAAGGGGAATACCATGAATATGAAGAATACACCAGCTATTATCCAAGAGAGGAGAGATGCAGGTCCCATGGCACCAGAAGCACCTAATGCTGCGAATAACCAACCACTACCGACCATACCCGTGAATGCTAACATGAAATAATCAGTCATGGTTAAAGCTCTCCTAAGCCTAACCTGAGATTGAGTACTTGACGTCATATTAATTTAAATTTGATTAAATTAGGATATAAATTTTATCATTATCTAGTATCTATTTAATCTATTTATTATTCTATCATTGTCTTTGTTTTATATATTTTTACGTTCTCCATCTTCAGCGCATTTACTACTTGGCTTAATATGGACCTATTTCTTATGTACGCCTCCTCAATTGGTGTTAACCCCTCACCCCTTATTTCACCCCTGGCCACTAAGTCGGCTATGATGGCCGCGGTGAAGCCTGTGAGTCTAGCCATTGATGTGAAGCCTCCCTGGGCATAGTCAACACTTTCGAACTTAACCACGGCGTAATCACCGCTTATTTTACCCTTAGCCTCAACAACCATTATTGAGAAGTCGTTTATCCCGGGTCTTAATGACTTAGAGAGCACATACTTCGCAGTCTCTACATCACTCAAAAGCCCAAGGTCCCTGAGAACCCTCATAATTTCCAAATGTCTCCTCCACCTAATAGTCCTCTCGTAAACATTCCTCAGGGTCTTAAAATACTTGGGTAATGTTACAAGCAATGTACTTAAACCATCCGTATAAAACTCCGCGAACTCGCCATTAACGAGCCAAGTCCTAAAGTCAAAGATCTCCGCAAGCGGCTCAACACCGACGACCCTACCATCCTTAATAATCGTTGCAGACCTAACGTACTCATCAACCGTACTCTCAAGGGAGAAGAGAAGCTCGTAGTAAAGTGGTGGCTTTGGATCAACCGGGTTACCACCGACATGTATACCCACCTCCTCAACAACCTCAAGCTCATTGGCAGCCGCCATAGCGAGTAAGTTAGTCAGTCCTGGAGCCCAACCACAGGCCGGGATAATAATGGGACCACTGACTAACTTACGGGCTAAATCCTCATTGTACTTCCACATGAATATTAAGTCAATAACGGGTTTACCAAGCTCATGAAGTCTAAGGACCACCTGATCGGCTATTGACTGCGGGACTGCGCTGACAATCACGTCATTCTCGCCTGCAATACGTTTCAGATCCTCATAATTCCTGGCATCAGCCTTAACCGCATTATTAATGCCCAATCGCTTAGCCTCACTGACTGCCTCATCACTAACATCATAACCATTAACGACATGGCCCGTATGCCTAGCCAAGTAATAAGCAATTGCACGACCCATCGGACCCAAACCAACAATACCTATTGAAACCACGAGATAACGAGTAAGTGTTGATTTTAAGCTTTATATGTAACGAACATATGACGGAAGCTTATTAAGTCGCACTATCCTCATCGTTTATGCGCATGTTTTTGCTACTTCCTCTAGTGAATTACCACGTATTCGCCGATTTCTCGAGGACTTGTCAAGGTGTCGCTGCCTAAGCCCATTGCTTAGGTTACCAATAATGCTTATGGGCTAACCGTGCTGATTGAACAACCAATGTCTGCATTGTTGAGCAAGGTTTTAGTCTTTTTCCTTTGTCCTGTTTGATGGTTAGGGTTTTGGTTGTTGATGTTGTAACTGCCGTTGTTGTAGCCATTGCCGTGGTTCTCCTGGCTTACCTACTCATCTTGAGACCATCAATGACATACCTAACCATTAATGCACCCTACGTATTCCTAATGCCCATTGGCAATGGGCAGTATGAATTACTTTACTACGACCTCAATGGCGACCCGCATGACTTGGTAACGTACAAGGTACAAAGTAATGCGTTGAATCAAGCGGTGAGTGAGATTAATTCGTTTAATCAGCGGAATATGGGGACTATAATTAATGGTCAGCTATTCATACCGCTGAGTTACGAGGTCATTATTGGAAACTCAACCCGGGTAGTACAGATACCCGTGCAGGGAAACACGGTACTGTTGGATAGTGCTAGCTATAATGAACCAACAATAGCACTTGGATTAGCAAACATATGGTACCAACCAGGAATGGGAACGGTATTGCAAGAAGTAACGAACCTTCAACAATACGTACAAAACCCAATATTTACTGGAGGAGCAGTAGTAATAATGAGTAATGGAATAATACCATATAGTATTATGTTCGCGTACAATTCAATAGGTTATGGGGGAGCATTGAATTTCACGATGCAGAGCATTGTACAAAGCGTTAGAGCTTATTTCACTACACAGGTTAATAGTGCAGGATATAACTGGTCTCCTTCTTTATGGAATAACTAATTAGTAAGGCAACTTTAAAGTAGTGATTATCCAGGGTTTATACGCATATAACTAGCCCACCACTAGCCATTGTATATCCTTCCTCATATCCAAAGCCCCATTAATAACGGACAATAAAGAACTTACTGAAACACGTATACAATACTCCATTATTCAACTTCGAATACTATTCGTACATGCCTTCATAGCTTATTGTCTAGGCAGGTCAGTATTTTTCGCTTAAGTTTCTGCTTGTTATTAACGGTCAACTATGTGCTCCCTGGGCGATGCGTCATCCATGCACGTATATATGCCTTGCATAATTGGACATTAAATTGAAATGTAACTGATCACAGCAATGATCTAGGAAGGATTAAATGCAACTCTGGTGCCCCGGCCGGGATTTGAACCCGGGTCACGGGCTCGAGAGGCCCGCATACTTGACCGGGCTATACGACCGGGGCTCATTGCTCATTAAATACGTCGGTTTTTAAGTCTTTTGTTGTGTTTGTAGGTTCTTCATTTATTAATTTTAATTCACGTTTTATCATGCGTATTTGCCTTCTTATCCTCCTTAATCTCCTTATTGCCTTTGTTACCTCGGTCTTCGTATATCCCTTTAGCTTCAGCTCCTTAATTAATTCGAGCATATTCCTTTCCTGATTCTTTAGTTCTATGTATTTTAGGATTAATTGTCTCTTCTCGAGCTCCCTCAATTTCTCATAATTCGTCTGCCGCCCTGTCTCAATGCCTATTAGTCTCCTCTCTATTTCCCTAAGCCTATCCTCCTCACTAATTATATCATTTAGCACCTTCTCATAATCTATCCCTCCCATGTACTTACCGTATTTACGTATTAACTCATCAATCATTGCCCATCAACCTCCTAATAATTCTTTGACCAACATACTCCTCCTCAACCTCCTTAACATCATCATTAACCTCGTCAAACTCATTAATTATCACATCATCTACATTCTCAATCACCTCATCATTATCATCATAAACTAAATACCTCCTAGGATTCATGTATCTGCTCAACGAAACACCACTTAACCTTATTATCTCTATAACGGCATCCTTACTCAATAAACCATTAACGTATAACTTAATCGCCTCTTGAGCCGTCCTATACGATCTATCCTGAAGTCTTATTGATAATTCCCTTAACTTAATTGGCCAATTTAGTTGATAATCAAGTGCTTCCTGAATAACTCCCCTAACCCTTTTCTTAACCACGGGATTGTTAATAGTGCGTTATTAATTAGGTTATTAGTTAAGTTAGTGATGTAGTGTTGGTCAATAGTTTTAAAGAAGTCCCTTCTCTCGAAGGAACTCCCTGAATAGGTCTGTCTTCGTTAGCATTGCCCAATCCTCCTTCGGTGTGCTTATGTATTTCTGGAACTCAAGCCAAAAGGCCATGTGCATTGGGTCGTACTTACTCTTCAATTTAACATGCTTTAGCAGCGAACTCGAGTTTGCATACTCCTTACCGCATACGGGGCAGATGACCATTGTCTTGAGTCCTGGAAAGCCTCCTTATTAATTTAGTGGTTAGCCTAATTGTTAATGGATCGGGCTATTGATGAAGATATTTTTAATGACTTAATGAGTATTTCCCTAAAATATTCCCATGAAATTTAATTTTTAACCAAACATTATTTAAATTTAAAATAATTAGAAAACCTTAATTACGAGGGAGAGTATTAAAGCAGCCATTACTAACCCGAGCAGTGATGACCAACTCATTTTCAGCGCCTGATCTGGCCTATACCTGCCGTATACGGATCTTGTGAAAACCATTATCATCATCACTATGTATGTCTTTATACCAAACCATATTGCAGGTGACAAAGCTCCGAAATATGGTATGTATGGTCCCGCCCAACCATCTAGGAACAATAGAACCATTAGTAGACTTAACACGTATAACTTTTCATAACTCATCGTCATTACTAAGCCATACACAATACCGCTATATTCCGTGTATGGGCCAAGGACTATTTCCGTATCAGCCTCTGGTATTTCGAAGGGGAACCTTGACGTGGCCATCAACGTGGCTATTAGGAAGGCGAGGAATGCAAGTGGGTTTGCTATTATGCCCGGCAGGTGCGTTACCTGCCAGTCGACTATCTTGAATGGGTCTGCCGTTCCGTAAATTAGGAGTATTGCAACGGCTGATAATATGAGTATCGCCTCATAACCCGTGTATAATAATGCCTCCCTCACCGTCCCTATGTACGTGAACCTATCATTACTAGCCCAACCAATCAATATTATCGCTATATTAAATAACGTTATTAATGCCAATGCAATCAGTACATCATAGCCCGTGTAAACGCCGTAAATACCCTCAATCATTGCGCCATTTGGGAGTGTAAATTGCCTTGGACCGACCGGTATGAAGAATATGGGTAGTGTCGATAGTATGAATGCTATGGCTGGTGCGTGAATGAAGTAATTCCTATCCGCATGGATAGGGACCACAAACTCCTGAAACGTATACCTAAATAGGTCTGCAAATGGTTGGAGAAAACCGCCTATTGGCCTAGAAACCTCAAGTGGCCCAATCCTCCATTGCACCTTAGCCGTTATCTTTCTCTCAAACCATATTATGAAGATCAGAGCTATCGTCACCGAAACTAGGCCAGGTACAAAGAGTAGGTCAAATATTGGCCTCCAGAAGATGAGGTGCACTATTATGTTTATTACTGGTACGTGGTTTAGGAAGTTTATTATTGGCCATAGGAATGGTATGTAATTATCGGGCCTTGATAATATGTAATTAATTATTGAATAGAGTAATTGTATAGCCGATGATATGATGCCGGATACCCAGCTAAGCGCTGAACCAATTATTGATAATACGGGCTCCATGTAAGTACCCAGCATGGTTAAGGTCCTTGATTATTTTAAGCTTAACCCACCAATGGATTATCCAAAGAATGAGTCAAGGGTTGACTCCCTCCTCTTACCCATGGCCTTCTTAAGCCTCTCGATTGCATTCCTAACCCTCTCCTCATTGAAGTCATGCTCGTGAACCAGGAACTCAACTATCCCTCTCTCATCGGGTTGCCCAAATTCTATTTTATAATTCGGGTTGTATGGCGGATTTAGGAAGTAATCACGTATCTTTAGTGGGTCCGTTGGGAATTGCGCATTCTTTAATGGGCCCTGGAGTAACTTCTCAAGGCCGCCAAATTCCTGGATCAGCCTAAGGGCTCTCTGCGGCCCAATGCCTGGCACGCCATCTGGGTTTAGGTCGGTCCCGAGGAGTATTGCCAAGTCTATTAACTGCGTCCTGTCCTTAAGCTTCAATGCCTTAAGAACCTCATTGAGTTCTATTATCTCGGGTTTAATCTCGATGTACTCATCCTTATTCGGTAATTTCCTACGCCCGGTTATGGCGAGGTTCCTGACTAACCTGGGTGCTCCGAACAGTAATGAGTCATAGTCCTGACTACCCGCGGCCCAGGCCTTGCCCTCCCTGGCTATTACAGCTGCCTGAGCCTCACCATCAGCCATTGCCTGAACCACTGGTATGCCCATTAACCTCAGTAGCTTCTTTGCATCCTCAACCATATCATCAGTTAGAAACAACGCCCTCTGCGCGTACTTCCTAGCCTCCTCCCTCTTACCCTCCTCAAGCAACTTAACCCACTTATCCATGGCCTCCTCCCTAACCTTCCTCCTCCTCGCAATCTCCAGCGTCTTCTCCTCAGGTGGCTTACCATCAAATACGTACACAGGCCATATCCTATTCTCAAGAAAGTTTATTGTTCGGTATAATAATCCGCTCAGGTGGCTCGTTATTCTCCCCTTGGAATCCATGAGTGGTGTACCATCCGGCTGCCTAATTGACGCTAGGAATTGATAAAGTGCATTATACGCATCCAATGCCACTATCCTATTTGATAATTGGGTGAACTCTACGGTCTTTCTGACACCCTCTGGAATTAACTTACCGAGCTCAGTAACGCCCATTTAGGTAACCCAACTAAACTTATGAAGCAAGCCATTTATCTCTTTCCCTAATTAATCCTTAACAACCCTTATATGGTACGTAGCCCCATCCTTCCTAACAACCTTCTGAACGATTATCAACCTACTGAGCTCAAGCCTCATTAATGCCATTAAAACCTCCTTCTCCGTAACGTCTGGATACCAAGCCCTCAGCGCCTGCATTAGGTCATTAAACCACATGTCGCCCTTATCCCTTATTAAATCCATGATCAAAGCCTCAATGGGCACAGGCCTTCTCATATTTCCTGAACCAGGTTATTGCTTGTGAGGAATGTTTTATTTTTAATCCCTACACATAGAGCGTTGGCGCCCTCTGCCTCTCACGCGCCAACGTCTGCTTCATTCTCTCGTACCAGGCCTCATAGAACTTAATCATCTCAGGCGTTATTGACGGCTTAATCTTCTTCATGGCCTCAATGAAGTGCTTCATTGATACCTCACCAGCGCCATTCACCTCCCTCATGGCTAATAAACCTGCCTCCCTAGCCAAAAGCTCAATATCCGCACCAGTGTATCCCTCAGTCATCTTCGCCAACTCCATTAAGTCAACATCCTTAGCAAGTGGCATGTTCTTGGTATGTATCTTGAGTATTTCGAACCTAGCCCTAAGGTCTGGCGGTGGCACGTAAATTATCCTATCGAACCTGCCCGGTCTAAGTAGTGCTGGGTCAACGATGTCGGGCCTATTCGTTGCGGCTATAACAACCACGTTATCAAGCCTCGACACGCCATCCATCTCAGCCAACAACTGCGCCACTATCCTATCCATTGCAGGTGAATCCTCCGCATAACCCCTTGCTGGTGCTATTGCGTCTATTTCGTCGAAGAATATTACGCATGGTGCTGCCATTCTTGCTTTTTTGAATATTTCCCTGATTGCTCTCTCGCTTTCTCCGAACCACTTGCTCAGTATTTCAGGACCACGAACAGCAATAAAATTCGCATTACTCTCCGTAGCCACAGCCTTAGCCAAAAGAGTCTTACCAGTACCAGGAGGACCAAACAACAAAATACCCTTAGGAGGCTTAATACCCATCTTCCTAAACCTCTCCGGGTACTTCAACGGCCACTCAATGGCCTCCCTAAGCTCCTGCTTAACCTCCTCAAGGCCACCAATATCGCTCCACCTAACCTTTGGAATCTCGATATGAATCTCCCTGAGTGCGCTGGGTACAATCTCCCTCATGGCCTCGAGGAAGTCGTTCATCGTGACCTTGATCTTCTCAAGATCCTTCCTAATCTCCTCATCCTCCTTATTAACATCCAGGATACCGGACTGAAGAGCCTTCCTCAAGGCTCTCATCGCAGCCTCCCTAGCCAAGGCCGCAATATCGGCGCCGGTATAGCCATAGGTTATCTCAGCCAACTTCCTTAAGTCGACATCCTTAGCAAGTGGCATGTTCCTCGTGTGTACCTGGAGTATTTCGTACCTACCCTCAGTATCCGGTGGATTAATCCAGATCTCTCTGTCGAATCTTCCTGGTCTTCTTAGTGCTGGGTCTACGGCTTCTGGTCTGTTGGTTGCTCCTATTACGATTACCTGGCCTCTTTCCTGCAAACCATCCATGAGCGTCAATAACTGCGCCACAATCCTCTTCTCCACCTCACCCGTAACCTCCTCCCTCTTCGGAGCAATAGCATCAATCTCATCAATAAAAATAATGGCAGGAGCATTCTTCTTAGCCTCCTCAAAAATCTCCCTCAACTTAGCCTCAGACTCACCATAATACTTCGAGACTATCTCGGGGCCATTAATGGCTATGAAGTACGCATTAGTCTCAGTCGCAACCGCCTTAGCCAGTAAGGTCTTACCAGTTCCAGGGGGACCAATGAGTAAAACGCCCTTAGGAGGCTCAATACCAAGGTATTCAAATATCTCTGGATGCTTAAGCGGTAACTCAACAAGCTCCCTAATCTTCTCCTTGGCCTCCTTTAAGTCTCCAATGTCTTCCCAAGTAACCCTTGGTATGTTAACGTTCTCAACGGGCTTCTCGTAAATCATCAAGTTGGTATCCTCATCAATTATCACTGGTGCATCATTTGGTTTGGCCTGCACGACTTGGAATGTTAGTGGTTGACCGAGCACCTGTATCTGCACTAAGTCGCCCTCCATTAGTACGTAATCCCTAAGCTTCTGCTTTGTGTATTGTACGAAGTTCTGATCAACGCTTATCGTCATGTTGACAGGTGCGAGCTTAATGGTATTAGCCCTCTTCGCCTCAACCTTCTTAACCCTAACCTTTTGGTCAATCTCCACATTCGCGTTCTTCCTAATGATGGCGTTCATCCTAATGATGCCCTTACCCTCATCCTCAGGAAGCCCGTACCAAACCTTAGCCGCAGTCCTCCTCTTACCCTCAATGAGTAGTATCATGCCTGGCTCAATGCCGTAATTCCTCATGACCTCAGGATCAACCCTAACAATGGGCCTCTGGGCATCCCTCTGCTTCGCCTCCTTAACTATCAATTCAATCCACTCATCAGCATGACTACCCTCCATCATACTCCTACTCCCTTATTACTCGTGGAATTAAAAAACTTATTGCGTTATTAGTTTTCACTGACTTATTTTGAGTTCAACGCTTAGAAGCCGAGCCTGGTGAAGTACTCAAGCTCAATACTGCCAATGCCCTCAATCCCACTTAGTATGTTCTCAACCTCATCGCTGGAGTGCTCCTCGGATTCCTCAGGCATCCTTATGTAGACCCTAAGCGCCTTAATGCCGAAGCCTATGTCCTCCTCCTCAACCTTATCCACCTTGTACTTAGGCTCGAGAGCCTTCTTTATTTCATTCTTCAGCTCCTCATAATTAACGTCCGACTTACTCGGCGTAACCCTATAGACAAGGTATACCTCTGCCATAGTATTGGCGTGGTAAAATTAAGCATTTATTAACCCTTCTATGGACGATAATATGAATGGAGAGGGGACTGACAATAGTACTAATAGCATCACTAGCCTTCTTCTCCGTGGTACTCGTGAGGTTCTCCATACCATCACTACTACCATACCTAATTGGGCTGAATGGCATTAATACTGTGATGGGGGGCTTAATAATTTCAGCCCTCTGGGTGGGCTATACGATATTCCAAGTCATAGGCGGATTAATAGTTGATAAGTATGGGTATAACGTCGTAATTTACGTACTAATACTAATCTCAATAATTAATGTCCTCTACCCAATCATAATCAACCAATACTACCTATTATTAATTGTTCAGTTCATCATGGGTTCGCTACTCGCGATAGCTTACGTGGCACTGATAAGCATGGTATTATCGAATTATAGCAGGGGAGGTCTTGGCGCGGGTATTTACCAGAGCATGTTCTTCCTGGCATCATCGGTCTCAATAATGATATCACCACTATTATTCTCGATAAATAGATTCATACCGTTCATTGCATACTCTATCATCGTCATTTCATCAATAATACCAGTGGCTAAGGTACCAAGGCGTGGTAGGGTTGGTGGTACTATTTACATTGGTCCTGGTAACCTGAGGATACTTGGCATGGGGTTCATTAGATTATCCTCGGGCTTCTCATACCTTGGTTTCCTTAGTTGGTCAACTTACTACGTTGTTCATGTGCTTAAGGTTTCACCATCATTTAGCGGCTTTTATGCCTTCCTAGCGTCCATAATGGGGTCTGTGGGTGCCGTGATTGGCGGATACCTTGGTGATAGGGTGGGGTATGCATTACCGAGTATCTTATCCTCATTATTATTAGCGATAATAGTCTCGGTTATACCCAGGCTATCAATTTTATACCTACTGGCATTCCTAATGCTACTCCTGGGCTTCTTCTACGGTTTTTACGCGGCACCCTCAATCGCGATTTCGAGACTCACGACTAACATTGGCGCGACGAGTGGGTTTCTTAATTTCATGAGTCAATTAGGTGGTTCGATATCACCCTATGTAATAGGTTTCCTACTTCAGTATTACGACTTTCCAGAAACATTACTAATTATAGGTATTGCATCGGCAGCGTTGGTGATCATTGGAGCAACCTTATTATTTTACAAAAGAATTACTTAACAAGGTATACTGGTGGTGATTCACTCAATACCTCGTAGTTCCCCACGGGTTTCCCGAACCTAATCTCCCTAATCTTATGCATAGCCTTTAGCTCAAGCTCCAGGGGCTTAAGGACCTCAGGTGCGTATATGACCCCGTCAATGGGCTCATTAAGGCTTAAACCAGACTTATTCTTATACGTCCATATTGCCCTGTTGAACTCCATGAATGGCTCAAGCATGTTGAGATATTCCTTATTATCGAATCTTGGATCTGGATCCTCAATCAACTGCCTATGTATTGACTCACCGTATAGGCTCCTCCATATTTGGTCCGTCACAAAGGGCATTATGGGTGCGAGGAGCTTAAGCACCGTCTTCAAGACCTTATATAGCGTGAACCAGGCGCCCCTCTGCTGCTTCTCCGTGAATAGGCCATCCCTATTATAGGCCCTCGACTTAACAGCCTCAAGATAGTGATCGGCAAAGACGTGCCATGTAAAGTCGTAAAGCGTGTTGATGGGTACGTAAACATCAAACTCATTATACGCGTTTAAGGAGGCCCTAACAACTTCGTTCAACTTAGCCAATATCATTAGGTCTAGTGGTGTTAATTCATAATTATCATTAACCTCGGGGAATGAGGAAACGAACCTAGCAATATTCCATAACTTAACCGCGAAGTCGTGGCCTGTCCTTATTAATTGCTCGCTATACCTATAATCACTACCGAGCTTCGCTGACGCAGCAGCCCAGAACCTCGCCGCATCGGCGCCGTACTTCTCCACTGGCGGTATTGGGTCTATTATATTACCCTTGGATTTGTGCATGGCCTCGCCCTTCTCATCAAGTCCCATGCCGCTTATCCTAACGTACTTAAAGGGCGGCTTACCGTAGAGTAGGTATGCCCTAACCACGGAGTAGTACAGCCAAGTCCTGATTATGTCATAGCCCTGGGGTCTAAGTATGCTGTGTGGGTAAACCTTCTCGAAAACCCTTATATTGGGCTTGGTGTAGCCTGTGGCGTATATCCAGGATATTGATGAGTCAAACCAAGTATCCAACACCCTATCCTCACCCACCAATTTACCGCTTGGGCACTGCTCCTTAACCTCGGGTGGTGGTTCGTCCTTCCACGGCCTATAGTACTTACCTGGCTTTGGAACAATGGGTTTCGCATTACCCTCCTCATCAATGCAGTACCAAATTGGTATCTCGGTACCGTAGTATCTACGCCTCGATATGGGCCAGTCAAACTCGAGAGACCTAATCCAATCAATAAGTGTCTGTGCGTATTCGGGCGGTTTAATAATCATCTCGTTCTGCACAAGCTTTATTAGTTCATCCTTAAACTGAAGTTGCTTTAGGAAGTACTCCCTAGTCACTATTATTTCTATTGGTGTCTTACACCTCCAGCAAATTGGTATTGTATGTCTAAGAGGCTCCCTCTTAACGAGCAGACCAGCCTCCTGAAGGTCCTTAATTATCACTTCCCTAACCTCCCTAACATTCAGCCCCTTATACTTACCTGCCAACTCATTCAATGTGCCATCTGGATTAACAATGATCTTCATGGGCAGTTTCAACTCATTAACAACCATCAAATCCCGAGTATCGCCAAATGTACTTATCATCTCAAGGCCCGTGCCGAAGTCGGGCTTAACCGATGGATGTGATACGATGGGGACCTCCTGGTTTAATGGAGGAACAATGGCGTGTAAACCCTCCAACCTCTTATACCTATTATCGCCTGGGTTGAAGGCGACGGCAACAGTGGCTGGTAATAACTCAGGCCTTGTGGTCGCTATGATTATGTCCTCACCGGTCTCCTTAACCCTAAACTTGATGTAGTTTAGGTACGAGTCCTCCTCCCTATACTCAACCTCAGCCTCGGCCAACGCAGTCCTACACCTTGGACACCATAGGGTTGGCCTACTCGCCTCGTAAATCAAGCCCCTATTCCATAGGTTAATGAACGTCTCTTGCGTAACCCTCCTGTACTCCTCACTATCCGTGCCATTCCTCCAATAACTGAAGGAACCACCCCAACGCCTAAATATACTCACGAATTCGCCTTCATACTCATCAAGGAACTTCCTACACAGCTCAAGGAACTTCTCCCTAGGCACTTCATACATGTTTATACCATACGTCTTCTCCACCTGGACCTCAACGGGCAATCCATTTCTATCGGCATAGAATGGGAATATTACATTGTAACCCCTCATCCTGAAGAACCTGGCAATCATGTCGATTTGGGCATAATGCGCTATGCCACCTATGTGAGGCCTCCCTGATGGGTATGGCGGTGGCGTGTCAATTACTATTGTTGGTCTCTTTTCATCAATATTAACATCAAATAAACCCTCCTCCTCCCACTTCCTAATCAACTCTACCTCCTTTGAGATATCCCATCTCTTCTCCTGAAGCCTGGGTTTAAACTCCATACCAATAAAGGTCCCAACACCTAACTCTAGAGTACCTTTAAAAGATAACTCATCCATGTTGCGCAATAATACGTGAGCCAACGTTAAATACTCCTCGCGAGTTACATAGCAAATAAGTTTTTAAACCATGACTTCTTGGGGCTTGCTTGTGGAGGTATTGTATAGGGACTTTGCAATGTCATTTGAGGGTAAGGACAAGGTACTCGGTGAATTCCTAATTAAGTTCACGGCAGATAGGCCAGGAATACTCGCCGCATTATCTAACGTATTCGCGGACCATGGGATAAATATCCTCAACATATCCGTCAATAGGACCCAACTACTCCTACACTTCGTTGTCGACCTCACAAACACCGACACATCACTAAATGATCTGGAGAAGGAATTGAAGAGGTTCTCCTTCGTTGAGTGGGTTAAGTATAGGATTGTTGAGAAGGAGGCCTTTATGGTGCCATCAATGATTATGCCCACGTTTAGGGATAAGCAGGTTCTCGTAATTGAGCTGGAGAGAACTAAAGACCTATTAACAAACCCGGAGTTCAGGAGGATAATTAGGGAATTGGGCACGTACGATGCATCACTCCTACGTAACAGCAATCTTAGTGAGCTCATTAAAATGGGGCAATTCAGAGGGTTAGGAAAGGTTGTGCTCACTGAAAGGGATGGAACCATTACTATCAGGTCCTGCTCTGAATTGAATGATAAGCACGTAATGGAGGAATTAATGATTGAGTACTATACGGGGTTCTTATCACAGATTCTAAAGAGTAATGTTGAGGCTGTGGGTAGGAGTTACGAGGGGGATTGCGTATCCATAAGTTTCAAGGTCCTTAAATGATTCAGGTATCTCTCCAATAAACCCGCCCTACTCATTAATTCGCAAACCCTGCACACATCGCCAGATGTTGGTTCACCACAGTACTTACACCTTTTTAGTGGTACATTCACGGCCTTCTCACCCATTAGGTTTGCCAGTGAATCACCGAAGGATACCAGGGAAAACTTAACATTTGGGTTATCCCTCTCCCAGTGGGCGAGCGTGAACTTAAGCTCATACCTAGGGTTACTATATACGAAGGGACACTCAAGCTCCATCAGTGGTATTCCGTGATAATAAGCATATAGCGCAATCTCCTCCTCCCTCACAAAACGAAGAGGCTTAATCCTTGGTATGAAACCCTCCCTATCAATCTCAGGCCTTGGGCCAAACCACGCGAATCTATCTAAGTCATTGCTAAGCACGTTAAGTAATACCGTCTGCGACTCATCATCTAGGTTATGCCCAGTCGCTATTTTTGTTAGGCCTAGTTGGCGGCCGATTATGTTCATGGCCCTACGCCTTAGTACGCCATCTATCGTACACATATGCACATTAATGCCCTTAGACCACAACCCATGCGCTATGTCCGTGGCTGTAACACCAAATAACTCCTTGAACGTATACACCCTATAGGGTATGTTGAATTCCTCACTCAGTTTCTGCACGTAATCAACCCTAGCCATTCTATAGAAGCAACTGTAGGGATGGCCCTCATTAATACTGAACGCAATCAACTCGACATTCCTTGGTATTTTGCCCTGTCTCCTGAACTTACCCAATAAATACATTAGGGTTAGGCTATCCTTACCGCCACTTATTGCAATGCCAATTCTATCATCATCACTTATTAATCGATACTTCCTAATTGTTCGAAGCACGGTATCCTCGATAGACCTAAATAAGCAGTTAAGGCAAAGCTTCTCACCGCTAGACACCCTGTAATAATTCGCGGGTCTCCTACCACACCTCGTGCACATCGGCACATCCATAACCCTATTTAACACCGTTTAAACAAACCCATTCTTAAATTACTATGCTATCCCTCAGAATAACCGGTCCATCTCCTATATAGGTCATTCTCAATACCCAGCAGGTCAAGGACCCTACCAACTATGAAATTCACCATATCATCAATCGTCCTTGGCTTATTATAAAACGCTGGGGCTGCAGGCATTACAATAGCACCAGCCAATGTGACTAACTCCATATTCCTAATATGTATTAAATTAAGTGGTGTTTCCCTAATAACCAGGATTAATCTCCTCCTTTCTTTCAGCGTCACATCAGCCGCCCTGGTGATTAGGTTATCAGTTATTCCATGGGCTATGGCTGCCAGGGTCTTCATCGAGCATGGTATGATTACCATACCATCATGCTTAAACGACCCACTGGCTATTGGCGCACTTAACTCATTCTCACCATAGACCTTATCAGCAAATTTCAATACCGATTCCCTGTCGAGACCGACCTCGTATTTCAATATACTAATCGCAGTATTACTTATGACTAGGTGAACCTCTGAGTCAGTGGCATACTTCTTAACCATCTCCAGAAACCTTACACCATAAATAACACCGCTTGCTCCAGTTATGCCTACGATTATCCTCCTCACATCACTAATAAGGAGATCCTATAAATAACGTTAATGCCTAAGGCTATTAATTATGTGTAATATATATTTCTATGTAAAATTATTTTAAAAGAAGTAATTGATCGTCACACTCTATTGTTTTTTATTGACATCACTACATACATATTTATCATTACCTGCCAGGTAATAGGATTAAATCCTCTACGTTTTGCGTCTTGCTTCTCGAATTCTCCCTATAAAGCAGGTCCCTTATCGCTATCCTAATAGCCTCACTTCTACTTGGGAATATCCCCTGCTTCACGAACTCGTCAAGCTCCTCAAGCATTTGCTTGGGTATATGCACGCTTATCAGCACCATCTTCTCCTTCGCCTTGGTCTTTGGCATGGAGAATTAGATAATTACAGGATTTATTAAGATTCTCTGCCGTGAACTCTGTAAGTATCTTCGAGCGAGAAGGTTAACATTATTTACAAAATACTAATTTTATGCACCTACGTCCTTTATGGACTCAAATATCGAACGCCTATAGTACCTCTTGGATATGTCGGGTGGTACGTTCGTCAATTCATCCTCAGGTAATATACTAATAACATCCCAAGCAATATCAAGTGTCTGCTCAAAGGTTCTTCTCTCATAATAGCCCTGGTTAATGAACCTACGCTCAAACTGTTCAGCAAATCTGAGATACCTCCTCTCACGCCAGCTTAGGTTAGTTTCACCAACGAGTAGGGCCAGGTTCCTAACGTCTAATGCCCTTGAGTACGCAGCAATTAATTGATTAGCCACGTATTTATGATCATCCCTGGTCTTACCCTCACCAACGGCATCCTTCATAAGCCTCGATAGGCTCATTATCACGTCGAATGGTGGATAAATGCCCTTGCCCCATAGGGTCCTACTTAGGACTAATTGCCCCTCGGTTATGTAGCCGGTTAGGTCTGGTATTGGGTGTGTTATGTCGTCATGAGGCATCGTGAGTATTGGGAACTGGGTGATGCTACCCTTCTTACCCTTAGCCCTACCTGTCCTCTCGTATATCGTGGCGAAATCCGTATACATATAGCCTGGGTAACCACGCCTACCGGGTAACTCACCCTTTGACGATGATAACTCCCTAAGAGCCTCCGCGTAGTTCGTCATATCCGTTAGAATGACAAGTACATGGTAATCCCTATACCACGCCAGGTACTCAGCAATCGTTAATGCAGTCCTCGGCGTCAATATCCTCTCGGCAATTGGGTCACTCGCTAGGTTAAGAACCATGACAAGTCTCCTTAATGCGCCAGTCCTCCTAAACTCGTTTAAGAAGAACAACGCCTCCTCAGACTTAAGGCCCATCGCCGCGAAGATTATTGCGAACTCCTCCTCATGCCCCCTAACCGTTGCTTGCCTAGCCACTTGGGCAGCGAGCATGTTATGCGGTAGTCCCGTACCACTAAATATCGGCAGCTTTTGACCTCGAACCATGGTGTTCAACCCATCAATAACACTCACACCAGTCTCTATCGGCTCTTCAGGGTACTCCCTGGCATATGGGTTGAGGGGCTCACCATTTATGTCTAGGTATTCCTCAGCAGGTGGTAGTGGTAATCCATCCCTAGGCTGCCCCTTACCATCAAGTACCCTACCCAGTAAGTCCTCACTAACTGGTAACCTGAGGGTTCTGCCGTAAAACCTCACAGTACTGCCCTTGGCAGGCAAACCAAGCGTGCCAGTTAATACCTGAGCGACTGCATAATTATCGCCAACCTCAACCACCTGTACCATCCTCGGCTCGCCATCTGGGCCTACGACCTCACCAATCTCATTATAGGCAACGCCCCTAGTCTTCTCAATGACAATTAATGGCCCCTTAACCTCCCTAACCGTACTGTAAGATACAATACCCGGCATTGACTCTATGATCTTACTCATCGATTTACAGAGTTTTACAGCACTTATTAATTTTTATTCTACACGAGATCACGGACTAAAATCAATTTAATAACCCTCGCATTTCACTGCTAAGCAGTGCCGACGCTTAAGGATGTCGTTAAGCCATTAATACCTAGGGAGCTTTGGGATAAGGTACCAAGGAGCTTCGACATAGTTGGCTCCAGGTCTGGCGCTATCGCAATTATTGAAATACCGCCAGAGCTTGAGGGTTACAAGTTTGTGATCGGCGAGGCAATAACTAAGTTAAATAAGCACGTTAAAACCGTGCTCAGAAGGATTGGAGCAAGAGAAGGTGAGTTTAGGTTGTATAGGTATGAAGTCCTGGTTCCGGGGCCTACGGAAGTCATCCATAGGGAGGGCAATTACTTAATTAAGGTTGATCCCACTAAGGCGTACTTCTCACCTAGGGATCAGGGTGATAGAGAGGATATTGCTAAGCAGGTAATGCCTAATGAGGTTATTTTATACCCGTTTGCTGGTGTTGGTCCTTACGCAATTGCCATATTAAAGAGACAACCATTGGTTAAGTTAGTCATTGCTATTGAGCTTAATGAGTACGCGTATTACTACATGCTCGATAATATTAAGCTGAATAAGCTTGAGGGTAAGGTATTACCACTACTCGGTGATGCCGCAAGATTAATGGGGTTATTCTGCGGTGTTGATAGGATTATACTAACCCTTCCCCTGGGTGCCCATAAATTCCTCAGGCAGTCATTGATGTGCGTTAGGGATGGTGGTATTGTTCATTTTTATCACCTGGGCGCTGAGGAGAATCCTTATGGTGAGGCCGAGGGCTTGGTTAAGAGCTACTGTGATGAGTTAGGTTATGAGTGCCAAGTCGTTAATAGGAGGGTTGTTAGGGATTATGCTCCATATGTGTATAAGGTTAGGCTAGATATTAAAGTTGGTAAGCTTTAGATCTGTGTGTTAGGTTTATAAAACTACACGTGTAAACCCATATGATGGAGCAAAGTGAGCGTAGAAGACGACTTCTATTGATGATTGGACCACTTGAGGCTGAGGTTATTGGCATACTTAATGAGCTTAAGGAGGCCACGGCAATGACCATATGGGAAGAATTAACCAAGAGGGGTAGGAAGACTGCCTACACCACGGTGCTTACAGTATTGAGTAGATTGTACACTAGGGGGTTCATTAATAAGCGTGAGAAGGTCATTAACAATGTTAGGCAGTTCGTCTATGAGCTATCAATACCATATGAGGTAAAGAGCGAGATTATTAGGGAGCACATTGGTTTGATTATTAAGATGTTTGGTAAGGACGCTATCCAGATAATTAAGGATTATTTAAATGAAATTAGTGAGAAATAGTGGGCAGGGGATTTTTAATTACATGAATCTTGGTACTTCACCCTGCTCTCCCTGCTGACCCCTCTGCGGCACAATACCCCTCTGCTCAATGTAGAGCCTCAGTATGTCTGGTATCTCATTTTCATTCTCCATCTTCCTGAGTATGTCCACGTACCTACTCGTGTGGTCTATATCGAGCTTAACGAATTCGATGGCTATATCCCTAAGCCTCTCCTCTAACTCCTTCAACATGTCTATGGGCATTATCGAGGTTATCATTGGGTTGTTAAGCCAGGACTCAAAGTCCTTGAGAGTCCTCTCTATGTAGTAAAGCATTGCCTGCGCTGACAGTAGTAGTGAGAGTCTATCCTGGGTGACTATGTAATCACCGTACTTCTGCAACTCATCCATGAACCTCTTCTGGTCCTTAACCCAATTCTCCAGCCTCGTTATAAGCCCAGCTATGTGGGCTCTTATTGCCTGTCTTTTTAGGTCCTCGGAACCCATATCCCTTCCTGAGTAATCACGTAGACCTCTCTATTAAACCTTTTGTATCTATTAAATGCTAAAGAATACCGAGTACTACCCCTAGGATTATCATCGTCAGTATCGGTAATACTATCAATACTATGAAGTGCTTCTTCCAATCCATGACACCTCTCTCCGCAGCCCTTACCATGTTATTAAATGAATCGCCTATCAACCTAATACCCTCAACAATGACTGGGTAGTACCTTACACGGGTCATTGCCAGGTTATTGAGACAACGTTTAACACTCCTCCTCACATTCCTCATTATTAACTCGTGACTTATTGAATCACCAACTATCTTATACCCCCTACTCCTCGTGAACCTGGCTATGCCCGTATATTGATGATTATCCGTTGTTAATACCTCAACAATATCAAAACCATTCCTAAATTCATTAATTATAGCGTCAGCCAACTCTCTCCTTAAATTATTACCATCAAATATAACCAGTAGGACCTTCTTACCATTTATGTCTAAGCCCCACGTTATTAAACCATTATCACCAATCTCAAACTGTATTGGGCCAAAGGCGTACTTAGGCACGTGGCTCACGCACGACTTAATCTCAAGCCTTTGATCCTCTAACTCCCCAATTTTGCTTAGCAGTGACGCTAATTCATTAATGTCGTTTTCATCCCATGTATTATCATCTGAGTAATAATTCTGGGCATCTACCAGGATTACATTATCCCAATCAAGTTTTACTCTCTTTTTCAGCTCCTCATAAACGTTGAGAGGAATGTCATCGCTAGACTTAACGAGCCTACTAATAATTATGATGGATTTTTCACAAAGTGGTATATGGGTTATCCTGAAATTACGGCTCTGTACCTGGATAGGCATTTTACCAGCACATTCATTACTTACATATTGCCCATTCAGATATTCCCTAACCTTATTAGCCACCGCCCTAACTACCCTACGCACATCAACCCTAGTTGCCGGGTCTAACTCGTGACTGCCAACACCGTGCATGTAAACCACCGGGTTAACGTAACGGCTTAGTTCGCTGACGAGGTCGCTAATTAAATAACCACCGCCAACTTTAGCTATTGGGCCGGCATGAAGCTCGGGTATTGTGACTGGATAAGTATTGTTGTTGTTATTGAGCATGAATAGGTGAACTTTAACGTCCCTAATCACAGACCTCTTACTCAATTCCCTCTCAAATGGCTCTGAATACTCAAAGAGGGCTGTGTATAAGTATGAACTAAACAACCTGAGTATATCGACACCTCCATATGATGCCTCGAACTTAAAAATCACGTAGTAAATGAATAGGAAGGAGAATACGTAAAACGTTAGATCTAAAATTACGTACTTCATAGGGCTTATCGTGCCAATTAGGAAGTATGAAATTAATTGAATAAGTAATATACTTGGCAGGGTATATAGTGGGTATAGTATGTATTTCTTCATGGAGTTCCCATTATGCTCAAGACCCCTTAATACCATTATCATGGCACTTAACGGCAAGACGAAGGATAACGCGCCAAAACCAACCACAAATTTATGGGTAACCAATGTTATTAGTAGGTCGATAATGACCGCAAGTGCCGTACTAAATAACGATAGTGTCGTGCCGAAGCCCCTGTATGACTGTATGAAGACCATAGCCCTAAGGGTTATGAGTACTGATAGGAACATTACACCATAAATAACCAACGATTTGAGGTATACAATTATTGTTTCACGTACGTATAGACTCATTAGGTAGGGAATTACGATAATGAGCAGTATCAATGAATACTTTATTGAATCTCCTCCTCTAAACACGATTGTGTAGCCACGCTCAAATGACCTACTCTTTTTCACGCAAGCTGAGCCTGCACCTTAGATTATTTAAAGATCACTCATTGGAGGCCTCACGTTGAACTAATTCGAGAAGAACACCATTGAGACTCTTTGGGTGTATGAACGTAACAATGCCCTCAGCACCCCTACTTGGCTTACCGGTTAGTACAAGGCCAGCCTCCTGCACTCTCTTGATGAATTCCTCCAGGTCATTAACCTCAAGGGCTATGTGATGAATACCCTCACCCCTACTCTCAAGGAACTTAGCCACTGTCGAACCTGGATTAAGTGTTTCAAGTAATTCAATCCTCGTATTACCAAGCCACACCATTACGACCTTAACCCCCTGCTCCTCAACAATTATCGGATCACTAACCCTAAGCCCCAACTTCCTGAACTTTTCAACAGCACTGTTAAGGTCCTTAACCGCGACTGCTACGTGATCGAGCCTCGGCATCTCCATACCCAACAACCTCCTCGCCGCTTCCTGCGGCGACAATTTACCATTAACAACCTCATTTTCAAGCTCCTTACTCTCGTTAAGTCTCTTCTCAAGTATGTCATAGGCATAAAGTCTCATTTCAAGCAATCTCCTGCTGGTTAGGGATTCATTCAATTTACCATTGCCAACCAACACCCTAAACCTATCATCAATGAGCTTGAGAAGCTCATCAACGCCATAACCATATAAACCCGACACCTTAATCACGGCTGGCTTCCAGGAATCACCCTTAACCTCCCTCATCATGTCAACCATAGCCAGCAAATCCCTATACGTAGACTCTGATGCTTGATTGTCAGACTTTGAAACAACGTATATATCCCCAATCTCCATAAGACCACTCTTGAGGGCTTGAATCTCATCGCCAGAGAGTGGTGGTACCAGGACAAGTATTGTGTCGGCTACGTACTTAACGTCAGTATCCGATTGCCCAGCACCGACGGTCTCAATAAATATGTAATCCGCGCTGGCATACTCTAGTATGTTCACCGCGGCTATCGTTGCATAGTTAAGTCCTCCACGAATACCCCTGGTCGCCATACTCCTAATGTATATGTTAGGTCTCGAGGTGAGTTCCTGCATCCTAATTCTATTACCCATGAAAGAACCTCCTGTAAATGGACTCGATGGATCAATCGTGAGGATCGCAACTCTCTTATCCTGAGGTATCCTCCTAGCCATTGTATATATTAATGTACTCTTACCTGAACCTGGCGGTCCAGTTATGCCAATTACATGACTCCTACGTTGTATGTTTAATGGTATCTCAACACCCTCCTCAGCCAACGTTATTAACCTGGCAATGGCTGCCTTATCCCAATTACGTGCCCTTTCAAGTAATTCATTAATGCTCATTGCTGAGCACCTACGAGCTTCTTAACTATCTCAATGATCTCCCTAAGTGGTGTACCAGGACCATAAACACCGGCTACACCCATCTTAAGCAATGCATCCCTATCCTCAGGGGGTATTATCCCACCAACCAGTACGGGAATGTTTAAACCCCTCTCCTTCATTATCCTCATCAACTCACCCACAAGCTCCATGTGCGAGCCAGACAATATACTAATGCCTATTAGCTTGGCATCCTCCTGAATTGCCGTCTCAACAACCTGGCTAGGCGTTTGCCGAATACCCGTGTAAACAACCTCAAAGCCTGCCTCGGCTAATGCCCTAGCAACAACCTTAGCACCCCTGTCATGCCCATCAAGGCCAAGCTTTGCAATGATTATCTTAGGCTTAGGCATACTTCATCACTAACCATGCATCATACCCTAAAAATCTTTTCCTTAGTAAATAGATGGTGGTTTATACTCACCCCAAACATCACGTAACACACCCGATATCTCACCGACGGTTGCCTTAGCCTTAACCGCATTCAGTATGTATGGGAACACATTCTCATCCTCCCTATCAGCCACCCTCCTCAACTCATTGAGCGCCCTCTCCCAAGCCTCCTTATCACGGCTCTCCCTAACCTCCCTAACACGCTTAATGCTCCTCTCCCTAGACACTGGGTCCACCCTATGAAGCTCTATGTGCAGTTCCTCCTCTTCCCTAAACATGTTGACCCCAATCACGGCTATTTTACCCTCCTCAACCATCCTCTGATATTGATATGCCGATTCGGCAATAGCCCTCTGTGGGTAGCCAATCTCCACGGCCTTCGTCATACCACCAAGCCTGTCAATATAGTCAATTATTTTCATGACTTCCTCTTCGATTGTGTCGGTGAGCCACTCAATATAGTACGAACCACCCAGCGGATCTATCGAATCAACTACACCACTCTCATACGCTATCACCTGCTGAACCCTCAATGCTAACTTCACGGACTTCTCCGTAGGCAACGCCAACGCCTCATCATAGGCATTAACATGGAGTGATTGGGCACCACCGAGTACGGCGGCTAATGCCTGTATCGTAGTCCTAATAATGTTAACCTCGGGTTGCTGAGCTGTTAATGCGGCCCCCGACGTTTGTACGTGGAACTTCATCCTCATTGACTCAGGCTTTTTGACACCAAACCTCTCCTTCATAATCCTCGCATAAAGCCTACGAGCAGCTCTAAACTTTGCAACCTCCTCAAAGAGGTTTGTCGTTGCTGCGAAGAAGAAGGATAAGCCGGGCGCGAAGTCATCAACATTCATCTTCCACCTATTTATCACCCAATTAGTGTATTCAATGGCATCAGCCAGCGTAAAGGCTAGTTCCTGGACTGCCGTGGCCCCAGCCTCCCTGAAGTGATAGCCACTGATGCTTATTGGATGCCACTTGGGCAGGTTCTTTGATGTATAGGCTATTATGTCTGTTGCGTACCTCATTGAGTGTAACGGTGGGTATATGTATAGGTTCCTGGCTATGAATTCCTTGAGTATGTCGTTCTGTATCGTACCATCAAGCACAGCCTTATCAATACCCCTACTCTCAGCAACCGTTATGTACATGGACAAGATCTCCGCAGCCGTGGCATTTATGGTGAATGAGGTCGTTATTTTACCGATATCAATACCATCAAAGAGGATAGACATGGAAACGACCTCAGGAACTGAAACACCGACCTTACCCACCTCAGGATATGCGAGCTCATGGTCAGGGTCAAGACCTAATTGCGTCGGTAAGTCGAAGGCCACGCTTAAGCCAGTCTGCCCCTGCGATATGAGGAATTTATACCTCCTATTCGTATCTTCTGGCGATCCAAAGCCTGAGTACTCCCTAAACGTCCATAGCCTTGACCTATACATGCTTGGGTATATACCCCTGGTGAATGGGTACTCGCCTGGAAATCCCAGCTTGTCCAGGTATTCGCCCTTAATGTCGAGTGGCGTGTACAGCGGCTTCACATCAACCCCAAATGATGTTACGAATTTTCTCCATTCAGGTAATTTCCTAAGGGTCGGTAATAGGAATTCTCTAACCCACTCATCATACTTTTCCTTAATCTTATCCGTACTCTCCATTAATAAATTACAATTAATTATTAACTAATAAATCTGTCTTTATCCCGTGGCATTACTTAGTAAGTAATTCACGGCATCATCGACAGACTTAAACACACGACCACCCATGCAGTACATGGCCTGGGCAACTAACTTATCGGCATGATTCATAACACCAATTATGTTTGATGATAGTGGGTAGTCATCAAGCATCGAAGCGGCAATTCTACCACATTCCCTCAACTTAACCCTCATTGTATCGAGGGCTTGAAGTTCGGGCGTAGTAGCTATTATCCAGCCAAGCGGCCCTTTAAATCCACGGCATAGCTCAGCAACCTTAGCCATTAATAAGTCCTCGACATTTTTAACCCTAGTTAACCTATCATCACTGCCCTGAACGAGGTAAGCATTTAACTGCATGGAGAGGGCCATAACGATAGCCGCTATCCTACTTACTGCATTATCATTAAAGTTGAGCCTAGCATTATTGGCTATGTTCGTTAATTCATCTAGGCACCCCATTAACTTTATTGGCGCCGAGTCCTTACGAACTCTAACCCTCTTACCAAACAGCGGTATTACGCTGTAGCCACTATCGCCAGGGCATTTGATGCTATCGTCGACCTCCTTGCAATCCACAAATAAAGGTAAACGGCACTCGTTACTCATTATATATCAATTGTAAATTAGTCATTATATAAATTTATTTCATTATTAATATTCATTTAATTAAGGTTGACCTTAGTCTCGAGTTGCGGGATAACGAATTCAAGCCCCAGGCGCCTCAGGGTATCCTTCCTCGGTATACCCCTCTCATCCCAACCCCTCAATTCATAGTACCAACTAAGCATTCTCTGATAACCATCATGATCAAGCTTAGCACCCTTAAGCGGACCTTTACTCAACGGTCTCTTAAACCACTTAGCAGGTGGTGTGTCATAGGCCCTATCCCAATGACCATACTCCCTAATCCAGAACGCCCTAATTAATGTATAAATCCTATTATTTATGGTGCTTAGTATCTCCATGTTCATGTCCATGCCCGTGGCAGCCTTGAACAGGCGGAAGTACCAATCAAGCTCAAGCCCCACCTCAACCCATGGGAACCTACACGTCACTATGGTCTCGAATAAACCGCCCCTAATGTCCTGCATCTCGATCAATTTCTCAACCTTCTCCCTGGTATAGTCAAACCTACCCCTTTGAACCTCCCAGGATATTAACCAGGCATCCTTATGATGAGCACCAATGGGGCTTGTGGAGAATGCCAGCGCCATTCCCGGTGCTGCGTGGCAGTCATAGGCACTTACCTCTAAGCCCTTAACATGCATCGCAAACTCCGTCGCCTCAGGCCCCAACTCCATTGATGCTGCCCTAACCCCCCTACCAAGTAGCCTACCTAACTTCGTCCTCTGCAGCGCTATGTCCATGGCAACCTCAGCAGCCCTCTTATAATCACCCCACTCAATCCTCTCCTTAAGAAGACCCTTCTCTGAAGCTTCCATTGCAAAGCCAAGCGTGGAGCCTAGGCTTATCGTATCCATACCCATCATGTCAGCAATCCTATTTAAATGGGCAACCTTCGCTAAGTCACCAATACCAAGATTACTGCCAAGCATTGCAATATTCTCATAATCCAACTCAGCAAGCTCACCCTCCGCATCCTTAACCACATGCCCGCAAGCCATAACGCACTGTGGGCATGACCTGGTCATGACCTTACTCCTCTCAACTGAGAACCCGCCAATCTTCTCATACTCATCAAATTGACCCTCGGTATAGTTATACGTCGGTAATACACTGGCCTCCTGCGCCCATTCAACGGTTGACGTGGTTCCCTGCCTCATCCAGAATGGGTAGTTCGGCTTAGACTTCGTGGCCACTATCGCATCAACACCAATCTTCCTAAGCACCGGGTCCGCGACCTTAATGTCACCGTGACCCCTCATCACCACCGCCTTCAGGTTCTTACTACCCATGACGGCCCCCATGCCAGGCCTACCACCACTACGGCCCTTCTGAGCAACAATCGTTGCAAACCTCACGAGCCTTTCACCAGCAGGCCCTATCAAGACCATGCCAACGTCACTACCGTGAACCCTCTTCAGCTTATCCTCCGTGGTGAACGTGTCAAGACCCCATAAATCCTCAGCACTATTAAAATCGACCCTAAACTCGTCGCCCCTATTCTCGATGTATAGGTACGTGGGTCTCTCGGCCTTACCCTCAATTATTATCATATCGAGCCCAGCCTTCCTCATGTGAACCGCTAACCATGTACCGACATTGCCATCCCCATAACCACTTGTTAATGGACTCTTAGCAGCCACGAGCAACTTACCGCTATTGGGTATTGGTAACGCCGTCAATGGACCAACAGCCAGTATTAACTTATTTAATGGACTTAATGGGTCGATGCCAGGCGGTAGCTCGTCCCAAAGCGTCTTTACCGCAAAGCCCCTGCCACCAATGTAATTCTGTGCAAGGGATGGGTCTAACTGCTGCACGATGAATTTTTTCCTAGAGAGATCAATCCTTAATATACGTCCACCCCATCCAAACATAGCGGCGATTACCTAAACACGTTATAAATAAATTTTTCTTAGTGCTTCAATAGGAATAATAGCAATAAATATAGCTAGTAAGAATAATTAGACGTGACCATCACTAACATAGACAAGTTTATGCCCATCAACACTAACAACCCTCACATTAATGCCGTACAGCTCACTTAAAATCCCATCACTAATTACCTCCTCAGGCGAACCCACGGCAAGAATCTCCCCATTTCTTATAGCCACAACCCAATCACTGGCAAGCGCTAGGTCTATGTCATGACCAGCGGCTATCACTGTAATCCCTTCATTTACAATCCTCCTTAGCACTGCAATCACCCTATACTTATTACTAAGGTCTAGGTTTGTTGTTGGTTCATCCATTAATATTAACGGCGCCTTAGATGCCAACGCCCTCGCTATCAATACAAGCCTCTTCTGACCTGTACTCAACTCATCAAATCTCCTATTGGCAATATTATCTATGCCGAGACGTTTAAGAACCATGAACGCGTCGTCCTTACCTACCCAACCATCACCATTTCGTGAACTCATGACAACATCAAGGACTGTCAATCCCATCTGTGAGTAAATCTCTGCCGGTGAGTAAGATACGTACTTAGGCAGATCCTTAATGGATAATTCATTAATATCCCTATCATCAATGTATACGTAACCACCAAAGACCTTCGCATACTTTATCATCGCTCTAAGTAACGTGGTCTTTCCAGACCCATTGGGACCAAGTAACGTTGTTAGGCTAGGCCTAGGTATGTTTAATACGATGTCCTTAATTATTGGGCTATCATAACCAATCTCCGCATTCACGAACCTAACTATGAAACTACTCATTACGACCACCCCTGAGCAATATTAGCAATACCGGGACACCAAAGAGACTGGTTATTGCGGTTATGGGCATTATAACGCCGGGAATCATTACCTTACTAACGACATTTGCGTAGAGCATTATCGTGGAGCCTGAAATCATTGATAGGGGTATGACCCTCGAATTATCGGAGCTTGATATTAATAGCCGGGTTAAATGGGGCGTCATGAGCCCTACGAAGCCTATGATACCTGTAAACGATACCGTCACCGCGGTTAATAGCCCAACTAACGTAATTAGTAGGTTTCTAAACGCCCTAGGGCTCACGCCACTGGCCTGGGCTATTTCGTCACTAATCATTAATAGATTAATTTCACGGCCACTCATAACAATGTATGCCAGGATTGGCAGGCTCACGCCAAGCATTACGACATCCTCACTCCAATTAACACCGCTCACTGTACCAAATAGTAGGTAGATAACGGCGGGTAGTGTTGGGATTAGGGTTAGTAAGTACGTGTCTAGTATCATTACGATTGAGGAGAACATTATTGAAACGGCAATGCCGGCTAGGATGAGGGATAGCCAATATCCCCTGCCAAAGGTCACCACAATAGTCGTGGCCAATAGGGCGCCTAGGAATGATAGGACTGGAATTACTATTATCGGCGAGGGTAGGTTAGCCTTGAATAATGCGTATGCTAATAAGCCAAGCAATGCGCCAAGTAATGCTCCGGATGCCGTGCCGGTTACGTAAGGCTCTGCAAGTGGGTTTCTAAACACCGCCTGCATAACGGCACCAGCAACCGTTAGGTCAATACCAACCACGATACATGCAAGTACCTCGGGCAATCTAATATCCATTATTATGATTCTATACGTATTTGTTGGATCAATCAGCGCCTTTAATGGAATCGTAACTTCACCAATGATTAGATTTAGAACAATACCTATCAATAATAATGGGATGAAAGCCCATATGAATTTTATGGTGGGGTTACTTATCGTTGCCATCACCCATTACTCAATGTAATGTTTAGGTTTGGCTTAATGTATTGATCAACCCATTGGGCACTTATGTAATGCGGTATGGCAGTTGAGTTAAGACCAAAGGCGCTTGGGTGGAGTATGACGGCGAGTAATAAGGCGCCATATACGGAAAGAGGCCCAGGCTCCTCAATTAAACTCTCCGCAAAATTCCCAAGCACGTATATATGGCCCTCTCTGACGGCGTTGGTATTGTTTATTCCAGGTATTGAGAGTATTGCCTGAAGGGTGGCTGTGTAGTTGCCCATGAAATCATCGGCTATTATATAGTCGGGGTTAACGGCTAATAGTTGGCTTGGGCTAACCGTGGGGTACATCCCACTGAATGGGTCATAACCACCGGCTAAGTTAATGTAGTAACCAACGAATGAGGAGTTACCTGCGACATAGATTGGGTTATACCACGATATGTAGGCTACGGTTACCCTAGACTCACCTGAGACCTTACTCTTTACGTAATTTATGACATTATTCATATGACTTACCACCTCCTCACCCTTACCTGGAACACCGAGTGCCTTGGCCATTAGCATTATGTCATTTTCTATGCCAGTCACATTAGTATTGTCCGTACCGCCTATGAATATCACGGTAATGTTAGCCGCGCTTAACGTACTAACGCTCTGCACGAGCTGTGGCTGGAAACCAGCATCTGCGCAGAGTAATGACGGGTGTGCGGTTATTATTGGTTCTATCGGTGGTGACTCATATATTGAGCTAATAGTGGTGGCATTACTTGGTACTGTGATGTTTAAGTAATTAAGTAGTTGCTCGGAGTAAACATCGATTAGGACAACCCTATTGCCAAAGCCGAGTGCATATATTATCTGTGTACAGTCAGGGCTTATGGTACCTATGGTGCTTGGTTGTGAGTAGATCGTGATGTTACGACCTAAATAATCAACTACCGTTATTGGGTAATTAACACCGGCGTTAGGCATGCCCTGCCTTAATACGTGGGGTTGAAGTACGTAGTATAGGGCTATTATTATCACGGCGATTATTACGACTATCCCCACAATTAACGCTTTTGAGATGCCTCTCGACATACGGTGATAGGATATGCATCCTATTTATAAGGATTTCCTATACGCCCATTACCCATAGTAATAAACGTAATGTTATTGACCGAGGGCTAACCCATCCCCACGTATATCGGCATAGAGCAGTTTCCTACCATTATCGAGAAACGCGGCTATGCTTGCCACGCCTGTTCTCCCAGGGTACCTAATTACTTGGTGGAGCTCCGTTAGGCCCGTTACTTCGTAACCCTCCTCGATGATTAACGACTTCCTATCCCACAAAAACCTGGGCGCATCGATAGCCTCCACAGGGCTTAATCCGTAATCAACCATGTTCGTTATAAATAGGGTATGCTGCTGCGGCCTGAAGTGTGCCCCGGAGGTCCCAAGTGCGTACTTTGGTTCTCCATCCTTAGTGATTATTATAGTGCTTAATGTGTGAAGTGGTCTCTTCCTAGGCATTAATGCATTTGGTCCATCCATTGAGAAGTCCGAGGCCCTATCATTGAGTGTAATTCCATACCTGGGCTCGGTAACTAATGAACCAAAGTGTTGGTACAGGCTTTGAATGGCACTTACGATATTACCCTCCTTATCCACAACCACGAAGTACGTAGTATCGCCAGAACCACTCAATTGCTTACCAATCCCTGATTTATACGCTGACGTGAGAAATCCCGGGTCGAGGAGCTTATTAATTGGTACCTCAACAAACCTTGGGTCGCCAACGTATAAATCCCTGAGCTCATAAGCGATTTTGTAAATGCCTAGGTAAGTCTCAATCCTGCCGCGTGACCAGGCATCGACACTCACCCTTAACTCCTCAAGAAGTCTCAGTATCATTAATGTGGTTATGCCCTGGGTATTGGGTGGTGATTCGTAGATGGTTAACCCTTTATAATCAATGCTCAGTGGATCACGCCATTCAGGTTCATACTCCATTAAGTCACTCATCTCCATAACACCGCCAACCGACTGAAGGTGATTCACGAGGGCCTCACCAACCTCTCCTCGATATAGAATGTCGGGTCCGTGCTCCATCACTAACTCGAAGGTCTTGGTTAACGGTTCTATCCTTATTACGTCCCAGGGCTTAGTATTTATTGGGTAAACGGACTTAAAATCATTATTTCCAGCAATCTCATTCCTGAGTAATTCTATGGCCTTAACAAAGCTGGGGCTTACTGGGAAGCCCTTCCTCGCAACCTCAACGACAGGCCTTACAAGAGACCTCCACTCATCAGTTCCAAAGCGCCTCCACATCGCGTGAAGCCCCGCCAGTAATCCAGGGACTACGGGCGATAATGGACCCCTTAATGGCACCGCATTCAACCCCCTCTGCAGTAGTAACTCTCTGCTTAATCTTCTCGGTGCCCACCCACTGGCGTTTAGGAAGTAGACCCTACCCTCCCTGGCTATGTAAATCATTGCGAAGAAGTCCCCACCAAGACCACCAAGGTGCGGTTGCGTGAGGGCTAATGCAAGTGATGTGGTTACTGCGGCATCAATGGCATTACCACCGAGGTTGAGCACATCAACACCCAACCTACTGGCCACTGGATGCTCTGAAGCAACACCACCTAATTCCGTAATCCAGGGAGGCTTAACACCACCTATTATTGGTAAGGGCATGTGTTATCAAGTTGTTTAAGAATTTTATAATATTGCGCGAGAGAATAATTAATGCATTAAAAAGAATCATTTAAATTACGGATAATATAAAGTTAATACTGCATTAGTGATAATTAGTATGTTGACTAATCTCTCATGGAATTACGTTGGAAGGCTTCATAATGATTTCCTAAACAACCTGAAATCTATAAATGCATTAACACTATTACTTAATAGGCAACGTATTAAACTGAGGATGGCATTATCCACCCTCGGACTTATTCTAAATCTGATAGGCTCGGTTAATCCTAATTTCATGCCTAATGGTGATGAGTATGCAGTAATTATTAAGGATACCATAGAGTCCCTTATGAAGGATTATGACGTTAATAAGTACGTAACTATAGAGAGTATGAGGAGAGGGAATGATCGTGCGTACGTCATAACCATTAGGGCAAGCTCATCATTAATCGTGAGATTGATGATTGTATGCGGTAATGAGTGTGAGTATTACATTGATGATAGGGTGAATAGAGCGAGGATTAATGCTAATGTATACTTTCAATTAGTAATGAAAGCGTTAATGATAATGAATAGAGTATTTAACATTGATACACCGAAGACACTACTTACCCATAACCCAACAATCTATGGGAAAGTCCTGACCATTAATAGGAATGAGGTAATTGCATTATCAATTTGGGACATACTTAGATTAACGGACGTAATTTCTAAGGAGGATCTCACGGTAAGTGATATAAGTAATATTGTTGATACGGCAGTTCACGAATTCCTTCATTACATACTCGACAGGAAGTATCTAGTTACGTCAACATTCATGAGAATGGCGAAGAGGATACCCAGCGTCATTGATGATGGTGTCATTCATGAGTTAATAGCATGGACATTAACACCCCACGTGAGTAAGTATGTGGCTGAGTGTATTAAGTATGGGAGCGCAGATACGGTGAGTAATACTGAGTTGGCAATTCAATACCCCATTAAAAGAAGGCATGCATTAACTGCTAGGAAGATAATCAATGAATTGCTAACGAGACTTAACGGTGAATGCAGTTAATTAAACATGGAAAAACTAATTAAGTCGTAATAGCCCTTGAGGCTATATGGGAAAACGCATTGTGATAATTGGCGGCGGCGCCGCTGGTGCATCAGCTGCCGCTAGAGCCAGGAGGTTAGACCCTGAGGCTGAGATAGTGATGCTTGATAAGGGTTTATTCATAAGCCACGCCCCATGTGGAATACCATATTACATAGGTGGTGTTGTTAAGGAGGCTCAAGAGCTAGCAATATACACTCCAGAGGAGTTTGCGAAGGAGAGGAGGATAACTGTTAAGGTTAATGCTGAGGTATTCGATGTCGATACCAAGAACCAAGTCGTGTATGCAAGGGAGGGTAATGAAACCGTTAAGTATCAGTGGGACGTACTCATAATAGCCACCGGGGCAAAACCAATAACACTTCCTGTCGAAGGTCATGACCTAAATGGCATATTAACACTTAGGCTTCCGCATGAGGCGCCAAAATTAAGGGAGGAAGTCGAGAAGGCGAGCACCGTCGCTGTGGTTGGTGGCGGCTACATAGGCCTTGAGGTAGCCGAGGCGCTTAGGAATCTTGGTAAGAGGGTGCTCCTATTCGAAATGATGCCGCACGTGCTACCAACAACGTTTGATGAGGATATGGCTAAGTTAATACATGATGAACTCATTAAGAATGGAATTGAACTTCACCTTAATGAGAAGGTCGTAGGCTTCAGGGGCGTTAATGGCCACGTGAATAAGGTAATTACCGAGAAGGGTGAGTACAACGTAGATAAGGTGGTGATGGGCGTTGGCGTCAGACCAGACGTTGATCTCGCAGTCAAGGCCGGCGCGAAAATAGGCGAGACGGGGGCTGTTTGGGTTAATGAGTACATGGAGACCTCAGTACCAAATGTCTATGCTGCAGGTGACGTCGCTGAGACCTGGAGCTTAATTACTGGGAAGAGGATGTACGTAGCCCTGGCACCACCAGCCAATAAAATGGGGCAGGTAGCTGGCGCCAATGCAGTTAAGGGTAGATTCCTAAAATTCCCTGGTGTGTTGGGTACGGCAATAACGAAGGTATTTGGTCTTTACGTAGCTAGGACTGGCCTTACGGAAAAGCAGGCGAGGGAGGAGGGTTTCAAGCCCGTGTCTGCCACGATTAAGGCTAGGACCACGGCGCATTACTACCCAGGCGGTGTTCAGGTTAATATAAAGATGATCATGGATGAAACAAGCGGCAGGGTACTAGGCGTTCAGATAATTGGGCCTGACAGGATAGTCGCGGGCTACATAGACGTTGCCGCAGCATTAATAGGCAAGGGGGCAACGGTTGATGACTTCTTCTTCGCAGATCTTTCGTACTCCCCACCCACCGCACCGGTCTGGCACCCATTAATCACGGCAGCCAGGGTGTTGTCCAAGGGCAAGTACTAATAGTCCCTGTTAGCAATGCATGAAGTAACGTAAAAACAAAACTATTGCTCTTTCTCCTCCCCACGCAAATTCTTAATTACATTGGCTAGGAAGGTTATTTCTGATGGGACGTCCACCTGAACCAACTCAGTATCGTCTCTAGGGCATTTAAAGTCATACTCATACACCTCATCCAGTGTGTATCCCCTGAAGCACGTTGGACATATATAAAGCGTTGTCCTGCTCAGCGTATTCATCCTATGCATGAGCTTAGTCACAACATTGTTAATATGCTGTATGAGGAACTTCCTAATGAAGTCCTTATTAATGAACCACTTATACTCATACCTATATTGATCCGTGGATTCACGAACAAGGCCTACAAGCCCTGCCCTGTGCATCACATGCAGTATTCTCCTTATCTCAGTGGCACTTATACCTAGGATTAGGGCTAGGGTTTCATCGGGTATTGCCTCATTCCTCTCGCTCAATGTCTTAAGTATCTTAACGGCTAGTTCACCCATCTCTTCATTATCGTACTCAAAGGCTATTTTCCTCCTTGCATACTCAAGGAATAATGATGTCTCCAGGTCCTCGACCATCAATGAATGACTAGCCTATTGGGTTAAAATTCTTACTATTACCATACCTCTTATTAACCACTAACGGCTCCAACCTACTCCTAACAGCATCCCTTAAATCATCAATGCCCACCCCAGTCTTTGCGGATATCAATACGTAATTACCAAACTCGCTTTCCACAAGGCCTATCTTATCATTAATGTCGATACCATCCATCAAATCAACCTTGTTAAGGACAGGTAGGATCTTAGTTCTAGATATACCTAAATCATTAAATATTTTCAATGAGCTCATGAACTTCCTCGAGAATTCCCTATAATCATCGCTTATGTCCATCATGAAGAGAACAAGGTCTGCATTGAGAACCTCAGCAATGGTTGCGTAGAAGGACTCAATGAGAAGTGGCGGTAGGTCATCTATGAAACCTATGGTGTCGGTCAATATTGCGTTTAACCCATTGAAGTTAACGAGCCTTGAGTACGTGTCCAGCGTTGCGAAGGGCTTACCATCAACGTACTTACTCTCCCTGGCTAACCTATTGAATAGCGTGGTCTTGCCAGCCGATGTATAGCCAGTGAGCGCGACCTGCGGTAGCCCATAGTCCCTCCTCTTGATTACGAGCATCTCCCTCCTCTTCTTAATCGCACTTAACTCCCTCCTGATATGGGCTACCCTCCTCATCATATACCTATAGTAAGCCTCAATTGCGTACTCACCACCACCATAGAAGCCTATCTGCTCACCCATCTTTGCAAGCCTAATGAACTCCCTAACCCTCGGAATCTCAAGCCTAAGTCTAGTCAACTCAATCTGAAGCTTAGCCTCCTTACTACCAGCCCTCCTCTCAAATATCTCGAGAATCAACAGTATCCTGTCCATAACCCTAACCTTTAACCTACGTTCAAGATTAACGTACTGTATCGGGTTCAACTGGTGATACGTAATCACCACGTCAGGCCCGAGGGACCTAACAAGCGACTCAACCTCACCCAACTTACCAATACCTAGGTAATAACGCGTGTCGGGCCTCCTCCTCTGTATAATCGTGTCGAGAACCTCATAACCACCAGCCTCACTTAGTAACTGAAATTCCCTAATCCTATTCTCCCCAACGTCATCAGCAACAAGCAATAAAGCCTTGGCCCTATTATTACCCACTACGTGTTTTATAACTCACTCGTTATTTAAAACTATTGCCACAATGTACTATGCAGATCACTTATTCCTGCTTCTCTCGCGGAGAGTCACCACATCACCTAACGTTAATGACTTACTAACGGGCTTCTGGGTCTCGTAGCCTACGTCCTCAGCCTCCCTTAATAAACTAATACCAAGTGCCTTCTCGAGCTTCCTGGCGAGCTCAACGTCGGGTATTAACTGGCCATCCTCGATCCTCCTCAGTATGCTCTCCTTAACGCCAATCACCTTAGCTAAAACATCCCTACTCATGCCAAGACTCTCCCTAGCTTCCCTAATTAATTCAGCGTAATTCTCAACAACCTCGTACTTATCAACATTAACCCTAGGCTTACTAACCCTATACGTAACACCCCTTCTAGATTCATACTTAATTACGGACACCGGCTGCTGCGTCGCCTGAACCTGTGAAGGGCCCCTAATCACCTTAACGCCCTTAACATTAGTGTACTTACGGGCACACCTCTGGCATAGTGTCAGTACGGCACCGTCAATTTCCACAATGACTGGCTCGCCCTCAATTAGTGCACCACAGACGTCGCATGTCAAGACCATTCTAACCACCTGACTGATATAGGCAATGCTCCTTTAAAAATATATTGGGAAAAGATTAAATATTTCATGCATAGACGCATCACGTGTCGGTTAGAATTTACAGAGTCACTGGGCGTATGAGGATTGGGATGCAGTGGCAGAGGTTTTCCCTGGAGCTATTGGCCACAAAGCCCAGCGAGGCCGTGGAGAAGGCTTATAGCGAGTTAGGCAGTAGGCATAAGTTGAAGAGGAGTATGATTAGGATTGAGGAGGTTAGGGAGATAAGTAAGGATGAGGTTAAGCGTACTGAGATATTGCAGTTACTATCCATGGAATCACTTGTTAAGTGGTGAGGCAATCAATGTCTCAGCAACCACAGCGAATAGTAATAACGAGGGAGGATATCGAGAGATTAATCGAGGAGAGGAATTCCTTAGCGGCATTGCTTGATGTTATTAGACAGAACCTTGCATTGGTAACGCAGTCAATAAATGAATTAAGGAGCGCCAAGGACATGCTAACATTGCTAAGCAAGGGCGTGGTTCAGGACACATACGCCGGGATTGGTGGGGGCGTCTTCATCAAGGCCTCACCGGTACAGGGCGAGAAGGTCCTGGTAAGTGTTGGTGCTAATTTTGTGATTGAAATGGATATCTCATACGCTATAAACTACATCGATGAGAGAATTAAGGAGTTTGAAGATTTAAGGTCAAAATTAGATGCGCAATCGGCTGACGTGGCAAAAAGGATAACGGATATTGATAACTTCCTCCTCTACATAAGCGCGGCCATTAGGCAGCAACAGCAATCTAGGCAATAAGGTGTTATTTGATGTTCGATAAATTAAAGAACGCCTTTAAATCATTAACAAACACAATAGTTAATTCAATAACAACTACCGAGTTAAGTGAGGATAAGCTTAATGAAATACGTGATGAATTATTTATGCAACTCGTTGAATCTGATGTGGCAGTTGATGTTGCTGACGCAATAAGCAATGCGATAGTCAATTACTTAAGGGGCCTTAAAGTACCTAGGTTTGGCGATAAGGAGTCTGTCATTAAGAATGGGATTATAGACATAATGAGTAAACTATTCAGTGATATACCCGATGTTGACTTCATGAGTGAGGTCATAAGGCTTCTTCAAATGAAGAAGCCCGTGGTTCTCCTATTCCTGGGCCCAAATGGTTATGGTAAGACCACGACAATAGCTAAGATAACTCATCAGTTAATGAAGAGGGGTTATACCGCAGTGTGGGCAGCTGCGGACACCTACAGGGCTGGGGCCATCGAGCAACTGGAGGGTCATGCCACTAAACTCGGTGTTAGGGTTATAAAGCATGGCTATGGCTCAGACCCAGCCGCGGTGGCTTATGACGCAATAAACCATGCTAAGGTTAGGGGCATTGATTATGTAATGATCGACACGGCCGGTAGGATGCACACGGACATTAACTTAATGAATGAGTTGAGTAAAATACAGAGGGTTAGTAGGCCTGACCTATCGATATTCATTGCCGACGCACTACTCGGCAATGAGGCGCTGGACATTGCAAAGTACTATAGTAAGTACGTGAAGATTGATGGATTGATAGTTACCAAGGTTGATGCGTACCCAAAAGGTGGTGCCATACTGACCTTCCTATATGAGCTTAAGAAGCCCATCTACTTCCTCGGCGTTGGGCAGGGGTATGATGATTTAAGGCCATTTAGTAAGGCGGAGTTCTTTAGGCAGTTAATCCTATGACGATTGGTTAGAAAATTTTATAATCACTGATTAGCCATAGCACATGCAATGAGCAGTGAGGACTTGGGTAAGAGGATAATGAATTGGTTAAGTACCCTTGCATGGATATTCAAGGTGGCCAAGAAGCCGACTAAGAGCAATTATATGATAATCCTTAAGCTGGGCTCATTAATAGTAGCGATACTCGGCGTCTACTCATTCCTATTCAGCGTGGCGCAGCAGTACCTAACGAGTAGCGCTAACTTTAGTTTGCCATACCCACTTAACTTAATCGTCGTACTTACAATAGTCATAATACTAACCATCATGCTTATACTCGTTATACTAAGCACGAGGGGTATTGGCCGTAGATAAGGCCGAGGCAATTCATTGTTGGGCAAGTTTTATTAACTCATTAGGTTAGGGGAAGGTGATGAGTAGTACTGAGCAGGCAATGAGTTGTAGAGTGTACGCTCTTAGGGCTGTGGGCAATCAGGAATACAACGTGGCCTTTATGCTTAAGGCGAGGACTGAGCATAAGGGTCTTGATAAGGTTAAGGTTACCGCCATAGTGGTATTACCAGCGCTTAAGGGGTTTGTGTTTGTTGAGGGCTCGCTGCCGTATGAAATCCAGGACTTAGCAACGGGCATTAAGCATTACAGGGGCATGGTTAGGGGTGTCATGAGCGTTGATGAAATAGTGAGTAGTTTGGCTAAGCCCGTGGAGATTAATGTTGGTGATGTCGTCGAGATAATTGTTGAGCCATTTAAGGGTTATAGGGGTAAGGTCGTGGATATCGACAGACAGAGGGGGCAGGTCTACCTGGAGTTGCTTGATTCGTCAAGTACGATGCCCATTATCGTGAATATTAGGGGTGTTAGGAAGATTGAAAGTAAGCAATAATAGCAAAAACGTTAAATACCTACATTAGGCGAGTCCCACGATATGGCGAAGAGAGTAGTTAAAATAGCGGTCGCGCCAGGCAAGGCAGGCGGACCTGCGGTCCAGCAATTAAGTCAGTATGGAGTTGATGTGAATAAGGTCACTGAGGAGATTAATAAGAAGACGAAGATCCTGACCAATTACGGTATTAATAACGTATTTGTCGAGATAGAGATCGATGAGGATACAAAGAGCTTCGACATAAAGCCTGAACTACCTCCAATAGCTGACTTAATAATGAAGGCCATTGGTAAGGACACGGGTAGCCACCAGGCAGTTAAGGAGTTAATTGGTGACATAAGCATTGAGAAGCTTGCTGAGATAGCCTACATAAAGTGGGAGGAATTAAGGAGTAGGAACTTCAAGAATGCCCTTAAGCAGGTGGTGAGTGCGTGTAGGAGTATTGGCGTAACCATTGGCGGCAAGGATCCGAAGCAGGTACTTAAGGAGATAGACGCGGGCTCCTACAATAATGTGATATCTAAGTATGAGGAGCTACTGAGGCAGGAGGGCAGGTTATAAGTTAAAATAACTTAAAACACCGCTATGGGAAAAATGCTTTAATAAGGGGTTTCTTCACAGTGCGTGATTATGAGCTTGAACCTTGACGCAATAATCAAGGCCGTTACCGAGGCAAAGGCAAAGGCGAAGAAAAGGAGGTTTAAGCAGACGTATGAGTTAATAGTTAGGTTTAAGGATTTCGACGTCAAGAACCAAGCCAATAGATTCAACATAACCATTGCATTGCCACACCCATTACAGGGTAAGGAACCGAAGGTCTGTGTAATGGCCACCGGCGCGATGGTGCTTGCCGCTAAGGAGGCTAAGGCAGATGCAATACTCACCAGGGAAGATATCGAGAAACTCGCCGGTAATAAAAAGGAAATCAGGAGACTGGCTAATTCATTTGATTACTTCGTGGCCACGCCAGACCTAATGGTGCTCATTGGTAGGGTTATGGGTCAAATACTGGGTCCCAGGAACAAAATGCCTGAGGTTATCCAGCCGAACGCGGATATTAAGGCTGTGATTGATAGGCTAAAGAGGAGCGTTAGGGTTAGGGTTAAGGACCAACCACAGGTAATGTGTAAGGTCGGCACGGAGGATATGGACCCAAAGCAAGTTGCTGAGAATATAGCTACCGTACTCGATGAAATACTCAAGAGGGTTAGGCCTGAGCAACTGGGGGACGTAAGTGTGAAACTCACCATGGGCCCACCAATAACCTTCTCACCATTAACATCTAAGTAAAACACCAGCATTCCACCTATTAATTTCGTACTTGGGCAATACATTGTTTATGAAAATATGAAAACATGGGCCCTCCCACCGGAAGAAAAATTAATTAAGTGCATCATTTGAACGGTTTCTTGCTGGTATGGCTTCACAACCAGTGTTTAAGCGTACGTACGTTAGGACGAAGCCCTATCCAGAGAAGAAGGTTAGGATTGTTAATGAATTGAAGGAACTATTCAGTAAGTATGAGAATGTATTTGTTATAGATATTCACGAGACCTCGAATAGGGTCCTTCAGGAGTATAGATTCTGGCTTAGGAGGAGGGGTGCCAGGGTAATTAAGGCTAAGAACACCCTCGTGTTAATAGCACTTAGGCAGTTAATGGGCAACGTCAGTGAGGACATTGAGAAGCTATTCACAGGGGAGAACCTCCTCATATTCTCGAACGAGAACCCATTCGAACTTGCCAAGTGGATTTGGGGGACCGGCGTCAGGAGGGAGGCGATGCCCGGCGATATAGCGCCATTCGATTTAGTGGCGCCCGCCGGCAATACGAACATGAGCCCAGGACCAATAATGAGTAAGTTTGGTAAGTTGAAGATACCAATTAAGGTCCAGGATGGTAAGATATGGATTGTTAAGGATACGGTGGTAGTTAAGAAGGGCGATAAGATTAATGAGGATGCTGCTGAAATTCTTAAGAAGTTGAATATAAAGCCCATATTCGAGACACTGAAGATAAAGGCGGCAATACTAAAGGGTAAGTACGTAATAACCGTTGACAATCTAAAGTTGGATGTTGGCACGTATAGGTCAATGATTGAGGATGCGGTTAGGTATGCATTTAACCTAGCCGTTAACACGGCGTACCCAACACCTGAGGTTCTCAGGGTATCCATAGCCAAGGCCCACATGGAGGCCTTGAACCTGGCCGTTAATGCGAGGTACGTAACGCCGGAGACGGCCCAATACATACTGGCTAAGGCGGTGGCTGAGGCTAATGCGTTGGCCGCGGTAATAGCTCCAAAGGCCCCTGAACTTGGGCTTCAGGTTGCCCAGCAGCCACAGCAGGTGAAGACTGAGGAGGCTAAGGCGGAGGAGAAGAAGGCTGAGGAAAAGAAGGAGGAGGCCGGGGAGGAGAAGAAGGAGGGCCCGAGTGAGGAGGAGGTTGCGGCTGGATTCTCCAGCCTATTTGGTTCGTAAAAATATCAGTAATAAATACTTTTTTACACAGTAATATCTTCTGATTCTGATGATGAATTTATATAATATAATTATCGCATAGCTTATTAATTGGTAAATACCGTACTTAAACATGGTGCGGGTAATTGAGGTAATGAACAATGTATATCAAATAGACCTAGAGCCAGGTGGATTTAGTAATCTGGTCTCAGTATACGCAATAAACACGGGCAAGGGCATAATAGTGTTTGAGGGAGGACCTGCAGTATCCAGTAACGATCTAAGGAACGCCTTAAGGAGGTTGCCAAGTAATGTTACTCATGCATTCATAACCCATGTTCATATAGACCACTACGGAGGTACTGGCGCATTGACTGGACTCAACCCAAATATTGAGGTTTATGTCCACCCAAGGGGTTCGAAGGTTCTACCTAACCCGGACATTATTTGGGTACCCGCTAGGGAGGCAATGGGCTGGCTCGGCGAACTATACGGCAGGCCACTCGAGGTACCGAGCAAGAATGCCCGTGAGACAAAGGATGGCGATAGGGTGACCATAGGAGACGTTACAGTGGAGGTAATACACACGCCAGGCCATGCGAGTCATCATCAATCCTTCATTGTCGAGCCATGGGACATACTCATCGTTGGGGATGCCGCGGGTATCTACGTTAGGGACCTTGATTACATAATACCAACGACTATGGAACCTCTTAGGTTTGATATGTATGTTGATAGCGTCAAAAAGCTAATTGCCAGGAATCCTAAGTACATAGCCTATACGCATCATTTACTCGTTCCTAACGCCACTGAATTGCTGAATAGGCATCTGAGGCAATTAGATGTATGGGGTAAAGCGGCTGAGGAGGCCGTTAGGGAGGGATTGAGCGTAAACGACCTTGAAGGGATGCTTGTGGAAAGGGACCAGGACCTTAGGAGAGTTTATGATAGGCTTAGGAATATGAAGGCTCATTACCACCTGTTTGGTATGGCTGTTGATGGTTTGTATAAGTACTTCCGCGATCTTGAGACAAAGCGTAAATAGTGAATTTTGGTTGTGACAGGAACAAAATATAAAAAGAATCCCATTTTTATTTATCGTTAAGTTATGGAGGAATTGAGGACTAGGTTGTTCGATAGGATGAGGTTTTATAGGAAACAATGCCCATATTGCAAGCATTACTTCTGGACGTTAAACAAGGACCAGGAGTCCTGTGGTGATCAACCATGCACGCCATACCTATTCATAGGAAACCCACCTGGTAAGTTCAGGCCTGAGTCCATTAGAGATGTTAGGGAGAGGTTCCTAAACTTCTTCGAGAGGCACGGTCACGTTAGAATAAAGAGGTACCCAGTGGTTGCGCGTTGGAGGACTGACGTTTACCTAGTCGGCGCATCAATATATGACTTCCAGCCATGGGTCACCGAGGGCATTGTACCGCCACCTGCAAACCCACTGACCCTTTCACAACCGAGTATTAGGTTTACGGATATTGATAAGGTCGGCCGCAGCGGTAGGCACTTAACGGGCTTTGAAATGATGGCTCACCACGCCTTCAATTACCCCGATAAGTACATTTACTGGATTGACGAGACCGTTGAATACGCCCATGAATTCTTCACAAAGGAGCTCGGCCTTAAGGATCATGAAATTACATATAAGGAGAATATTTGGGAGGGCGGCGGCAATGCCGGTGAGTGCCTTGAGGTGCTCGTGAGTGGTTTGGAAATAGCCACGCTCGTCTTCATGCATTATAGGACCGTCAATGGTAAGTACGTGGAAATGCCCATGAAGATAGTGGACACGGGCTACGGGCTCGAGAGAATCTACTGGCTACTCACCGGTAAACCCACCGTCTACGACGCGGTCTTTGGCCCATTCATAGAAAAATTAAGGAGTAAGTTGGGACTTCCTAAACCAAGCAATGAGATGTTAATGCATATGGCGACCTATTTCGGTCAACTTGATCCTGAGGTTACGAGTATTGAGAAGGCCTATGAGTACATATCGAGTAAGGTCGGCATGGACGTTAATGAGGTTAGGAACATACTGAAGGCGCAGGAGACCCTATACATACTTAGTGATCATGGTAGGACCCTCTCCTGGATGATGGCTGATGGCGTGATACCGAGTAATTCAGGCGTTGGTTACCTGGGTAGGCTCCTGCTTAGGAGGATGCTTAGGAGCATGTATGTTGCCGGTATTGAAATGCCGCTCACCGAGGTCATGGACATGGAACTTGAGTTCTTAAGGGATGATTACCCAGAGGTTTATGAGGAGAGACAGACAATACTTGAGTTAGTTGACCTCGAGGAGAGGAAGTTCAAGGAATTACTTAGGCAGGCGCCGGGCATAATTGATAGGGTCATTAGGGATAGGGAAAGAAGGACTGGTAAGAGGGAACTCACGGTTGATGACCTAATTATGCTCTACGACTCACAGGGACTACCGCCCGAGGTTGTGCGTGAAGTCGCCTCATCAAGGCTTGGGCTGAGCGTTGTCGTGCCTGACGACTTCTACTCAAGGCTTGCGGCCAGGTACCAGAGACAGGTTGGTGAGGAGAAGCCCAAGGTTGATGTGAACCCGGTGGAGGTTCAGGACTTACCGCAGACTAGGGAATTATTCTATGAGAATATGAGGTTGTTCCAGTTCAATGCAAAGGTGTTAAGGGTCATTAGGGGTAAGTACGTGGTTCTCGACCAAACGGCATTCTACCCAGAGGGTGGTGGGCAGGTGGCTGACCACGGCGTTATTAGGCATAGTAGGGGCGAGGCAAGGGTTATTGATGTCCAGAGGGTTGGTCCGGTGATTGTCCATGTTATTGAGGGTGAACCGCCAATGGAGGGTGAGACCGTGGAGGGGATTGTTGATGCAACCCGTAGACTTGACCTAATGAGGATGCACACAGCAACCCACATATTACTTCAGAGCATTAGGCGTGTCCTTGGTAGGCATGTTTGGCAGGCAGGTGCGGAGAAGAATGTGCCCTTCAGCAGGCTTGATGTGACGCATTACAAGCTACCCAGTAGGGATGAGATTAGGAAGATTGAGGAGTTGGCAAACCAAATGGTTGTTGCTAATTACCCAGTGATCATTAGATGGTTGGGCAGGACTGATGCTGAGTCAAAGTTTGGTGTTTACATATACCAGGGAGGCGCCGTTCCAGGGGCTAAGCTGAGGATTGTCCAGGTGGGTCCCGACGATAACCCATATGACGTGGAGGCTTGTGGAGGCATGCATGTAGGTAGTACTGGTGAGATTGGTATGATTAAGATTGTCAAGGTTGAGAAGATTCAGGAGGGTGTTGTTAGGTTCATATTCACCACAGGTAGGCACGCACTTAATTATACGGAGTCCCTTGAGGACTCTATTAATGAGGTATCTGAATTAATTGGTAAGGGTAGGGAGGACGTGGTTAAGGGCGTTAAGGAGCTACTCAGTGATGTGAGTAAGATGGAGGGTAGGATTAAGGCATTGACTAGGAAGGCCATTAAGGGCGATATCGCGGAGGCCATGGGTAGGGAAACAGCCATAAACGGCGTCGGCTTCACATACATGGAGTATGAGAATGAGGATAGAAACTACATACAGGAGTTCGCCAAGGAGTACCTAGGCGCTAGGCCTAACACTGTGCTATTGATAATTAATAGGGTCAGTAACGGCACTGAGTACATGGTTTACCTAAGCCCAGAAACAGCCAAGCGCGTGAGCATTAAGGAATTAATGGCGAGACTTAACGCAAGTGTTAATGGTAAGGGTGGTGGATCAACAACCTACGGCCAGGGATTCGCCCAGGGCAGGCCGCCGGTGGACACGCTTGTGAGCACGGTTAAATCGTTCCTAAGCTCTATAAGCTCCTCCTAACTGTCTTCCCAATCTCATCCTTAAAACACCAAATGCCCTCACCAATATCAAGTAGGACAATGCCCAACTTACTAACCAACTTGTCACTTAGTAATACCTCATCAGCGCGCTCGCTAATCACGGCATGAGCCGTAATGCCGCCAACCTCCCTATCATTTTCAAGAACCCAGACCTGGACCGCGTTAGGTATTAGTATTAACCTAGTCACCGTCCCATCGGCAAGTACGTAATTCTTAACCTCGGAACCACTGGGTAACTTGGGCAGTAGGTTTAGGTCCTCGGCAACACCCCTCGGTATCAACACCTCAGGCTCCTGGGTCTCATAGCCCGTGGTGACCAATGCCTTGGCTACCGTGGTCTTCCCCATTATTGAGGATAGCTTAACCCGCAGTCGAATAGCCATTATAATTAAGGCTTTATTGAATTATTAATGCCTTTCTTAGTGAGCCCACGGAAATGTTAGTAAGGTTTTTAACCTAATTCAATCATGGATTAAGGATTATGTCGAGTAGTACAAACATAAATAGGATGCTCCTAGTAGCTGTGATAGTACTTGCGGTGGCACTCGCGGCAGTACTAATATACTTCCTCGCCTTTAAGACAACACCAACACAAAAAACACCATCAAGCCAGGGCTCATCAAGCTCTTCATCCCAAAACTCAGCATCCTCACAGCTATCACTAGCCACAACCGCGTTTGAAAGAGGTGTCGAGAATTGGCTGAGCATTGAATGCATTTATAGTAATTATGGTGAGAATGCGACGTTGAATGCCGTGAATAGTATATACACGATAGCGTATAACTACATCTATGATTATGAGGAGACAAACAACGTGACATACCTATTACTATACCCAATAGCCCAGTACCAATACATAGAAAGCAATTATGCAAAATGTGCAATAAATGAAAGTGACCAGGGCTTAGTCAATACCGTATTAGGCGCATTAAGTAATATAAACACCGTGGCATACACACTTAACATACCAGGTAATCTACTTGGCACACCATTGTTCATCGTTTTTGATAGGACGAATAATGTAACGTATGTTCTCGCCGGCGCCTCACCCTACGTCTTCAACGCAATTAACGATGCAGTAAGGGGCAACATAACCGTATTCACGTATCAGGGGCAGGAACTTGGCTATGGCTTTAGGGCGAACTCAACCCAGGTATCGTTCATAGATCAGATAATATCCTCTGGATTAAGAATTGGCAATCCAAGTGCAAACATAACGGTCATCGAGTTCCTAGACCCGGTATGTCCGTATTGCGCATTGTTCCAGGTAATGTATGGCAGGTCACTGGAGACTATGATTAATAGCGGCTATGTGTATTACGTGATTCAGTACTTCCCAACTCACGTGCTTGGTTATGGATGTTCATCACCAACAATAGCACAAATGCTAGGGCCATACTGCGGATAATATTCCACAGCACAAAAATTGTTTAAATACACAAATTTACATTAAGATACCGTGGGTATAAATCCAAGGGAGGTTAGGAGACTGCTCAAGCGGTTTGGCATTCAGGACCTTAACCTGGAGGAGGTGAGTAACGTAACGAAGGTGATTATTTACCTAGGCGATGGATCTACAATAGAGATTAATAAACCCGTGGTGGCTAGGATGAGAATTCAGGGATTATCAATATACCAGGTACAGGCCAGTGACTCGGATGTGAAGGTTGTGAAACCTCAATCAACATTACCACAACCAAGGCCATCATTAATAATACAACAACCACAGAAACAAGCCACGCAAACACTTGCAGCAGAGACTACTAAGCAGTATGAACCTAGTGAGGACGATATTAAACTCGTCATGGAGGAGACGGGATGTACGAGGGAGGAAGCCATTAGGGCACTAAAGGAAACCAATGGGGATATTGCTGAGGCTATAGTTAAGATACAGAGCCAAAAAGGCGCTAAGTAATGCCCACTCCCTCCTGGGGAGTTCGATTTATTAGTCAATAAATGGCACGACTATTAATGAGAGTGCCTAAGGCAATAGGGAGAGTACTCATTGTATTACTACTCATTATTGTGCTTGCCGAGATAGCCTTCCTACTAATTAATTGGCGTAACATGATCGATGTGAACACAGTCAGGTTCTTCACCATAAACTCAACCACAGGCCTATTGCTATTAACGCTGGTCACCCACAATGCGTATGCCAAGGTAATAATCATCATAGAGAACCCATCAAACGAAACACTACTAATTTACTTAAGCAATGGAACAACCATGACATTAGGGCCGCTTAGTAAGGTTAAGTTAACGTATCTATTCACACCAAGCAGTTACTACTCATTTCCAACATGCTCCGGAGCACTTGGGCTTGTCTCACCCAATGCGTCGATAACGATACCCTTCTCACTAAATAGTATGGTTAACCCCATCGTAATTTACGAAAACGTAACCAGCCTGAGACTATTACGCCAAGTAGTACCTATAATACTAATGCAAATAAGGCACGTATCACAATGTGCCATGTTAGGTACAGACCTACTGGTGACCACCGCCAATGATGAAGATGAAAGTGTAACGATCATGGTTATAGTGAGTAAGTTGGTGATCGTGGTATGAGCATTGAGGATGCAAGGACTAAGCTCATGGCCCTTAAGGACGTATTAAATCATATTGAGGGCATTAATAAGGCCATGGATGAATTGCCAAAGTTACTCATTACCGTGTTGGGCATAGTGGCTATGGTGTTGGGTGGGTATATTGCGTATATTATCATATACGTGCTGACTGCACGCTCAATGGCACCACAACTACAAAGCTGGGGTGTAATTATCATAAGTATATTATTAATTGCGATACCATACTACGTATATACACGTATTGATAAGTTAATGAGAGGGGTGAGTACGTATGATTACTGGGTTGGGAAGCTTCAGTCAGGTATTTCTGGAATTCTAGAGGTTTTATCAACGCTGGATTTTGACGGTATTGAGTATAAGATTAATAGGGCTAGGGCTGGTTATGCCCTATTGATTATAGTTAAGTTACTGGCCTTATCAATACTCCTTGCCATACTAATCTTTGGATTAACCCTATTATTGCTTAGTTTCCTGGGTTATACCCAGTTGAACTGGTACGTAATAGCCATGACCGTGATCCTAGATATAGCGATCACACTGGCGCTTGAGTGGGATAGCATCACTAATGATGTTAAAAAATTATGGTCCCTAGGTGGGTTAATTATTGAGCTTAGGTGGCTCTACCATGAGCTCAAGGGAATTCAGGCCTGACCTGTACGTGTTGGCTCGAATCATTGAGGCCCTGGTCAATAATGGGACTATGAGGAGAACTAGGTTGGCAACTGCCTGTGGTTTATCTTATGATAAGTTTGAGAGGTATCTTGAGTGGATGGTTAGTAGGGGCTTGGTGATGATTGACGGTGATGGCCTTGTCAGGCTTACGAGGGATGGCGAGAGGACGTATGAGGAGCTGGTCCTGTGGATTAAGAGGTATGTTGGTTCGTTGAGGATTAATAGGATTTAATGGGCGTAGTGTTTAAATACCCATACCTTCCCAGTAACTCGACGTCACTATGCCGCTTAGGCCTGGACGCTGCTATAGGAGGTTGAAGAGGCCTTACACGAGGACTGAGTACATAGCCGGTGCTCCATATGTTCAAATACCTAGGTTTGAGCTTGGCAATACGAAGCCCAGGGAGAGGGCTAGGTTTGACTATGTGGCTGAGCTTGTGGCTGAGGAGACCGGTCAAATAAGGGCCAATGCCCTTGAAGCCGCCAGGCAGATGGCGTATAAGTACCTGTCTAAGTACGTTGGCGACCCCAACTTCTACCTGAAGATAAATGTCTACCCATTCCATGTGATTAGGGAGAATAAGATGCTGGCTATGGCAGGTGCTGACCGTCTGCAGCAAGGTATGAGGCTGGCCTTTGGTGTTCCGTCAGGTAGGGCCGCAAGGATCCTTAGGCCCGGTACTATCATAATGCACCTTGAGATTGAGGGCAAAAACCTGGCTCACGCTAAGGAGGCCCTTAAGAGAGCTGCGTCCAAGTTACCGCTTCCAATGAGAATAGTTATCTATCCAAAGCAGGCCCAGGCTAAGGTTGTTGCTCAGTCATAGGCCCTGAAGCACAAGGATTATAAGGCGCTAGTTTTTCGGTGAGTTAGAGTAGGTGAATTGCTAATATGAGTAGTGGCTTAGATGCTAGGCAGTTGTATAAGGGCCGTATTGAGGCTGCGACGGAGATATGGAGTAAGATAATGAGGAATGAGGTAAGCACAAGAAACCAGCTTGAGGAGTTGGTGTACATTGTCTATAAGCAGAAGGGTATTGAGCCGTTTAGGGGCTTGAGTAAGGTTAGGATTTACGATAAGGAGATAGCCACGATATACATAATTGGTAAGTACGGCCTTGGCCTATTGGATGGGGAATTAACCAATGCCTTCAGGAATATTTTCAATGTTGAGGTAGCGTGCGATGAAATATACAGCTTCCTCAAGAGTAAGAACTTCCAACTCAATGATAATAACGACACCGAGCAGTTTAGAAAGATGGTTGATAACGAGGTTTTAGGACCTAGGACTGAGGAGAGGGGGTTTAGGTTGTTGAGGTATGTGTTCACTGGTACAATAATGAGGTTTTTCCCTGAGGAGGACTTCGTGGGTACTTACAGGGCATTGAGCACGGCATACCCAGACCTGGCGAGTAGGTTTATGAGGTACGTGAGGTTCTACGTGGCCTTTAGGGTTGCGGAGGACATTGCACTGGGTAGCATTAAGAAGATTGAGGAGAAGAAGATAATGAAGTATACGCACTGCCTAAGGCTTAACCTGACAAAGTGTGTCCCGCACGATAAGTTGATTAGGGAGATAGCCCTCAGGGTGTATAAGGTGCCTAAGAAGATCCTTGATAGGTTATTCCCAAATGAAGACCAGAGATCATTCATACCAAAGGCGCAGTAGAATATTCCTTAAAAATCAAAATCTATTCCTTATTCCTTAACAACCTTAAAAATCGAACTCCAAATCCCACCCTGCTCAACAACCCTCTCACTCACTATCCTAAATCCATACTTGACAAGTAATTTCTTGGCGAGAGACTTCCTAACCGTGATAAAGACCATACTCGAGCCGTCCCTGAGGACATTCCTAAGCGCTCTAAATAATGAACCATAAAAGTCGGCTATCCCCTTAAGTGGTTCTATGCGAATTCCAAATGGAGGATTGAAAATAGCGTATGAACACGCGTTATCCCTAATGGCAGGCCTTGTTGAATCCATGACCACAAAATCAATTAAATAATCCACATTGGCCTCCCTGGCGTTTGCCAATGCACCATTCACATAGCCATAATCAATGTCTGCGCATAGAAAAATCACGTCCCTCCTCATTAAGGCGCCTTCGATTACTATGGTGCCACTACCGCAGGTGACGTCGCAAATCCTCGATGATGGGGCTGGACTTAATATCCTGAACATGGCGTTGGCCAATATGGGGTTTATAGAGGCTGGATGATTGAACTTCCTATACGGTCTATTTCTAAGGGGTTTACGGGTTATTGATAGGCCCAATACGCACTTATCCTGGTCAATAATGAGTCTCAATGTGAGGTCAGCATTATCAAGGTTGAAGAGCGACTTAAGGCCCATGGACATTAGAAACTCGGAAATCCTCTCACCAAGTAATGCCGCCGCATCTGGGCTCTTGAACTCATGATCCCCAGACCTATCGGCCATTATACCAATTGTAGTATTTACGGTATAATAATTGAGTAATTCGTCAAGCCTTAGCTTCCAAATACAATCCCTTAAACTACCCATGTCCCTACCAACATTCTTTATATCTAGAACCATTACTACATGCTCTACAGTACCTAACGCCTTTAACTCGTTAATAGTCACATTATTAATGTCTATCAGCACCTTACCTGTCACATTGGATGAACCAAACACCTCAGCCGTAACAACCCTATCCTTGAACAATTCCTTAACCTCGCTGATCACCGCATCCTCAATTCCAGGCACCGTTGTTAGGAGTACCCTCATTCATGAAGTAAGTGAGGTAATTAAGTTAAAAAGGCATTCCGTGACTCACAGTACATGCACTGCCGTGGGATTTACCGTTATTATCCCAAGAGTCATTAACAACTGTATTACACCCGAGATTATGAGCGCGATAACTACTGGTGTTGAGGCCATGTATAGAAGTAACTTCACGGCTACGGCAACGTACTTAATCAAATGATACTTTATATAATATTGTAGTTGTGGTTTCATACCCATTAACAATTGGTAAATAGTGATGACAGTTATTAGGGACAACTCTATGGATATTAAGTTGCCAGCTATCGGATTTAAACTTGACGATAAATTAAAGAGGAAATAACCAATGATGGAGCCAATGAGTAATGATACTAGGTACTTAGGCACAGAGTAATTACTGAGCTTAAGCACCAGTAATGCGTAGTTAATTAATTCATGAGTACCTAACTTGCTCACGCCATAGGCCCTATTCCTAAAGATGTACGGTACCTCGACAACCCTAAGCGAATTACCATACTTAACATGAAATAGCGTCAATAGCTCTAGGATTAGTTTATAACCTGATGAATCGCTAAGCATGTCAATCACGCCCCTTAACTTACCCGCATTCACAGCGAAGAAGCCACTAATTGGGTCCTTAATGCTGCGTGTCCAGGGCATTAGTAACCTTGCCATGTACGTAGCCCCCTTACTAATGGCGAGTCTCTTAAATGACCAACCAACGATACCGCCGCCCTTAACGTACCTACTGGCTATTGCTAAATCCACGCCATTCACAAGCACAGCCTTAACAAGGTTGGGAACCACGTCAGGTGGGTGCTGCAGATCGGCATCCATGACAACTATGGAGTTGGCGCCCTTATCGAGGCAGGCCCTCATGCCAGTCTTAATGGCACTACCCAGACCAAGCTTAGCACCCCTCTCAATTAATTCAGCCCTATTCGTTACCCTGGCGAACTCCATAACGACATCCTGAGTACCGTCAGTACTGCCATCATCAACAACCACAATAAACCAGTCATAATCAGCCAGGTAATTTCTCAGCATGGGTAATAGTATCCTCAGATTATCAGCCTCATTTATTGTCGGTAATACAATACACGCATCCACTTGGTAATAAGCAGGAACAAGGGAAATAAGCATTACTTTGACGGAAAAGAGTTGATTAGGCATGGCAGCAACAAACCTAAATAAAATATGTATTAGTTAGTTTAATAATTGATTTTTATCATTCAACAATTAATGCGAGTATTGGCGGCCGTGTTGAGGGAGTTCAATAAGCCCTTTAGTATTGAGGAGTATGATATTGGAGAACCTGGACCCAACGACATTGTGGTAAGGGTAAAGGCGGAGGGTATTTGTGGCCGTGACCTGGTCATTTGGAGGGGTGGCTTCAGGAATTTAAAACCTCCATTAATCCTTGGGCATGAAATATTCGGCGAGGTTGATGGAAGGGCTGTTGGCGTATTTGGAGCTATTACTGATGGTACATGTCCATACTGCAGGGCTGGTAAGGAGAATCTATGCTTAAATCTTCAATTCTTCGGTGAGGGGAGACCAGGCGGTTATGCGGAGGTCGTGATAGCGCCAAGGAGTAACGTGTTTGAATTACCGGATAATGACTATGTTAAGTATGCCGCAGCCGTATGCCCGCTGGCCACGGCAATACATGCGAGTAAACTAGGTAATATTGGGCCAGGTACTAGGGTTCTCGTTACTGGGGCTGGAGGCGGTGTTGGCATACATACAATACAGTATTTAAAGAGCCTTGGCGCATACGTAATATCAATAACGTCACCTGCCAAGGCTGATTTTGTGGCTAAGTATTCGGATGAGGTTATTACGGATAGGGAGTTCTCAAGGAAGGTTAGGGATGTCGATGTTGTCCTGGAAATAGTAGGTGCTGCAACAATAAATGAAAGTCTTAGGGTGTTGAAGCGTGAGGGTACGCTAGTCTTGATAGGTAATACTGAGGGTGAGGAGATTAGGTTGATTAGACCTGCGCTTACGGTGATGAGGGAGCATAGGATAGTTGGCTCGGCCGCATACACGAGGAGGGAGGTTCTTGAAGCCGTTGACCTCCTTCATAGAGGTGTCGTTAAGCCCGTCTATAAAGTCTATAACTTTAAGGATGTTAATCAGGCATATAACGACTTAGTTAATCAACGGGTTTTAGGCAGGGCTGTGTTGGTATTTTAATGAAGTAAAAATTAATAATAATTAGGTAATGTCTTCTCTGTGGTTCTGAGGAGGTCCCAATTATTTGTTCCCGGTAATAATGAGCACATGATTAGGAAGGCAGCCCTCGAGTTGAAGCCCGACTCTGTGATCATTGATCTTGAGGATGCTGTGCCAATTGATGGTAAGGAGTCTGCACGTAAGTTAATAAGGGAATTACTCCCACAACTTGATTGGAAGGGTAAGGAGTTATGTGTCAGGGTTAATGACCCAAAGACACCCTTCTTTTACGCCGACATAGACACCGTGTATAAGATCGACGTCGTTAAGTGCATTGTTATCCCAAAGGCTGAGTTTGACCTAAGCTTTGTCTATAAGGCCACGGGTAGGGAGATAGAGCCGTTGATAGAGACGGCTAGGGGATTACTTAGGGTTGAGGATGTTATTAGAAGTGAGGGCGTCACCGCGGTATCCTACGGCGCAGCTGACTTTGCGCTTTCAGTTGGTGGCGTTGTGAAGACCTACGAACAGAGCCAGGTTCTTAAGACCTTGGTTGTTTCAGCGGCGAGGGCTTATGGAGTTGACCCAATTGATAAGGTATTCTTTGATATCAAGGATATTGAAGGCTTTAGGAAAGAGTGTGTTGAGGCTAAGTCCATGGGGTTCATCGGTAAGCAGGTTATTCACCCAAGCCAAATACCCGTGGCCAACGAGGTATTTTCACCAAGCGAGGAGGAGATTAATTGGGCTAGGAGGGTCGTTGAGGCCTATGAGAAGGCGGTTAGGGAGGGTCGTGGCGCAATAAGTCTCGAGGGCCAATTAGTGGATTATGTGCATTACAAGTTGGCTAAGAGGATCCTTGACTTCGCGAATCAGACTGATTCATGAATGCATGCTCAAGCTCAGAAAAGAATCGCTCAATTGCTAAGACACGTGGATCACCCTCACTAAGCCTTATTATCCTAATCCTACCGAACCTCTTCTCCTCAGCAATGCCAAGCCTCTTAAGCGCTTCCACGTGGTACTCAATCACCTTATAATTAACGCCCAACTCCCTGGAAAGCTTCGTTATGTTCACCTCCTTATACTTAATCAAAGCCCTAAGCACCCTAACCCTAATCCTTGATGAGAATAGGTCTTCTATGAAGTCGATACTCACGTACCCAATTCACCCTTGATAATCTTCTCTAACTCCTCCTTTAACGTTTCAAGTGGCTCAGATGGTATTGATATTAACGTTGTCCTACCCCTCATACCCTTACTAGACGTCCTAGTCTCAACAAAGCCCTTCGTATTCAAATCCCTAAGGTACTCCCACAACTGCGTGTGTTTCCTGGGCTCCTGGCCATACTGCTCACAGAGCATTTGGTACTCATCCTCGGCAGTCCCAAAGGGTATGTATGGCGAGTTCGGGTTCTTCATTAAACTCCTAACAATGGCCAATAAGAATATCTTCTCATGCAATGGTAACATTCTAAGTTCATCACTCCTAATACCCCTGAGCGTATTCTTTATAGCCTCCCTGACATGCTCAGGTAAAATCCTATCAACACCCTTCATCTCGGCGAGTTTTGAAGCTCTCCACAGTATGTCAATGGCATACCTAGCATCACCCCTATGCTCATCCATTGATTTCTCATCAACGCCGGCCACGTCGGCTATCATCTCGAGTATCTCCTCATCATATGCACCATCGACTAAGGCCTCCTGAGCCCTCGCAAGAAGTATCTCGAATATCTGATCCTTTGTGTACGGCTCAAACTTAATCACTGCATTACCAAGTGCACTCTGTGAACTCCTATCGAGCTGATCCCTAAAGGTTAGGTCCTGGCTAATCAGGATTAGACCAAACCTATACTTATCGCCCCTGCTTACGTACTCCTCACCGAGCCTTATCAAAGTACCTAATGCGTGAGGACCACTATTATTGACCAGGTGAAACACATCATCAAGGGCGACTATCGCGTATATGTCCTTATCCCTAACCATGTCCAGAAGCATCTTAAGTAATTCCTCTGTTGAGAATCCCCTCTTTGGTATTGCAATGTTTAATTGAACGCCAATATCCTTTAGCACCGAACTTAGTGTTCTATTGAGGAAGCAGGACACGTGAACGTACCTAACCCTCTCACTTGACCTCACCACGTAATTCCCAAACTTCCTACTCGTCACGGTCTTACCACTGCCAGGCCTACCAATAAGCACGACCTTTGGGTACATAGAGCCTGGACTCTCGAGGAAGCCACTAAAGTATGTCTCAAGCTGCTTCAGTTGTTCTTCCCTATGTGGTAGCTTGCTCGGTATGTATTCCGGCGTTAACGCGGCTTCGTTCTTGAAGATCCTTGGCATTTACTATTTCTTTAGTAGAGAGGTAAAAAATAGTTTTTGGTTACTATATAAGAATTGACCTAGGGTTAACTGAAACTTTCACTAAACCCTCACAAACGACCTAGGTCCTACGTAAATGCCGAACCAATTAACTAAACCCTCAATAATAACCACGCAGTCAGAGTCGCCCCTATATATTGCGTGAAAGCCAAGACTCCTCAATAAATTAATTAATGCATTCTCACAATCGCTATTGCTTATTAAAGATCCACGTAATCTACACCTAACAACGTAAACCCTGCAATCACCGCTCACGTATTTACGAACAGCGCTTATCAAATCATTAACCGTACTATAACTTCCCTCGTAAATAATCGGAACTATCGAGGTAAGTACGCTTTCAGGTATTGGCGCATTAACGAGAAGACTAGCCACGTACTTAGGATCCTTACCGGTCTCCACGATTAAGACGCCTCTGAATTCCGTGGCCTTAACATTCACGTCCTTGTCAAAGAAGAATAGGTAATCCCTAATGTCCTGCCTTATGCCGTATTCAAAGGATGACTTAACGGTAATTAATACCTTATTCACCATAATACTCATT